>NZ_JAFBBZ010000001.1:1488821-2977642 GCF_016907435.1 Nocardioides salarius | reverse complement strand
CCTCGGTGCGCGCCTTGAGCAGCGCCGCCGGGGCGACGTCCTCGACCGGCAGCCCACGACGGGCGGCCACGGCCTCGGGCTGCTCGAGCATGCGCAGCGCCTCGACGGTCGCGTGCACGATGTTGATCTGGTTCGACGATCCCAGGGACTTGCTCAGGATGTCGTGGATGCCGGCGCACTCGAGCACCGCACGCACCGGGCCACCGGCGATCACACCGGTACCGGGCGCGGCCGGGCGGAGCATGACGACGCCAGCCGCCTTCTCCCCCTGGACCGGGTGCGGGATGGTGCCCTGGATGCGAGGGACGCGGAAGAAGTTCTTCTTCGCCTCCTCGACGCCCTTGGCGATCGCCGCGGGCACCTCCTTGGCCTTGCCGTAGCCGACGCCGACCAGACCCTCACCGTCACCGACGACCACGAGGGCGGTGAAGCTGAAGCGACGACCACCCTTCACGACCTTGGCGACACGGTTGATCGCAACGACGCGCTCGATGTAGGCGGTCTTGTCCGCGCCCTGGTTACCGCGACGGTCGTCGCGACCACGGCGCTCGCCACCACGCTGTCCGCGCTGGGCTCCGCTCATGAGACTTTCCTCTTCTCTGTTGTTGCTGTACGTGCGATCAGAAGGTCAGGCCGCCCGAGCGGGCGCCGTCCGCCAGGGCCGCGACGCGACCGTGGTACTTGTTGCCGGCGCGGTCGAAGACGACCCCGTCGACTCCGGCAGCCTTGGCGCGCTCGGCGACGAGCTCGCCGACCTTCTTCGCCTTGGCGGTCTTGTCGCCCTCGTAGCCCCGCAGGTCGCCCTCCATGGTGGAGGCGCTGGCCAGCGTCTTGCCGACGAGGTCGTCCACGACCTGGACGGAGATGTGCTTGGAGCTGCGGGTCACGACGAGACGCGGACGCTCGGCGGTGCCGTGCACCTTCTTGCGACCGCGCATCTGACGGCGCAGACGCGAACGGGTGCGCGTCGCAGTGTGCTTGTTGTTCGACAGCGAGATACCCATGGTCACTTACCAGCCTTTCCGACCTTGCGGCGGACCTGCTCGCCGGCGTAACGCACGCCCTTGCCCTTGTAGGGCTCCGGCTTGCGCAGCTTGCGGATGTTGGCCGCGACCTCACCGACGAGCTGCTTGTCGATGCCCTGGACACCGAGCTTGGTCGGGCCCTCGACCGTGAACGAGATGCCCTCGGGGGCGTCGACGATGATCGGGTGGGAGTACCCGAGCTGGAACTCCAGCTGGGTCGGGCCCTTCGAGAGGACGCGGTAGCCCACGCCGACGATCTCGAGCTTCTTCTCGTAGCCGTCGGTGACACCGACGACCATGTTGTTGACCAACGTGCGGGTCAGCCCGTGCAACGAGCGCGACTCGCGCTCGTCGTCAGGACGCTTGACGTCGAGGACGCCGTCACCCTGCTCGACGGTGATCGGGCTCGCCACGGAGTGCGAGAGGGTGCCCTTGGGCCCCTTCACAGTCACCAGCGGGCCGTCGATCGCCACGTCGACACCGGACGGGACCGCGACGGGGAGCTTGCCAATGCGCGACATGCTTCGTTTCTCCTATCTCGGTCTCGTCGTCACCAGACGTAGGCGAGGACTTCCCCACCCACGCCCTTCTGGTTTGCCTGGCGGTCGGTCAGCAGGCCCTGGCTCGTCGAGATGATCGCGACGCCCAGTCCGCCCAGCACCTTCGGGAGACCCGTGTGCTTGGCGTAGACCCGCAGGCCCGGCTTGCTGATGCGGCGAACGCCCGCGATGGAGCGCTCCCGGTTGCGGCCGTACTTGAGGGTGATGGTCAGCGTCTTGCCGACCTCGCCCTCAGCAGGCTCGGCAACGTCGAAGGAGGTGATGTACCCCTCCTGCTTGAGGATCTCCGCGACGCCCTGCTTGAGCTTGCTGTACGGCATGGTCACAGCGTCGTGGTACGCCTGGTTGGCGTTGCGCAGACGGGTCAGCATGTCTGCGATCGGGTCAGTCATCGTCATGGCCGTGAGGCCCTTTCTCCACCGTGGTTTCGCCCCTGCATCTCAAGGGCGACCTGCAGCGATCGTGTGTAGATGGAACGGGAGGTCTGGTTCACCAGCTGGACTTGGTCACGCCGGGCAGCTCGCCGCGGTGCGCCATCTCGCGCAGGCAGATCCGGCACAGGCCGAACTTGCGGTACACGGCCTTGGGGCGGCCGCAGCGCTGGCAACGGGTGTAGCCACGCACCGCGAACTTCGGCTTGCGAGCAGCCTTGACCTTCAGGGCGGTCTTCGCCATGTCAGTTCTCCTTGAACGGGAAGCCGAGCTGCTTGAGCAGCGCGCGGCCCTGGTCGTCAGTGGTGGCCGTGGTGACCACGGTGATGTCCATGCCGCGCGAGCGGTCGATCTTGTCCTGGTCGATCTCGTGGAACATGACCTGCTCGGTCAGACCGAAGGTGTAGTTGCCGCGACCGTCGAACTGGCCGGGGTTGAGCCCCCGGAAGTCGCGGATGCGGGGCAGCGCCAGGGTCAGCAGGCGGTCCAGGAACTCCCACATGCGGTCGCCGCGCAGCGTGACGTGCGCACCGATCGGCATGCCCTCGCGCAGCTTGAACTGCGCGATGGACTTGCGGGCCTTGGTCACGGTCGGCTTCTGGCCGGTGATCGCGGTGAGGTCCTTGACCGCACCCTCGATCAGCTTCGAGTCGCGCGCAGCCTCGCCGACGCCCATGTTGACCACGATCTTAGTCAGGCCGGGCACCTGCATGACGTTGGCGATCTCGAACTCCGCCTTGAGCGCGGGGAGGATCTCCTCGCGGTAGCGGGTCTTGAACCGCGGCGGCACCTTCGCCGAGATCTCCGGCGCGTCGGTGGTCTGGGTCTCAGTCATCTCAGATCTCCTTGCCGGTCTTGCGCGAGATGCGGACGCTGCGCTCGGCCTCGTAGGTCGAGCCGTCCGGGCGACGCTTGGTGACCTGGTCACGGCGGAAGCCGATCCGGGTCGTGGCGCCGTCCTCGAGCAGCATCACGTTGGAGACGTGGATGGAGGCCTCAGCGGTGATGATGCCGCCGGTGCTGCCGTCACGCCCACCCTGGTTGACGACCTTGGTGTGGCGCTTGATGCGGTTCACACCCTCGACGATCACCCGCTGCTCCTCGCGGAGCACCTGGATGACCTTGCCCTCGGCACCCTTGTCCTTGCCGGCGATCACCTTGACGGTGTCGCCCTTCTTGATGTTCACACTCTTGCCCATGGCTCAGAGCACCTCCGGGGCGAGCGAGATGATCTTCATGAACTTCTTCTCCCGAAGCTCACGACCGACGGGGCCGAAGATGCGCGTACCGCGCGGCTCGCCATCGGTCTTGAGGATCACTGCCGCGTTCTCGTCGAAGCGGATGTAGGACCCGTCGGCCCGGCGGCGCTCCTTGACGGTGCGCACGATGACGGCCTTGACGACGTCACCCTTCTTCACGTTGCCGCCGGGGATCGCGTCCTTGACGGTGGCGACGATGGTGTCGCCGATACCGGCGTAGCGCCGACCCGAGCCGCCGAGAACACGGATGCAGAGGATCTCCTTCGCACCGGTGTTGTCGGCGACCTTGAGTCGCGACTCCTGCTGAATCATCGATTTCTCCTGGTTGTCGTGCCGGTTCTCGGCGTCTCAGGGACGGCGAGCCTGGCCGAACTGGTGGGGTTGTTCGCTCGCGCGGGGCGAGGGGTCACTTGGCGCGCTCGAGGATCTCGACCACGCGCCAGCGCTTGGTCGCCGACAGCGGGCGGGTCTCCATGATCAAGACCCGGTCGCCGGTGCCGCACTCGTTCTGCTCGTCGTGCGCCTTGAGCTTGCTGGTCTTGCGCAGCACCTTGCCGTAGAGCGCGTGCTTGACGCGGTCCTCGACGGAGACGACCACGGTCTTGTCCATCTTGTCGCTGACGACGAGACCCTCGCGGACCTTGCGGTCGTTGCGCGGGGTGCCGTTGTCGACTGCCTGCTCGCTCATGCGGCACCGTCCTCGTTCTCGTCGCTGCCCGGGGTGGTCCGGATGCCGAGCTCGCGCTCACGCACCACGGTGTAGATCCGGGCGATGTCCTTCTTGACCGTCCGCAGACGACCGTGGCTCTCCAGCTGGCCGGTGGCCGCCTGGAACCGGAGGTTGAACAGCTCCTCCTTGGCCTCGCGCAGACGTGCCTCGAGGTCGACGTCGTTCATCTCGTCGAGCTCGTGGGCCTTGACACCGTTGGCCATCAGAATTCACCCGCCTCTCGCGAGATGAACCGGCACTTCATCGGGAGCTTGTGCATCGCGCGGCGCATGGCCTCGCGGGCAACGTCCTCGGTGACGCCGGAAAGTTCGAACATGACGCGGCCGGGCTTGACGTTCGCCACCCACCACTCGGGGGAACCCTTGCCCGAACCCATGCGGGTCTCGGCGGGCTTCTTGGTCAGCGGGCGGTCGGGGTAGATGTTGATCCACACCTTGCCGCCTCGCTTGATGTGACGGGTCATCGCGATACGAGCCGACTCGATCTGCCGGTTCGTGACGTAGTGACCCTCCACCGCCTGGATGCCGAAGTCACCGAAGGCGAGCTGCGTGCCGCCCTTGGCCATACCGGTCCGCTTGGGGTGGTGCTGCTTGCGGTGCTTGACGCGACGGGGCATCAACATTTCTCAGGCCTCCGATCCGGCCGTGGACTCAGCGGGGGCAGCGGCCTGGGCCGGCGCGTCGGCAGCGGGGGCCGAGCCCTCGCGGTCCGAGCGGGCCGGACGGTCGCCGCGGGAGCCGCGGCTGGGACGCTCGCCACCACGCGCGGGGCGGTTGCTGCCGCCGCGACCGGGGACACCGGCGCGCGAGGCGGCCTGGGCCTGGCGCTCGGCACGGGAGCCGGACACCTCGCCCTTGTAGATCCAGACCTTCACGCCAATGCGGCCGAAGGTGGTCTTGGCCTCGTAGAAGCCGTAGTCGATGTCGGCACGCAGGGTGTGCAGGGGCACGCGGCCCTCGCGGTAGAACTCCGTGCGCGACATCTCGGCGCCGTTGAGGCGACCCGAGCACTGGATCCGGATGCCCTTGGCACCCGAGCGCATCGTGGTCTGCATCGCCTTGCGCATCGCGCGGCGGAACTGCACGCGACCGGCGAGCTGCTCGGCGACACCCTGGGCGACGAGCTGGGCGTCCATCTCGGGGCTCTTGACCTCGAGGATGTTCAGCTGCACCTGCTTGCCGGTGAGCTTCTCGAGCTCACCACGGATGCGGTCGGCCTCGGCGCCACGGCGGCCGATGACGATGCCGGGACGCGCGGTGTGGATGTCCACACGCACGCGGTCACGGGTGCGCTCGATCTCGACCTTGGCGATGCCGGCCCGCTCCATGCCCTTGCTGAGCAGCTTGCGGATGGCGACGTCCTCGCCGACGTAGGACTTGTACAGCTTGTCCGCGTACCAGCGCGACTTGTGGTCGGTGCTGATACCCAGGCGGAAGCCGTTGGGGTTGATCTTCTGTCCCATCAGGCACTCTTTCCGTTCTTCGGGCCGCGCTTGGTGGCCTTCGCGGCCACCACGTCGGCGGGCTGGACGGCCAGGGTGATGTGGCTCGTGCGCTTGTTGATGCGCGTGGCCCGGCCCTGGGCCCGCGGGCGCCAGCGCTTCATCGTGGGGCCCTCGTCGACCATCGCGACGGAGACGACGAGGTCGGCAGCGGCCAGGCCCTCGGTGGTCTCGGCGTTGGCGATGGCGCTCTCGAGGACCTTGTAGACGGTCTGCGCCGCGGCCTGGGGCGCGAACTGCAGCAGCGCCAGGGCCTCGTCGACGGCCATGCCGCGGACCATGTCCACGACCCGGCGCGCCTTCATCGGCGTGATCCGCGTGAAGCGGGCGGTCGCGAAGGCCCCCGGCTGGTCGCCGAGAAGCGTCTCGCGGCGGGCACTCGTGCGCATGCGCTCGGTGGTGCTCATCGGCGACGTCCCTTCCGGTCTTCCTTGACGTGTCCGCGGTACGTGCGGGTCGGGGCGAACTCGCCCAGCTTGTGACCGACCATCGAGTCGGTGACGAAGACCGGGACGTGCTTGCGACCGTCGTGCACGGCGATCGTGTGACCGATCATGTCCGGCACGATCATCGACCGGCGCGACCAGGTCTTGATGACGTTGTGGGTGCCCTTCTCGTTCTCCGCGTCCACCTTCTTCTGCAGGTGGCCATCGATGAAGGGGCCCTTCTTCAGGCTGCGAGGCATGTCGTTTACTTCCTACCCTTGCCGGACTTGCGGCGACGGATGATCTGGGAGTCGGAGGCCTTGCGCTTGCGCGTGCGGCCCTCGGGCTTGCCCCAGGGGGACACCGGGTGACGTCCACCGGACGTCTTGCCCTCGCCACCACCGTGCGGGTGGTCGACCGGGTTCATGACCACACCGCGCACGGTCGGGCGCTTGCCCTTCCAGCGCATGCGGCCGGCCTTGCCCCAGTTGATGTTCGACTGCTCGGCGTTGCCGACCTCGCCGAGCGTGGCGCGGCAGCGCACGTCGACGAAGCGCATCTCGCCGGAGGGCAGGCGCAGCGTGGCGCGCGAGCCCTCGCGGGCCACGAGCTGGGCGGAGTTGCCGGCCGAGCGGGCGATCTTGGCGCCGCCGCCGGGACGCATCTCCACGCAGTGGATCGTGGAACCCACCGGGATGTTGCGCAGCGGGAGGTTGTTGCCGGTCTTGATGTCAGCACCGGTGCCCGACTCGACCACGGTGCCCTGCGCCAGGCCGCGAGGAGCGATGATGTAGCGCTTCTCGCCGTCGGCGTAGTGCAGCAGCGCGATGCGCGCCGTGCGGTTCGGGTCGTACTCGATGTGGGCGACCTTCGCGGGGACGCCGTCCTTGTCGTAGCGACGGAAGTCGATGATCCGGTAGGCACGCTTGTGACCGCCACCCTGGTGCCGGGTGGTGATCCGGCCCTGGTTGTTGCGGCCGCCCTTCTTGGGCAGCGGCACCGTCAGCGACTTCTCCGGCGTCGTGCGAGTGATCTCGACGAAGTCGGCGACCGACGAGCCGCGTCGGCCCGGCGTTGTCGGCTTGTACTTGCGGATAGCCATGTGTGTTCAGTCCTCGTGTCGTCAGGCCCGGTCAGGAGACCGGACCTCCGAAGATGTCGATGCGGTGACCCTCGGCGAGGCTGACGATGGCGCGCTTGGTGTCCTTGCGCTTGCCCAGCCCGTTGCGCGTGCGACGGGTCTTGCCGGGGCGGTTCAGCGTGTTCACCGAGGTGACCTTGACGTTGAAGATCTTCTCGACGGCGATCTTGATCTCGGTCTTGTTGGCGTCGGGGCGCACCACGAACGTGTACTTGTTCGTGTCGAGGAGGCTGTAGCTCTTCTCGGAGACGACCGGCGCGAGCAGCACGTCGCGGTGGTCCTTGTGCAGGGTGCTCACTTGGAAACCTCCTTGGTCGACGTGGCGGTGCCGGCGACGAGCGCGTCGTAGGCGCCCTTGCTGAACACGATGTCGTCGGCCGCGAGCACGTCGTAGGTGTTGAGCTGGTCGACGGCGACGACGTGGACCTCGGGCGCGTTGCGCAGCGAGAGCCAGGTCGTGGAGTCGGCGCGCTCGAGCACGACGAGGAACTTGGTGCGGTCGGTCAGCTCGGCCAGCGAGGCCAGTGCGGCCTTGGTGGCGGGCTTCTCGCCCTGGACGAGCGACTCGACGACGTGGATGCGGTCGTGGCGGGCCCGGTCGGAGAGGGCACCGCGCAGGGCGGCGACCTTCATCTTCTTGGGCGTGCGCTGGTCGTAGCTGCGCGGCTGCGGGCCGTGCACGGTGCCACCACCGGCGAACTGGGGCGCGCGGGTCGAGCCCTGGCGGGCGCGACCGGTGCCCTTCTGCTTGTAGGGCTTGCGGCCACCGCCGCGGACCTCGCCGCGGGTCTTGGTGGCGTGCGTGCCCTGGCGGGCCGCGGCCTGCTGCGCGACGACGACCTGGTGGATCAACGGGACGTTGACCTTGGCGTCGAAGATGTCGGCGGGCAGGTCGACCTTGACGGTCTTGACAGCCATGCTCAGGCCTCCTGGGTCTTCTTGGCGGCCGAACGCAGCACCACGAGACCACCCTTGGGGCCGGGGACGGCACCCTTCAGCAGGATCAGGCCCTTGTCGGTGTCGACGGCGTGCACGGTGATGTTCTGGGTGGTGACGGTGTCGTTACCCATGCGACCGGCCATCCGCTGACCACGGAACACACGACCCGGCGTGGCGCAGGCGCCGATCGAGCCGGGCTTGCGGTGGTTGCGGTGGGCACCGTGCGAGGCGGAGACACCGGCGAAGCCGTGACGCTTCATGACGCCGGCGAAGCCCTTGCCCTTGCTGGTGCCGGTCACGTCGATCTCCTCGCCGGCGGCGAAGGTGTCGACCGCGAGCTCCTGGCCCACGGTGTACTCAGCGGCCGCGGAGGTGCGGAGCTCGACGAGGTGGCGGCGCGGGGTGAGACCCGCCTTGGCGAAGTGACCGGCGCTCGGCTTGTTCACCTTGCGGCCCTCGATCTCGCCGTACCCGATCTGCACGGCGTTGTAGCCGTCGACCTCGGGAGTGCGGACCTGGGTGACCACGTTGGTGCTCGCAGCGATCACGGTCACGGGGACGACGCGGTTGTTCTCGTCCCACAGCTGGGTCATGCCGAGCTTGGTGCCCAGCAGCCCCTTCATGTTGTGTTCGATCGTCATGTCCTCGGACCTCAGAGCTTGATCTCGATGTCGACACCGGCCGGAAGGTCGAGACGCATCAGCGAGTCGACGGTCTTCGGGGTGGGGTCGATGATGTCGATGAGGCGCTTGTGGGTGCGCATCTCGAAGTGCTCGCGGGAATCCTTGTACTTGTGGGGCGAGCGGATGACGCAGTACACGTTCTTCTCGGTCGGCAGCGGCACCGGGCCGGCGACCTTGGCACCCGTGCGGGTGACCGTGTCCACGATCTTGCGCGCCGAGGTGTCGATCACCTCGTGGTCATAGGCCTTGAGCCTGATGCGGATCTTCTGTCCCGCCATAGGTCTCTCTCGTCCTTACTTCTCATCTGCCGCGTGCGTGTCCGGGACGTCCTCGGGCTTGAGTCGGTCCCCCCTGCTGTCCTTCACCCCAGCCGACCCCCGCGGTCGGGCGTGTCGCGGTCCGGAACCGAATTCCGGGCGCAACACAGGACCGGGTCCTGCCTGCTGTGCTGTCTGGGTGACGCCCGACGGTTCGTCGGGCTGATCGGGTCTCCCCCCTGCTGTGCAGCAGGAGCGGTGCGGCTGCACGCCGAGCACCGAGCCACGATCCATCAGGTGATGGGGAGACGCGATTCAGTAGTCAAGGTGTGCCGCACCCCGGCGACCCGCCGGAGCAACCTGAACATCTTGGCAGACCAGCCGGACCTCGTCCAAATCGAGGCGGCTCAGTGCTTGGCGTAGGTCAGGTCGGTGATCTCGCGACCGGCCTCGCGGCCCTTGCGCTCGAACTTCGTGACCGGCCGGTCCTGCCACCGCGGCACCCGCCCGCCCGAGAGAGCCGGCTCGGCGTCGAGCACCTCGAGCATCTGGTCGGCGTAGTCGGCCCAGTCGGTGGCCAGGCGCCACAGGCCGCCGACCTGCAGCCGTGAGGCCACCACGGCGGCGAAGCCCGGCGAGACCAGGCGCCGCTTGTGGTGGCGCGTCTTGGGCCAGGGGTCGGGGAAGAACGTCCACAGCTCCGCGAGGCCGCCCTCGGGCACCAGGTGCTCCAGGCACCAGGCGGCGTCGACGGAGCAGAAGCGCACGTTGTCGGCGCCCGCCGCCGCGACCTCGGCCAGCGAGGCCGCCACGCCGGGGCGCCACACCTCCAGCGCCAGGACGTTGACGTCGGGGCGCGCCGCGGCCAGCACGCCGGTGGCCTCCCCCACCCCGCAGCCGATCTCCACGACCAGCGGGGCCTCGCGCCCGAACCACGAGGCGACGTCGACGTCCGCGCGGTCGACCTCCTCGTCGGGCACCACCCACGCCTGCGCGTGGGCGTCCCAGGCCTCCTGCTGGCTCGGAGTGAACCTGCTGCCGCGTCGCGAGTAGCTGAGCACCTCGCGCATCCGGCGGCCGTCGTCGGTCAGCTTCTGGTGCGGACGCGCGGGGGCGGTGCGCAGGTGGTGCTCGGACATGGCTCCATCATCGCGGGTGCTTCGTCGGGACGCGGAATCCGCGTCGCGCCCCGGCCGGCGGGAGTCCGGACACGCAGAACGGCCCCGGACCTGGAGGTCCGGGGCCGTGCTGGTGGTGCTGGGGTGCCGGTCAGCGACCGGCGGGGATCACTTGGTGATCTTGGTGACCCGGCCGGCGCCGACGGTGCGGCCACCCTCCCGGATCGCGAAGCGCAGGCCCTCGTCCATGGCGATCGGCTGGATCAGCTCGACCGACATCTCCGTGTTGTCACCCGGCATGACCATCTCGGTGCCCTCGGGGAGGGTCACGACGCCGGTCACGTCCGTGGTGCGGAAGTAGAACTGCGGGCGGTAGTTGTTGAAGAACGGCGTGTGGCGGCCGCCCTCCTCCTTCGACAGGATGTAGACCGACGCGTCGAAGTTGGTGTGCGGGGTCGTGGTGCCCGGCTTGATGACGACCATGCCGCGCTCGACGTCCTCGCGCTTGGTACCGCGCAGGAGCAGACCGACGTTCTCACCGGCCTGGCCCTCGTCGAGCAGCTTGCGGAACATCTCGACGCCGGTGACCGTGGACTTCTGCGAGGTCTCGCGGATGCCGACGATCTCGACCTCCTCGTTCACCTTGACGATGCCGCGCTCGATGCGACCGGTGATGACGGTGCCACGACCGGTGATCGTGAAGACGTCCTCGACGGGCATCAGGAACGGCTTGTCGGTGTCGCGCTCGGGCTGCGGGATGTAGGAGTCCACCGCGTCCATGAGCTCGGCGATGGAGTCGACCCACTTCTGCTCGCCCTGCAGCGCCGGGAAGGCCGCCACCTGGACGACCGGCAGGTCGTCACCCGGGAAGTCGTACTCCGAGAGGAGCTCGCGCACCTCCATCTCGACGAGCTCGATGAGCTCCTCGTCGTCGACCATGTCGCACTTGTTGAGCGCCACGACCAGGGCCGGCACGCCGACCTGGCGGGCGAGCAGCACGTGCTCACGCGTCTGCGGCATCGGGCCGTCGGTGGCGGCGACCACGAGGATCGCGCCGTCCATCTGCGCCGCGCCCGTGATCATGTTCTTCACGTAGTCGGCGTGACCGGGGCAGTCGACGTGCGCGTAGTGGCGCGCCTCGGTCTGGTACTCGATGTGCGCGATCGAGATGGTGATGCCGCGCTGACGCTCCTCGGGTGCCTTGTCGATGGAGTCGAACGGCGACTCCTCGTTGAGGTCCGGGTGCTTGTCGTGAAGCACCTTCGAGATGGCCGCGGTCAGCGTCGTCTTGCCGTGGTCGATGTGACCGATGGTGCCGATGTTGACGTGCGGCTTGGTCCGCTCGAACTTCGCCTTAGCCACTGGGGGCTCCTCCTGGTGTGGGTTGGTACTTGACTCGTACTTGCTGGGATGGTGCCGAGGAACTCGGAGAGACTACTCGCCGCGAACCTTCTTGATGATCTCGTCGGCGATGTTCGAAGGAACCTCGGCGTACGAGTCGAACTCCATCGAGTACGACGCCTGGCCGGAGGTCTTGGACCTCAGGTCTCCGACGTACCCGAACATCTCGGACAGCGGGACGAGCGCGTCGATGACCATGTCACCGTGACGCTCCTCCTGGGCCTGGATCTGGCCGCGACGGCTGTTGATGTCGCCGATGACCGTACCGAGGAAGCTCTCGGGGGTGGTCACCTCGACGGCGAACATCGGCTCGAGGAGAACCGGCTTCGCCATGCGGACGGCCTCCTTGAAGGCCTGGTTGCCGGCGATCTTGAAGGCCAGCTCCGAGGAGTCGACGTCGTGGTAGGCGCCGTCCTCGAGAGACATCTTGACGTCGACCATCGGGAAGCCGGCGAGGACGCCGAACTCCATGCCCTCCTGGGCACCCTGGTCCACCGAGGGGATGTACTCCTTGGGGACGCGGCCGCCGGTGACGTTGTTGACGAACTGGTAGCCCGCTCCGGCGCCGGTCTCCTCGTCGATGCTGGGACCGACGGAGATGACGACCTTCGCGAACTGGCCCGAACCACCGGTCTGCTTCTTGTGGGTGTAGCTGTGGTTCTTGACCTCCTTGCGGATGGTCTCGCGGTAGGCCACCTGCGGCTTGCCGACGGTGGCCTCGACGCGGAACTCGCGCTTCATCCGGTCGACCAGGATCTCCAGGTGCAGCTCGCCCATGCCGGCGATGATCGTCTGGCCGGTCTCCTCGTCGGACTTGACCGTGAAGGTCGGGTCCTCGTCGGAGAGGCGCTGGATCGCGGTGGAGAGCTTCTCCTGGTCGGACTTGGTCTTGGGCTCGATCGCGACCTCGATCACCGGGGCCGGGAAGGTCATCGACTCCAGGACCACCTGGTTCTGCGGGTCGCAGAGGGTGTGCCCGGTCTTGGTGTCCTTCAGGCCCATGACGGCCACGATCTGGCCGGCGCCGACCGACGCGATCTCCTCACGCTTGTTGGCGTGCATCTGGTAGACCTTGCCGATCCGCTCCTTGCGGCCGTTGACCGAGTTGGTCACGGTCGCGCCGGCCTCGAGCTTGCCGGAGTAGACGCGCACGTAGGTCAGCTTGCCCAGGTGCGGGTCGGCGGCGATCTTGTAGGCCAGGCCGGAGAACGGCTCGTCGTCGCTGGGCTTGCGCACGACCGGCTTGTCCTCGTCGTTGACCGCGTGGCCGGTGATGCCCTCGACGTCGATCGGGGAGGGCAGGTACTTCACGACGGCGTCGAGCAGGGGCTGGACGCCCTTGTTCTTGAACGCGGTGCCGCACAGGACCGGGTTGACCTTGTCGGCCAGGGTCGCGCGACGGATCGCGTCCTCGAGCTCCTCGACGGTGAAGTCCTCGCCCTCGAGGTACTTCATCATGATCTCGTCGTCGGCCTCGGAGAGGGTCTCGAGGAACTTCTCGCGGTACTCGGCGGCCTGCTCGGCCATCTCCGCGGGGATCTCCTCGATCTCGTAGTCCTCACCCATGGTCGTCTCGCCGCGCCAGGTCAGGGCACGCATGCCGACCAGGTCGACGACGCCGAGGAAGTCGGACTCCGCGCCGATCGGCAGCTGGAGCACGAGCGGGGTGGAGTTGAGGCGCTCGACCATCATCTCGACGCAGCGGAAGAAGTCCGCACCGGTGCGGTCGAGCTTGTTGACGAAGCACATCCGGGGCACGGAGTACTTGTTGGCCTGGCGCCACACCGTCATGGTCTGGGGCTCGACACCGGCCACGCCGTCGAAGACGGCCACGGCACCGTCGAGCACCCGCAGGGAGCGCTCGACCTCGGCCGTGAAGTCCACGTGGCCGGGGGTGTCGATGATGTTGATCTGGTGGTCCTTCCACCAGCAGGTGGTCGCAGCAGAGGTGATCGTGATGCCACGCTCCTGCTCCTGCTCCATCCAGTCCATCGTGGCGCCGCCGTCGTGGACCTCACCGATCTTGTAGGTGATGCCGGTGTAGAAGAGGATGCGCTCGGTGGTGGTCGTCTTGCCGGCATCGATGTGCGCCATGATGCCGATGTTGCGGACGACTCGGAGGTCAGTGGTGATGTTGACAGCCACGTGTGGTCGCGTTCCTTAGGTCGAAGTGTGCGGGTGGGGGGCGGGGCGGCCGGGTCGCGGCCGCCCCGCGCAGATCACCAGCGGTAGTGGGCGAAGGCCTTGTTGGACTCGGCCATCTTGTGCGTGTCCTCGCGCTTCTTCACAGCGGCACCCAGGCCGTTGGAGGCGTCGAGGATCTCGTTCATCAGGCGCTCGGACATCGTCTTCTCGCGACGGTCCGAGGCGTAGCCGACGAGCCAGCGCAGCGCGAGCGTGGTGCCGCGCGTGCCCTTGACCTCGATCGGGACCTGGTAGGTGGCGCCACCGACGCGGCGCGACTTGACCTCGATGGCCGGCTTCACGTTGTCCATGGCGCGCTTGAGCGTCACCACGGGGTCGGTGCCGGTCTTCTCGCGGCACCCCTCGAGCGCGCCGTAGACGATGCGCTGGGCGACCTGCTTCTTGCCGTCCTGGAGGACCTTGGAGACGAGCTGGGTGACCAGCTGCGACCCGTAGACCGGGTCGACGTCGAGCGGCCGCTTCGGTGCGGGACCCTTGCGCGGCATGTCAGCTCTTCTCCTTCTTCGCGCCGTACCGGCTGCGAGCCTGCTTGCGGTTCTTCACGCCCTGCGTGTCGAGCGAGCCGCGGATGATCTTGTAGCGGACACCGGGGAGGTCCTTCACCCGGCCACCGCGCACGAGCACGATGGAGTGCTCCTGGAGGTTGTGGCCGACGCCCGGGATGTAGGCCGTGACCTCGACGCCGCTGGACAGGCGCACGCGGGCGACCTTGCGCAGGGCGGAGTTCGGCTTCTTCGGGGTGGTCGTGTAGACGCGGGTGCAGACACCGCGTCGCTGGGGCGAACCCTTGAGGGCAGGCGTCTTGTTCTTGGACACCTTGTCCTGGCGGCCCTTGCGGACCAGCTGGTTGATCGTGGGCACCGAGTGGTTCCCCTTCTGTTCTCTCTCAGTACGCCGCACTCTGCAGCGCACGATGTTCAAGCGGAGTCTCGACGGAGGTGCTCCGCCGTGTCCGGGTGGTGCTTGCCTTCCGGCGTTGCTCGCCCCCGAGGTCGGGCGTGTCGCCCTGGTCAGGAGCCGCCTGCGTGCGGCGGCCTGTGGCTTGTCGGCCCGGAGCAGCGACGGTCCTGATCCGCCGACCTACTTCCGAGCACGCGCAACGGCCTGGTTGTCCCAGACACGAGGAACGAGGCTACCGGGCGCCCGGAGGCCGGTCAAAACGCGCCGACCCCCCAGGAACGCGACGCTGGCGAGCAGGGTGCCGAGCACCGTCAGCACGCCTCCCACGACCAGGGTCCAGCGGGCACCGAACGTCTCGCCCACCCAGCCGATGAAGGGCGCGCCCAGCGGGGTGCCACCGATGAAGATCATCATGTAGAGCGCCATCACCCGGCCCCGCATCTCGGGGGCCGTGGACAGCTGCAGGTGCGTGTTGGCGCTGGTGATCATGGTCAGCGCCGAGAGGCCCAGCAACGGGCACAGCAGCGCGAAGACGACGTACGACGGCGCGAGCCCGGCCACCACCTCGATCGCACCGAAGGCCAGCGCCGCCCCGACCACGAGCCGGTGGCGCACCCGGACCCGCCGGGCGGCCACCAGTGACCCGGTCAGCGAGCCGACCGCCAGGAAGGTGCCGAGCAGGCCGTACTCGGTGGGGCCCTTGTCGAAGACCTCGGTGGCCATCAGGGCGCTGGTCATCTGGAAGTTCAGGCCGAAGGTCCCCGCGGAGAAGACGATGCCCAGCAGCAGGAGCAGGTCGGGGCGGCCGCGGACGTAGGCGACGCCCTCGCGCACCTGGCCGGGGCGGCGCACCGAGGGCTCGGGGGTGCGCAGCAACGAGGCGTCGAGCGCCCGCAGGGTCAGCACCGGGGCGGCGTAGCTCAGCCCGTTGAGCAGGATCACCCAGCCGGTGCCGCCCACTCCCCCGCCGAAGCCGGCGATCAGCAGCCCGGCCAGCGCCGGGCCGACCAGCCGGGCGGTGTTGAAGCTGGCGGAGTTCAGGCCGACCGCGTTGGCCAGGTCGTCGGGGCCCACGATCTCGGAGACGAACGACTGGCGGGCCGGGGCGTCGAAGGCCGAGGCCACCCCCAGCACCAGGGCCAGCACGTAGACGTGCCAGATCTGGGCGGTGCCGGTGACGGCGAGCAGGCCCAGCACCAGGGCCGGGACGGCCATCCCGATGTTGGTCAGCTGCAGCAGGCGTCGCTTGGGGATGCGGTCGGCCACCAGCCCGGCCCACGGCGAGAGCAGCAGGAAGGGCAGGAACTGCAGGCCCGTGGTGATGCCGATGGCGGCCCCCGAGCCGGTCAGCAGCAGCACCAGCCAGTCCTGGGCCACCCGCTGCATCCAGGTGCCGGTGTTGGACACCAGGGAGCCGGCGGCGTAGCGCCGGTAGTTCGGGTGGGACAGGGAACGGAAGGTGGGGCTCAACCAGGCTCTCTCACGGGGTCAGCGGCCGTCGGGTCACGGCGCCGGGTCAACACCACGGCACCCGCGGATGTTCCGCGGGCGAGACGTGGGAGGAGAGCGTCGTCAGGTGAGCAGGTCGGTGATCGGACCGATCGCGAAGTAGACCAGGAACAGCGCCGAGACCAGCCACAGCAGCGGGTGCACCTGACGGGCCTTGCCCACGACCAGCTTGATCAGCACGTAGGCCAGGAACCCGGCCCCGATGCCGACCGAGATGGAGTAGGTGAAGGGCATCAGCACGATGGTCAGGAAGGCCGGCAGCGCGATCTCGACGTCGGACCAGGTGATCTCGGTGACCTGCTGCATCATCAGGAAGCCCACGAGCACGAGCGCCGGCACGGCCGCCTCGGACGGGATCGCCGAGACGACCGGGGTGAAGAACATCGTGAGTAGGAAGAGCAGGCCGGTCACCACGGAGGCGAGCCCGGTGCGCGCCCCCTCGCCGACGCCCGAGGCGGACTCGATGTAGGAGGTGTTGGACGAGACGCCACCCGCACCACCGGCGATGGCGGCCACCGAGTCGACGACCAGGATCCGCTGCATCCGCGGCGGGGTGCCCTCCTCGTCGTTGAGTCCCGCCTCGGCGCCGATGGCGGTCATCGTGCCCATGGTGTCGAAGAAGTCGGCCAGCATCAGCGAGAAGACCAGCAGCAGCGCGGCCACGACACCGATCGAGGTGAACGCGCCGAACAGCGAGAACTGCCCCAGGGTGCCGAAGTCGGGCAGGTCGACGAAGCCGTCGAAGCGCGGCACGGTCAGCGACCAGCCGCCCGGGTTGTCGTTGCGCGCACCCAGCTCGAGCACCGCCTCGAGGACGAGCGCCACGACGGTGGTGGCCAGGATCGCGATCAGGATCGCGCCGCGCACCCGGCGTACCCACAGGGCCACCAGCAGCACCAGGCCGCCCGCGAAGACCAGGACCGGCCAGCCCGAGAGGGTGCCGGTGGTGCCCAGCTGCACGGGCACCGAGGTGCCCGCGGCGTCGGGGATGCGGCTGACGAAGCCGGCGTCGACGAAGCCGATGAGGGCGATGAACAGCCCGATGCCGACCGAGATCGCGACCTTGAGCTGGGTGGGCACGGCGTGGAAGACCGCGGTGCGGAAGCCGGTGAGCACCAGCACCAGGATCGCGATGCCCTCGAGCACCACCAGGCCCATCGCGTCGGCCCAGGTCGACTGGGTGGCCACCGAGAAGGCGACGAAGGCGTTGAGGCCCAGCCCGGCCGCCAGGGCCAGCGGGAAGTTGGCCAGCGAGCCCATCAGGATCGTCAGCACGCCCGCGACCAGCGCGGTGCCGGCCGCGATCGCCGGCAGGTTCGACCCGTCGCCGGGCCCGCCGCCCAGGTAGTTGCCCTCCGAGTCGGCGACGAACCCGAGGATCAGCGGGTTCAGCACGACGATGTAGGCCATCGTCAGGAAGGTCACGACACCGCCGCGCACCTCCCGTCCGAGGGTCGAGCCGCGCTCGGAGATCTTGAAGAAGCCGTCGATACCGGACCTGGCCGGCGCCGTGGGGGTGCTCACGGGCGCCAAGCATCCCAGCAGCCGCCCTGCCGCCGCCACGCGGGTCGGGACCGGGTGGTCGTGGCCACTAGAGTCGCGGCGTGGACCTGCGCGACGACCAGCCCGGCAAGCACGAGATCGGCAACCGGACCTTCCTCGTGGCCGACGTCGAGCCCCTCGACGTCGACGGGGTGCGCACGGTCGAGGTCGGCACCGCGCTGTGGCTGGTCGGGTTCGTGGCGCTGCTGCCATTCTACGGCGAGCTGCAGGCGCAGGACCGCACCTGGTGGGTGTGGACCTGCCTGACCGGCTTCGGGCTGGGGCTGCTCGGGCTGGAGTACTGCCGGCGCCGGCGCGCCACCCGCCGCGAGCTCGACGAGCCGTCGGCATGAGCACCCACGCGGACCCGCCGCCCAGCCGCTGGGCCCGCTCGGGACCCCAGGCCACCGAGGGCTTCGGCCGACGCTTCGCCGAGCTCGTGGCCACCGGCCAGGACGTCGACGGGGAGGCCCGGCTCGCCGACGCGCTGCTGCCGCGCGGGGCCCGGGTGCTCGACGTGGGGGCCGGGATGGGCCGCGTCAGCGCCGCCCTGCAGGCGCGTGGGCACCGGGTCACGGCCGTCGAGCCCGACGGCGGGCTGGTCGCCCAGTGCCGAGCGACGTACCCGACGGTCGACGTGGTGCAGGCCGACCTGCTCGAGCTCGACGACGCCCGGGTGGGCGGCGTCCTCGGCGACCGGGCGCACCAGGTCGACCTGGTGGTCTGCGTCGGCAACGTGGTCGTCTTCCTCGCCGAGGGCACCGAACGGCAGGCGCTGGCCACGATGCGGGCCCGGCTGGCGCCCGGTGGGCGGCTCCTGGTCGGCTACCACCTCGTCGGCGGGCCCGAGCACGCCCGCAGCTACCCGCCCGAGGAGTTCGTGCAGGACGCCGCCGCGGCCGGGCTGCGCGTGCAGCACCGCTTCGGCTCCTACGAGCTGGCAGCGCCCTCGGACGAGTACGCCGTGTGGGTGTTCACCGCCGACGCCTGAGCGTCGGCGCCGGGGCTGGCTAGCGCCGCCGCCCCTCGAGCGGGTCCAGCGCGAGGGTGTCGAAGACGTGCTCGGGCAGCGGCTGCGGCTCGTGCTTCTTGGCCAGGCGCACCTCGGAGTGGGCTCCGCAGCCGTGGCCGAAGGCCACCACGCGACCGTCGTCGTTGGCGTTGCCGTTGGCGCAGACCCCGAAGGCCTCGGAGAGCGGCCCGGCCAGGCGCACCAGGAACCCGCAGGACCAGCAGCTGTCGGGGGCCTGCTTGGCCAGGGTGGACTCGGGGCCCTGCTCGCCGTCGTACCACCGCTGGGCGGCGAGGTCGCGGCCCTCCGGCGACAGCGTGCGCACGCGCCCCAGGCCGAGGT
The DNA here is from genome assembly GCF_016907435.1 of Nocardioides salarius. NCBI lineage: Bacteria > Bacillati > Actinomycetota > Actinomycetes > Propionibacteriales > Nocardioidaceae > Nocardioides > Nocardioides salarius. Next base: position 2,958,661 of record NZ_JAFBBZ010000001.1, on the reverse strand, counting down.
CCTGGGCGACCTGGCGGACCTGGGCCTTGTCGTCGGTGTCGAGCGGGTCGTCGCCGAAGAAGTAGGTCGGCACCAGGCGCGGGTCGTCCTCGTCGACCGGGAGCAGGTCGCCGGGGCCCATGTCGCCGGGCTGCATCCGCTCGCGGTAGGGCACCCACGGGGGCGCGACGATCGCCTCGTCGCCGGGGATCAGCACGACCTCGTCGATGGTGACGTGCTTCTGGCGCGGGGCGCGGGCCACGGTCACCGACCAGCGCCACCCGACGTACCCGGCTCGGGTGCAGGCGAACTGGTGGGTGACGACGCGCTCGGCCTCGACGACGTGGCCGAGGTGCTCGCCGACGTCGGCAGCACCCACGTCGGAGACGAGGGCCTCGCGCGCCACCTCGACGGCAGCGACGGCGACGGCATCGGGCTTGACCCGGGCGATGGTGCTCACGGCCCGACATCATGCCTGCTGGCCCCACCTCCCGGCGAGGGCGCCCCCTCCCCCGCGGCTCGCGGCGTGCTGGCGCACGCGCCATCGGGGCCACCAGGCAGGATGTGCCCATGCCGTCGCAGCGCCCCGACCACGACGCCGCCGGGGCCCCGTCGGGGTCCTCCGGCGAGCGCGCCCGCGCGGTCGGCCGGGGCCTGGGCTCCGGCGCCAGGGTGACGGCTCGCGGCGCCGCGAGCGCGGCACGCGGCGCCACCCGGGCCACCACGCGGGCCAGCCGGTACGTCGGGCGCCAGGCCCAGCGGGCCGCCAACGCCGAGGGCGCCGAGCAGTCGGGCCTCAACCGGCTCTTCTACCTGCACTTCTTCAACACCGCCGGCGACGCGGCGGTCGCGATCTCGTTGGCCGGCAGCCTGTTCTTCACCGTCCCCTCGGGCGAGGCCCGCGGCCAGGTGGCGCTCTTCCTGGGCCTGACCATGCTGCCCTTCGCCATCGTGGCCCCGCTGATCGGGCCGTTCCTCGACCGGTTCAGCCACGGGCGCAGGTGGGCCATCGGCTCGACCATGGCGATCCGCGCCTTCCTGTGCTGGGGCCTGGCGGGCGCGGTCACCGGCGACTCGCCGTGGCTCTTCGCCGCCGCACTGGGCGTGCTGGTCTCCTCCAAGGCCTACGGCGTGACCAGGGCCGCCGCGGTGCCCCGCCTGCTGCCGCGGGGGGTGTCGCTGGTCAAGGCCAACGGCCGGGTCTCGCTCTCGGGCATCCTCGGCGCCACCATCTCGGCGCCGCTGGCGGGGCTGGCCTCGCTCGTCGGCCCGGAGTGGTCGCTGCGCTACGCGTTCGTGCTCTTCGTGGTGGCCACCGTCTTCGCCATCAAGCTGCCCGAGCGCGTGGACTCCTCGGTCGGCGAGGAGGTGCTGGTGCTGATGGCGCCCGGCGACTCGGTGCGCGTCGACGCACCGGCGCCGGGGCGCCGGGGGTCCGCCCCGGCCGGCGCCCGTCCCCGCACCCGCATCCCGACCTCGGTCGCCTTCGCGCTGCGCGCCAACTGCGGGCCCCGGTGGCTCAGCGGGTTCCTGCTGATGTTCATGGCCTTCCTGCTGCGCGAGAACCCTCCCGAGAGCGGCCTGCGCGCCGAGGTGCTCATCGGGCTCGTGGTCGCCGCGGCCGGGCTCGGCAACGCCGGTGGCGTGGCGGTGGCCTCGCTGCTGCGCAACCTGCACCCCGGCACCACCGTCGTGCTGGTGCTGGCCCTCGACGCCGCCGCGGCGCTTCTGGCCACGGTGTTCTACGGCGTGCTGCCCCTGGTCGCGCTCGGCCTGTGCGCCGGGCTGGCCCAGTCGCTGGCCAAGTTCTGCCTTGACGCGACCATCCAGAGCGACGTGCCCACCAAGGTCCAGGCCAGCGCCTTCGCCCGCAGCGACACCACGCTGCAGCTCGCGTGGGTGGTGGGCGGCTTCGTCGGCATCGCCCTGCCCCTCGACCCCCCGCGCCTCGGGCTGGGCGTGGCCTTCGCCGTGCTCGCGGCCTGGATGTTCTTCGTGCTCGCCGGTCGCAGTCGCCGCTACCCCGGCGAGGTGCCCGTCACCGGCTGAGCGCCGACGCCGTACCGGCTCGGGGGGTCCCCCGGCCGGCGGGAGATTCATCGGGCACCCGACGGAACTGGCGCTACCTCCATGAAGGTTCAGTCGGGCAGCGCGAGGTTCATCGGGTACCCGATGAATCTCGCGGCCGGCTAGCGCTCGAGCTCGTCGGCGAGGGCCCGCAGCAGCTTGGCGACGGGGGCGGCGGTGCGCGCGTCGGGGTGCCGGCCGTGGCGGTAGGTCTCGCTGACGCCGTCGAGCAGGCGGATCAGGTCCTCGACGATGGGGGCCATGTCGTCGGGACGCTTGCGGCGCGCGGCCTGCTGGTTGCGGCTGACCGAGGCGGGCTGGTCGAGCACCCGCACCTGCAGCGCCTGGTCACCGCGCCGGCCCTGGGCGATGCCGAACTCGACGCGGGTGCCGGCCTTGAGGGTCGTGGTGCCCTCGGGCAGCGCCTCGGCGCGCACGTGCACGTCGGGGCCGTCCTCCTGCGACAGGAAGCCGAAGCCCTTGTCGGCGTCGTACCACTTCACCTTGCCTCTGGGCACAGCAGCGTCCTCGGTCTCTGGTCGTCGTCGGGTCTGCAGCCCGGCGAGAGCGCCGGACGGCAAAGGATAGGCAGGCGCGGGCGCGGCACACCAACCGGTTCAGCGCTGCAGCAGGTCGGGGGCCAGGGTCGCGACGCCGACGACGAGCCCGGCGAGGTTGGCCAGCAGCATCAGCGCCACCCACAGCACCGAGGGCAGCCGGGTCAGCCGGGCCAGCTGGTCCGGGTCGGAGCCCCGTCGCCCCCGCGCGCCGCGCCCCCACAGCTCCAGCAGCGGCCGGGGCGCGGCGAGCAGCAGCAGCCAGGCCACCAGCAGGGCCAGCACCGACTGCGCCAGCGGCGGCGCCCACCAGGTCACCGCGACCACGCCGGCGCCCGCGACGACGAGCACCACCACGCCGTACACGTTGCGCACCCACACCAGCAGCGCGACCAGCAGCGCCACCAGCAGCCACAGCAGCGCGAGGCCGCGCCCGTCGGCGAGCAGCAGGGCCGCGCCGAGCCCGACGGCGGCGGGCGCGAGGTAGCCGGCGGCCAGCATCGCCACCATCCCCGGCCCGCGCGGCCGCCCGCGCGACAGGGTGACCCCCGAGGTGTCGGAGTGCAGCCGGATGCCCTGCAGGCGCCGCCCGACCAGCACCGCGACCACGGCGTGGCCCGCCTCGTGGACCACCGTGACGCCCAGGCGCACCAGCGGCCAGGTGGTGGGCCACCAGACCAGCGCGAGCGCCACGGCTCCCGACAGCAGCACCAGCGAGGCGTCGGGCAGCGGCTGGCGCGAGGTCACCTCGTCCCAGAGGCGCTCGGCCACCTCGCCCGGGCTCACCGCCACCGCTCGGGCTCGGCGAGCAGCTCGTTCATCGACCCGGAGCGGAAGCCGCGGCGCGAGAGCTCGGCGCTCGCGAAGCCGGTACGCCGCACGGCGGCGCACAGCTCCTCGACCAGGCCGCGCCCCTCGGCCAGCGGCCCGCCGAGCAGCGCGGCGTCGACCTCGATGCTGGCGCGTGCGGCGTCGGACGCCCCACCCAGGTCGCGCACCCGCAGGTCGCGCACCCCCACGCCGGCGCCGGCCAGCACCTCGCGCACCGCGCTCTCGGCGCGCTCGACGCGGGCCAGCCGGTGCGGGGTGACCTCGATGCCGTAGGCGACGCGGGAGGACAGGCAGGCCGCGGCCGGCTTGTCCCAGGTCGGCAGGGCCCAGCGCCGGGAGACCTCACGCACCTGTGCCTTGGTCAGGCCCGCGTCGGCGAGCGGCGTCAGCGCCCCCCGCTCGGCGGCCGCGCGGATGCCGGGCCGGAAGCCGGCGACCACGTCGTCGGCGTTGGTGCCCGTGGCCACGTGCGCCAGCCCGTGCTCGGCCGCCAGCGGCACCAGGGTGTCGAGGAGCTCGGCCTTGCAGAAGAAGCAGCGGTCGCCCTGGTTGGCGCGGTAGCCGGGGCGCTCCATCTCGTGGGTCCGCGGGGTCAGCACCCGCACCCCCAGCGACCGGGCGAGCTCGCGGGCGGGGTCGCGCTCGGCCTGCGGCAACGAGTCGGAGTAGCCGGTGGCGGCCGCGACCCGGTCGGCGCCGAGCACCCGCACGGCCGCAGCGAGCAGCAGGGCCGAGTCGGCGCCGCCGCTGTAGGCGACGAGCAGCGAGCCGCGGACGCGCAGGTCGGCCTCGAGGGCGGCGGTGCGCCGGTCGAGCAGGTGCTCGTCGAGCCAGGGCGCGAACTGCGCGAGGTCGTCGAGCACGACGTGGGTGCCGGCGGCCCGCAGCTCCTCACGGGTCGCCCCGCCGCTGAGCACCGACACGCTCGTCGCGCCGGCGGCCAGGGCCCCCTCGACGTCGTGCACGTGGTCGCCGACGTAGACCGAGACGCCCTCGCGGCGCAGCACCTCGGCCTTGCCGACGCCCCACACCCGGCCCTCGACGAGGTCGACGTCGAGGCCCAGGTGCTCCACGTGCAGCCGGGCGTTGGGGGTGTGCTTGCCGGTGACCACCACGACGCGGCCCGCGTGGGCGCGCACGGCGGCCAGCGCCTCGGCGGCGCCGGGCAAGGCGAGGGTTCCGGCGACGGCCCGCTCGGGGTAGAGCTCCCGGAACCGGTCGACCGCGGGCCCGACCGCCTCACGGGCCAGGTGCGGCTCGAGCATCAGGTCGAGCGGCGGCCCCAGCCGTCGGGTCATCTCCTCGACCGGCAGCGTGACGCCCAGCTCGACGGCCAGCGTCTCCAGCACCGCGGCGATGCCGGGCCGCGAGTCGATGAGCGTCATGTCCAGGTCGAAGCCCACCGCCAGGCCGGGGGCCGACGGGGCCGTGGAGGGGCTCGGGGCAGGCACGGCCCCGAGGGTAGACGAAGCGCCTGGGAGCCCTCGTCGTCCACAACCCCCGCGTTCGGCTGTCGTCGGACCGCCTCGTCGGTCACAATGGGCAGCTCGGCCCGAGCACCGGTCCCCGGACCGGCCGCCGACCCAGCCCGCACCCAGCCCGCACCCAGCCATGAACCAGCCAGGAGCACCCGTGCCCGAGCCCCGCACCCGCCCCGCGCACCACGGCGTACGCCGCGTGCTCGCGGCCGGCTGCGCGCTGGCGGCCGGCGCGGCGGGGCTCCTCGCGGCGGCCTCCCCCGGCCAGGCCGTGCCCGGGGCCGACGGCCCCGGCGGGCGCGGCGCCGAGCTCTACCTGGTGACCCTCGAGGGTCCCGGCACGGCGGGCACGTCCTCCGAGCTCGACCGCGGGCTGCAGAAGCTGCGGATGCGCACCCGCCAGGAGCGGGTGCTGGAGTCGGTGGAGGCGCCCGAGCCGGTCTACCGCTGGACCACCGCCCTTAACGGGGTCGCCGTCGAGCTCAGCACCGACCAGGCCACCCGGCTCTCGGCCACGCCGGGCGTCGCGATGGTCGAGCCCAGCAGCGTCCGGCCGCTGGCGGCCTCCGCCGCCGACCCGGGTGCCGACACCGCGGGGCTGAGCCCGTCGGCCCGGACCCGCGGCGGCCAGGGCGTGGTGATCGGCTTCGTCGACACCGGCCTCGACCCCGACGGCCCGGTCTTCTCCTCGGCGCCCGGGCTCGGCCCGGCGCCCACCGGCTTCGGGGGCGTCTGCGCCGACGCCGACGACTGGGGCCCGGCCACCTGCAACGGCAAGGTCGTGGCCGGAGACTGGTTCGTCGAGGGCTTCGGCGCCGACCGGGTCAAGGCCTCCTCGTCGCTCTCCCCGCGCGACGACGACGGGCACGGCACCGCCATGGCCTCGATCGCCGCCGGCAACGCCGAGGTGGCCGTGCGCGTCGGGGACGAGGACCTCGGCCGCTACGCAGGTGTCGCCCCGCAGTCACGCATCGCCGTCTACAAGGCCTGCTGGAGCGCCCCCGACCCCTCCGACGACGGCTGTGCCACCGCCGACCTGGTCTCCGCCATCGACCGTGCCACCGACGACGGCGTCGACGTGCTCAACCTGTCGGTCGGCGGACCGCCCCGGCTCGACACCGTCGAGGTCGCGCTGCTGGGGGCCGCCGAGGCCGGCACGGTCGTGGTCGCCGCGGCCGGAGACCGCTCCGACGGCACCGCCGCGCACCCCTCCCCCTGGGTCACCACGGTGGGCGCCAGCACCGGCACCACCCACGAGGGGCGGGTGCGCCTGGGCTCCGACGGTCCCCGCGTCGACGGCGCGATGCTCGCCGACGAGGGGGTCGGCCCGGCCCGGCTCGTGCGTGGCGCCGACGTGGCCGCCCCCGCCGCCACCCGGGAGCAGGCCTCCCTGTGCACGCCCGGCAGCCTGGACGCCGCCGAGGTGGGCGGGCGCATCGTGCTGTGCGAGCGCGGCGGGGTGGGCCGCACCGACAAGTCCGCTGCCGTGCAGCGCGCCGACGGGGTCGGCATGATCCTGCTCAACAGCGGTCCCGACTCCGTGGACGCCGACTTCCACAGCGTGGCCACCGTGCACCTGGGCGCCACCGACGCCGGCGTCGTACGCCGCTGGGCGCGCGAGCACCCGGGCGCCAAGGTGCGGCTGGTGCCGCGCGGCGCCCGCGCACGCGATCTCGAGGTGCTGGGCTTCTCGGCCACCGGCGACCCGGCCGGGCCGGTGCTCAAGCCCGACCTCGTCGCCCCCGGCTCCGGGCTGGTGGGCGCGGCCCCGACGCGCGCGGTCGGACGGCGCTGGGACACCCAGACCGGCACCTCACCGGCCACGGCGTGGACCAGCGGCACCGCCGCCCGGCTCCTGGCGCGCCGAGGGTGGAGCGCGGCGTGGGTGCGCTCCGCACTGGTCGGCACCGCCGACGCCGTCCCGGGCACCCCGGCCCTGGCGGCCGGGTCGGGCCGGGTGCGTGGAGTCCGGGCGCTGCGCCCCGGGCTGGTCCACGACCTGGCGGTCGAGGACTACCGCACCTGGCTGGAGGGTGCGCTGCCCTCCGACCGCCCCCTGAACCTGCCCTCCGTGCTGCTGAGCAGCGCTCGGTCGACGACCACGCGCACCGTGACCAACACCAGCAGCAGGGCGCGCTACTTCTCCTCCTCCACGGCCGGCTTCGAGGCGCACGACGTCAGCGTGAGCCCCGCTGCGCTGCGCCTGGCCCCGGGCGAGTCGGCGACCTACACGGTGCGGGTCGCCGGAGGCACCCGCACCAGCGACGACGGCGTGGTGCTGTGGCGCGGCGGCGACGGCACCCGCACCCGCGTGCCGGTGCAGCTCAGCCGCTGACGCGCTGGGCGGCCGCGGCGCGCGCCTGGGCCAGCTCGACCAGCGTCCGCAGCGCCTGCGGGGCGTGGGCCACGACCATCGGACCGACGTCGTCGGCCCCCGGGCCCTCGACGGTGGTCTCGACGGTGATCTCCGCGCCCTGGCCGGTCGCCTCGACCCGGTGGTCGATGCGGATGCACAGCTCGCCGACGACCAGCTCGTCGCAGTAGCGCGCGTCGGGACTCACCTCGACGAGGGTGAAGGGCGCGCGCACCCCGCCGGACAGGCTCATGGTGCCGGTGGTGCCGAGGCGGAACGGCCCGTCGAGCACCACCCGCTCGACGCTCGGGTCCCACTGGGGCCAGGTCGAGGTGTCGGACCACAGCGCCCAGACGTGCTCCGGCGAGGCGGAGGTCGAGGCGGTCTCGGTGTGCGCGAAGGCCATGACGGTGGAACCTAGGCCAGATTTTGCAATCCCGCCAGGTAGTCGTGCGCGACCGGCTCCTCCCAGCCGTGCGCCTCGCCCAGTCCGCGGGCCATCGTGGCGAGGTAGGCCGCGGAGGGACGCGAGCGCTCGGCGGTCGCCGCGGTGTGCGGCGCGGTGAAGGTCAGCATCGGCGCACCGTCGTGGCGGCCCACGTCGACGACGGTCTCGTAGCCACCGGGGCCGACCTCGTGGCGGCCGTCGGGCAACGGGGTGAGCACCAGCTGCTCGAGCGGGTCGTCGGCGCGCGGGTCGCGGTGCATCTCCTGGGCGGCGATGTCGGCGAACTGGCCCGCGCTGACCAGGTAGCCGCGGGCGGCGGTGCGCCCGGGGGTCGCGTGGTCGTAGAACGCCACCGCCCCACCCCACTGCGCGGAGCGTCCCGCGAAGTAGGTGGTGCCGGGCAGGTCGACGGGGATGCTGCGCAGCGGCGGGGTGCGGTCGCGGGCCCCGGGGTGGGCGCGGGTGCCGCCGGGCGGACAGCCGCCCTCGACGTAGCAGGTGAGGCGGTCGAGACTGAGGTTGGAGCCGTAGGCGACGTACCAGACGTGGGTCATCAGGCCCTCCACCGTAGCGAGGACGCCGCGCTCAGCGGGCGCGGCCCACGCGCAGCGAGCGGTCGCCCAGGCGCACCACGTCGCCGTCGAGGAGGGTCACCGGCTTGCCCGCGGCCAGCTCGCGGGCCACCCCCGAGCGCACCACCACCGAGCCGTTGGTGGAGCCGCGGTCCATCACCACCAGGGCCCCGTCGGGTGCGACCTGGAGCTGGGCGTGGGTCTTGGAGACCGACATGTCCTGCGAGCGCAGCGGCACCAGGCGGCGCACCTGCTCGCCGGCGCGGGCCACGGGGCCGCGACCCAGCAGGACCAGGCCCTCGACCGCGACCTGCTCCCCGGAGTCCAGCTCAACGACCCATCCGCCCGCCGGGGCCGGTGCCGGACCGGGTGCCGGACCGGGTGCCGGACCGGGTGCCGGGCCAGCCGTCGGGCCGGCCGTCGGGCTGTCGGTGGGCACGGCCCGGCGACGCGCTCCGGGCGGGCGGGGCGCGCTCGTTGCTGCCGCGGGCCACGCCGGGGCGGGCGAGACGGTGCCGGTGCCGGTGCCGGTGCCCGGAGTGGTGGGGGCCGGCTGCGGCGTCGGCATCAGGCGCATCGCGGTGAGGTTGACGATGGACCGGGGCCGGACCTCCTCGACCTCCTCGCTGACGGGCACCGGACGCAGGTCGACCACGACGCTGCCGGCGAGGTGGTCGTGCCAACCGCGGCGCCGACGGTCCCGGTCGGCGGCGCTGGTCCAGGCGAGGGTCGCGGCGCCGAGGAGCAGCGTCGGCACTCCGGCCAGGCCCACGACCAGGCCGCGCAGCAGTGCCGGCGCGACCCCGACCGGACCGCCGGTGCGCTCGGAGACGACCCGCAGGCCCAGCAGCGCCTTGCCGGGGCTCAGGCCGCGCAGGCCCAGCAGCACCGCGAGAGCGACCTGGAGCGCCAGCACCCAGCCCAGCACCAGGGCCACCGCCACCAGCGGGTCGTCGAGCAGCCACCCGGCCAGCCCGGCGACGGCGGCGTACGACGACCAGGCCAGGCCGCGGTCGACCGCGTGGGCGTAGTAGCGGCGCTCGAGGTCGGCGACCGGCAACCGAGGCGGCGCCGGCAGCGGGGGCGCGGGCGGCGGGGGCGGCGGGGGCGGGGGCGGCGGGGGCCCCGGCGGCACGGTGGAGGCTGGCACGGCGCTCAGGGCCGGACGACCTGGATGCTGACCCCGTCACCGAGGTCCAGGATCGCGCCCGGGATCAGCTGCACCGCGATGCCGGGCTGCAGTGGCTCGGGCGGCAGCCCGGGCTGCACCAGCACGGTGCCGTTGGTCGAGCCGAGGTCGGTGACCACGGCGCTGCCGTGGTCGGCGCCCGAGCCCGGTCGGACCTCGAGGTGGGTGGAGGAGATCTCCTGCTGGGGGCTGGGCACCGTGACGAGGCGAGGCTGCTCGGTCGAGGTGAAGCGGCGGGCCTCGGGGGCGCGGCCGACCAGCACCACGCGGTCGACCTCGACCTCCTCGCCGTGGGAGACCACCAGCCGGGCCACGGGGCTGGCGGTGACGCTGGGCGGCTGCGGCTGGCCCGGGATGCCCGGCCGGTGCCGCCAGAGGTCCTCGCCCCACTCACCGCCCTTGGTCATCCCGTCGTGGTCGGACTCCCCGGGACCCCAGGCCCCGGGGGCCGCCGGAGCCTCGCCGGCGGGGCCCGCCTCGACGGGAGCCGCCGGCGGGGTCGGGGTCGTCTGCTCCGGCTCCGGCTCTGGGTCGGGCTCGGGGTCGGGGTGCGGCTCCGGCTGCAGCTGCGGCTCCGGCTCCGGATCGGGGTCCGCATCGGGCTCCCCGTGGAGCACGCAGGAGGCCCGCACGAGGCCGTCGGCGACGCGCAGCCCCGGCTCGTCGGAGGCGCCGGCGTGGGCACCGGGGCCGCCGGGGCCGCCGGGGAGGTCGAGCCGCCAGGACCCGACGTCGCGCACCAGCAGCTCGCTCCAGGTCGAGGCGCCCTCGCCGCTGCCCCGGGCCTCGCCGTCCTGCGCCTGGGCCGACCACCGTGCGGCGCCGCGCAGCAGCACCCGGGTGGTGGCGTCGTCGTGCTCGCTGACCAGGGCGAGCCCGGCCAGGGTGCTCAGCCCGCTCCCGAGCAGGGCGTCGAGCAGCTCGTCGGCGCCGGCGCCGGCGTCGAGCAGCGACCACGCCCGCGCAGCGCGCTCCGGCTCCGAGGCCGGCAGGGCCACGACCACGCGCGGGCCCAGGACGACGTACCAGTCACCGGGCAGGTAGGCCCGGGGCGGGACCGCGGCGGCGTCGGGGGAGGTCACGGCAGGGCTCCCAGCTTCTGCTCCAGGCTCAGTCGCTGCTGCTCGGAGTCGTAGGGATGGTCGTGGGCCAACTCAACCACATCGACGACCACGACGGTGGCGTTGTCGCGGCCCCCGGCGGCCAGGGCCGCGGCGACCACGGCATCGGCGGCGTCGCGCGGGTCGGCGGTCGCGGCGAGGATGCCGGCCAGCTCGTCGTCCTCGATCATCCCGCTCACGCCGTCGCTGCAGAGCACGAGCCGCTCGACCGCCGGCAGCGGGAGCAGGAAGTAGTCGGCCTCGGAGCTCTCGGTGCTGCCGAGCGCCCGGGTGATCACGTGGCGCTCGGGGTGGTGGGCGGCCGCGTCGGCGGTGATGGCACCGGCGTCGACGAGCTCCTGCACCACGGAGTGGTCGACACTGACCTGGTCGAGGCGCCCACCATCGAAGCGGTAGGCACGCGAGTCGCCGAGGTTGGCCAGCAGCCACTGGGGCTGGCCGTCGTCCTCGACGAGCAGCCCGACCACAGCGGTGGTGCCCGCCGAGAAGGCGCTCTGCCCGGCGGCGCGCTGCTCGGCGCCGTACGCCTCGATGCGGCGTCGGCACTCCTCGAGGGTCGCGGCCACCACCTCGGCGCCGCGCCGCGGGTCGTAGCCGGCGTCGGCGAGGCGGGCGAACTCCTCGACGACGATCGCGCTGGCCACGTCCCCGCCGTCGTGGCCGCCCATCCCGTCGGCGACGACGAAGACCGGCGGGGCGACCAGGAAGGCGTCCTCGTTGACCTCGCGCACCAGCCCGACGTCGGTGGCGGCCCCGTGGTGCAGCTCGACGCGCATCAGCCGGCCACCGTCTCGACCACGGCGTCGCGTGCCGTCTCCTGGGCCGGTGCCGCTAGCGTGGGAGGGATGTCTGCCGAGGGGTTCCGCACGCTCGCCGACCAGCTGCGCAGCTGGCCGGACGCGCGCCTGTCCCGCTTGCTGCTGGCCCGTCCCGATCTCGCCACTCCGGCCCCTCACGACTCCGGCCAGCTGGCGTCTCGTGCCGCCACCCGGTCCTCGCTGCTGCGTGCGCTCGACCAGCTGACCCGGCTCGAGCTCTGCGTCCTAGATGCCCTCGTCGTCGCGGGCCAAACCACCCGCGCCGAACTCGTCTCGATCGTGCACGCCGACCCCGCCGCCACCACGGCCGCGCTCGAGCACCTCACCGACCTCGCGCTCGTGTGGGACTCCCCCACCGGGCCACGCGCGCTCAGCGGGGTCGCCGAGGGCCTGGCCGGCGGACCGGGCGCGGGGGTCAGCGGCCTGCGCACCCGCTCGCCCGAGCCGATGGCGGCCGAGGTGGTGGCCCAGCGGCTCGACGAGCTCTCGGCCCCGGCGCGCACCCTGCTCGAGCACGTCCTCGACCACGGCGGCGAGGCCACGACCGGCACCTCGCGCCACACCGTCACCCCCGCCGAGGCCGCCACGCCCGCCGAGGAGCTGCTGGCCCGGCGGCTGCTGGTGCCCCGCGGCGGCGGGTCGGTGGTGCTGCCCGGCGAGGTCGGGCTGGTGCTGCGCGGCGGGCGCACCACCACCGACCGCGTCGACGACGTGCCCGCCCTGCCCACGGTCGAGCGGTCCGCGGCCATGGTCGACAAGGTCGCCGCCGGCGCCGCCTTCGAGGCCGTACGCCGCGTGGAGCTGCTGCTCGACCACTGGGGCACCCACCCGCCGGCCGCGCTGCGCAGCGGCGGGCTGGCCGTGCGCGACCTGCGCGCCGCGTCGGTGCTGCTGCACGTCGACGAGACCACGACGGCCCTGCTGGTCGAGACCGCGTCGGCCGCCGGCCTGCTGGCCACCGGCCACGCAGCCGAGGGCGAGGCCGCGTGGCTGCCGACCGACGAGCTCGACCGGTGGAGCACCCGCTCGCCCGCCGAGCGCTGGTGGGTGCTGGCCCGTGCCTGGTGGGACAGCAACCGGCTGCCCGGGCTGGTGGGCACCCGCGACCCCGCCGGCAAGACGTGGAACGCCCTGGCGCCCGAGCTCTCCGGCGTCCACCAGGTCGAGACCCGGCAGCTGACCCTGCGCGAGCTGGCCGCCCTGCCTCCGGGGCAGGTGCTGGCCTCCGGCACCGGCCTGCCCGCGCTCGTGGCCCGGGTCGCCTGGCTGCGCCCGCGCCGGCCCCGCACCCGCGCCGACCAGGTCGCGTGGGCCGTCGGCGAGGCCGAGGCGCTCGGGGTCGGCGGCCTGGGCGGGCTGGCGTCGTACGCCCGGGCGCTGGCGGGCGGCGACGAGACCGCCGCCGGTGTCGCGGCCCTCGACGCGCTGGTGCCGGCGCCGGTCGACCACGTGCTGCTGCAGGCCGACCTCACCGCCGTGGCGCCGGGGCCGTTGGAGTCGACGCTCGCCAAGCGGCTGCAGCTGCTGGCCGACGTCGAGTCGCGCGGCGGCGCGACGGTCTACCGCTTCACCTCCTCGTCGGTGCGCCGCGCGCTCGACACCGGGTGGTCGGCCGTCGAGGTGCACGACTTCATCTCCTCGGTCTCGCGCACCCCGGTGCCCCAGCCGCTCACCTACCTCGTCGACGACACCGCCCGCACCTTCGGCTCGATCCGCGTCGGGCACGCCGAGGCGTTCCTGCGCGCCGACGACGAGGCCGCGCTCAGCGAGGTGCTGCACCACCCCAGGGCCGCCTCCCTCGGCCTGCGCCGCATCGCGCCCACCGTGCTGGTCTCCACCACCCCGCTCGACGTGCTGCTGCCGCGGCTGCGCGAGCTCGGCGCCGCGCCCGTGGTCGAGGGGCCCGACGGCACCGTGCGCGTCGCCCGCCCCGACCAGCTGCGCGCGCGCACGCCCCGCGACCGCCGCCCCGAGGGGCTGCGGGCCGCCCGCGGCAGCGCGACCGTCTCGGCCGTGGTCACCGCCGTGCGCGCCGGCGACCGGGCCGCCTCGAGCCGACCGGCCGGAGCCGGCCAGGCGCTGAGCCCCTCCGGCTCGCTGGCGGCGCTGCGCGAGGCCGTCGAGACCGGCGCCAGCGTGCTGATCGGCTACGTCGACAACCACGGCACCCGCTCCGAGCGGGTCGTCGACCCGCGCAGCGTCGAGGGCGGCACCCTCACCGCGCACGACCACCGCGCCGACGACCTGCGCTCCTTCGCGGTGCACCGGATCACCTCGGTCGCCCCCGTCGCGCCCTGAGCGACCCTCGGCGGGCTCGGCCCGCACGCCCCGCCCGGGGCGCCCGTAGGCTTGCCCGGTGACAGACGGCCCTCTCATCGTCCAGTCGGACAAGACCCTCCTGCTCGAGATCGACCACGAGCGCGCACAGGACTGCCGCAAGGCGATCGCGCCGTTCGCCGAGCTGGAGCGCTCCCCCGAGCACATCCACACCTACCGCCTGACCCCGCTGGGGCTGTGGAACGCGCGCGCCGCGGGCCACGACGCCGAGCAGGTCGTCGACACGCTCCTGGAGTTCAGCCGCTACGCCGTGCCGCACTCGCTGCTGGTCGACGTCGCCGAGACGATGGCGCGCTACGGCCGCCTGCGCCTCGAGAAGCACCCGACCCACGGGCTCACCCTGGCCACCACCGACCGACCGGTGCTCGAGGAGGTGCTGCGCGCCAAGAAGGTGCAGGGCATGCTCGGCGAGCGCGTCGACCCCGACACCGTCGTGGTGCACGCCTCCGAGCGCGGCAACCTCAAGCAGGCGCTGCTCAAGATCGGCTGGCCCGCCGAGGACTACGCGGGCTACGTCGACGGCGAGGCGCACCCCATCGACCTCGACGAGAGCGACTGGACGCTGCGCGACTACCAGCGCGAGGCCGCCGAGTCGTTCTGGCACGGCGGCTCGGGTGTCGTGGTGCTGCCCTGCGGCGCCGGCAAGACCCTCGTGGGGGCCTCGGCCATGGCGCACGCCAAGGCCACCACGCTGATCCTGGTCACCAACACCGTCTCGGCGCGGCAGTGGAAGGACGAGCTGGTGCGGCGCACCTCGCTGACCGCCGACGAGATCGGGGAGTACAGCGGCGCGGTCAAGGAGGTGCGTCCGGTGACCATCGCGACGTACCAGGTGCTGACGATGAAGCGGAAGGGCGTCTACCCCCACCTCGAGCTGCTCGACGCCCGCGACTGGGGCCTGATCGTCTACGACGAGGTGCACCTGCTGCCCGCGCCGATCTTCCGGATGACCGCCGACCTCCAGGCCCGGCGCCGGATCGGGCTGACCGCCACCCTGGTGCGCGAGGACGGCCGCGAGGGCGACGTGTTCTCGCTGATCGGGCCCAAGCGCTACGACGCGCCCTGGAAGGACATCGAGTCGCAGGGCTGGATCGCCCCGGCCGACTGCGTCGAGGTGCGGGTCACGCTGCCCGACGACGAGCGCCTCGTCTACGCCACCTCCGAGCCGGAGGAGCGCTACCGCATCGCCTCCTGCACCCACCGCAAGACCGAGGTGGTGCGCGACCTCGTCGAACGCCACTCCGACCAGCCGACCCTGGTCATCGGGCAGTACCTCGAGCAGCTCGACGAGCTCGCCGCCGCCCTCGACGCCCCCGTCATCAAGGGCGAGACCAGCGTCAAGGAGCGCCAGCGGCTCTTCGACGCCTTCCGGTCCGGCGAGGAGCGGCTGCTGGTCGTCTCGAAGGTCGCCAACTTCTCCATCGACCTGCCCGACGCCGAGGTGGCCATCCAGGTCTCCGGGTCGTTCGGCTCGCGCCAGGAGGAGGCCCAGCGGCTCGGGCGCCTGCTGCGCCCGGGCCACGACGGCAAGGTGGCCCGGTTCTACACGGTCGTCTCGCGCGACACCGTCGACGCCGAGTTCGCCCAGAACCGCCAGCGCTTCCTGGCCGAGCAGGGCTACGCCTACCGCATCGTCGACGCCGAGGACATCCCCGACCTGGCGACCTGACCGCCACCCGACGCTCGCCCGGACGGCCGGTGGGCCCGCCTGCTGTCCACGCCAGCACCGCGAGTCGGTCGTACGCCGCCGAGGTCTCTAGGGTGGAGGCCGTGAAGGCGCTGCTGCTGGAGAACATCCACCCCCTGGCCGTCGAGATCCTCGAGGGCCGCGGATTCGAGGTCGAGCTGCTCACGCGCTCGCTGAGCGAGGACGAGCTGGTCGAGGCCCTGCCCGGCGTGAGCCTGCTCGGCATCCGCTCCAACACCAACGTGACCGCCCGCGTGCTCGACTCCGCGCCCGACCTGCTCGCGGTGGGGTGCTTCTGCATCGGCACCAACCAGGTCGACCTGGCCGGCGCCGCCGAACGCGGGGTCGCGGTCTTCAACGCACCGTTCTCCAACACCCGCAGCGTCGTCGAGCTGGTCATCGGCGAGATCATCGTGCTGGCGCGCCGGCTGGCGGAGAAGACCGAGAAGATGCACGCCGGCGTCTGGGACAAGTCGGCGCAGGGCAGCCACGAGATCCGCGGGCGCACCCTGGGCATCGTCGGCTACGGCAACATCGGCACCCAGCTGTCGAACCTCGCCGAGGCGATGGGCCTGCGGGTCATCTTCTTCGACACCGCCGACCGGCTCGCCCACGGCAACGCCCAGCGGATGAAGACCCTCGACGAGCTCCTCGAGCGCGCCGACGTGGTCTCGCTGCACGTCGACGGCCGCCCCGGCAACGCCGGGCTCTTCGGCGCCGAGCAGTTCGCGAAGATGAAGCCGCGCTCGCTGTTCATCAACGCCGCCCGCGGCATGGTGGTCGACACCGAGTCGCTGCGCGAGCACATCCTCTCGGGCCACATCGCCGGCGCCGCCATGGACGTCTTCCCGATCGAGCCCAAGGCCCAGGGCGACGTCTTCGAGTCGCCGCTGCGGGGGCTCGACAACGTGATCCTCACCCCGCACGTGGGCGGCTCCACCCAGGAGGCGCAGGAGGAGATCGGCTACTTCGTGGCCAACAAGCTCGCCGGCTTCGCGCTCGAGGGCCGCACCGAGCTCTCGGTGGACCTCCCGACCGTGAGCGCCCCGGCGCTGCAGACCGGTCACCGGCTGGGCTACCTGCACGACAACGTGCCCGGGGTGCTGGCGGCGGTCAACCAGCTCATCGCCGAGGCCGGCGCCAACGTCGTGGGCCAGTACCTGGCCACCACCGGCGAGCTCGGCTACGTGGTCACCGACTCGACCGAGGCGATCCCGGCGCAGGTGGTCGAGGCGCTGGCCGCCAACGAGCACTGCCGCTGGGTCCGCACCTGGGACGTCTGAGCGGCTCGGCGGTCGATCCGGGCCGGGTCGGGGCGAAGTTCGGGCCGGGTCGGGGCGAAGTCCGGGCCGGGTCGGCGGGCCCTGGAGGGTGAGGGGCCGTCCGTAGGCTCGTGGCATGACCAGCAGCCAGGGCGCCCCGGCGCTTCGAGGGGTGCTGCGCGTGCCCGTGGGCGCGGTGGGGGCACCGCTCGACGAGGTGCGTGAGCGCCTGGGCTCCGTGCTCTTCGCCCGGGTGGCCGGCCCCGACGGGCCCCGTCAGCGCGACCGCATCCACGGCCGCCCCGGGCCCCGCTGGTTCGCGCCCGACAGCGCGATCGCGCAGGTGCACGGCGACGCATCGATGTTCGTCGGCGGCATCCGCGCGCTGCTGCTGCAGACCCTGCATCCCGCCGCCATGCGCGGGGTCGCCGAGCACAGCGACTACCGCACCGACATGTGGGGCCGCCTGGCCAGCACCAGCACCTACCTGGCGATGACGACCTTCGGCCACGCCGACGACGCCCAGGCGGCCGTCGACGCCGTGCGCCGCATCCACGAGCGGATCCGCGGCACCATGCCCGACGGGTCGGCGTACGCCGCCTCCGACCCGCACCTGCTCGGCTGGGTGCACGCCGCCCAGGTCGACTCGTTCCTGCTGGCGCACCAGACCTACGGCGCGCGTCCGCTCGACCAGGCCCGGCGCGACGAGTACGTCGAGCAGGCCGGCGAGGTCGCGCGGCGGCTGGGCGCCGTCGACCCGCCGCGCACCGAGGCCGAGCTGCGCGAGGTCCTGGCCGCCTACCGCCCCGAGCTGCGCGGCAGCCCCGAGGCCCGCGAGGCCGTGCGGTTCCTGCTGCTCAAGCCGCCGCTGCCGGCCCTGGCCCGCGCGCCCTACCTGGTGCTGGTCGCGGCCGCCGTGGGGCTGATGCCCCGCTGGACGCGCGGTCCGCTGCGGCTGCCGTGGATGCCGGTCTCGGAGCGCACCATCGTGCGGGCGCTCGGCTCGCTGGCGACCGGGACGATCCGGTGGGCGATGAGCGCCCAGGGACCGGCGAGCTCAGCGGCGCTCGAGGCCTGAGGCGAGGCCCGCCAGCCACCGCTCGACGTCGCGGTCGCCGCCCAGCCGCACGACCGGCAGCCCGGGGCGCTCGCGCCGCAGTCGGGGCACCAGGTCGTCGCGGTACTTGCGGCGGTGCGTCCACTGGTAGCGCACCACGTGCTCGGGGTCGGTGAGCACCTCGCGCAGCGGCCCCTCGACGTTGCCGTTCCACAGCACCTCGCGGCGTACGCGCCGGCGCACCGTGCGTCGCACCAGCCGCGCCAGCGCCACCGGGTAG
Source organism: Nocardioides salarius (assembly GCF_016907435.1). Taxonomy (NCBI): domain Bacteria; kingdom Bacillati; phylum Actinomycetota; class Actinomycetes; order Propionibacteriales; family Nocardioidaceae; genus Nocardioides; species Nocardioides salarius. The sequence goes on along the minus strand of NZ_JAFBBZ010000001.1, from coordinate 2,940,625 downwards.
GGGTGGTCGAGCCAGACCAGCAGGTCGGCCCGGGCGGCGAGCACGGGCCGGGCCGCGGAGTACTGCCACTCGGTGACCCAGGCGGGCGAGTCGGCCAGGGCGCGCACGTCGTCGAGGAACTGCGGTCGCGGCACCCAGGAGGCCCCGTGGTGCAGCGCGTCGAGCTCGGTGTGCGGCAGGTCGAGGAGGGTCGCGAGGCGCCTGGCGAGGGTGGTCTTGCCGGCGCCGCTCAGCCCCGCCACCAGCACCCGGCGGGGACGGGCGACCGGGACGCGGAGGTCGTCGCTGGCGGGCACCCGCGGAGGATACGGGGATTCTTGAGCGAAGCCTTGCACGATCTTGAGCCTGTCCCGAGGTGGGACTGCCACAGTGGTGCAACCACCACCCCCCGAGCCCGAGGACACGTCATGGGGCACCACCTCCCGCGCCGCCCGCAGCGCCCGCTGGTCGCCGCGCTCGTCGCCGCCGTGACCGCCGCCCTGCTGCTGGCACCGGCCGCGTCGGCAGCGGCAGAGCCGACGCCGACCCTGCAGCCGGGCCAGGCCACCGCCGAGCGCGAGGCCCGTGCAGCGGCTCGCCAGGCGCCCGCGACCGCCGAGCGCACGACCAAGGTCCGGGGCAGCATCAAGGCCGCCGACAAGGGCGTGAAGTACCGCGTGCGGTGGTTCACCAAGGACTGGACCTACCTCGACGAGCGCAAGGTCACCGGCGGCATCTACTCGCTGAGCCTGCAGCCGGGCACCTACTACCTGCAGTTCGTCGACCTGCGCCCGGCGTACAACGTGCGCAAGTACGCACCGACCGACATCAGGGTGAAGGTCGCGAACAAGCCGGTGCAGAAGAACGTGCGGATGAAGCGCGGAGCCGCGATCACCGGCACGGTGCGCGCCGGAGGCAAGGTCGCCGGTGGCGCCGAGGTGGTGGCCGCCAACGCCTCCGAGCAGTCCTACCGGGTCAAGGCGGACAAGCGCGGGCGCTTCGCGCTCGGGGGCCTGCCCGCCGGGAGCTACTCCCTGTTCACCTACGACCGCAAGAAGCAGTACGTCGGCCGCTCGACCTACCTGTCCCAGATGGGGCTCGGCCAGGTGCGCAACACCGCGATCACCCTGGGCACCCGGGCCGGCCGGCTGCTGGTCGACCTCAGCACCCTCGACGGCCGGGTCAAGCAGAAGGTGTTCGTGACCGCCGTCAGCAAGGCGACCGGGCAGTTCTGGACCGTCAGGGCCCGCGGTGGCGAGGCCATCTTCTCCGGTCTCTTCCCCGGCGGCTACCGGATGGTGGCACCGGGCGTGGGCCGCTACCTCCCGCAGAGCGGCGTGATCAAGGGCGCCAAGGTGAAGTCCGGCAAGGACGACCTGGCCAGCAGCTTCACCTGGACCAAGCGTGGCGCGACGATCACCGGCGCCGTGGTCGACCAGGAGCACCCCGACGCCGGCATGGAGGACGTGCTGGTGCAGGCCTTCAGCGCCGCGGGGGCGCTCCTCGGCTCGGCGACGACCGACGACGAGGGGATCTTCACCGTCACCGGCCCGATCACCTCCCAGGAGGGGATCACCGTCAAGATCCAGCCGGGAGGGGCCAACCCGCCCTACCTGCAGGGCACCTTCTACTGCAAGTACGCCGCCGCCGAGACGGACGGGGTCCGGGTGCGGACCGGTGAGGACACCGTCGTCGGGATCCTCGAGCTGCCCCAGCTGCCCACCTCGCAGCAGGACAACAAGTCCAACTGCGGCCCCGACGCCACCGCTCCTCGCGCGCCACGACCTGGACGATGACCCCAGGTACCGGCATCGACCTGCGCCTGGTGCGGGCGCGGCCCTGCGTCGCCCGGGTGCGCTGGTGGTCCGCCGACGGGCGCCTCGCGGGCGACAAGCGGGTGCACGACACGACCACGCTGCTGCGGGTCCCGCCCGGCTCCTGGCGCGTCGAGGTCGAGGACGCCCGCTCCTCGCACGACCCGGCCCGGCTCGCCCCCGGACGGGCGCAGGTGGAGGTCCGTGCCGGCTGGCGCACCGCCGCGGAGGTCCGCCTGGCGCCCGGCGCCACCGTGACCGGCAGCGTGCGCACCGCAGCCGACGGCCGCGCCAGTCAGGCGCTCGTGGAGGCGACGACCACCGACGGCACCCGGGTGCACACCCGCTCCGACGCCCTCGGGGTCTTCACCCTGGCGGGGCTCCCGAGGGGCGTCGACCTGCTCGTCGGCGCCCGCAGCCGCTGGCACCAGGCCACTCCCCTGCTGGTGCGCATCGGCCCCGCCCCGGCTCCGCGGCTGGTGCTGCGCCTGGCCCAGCCCCTGCTCGGCGCCTCGCGTCCCGGCGGGGTCGACCCCGTCGTCGGCGGTGCGCTGCGCGGCCTCGTGCTCGACGCCGACGGCGAGCGGGCGTCGTACGCCGCGGTGGTGGAGCTGCGCGACGCGCGCGGCACCCTGCTGGCCCGCACCCGCTCCGACCGCGAGGGACGCTTCGTGGTCGGCGGCGACCTGCCCGACCGCGCCGGCCTGACCGTGGTGGTCAAGTCGGGGCCCGGCGACGTCGTGGTCGACCGCGTGCACCTGCGCGGCCTCGCCGTCGGGGCCGGCCAGCTGGTCGACCTCGGCACGGTGCGCCTGACCCGCTCGCCACGACGGCCCCGGCCGGCGCGCGCCAGCCTCCCGCGCGCGAGCGCGGCGTCGCTGCGGCTGCCGAGCACCCGCGTCTGAACCGCCGGCTCGGAGATGGCTCAGCGCCGGCTCAGGAGACGGTCATGTCGGCGTCGGACCAGAAGGCGCGCATGCTGGTGATCCGCCCCTCGTCGTCGAAGGTCATCACGTCGAAGGGCGCCAGGGTGAAGGTCGCACCGTCGGTGGTGGTGCGGACCTCGAAGTGGAAGGCCGCCTCGCCCCCGGCGATGCGGCACTCGACGAGCCTCGTCTCCTGCTGCAGCCCCTCGAGGGTGCCGTAGAAGGCGGCGATCTCCTCGCGGGTGGTGCGCACCGCGGAGCCGACCGGGTCCTCGACGGTGGCTCCCGGCGCGAAGAGGTCCACGATCTCGGCAGCGGTGCCGCTCGCCACCAGGGCCACGTAGGACTCCACGACCTCACGGATCCGCTCGTTGCTCGCTGCCACGTCCACTCCTTCTACGTCGTCGTCGACACCGACCAGAACACGTTCCAGTTCGGTGGGGTGCGGCGAGAGTAGCGTGCGCGGGCCGGGCGCGTTTGAATGGCTCCTCCGGCACTGCCGGCACCACCGTCCGTCGATCGAGGAACGCCCGCACATGCTGCACGACCCCCGGCCCTGGTGGCCCCTGACCGACGCCGACGACCTGCGCGAGGAGCTGGTGGCGGCCTATGCCTCCCCCCAGCGCGGCTACCACGACGTCCAGCACCTGGTCGAGGTGCTGACCCGCCTCGACGAGATCGGCGAGCACGGCGCGGTCGTGCGGCACCTGCCCGTGGTGCTGGCGGCGTGGTTCCACGACGCGGTCTACGACGGCGAGCGCGACGCCGAGGAGCGGTCCGCGGCGTGGGCGGAGGACTCGCTGGCGGGTCGGGTCGAGGACGACCTGGTCGAGGAGGTGGCGCGGCTCGTGCGCCTGACCGAGACGCACACGCCCGAGGACGACGACACCTCCGGCTGCCTGCTCTCCGACGCCGACCTGGCGATCCTGGCCGCCCCGCGCGAGCGCTACGACGAGTACGTCGCCGCGGTGCGCGCGGAGTTCGCCCACCTCGACGACGCGACCTTCGCCCAGGGCCGCGCGCAGGTGCTGGTGGGGCTGGCGCGGAAGCCGGCGCTCTTCCACACCGCCTACGCACGCGAGCGCTGGGAGGCGCCGGCGCGCGCCAACCTGGAGGCCGAGCTGGCGCGCCTGGGCGTCCATGAGGTCCCCGACCGCGAGGTGTCCTGAGGCGGTTCGGGCCGGGTCGGGGCGAAGTTCGGGCCGGGTCGGGGCGAAGTTCGGGCCGGGTCAGCGGGGGCGCTTGCGCCGGCGCAGGCCGGCGGCGACCAGGCGGGCCACCAGCTCGCGGCTGCTGACCGGCGCGGCGCCCGCGGCGACCACGTCGTCGTACCACTCGGAGGGCACGTCGTAGTGGTCGCGGTCGAAGCCGCGCTCGGGGATCCCGAGCAGGCGGGCGAAGGCGTGCAGCTCGTCGAAGGAGGTGTCGCTGGCCACGTGCGACCACAGGCGACCGTGCCCGGCCGCGTTGGGCGGGTCGATGAGGATGCCCACGCCCGCCACCCTACGAGCCGCCGGGCAGTGCCGCGCCGGTGCGACTTGCCCCGGGGGGACAATGGGCACGTGGACGACACCCTGATCTTCGATGCCCGGGCCCGGGTGCTGGCCGACCTCCAGGCCCGCGGCCACGCGACCCCGGGGGCCGTCTCGCTCCTCGAGGACGCCGTCTCCTCCCGCACCTGGTGGGCCGAGCAGTGGCCCGAGGGGGTGGTCTACGTCGCCGGGCTGGTGGCCCAGGACGTGCAGGACGCGCTGCTCGAGCAGGTGGGCCGCTGGCCGCTGTGCCTGGGCTGCGGCGACGCCCCGGAGCACGCGCTCTACATCCACCCCGACCTCGGCGGGCCGGACCCGACGTGGGTGTGCGAGGAGTCCGGGACCGCGGTGGCGGAGCTGGGAACCCTCAGCAGTCCTGGCCCAGCTGGACCCACAGCGTGAACCGGTCGGCGCGGTAGACCGTCCGTGACACCTCGACGACCTTGTCGTCGCACAGCGCGCGCCGGGAGTGGCGCAGCACCACGCTGAAGGGCTCGACCTCGAGCAGCCCCGCCTCCTCGGCGGTCGCCTTGTCGGCGGTGATGGAGTCCTCGGCCCAGGTCGGGCGCAGGCCGCGGGCGTCGAGGGAGTCGTAGAGGCTGGTGGGCATCCCCTGCTGCAGGAACCCCGGCAGCAGCACCTCGTTGAGGTAGGCGTCCTCGAGGCACATCGGCACCCCGTCGGCCCGGCGCAGCCGGCGCCAGTGGATGACCGCGTCGCCCTCGGTCAGCGAGAGGGCCCGGGCCACGCCCGGCCCGGCCTGCTCGCGGCGGGCCAGCAGGGTCTGCGACTCGGCCAGCAGGCCGCGACGCGTCATCTCCTCGGTGTAGCCGGTGATCTTGCTGGCGGTGCGCCGGGGGCGCGCCACGAAGGTGCCCCGCCCGGGGATCCGCTCCAGGAGCCCCTCCACGACCAGCGCGTCCATCGCCTGGCGCACCGTCATCCGGGCCACGCCGAAGCGCTGGACCAGCTCGCGCTCGGAGGGGGCGGGCGAGCCGGGCGAGCTGCTGCCCACCAGGGTCCGCACGTACTCCCGCACCTGCACGTGCTTGAGGGCACGTCCCGGGGGAGCCATCACGTCGTCCACGCCTGGCAGACTAGACAGGTCCGGCGCCCTGCGTCCGGGCTTTCCCGGGATTGGGCCAACGACCGGGCCCGCGACCGGACGCGGTACCGGGCCGACGACACGCCGCGGACCATCTCGAACACGCGTTCGAGATGCGTCGTACGATGGGGCCATGGACTTCCAGACCACGCTCTTCGCGGCGCCGTCCGGCGGGGTGCCCGCCCTGGTCGAGGGCCTCGCCGGTCTCGAGCGCCACCACCTGGGCCAGGGCGCCTGGGTCGACGTGCTCCGCTCCTGGCTGCCCGAGCCCGACGACGTGATGAGCAGCCTCGTCGAGCAGGTGCCCTGGCGCGCCGAGCGACGCCAGATGTACGACCGACTCGTCGACGTGCCGCGCCTGCTGCACACCTACATGATCGGTGAGGAGCTGCCCCACCCGGTCCTGACGCAGGCCAGGCAGGCGCTGAGCGAGCACTACCTGCCCGAGCTGGGCGAGCCGTTCCGCACCGCGGGCTGCTGCTACTACCGCGACGGGCGCGACTCGGTGGCCTGGCACGGCGACACCATCGGGCGGGGCAGCACCCAGGACACGATGGTGGCCATCGTCTCGGTGGGCGACCCGCGCAAGCTGCACCTGCGGCCGCGCGGCGGTGGCGAGAGCCGGGTCTTCGAGACCGGCCACGGCGACCTGCTGGTCATGGGCGGCAGCTGCCAGCGCACCTGGGAGCACGCGGTGCCGAAGGTCGCGCACGCCGGCCCGCGGCTCTCGGTGCAGTTCCGTCCGCTCAACGTCTTCTAGTTGTGATGCCCAGCCAGGTTGTCCAACCTGGTGATGGGGGCTGCCTTGCCGATTGCTGAGTGGGGCCGGTGGTGGTTGTACTCGTGGATCCATCCTGGCAGAGCCGCGAGGCGGGCTGACTCGGAGTTGTAGAACTTCTTGAACGCCCATCCCTCGGCCAGGGTTCGGTGGAAGCGTTCGATCTTCCCGTTCGTCTGCGGCCGGTAGGGCCGGGTCTTCTTCGGTGTGATGCCGAGGTCGGCGCAGGTGTCGCGCCACAGGTGCGACTTGTAGCAGCTGCCGTTGTCGGACAGCACCCGCTGGACGGTGACGCCGCGGTCGGCAAACCAGGCCACGGCGTTCTTGAGAACCTCGGTCGCGGTTTCCTTGGTTTCGTCGTTGTGGGCCTCGACGTAGGCGACGCGGGAGTGGTCGTCGATGACGGTGTGCAGGTAGCAGGTCCCGATGAGTGGTTGGTGGTACTTGTTCTTGGCCCCGCCCGTTCGCAGCGTGGTTGCTGATCGGTTCTTCAGTCCCTGCTGACGACCGACGTAGCGCCAGCCCCCGCCGTCGGGGACCCGCCCGAGCTTCTTCACGTCCACGTGGAGCAGATCGCCAGGTTTCTCGTGCTCGTAGCGACGGATCGGTTCACCGGTGGCCCGGTCGAGGTGGGTGAGGCGGTTGATCCGGCACCGCACGAGGACCGCGTGCACCGTCGAGGAAGCCATACCGAGCCGATCGGCGATCTCGACCGGGCCGAGTCGCTGTTTCCAGCGCAGGTGCACGATCTTGCGCACCACCGGTGCCGGGGTCCGGTTCGGCTGGTGGCGCGGGGCCGAGGAGCGGTCGAGCATCCCGGCCGGGCCTTCGGCCCGGTACCGATCAGCCCACTTCTTCGCGGTGCGCCAGGACACGTCGTAGCGCTCGGCCGCTCGAGCTGGCGGCCAACCGTGCTCAACGACCAGGCGTGCGAGTCGGAGGCGGGCGCGAGGGGTCAGGGCTGCATTGGAGTGGGTAGCGTGGGACACGAAGGCCTCCTTGGTGGCGGAGCGGTTTCTAGACAGCTCCACTCCACACCGGGGAGGCCTTCGTCCATCTACATGTCAGACCGTGTCGTCACACGATCTCGACCAACGTGCCTGGGCATCACATCTAGTCCTCGCTGGGTATGGCGCCGCGGGCGGCACAGGCGTTCAATGGAGGGTTCCAGGGCGTCGCTCGGGACGCCTTCGAGACGGAGGTACCCCCATGAGCAACCAGGACCCGCACGCCGGCGGGACCGGTCGGCACCGCCAGCACCACGAGCGCCCGCCGGCGGGCCACGTGCGCGGCGACCACCCCGTCGGGGCCAGCACCGACCCCTCGATGGGCTTCGGCACCTCGCCCGAGGACCGGCTGCACCTGCCGGAGACGCCGCTGGACTCCGGCAGGCGCACCGGCAGCACGATCTGGCTGCTGGTCGCCCTCGCCGTGGTGGCGGTGCTGGTGGCCGCCCTGGTCGTCGCGCTGCTCTGAGCCGCTGAAGGGGCGTGGCGCTCAGCCGCGGCGGTGTCGCGTCACGCACCACACGAGGAGCAGCGCCAGCAGCCCGGCACCCACCTGGGGGCCGTAGCTGCGCAGCAGCACCGGCAGCACGGTCGAGCCCAGGTCGAGCGCCTCGTCGCCGGTGCCCGCCGACGAGGGGGCCGACGACACGGGCCGGGGCGGCTCCGGGCTGGAGGCCGGTTCAGGCTCAGGCACGCCCGGGTCCTGACCCATGTGCTTGCCCGGAGGGGCGGGCGCCGCAGGGGGCGGCGTGTCGGCCTGCTCCGGCTCCTGGGGCGCCGCGAGACGCTGCTCGAGGCAGCTGACGAACTGGCCCAGCAGCTTGTCGGAGACGTCCTGCATCACCCCGCGCCCGAACTGGGCCGGCTTGCCGGTGATCGCCAGGTCGGTGACCACCTCGACCTCGGTCCGACCGGGCGCCGACTCGCTCATCGACAGGGTCACCTTCGCCCCGGCCGTGCCGTTGCCGCGCTTGTCCTTGCCCTTGGCGTCGACGACGTAGCGGTGCGCGGCGTCGTCCTTGTCCACGAAGGTGCCCGAACCGGTGTAGAGCAGCGCGATCGGGCCGAGCTTGACCTTGACCGTGCCCTTGAACGTGTCGTCCTCGACGCCGGTCACCGTGGCGCCGGGGAAGCACTCGGCCAGGGCGCCGATGTCCTGGAAGTGCTCCCAGGTCTCCTCGACGCCGAGAGGGACGCTGAACTGGTGACGGAGATCCACTACGCCCCCGCAGCCGCGAGCACCGCTCGCCGGGTCAGCACCGTCGCCAGGTGGCGCCGGTAGTCGGCGTCGCCGTTGAGGTCGGAGGGCGGCGTGCAGCCCTCGGCGGCGCGTGAGGCAGCCTCGCGCACGGCCTCCTCGGTGGCCGGCTGCCCACGCAGGGCCTCCTCGACCGCTCGGGCCCGCAGCGGCGTGGAGCCCATGTTGGTCAGGCCCACGCGCGCCTCGGTGATGGTGCCGCCCTCGGCCCTGACCGCCGCGGCGACCGCGACGATGGGCCACTGGTGGGCCACCCGCACGAACTTCTCGTAGTGCGCGCCCCAGCCGGTGTGCTTGGGCAGGCGGACCTCGGTGAGCAGCTCGTCCTCGCCGATCGCGGTCTCGAAGAGGTCGACGAAGAAGTCGTCGGCCTCGACCGTGCGGGTGGTGCCGCCCTGCCCGGCGATCACGAACTGCGCACCGAGCGCCAGTGCGGGTGCGCCCAGGTCGCCGGCCGGGTCGGCGTGGGCCAGCGCCCCGCCGAACGTGCCGCGGTGGCGGATCTGGGCGTCGGCGAGGTGCTCGACGGCTCGCGAGACCAGCCCGGCGTGCTCGGCGACCAACGGGTCGGAGGCCACGACGCTGTGCTGGGTCATCGCGCCGACGACGATGGCGTCGCCGTCGTCGCGCACCCCGCGCAGCGACTCGATGCGCCCGAGGTCGATGACCACCTCGGGGGCGTTGAGGCGCATCCGCAGCACCGGCAGCAGGCTCTGCCCGCCGGCCAGCACCTTCGCGTCGTCGCCGTGCTCGGCGAGCGCGGCCAGCGCCTCCTCCACCGAGGTCGGGGCCAGGTAGTCGAACGGTGCGGGGATCACAGCGCGCCTCCGGTCGTGCGGTCGACGGTGCCGTCCATGCCCGTCGAGGAGTCGAAGTGCGGGGCCGCCGCACCGGTGGTGGGGTCGCCGCCGCCCGCGTCGCGGTCGTGCACGGCCTTCCAGACGCGCTCGGGCGTGCACGGCATCTGGATGTCGGTGACGCCGAGGTGGCGCACCGCGTCGACGACCGCGTTGACCACGGCCGGGGTCGAGGCGATGGTGCCGGCCTCGCCGACCCCCTTGGTGCCCAGCGTGTTGGTGGTCGAGGGCGAGGAGGTGTGGTCGATGTCGAAGGAGATCGTGTCGGCCGCCGTGGGCAGCAGGTAGTCGGTGAAGGAGCCCGAGACGAGCGTGCCGGCGTCGTCGTAGACCGCCTCCTCCCACAGCGCCTGGGCGATGCCCTGCACCAGGCCGCCGTGCACCTGGCCCGAGACGATGAGCGGGTTGATGATCGTGCCGATGTCGTCGACGCAGACGTACTTGCGCATCGTGACCTGGCCGGTCTCGGTGTCGACCTCCATCGCGCACAGGTGGGTGCCGTGCGGGTAGTTGAAGTTCACCGGGTCGTAGGTGGCGTCGGAGTCGAGCTGCGGCTCGATGCCCTCGGGGTAGTCGTGGGCGGTGAAGACCGCGGTCGAGACCTCGGCGATGCCGATCCCCTGGTCGGTGCCCCTGACCGAGAACCGGCCGCCGGAGAACTCCAGGTCGTCGACCGAGGCCTCGAGCAGGTGCGCCGCGATAGGCCTGGCCTTCTCGATCACCTTGTCGGCGGCCCGCACCAGCGCCTCGCCGCCCACGACCAGCGAGCGCGAGCCGTAGGTGTCGAGACCGCGCTGGGCGACCTGGGTGTCACCGTGCAGGACCTCGACGTCCTCGAAGGGGACCCCGAGCCGGTCGGCGATGATCTGGCTGAAGGCGGTCTCGTGGCCCTGGCCGTGGGCCGAGGCCCCGGTGGTCACCTCGACCTTGCCGGTGGCCAGCATCCGCACGCTGGCGTGCTCCCAGCCGCCGGCGCCGTAGTTGAGCTGGCCCAGCACCCGCGAGGGGGCCAGCCCGCACATCTCGGTGAAGGTCGAGACGCCGATGCCGAGCTGGACGCTGTCGCCGGCCTCGCGGCGTCGGCGCTGCTCCTCGCGCAGCTCGTCGTAGCCGAACATCTCCTTGGCCTTCGCCGTCGCGGCCTCGTAGTTGCCGGTGTCGTACTCGAGCCCGGCGACGGTGGTGAAGGGGAACTCCTCGTGGCGGATCCAGTTCTTCTCGCGCAGGTCGAGGGGGTCCATGTCGAGCTCGGCGGCGAGCTCGGTCATCAGCCGCTCGATGGCGAACGTCGCCTCGGGTCGTCCGGCGCCGCGGTAGGCGTCGGTCCAGGTCTTGTTGGTCAGCACGGTCTGGCAGTTGAACTGGTAGGCCGGGAACTTGTAGATCGCGTTGAACATGAACGCGCCGAGCACCGGCACCCCGCCGCCGACGAGCGAGACGTAGGAGCCCAGGTCGGCGAGCAGCTCGACCTTGAGGCCGGTCACCGTGCCGTCCTTCTCGGCGGCCAGGGTCAGCTTCTGCCACTGGTCGCGGCCGTGGTGGCCGACCATCAGCGACTCGCTGCGGGTCTCGGTGTACTTGACCGGCTTGCCCAGCCGGCGCGCGATCGCGAAGACCAGCCACTCCTCCGGGGTGGTCTGCAGCTTGCCTCCGAACCCGCCGCCGACGTCGGGGGCGATGACGCGGATCTTCGACTCCGGCACGCCGGTCGTGGCGGCCAGCGCGAAGCGCAGGATGTGCGGGATCTGGGTCGCCGACCACATGGTGATCTGCTCGCCGGTCGGGTCGACGACCACCGAACGCGGCTCCATGAAGGCGGGGATCAGCCGCTGCTGGCGGTACTCGCGCTCGATGACCACGCCGCCGTCACGGGCCTTCGCGATGGCCTCGTCGACGTCGCCGCCGGTGCCGGCCTCGGCGGAGTCGAACTTCCAGAACGCCGACTTGTTGGTGCCCAGGTCGGGGTGGGCCAGCACCTCGTCGCGCGCGGCCGCCTTGAGGTCCACGGCGGCCGGCAGCTCGTCGTACTCGACGTCGACGAGCTCGGCGGCGTCGCGGGCCTCGGCGGCGCTGCGGGCCACCACCACGGCCACGACCTCGCCGGCGAAGCTCACCCGGTCGGCGGGCATCGGCGGGTGGGCCGGGGCGACCTGGTCGGTCGTGATGGCCCAGGCGTTGATCAGCGTGCCCTGGGTCTCGCCGAAGTCGGCGCCGGTGAGCACCGCGACCACGTTGGGCGCGGCCTCGGCCTCGCTCTTGTCGATCGAGGTGATGGTGGCGTGGGCGAAGGGGCTGCGCACCATGGCCAGGTGCAGCATGCCGGGCATCGTGATGTTGTCGGTCCAGCGGGTGCGGCCGGTGATCAGGCGCTGGTCCTCCTTGCGGCGGCGGTCGCGGCCGATCTCGTGGGCCACCTCGGCGCGCTCCTGGGTCGCGGTCATGACGAGGCCCCCTGCCCGGCCGCGTGCTGCACGGCCTTGACGATGTTGTGGTAGCCGGTGCACCGGCACAGGTTGCCCTCGAGGCCGAGCCGGATCTCCTCCTCGCTGGGCTGCGGGTTCTCCTCCAGCAGCGCCACGCTCTGCATGATCATCCCCGGGGTGCAGAAGCCGCACTGCAGCCCGTGGCACTCGCGGAAGGCCTCCTGCACCGGGTGCAGGTCCTCCCCCGTGGCCAGGCCCTCGATCGTGGTGACCTCGGCGCCGTCGGCCTGCACGGCCAGCACGTTGCACGACTTCACGCTGGTGCCGTCGAGGTGCACGGTGCAGGCGCCGCAGTTGCTGGTGTCGCAGCCGACGACGGTGCCGGTCTTGCCGAGACGCTCGCGCAGGTACTGCACGAGCAGCATCCGCGGCTCGACGTCGTCGGCGACCTTCGAGCCGTCGACGGTGAGACTGATCCGGGTCATGGACTCTCCCTCTGCAGGTGCGCGGAGCGCAGGTGCTGGTGTGATGCGGCTCACGCTAGGTCGACCGGGTTGGTCGCCGGTTGGCGAGGCGCCCGGGAGGGGGTGAGCCCGGGTACGGCCCACGCACGGGTCGGGACGCCGTAAGGTGGGATGGCTGTCCGACCCCAGAAAGGCACGCGTGGAAGCACTCGGCAACTGGTTCACCTATGTCCAAGACAACCTCGAGTTCATCCTCGAGGAGCTCGTCAACCACCTCCAGATCGTCGCCATCTCGGTCGGTGTCGCCACCGTCGTGGCGGTGCTGCTGGGCGCCTGGGCCCAGAGCCGGCCGATCGTGCGGGCGCTCGCCCTGTCGATCACCGGCATCTTCTTGACCATCCCCTCGCTGGCGCTCTTCGCGCTGTTCATCCCGCTCTTCGGCATCGGCAACCGCCCGGCGATCGTGGCGCTGGTGCTCTACGGGCTGCTGCCCATCCTGCGCAACACCGTGACCGGCCTGGACTCGGTGAGCCCGGCCGTCGTGGAGTCGGCCCGGGGCATGGGGATGAACACGCGCCAGCAGCTGCTCAAGGTGCGGCTGCCACTGGCCTTCCCGGTCGTGATGGCCGGCATCCGGGTCTCCACCCTGCTCATCGTGGGTCTGACGGCCATCGCGGTGCTCGTCGGGGGTGACGGCCTCGGCTCCTTCATCCAGGACGGCCTGACCCGCAACGGCTTCCCCAACGCCGGCAACTCGGTCGTCGTCGGCGTCGTCTTCACCGTCGCGCTCGGGCTGGTGCTCGACGCCGTGCTCGCGACCGTGCAGCGGGTGTTCACGCCCCGCGGACTGCTCGTCTGAGCGCCACCCACCACAGCTCCATCGAGAGGAACCCATGAGCCCCGAGCCCAAGATCCACCTCGACCGGGTGGGCAAGACCTACCCCGGCACCAAGGTCCCGGCGGTCGAGGACCTGACCCTCGACGTCCACGAGGGCGAGATCCTCGTCCTCGTCGGTCCGTCCGGATGCGGCAAGAGCACGACGCTGCGCCTGATCAACCGGATGATCGAGCCCAGCAACGGGCGCATCCTGCTCGACGGCGAGGACGTCACCAAGGCCAACCCCGACAAGCTGCGCCGCCGCATCGGCTACGTCATCCAGCAGATCGGCCTCTTCCCGCACCAGACGATCGCGCAGAACATCGCGACCGTGCCCAAGATGCTGGGCTGGGACAAAGAGCGCATCACCGAGCAGGTCGAGTCCCTGCTGTCGACGGTCGGGCTGGACCCCGAGCAGTACCGGGACCGCTTCCCCAAGGAGCTCTCGGGCGGCCAGGCGCAGCGCGTCGGGGTGGCCCGGGCCCTCGGTGCCGACCCCGACATCATGCTGATGGACGAGCCGTTCGGTGCGATCGACCCGATCACCCGCGACCGGCTGCAGAACGAGTTCCTGCGCCTGCAGGAGGAGCTGCACAAGACGATCGTCTTCGTCACCCACGACATCGACGAGGCCATCAAGATGGGCGACCGCATCGCGATCCTGGGCGAGCGCAGCACGATCCGCCAGATCGACACGCCCGAGCGCATCCTGGCCTACCCGGTCGACGACTTCGTCGACGACTTCATCGGCACCGGCTCGACCATCAAGGGCCTGAACTTCCTCAAGGTCAGCTCGCTGAAGAAGACCGACTACCCCTCGATCTCCGACGCCGACCCCTGTGCCACCGGCGTGGCCAAGCTCGACGAGGCCGGGCTGGAGTGGCTGGTGCTCGTCGACGCTCAGCGTCGCCCGCTGCGCTGGCTGCACCGCGACGAGCTGGCCACGTCGCCGGCGTCGTACGACGGTCTCGGCGAGGACGTCGGCGACATGCTCAACAGCGACGACAGCCTCTTCCACGCCCTCGAGCTGATGGTCCAGAGCGCGGCCGGGCAGAGCATCGTGGTCGACGAGCGCGGCGCCTTCGCCGGCGTCGTGGAGATGTCGCACCTCAACAAGGCGATCCGCCGCGCGCAGTACGAGGCGCGGCTGCACTACGAGGAGATGGAGGCCAACGCATGAGCGGCGTGATCCCCGACCTGTCGCTGCCGAACAGGGCCGGCGCCACGCCCCCCGCAGATCCCGACGACACCGCCCCGCAGCCCGCTCCGCGGCGCAGTGCGGCGACCCTCATCGACCAGTGGGGCCTGTGGGTGGCCCCGCTGCTGATCGCCGGGCTCGCCGGGCTGCTCGCGCTCTACCACCGCAGCCTCGACCTCGAGAACGCCGTGCGCCAGCAGCGCTCGGCGCTGAGCTGGTCGGACAAGCTCTGGCCGCAGACGCTGCAGCACCTCGAGATCGCGGCGTACTCGACGCTGCTGGTGGTCGTGATCGCGATCCCCCTCGGGATCCTGCTGACCCGGCCGGCCTTCCGCCGGGTCGCGCCGACGCTGATGACGGTGGCCAACTCCGGCCAGGCGTTCCCGGCGTACGGGCTGCTGGTCGGTGGACTGTTCCTGCTCGGCAACGGGACGGCGACCGTCGTCTACTGCCTGGCGCTCTTCGCGCTGCTGCCGGTGCTGCGCAACACGATGGTCGGCCTCGACGGGGTCGACCGCAACGTGATCGAGGCCGGTCGAGGCATGGGCATGACCCGCCGGCTGGTGCTGACCCGCATCGAGCTGCCGCTCGCGGTGCCGGTGATCCTGGCCGGGGTGCGCACCGCGATGGTGCTCAACATCGGCATGGCCACGCTGGCCTTCCTGATCGGCGGCGGCGCGCTGGGCATCACCATCAGCTCGGGGCTGAAGCTCAACCAGGACCCGGTGCTGATCGTCGGTGCGGTGATGGTCGCGATCGTGGCGCTGACCTTCGACTGGCTGGGCGCGGTGGCCGAGCGCTACCTGCGCCCGCGCGGGTTGTAGGCCACCACCACCACGCACGACGACGCCGCCCGGTCCGAGAGGACCGGGCGGCGTCGCTGCGTGCGGGTGCTGCTGGCGCAGCGTGGGGCAGGGCTCAGAGGACGCCGGCGTCCTCGAGGTACTGCTCGGCGACGCGCTCGGCGGGAGTGCCCTCGACGTCGACCTGGGCGTTGAGCTCGGCCATCTTCTCGTTGTCGAGGTCGGCGAAGATCGCGTCGGCGATCTCGTCGTAGGTCTCGGCGTTCTCCTCGTAGATCTCGTTGCTCATCGTGAAGGAGCTGTTGTAGATGATCATGACGCCCGGGTCCTCGACGAGCTCGAGGTTCAGCGCGGTGATCCGGCCGTCGGTGGTGAAGACCTCGCCGAAGTCGCAGTTGCCGTCGGAGGTCTCGGAGTAGATCAGACCGGTGTCGAGGATCTGCGACTGGCTGCCGGGCAGCTCGTAGCCGGTGGCGTCCTCCCACAGCACCAGGCCGTCGGGCCGGTCGGGGAACTCGGTCTCCATGCAGACCGTGGCGTCGGGGTTGGCCTCGAGGTAGTCGGCCATGCCCTGGAAGTCGAAGCCGCCCTCGGCCTCGGCCAGGTCACCGTTGGCCGCGAAGCCGTAGGTGTCGTTGAAGGGCGAGAGCCCGACCCACTTGATGTCGTTCTCCTCCAGGTCGGCCTCGGCCGTGACGTCGTAGAGCTCCTGGGGGTCCTGGCTGGGCTCCTCGTTGCCGAGGTGGACCGTCCAGCCGGTGCCGTTGTACTCGGGGTAGACGTCGATGTTGTCGCTGAGCAGCGCGTCGCGGTTGACCGACGTGCCACCCAGGTTGACCTTGTTGTCGACGCTGGCGCCACGGGCCTCGAGGGCCTGGGCGAACATCTCGCCGAGCAGGATGTTCTCGGTGAAGTCCTTGGACCCCACGGTCAGGGAGACCCCGTCGAGCTCGTCGCTCGAGCCGCTCGCACTGCTGCTGTCGTCGCCGCACGCGGTGACGGTGAGGCTCAGGGCCACTCCGGCCGACACGGCCATCAACTTCTTGCCTAGGCGCATCTGTTCAACTTTCCGATCGCTTGCAGGATGGAGCGCACGTCCCCCTCACACGACGACCGTCAGCCGCCCGCCGGTGCACAGCGTGCGCCCGAGCGCGCTGCAGGGGACCGTGGGCACCTTCGACCATAGTCCGCCCGGGCGGCCGCTGCGGGCCAGTTGTGACGCACGAGGGTAACGACTCGGTCTCGTTCGGCGCCCGTCCGCTCAGCGCCGGGCGGCCGCCAGGCGCCCCTTGAGCAGCGGGACCAGCGGGTGGGACCGGCCACCCAGGCGGGCCAGCGCGGCCTCCACGACCTCGGTGTCGTACGGCGCCCGGTCGCTGTAGCGGGCCACGGCCCCGGGCTCGGGGTCGGCCAGCAGCGCCTCGCGGACCGCGACGGCGACGTACTCCCCCAGCTCCTGCAGGGCCGGTGAGTCGGTGCCGGGCAGCAGGTCGCCTCCGTAGGCCTCGACGGCCTGCGCGACCCGGCCCCGGCGCAGCAGGCCGAGCACGTGGTCGACGTCGGTGGCCACCGGCATGGTCAGCCGGTAGGGACGCGACGAGAGCTGGCCGCCCAGGGCGTGGCGCAGGTGCGAGACCTCCGCCTTGAGCGTGGAGAAGGTGACCGCGTGGTCGCCGTAGACGCACGCGTGCAGCCGGTCGAGGGAGAGCCCCTCGGGGTGCAGCGCGAGCAGCGCGAGGATCTCGCTCTGGCGCCGGTTGAGCAGCAGCCGCTGGCCGTCGAGCAGCGCCTCGGCGGTGCCGAGCAGCGAGAGCACCAGGCCCGGCTCGCCCGCGTCGGCCTGGGCGGCGTGGCCCAGCGGGGTGGCGCTGGCGGGCAGCGCCTGCTCGATCAGGCGGGCCATCACCTGCGCGGTCGCCAGGCCGATCGGGTGGGTGCGCTCCCAGGTCGTGGACAGGTCGAGGACGCCGAGCTGGACGCCGGTCACGGGGTCGTGGACCGGGGCGGCCCAGCAGACCCAGTTGTGCACCATCGAGGCGTAGTGCTCGGCGCTGAAGACCATCGCCGCCCGGTCGTGGCGGTTGGCCAGGTCGAGGGCGTTGGTGCCGGCGGAGCGGTCGTCCCAGCGCCCTCCGGGCACGAAGTTGACCGACTCGGCCTTGCGGCGCATCGTGCGCCCGCCGTAGGTCCACAGGATCCGGGTCTGGGGGTCGGTGACCGCGACCACGAGGTCACCGTCCTCGGCGGTGCGCCGCAGGTCCTCCTCGACGCGCTCGACCGCGGTCTGCAGCGGGGAGTCGCGCCAGTAGGCGGCCGTCTCGGTCTCGTCGTCGAGCGGTGCGTGCGGCACCTCGGGCCCGATCGTCTGCTCCGAGCGCGACCAGCTCGACCAGATCTCGGGGCGGACCAGCTGCTCGGCACCGTCACCGTGCTCGACGAAGGAGGTCCAGGCGCGCACGGCGTCGACCCGGCGAGCCCGCAGGTCGGCTTCCATGGCCAGAACCTAGCACCCGACCCGTGAGGCAGGTCACACGTCGAGCCGGCTGCGCAGGAAGCGCACGGTGCGCCGCATCGAGTCGGCGAAGCGCGGCCCGAAGGCGTGCCCCTCCCCCTGCCACTCGACCAGGGTGGAGTCGGCGCCGGCCCGCCGCAGCAGCGTCTGGGTGCGCCGCGACCAGGCGGGCGGGCAGGTGTCGTCGGCGGTGCCGTGGTGGATCAGCACCGGCGTCCGCACGCGGTCGAAGAAGGTGCGCGACGAGAGAGCGCGGTAGAAGCCCGGCGACTCCCGCGGGGTGCCGAACCGGTCGTAGAACGCCCGGGCCCCCTCGGGGCGGTTGGGCTCGGTGAACTGGCGCAGGTTGTCGACGAACGACGAGCTGACCGGCGCGAAGACCACCGCGGCGTCGACCAGGTCGGGCACCGCGACCAGCGCGTTGTAGGTGACCCCGCCGCCCATCGAGCGACCCACCATCCCCAGCCGCTCGGTGTCGACGTAGGGCTCCTGCTCGAGCGCGCGCACCGCCCCGATCGCGTCGCGGGTGTAGACCAGCCGGGTCTCGCGGCCCACCTCGCCGACCGGGTCGGAGCCGGCGTGGCCGCGGTAGTCGGTGTGCAGCACCACGAAGCCGTTGCTGACGAACCACTCCTGCTCGCGCGACATGCCTCGGCCCAGGGTGTAGACCGCCGGGTCGATGTAGCCGTGGTTGAGCACCAGCGCCGGGAACGGCCCCTCCCCCGTCGGCACCAGCAGCTCGCCCGAGACCGTGGCGCCGTCGACGGTGTAGGTCACCGCGTGGCCGGTCCACCTCTCGGTGCCGCCGAGGCGCCCGGTGCGCTCGATGGGCCCCGCCCGCACCTCCTCGCGCATCAGCGCCGGCAGCGAGACCGGGTGGTCGACGCGTGGCAGCTCCTCGGGGGCGAGCGTGGCTCCCGGCGCGGTGGTCGTGGGCGCGGTCTCGGTGGGCTCGGTCTTCTGGTCGGGCTCGGGCGGCTGGGCTGTGGGGAGCGACGAGGGGCCGGAGGAGGATGAGGACGGCGCGGTCGGCTCGGGGCTGCCGGTGCAGGCGCCCAGCAGCAGCGTCAGCGCCATGACGCCGGCGACGGCGTACGCGAGTGGCCGGTGGGGATGGTGGGGCCGCATGGGTTGCTCCTCTGCTGGGAGTTTCATCGGCCGGCCGATGGACCTGGCGGGTGGACGATGAAGTTTCATCGGCCACCCAGGAGTTTCATCGGCCGGCCGATGAAACTCCTCGAGCTGCCGTACGTCGCTCAGTCGAGGTCGTGGGGCAGGTCGCGGTGGATGCGGCCCTCGGTGGCCGCGAGCGGCTCGCCCGTGCCGCCCCAGCGCCCGGCGATGATCTCGGCGGCGATCGAGATCGCGGTCTCCTCCGGGGTGCGGGCGCCGAGGTCGAGGCCGATCGGGCTGGAGAGCCGATCGAGCTCGGCGTCGGTGAGGCCGGCGGCGCGCAGCCGCTCGAGCCGGTCGTCGTGGGTGCGGCGCGAGCCCATCGCCCCGACGTAGGCGACCTCGGGCAGGCGCAGGGCGACCTCGAGGAGCGGCACGTCGAACTTCGGGTCGTGGGTGAGCACCGCGAGCACGGTGCGCTGGTCGATGCGCCCGGCCTCCTGCTCGGCGGCCAGGTAGCGGTGCGGCCAGTCGACCACGACCTCGTCGGCGTCGGGGAAGCGGCTGGTGGTGGCGAAGACTGGCCGGGCGTCGCAGACCGTGACGTGGTAGCCCAGGAAGCTGCCGACGCGGGCGACGGCGGCGGCGAAGTCGATCGCGCCGAAGACCAGCATCCGCGGCTTGGGGGCGAAGGCCCACACGAAGACCCGCATCCCCTCGCCACGCCGCTCGCCGTCGGGGCCGTAGGACAGCGTCGCGCTGGTGCCGCTGGCCAGCAGCCCGAGCGCGTCGTCGTGCACCGCGGCGTCGGCGCGCGGCGAGCCGATCGACCCCGCGGCCGGCTCCTCCTCGGGGCGTACGACGATGCGTCGCCCGCGCCAGGCGGGGTCGGGGTGGTCGATGACGGTCGCGAGGGCCACGGGGAGCCCGGCCTCGACGTCGGCCGCGAGCGCCCCCAGCTCGGGGAAGGTCTCGCGCGAGACCCGCTCGACCCACACGTCGAGGATGCCTCCGCAGGTCAGCCCGACGGCGAAGGCGTCGTCGTCGGAGACGCCGTAGCGCTCGAGCACGGGGGTGCCGCCCGCGACGACCTCCTGGGCCTGCTCGTAGACGGCGCCCTCGACGCAGCCGCCGGAGACCGAGCCGACCGCGGTCTCGTCGGGGCCCACCAGCATCGATGCGCCCGGCGGGCGGGGCGCGGAGCGGAAGGTCGCCACGACGGTGGCCACGCCGACCGTCTCGCCGGCCTCCCACCACCTCATCAGCTCGGGCAGCACGTCACGCACGGGCGATCACCTCGCAGAGCTCGGCGTAGGTGGCCAGCGAGTGCCCGGCCACGAAGTCGTCGACGTGCGGCAGGACCGCCAGCACGCCCTGCTGCACCGGCTCGTAGCCGGCCTTGCCGCGGTGCGGGTTGACCCACACCACGCGGTGGGCCACCCGCTGCAGACGGGCGACCTGCTCGGCCAGCAGCGCGGGGTCGCCGCGCTCCCAGCCGTCGCTGAAGACCACCACGACGGCGCCGCGGGCCGCCCCGCGGCGGCCCCACCGGTCGAGGAAGGCGCCGAGCGACTCGCCCAGCCGGGTGCCGCCCGACCAGTCGGGCACCGCCTCGCCGGCCGCGACGAGCGCCCGGTCGGCGTCGCGCAGGCGCAGCGGCCGGGTCAGGTGGGTCAGACGGGTGCCGAGGGTGAAGGTCTCCACGCGGGAGCCCGGCAGCGCGTGGGTGAGCCGGTGCGCGAGGCGCAGCAGCGCGTCGGCGTACCCGCTCATCGAGCCCGACACGTCGACCAGCAGCACCACCCGGCGCGGGCGCACGCTGCGCCGGCGCCAGGCGATCTCGGCGGGCTCGCCCATCCGGCGCAGGCTGGCGCGCACGGTGCGCGCCGCGTCGACGTCGCCGCGGCGCCACCGCTCGTGGCGCGAGGTGCGCCGCAGCGGCGCGCGCACGGCCAGCGAGGCGAACATGTCGGCGAGCCGTGCCTTCTCGCCCGGGCTCAGCGCGGCCACGTCACGGTGGCGCAGCACCTCGACGTCGGAGGCCATGGCGCGCACCACCTCCTCGTCGTCGCCGCCCTCGCCGCCGGCGCCCGCGTCGCTCTCGGGCAGCAGCGCCGGGGCGGGTGCACCGGCAGGCGCGGGGCGACTGCGGGGCAGCTCGCCGCGGGGGTCGAACCAGGCCGCGAAGACCTGGTCGAAGCGCGCGAGGTCGTCGGGCCCCGCGCACAGCGTCGAGCGGCCCGCGGCGCGCACCGCGGCCACGTCGCCCAGGCCCACCAGGGCGGTCGCGGCCAGGAAGGAGGCACCGCGGTCGTGGGTGACCCCGACGCCGGCCGCGCGCAGCGCGTGGGTGAAGCCGAGCAGCAGCTCGTCGGGGGCGTGGGCCGCGGTGCTCACGGTGCTCATGGGGTGAGCATCCGGTCGAGCGCCTGGCGCACCCTGTCGGCGTCCTCGCGGTACTTCACCAGCGCGCCCACCGTGCGCGCGGCCGTGGCCAGGTCGACCTCGGTGGCGCCGAGGTGGTGCAGGGCGCGGGCCCAGTCGAGGGTCTCCGCGACCCCCGGCGGCTTCTGCAGAGGGCCGGCGGCGGTGCCGGTGCGCAGCTGCTGGACGACGGCGACGACCTGGCGGGCCAGCGTCTCGGAGACCTCGGGTGCGCGGGTGCGCACCACCTCGACCTCGCGCTCGAGGCCCGGGTGGTCGATCCAGTGGTAGAGGCAGCGACGCTTGAGCGCGTCGTGCAGCTCGCGGGTGCGGTTCGAGGTCAGCACCACCACCGGCGGGGTGGTCGCCCGCACCGTGCCCAGCTCGGGGATCGAGACCTGGTAGGTCGAGAGCACCTCGAGCAGGAACGCCTCGAACTCGTCGTCGGCGCGGTCGACCTCGTCGACCAGCAGCACCGCCGGGGCCTGCTGCAGCGCGGCCAGGACCGGGCGGGCGAGCAGGAACCGCTCGTCGTACAGGCTCTTCTCGGCGCCCTCGGCGTCGACATCGCCGCCGGCGGCCTCGAGGGCGCGCAGGTGGAGCACCTGGCGCGGGAAGTCCCAGTCGTAGAGCGCCTGGGTCGCGTCGATCCCCTCGTAGCACTGCAGCCGCACCAGCGGCAGGTCGAGGGTGGCCGCCAGCGCCTCGGCGAGCGCGGTCTTGCCGGTGCCGGGCTCGCCCTCGAGCAGCAGCGGCCGCTGCATCCGCAGCGCGAGGAAGACCACCGTGGCCAGGTCGGCGTCGCAGAGGTAGCCGGTCTCGCGCAGGCGCGCCGCGACGTCGGCGGCATCGGGCACCTCGGGGAGCTCCATGCGGCCAGGCTAGCCAGCAGGTCGTTGGCCGCCGGTTGGACGCCCCGCACAGACTGGACCGGTGAGCCGTGCCAGCACCCCCGAGCCGAGGACCTGCGTCTCGTGCGGGCGCACGATCGAGTGGCGCAAGAAGTGGGAGCGCGACTGGGAGCAGGTGCGCTACTGCTCCACGCCCTGCCGGCGCCACTGCGTCACCGACACCGACCGGGCGCTCGAGGCCAGCATCCTCGACCTGCTCGCGGCCCGCTCCCGCGCCAGCACCATCTGCCCCTCCGAGGCCGCGCGCGCCGTCGGCGGCGGGGGCGGCGACGGGGACGCAGGGGACGACGGGGAGGCGTGGCGCGAGCTGATGGAGCCGGCCCGCCGGGCCGCCCGCCGCCTGGTGGCCGCGGGCGAGGTCGAGGTCACCCAGGGCGGGCGCGTGGTCGACCCGTCGACGGCCAAGGGGCCGATCCGGATCCGTCGCGCCTGAGGTCCTGGCTCAGCGCGGGGCGTCGACGTCGTGGCCGGTGGCCAGGTCGCCGCACTCGACGAGCCGCACCGGCCTGGCAGCCAGGTAGTCGCGCGCGCCCTGGTCGCCCACCGCGCTGGCGCGCACCCCCGCCCAGTGCTCGCGCCCGAGGAGCACCGGGTGCCCCGGCACGCCGTCGTACGCCGCCCGCGCGAGCGCCGCGGGCCCCTCGCCGCCGGCGCGGACCCGGCGCACCACCTCGGGCACCAGGTCGGGCAGGTCGACGAGCGTGACCAGGGCGGCGTCGGCCGCCGACTCCTCGAGCGCGGCCAGACCGGCCCCGAGGGAGGCGCCCATGCCCTGGGCCCAGTCGGCGGCGACCACGACGCCGACGCCGACGTGCTGGTCGGCCGGTGCGGCGTCGAGGAGGCGCCGGGCGTCGTCGGCCGCGGCGCCGAGCACCACGGTGACGCTGTCGCAGCCGCCGTCGCGCAGCAGCGCGACGGCCCGGGTCAGCCAGGCTCCGCGCTCGTCGGCGACCAGGGCCTTGGGGGTGCCCATCCGGCGCCCGGCGCCGGCGGCGAGGAGGAGTCCGGTGGTCTGCACGCCCCCACTGTGCCGCACCCGCGGTGGCGCGTCAGCGGTTGAACGCCTCGGCGTACATCTCGGCGAGCCCGGGCTCGGCGGGCCCGCTCAGGCCGCACCCCAGCAGTCGCCCGTCGGCCGCGGCGAGCAGGTAGCGAGCCCCCTCCTCGAGGGCGACCCCCTCGATGAGCGCCTGCTCGCTCTCGCTCGGGGCCACCACCTCCACGCGGTCGGTGGCCCGGCCGGCGTAGAACTCGACGGGCTCGAGCACCGCCAGGCCGTCGTCGATGCCGACCACGGTGCCCTCGAGGGCCAGCGGCTGCTCGGCCAGCGCCTCGGCGGTGGGGCGCATGCAGCGCCCGGTCTCCTGGCCCTGGTCGAGGCGGGTCACCGTGGGCTCGGCCTCGTCGGCCTCCTGGGCCTCGTCGCCGGCCCCGGCGCCACTGCCCGTGGTGGTGTCCTCGGCCAGCGGCACCTCGGCGTCGTCGCCGCCGAGCAGCGCGACCGCGCCGACCACCGCGATCACCACGACCGCGAGCCCCGCGACCAACCAGGTCAGGGGGCCGCGGCCCGAGCTGGTGACGGTCGCGGGGCTGTCGGCGGAGCGGGAGGTCTCGGGCACGGCCCCAGCCTGCCGCATGCGTGCCCGCCCCAAACGTCGTCCCACGGAGGTCATGCGGTCGGGACGTCCGTCGCTGCGCGACGCATGACGTCCGCGCCCCGGCCCCGCACGCAGACAGGGCCCCCGCCCGGAGGCGGGGGCCCTGCTGTGGTCGTGCTGTGGTCGTGCTGGGTGCTACGGGTGGGACTGGATCAGAAGTCCATGCCGCCCATGCCACCCATGCCGCCGTCGCCGCCCGGCATCGCGGGCGCCTTCTCCGGCTTGTCGGCCACGACGGCCTCGGTGGTGAGGAAGAGCGCCGCGATGGAGGCGGCGTTCTGCAGCGCGCTGCGGGTCACCTTGGCGGGGTCGATGATGCCCGAGGCGATCATGTCGACGTACTCGCCGGTGGCCGCGTTGAGCCCGTGACCGGGGGTCAGGTTGCGCACCTTCTCCGCCACGACGCCGCCCTCGAGGCCGGCGTTGATGGCGATCTGCTTGAGCGGGGCCTCGGTCGCGACGCGCACGATGTTGGCACCGGTCGCCTCGTCGCCCTCGAGCTCGAGCTTGTCGAACGCGGTGGCCGAGGCCTGCACGAGCGCCACGCCGCCTCCGGCGACGATGCCCTCCTCGACGGCCGCCTTCGCGTTGCGAACGGCGTCCTCGATGCGGTGCTTGCGCTCCTTGAGCTCGACCTCGGTGGCCGCGCCGACCTTGATGACGGCCACGCCGCCGGCCAGCTTGGCGAGGCGCTCCTGGAGCTTCTCGCGGTCGTAGTCGGAGTCGGAGTTCTCGATCTCGGCGCGGATCTGGTTGACCCGGCCCTCGATCTGAGCCGCGTCGCCGGCGCCCTCGACGATCGTGGTCTCGTCCTTGGTGATGACGACCTTGCGGGCCTGGCCGAGCAGCTCGAGACCGGTGGTCTCCAGCTTGAGGCCGACCTCCTCGGAGATGACCTGGCCACCGGTCAGGATCGCGATGTCCTGCAGCATGGCCTTGCGGCGGTCACCGAAGCCGGGGGCCTTGACGGCCACGGACTTGAAGGTGCCACGGATCTTGTTGACGACCAGGGTCGACAGGGCCTCGCCGTCGGTGTCCTCGGCGATGATCAGCAGGGGCTTGCCCGACTGCATGACCTTCTCGAGGATCGGCAGCAGGTCCTTGACGTTCGAGACCTTCTGGTTGGCGATCAGCACGTAGGCGTCCTCGAGGACGGCCTCCATGCGCTCCATGTCGGTGGCGAAGTACGCCGAGATGTAGCCCTTGTCGAAGCGCATGCCCTCGGTGAGCTCGAGGTCGAGCCCGAAGGTGTTCGACTCCTCGACGGTGATGACGCCTTCCTTGCCGACCTTGTCCATCGCCTCGGCGATGATCTCGCCGACGGTCGAGTCCGCGGCCGAGATCGACGCCGTGGCGGCGATCTGGTCCTTGGTCTCGATGTCGATGGCCATGCTCGACAGCGACTCCGACACCGAGGCGACAGCGGCCTCGATGCCGCGCTTGAGGCTCATCGGGTTGGCACCGGCGGCCACGTTGCGCAGGCCCTCGCGGACCATCGCCTGGGCCAGCACGGTGGCGGTGGTGGTGCCGTCGCCCGCGACGTCGTCGGTCTTCTTGGCGACCTCCTTGACGAGCTCGGCACCGATCTTCTCGTACGGGTCCTCGAGCTCGATCTCCTTGGCGATGCTCACACCGTCGTTGGTGATCGTGGGGGCGCCCCACTTCTTCTCGAGCACGACGTTGCGGCCCTTGGGACCGAGGGTGACCTTCACGGCGTCGGCGAGCGTGTTCATGCCACGCTCGAGGCCGCGCCGGGCCTCCTCGTCGAATGCAATCAGCTTCGGCATATCTGCTGCGATCCTTCGCAATCAAGAGCTGGACGGACCGGTTCGTTGCCCGCGACGGACGGCCAGGCCGAACCGGCGGACCCTTCCCGCCGACGCTGCTGACCTCAACTCCCCGGACCGGGGATGTCTGGCACTCTCATGAGGAGACTGCCAGCCTCATGTTTAGCACTCGCCCGGGTCGAGTGCAAACGTGGCAGCCGGTGCCCGTGGGGCACCCGGTCGTGCTCGCCGACGGCGGTCAGCAGCGAGGGCAGCAGCGCCTCGGCGGTGCGCCGGTAGCCCAGCGCGCTGGGGTGGAAGCGGTCGAGGCTGAACATCGCGTCGGGGTCGGTGACGAAGAACGGCCCGACCACCTCGGCGAGCGACACGGCGTGCGCACCGGCCTGCACCGCCGCCTCCTCCTGGGCCCGCGCGAGCTGGCGCGAGGCGAGCGACCCGAGGCGGCGCAGCGGCTGCGGCACCGGGCGCAGCGCGCCCAGGTCGGGACAGGTGCCCACGACCACCTCGGTGCCCTGGGCTCGCAGGCGGGCGACGGCCTCGGCCAGGTGGCCCGCGGCCTCGGCGACCGGCACCCGGTGGGTCACGTCGTTGCCGCCCACCACGACCACGGCGACGTCGGCGCGGTAGCCGCGCGGCAGCGTGTCGAGCTGGGCACCCAGCGTCGAGCTCTCGGCGCCGACCACCGCGGCGGTGCGCAGCCGCACCCCGCGCTGCAGGTGCTTGGCCAGCCCCTTGCTGAGCCGGCCGCCGAGGGTGTCCTTGCGCCGCTCGGCGCCCAGCCCCGCCGCGATCGAGTCGCCGAGCAGGAGCAGGTCGAGGGGGTCGCCGTAGGCGCGCTTCCAGACCCGGTCGGCGTGCGGCGCCTGCTCGCCCAGCGGCTTGCCGATCAGGCGGCGGGCGACCGCGGCCTGGCGGGCCAGCAGCCCGCGCACGGCGTACGACGCGACGCCGGCGCTGGCGCCCAGGACGACGGCGGGGACGATCAGGCGGCGGCTCACCGGCCCACCACAGCGCAGGCACGTGAACCCCGGGTGAGTCCCAGGCCGACGCCGCGTGACGACCTGCCGGCCGTGCCGCTCAGGCGAAGCGGCCCTCGGTGTAGCGGCGCAGCTTCTTGAGGAAGGAGGAGAAGGTGATGTCGAGGACCGGCGCGAGGAGCTTGAGGAGCCAGCGCTGGGCACCGGTCGGCCACATCGACAGCGTCCAGGTCAGCCGGCAGCCCTCGGGCGTGGGCACGACCAGGTAGTGCTCGCCGAAGGCGGCCATGCCCGGGGCGTTGGTGCGGGTGAAGCAGAAGGCCATCGTGCGCGGCGGGTCCCAGTCGAGGAAGACCTCCTCGCCCACGATCCCGCCCTGCATCTCGACGGTGCGGGTCGCGCCCACGGCGATGTCGCCCTCGGCCGCACCCGGGCTGGTCCAGGTCACCTTCGTGATCGCGGTGGCCCAGTGCGGCCAGGCCTCGGCGTCGGCCAGCACCTCGAAGAGCTGCTCGGGGGTGATCGCCAGGTCGACGCCGTTGGTGAAGCGCGCCGGCGCCGCCGGGATCTCGGCGACCCCCACCAGGCGGGTCTCGCGCATGGCGCGGGCCACTCAGCAGCCGCCCGCCACGGCCGGGATGACCGAGACCTGCACCCCGTCGGGGGTGGGGGTGGCCAGGTCCTCGAGGAAGCGCACGTCGTCGTTGCCGACGTACACGTTGACGAAGCGGCGCAGCGCGCCGTTGTCGTCGAGGATGCGCGAGCGGATGCCGGGGTGGCGCGACTCGAGGTCGTCGAGGACCTCGCCCAGGGTCGCGCCGGAGGCCGGCACCTCGCTCTCGCCGCCGGTGTAGGTGCGCAGGATGGTGGGGATCCGGACGGACACGCTCATCTGTGCTGCTCCTGCCTCAGGCGATGCCGGTCGCCGCGAAGGCGGCGTACGACGGGGCGATGGTCGCCGCGGGGCCCACGGAGTCGGCCACGGCGTCGAGGGTCTTCAGGCCCATGCCGGTGTTGATGACCACCGTCTCGAGCGAGGTGTCGAGCTGGCCGGTCTCGACGAGCTTCTTCAGCACGCCCACGGTCGTGCCGCCGGCGGTCTCGGTGAAGATGCCCTCGGTGCGGGCCAGCAGGAGGATGCCCTCGCGCACGGCGTCGTCGTCGATGTCCTCGACCGCGCCGCCGGTCTCGCGGCAGATGTCGAGCACGTAGATGCCGTCGGCGGGGTTGCCGATCGCCAGGCTCTTGGCGATCGTGTCGGGCTTGACCGGTCGGATGGCGTCGACCCCGCCCTTGTAGGCGGTCGAGACCGGGGAGCAGCCGGAGGCCTGGGCACCGAAGATGCGCACCGGCTTGTCCTCGACCAGGCCCAGGCTCACCAGCTCGCGGAAGGCCTTGTGCACCTTCGTCAGCTGCGAGCCGGAGGCGACGGGGATGACGACCTGGTCGGGCAGGCGCCAGCCGAGCTGCTCGGCGATCTCGTAGCCCAGCGTCTTGGAGCCCTCGGCGTAGAAGGGACGCACGTTGACGTTGACGAACGCCCAGCCCTCCTCCTCGCCGGCGATCTCGGAGGCGAGCTTGTTGACGTCGTCGTAGTTGCCGTCGACGGCGACCAGCGAGTCGGTGTAGACCGCCGAGTTCACCTGCTTGGGCTTCTCGAGGTTGCTGGGGATGAAGACCACCGTCTTGATCCCGGCCCGGGCGCCGGCGGCGGCGACCGCGTTGGCCAGGTTGCCGGTGCTCGGACACGCGAACACCTTGGCCTTGAGCTCGACGGCGGCGCTCAGCGCGCAGGCCACCACCCGGTCCTTGAAGGAGTTGGTGGGGTTGGTCGAGTCGTCCTTGACCCACAGCTTCGTCAGGCCCAGCTCGGCGGCCAGGTTGCGGGCCTCCAGGAGGCGGGTGAAGCCGGGCTCGGTGTTGGGGCTCTGCTCGATGTCGTCGGGCACCGGCAGCAGCGCCTTGTAGCGCCAGATGTTGCTGGGGCCGGCCTCGATCTCCTCGCGGGTCACCGCGGGGAAGTCGTAGGCGACCTCCAGCGGGCCGAAGCACTCGGTGCAGGCGTAGTGCGGGCCGAGCTCGACCTGGTGACCGCACTCGCGGCAGACCAGCCCGGTGGCGTGGCCGAACGCACCCTCGCGCAGGGTGGGCTTCTCGGTGATGACAGCGCTCATGAAGTCCTCCTCCTCATCTTCCCCGGGCGTCTCTCGCACCGGGCCGGATGTAGCACCGTTTCCACGAACCGCTGGCGCAGGTGGTCCGCAGGGGGCGGACGCCCTGGTGGGCGGAGGATCGTGGCGGTTGCCGGGACGTCGACGGGCCGTTCCCTCAGTCCCTCTTGATGAGCGAGCGCCACTGTACGCCGTCGCCGTCTCGACATGCGAGCCGGGCATCCAGGATGCGGACGCCGAGGTGGGTGGGCGCCCCGGGGCGGCTCAGGCGCGCAGGGCCTCGGCGTCGGCGGCGAAGGTGCGCAGCAGCTCGAGCACCTCGTCGGGCCCGGAGACGAGCACGTCGGCGCGCGCGGCGAGGGCCTGCTGCTCCTCGGAGGCGACGGCGACCAGCAGGGTGGCCGCCCCGCGCCGGCCGTGGGCGCTCACCGCCTCGAAGGCCTCGACATCACCGAGGTCGTCACCGGCGAAGAGGAAGCCGGCCGCTCCGGTCAGCTCGACCAGGGTGTCGACCGCCTGGCCCTTGTGCATCCCCGGGGAGCGCACCTCGAGCACGTGACGGCCGGGCTCGACCACCAGGTCGTGGGCCCTCGCGAGCTCCCCGACCGGGCCCTCGAGCCGCTCGAACGCCGCGGTGGGCTCGGGCAGCCGGCGGGTGTGCACCGCCACCGCCAGGCCCTTGTCCTCGATCCACGCCTCGGCGGCACCGGCCTCGCGCAGCACCCGGGGCAGCTCGCGCTCGAAGCTGGCCAGGCCCGCGGGCGGGCGCGGCGAGACGATGCGCCGCTGGTCGGAGGACCACCGCTCGTTGCCGTACTGGCCGAAGACGTAGAGGTCCTTGCCGCTGGCGTGCACCGCGTCGGCGACCTCCTCGAGGCCGCCCAGGTCGAGCGCCTGGCGGGCCGGGCGTCCGGTGACGACGGCGACCGCCCGCACCTGCGCGGCCAGGGCGACCAGCACGTCGGCCGCGTCGGGGTGGATGTGCGCCTGCTCGGGGTCGTCGACGATCGGCGACAGGGTGCCGTCGAAGTCGAGGCCCACGACGCTCTCGGCGGCGGCGCGCACCAGGGCGGCGTACCGGCCCTCGGCCGCGGCGGAGACGAACTCCATCGCGAGGCTCAGTCGAGCTCGCCGGTCAGGATCAGCGTCAGCCGGTCGAGCTTCATCGCACCGGTGGCCTGCAGGGTGCGGTCGATGCCCAGGTCGAGGGCCAGGAGCTTGGCGGCGCGCTCGAGCTTGGGCGGGTGGTAGACGGTGGTCGCGGGCACGGTGCCGTACCAGTTGTCCTCGCCGACCACCTGCCACCCGGCACCGGTGGCGCGCTGGGCGACCCGGCCGGCCAGGCCGGTCACCGAGGAGTTGTTGTAGACCTCGACGTAGACCTCGCCGCGCTTGATGGCCGGGGCGGGCTTCTTGGTCGGCTTCGGCTTCGCCGGCTCGCTCTCCTCGACCTCCGGCTCCTGGTCGGGCACCGCCTCCCGGGCCGCGGGGGTGATCTCGCGCTCGGTGGGCTCGGAGCCCTGGGTGGCCACGAAGGCGAAGGCGGCCATCGCCACGGCGATGACCGAGAGGATCACCACGGGCGAGGGCAGCACGGTGCCGCGCTCGGTGCGGGGACGCTGGTGGGGGGCCACGGCGCTCAGACCTCGAAGCCCAGGCGGCGGGCGGAGCGCTGGCGCTGGCGGGCGGCGCGCAGGCGGCGCAGCCGGCGCACCAGCAGCGGGTCGGCCTCGAGGGCCTCCGGCTTGTCGATGAGGGCGTTGAGGACCTGGTAGTAGCGCGTGGAGCTCATGTCGAACTTCTCCCGCACCGCGCTCTCCTTGGCGCCCGCGTACTTCCACCACTGGCGCTCGAAGGCCAGGATCTCGCTGTCGCGCTCGCTGAGCAGCGGACCCTCGGTGACGGGCTGGGCGTGGGCGGCGTCCCGCTGGGGCTCCATGCGGCATCTCCGGACTGGGCTGACGAGGTGGGTGGGCTGCTGCTCATCGTAGACCACCGAACTACACCCGTGTCATTACCGCGAGGCGTGTCCGGCGCGCGCCCGCGGGCACCCGAGGGGTCCCTAGGGTGGGGCGCATGACGAGTGAGCAGCAGACGGTGCGGTGGGGCTTCCTCACCACGGGCAAGATCGCGCGCAAGGTCGCCGCCGACCTGGCGCTGGTGCCGGGCTCGGAGCTGGTCGCCGTCGGGGCGCGCCGGCTCGAGTCGGCGCAGGCGTTCGTCGCCGAGCACGCCCCCGGGGCGCGGGCCCACGCGTCGTACGCCGACCTGGTCGCCGACGAGGGCGTCGACGTCGTCTACGTCGCCTCCCCGCACGCGCTGCACCTCGAGCACGTCCGGATGGCGCTCGAGGCCGGCAAGCACGTCATGGTCGAGAAGCCCGTGACCCTCACCGCCGCCCAGGCCGAGGAGATGGTGGCACTGGCCCGCCACCACGACCGCTTCCTGATGGAGGCGATGTGGACCGCCTGCCACCCGGTCGTGCGCGAGCTGCGCGACCGGCTGGCCTCCGGCGAGCTGGGCAGGCCGCGCACCCTGCGCGCCGAGCTGGGCTTCCGCGTCGACGCCCTGCCCGACGACCGCCTCCTCGACCCCGCCCTGGGCGCCGGGGCGCTGCTGGACATGGGGATCTACCCGCTCACCTTCGCCCACCTGCTGCTGGGCGAGGCCGAGCGCCTGCAGGCCGACGCGGTGCTCTCGCCCACCGGCATCGACCTCGACGTGGCGGTGCTGGGCCGCTACCCCGACGGCGTCCTCGCCACGCTGAGCGCCTCGATGACCTCCTGGTCGGACCGCTCGGCCGCCATCGCCACCGACCGCGGGCGCATCGAGCTGCGCGGGCAGTTCCACCACCCCGACGAGGCGGTCTTCACGCCGTTCGCCGACGGCTCCACCAACGACGAGAGCGGCAGCGAGGAGCCGCTGCACATCCGCGGTGCCGAGCCGGTGGTCGGCTCCGGCTACGCACACGAGGTCGCCGAGGTCAGCCGCTGCGTGCGCGAGGGGCTGCGCGAGAGCCCGCTGGTGCCGCACTCCCAGACGCTCACCCTGATGCGCCAGCTCGACGACGTACGCCGCCAGGTCGGGGTGCGCTACCCCGCCGACGACTGAGCTGCTTGCGGGCGGCTTGCGGGCGGCTTGCGGGCGGCCCGCTCAGCCGGCCTGCAGGTAGCGCACGACCGCCTGCACCCGCCGGTGGGCGGCCTCGTCGGCGTGCAGGCCGAGCTTGGCGAAGATCCGCTGCGTGTGCTTCTCGACCGCGCCCAGGCTGACCACGAGCGCGGCCGCCACCGAGGCGTTGGACCGGCCCTCGGCCATGAGCGCCAGCACCTCGCGCTCGCGGACGGTGAGCCCGGCCAGCGGGTCGCGCCGCCGGCCCATCAGCTGGCGCACGACCATCGGGTCGAGCACGGTGCCGCCGGTGGCCACCGTGGCCAGCGCGGCCAGGAAGTCGTCGAGGTCGCTGACCCGGTCCTTGAGCAGGTAGCCCACCCCCTCCTCGCCCGGGCCGAGCAGCTCGTCGGCGTAGGAGACCTCGACGTACTGGGAGAGCACCAGCACCCGCGCCCCGGGCCAGGAGCGACGTGCCTGCACCGCGGCACGCAGGCCCTCGTCGGTGTGGGTCGGCGGCATCCGCACGTCGACCACCCCGAGGTCGGGCCGGTGCTCGAGCAGCGCCGCGACGAACGCGGGACCGTCGCCCACCGCGGCGACGACCTCGTGGCCCTCCTCGGCCAGCAGCAGCTGCATGCCCTGGCGCAGCAGCAGCGAGTCGTCGGCCAGCACGATCCTCACGGGCCGGCCTCCCCCGCCGCGGGCCGCCCCCGGGGCACGCGGGCGCGCACCTCGGTCGGGCCGCCCACCGGCGAGCGCACCGCCAGCTCGCCGTCGACCCCGGCCAGCCGCTGCTGCAGGCCGGCCAGGCCCAGGCCCTTGGACACGTGGGCCCCGCCGGTCCCGTCGTCGTGCACCAGCACCTCCACCGCCTCGTCGTCGGCGTGCACCAGCAGCCGCGCCCGGGCGGCGCCGCTGTGCTTGTTGACGTTGGTCAGCGCCTCGGCGCACACGAAGTAGACCGCGGTCTCGACGTGCGGGGCCAGGGCCAGGTCGCCGGGCAGCCGCACGTCGGCCGCGACCGGCACGCCGCTGAGCTCGACCAGCTCGGCCAGCGCGGCCGCCAGCCCGCGGTCGACCAGCAGCGGCGGGGCGATGCCGCGCGAGAGCGAGCGCAGCTCCCCCACGGCCTCGCGGGCCTGCACCAGCGCGCCGTCGAGGATCTCGGGCACCCGGTCGGGATCGCGCTCCAGCTGGCGACGGGCCCGCGCCAGGTCCATGCCGAGCCGCACCAGGCGCTGCTGCGGGCCGTCGTGGATGTCGCGCTCGAGCCGGCGCAGCGCCTGGGCCTCGGCCTTCCGAGCGGCGTCGCGACCACCCTCGACCCGGCGCACCTGCGACTGCAGCTCGGCGCGGCCGCAGAGCAGCAGCGCGGCCGTGCCGCCGTGCACCAGCGCTACCAGCCGCACCACCAGCGGCAGGGTGAGCAGCGCCACCACGCCCAGCACCAGCTGGAGCAGGCTCTCGGCGAGCCTGCCCTCGCCCAGCCCCAGGAGCTCGGCCAGCCCCTGGTCGTCGTCGGAGTCGGGGAGGAACCCCTGCCAGGCCCAGTAGGTCAGCCCGCCCAGGGCGACCCCCCACCAGGCGATCGTCACGGCGAAGGCGAGCGTGCCGGTGACCAGCCCGACCAGCGACCAGGCCACGTCGAGCCACGACTGCGGGTCGCGCAGCGGCGTGAGCATCCGCCGCCAGAAGCCGGCCGACGGGGGCGGCGCCAGGTGCACCGGCGCGGGGGCCGGGCGCCGCTGCAGGGTGCGCAGCCGGTGGCGCTCCAGGTGCGCCACGCCGCGCGCGACCTGGGTCGCCAGGCTCAGCAGCAGCACTCCGCCGACGACGAGCACGAGGCCCAGGCCGGCGGAGAGCAGCACGACTGCGAGCACGAAGGCCGGCAGCGCCACGAAGAAGCCGCTCAGCGCGTACGCCGAGTCCAGGAGCAGCCGCCGCCCGGGTCCGGGCCGGGCCGGCGGTGCGGGGGCGTCGTACGACATGGGTGGCGGGCTCGGGATCTCGCTGGTGGTCTGGGTGGTCATGGTCTCCAGGCAACCCTGCTCGGGCGCCGGTCACGATCCTGCCAGCCCGACAACCCGGGTGGGGCCGGCCCGACACCTCACCACCACCCCACCGGACGACGCGCGGGGCTGGCACGGGTGACTAGGGTCGGGCCGTGCCCTCCCCCGCGTCCTACGACCTCGTGATCGTCGCCAACCGCCTGCCCGTGGACCGCGTGGCGCTGCCCGACGGCTCCAAGGGGTGGCGCACCTCCCCCGGCGGCCTGGTGACGGCCATCGAGCCGGTGATGCGCGCCAACCACGGCGTGTGGATCGGCTGGCCCGGCGGCACCGACCAGGACCTCGAGCCGTTCGAGCACGACGGGCTCGAGCTGGTGCCGATGACGATGAGCCAGGCCGACATCGAGGGGTTCTACGAAGGCTTCTCCAACGGCACCCTGTGGCCGCTCTACCACGACCTGGTCGCCAAGCCGGAGTTCCACCGGGAGTGGTGGGACTCCTACGTCTCGGTCAACCAGCGCTTCGCGGAGAAGGCCGCGTCGCTGGCCAACGAGGGCGCGACGGTGTGGGTGCACGACTACCAGCTGCAGCTGGTGCCGCAGATGCTGCGCGACCTGCGCCCCGACCTGCGCATCGGCTTCTACCTGCACATCCCCTTCCCGCCCGGCGAGCTCTTCCAGCAGCTGCCCTGGCGCCGGCAGATCCTCGAGGGCCTGCTCGGCGCCGACCTGGTCGGCTTCCAGATGCCCGGTGGCGCGCAGAACTTCGTGCGGCTGGTGCGCCAGCGGGTCGGCCACAAGACCCACCGCGACCTGGTCTACCTGCCCGACGGGCGCACCGTGCGGGCGCGGCCGTTCCCGATCTCGATCGACGCCGCCGGCTTCGAGGAGATGGCGCGCTCGGAGCCGGTCGCCGAGCGCTCGAGGGAGATCCGAGAGGCGCTGGGCAACCCGCGCAAGATCTTCCTGGGCATCGACCGCCTCGACTACACCAAGGGCATCTTCGCGCGGCTGCGCGCCTTCAGCGAGCTCATCGACGACGGCCACTTCGACGTCGAGGACGCCGTCTTCGTGCAGGTCGCGGTGCCCAGCCGCGAGCAGGTCGAGCAGTACCGCATCCTGCGCGACGAGATCGACCGGCTCGTGGGGCGCATCAACGGCGACCTGGGCCGCATCGGCCGCCCGGCCATCTCCTACCTGCACTCCTCCTACCCGCGCGAGGAGATGGCGGCGCTCTACCGCGCCGCCGACGTCATGGTCGTCACGCCCTACCGCGACGGCATGAACCTGGTCGCCAAGGAGTACGTCGCCTGCCGATTCAACGACGACGGCGCGCTGGTGCTCTCGGAGTTCGCCGGCGCCGCCGACGAGCTGCGCCAGGCCTGGCTGGTCAACCCCTACGACATCAACGGCATGAAGAGCGCGCTGCTCGAGGCCTACCGGGCGGAGTCGAAGGAGACCACGCGCCGGATGAGGGCGATGCGGCGCACCGTGACCCAGCACGACGTGGCCGCGTGGGCCGACTCGTTCATGACCGAGCTCTCCGACGTCGGCACCCACGGCAAGGCGGTCCGCCCGGCCCGCCGCTCCTGACCCGTCCTCCGGCCCCCGCCGACGATGGTGGACAGGGGTGGCGCGGCCCACCCGTAACTCACGGGTGCCGGGGTAGTTTGCGGGGCAGGAGGTGGATCGTGGACCTGATCCCCAAGCCCGACCAGGTGGTGTCGGCGGCCAGCAACGTGGCGCACAAGGTGCTGTACGGCGGCATCGCCGACCTGCGCCCGATGCCGCGCACGCTGATCGACGACGGCGAGCTGCGCGAGGTCTACCACTACCGGCCGGCGGCCACGACCAAGCAGGTCGGCGACCCGGTGCTGCTGGTGACCCCGCTGGCGGCCCCCTCGACCTGCTACGACCTGCGCCGCGGGTGCTCGCTGGTGCAGCACTTCGTGACCGGGGGCCGGCCCACCTACCTCGTGGAGTACGGCGAGGTGTCCTTCCGCAACCGCAACCTCGGGCTCGAGCACTGGGTCGACGAGGTGGTCCCCTCCGCCATCCGTGAGACCTCGGCCCACGCCGGCGGGCGGCCGGTGCACGTCGTCGGCTGGAGCCTGGGCGGCATCTTCACGATGCTCACCGCCGCAGACTCCCCCGACCTGCCGATCGCCTCGGTCACGGTGCTGGGCTCCCCGGTCGACACCTCGCTGGTGCCGATCGTGGCGCCGCTGCGCCCGCTGCTCCAGCTCAACCCCACGGCCGGTCGCGGCGCCGTCACCCGGGCCTACCAGGCGATGGGCGGAGCGCCGAAGCCGCTGGTGAAGTGGGCCTTCCAGCTCTCCTCGTTCCAGAAGCTCGTCACCAAGCCGCTCGCCCTGGCCACCCACCTCGACGACGCCGACTTCCTGGCCCAGATCGAGGCCGTCGACCGGTTCACCGCCGGCATGATCGCCTACCCCGGCCGCACCTTCGGGCAGCTCTACCACCGCTTCCTCAAGGGCAACGTGCTGCGCACGGGCACCTTCGAGCTCGACGACCGCACCATCGACCTGGGTCGCATCGACGTGCCGGTGCTGGTCTTCGGCGGCTCGACCGACGGCATCGCCCCGGTGCCCGCGGTCAAGGCGCTGGTGCCGCTGCTCGCCGGCTCGCCCGACGTCCGCTTCGAGATCGTGCCCGGCGGCCACCTCGGCATGCTCACCGGTCGCGCGGCCCGCGAGACCACCTGGCGGGTGCTCGACGCGTGGGTGGCCGAGTGGTCCACCCCGGACGCGGAGCCGACGGTGACGCCGGCGAAGAAGGCCCCGGCGAAGAAGGCCCCGGCGAAGAAGACAGCTGCCAGGAAGGCACCGGCCAGGCGGACGGCCGCCACCAGGGAGTCGATCGGCGCCAACCCGCAGCGCCGCTACGGGTCGGGGGGCTCGCGCTCGCTGTCGCGCTGAACGACCTCCGCGAGGGCCCGCGGGCCGCTAGCGTGCGGCGCATGTCGACGGCCACCAGCCCCACGCGCCTGCCCACCCGGGTCCGC
Source organism: Nocardioides salarius (assembly GCF_016907435.1). Taxonomy (NCBI): domain Bacteria; kingdom Bacillati; phylum Actinomycetota; class Actinomycetes; order Propionibacteriales; family Nocardioidaceae; genus Nocardioides; species Nocardioides salarius. The sequence goes on along the minus strand of NZ_JAFBBZ010000001.1, from coordinate 2,903,904 downwards.
CTCGGCTACGGCGCGGGCTCGGTGGCCACCGGCGCCTTCGGCACCGTGCCGGGGCTGATGCTGCTGCCCTACCTGACCGACGAGCTGGGCGTCGCCGCCCTGGTCGCCGGCTTCGTGGTCTTCGCGCCCAAGGCCTGGGACGTCGTGCTGAACCCGGTCGCGGGCCGCATCAGCGACCGCACCCGCGACCCCCGCGGCCCGCGCCGGCCGTGGCTGCTGCGGGCCGGGCTGGCCCTGGCGGCCACCTTCGCGCTGGTCTTCGCCGGCCCCGACGTCGACTCGCGCGTGGTCGAGACCGGCTGGGTGCTGGTCTGCTTCCTGGCCGCGGCGACGGCGTACGCGTTCTTCCAGGTGCCCTACGTCGCGATGCCCGCCGAGCTGACGTCGTCGTACGACGAGCGGACCCGGCTGATGACCTGGCGGGTGGCGATCCTGGCGCTGACCATCATGGTCGCCGGCGCGAGCGCGCCCCTGATCCGCGACCTGGTCGGCGGGCGCGACGGCTACCGGGTGATGGGCGTGGTGATGGCGGTGATCATCGCCACCGGCGCGCTGGCGGCCTACCGGGGCACCCGGGGCGCACCGACCGCGGTGCTCGAGCCGAGCCCGGGAGGGCTGCGCGAGCAGCTGCGCGTGGTGGCGGCGGCTCGTGACTTCCGGCTGCTGCTGACCACCTTCGTGCTGCAGGCGCTGGCCACCGGCTGCATGCTCGCCGGGGTCGACTACCTGGCCGGCGAGGTGCTCGGCCGCGACGGCGCGGCCACGGTCCTCTTCGTCTGCTTCGTGGGCCCGGCGCTGGTGCTGACCCCCGCCTGGTCGTGGCTGGGCGCGCGGGTCGGCAAGAAGCACGGCTACCTGGCCGCCTCCGTGGTGCTGGCCTGCGGCGCCCTGCTCGCCTCGACCGCGCGGGTCGCGCCGCCGGGGCTGGTCTTCGCCGCGGTCGCGCTCGTCGGGGTGGGCTACGCCGGCTGCCAGGTCTTCCCGCTGGCCATGCTGCCCGACGCGGCGGCGGTCGACGCGCGGCGCACGGGCAGCAACCGCGCCGGCGTCTACACCGGCGTCTGGACGGCCGGCGAGACCCTCGGGCTGGCGCTGGGCCCGGCCGCCTTCGCGGTGGTGCTGGCCCTGGGCGGCTACGTCTCCAGCCAGGGCGGTGGCGTGGTGCAGCCCGACTCGGCCCTCTCGGCCATCACCTGGGGCTTCTCGCTGCTCCCGGCCGCACTGACCCTGGCCAGCCTGGTCTGGCTGGTCCGGTACCGCATCGAGGCGAAGGACGTGGACGCGTGACCCGCACGACGACGAGCACTCCCCCCAGCACCCCCGCGGAGGTCCGCGAGCGGCTGGCGCACCTGCAGTCCCAGGACCTCCCGGTGCACAGCGGACGCACCCTCGCCTACGTCTACGACTCCGGCCTCGACGAGGTCGACCGGGTGGCGCGCGAGGCGGTGGCCGCCTTCGCCGGGTCCAACGGGCTCGACCCGACCGCGTTCCCCAGCCTGCTGCAGATGGAGAACGACCTGGTCGCCGCCGGGCTGCGGCTGCTCGACGCGCCCGACGGCGCGGTGGGCACGGTCACCTCCGGCGGCACCGAGTCGTGCCTGCTGGCCGTGCAGTCCGCCCGCGACTCCCGCCCCGACGTGGCCGGGCCCCGGATGGTGCTGCCCGACACCGCCCACCCGGCCTTCCACAAGGCCGCGCACTACTTCGGCGTCGAGATGGTCGTGGTGCCCACCGGCGACGACCACCGCGCCGACCCCGCGGCGATGGCCGCGGCCATCGACGAGCGCACGGTGCTCGTGGTGACCAGCGCGCCGTCGTACGCGCACGGCGTCGTCGACCCGGTGCCGGCCGTGGCGGCCGCCGCCGCGGCCCGCGGGGTGCGCTGCCACGTCGACGCCTGCATCGGCGGCTGGGTCCTGGGGTACGCCGCGCGGCTGGGGCGCGAGGTGCCGCCCTGGTCGTTCGCGGTCGAGGGCGTCACCTCGGTCTCGGTCGACCTGCACAAGTACGGCTACGCCCCCAAGGGCACCTCCCTGCTGCTGCACCGCACCAGCGCGCACCGGCGCCCCCAGCTGTTCTCCTCGGCCCGCTGGCCGGGCTACACGATGCTGAACTCGACGCTGCAGTCGACGAAGTCGGGCGGGCCGCTGGCGGGTGCGTGGAGCGTGGTGCAGCTGCTCGGAGACGCGGGCTACGAGCAGCTGACCGCGCAGGCCCTGGAGGCGACCGACCGGGTCGTGGCCGCGGTGGCCGGGCTGGCCGGGCTGCGGGTGGTCGCGCCGCCCGACGCGACGCTGCTGGTGCTCGGCACCGACGACGACCTCGACCCCTTCACCGTCTGCGACGAGATGGCCGCCCGCGGCTGGCACGTGCAGCCGCAGCTGTCCTACGCCGGGGCGCCCGCGACGATCCACCTGTCGTTCTCGGCCGCGACCCTGGCCCACGTCGACGAGCTCGTCGCGGCCCTGGCCGCCTCGGTGGCGGCCGCGCGCGCCTTCGGGCCGGTGCGCGTGGACCCCGAGGTGGCCGCGGTGATCGCCGCCCTGGACCCGGCCGGTCTGGGCGACGCCGACCTCGACGCGCTGCTGGTCGCCGCCGGGCTCGCCGGTGACGGTGGCGACGGCGGGGCCGGCGGCGCGATCGCGCTGCCCGAGCGGATGGCCGAGGTCAACGCGATGCTCGACCTGGCCACCCCCGAGATGCGCGAGGCGCTGATGATCGCCTTCCTCGACCGGCTCAGCCGACCGTCGTCCTGACCCCCTCGAGCCCGGCGGTCGTGGCGTAGCGCTCGAGGTAGGCGGTCATCATCAGCACGCCCTCCTCGACCAGCAGCGCGTCGCCGTCGGCGTCGTGCTCGTGGGCGAGCTGGAAGACCCGGTCGCCGACCTCGACGGCCAGCTCGGCGGCCGCGGGGCTGAGGTCGTCACGGCACAGCCCGTGCTCGAGCGCGAAGCCGCGCAGCGTCGCGGCGATCCGGATGTTGTGGGCGCGCCCGAAGCGGGCGACGGCGGCGTTGCCGCGACCGCGCAGGTAGATCTCGACGAAGGCGGCCCGGCGCCGGTAGACGGTCACGAAGGCCGCCATGGCCGTGCGCACCACCGTGGCCACGCTGAGCTCCTCGAGCGCGGCCAGGTCGGCGGCGACCTGCTCGTCCATCTCCGCCATGTCGCGCCCGGCCAGCGCGAGCAGCACGGCCTCCTTGTCACCGAAGTACTGGTAGAGCGAGGCGACGGGCACGCCCGCGCGCTGGGCGATCGCCCGCGTCGTCAGTGCCTCGACCCCGTGCTCGAGCACCAGCGCCTCGGCAGCGTCGAGGATCGCCCCGACCCGCTGGCGGCTGCGCGCCTGCGTGGGCACGCGGCGTACCGCCCCCAGGGCCGGATCGGTCCCCTCCGCGGGCTCCGCGCGCTGCTCCCGTGCTCGTCCCGCTGCCATGCGGCGCAGTGTAGGCCGCGGTCCCACGACGTAGCGTCGGCGTCATGAGTGCGTTGACGAGGCTGGTGGACCAGGGCCGGATGGCTCCCGACTGGGCGCAGGCCCTGGAGCCGGTGGCCCGGCAGGTCGAGCAGGTGCAGGAGGTCCTGCGCGCCGAGAGCGCCGCCGGACGGGCCTGGCTGCCCGACGAGGACCGGCTCTTCCGGGCCTTCGAGCGCCCGCTGGGCCAGGTGCGGGTGCTGCTGGTGGGCCAGGACCCCTACCCGACGCCCGGGCACCCCGTGGGTCTGTCCTTCTCGGTCGACGCGGCGGTCCGTCCGGTGCCGCGCAGCCTGGCGAACATCTATCGCGAGCTCGAGGACGACCTCGGCGACCGGGCCCCGGTCCACGGCGACCTGACCGCCTGGGCCGACGCCGGGGTGATGCTGCTCAACCGGGTGCTCAGCGTCGGCGCGGGCGTCTCCGACTCGCACCGCGGCCTGGGCTGGGAGCAGGTCACCGACCAGGCGGTGCGGGCGCTGGCGGCGCGCGGTGGTCCGCTCGTCGCGCTGCTGTGGGGGGCCAAGGCGGGCGGGCTGCGCCGCCACCTCGGGTCGGTGCCGGTCGTCTCGTCGGCGCACCCCTCGCCCCTGTCGGCGCACCAGGGCTTCCTCGGCTCGCGGCCCTTCTCCCAGGTCGACCGGCTGCTGGTCGAGCAGGGCGGCGCTCCGGTCGACTGGACCCTCCCGGCCGACCCGGCCCAGATCTCACCCTGACCCGGCCCAGACTTCGCGCCGACCCGGCCTGGATCTCGCGTCGACCCGGCCCGGACCGGCAGCCGCTCAGCGCAGTCGCGTGCGCCGCATCATCCGCAGCCCGCTCAGCATCTGCTTGACGTAGGCGTCGTAGTCCTGGCCCGGCCGCGGGCCGAGGACCTGCTTCTTGAGCACCGCCAGGTTCTGCACGTCGGTGTACTTCAGCAGCCCCTGGTCGCCGTGGCGCGCCCCGACCCCCGACTGCTTGACCCCGCCCGACGGCGTCGACTTCGAGGCGTACGCCGTGGCCAGCGCGTCGTTGACGTTGACGTTGCCCGACTCGATGCGCGCCGCGACGGCCTGGGCGCGCTCCAGGTCGCTGCCCCAGACCGAGGCGTTGAGGCCGTAGTCGGTGTCGTTGGCCAGCGCCACCGCCTCGTCGACGCTGCGGTAGCGGTGCAGGGCGACCACGGGCCCGAAGGTCTCGGTGACCCCGCAGAGCATGTCGGTGGTCACGCCCTCCAGCACGGTCGGCTCGAAGAACGCCGGGCCCAGGTCGGGGCGTGGGCGCCCGCCGGTCAGCACCGTCGCGCCCTTGGCCACCGCGTCCTCGACGTGCGAGAGCACCCGGTGCATCTGGTCGACCGAGACCAGGGAGCCGACCTCGGGCCCGAAGTCGTAGGCCGCGCGCACGTCGAGCGCCGCCGCGGCCCGCACGAACTTCTGCTTCAGCTCGTCGTAGCGGCTGTCGGGCAGGTAGATGCGCTCGATGTGCATGCAGATCTGCCCGGTGTTGCCGAAGACGCCGAACAGCGTGCTGGTCACCCACTCCTCGGCGTCGACGTCGTCGAGCACGATCTGCGGGTTCTTGCCGCCCAGCTCCAGGCAGGCGCCGATCAGGTTGCGACCGGCCCGCTCGCCGATGGTGCGCCCGGTCGCGGTGCTCCCGGTGAACATGACGTACGACGCGTTGTCGATGAGGGTGGGCCCGACGTCGGGTCCCTCCCCGCAGACCACCTGGAAGAGCCCCTCGGGCAGCCCGGCCTGCTCGAGCATCGCGATGCCGTGCAGCGGGGAGAGCGCGGTCTTGTTGTCGGGCTTGAGCACGACGGCGTTGCCGGCCATCAGTGCCGGGATCGCGTCGGAGATGCCGGTGGCGAAGGGGAAGTTCCAGGGCGCGATGATGCCGACGACACCCTTGGGCTGGCGGATCTCGGTGGAGTGCGAGACCACCGGCACCGGGCCGCCGTGCCGCTTGGGGGCGAGCAGCCGCGGCGCCCGCTTGAGGTAGTGGCTCATCACCATCGGCGGGTCGCAGGACTCCTCGACGGCCATCCGGCGGTTCTTGCCGCTCTCGGCCTGGATGAGGTCGGCGGTGGTCAGCGCGTTGACCACGAAGATCTCGTGGGCCCGCTTGAAGACCGCCAGCCGGCGGCGCAGCGGGGTGGCCGCCCAGGCGCGCTGGGCCTCGCGCGCGGTGGCGAAGGCGCGCTCGATGTCGGCGGGGGTCGACTGCGGCAGGTCGACGAGGTGCTCGCCGGTGTAGACCTCGGTCAGCTTCCAGGTGCCGCCCGAGGTCGAGGGCACCCGGGCCACCAGGCCACGCATGAAGTCGTCGGTCAGGACGGCGGGTCGCTGCAGGCTCATCGCTCAGCCCCGGCCCAGCACGAGGTCGGCACCGCGCTCGCCGATCATGATGGCCGGCGCGTTGGTGTTGCCGCCGGTGATCGACGGCATGATCGAGGCGTCGCAGACCCGCAGGCCCTCGACCCCGCGCACCCGCAGCTCGGGGTCGACGACGGCGAGCTCGTCGACGCCCATCCGGCAGGTGCCCACGCCGTGGTAGACCGACGTGGCGCGGTTGAGGATCTCCTGGCGCAGCTCGCTGCCGCGCAGGTGCGAGCCGGGGTGGATCTCGCTCTTCACCGCGCCGCGGAAGGCCTTGTTGGCCAAGATCTCGCGGGTGATCTCGGAGCCCTCGACGAGCAGGTCGAGGTCGGCGGGCTCGGCGAGGTACTGCGGGTCGATCAGCGGCGCCGCGGTGGGGTCGGCCGAGGCCAGGCGCAGCGTCCCGCGGCTGCGGGGGTAGATCAGGGTGCTCAGCACCGTGAGCGCCGGGCGCTGGTCGACGTCGTGGCGCACCGGGGCGTCCTGGTTGGGCGAGACGTAGGCCCAGGGCAGCAGGTGCAGCTGCAGGTCGGGGATGCCGCCGGTGGCCTGCGAGGTCTGCAGGAAGGCCAGCACCTCGAAGACGGAGTTCGCCAGGAACGTCGACCCCGGTCGCAGGACCTCCTTGGCCACGCCCTTGCCGAAGAAGGTGGCGCTGCCGCGCAGCGCCGACGACGTGGCGTGGAAGGTCAGGGCGTGGAAGAGGTGGTCGTGCAGGTTGTCGCCCACCGGGAGGTCGGCGACCACCTCGATGCCCTGGTCGCGCAGGTGCTGGGCGTGGCCCACGCCCGAGAGCATCAGCAGCTGGGCCGAGCCCACGAAGCCGGCGGAGAGGATGACCTCCTTGGCGGCCCGGACGGTGCGGCTGGTGCCGTCCTTGTCGCGCACCACCACGCCGGTGGCACGACCGTTGTCGATGACGACCCTGGTGGCCAGCACCCGCGACTGGACCTCGAGCGTCGGCGGCGCGAGGTGGTGGATGTAGCCGCGGGAGGCGGAGTAGCGCAGGCCGTCGGCGGCGTTCTGCTGCATCCGCGCCACCCCCTCCTGCGAGGCGCCGTTGTAGTCGTCGAGGACCGGGGCGCCGACGGTGTCGGCGGTGGCCTCGAGGAACTGCAGCGACCCCTCCTGCGGCGCCTTGTTGTAGGTGACCCGGATGGGGCCGCCCTCGCCACGGAACTCGTCGGCGCCGCCCTCGTAGTCCTCCATGCGCCGGTAGGCGCGGTTGACCGAGTCGGCGTCCCAGCCGGTGCAGCCCTCGGCCGCCCACGAGTCGTAGTTGGCCCGGTTGCCGCGCACGTAGACCATGCCGTTGATCGAGCTGGAGCCGCCGAGCACCTTGCCCCGCGGCACCGGCATCGTGCGGTCGAGGATGTGCTTCTGCGGGGTCGTGTAGTAGCCCCAGTCGACGGTGCGCTTGATCTGCGGCACCGCGTGCATCGGCCCGATCATGCCGGGCTTCCTCGTCAGGAACTGCTCGTCGCTCTTGCCGGCCTCGAGCACGATGACGCTCGCACCCGACTGCGCGAGCCGACCCGCGATCGTCGCGCCGGAGCTCCCGGAGCCGACCACGACGTAGTCGGCCTCGTTGCTGGGTGCCTTCTTGGCCATCGGAGCCTCCATGCGCTCGGGCGGTGCGAGTCGACGAACGGCCTCACATACCCACGGAATGTGTCGGCGCCCACACTAGGGCACGAATGGAACTTGTTCTAGTTTTCTGCTCCGGTTCACCGCCGGACTGGACACCTCGCCACAATGGCCGGGTGCGCATCCTGTCGATCCAGTCCTCGGTCGCCTACGGCCACGTCGGCAACTCCGCCGCCGTCTTCCCCCTCCAGCGACTGGGCCACGAGGTGTGGCCGGTGCTGACCGTGCACTTCTCCAACCACACCGGGTACGGCGCCTGGCGCGGGCCGCTGCTCGACCCCGCCGACGTGCGCGAGGTGATCGCGGGCATCGACGACCGCGGGGTGCTCGGCAGCGCCGACGCCGTGCTCTCCGGCTACCAGGGCGACCCGGCCGTGGGGGCCGTCGTCCTCGACACCGTGGCGCGCGTCAAGGAGCTCAACCCCGACGCCGTCTACTGCTGCGACCCGGTGATGGGCGACGTGGGGCGGGGCATGTTCGTGCGCCCGGGCATCCCCGAGTTCATGCGCGACACCGTCGTGCCGGCCGCCGACGTGATCACCCCCAACCACTTCGAGCTCGACTTCCTGGCCGGCACCACGACCCGCACGCTCGACGAGGTGCTGGCCGCGGTCGACGTCGTGCGCGAGCGCGGCCCCCGCGACGTGCTGGTCACCAGCGTGCTGCACGACGAGGTGCCTGCCGAGCACCTCGAGGTCGTCGCGGTCTCCGACGCGGGCGCCTGGGCGGTCACCACTCCCCTGCTGCCGATCAGCCCGAACGGCTGCGGCGACGTCACCGCCGCGCTCTACCTGGCGCACCTGCGCAGCACCGGCTCGCCCGGCACCGCGCTCGAGCGCACCACCGCCTCGGTCTTCGGCATCCTCGAGGCCACCATCGCCGCCGGCACCCGCGAGATCCAGCTGGTCGCCGCGCAGGACGCGATCGCGACCCCGCCCGCCACCTTCACCGCCCGCCGCCTGCGCTGACCCGGCGCAAATGTCTCGCTGACCCGGCCCAAACCTCCCGCCGAGTCGGCCCGAACCTCCCCCGGAGATCCGGGCCGGGTCGGCGCGAGATCTGGGACGGGTCGGCGGGTGATTCGGGCCGGGTCGACGGGGCGACCGTAGAGTTCGGCGTCGTGAGCACCGACGCCCCCGAGCAGGCCCTGACCGACGGGGACGAGCGGGTGCAGCTCTCGCGCACCGCCGACGGGCGGGCCGTCCCCTCGGCCCAGGCGCGAGCCGGCGCGCGCGGCCGGCTGCGGGTCGAGGACCCGTTCGTGGGCTGGAGCGCCGCCGTCGGGCTCGGCCTGGTCGCGCTGTTCCTGCGGCTGTGGCGCCTGGGCACGCCCTCGGAGTTCCAGTTCGACGAGACCTACTACGCCAAGGACGCGTGGTCGCTGGTCAACAACGGCTACGTGCGCGGCTACGTGGAGGGCGCCGACCAGCAGATCCTCGACGGCACCGTGCGCGGGCTGTGGCAGGACGACCCGTCGATGATCGTGCACCCCGAGGTCGGCAAGTGGCTGATCGGACTCGGCGAGCGGCTCGTCGGGATGGACCCCACCGGCTGGCGGGTCTCCTCGGCCGTCGTCGGGGCGCTGATGGTCGTGGTGATGGCGCGCCTGGGCCGCCGCCTGACCGGCTCGACCGGCCTCGGCCTGGTCGCCGGCCTGCTGCTGATGCTCGACGGGCTGCACTTCGTGCTCTCGCGCCTCGCCCTGCTCGACATCTTCCTGGCCTTCTTCGTGCTCTGCGCGGTGGCCTGCCTGGTCGCCGACCGCGACTGGTACCGCGCCCGGATGGCGCGGCTGCAGACCACCGCCGTGACCGACCCCGCCTCCTGGGGGCCGGTGCGCGGCCTGCTGTGGCGTCCCTGGCTGCTGACCAGCGGCGTGTGCTGGGGCCTGGCCATCGGCACCAAGTGGACCGCGCTCTACCCGCTGGCGGCCTTCGGCGTGCTGGTCTGGCTCTGGAGCGCCGGCGCGCGCCGCTCCTTCGGCGTACGACGCCCGGTGCTGCGCTCGGTGCTGGCCGACGGGCTGCCGGCCTTCGGCCACCTGGTGCTCGTGGCGTTCGCCGTCTACGTGGCGACGTGGACCGGCTGGATGGTGCACGCCGGCGACTACGAGCGCTCGCTCTCCTCGACGCAGTACACCCAGTTCGCCGGCGAGGGCGAGTGCCAGGACGAGTCGTTCGTGGCCAGCGACCCCGACACCGGCGCGCGCTGGCCGACCGCCGACGAGGCCGACGCGTCGGGCCCCGGCGAGGTGGTGCAGTCGCTGCGCTCGCTGTGGGCCTACCACCAGGACGTCTACGTCTTCCACACCCACTTCCTCAGCTGCTCGACGCACACCTACCAGTCGAACCCGCTCGGCTGGCCGCTGCTCTCGCGACCGGTCGGGGTCGCCGCCGACACCGGCATCCAGCCCGGCACCCGCGGCTGCGAGGCGCCCGAGGGCAGCGACTGCCTGCGCCAGGTGCTGCTGCTGGGCACCCCCGTGCTGTGGTGGGGCTCGAGCCTGGCGCTGCTCGCGGCCGTCGCGCTGTGGATCGGGGCGCGCGACTGGCGCTACGGCGTGCCGGTCGTCGGCGCGCTGTCGACCTGGCTGCCCTGGCTGCTCTATGCCGACCGGCCGATCTTCCTCTTCTACGCCGCGGCGATGCTGCCGTTCATGGTGCTGGCCACGACCCTGCTGATCGGCAGGATCGTCGGCCCCTCCCGCGAGCCCAGCACCCGCCGCACGGTCGGCGTGGTGGCGGCGGGCTCGTTCGTGGTGCTGGTGCTGCTCAACTTCGCGTGGTTCTGGCCGATCTGGACCAACGAGCTGCTCACCCACTCGCAGTGGCTCGACCGGATCTGGTTCAGCCGCTGGATCTAGCCCTTCGCCCCCTGCGCCGCGGCGCACTCGTTGGCGAAGCGCACCACGTCGTAGGCGCTGTAGTGCGACGGGTCGTCGTGGGGGCCCTGCACGGTGCGCACCGAGACGTCGGCGCCGAAACCCTGCAGCGCCGCCGAGAGCCGACCGGTGTTGGCGTCGTAGGGCACGTAGGGGTCGTAGGGGCTGGCCACGAAGCGGAAGGTGGTGCCCGTCTGCGCCAGCCTGTACGCCGTGTCGACGGGGTTGCGCTCGCGCGGGTAGGGCCCGCCGCCGTAGGCCTTGCGGATGAACCCGTCGGCGCCGGGCACGTTGCCCATCGTGGACATGTCGACGGCCGCCTTCACGCCGTACCAGCACGGCGGCGCCTCGGCGCCGTGCAGCAGCGCGTTGAGCGAGGTGGTGCCGCCCATCGACGTGCCGAGGTACATCGTCACCTCGGCGCCGCCCTGGCGCTCGGCCCACTCCCAGACCCGGTCGGCGTCGTCGGTGGAGGCGGGGTTGCCCCAGGCCTCGCGGTGGAACATCGAGGAGGCCACCACCCAGCCGTCGCGGCGCAGCGCGTCGAGCCAGGGGCCCTCCATCTTGTCGTTGACGTTGCCGCCCTGGCCGTGGAAGAAGACGACGACGCCCTTGGGGTCGTTGGTGGGCGGCAGGTTGACCCGCACCTTCTGGCCGGCGAGGTTGTCCTCGACCTTCTCGGCCGGGTGCTCGCCGCTCGCACCGGTGGTGCCCAGCACCAGGCCCACCGCGAGCAGCGCCGCGAGCACGACCTGGGTCAGCCTCTTGACCACGGCTCCCCCTCCTGCGGCCCCCTCCGGACCGTTCCCACCAGACAACGAGCACGCCCGCCGGGGGTGACGCCCCGGTGATCGTGTCGCAATCGTGACCGCTGGTCGACCTCGCTGCCACACCGGCCCACTAGACAGGGTGCCGTGCCCCGTCCCCCCCGCCGCGCGCTCGTCGGCGTCGCCCTCGTCGTGCTCCTGGGGCTGGGCGGGCTGGGGGCCTGCCGCGACGACGCGAGCGAGCCCGACGACGAGTCGGGGGCACCCTTCATGCTGCCGGTGGGCTCGCCGCGCTACGACCACCGGGCACCGGCCTGGGCGGTCGGGACGACCCTGCACGTGGGCGAGGTGACGATGGAGCTCGACCCGGCCCCCACCGCGTTCGTGGTGACCCGCTGGGGCGTGCACTACCTGGCCGAGGGGTCGTTGTGGTGGAGCGACGGCGGCGCTGCCGAGCGGGTGGCGAGGGTGGGCACGGACGAGCTGAGCCTCTCGGCCGACGGGCGCCACCTCGGGCTGCTGGACGCCGCGCGCGGACGCCAGGACCAGTTCGGCGCCCACCTGGCCGTGCCGGTGGTCCTCGACGCCCGCACCGGCGAGCAGGTGCTGCGCGAGCCGGCGCCGGTGGAGGAGCTCGGCGACCTCGCGGACCTCTACGAGGACGCCGAGACGGGCTTCCTCGGCTTCGCCGACGACGCGGCGTACGCCGCCGATCCGGTCGCCGGCGGCACCCTGCGGCTGCCGCTCGACGGCTCCGAGCCGGAGCTGGTGCGCCCCGAGCGGGCCCTGGCCCTGGCCGGCGAGCGCGGCACCCCGGTGCGGCTGCGCGAGACCGCCGACGGCCGGCTGCGGGTGGCCCGGCCGCGCGAGCAGTCCACCGCGCAGGGCTGGCTCTCACCCGGCAGCGACGCGGTCGTCGCGGCGGAGCGCACCACCGGTGTCTGGTACGACGCCGTCGACGGCACCGCGCACGAGGTCGAGACCGGCGACCGGTTCTTCTACATGGGCGGCTGGGTCGACGACCGCACGTTCTACGGCGCGGCCAGCGCGAGGGGCAGCGCGCTGGGGCCCTCGGGACGCACCGTCGTGGTCGCCTGCACCCTGGGCGAGCGCCGCTGCGAGTCGGTGGGCACCGAGTTCGCGCTGCCGGAGCGTCCCCAGCTGCTCTTCGGCACGGGGCGCCCGGCCGGGCAGTGACGGCCCGCCCCCCATACCTCCGGGGCGGCTCAGGCGCTCTCGCCCAGCCCTGCGCGAGCCGGCGAGCGTGGCGGCTGCGGCACCTGGTGGCCCAGCTCGCCGCCGACGCGCCCGCCGTGCGGCCGGCCGTGGTCGGCGAACTCCTCACGGGAGTAGACGAGGTGGTGCTCGCCGAGGTCGAGGCGGCTCCCGGTGCGCAGCAGCACCGGCTCGGTGACCGGGGCGCCGTGCACGCGGCTGAGGCCGGCGACCGCGTGGACGCAGAACTCGTCGCGCTCGTCGCGCACGACGCGGGCGTGCACCGGCTCGAGGCCGGGGAGCACGATGTCGCACGACTCGTCGGAGCCGATCGTCTGCGTCTCCTCGAGCCAGAACACCGGCTGGCGCTCGCCGGCCCAGACCTGCTCGCGCACCAGCACCAGGCGGGGGCTGCCGCCGCCGGCGGGGTCGTGGGTGGTGCTGACGCGGCGCCGGGCCTGCGGGTGCATCGTGGGGAACGGGGGCCACAAGGTGGCGGGCGGGCTCAGCTCGAGGCCGGGCAGCACGGGGCCGCGACCGGCCGCGCGCGAGCGGGCCGAGGTCCAGGCGCCCTTGAGGCTGCCCAGCCGGATGTGGCGCGAGCGGGTCACCCGGCGCTGCCACCAGGGGGCCCGCACCGCACCGAGGGTGACCAGGTGCGTCTCGCCCCGCACGACCCGCAGCACGATGTCGCGCGCGGCCAGCTCGCCGGCGACGCGACGGATGAGCGGGGCGTCGCCGGCCCCGGCGAACGCGCCGGGGTCGTCGACGTCGAGGGTGAGCCGGCTGCCGGCGCCGGTGAGGTGGCCGTGCAGGTCGTCCCTGCCCTCACGACCCAGGCTGAAGTGCAGGTCGGCGGAGACCTGGGTGGCCACGGGCCCTACCGTCCTTCGGCGGGCGCCGTGGGCTCGCCCCGGTCGGTGGTGGTGATGGTCAGGCGCCCGTCGACCTTCCAGGTGGCGCGGGGGGCGCGGGCCCCGGTGTCGCGGGGGACCTCGACGGTGATGTCCTCGAACGCGTAGTGGATGGCCGCCTCGCGACCGGTCAGGAACGTCCACATCCGGCGGCCGAGGTCGGTCCAGTCGACCACCTCGTCGTTGCGCGAGCCGTCCACGGCCTGGGTGCTGGTGTCTGCTGTCGTCGCCATGTCTCCTCCTTCATAGTGAAACAACTTGTTGAGGTTTTCTCTCTAGAGTTGAACACAGCCTGTACGCCGACACAAGGGGTCGGCGGGCAGGAACCCGTCGCAGACGCGACGGACCCGCCGCCCCCCCACCTCGACGGCGGGGTGCGGCGGGTCCGTGGACGGCCGGGGCGTGCAGCCCGAGGTCAGCGGGCCTGCTCGGCCTCCAGCGCCTCGGTCAGCAGCGCGACCAGCGCCTCGAGCTGGACGTCGGCCGACGAGCCGACCTCCTCGTCGGAGCCGTCGAGCGCCGTGGCGGCCAGGCCGGCCTTGGAGTCGATGAGCTCGGCGATCTTGGTGTCGAGGGTCTGCGCCGCGATCACGCGCCACGCGGTGACCGGCAGCTCCTGGCCGATGCGGTGGATGCGGTCGATCGCCTGGGTCTGCTCGGCGTCGGTCCACGACAGCTCGGCCAGCACCAGGTTGGAGGCCACCTGCAGGTTGAGCCCCACGCCCGCTGCCGAGAGCGAGCAGACCACCACGGCGACGTCGGGGTCCTCCTGGAAGGCCTTGATGGCGGCCTCCCGAGCCTTGGGGGTCTGGTCGCCGCGGATCGAGGTGTAGCGCAGCTCGCGGCGCGCGAAGGTCTCCTCGGCCACGTCCATCACGTCGACGTGCTTGGCGAAGAAGACGACCTTGCCGACGCTGCGCGCCAGCTGGGCGGCGTAGTCGGCGGCCAGGCCCGCCTTGGCCTGGCCGATCCGGCGCATCATCGAGAAGACGTTCTCGCCGTTCTTGGCGCCGGCGGTGTCCTCGCGCTCCCACGTCGCGACGCGGCGTACGAGCTCGTGGTCGATGCCGTCGACGGTCACGCCGGAGGTGCGGGTCTCGAGCGCGGAGTGGTAGCGCGCGACCAGGCGGCGGGCCAGCTCGCGCTCGGCGTCGCGGATCGAGCGGCCCAGGGCGTCGTCGAGCTCGACGGGCAGGTCGGCGACCCGGCGGGCCGGGATGTCGGCGGCCACGTCGACCTTGCGGCGGCGCACGATGCCCATGTCGATGACCTTGGCGCGGGCGGCGCCGTAGAAGGCCGGCTCGGCCGGGGTCAGCCCGGTCTCCTCGAGCGCGTCCATCAGCGTGCCGAGCGGCTTGCGGTCGTCGATCCAGCCCAGGAACTGCCAGATCGCGCGGAAGTCCTCGAGGTCGTTGATCAGCGGCGTGCCGGTCAGCGCCATCAGCAGCGGGTGGGCGGTGCGCGAGCGGATCCGCTCGGAGAGCTGCAGCACGTGCTGGCTGCGCTGCGAGGTCTTGTTCTTGATGAAGTGCGCCTCGTCGACGACCATCCCCTTGAAGCCGAGGTCGCCGAGCCAGCCGACGTGGCGGTCGAGCACCTCGTAGTTGACCACCACGATGTCGGCGAAGCCGTCGATGTCGCTGCCGTCGCCGTGGATCACGGTGACCGGGCGGTGGGGGGTCCACAGGCCGGCCTCGCGCGCCCAGTTGGTCTTGACGACGTTGGGCACCACGCACAGCAGCGGGTAGGCGTCGGCGGCCTGCGCGGCCAGCAGCGCCTGCGCCGTCTTGCCCAGGCCCGGCTCGTCGGCGAGCAGGAAGCTGCGGTGCCCGGCGGCGGCCGAGGCGACCAGCTGAGCCTGGTGGGGCATCAGCTGCATGCCGTCGGGGGCCCGGAAGGCCGACGGGTCGGGCAGCGGCATGCACGCCGGGGCACCGCCGCCGGCGTACTCGAAGGAGCGGAAGAGCGGGCCGAGGAGCTCCCAGCCGGCCAGGCGACCGGTGCGCGGCCGGGTGGCGTCGGCGACCCCGAAGTCGGGCACCAGGAAGGGGTTGGCCAGCTGGCGCGAGACCACCGACGGCGGCACGACGCGCCGGTCGGCCGGGGCGTCGGCACCCGGCTCGGGGGTCGGGGCGGGCTTCTCGACCTCGACCTCGAGGCCGGCCGCGCGCTGCATCTCCGCCTTCAGCTCCCGCGCGGAGTGCGAGAAGTCGGCGTCCTCGGCGAGCAGCGCGAGCATGCTGGTCTCGCGCGTGGAGGTCTTGGCCAGGATCGTCGCGACCCCGTCGAGGCGCTTGAGCTGGGCGGCCTTCTGGCCCTCCGAGGTCTCCTCGTCGGCCTTGATCCGCGCCCGCTCCTCGCGCACGAGATGGGCCACCACCTGGAACTTGGTGCGCACCGAGGGTCGTACGGCGCCGCGCTGGACCGCGCCCTCGACCTCGCGCACGGCCTTGGCCAGCACGGGGATGATGCCCTCGTTGTCGAGATCGCGGGTACGCCGCTGCGCGCGGGGCGCCGTGCGGGCGCCGCCGGACCGGCGCTGGCCTCGTTGAGCCACAAGCTCCTCCTCTGGAGTGACACCGGTGCACTCGCGCGGCGGGGCTGCTCACCACCGTCCGCGGACCCGTGCACCCGGGCGTGCACCGCCTCGTGGAGCCTGCTGGCGCACACGAGGACGACGCGTCCAGCACGTCCCGACGGCGACGGCGGACCGATCGGCGGGACCGAGGAACCTCGGGTCCGGGGCCCGCGACGACGGGATCGGTGCTGGTCGTGCCCGGACACGCGTCCAGGCACGCATCCACCGTACCGCGCCGCCGCGCCTCGGGGCGCATCGCCGTGCGGTGCGTCACCTGTACAGGTGAAGCCGCCCCCTCAACCGGGGAAGTGGGCGGTGACGCTGCCGAACCCGCTGATCTCGGCGACCACGGTAGAACCGGGGGCCACCGGCCGCATCGGCCCCAGGGCTCCGGAGAGCACCACCTGCCCGGCGCGCAGCGGCTCGCCGAAGAGACGCGCCTGGTGGGCCAGCCACGCCACCGCCCGCAGCGGGTCGCCCAGGCAGGCCGCGCCGGTGCCGGTGGAGACCTCGACGTCGTCGATGCGCATCGACATCGTCACGTCCACGGGCTCGACCTCGGCCAGGGTGCACCGGCGCGAGCCCAGCACGTAGAGGCCCGAGGAGGCGTTGTCGGCGACGGTGTCGGCGAAGGAGATGTCCCAGTCGCGGATGCGCGAGTCGACGATCTCGATCGCGGCCACGGCGTGGTCGACCGCGGCCCGGACCTGCGCGAGGTCGAGGGGGCCGTCGTCGAGGTCCTCCGCGAGCACGAACGCCACCTCGGCCTCGACCCTGGGCTGCAGGAGACGGCCGGCCGGCACGCGGGCGCCGTCCTCGAGGCCCATGTCGTCGAAGAGCACGCCGAAGTCGGGCTGGTCGACCCCCAGCTGGGTCTGCACCGCCTCGGAGGTGGCCCCGATCTTGCGGCCCACCACGCGGGCACCCGCCGCGGCCCGGCTGGCGTTGAGGTGCCCCTGCACGAGGTAGGCCGCCGCCACGTCGGTGCGGCCGATCAGGTCACGCACCGGCTCGCAGGGCGTGTTCGTGGCCAGCGCCCGCACCAGCCGCTCGCCGGCCGCGGCCACGGTCGCCGCGTCGGCCTGCGAGCGCGGGCGCTCGACCCGGCCCGCGGGCACGTCGTACGCGTCGGGGCTCATGCGCCGTAGACCTTCTCGGGCGCGGGCGCCTGGGCGAGCAGCGCGCGCAGCCGCTCCCCCACCTCGTCGGTCCGCCACCGTCGACCCAGGTCGTCGGCCGGGCCGTGGGTCCAGCCGTTCTCGACGGTGACCTTGCCACCCTCGATCTCGATGACACGACCGGTGACGTCGCCGGCCTCCTCGGAGGCCAGCCACGCGACCACCGGCGAGTTGTCGCCCGGCTCGGGCATCGCGGAGGTGTCGAAGGCACCCTCGGTCATCCGGGTCCGGGCGACCGGCGCGATGGCGTTGACGGTGACGCCGTACCTGCCCATCTCGGCGGCCGCGACCAGGGTCATCCCGGCGATGCCGGCCTTGGCGGCGGAGTAGGTCGTCTGGCCGATCGAGCCCTGCAGGCCGGCGCCCGACGAGGTGTTGACGACCCGCGCGGCGCGCTGGCGGCCCTCCTTGGCCTCGGCACGCCAGTAGGCCCCCGCGTGGCGCAGCGGCGCGAAGTGGCCCTTGAGGTGCACCCGCACGACCGCGTCCCACTCCTCCTCGGAGGTGTTGACCAGCATCCGGTCGCGCACGAAGCCGGCGTTGTTGACCAGGACGTCGAGGCCGCCGAAGGTGTCGACGGCCTGGCGCACCATCGCCTCGGCCTGCGCGAAGTCGGCGACGTCGGCGCCGTTGGCGACCGCCCGGCCGCCGGCGGCCTCGATCTCGGCGACCACCTGGTCGGCCGGGCTCGCACCCTCGCCCTCGCCCGCCAGCGAGACCCCGAAGTCGTTGACGACCACCGCGGCGCCCTGGGCGGCGAGCTCGAGGGCGTGCGCGCGGCCGATGCCGCGGCCCGCTCCGGTCACGATGGCGACGCGGCCGTCGAGGATCTTGGTCACGGGTGCTCCTGGGGTCTGGGGGATCGGGCTGTTCGAGCGTGGGTCAGGTGTCGTGGGCGGCGCTGAGGAACACCGGCGGCTCGCCGCCGCCGTGGCAGGCCACGCTGGCGCCGCTGACGTAGGAGGCCAGGTCGGAGCCGAGGAACAGCGCGACCGAGGCGACCTCGTCAGGCCGGGCCATCCGGCCCAGCGGGATGGTGGCCTCGATGGCCGCCACCTGGGCGTCGCCGCCGTAGTGGTCGCCGGTCAGCTCGGTGCGGCACAGCCCGACGTTGATGCTGTTGAGCCGCACCCTGGGCGCCCACTCGATGGCCAGCGACGCGGTGAGCGAGTCGAGGGCGGCCTTCGCGGCGCCGTAGACGGCCGAGCCGGGCGAGGGCCGCAGCGCGCTGATCGAGGAGATGTTGACGATCGCGCCGCCGTGGTCCTGGCCCTGCATCACCGCGTTGGCGGCCTGCGCGACGAGCAGCGGCCCCGAGAAGTTGAGGTCCAGCACCTTGGCGTGGAAGCGCGGAGAGGCGTCGGCGGCCAGGGCGTACGGCGCCCCGCCGGCGTTGTTGACCGCCACGTCGAGGCGGCCCTCGGTGGCCGCGACGTCGTCGACCATCGCGGCGACCGCGTCGGGGTCGCGCACGTCGCAGGTGACGTGGCGGGTGCCGGTCAGCGGCTCGGCCCCGGAGCGGGCGCAGGTGACCACCCGGGCGCCGGCGGCGACGTACGCCGCGGCGATGGCGCGACCGATGCCGCGGCTGCCGCCGGTGACCAGGACGACCCGGTCGCTCAGGTCGACGGTGACGCTCATGGGCAGTCCTTCGGTCAGGGGCGGGCGGACCAAGCAAGTGTTAGGGTACCAAGCAAATGCTAGGTCGTCTGCAGGAGAGGCACTCCATGGGCACCACCTCCGAGCTCCGTGACGACGGCGTCCGCGTCGTCACGATGGAGCACCCTCCGGTCAACGCACTGACGGTGCAGGGCTGGTACGACGTCGCCGCGGCCCTCGACGAGGCGAGCCGCGACATGGACACGCACGTGGTGGTGCTGCGCGCCGAGGGCCGCGGCTTCAACGCCGGCGTCGACATCAAGGAGATGCAGCACACCACCGGCTTCGACGCGCTCATCGGCGCCAACAAGGGCTGCTACGCGGCCTTCAAGGCCGTCTACGAGTGCGCGGTGCCGGTCGTGGCGGCCGTGCACGGCCACTGCCTCGGTGGCGGGGTCGGCCTGGTCGGCAACGCCGACTGCATCGTGGCCAGCGAGGATGCCTACTTCGGGGTCCCCGAGGTCGACCAGGGCGCGCTCGGCGCCGCGACCCACATGGCGCGGCTGGTGCCGCAGCACCTGATGCGCACCCTCTACTTCACCGCCCGCACCATCAAGGCCGCCGACCTCGTGCAGTTCGGCTCGGTCCTCGAGGTCGTGCCGCGCGACGAGCTCGACGAGGCCGCTCTCGCCGTGGCCGGTGAGATCGCGGCGAAGGACACCCGGGTCGTCCGGGCTGCCAAGGAGGCCCTCAACGGCATCGACCCCGTCGACGTCAACAAGAGCTACCGGTTCGAGCAGGGCTTCACGATGGAGCTCAACCTCGCCGGGGTGGCCGACGAGCTCCGCGACGGGTTCGCGGGCACCGACAAGGCAGGGAGGGCGCGCCGGTGAGCCCGCACCGCAGAGAGCCCCGCGACAAGCGGATGAGCATCGACGAGGTGGTCGCCCAGCTGCGCGACGGCATGACCATCGGCATCGGCGGCTGGGGGCCGCGGCGCAAGCCGATGGCCCTGGTCCGCGCGATCCTGCGCTCGGACCTCACAGACCTCACGATCGTCAGCTACGGCGGCGCCGACGTCGGCCTGCTGCTGCGCGCCGGCAAGGTGCGCAGGCTGGTCTACGCGTTCGTCTCCCTCGACACCGTGCCGCTCGAGCCCAGCTTCCAGCGCGCCCGCCAGGGCAAGGAGATCGCGGAGGTCGTCGAGCTCGACGAGGGCATGTTCCAGACCGGGCTGCGCGCCGCCGCGCAACGGCTGCCGTTCCTGCCGATGCGCGCCGGGCTCGGCTCCGACGTGCTGGTCAACAACCCCGACATCCGCACCGTCACCAGCCCGTACGGCGACGCCGACGGCGTGCGCGAGGACCTGGTGGCCGTCCCTGCGCTGCACCTCGACGTCGCCCTGGTCCACCTCAACCGGGCCGACAAGCACGGCAACGCGACGTACCTGGGGCCCGACCCGTACTTCGACGACCTGTTCTGCCTGGCCGCCGACCGGGCGTACGTGTCGGTCGAGCAGGTCATCGACACCGCCGGCCTGACCGTCGACACCCCTGTCCAGCGGCTGCTGCTGAGCCGGATGATGGTCAGCGGCGTCGTCGAGACGCCGAACGGCGCGCACTTCACCACGTGCACCCCCGACTACGAGCGGGACGAGAGGTTCCAGAAGGCCTACGTCGCCGCGGCGTCGGGCTCCGACGAGGAGTGGGCCGCCTTCGAGCGGCGCTTCCTCGCCGGTGACGAGGACGCCTACCAGGCCGCCGTGCGGGCCTTCGCCCAGGAGGAGCAGAAGTGAGCGAGTCTTCCCGCGCCGAGGTCTGCGCCGCAGCCATCGCCGACGCGTTCCGTGACGACGGCGAGATCTTCGCCAGCCCCATGGGCATGCTGCCGATGCTCGGGGTCCGGCTGGCCAAGCTGACCTCGAACCCCGACCTGGTCATCTCCGACGGCGAGTCGCTGTTCCTGGCCGGCGTGCCCCCGCTGTTCGCGAAGGGCGACGTCGTCGAGGGCTGGATCCCCTTCCCGAAGGTCTTCGACGTGGTCGCCCACGGCACGCGGCACGTGATGATGGGCGCCACCCAGGTCGACCGGCACGGCAACCAGAACATCTCAGCCATCGGCGACTTCGCCCAGCCGACGCGCCAGCTCCTCGGCGTGCGCGGCGCGCCGGGCAACACGGTGAACAACCGGACGTCGTACTGGGTGCCCAAGCACTCGCCGCGGGTCTTCGTCGAGCAGGTCGACATCGTCTCCGGCGTGGGGCCCAGGAACGCCAAGGCGGCCGGTGCCGGGGCGTCGAAGTACAACGACGTCCACCGCATCGTCACCAACCTGGCGGTCCTCGACGTCAAGGGCGCCGGCGACACGGTGCGGCTGCTGTCGGTGCACCCGGGCGTCACCGTCGACGAGGTGCGCGAGGCCACGGGCTTCGCGCTCGAGCTCGACGCCGATGCCGACGCCGCCGTGCCCGAGACCCGCTCCCCCACGCCCGAGGAGCTCACCCTGATCCGCGAGGTGCTCGACCCCAGGACGCTGCGCGACCGCGAGGTCAAGCCGGTCTCCCCGGTGGAGGCGTCGTGATCGAGCAGCAGCTGCGCACCGCGCTCACCGACCTGGTCGGCGTACGCCACCCCGTCGTGCAGACCGGCATGGGCTGGGTCGCGGGTCCGCGGCTGGTCAGCGGCACCGCCAACGCCGGCGGCCTGGGCATCCTGGCCAGCGCGACGATGACCTACGAGGAGCTCGAGAAGGCGGTCGTCGAGGTCAAGGGCCGCACCGACCAGCCCTTCGGAGTCAACCTGCGCGCCGACGCGGGCGACGCCGCCGACCGCTGCGACCTGCTGATCCAGCACGGCGTCAAGGTGGCCTCCTTCGCGCTGGCGCCCAAGCAGGACCTGATCAAGAAGCTCAAGGACCACGGCATCGTGGTGATGCCGTCGGTCGGGCTGCCCCGCCACGCCGAGAAGGTGGCCTCGTGGGGCGCCGACGCGGTGATGATCCAGGGCGGCGAGGGCGGCGGGCACACCGGCTCGGTCCCGACCACCCTGCTGCTGCCCACCGTGCTCGACGCGGTCGACATCCCCGTCGTCGCGGCCGGCGGCTTCTTCGACGGCCGCGGTCTCGCGGCCGCACTGTCGTACGGCGCGGCCGGCATCGGGATGGGCACCCGCTTCCTGCTCACCGCCGACAGCGCGGTGCCGCAGGCGGTCAAGGAGCTCTACCTCTCCCACGACGTCAACGGCACCGTGGTGACCGCCAAGGTCGACGGGATGCCGCACCGGATGCTGCGCACCCCGCTGGTGGAGGAGATCGAGGAGACCAGCGCCGTCAAGCGCCTGGCCCCCACGGTGCGCCGCACGCTGGAGTTCAAGCGCAGCAGCGGCATGTCGTGGCTCGACCTGGCCAAGGACGGGCGGGCCATGAAGAGGACGCAGGGCCGCACGCTGGCCCAGATGACCCTGGCCGCCAACACCCCGACGATGCTCAAGGCCGGCCTCGTCGACGGCGACACGACGGCGGGCGTGCTCGCCTCCGGCCAGGTCGTCGGCGTCCTCGACGACCTGCCGACCTGCGAGGAGCTGATCGACCGCGTCGTCACCGAGGCCGCGGCCTGCCTGCGCCGCACCGCCGCCCACCTCACTTGACCCGGCCCAGATCTCACCCTGACCCGGCCTGGATCTCGCGCTGACCCGGCCCGAACTTCGCCTCGAGCCGGCCCGGATCGTCGGGTGGCTCGGTGTCCCTCGACCCACGGCGGCTCGGCGTGGTCCGGGTCCGTGTGCGCGATCTCTTGCACGGCCCGCGGAGGCAGGCGCACCCTGTGGAGGGAGTCTCCGACCGGCGCAGGAGGCAGCCGTGGACCGCACCCGATCCCGCCAGGAGCTGGACCCCGACGAGCGCTGGGCGGAGATCGCCGCCGCCCGCCACGCCCTGGCCGCGATGCTGGCCGACCTCACTCGCGACGAGTGGGAGCACGCGTCACTGTGCAGCGAGTGGCGGGTCAAGGACGTGGCCGCGCACGTAGCCATGACGCCGGCCGGCGAGCCGACCACCTGGGAGATGGTGACCGGGCTGATCCGGGCGCGCGGCGACCTGTGGGGCTTCGGGAGAGACGTCGCCATCGCCTGGGCGCAACGCCCCACCGCCGAGATCGTCCGGACGCTGCGCGCGGGCGCGACGTCACGGTCCGTTCCGCTCGGGACGAACGCGGCGAACCTGCTGCTCGACGTGCTGGTGCACACGCAGGACATCGCGGTACCCCTGGGGCGGGTCCACCCGGTGCCTCCCCGGGCCGGGCTCGCCTCCCTGCGCCGGGCGTGGCGGATGGGATGGCCCTTCCATGCCCGCAAGCGGCTGACCGGGATCTCGCTGGTCGCCAGCGACGCAGACGTGGTGCTCGGCTCGGGTCCCCCGGTCGAGGCCCCATTGGGCTCGCTGCTGCTGCTCACGACCGCGCGCGACCCGGCCTCGGTGCCCTCTCTCACCGGCCCCGGCGTGGCCCTGCTGCACCGCTGACTCAGCGGGGGATTCGGGCCGGCTCGGCGGGGGATTCGGGACGGGTCAGCGGGGGATCTGGGACGGGTCAGAGGCGCTCGATGATGGTGACGTTGGCCTGGCCGCCGCCCTCGCACATCGTCTGCAGGGCGTAGCGGCCGCCGGTGCGCTCGAGCTCGCCGAGCATGGTGGTCATCAGGCGGGCGCCGGTGGCGCCGATGGGGTGGCCCAGGGCGATGCCGCCGCCGTTGACGTTGACCTTGTCGTGCGGGGCGCCGGTCTCCTTCATCCAGGCCAGCACCACCGAGGCGAAGGCCTCGTTGCACTCGAAGAGGTCGATGTCGTCGATCGAGAGGCCGGTCTTGGCCAGCGCGTCCTCGGTGGCCCGGATCGGGCCGGTGAGCATCCACACCGGGTCGTCGCCGCGCACCGACAGGTGGTGCACCCGCGCGCGGGGCGCCAGCGAGTGCTCGGCCACGGCGGCCTCGGAGGCCAGCAGCAGCGCCGCCGAGCCGTCGCAGATCTGCGAGGCCACCGCCGCGGTGATCCGCCCGCCCGGGGCCAGCGGCTCGAGGCCGGCCATCTTCTCCAGCGAGGTCTCGCGGGGGCACTGGTCGGTGTCGACGACGGTGCCGTCGGGCAGCGTCACGGGCTCGATCTCGTCGGTGAACCGGCCCTCCGCGATGGCGGTGCGCGCCCGCTCGTGGGAGGCCAGCGCGAAGCGCTCCATCTCCTCGCGGCTGATGTCCCACCTCTCCGCGATCATCTCGGCCGAGCGGAACTGGCTGACCTCCTGGTCGCCGTACCGCGCCTGCCAGCCGGGGCTCTCGGCGAAGGGGGTGGAGAAGCCGTGGGGCTGGCCGGCCAGCATCGCCGCCGAGATCGGGATCGCCGACATGTTCTGCACACCGCCGGCGACCACCAGGTCCTGGGTGCCCGACATGACGCCCTGCGCGGCGAAGTGCACCGCCTGCTGCGAGGAGCCGCACTGGCGGTCGATCGTCACGCCCGGCACGTGGTCGGGCAGGCCCGCCACCAGCCAGGCGGTGCGGGCCACGTCGCCGGCCTGCGAGCCGATGGTGTCGCAGCAGCCGAGGACCACGTCGTCGACGGCACCCGCGTCGATGCCCGTACGCCGCACCAGCGCGGCCAGCGAGTGGGCGGCCAGGTCGGCGGAGTGCACGCCGGCCAGGGCTCCCCCGCGCTTGCCGACCGGGGTGCGGACGGCGTCGATGATGTAGGACTCGGGCACGTCAGGGCCTTTCGGTGGAGATCCCGTCGAGCAGGATCGTGAGGTACTGGTCGGCGATCTCGACGTGGCTGTGCTTCCCGCCGGGGCGGTACCACTTCACCGCCACCCAGACCGTGTCGCGGATGAACCGGTAGGTGAGCTCGATGTCGAGGTCGTCGCGCAGCGCCCCGCTCTCGACGCCCTCGGTGAGCAGCGCGACCCACACTCCGCGCGACTGGGCGTTGCGCTCGGCGAGGTAGCCGAAGCGCTCGAAGCCGCCGAGGTAGCCGGCGTCGTTCTGGAAGATCGCCACCTCGTGCGGGTGCTGGTCGATCGCCTCGAACGACAGCCGCACGGCCCGGTCGATCTTGGTGCGCGCGTCGACGTCGCTGCCCAGCACGGCGTCGTACGCCGCGAAGAGCTCCTCCTGGAAGGTCGAGAGGATCTCGTCGACCATCGACTCCTTGGAGTCGAAGTGGTGGTAGAGGCTGCCCGAGAGGATGCCGGAGGCCTCGGCGATGTCGCGGACCGTGGTGTTCTTGAAGCCCTTCTCGGCGAACAGGCCCGCGGCGATGCCCAGCAGCTCGGTACGACGGGTGGGCGCGGTGGGTGCGGTGCTCACGGGCGGCTCGGTGCTCATGGACCCAGTCTCCTAGGCCTGCTGGCTGCTGACGGCGACGACCTCGCCGGTCATGTAGGAGGCGTAGTCGCTGGCCAGGAAGACCATCACGTTGGCGACCTCCCACGGCTCGGCGGCGCGACCGAAGGCCTCGCGCTGCTTGAGCTCGTGGAGCAGCTCGTCGGAGGTGACCTTGGCCAGGAACGGGTGCATCGCCAGGCTCGGCGAGACGGCGTTGACGCGGATGCCGTGCGGGGCCAGGTCGATCGCGGAGCAGCGGGTCAGCGCCATCACCCCGGCCTTGGCGGCGGCGTAGTGGGCCTGGCCCTCCTGGGCGCGCCAGCCGATCACCGAGGCGTTGTTGACGATGACGCCCCTCGTGCCGGCGGCGGCCATCCGCTGCCCCGCGGCCCGCACGCAGCGGAAGGTGCCGGTCAGGGTGATGTCGAGGACCCGGCTCCACTGCTCGTCGGTCATCTCGAGCACCGACGCGGTGCCGCCGAGC
This sequence comes from Nocardioides salarius, assembly GCF_016907435.1. Lineage (NCBI taxonomy): Bacteria > Bacillati > Actinomycetota > Actinomycetes > Propionibacteriales > Nocardioidaceae > Nocardioides > Nocardioides salarius. Next base: position 2,878,439 of record NZ_JAFBBZ010000001.1, on the reverse strand, counting down.
CCGGCGTTGTTGATCATCACGTCGACCCCGCCGAGCTCGTCGGCGACGTCGAGCAGCGCGGCGACCTGGGCCTCGTCGGTGACGTCGCAGACCTGCTGGCGCACCCGGTCGGCGCCGAACTCGGCGGCCAGCGCCGCTTCGGCCTCGGCCAGCCGCCGCGCGTGGGTGTCGCTGAAGACGACGGCCCGCGCGCCCTCCTCGAGGACGCGACGCACGACCGCGGCGCCGATGCCGGCGCCCGCCGCGGCGGTGACCACGACGACCTTGCCGGCCAGCAGGTCGTGGCCGGGCACGTAGTCGGGGACGGGCTGCTCGGGGCGTTCGGCGGTCATCGGGCTCCCTGGCTCGTGGGTCGGGGTTCGCGGGGCAGGCCGAGCACGCGCTCGGCGAGGATGGTGCGCTGCACCTCGTCGCTGCCGCCGTAGATCGTGTCGGCGCGGCTGAAGAGGAAGAGCCGCTGGTGCGGGTCGAGGTCGTACGCCGCTCCGCGCGCGGTCAGCCCGTCGGCGCCCGCGACCTGCATCGCGAGCTCGCCGAGCCGGCGGTGCCAGCCGCCCCAGACCAGCTTGGCGATCGAGGCGGCGCCGCCGCCGGCGGCGGAGTCGGAGCCGGCGGTGACCGCGGAGAGACCGCGCAGCGCGTTGACCCGCATCACCTCGAGCTCGACGGTGGCGCGGGCGATCCGGTCGCGCAGCACCGGGTCGTCGTAGGAGCCGTTGGCGCGGGCCCGCTCGACGACGGTCTCGAGCTCGCGGGCGAAGCCGACCTGCTGGCCGAGCGTGGAGACGCCCCGCTCGAAGCCGAGCAGGCCCATCGCCACGCCCCAGCCCTGGCCTGGCTCGCCGACCACCATGCTCGCGTCGGTGCGGGCCCCGGTGAAGAAGACCTCGTTGAACTCCGACCCGCCGGTGATCTGCTCGATCGGACGCACCTCGACGCCCTCCTGGTCGAGCGGCACCATCAGGAAGGAGAGCCCCTGGTGGCGCTGCGAGCCCGGCTCGGTGCGCGCGATGACGAAGCACCACTGCGACAGGTGTGCCAGCGACGTCCAGACCTTCTGCCCGTCGACGACCCACTCGTCGCCCTCGAGGCGGGCCCTGGTCTGCACGGCCGCGAGGTCGGAGCCGGCGCCGGGCTCGGAGTAGCCCTGGCACCACAGCTCGGTGGCTGCGACGATCGGCGGCAGGAAGCGCTGCTGCTGCTCGGGGGTGCCGAAGGCGATCAGGGTGGGGCCGAGCAGCTCCTCGCCGAGGTGGTTGACGCGGGCGGGGGCGTCGGCGCGGGCGTACTCCTCGTGGAAGATCACCTGCTCCATCAGGCTCAGGCCCCGGCCACCGTGCTCGACCGGCCAGCCCAGCCCGGTCCAGCCGTGGGCGGCGAGGTGCTGGTTCCACGCCAGGCGCTCGTCGTGCGCCTCGTGGTCGCGGCCGGGTCCACCGAGGCCGCGCAGCGCGGCGAAGTCGCCGGTGAGGTGGTCGCCGAGCCACGCCCGCACCTCGGCGCGGAAGGACTGCTCCGCGGCGGAGTAGGTCAGGTCCATGGTGTTCCTCTCGATGACCAGGCGCTACGGTAGCCTACCAAGCACTTGTTTGGTCGAGAGGAGCACGTGGTGACGACACCAGGGACGGTGCCGGCGGCGCTGCGCGCGGCGGCCACGACGTACGCCGACCGGGTCGCGCTGGTCGACGGGTCGACCACGCTGCGCTTCACCCAGCTCCACGACGCCGTGCGCGCCACCGCACGTGGCTACCTCGCCCTGGGCCTCGAGCCCGGCGACACGGTCTGCGTGTGGGCGCCCAACTCCTGGGAGTGGGTCGTGGCCGGGCTCGCCGTCTCGTACGCCGGCGGCGTGCTGGTGCCGGTCAACACCCGCTACAAGGGCGAGGAGGTCGCCGACGTCGTCGAGCGCTCCCGCGCCCGGCTGTGCGTGGTGGCCGACGGGTTCCTGGGCCGCAGCCAGGTCGACGAGCTGCGCGCGGCCGCGGCGGCCCGGGGCACCGGGGGCGACGCCCTGCCCGGGCTCGACCGGGTCGCCGCCGTCGTGAGCATCGGGGCCACCACGGCGGAGGGCACGACCGCGCTCGCCTCGCTGGGCGACCTCGGCGCGGCGGTCGAGGACATCGACGCGGTCGCCGCCGCCGTGCGCCCCGACGACATCGCCGACATCCTCTTCACCTCCGGCACCACAGGTCGCTCCAAGGGCGTGCTGACCACCCACGAGCAGACGCTGGCCGCGGCACGCGTGTGGACGCGGACCTGCCGGGTGACCGAGGCCGACCGCTACCTGGTCATCAGCCCGTTCTTCCACTCCTACGGCTACAAGGTCGGCATCGTGGCGAGCCTGGTCAGCGGTTGCGCGCTGCACCCGATGGCCGCCTTCGACGCCGAGGAGGCGCTGGCGATGATCGAGCGCGACCGGCTCACGATCGTGCCCGGCGCCCCCACGATCTTCCACTCGCTGCTGGAGTCGCCGGCCTTCGCGACCACCGACACCTCGTCGCTGCGCCTGGCCAACACGGGCTCGGCCAGCATCCCGCCGCGCCTGGTCGAGCGGATGCTCGGCGAGCTCTCCTTCGAGCTGGTGATCACCGCCTTCGGCATGACCGAGTGCGTGGTCGCCACGATGGCCCGCCCCGGCGACCCCGACGAGGTCGTCACCACCACCAACGGCCGCGCCGTCGAGGGCCTCGAGATGCGGGTGGTCGACCCGGCCACCGGCGAGGTCCGCGAGGCGGGCACCGCCGGCGAGATCCAGCTGCGGGGGCCGATGGTGATGCAGGGCTACCTCGACGACCCGGTGGCCACGGCCGAGGCGATCGAGCCCGACGGCTGGCTGCACACCGGCGACCTCGGCACCGTCGACGCCGACGGCAACATGCGCATCACCGACCGGCTCAAGGACATGTACGTCTGCGGCGGCTTCAACGTCTACCCCGCCGAGGTCGAGGCCGCCCTGGCCCGCCTCGACGGCGTGGTCGAGGCCGCCGTGGTCGGGGTCCCCGACGAGCGGATGGGCGAGGTCGGCGCCGCCTTCGTCGTACGCCGCGCCGACAGCGACCTCACCGGCGAGCAGGTGGTCGCGTTCCTGCGCGAGCGGATCGCCAACTTCAAGGTGCCGCGCCACGTCGAGCTGGTCCCCGAGCTGCCCCGCAACGCCGCCCACAAGGTGCTCAAGCCCGAGCTGCGGGCGCGCGCGACCACGAAGGACGCCTGATGGACCTCACCCTCGGCCCCGACGAGCTGGCCTTCCAGGCCGAGGCGCGGGCGTGGTTGGCCGCCAACGTGCCCACCACCCCGCTGCCCTCGATGGACACCGAGGCCGGCTTCCGCGCCCACCAGGAGTGGGAGGCCCGCCTCGCCGAGGCCCGCTGGTCGGTCGTCTCGTGGCCCGAGGAGCTCGGTGGCCGTGGTGCCTCGCTGGTCGAGTGGGTGGTCTTCGAGGAGGAGTACTACCGCGCCGGCGCGCCCGGCCGGGTCTCCCAGAACGGGATCTTCCTGCTCGCGCCCATCATCTTCGACCACGGCACCGCCGAGCAGCAGCAGCGCTTCCTGCCCTCGATGGCCAGCGGCGAGAAGGTCTGGGCCCAGGCGTGGTCGGAGCCCGAGGCCGGCTCCGACCTGGCGTCGCTGACGTCGACCGCGCGCCGCGACGAGAGCCGGGGCGGGTGGGTCCTCAACGGCCAGAAGACCTGGTCCTCGCGCGCGGCGTACGCCGACTGGGGCTTCGGGCTCTTCCGCTCCGACCCGCAGGCGCAGCGGCACGCGGGGCTGACCTACTTCCTCTTCCCGCTCGACGCCGAGGGCGTCACGGTGCGCCCGATCGCCCAGCTCGACGGCGAGCCGGGCTTCGCGGAGATCTTCTTCTCCGACGTCTTCGTCCCCGACGCCGACGTGCTGGGCGCGCCGGGCGACGGGTGGCGGGTCGCGATGAGCACCGCCGGCAACGAGCGCGGCCTCTCGCTGCGCTCCCCCGGCCGCTTCTGCGCCGCGGCCGACCGGCTGGTCGACCTGTGGCGCGAGCACGGCGGGGCCGTGCCCTCGGCCGGGCGCGGCGTGGTCGACGCCTGGGTCCGGGCCCAGGCCTACCGGCTCTACACCTGGGGCACCGTCACCCGCCTCGCCGGCGGCGAGATCGGCGCCGCCGGGTCGGTGAACAAGGTCTTCTGGTCCGAGCTCGACATCGCCCTGCACGAGACGGCGCTCGACCTGCTCGGCCCCGGCTCCGAGGTCGACTCCCGGTGGCTGGACGGCTACCTCTTCTCGCTGTCCGGGCCGATCTACGCCGGCACCAACGAGATCCAGCGCAACATCGTCGCCGAGCGCATCCTCGGCCTGCCGCGCGAGCCGAAGGGAGCAGGTCGATGAGGTTCGTCCCCACCTCCGAGCAGGAGGACTTCACCGCCTCGCTCGACCGGCTGCTGGCCGGGGCCGACAGCGTCGGCGCCGCTCGCTCGTGGGCCGCGGGCGACCACGTCCCCGGGCTGGCACTGTGGCGCCGCCTGGCCGAGCAGGGCGTGCACGCGCTGCTGGTGCCCGAGGAGCACGGCGGCATGGGCGCGACGCCCGTCGAGCTGGTGCTGGCCCTCGAGCTGGTCGGCCGCCACGCCGTCCCCGGCCCCTGGGTCGAGTCGGTCGCCTTCCTGCCCGTGGCGCTGGGCTCCGGCCCCGTCGTCGAGGCCCTCGCCGAGGGTGGCGTCGGCACCGTCGCCCTCGCCCCGCACGTGCCCTACGCGCTCGACGCCGACCTCGCCGAGCACCGGTACGTCGTGGTCGACGGCGCGCTGCACGGCGCGGAGGTCGGCGAGGAGCACACCTCGGTCGACGCGACCCGCCGGCTCTTCTCGGTCACGCCCACCGGCGCCGGGCAGAGCAGCGCGCAGGGCACCGGCGACCTGGACCGGGCCTTCGACACCGCCGTGCTCGCCTGCGCCGCGCAGCTGCTCGGCGCCGGCGAGCGGCTGCTCGACGACGCCGTGGCCTACGTCAAGCAGCGTCGTCAGTTCGGCCGGGAGATCGGGTCCTACCAGGCGATCAAGCACCAGCTGGCCGACGTGCGGATCGCGCTCGACTTCGCCCGCCCGCTCGTCCACGGGGCGGCCCTGGCCGACCCGGCGACCATCTGCCGCGACGTCTCGGCCGCCAAGCTCGCCGCCGCCGACGCGGCGTACCTCGCGGCGCGGGTGGCGCTGCAGGTGCACGGCGCGGTCGGCTACACCCTCGAGCTCGAACTGAGCCTGTGGATCACCAAGGTCCGCGCGCTGGTCGCCGCGTGGGGCACCACGGCGTACCACCGCGACCGGGTGCTCGCCGCCCTGGTGGCCGAGCGGGAGCAGCGGACGGAGGTGGCGGGCTGATGGAGCTGGCGCTGAGCGAGGAGCAGGTCGAGCTGGCCTCCACCCTGCGCGCGCTGCTGGCCAAGCGGGCCGGCAGCGCGGCCGTCCGGGCCGCCGCCGACTCCGACGAGGGCTTCGACCGGGCGCTGTGGGAGCTGCTGTGCGAGCAGGTCGGGGTCGCCGCGCTGGCGGTGCCCGAGGAGCACGACGGCGCGGGCTTCTCGGCGTTCGAGACGTGCGTGGTGCTCGAGGAGCTGGGCCGCTCGCTGGCCCCGTCGCCGCTGCTGGCCACGCTGGTGGCCTCCGAGACGCTGCTGGCGAGCGGGTCCGCCGACGCCCGCGCCCGGCTGCTGCCGCGCGTCGCCGCGGGCGAGGTCGCCACCCTGGCCTGGGCGGGGCTGACCGGGCCGGGCCGCACCGAGCCGGTGCGCGTCGACGGCTCCCGGCTCAGCGGCACGGTCGGGCCGGTGCTCCTCGGCGACGTCGCCGAGGTGCTCCTGGTCGCGGCCCGCACCGCCGACGGGCCGGACTCGATCGGGCTCTTCGAGGTCGACCCCGACGCGCCCGGCCTGACCCGCACCCGCACACCCGCCATGGACACCACCCTGCGCCTGGCCACCCTCGAGCTCGACGGCGTCGAGGCCGTGCCGGTGGTCGCCGACGCCCGCGCCGCGCTCGTCCGGGCCCACCTGGTCGGCACCGCCTCGGTCGCCGCGCTGCAGGTCGGCGGCGCCCAGCGCGGGCTCGACATGACCGTGGCCTATGCCAAGGAGCGCGTGCAGTTCGGCCGCCCGATCGGCTCCTTCCAGGCCCTCAAGCACCGGATGGCCGACATGCTGGTGCTCGTCGAGACCGCCCGCTCGATCGCCTGGGCGGCGGCGTACGCCGTCTCCGTCGGCAGCGACGACGCCGCACGGCTGGCGGCGAGCGCGGGGTCGTGGTGCTCCGACGCGCTGGAGCAGGTGGCGGCCGAGACCGTGCAGATGCACGGCGGCATCGCGATCACCTGGGAGCACGACGCCCAGCTGGTCTTCAAGCGCGCCCACGCGCTGGGCCAGCTCTTCGGCCAGGCCCACGAGCACCGGCGCGCCCTCCTGGCCTGAGCGCGCCGCGCCGGGAGTTTCATCGGGCGCCCGATGAAACTCGCGCCGGGACGATGAAACTTCATCGTCCCGGCAGGAGTTCTGTCGGCCGGCCGATGAAGCTCTCAGCCCCGCATCGGGACAGCCACCCCCCGCTCGTCGGCCACCTCGGCGGCACGCTCGTAGCCGGCGTCGACGTGGCGGATGACGCCCATCGCGGGGTCGTTGGTCAGCACCCGCTCGATCTTCTGCGCGGCCAGGTCGGTGCCGTCGGCGACGCAGACCTGCCCGGCGTGGATGGAGCGGCCCATCCCGACGCCGCCGCCGTGGTGGATGGAGACCCAGGTGGCGCCGGAGGCGGTGTTGACCAGCGCGTTGAGCAGCGCCCAGTCGGCGATCGCGTCGGAGCCGTCGAGCATCGCCTCGGTCTCGCGGTAGGGCGAGGCGACCGAGCCGCAGTCGAGGTGGTCGCGCCCGATCACCACGGGCGCCGAGAGCTCGCCGGAGGCCACCATCTCGTTGAACTTCAGCCCGGCGCGGTGCCGCTCGCCGTAGCCCAGCCAGCAGATCCGCGCCGGCAGGCCCTGGAAGGAGACCCGCTCGCCGGCCATCGTGATCCACTTGTGCAGCCGCTCGTACTCCGGCCTCTCGTGGGCCGGGAAGAGCTCGAGGATGGCGCGGTCGGTGGCGGCGATGTCGGCGGGGTCGCCCGACAGCGCGGCCCAGCGGAACGGCCCCTTGCCCTCGCAGAAGAGCGGGCGGATGTAGGCGGGCACGAAGCCGGGGAACTCGAAGGCCCGGTCGTAGCCGCCCTTGCGGGCCTCGTCGCGGATCGAGTTGCCGTAGTCGAAGACCTCGGCACCGGCGTCCTGGAAGCCCACCATCGCCCGCACGTGCGCGGCCATCGAGGCCTGCGCTGCTTTCGTGAACCCCGCCGGGTCGGCGGTGCGCTCGCGCTCCCAGTCCTCGAAGGCCACCCCGGCGGGCAGGTAGTAGAGCGGGTCGTGCGCGGAGGTCTGGTCGGTGACCACGTCGATCGGGGCGCCCCGCTCGAGCAGCTCGGGCAGCACCTCGGCGGCGTTGCCGAGCACCCCGATCGAGAGCGGGCGGCGCTCGTCGCGCGCGGCGACGGCGAGCTCGAGGGCGTGGTCGAGGGAGTCGGCGCGCACGTCGAGGTAGCGGTGCTCGATGCGCCGCTCGATGCGGGCCGGGTCGCACTCGACGCAGATCGCGACCCCGTCGTTCATGGTGACCGCGAGCGGCTGCGCGCCACCCATCCCGCCGAGCCCGGCGGTGAGGGTGATCGTGCCGGCCAGGGTCCCCCCGAACCGCTTGTCGGCGACCGCGGCGAACGTCTCGAAGGTGCCCTGCAGGATGCCCTGGGTGCCGATGTAGATCCACGAGCCGGCGGTCATCTGCCCGTACATCGTCAGCCCGAGGTCCTCCAGGCGGCGGAACTCCTCCCAGTTGGCCCAGTCGCCGACCAGGTTGGAGTTGGCGATCAGCACCCGCGGCGCCCACTCGTGGGTGCGCATCACGCCGACGGGCTTGCCCGACTGCACCAGCAGCGTCTCGTCGTCAGCGAGGTCGCGCAGGCTGCGCACGAGGGCGTCGTACGCCGCCCAGCTGCGCGCCGCCTTGCCGGTGCCGCCGTAGACGACGAGGTCCTCGGGTCGCTCGGCGTTGGCGGGGTCGAGGTTGTTCATCAGCATCCGCAGCGGCGCCTCGGTCTGCCACGAGCGGGCCGAGAGCTCGGTGCCGGTGGCGGCGTGGATGGGCAGGCGGGGGTTGGCGGCGCTCATGCGAGGGCTCCGATCTGGTGCTCGACGGCGGACAGGACGGCCCCGGAGGCGACCAGGCCGACGGTGGTCTCGATCTCCGGGGACAGGTGGCGGTCGGGGCCGGGCCCCTCCACGCCGGCCTCGCGCAGCAGCGCCACGACGGCGGCGGTGGCCGGCGCGGGCGCCAGCGGGGCGCGCAGGTCGAGGGCGCGGGCGGCGGTGAGCACCTCGATGGCCACCACGCGGGTCAGCCCGTCGACGGCGCGGCGCAGCTTGCGCGCGGCCGCCCAGCCCATCGAGACGTGGTCCTCCTGCATGGCGCTGCTGGGGATGGAGTCGACCGAGGCCGGCGCGGCCAGGCGCTTCATCTCCGAGACGATCGCCGCCTGGGTGTACTGCGCGATCATCAGCCCGGAGTCGACGCCGGGGTCGTGGGCCAGGAAGGGCGGCAGCCCGTGGTTGCGGGCCTTGTCGAGGAAGCGGTCGGTGCGCCGCTCGCTGATGGAGGCGACGTCGGCGGCGACGATGGCCAGGAAGTCGAGGACGTAGGCGACCGGCGCCCCGTGGAAGTTGCCGTTGGACTCCACCCGACCGTCCTGCCCGTCGTCGGCGGCCAGCACCACCGGGTTGTCGACGGCGCTGGCCAGCTCGCGCGAGGCGACCAGGTCGCAGTGCGCGAGGGTGTCGCGAGCCGCGCCGTGCACCTGCGGCGAGCAGCGCAGCGAGTAGGCGTCCTGCACCCGGTGGCACTCGGGCCCGCGGTGCGAGGCCACGACCGCCGACCCCTCGAGCAGGCGCACCAGGTTGGCGGCCGAGGCGGCCTGCCCCGGGTGCGGGCGCAGCGCCTGCAGCTCGGCGGCGAAGACTCGGTCGGTGCCGAGCTGGCCCTCGACCGACATCGCCGCTGCCACGTCGGCGGTGCGCAGCAGCACCCGCAGGTCGGCGATGGCCATCAGCAGCATCGCCAGCATCCCGTCGGTGCCGTTGATCAGCGCCAGCCCCTCCTTGGCGGCCAGCTCGACCGGGTGCAGCCCCGCGGCGGCCAGCGCGTCGGCGGCCGGCACCAGCGCGCCGGCGGCGTCGCGCACCGGCCCCTCCCCCATCAGCGCCAGCGCGCAGTGCGAGAGCGGCGCGAGGTCGCCGGAGCAGCCGAGCGAGCCGTGCTCGTGCACGACCGGGGTGATCCCGTGGGTGAGCAGGTCGGCGAGCAGCTGGGCGGTCTCGAGGCGGATGCCGGTGTGGCCGGTGGCCAGCGTCGAGAGCCGCAGCAGCATCAGCCCGCGGGTCACCTCGGTCTCAACCTCGGGGCCCGAGCCGGCCGCGTGCGATCGCACGAGCGAGCGCTGCAGCTGGGCGCGCAGCTCGGTGGGGATGTGCCGGGTAGCCAGCGCCCCGAAGCCGGTCGAGATGCCGTACGCCGGCGTGGGGGCCGCGGCGAGCTCCTCGACGACGGCGCGGCCCCGCTCGATCGCGGCGACGGCGTCGTCGCCGAGCCGGACCCCGCCACCGTGGCGGGCCACCGCCAGCAGCTCCTCGGGACTGACCGGGGCGACCCCGACGACGGTGGCGGCCGGTGCGGTGCGCGCGTTGCTCTGGTGCTGGTGCATGGCTCCATGCTCCGACCGCCGCACCACGGGGCGCCATGGCCGCGCCCGCCCGCTCGTCTCGGATCTGAGACTTGTCGACCGGACGGGTGGCTGCCGTTTCGGTTCCCGGCGCCACGGGTACCTGTGCCGCACCGACCCGAAGGGAGTACCGCATGCCCTCCAGCACGCCCCCCACCCCCGCCGCCGGCCGGGCTGACGCACGAGACCACGCGCGAGGTCGCGCGGGGGCGCCGAGCCTCACTGCTCCCGGACTGCTCCTGGGCGCCGGCCTCGGCGGCTTCGTCGACGGCATCCTGATCCACCAGGTCCTGCAGTGGCACCACATGCTGACCTCGACCGACACCGACAACATCGGGGTGCCCTACTACCCCGACACCACCGTGCACGGCCTCGAGATCAACACGCTGTGGGACGGCTTCTTCCACACCGCCACCTGGCTGCTCGTCCTGGGCGGGCTGGCCCTGCTGTACTCCCGGGTGCAGCACTCGCGCGGGCGCGTGTGGACCTCGCGCGCCCTGTGGGGCTGGGTGCTGGCCGGGTGGGGCGTCTTCAACCTCGTCGAGGGCGTCGTCGACCACCACCTGCTCAGCATCCACCACGTGCGCAGCGGGCCGCACCAGACCTGGTGGGACCTGGGCTTCCTGGCGCTCGGCCTCCTGCTGCTCGTCGGCGGCTGGCTGCTGCAGCGAGGCGCCCGGGTCCACGACGACCCGTGAGCGGCCGGTGATCGACCGGTGATCGACCTGGCCGCGCGACTGCTGGGCTGGGCGCCGCTGCTGCTGGCCGGCCTGGCCGGGGCGGGCTACGCCTGGGCGGCGGCGCTCGAGCGGGGGCGGCGCGGCTGGCCGTCGCGGCGTACGGCCTCGTTCCTGGCGGGCACCACCATGGTGGTCCTCGCCCTGTCGCCGGACGTCGATGCCTGGGCCGACCGCGACTTCGCCGGCCACGCCGCCCAGCACCTCCTGCTGGCGATGCTGGCGCCGCTCCTGCTCGTGCTGGGGGCGCCCACGACGCTGCTGCTGCGCCGACTGCCGCACCACACCGCCCGCCGCCTGGGTCGGCTGCTGCACGGGCCGGTGGGACGGGTGCTGGCCCACCCGGTGCCGGCCCTGGTGCTCAGCAGCGGGGGGCTGGTGGCGCTCTACCTGACCCCGCTCTACGAGCTGAGCACCCGCCACGAGCTGGTGCACGCCCTGGTGCACGTGCACCTGCTCGTGGCCGGGCTGCTGTTCACCTGGGCGATCGCGGGGCCCGACCCCGCGGCGGGGCGGGCCTCGGTGCGGGCCCGGCTGGTCGCGCTCGGCGTCGCGGTGGCCGTGCACGCCACGCTCTCCCAGCTGCTGCACGCCGGCGTGCTGGTGCGGGTCGACGAGCCAGTGCGCGAGATGCGGGCGGCCGGCTCGTTGATGTACTTCGGCGGCGACCTCATCGAGCTGCTGCTCGCGCTCGCCCTGCTGGCCACGTGGCGCCCGGCCCCTCGGCGGGCGGACGCCCAGGTTCCTCACAGGTCGGCCGGAGCCGGGTGACAGGTCGGGCCCGCAGGCTGGCCCCGACCCACCCACAGCACCGAGGAGGCGCGACATGCGTCGCACAGCAACGTTCACCGCCGGGGTCGTCCTGGCCGCCACCGCCGGCACCGGTCTGGCCGCCTGGGGCGTGCCGGCCCTGGCCCAGGACACCGAGGACCAGGGCTCCCAGGTCGCAGGACAGGGAGCCGACGACGACGACGAGGCCGCCGAGGACCGCCGCGACGAGGTGCAGGCCGCGCTGGCCGAGGCCCTGGCCGCCGAGCTCGGCCTCGACGCCGACGAGGTCGCGGCCGCGCTGGAGAAGGTGCAGACCGACCTGCGTGACGAGATGCGGACCGAGCACCTCGAGCGCCTGGAGGAGCGTCTCGCCGAGGCCGTCGAGGCGGGCGAGCTGACGCAGGAGGAGGCCGACGAGGTGCTCGAGCGCGCCGGGTCCGGCGAGCTGCGGGGCCCCGGGCGCCGCGGCGGGCACGGCGGCCCCCTCGGTCGGGGCAGCGGGGCGGAGGACAGCACCACCAGCCTCTGACCGGCTCCCGACGCCACGAGGCCCGCCCCGGCACTGCCGGGGCGGGCTTCCTGCGCGGGCGGGCGGCTCAGACGGCGACCGGTGCGCCGTCCCAGGCGAACTTCTGGAAGGGCTCGTCGACCGGGGTGCGGGCCAGGTGGTTGGTGTAGTTCGACATCACCTTCTGCGAGACGCCGAGCACCACCTCGAGGACCTGGCGCCGGGTGAACCCGGCGCCGAGGAACGCCTGCACGCCGGCCTCGTCGACGTCACCGCGGTCGCGCACGATGGCCAGGGTGAAGGTCCGCAGCGCCTCGAGGCGCTCACTGGGCAGCGGTGTGCCGTCGCGCAGCGCGTCGGTGATCGCCGCGTCGACCTTCATCGCGTGCGCGATGGCGGTGTGGGCGGGCACGCAGTAGTGGCAGGCGTGCTCGACGTTGACCGACTGCCACACCACGGTGGTCTCGTCCTTGTCGAAGCTGGAGTCGAGGAAGAGCTGGTGCACCTGCTGGTAGGCCTCGAGCAGGCCGGGCGCCTCGGCCATCGTGGCGTGCAGCCCCGGGATCATCCCGTTCTGCTTGCGCGAGCGCGCCAACAGCTCCGCGCTGCCCTCGGGGGCGGTGGTCTCGTCGTGCAGCGTGAACTCGGTCATCGGGTGCTCCGTCTCGTCGTCCGGCCGATGGGCGGGCTGGTCCGTCCATCGCTTCAGTACCGAACGGTACACAACGCCTGATTGCTTTGCTACCGATCGGTGTCAATCCAGCCTCGGACGGCGTAGGGTGCGACCATGAGCTCGACGACGAAGGCCCCCGTCGGCCGCCCTCGGCGCTACGACGAGGAGAGCGTGTTGGAGGCGCTGACCGCGCTCTTCTGGCGGCAGGGCTACACCCAGACGTCGATGGCCGACATCGTGGAGGCCAGCGGGGTGCACAAGCCGAGCCTCTACCGCACCTTCGGCTCCAAGGAGGAGCTCTTCACCAAGGTGCTGCACCGCTACCTCGACCAGCGGATGAGCATGTTCACCGACCTGATCGAGGGCGTCGGCGAGGGCGCCGGGGCCGTGCACCGCTTCCTCGAGGCCTTCGAGGCCGACTCGCTCTCCGAGCGCGGTCGTGACGGCTGCCTGATGGTGATGGCCTCCAACGAGCTGCGCGGCCGCCTGCCCGGCTACGACTTCGCCACCGACTACCGCGGCCGGATGCGCGAGGTGCTCGGACTGCTCGTCGCCCGCGCCACGCCGGATGCCGACGCCGCACTGGCCGCGACCCGCACCGACCTGCTGACCACCTGCCTGCTCGGCCTGCACGTCATCCTGCGCTCCGGCGCGGGCGCCGAGGAGGTGCACCGCTACCTGGCGGCGCTGCACGCCACGGTCGACACCTGGTGATCCCGGGCAGGTGATCCAGGGCCTGACGACCAAGGACCACCGCCCCTGCCGGGGCGGTGGTCCAGGGAGAGGCGGTGCGCCCCGTGGAGGGCGCGCCCGGATCAGGGAGTGACGGAGCCCGGCGCGGAGGCGCCGGCGACCCGGTTCTCGGCGTCGACCATCCACGCCAGCTGCTCGATGCGCTCGAGGATCGCGTGCAGCAGGTCGGCCGAGGTCGGGTCCTCCTGGTCGACCTCGTCGTGCACGCGGCGCGCGGTGCCGGCGACGGCGTACAGCGCGGCGGCGATGCGGTCGACGGTCTCGGCGGTGTCGACCTCGGTGGCCGGGAACTCCGGCAGCGAGGACTGCGCCGCGACCGTCTTGGCGCGGGCGTCGGGCAGCGCGTAGACCGCGCGCATCCGCTCGGCGACGTCGTCGGAGAAGCCGCGCGCGGCGTCGACGATCTCGTCGAGCTGCAGGTGCATGTCGCGGAAGTTCTTGCCCACGACGTTCCAGTGCGCCTGCTTGCCCTGCACGTGCAGGTCGGTCAGGTCCACGAGCACGGCCTGCAGGTGGGTGGCGAGCCGCTCCGAGGCGCGGAACGCGGCCGGGGCGGTGTGGGTCGCGGTGGGGGTGGCGGTGTCGAGGGTCTCGGTCATGAGAGCACTCCTTCGTGGTCGCTGTCGGGGATGCTCCCCATCCTGGCAGGCTTTCTTGAACGTTTCCAGAAAGGAGAGGCTGCCCTCACCGGATCGGCAGCCCGTGCGCCGCAGCGGCGTCGGCGAGCCGGGCCACGGGGCCGCCGGGGTGGGGCAGCCGGTGGCTGCGAACGCCCTCGGCGTCGAGCACCTGCACGGTCAGGGCGTCGCGGTCGACCGCGCTCGCGACGAGCACCGATCCCGCGGCCGGCCCGACCGGCAGCGCGGCGGCCAGCTCGGGCCGGTGCCGCGCACCCCAGTGCCGCAGCAGGCGCGGCGCGGCGGCGAAGGGGTCGAGCTCGGCCGCCGTGAAGTCCTCGACGGGCACCGCCCGGCGCTCGCGACCGACCACGCAGACGAAGAGCAGGGTGGGGCGGAAGACGCGAGCGCCGGGACGCTCGCAGGGCACCGGCCGGTACGACGCCACGACGTGCAGCGCCGGTCCGCCGTCGTGGCCGGGCACGACGAGGGTGGCCACCGGGGAGCGCTGCAGGCGCGCGACGACCGGTGAGCCGGCGTCGGCGACGACGAGCGGGCGGCCACCGTCCTGCTCCTCGAGCCGGACCCGGGCGGGGAGCGCCGGAGCCCGGTGGCACTCGCGGGTCAGCAGGGTGGCGCTGCTCGCCGCGGCCAGGAGCGCTCGGGCCTCCCGCGCGTGGGTCGCCTGCGTGTCCGCACCCTCGGCCGGTCGCACGACCTGTGCCTCTCGACCTGGCTGCACCTGCACTCCTCCGCACCGACGACGTCCCGCTTCTCCGCGGATCGTTAGGTTAGCCTAACCTGCCGTGCAAGGCCCGACGTCGGCGCGGAGCCGCTAGTCGTCGTGCTCGACCCCGTCGAGCTCCTCGAACGGCTCGAGGGCGTTGCCCACGGTGCGGGGGTCCAGCTCGGTCTGGCTGCGGTAGGCCGCCCGCCCTAGCAGGTTGCTCGCCACCGACGACACGACCAGCGCGGCCCCGACGGCCAGGGCCGCCTTGACCCCGTCGAGGACGGTGAGGTCGCCGGCGGACAGGTCGTGCACCGCCGCGCCGATGATCACGAGCGGCAGCCCGGCGCCGGTGGCGGGACTGAGGTTGTTGACCCGGCTGATGGCGTCGCGCGAGCGCAGCATGCCCAGCGCCGTGACGAGGAAGAACAGCGAGCCGAGCAGCATCAGCAGCCCCGCCACCACCGATCCGACGTCGCCGGCGCTCATCGCTCGCCCCTGGTGAGCATCCGGGCGAAGGCCGCCGTGGCCAGGATGCCGCAGAGCGCCGCGAGCAGCGCCACGTCGTAGAGGACCGGGATCGAGCCGAGCACGCCGACCAGCACGAACACCGCTGTCGCGCAGAAGAAGAGCAGGTCGCCCGCGACCGCGCGGCTCGCGTCGTCGGGACCCCGCAGGACCTGCACGGTGCCGAGGGCGGAGGCGACGACCACCACGACGATCGCGGCGACCACGAGCACGCTCATCGCGCCCTCCTCCCCCGGGTGGCGGCCAGCACGCGGGCACGCATCGCGACCAGGTCGGCGTGCACGTCCTCCTCGTCCTCGCCGAAGAGCGCCTGCACGAACGCCGCGGGCGGCTGCTCGCCGGCCGCCGGGGACACCCCGAGCACCAGCGTCCCGGGGGTGATGGTGATCGAGCTGGTCAGCAAGGTGACCTCCAGGTCGGTGAGGTCGTCGAGCGGGAGCTTGACGATCCTGGGTCGCTGGGCGGAGCCGGGGGTACCCACGTCGGCGGCCAGCCGCAGGACGGAGACGGTCAGCTGCCAGACCAGCCAGGGTGCGTAGACCAGGGCGAGGCGCAGGAGCGTCATGGCGCGGTCACCGCCTCGACGTACGCCGTGACGTCGAGCAGGCCGTCGGCGGCCTGCAGGCACAGCTCCCACAACGGCCCCGGCACCACGAAGATCGCGAGCGAGACCAGCAGCAGCGCGCCGGCGGGCGCCAGGCTCCACGTCTGCATCCGGGTCTCGGCGTCGACGGGCGGCAGGTCGGTGTGGCCCTTGCCCCGGGACGGGGACTCCTCCAGCGGGGGCCCCCAGAAGACGTCGGCCCACAGCCTGGTCATCGCCAGCAGGGTGCCGATGCTGGCCACGACCAGGACGCCGAGCACCACCCAGATCCAGGCACCGTCGAGGTCGGCGGCGGCGCGGGCGATGCCGACCTTGCCGAAGAACCCGGACGAGGGCGGGAAGCCGACGAGCGACATCATCGCGAGCGCCACGACCACCGCGAGCAGCGGCTCGCGGCGCATCAGGCCGGAGAGCCCGACGAACTGGTGGGTCAGGTACGCGCGCTCGACGGCCCCCGAGCTGAGCAGCAGCGAGCCCATCACCAGGATGTGGTGGACCATGTAGAACAGCCCGGCGGCGAGCCCGAGCTGGGTCCCGATCGCGAGCCCGAGGAGGATGTAGCCCACGCCGGCGATCATCTGCCAGGCCAGGCTGCGTCGGATCATGCGTTCGCCGAGGGAGCCGTAGGCACCGACGAGCATGGTCACGCCGAAGAGCACCAGGAGCGGCACCATCCACGAGGTGGCACCGTCGAGCACGGTCTGGTGGATCCGGAAGATCGCGTAGATGGCGACCTTGGTGTGCAGGGCCGAGAAGAGCGCCATCACGGTGGCCGAGGTGGCCGGGTAGGCCCGGGGCAGCCAGCCGTGCAGGGGGGCGACGCCGGCCTTGACGGCCAGGGCGAGCAGGACCACGCCCACCGCCAGCCGGAACCGCGGGTCGTCGGCGTCGACGCCGGAGAGGACCGCCATGTTCACCGAGCCGGCGACGCCGTACACCAGGCCGATGCCGACCAGCAGGATCGTCGACGTCACCAGGTTGACCACCACGAAGAGGCGGCCGATGCCCAGCCGCCGCCAGGTGCCGGTCATCGCGACCAGCGCGTACGACGGCAGCAGCATCACCTCGATGAAGACGAAGAGGTTGAAGACGTCGCCGGTGAGCAGCGCCCCGTTGACGCCGGCGGACAGCATCATCACCAGGGTGGGGAAGAACCGGAGCCGGGCCTCCCCCGTGACCAGTGCGAAGGCGATGCACGCGGTGGTGGTGAGTCCGGTGACGGTGATCATCACGGCGGTGAGCGTGTCGGAGACCAGGGGGATGGCGATCCCCGGGACGAAGCCACCGACGCCGTGGGCCAGCACGGGGGTCTGTGCGTGCTCGACCAGCAGGGCGACACCGCCGGCGGTGGTCGCCACCGGGGCGAGCACGAGCAGGACCCGCGCGAGGCGCCCCGGGACGAGCGCACCGAGCGCGGCGCCCAGCAGGGGCACCACGACGAGCAGCGGGAGGAGGGAGCCGGTCATGCGTGGTGGTCCTCTCCGGTGTCGGGGACGTGGCGGGTGTCGTCGTCGTGGCCGAGGCGGGCGAGCGCGAGCATGAAGACGGTGACGGCCAGGGTGATGACGATGGCGGTGAGCACGAAGGCCATCGGCAGCGGGTCGCCGGCGTCGGCCGGGTCCCCCGCGCCGGTCAGGGGCTCGCCCCGCCAGGCGGAGACACCGGAGGCGAGCAGGACCAGGTTGGCCCCGTGCGAGAGCAGCGTGATCCCGAAGACGATGCGCACCAGGCCCGGCTGGCAGAGCAGGTAGACACCGCCGGCGACCAGGATCCCGATGGTGATCGGCAGGACGGTCATCCGGTCCCCTCCTCGCCCTGCGAGGTGCCCGGCGACTCGGCGGCACCCTCCAGGATCGCGGGCCCCTCGGTGGGCCCCTCGGTGGACTCCTCCGCGGCGGAGCGGTCCGGTGGCGCGGCCCCGAGCCGGTCGAAGGCCACCATCACCAGGCCGAGCACCGCGGCGTAGACCCCGACGTCGAAGATCAAGGAGGTGCTGAGCTTGGTGCCGGCGACGGTGCCGTAGAGCGGCTGCAGGAACGAGGAGTCGGCGTAGCCCAGCAGTCCGCTGACCAGGGCCGTCAGCACACCTCCGCCGATCAGTGCGAGGTGCAGCCGCGAGGGGCCCACGGCCCGGTCCTCGGGGCGGGACAGGTAGACCTGGGCCACGACCACCGAGGCGACGAGGGCCGCGATGAACCCTCCGCCCGGGGCGTTGTGGCCGCGCCAGAAGATGACGGCCGACAGCACGACGAGCACGGGGGCGACCACCCGGAGCAGCAGCTGCAGCGCGCGCAGGTTGCTCTGCGCGTCGAGCAGCGCCGCCCGGGCCTGCGGGTCCCGCAGGGTCGCGACGGGGCGCAGGGGGATCCGCTCGGCGCGGTCGGTCCAGCCGGGAGGGTCGAGGGTCCGCGGGGGGACGGTGGCGAGGACGGCGAGGATCGCGACCCCGGCCAGGCCCAGCACGGCGAGCTCGCCCAGGGTGTCCAGGGCCCGGAACTCGACGAGGATGACGTTGACCAGGTTGTCGCCGCCGGTCTCCTCGGTGCCCTCGGCGAGGTAGTACTCGGCCGGCCCGGACCGCTCCCGCCGGCCGGTCAGCACCCAGGTCGCCAGGCCGGCGGCGACGCCGAGGCCCGTGGCCAGGACGAGGGGGCCGGCCCCGCGGCGGCGCGGCGAGCGCCCGAAGCGGCGCGGGAGCTGGCGCAGCACCAGCATGATCACCACCACGGTCAGCACCTCGACCATCAGCTGGGTCAGGCCCACGTCGGGCGCGCCCAGCGCGAAGAGCTGGACGGTGACGGCGATCCCCACGCCGCCGAGGGCGACCGTGGCGGCGATCCGGGAGTCGGCCAGGCAGGTGGCGACGACACCGAGGACGATGAGGGCGAGCAGCCCGACGTCGATCGGCCGCCACAGGTCGGGCTGGGTCGCGGGCAGGTCACCGACACCGAGGACCGTGAGGCTGCCGGCCCCGAGGACGAGGGTCAGCACGACGAGCGGCGGGACGACGTGGCGGCGCGGGTGGTCGGCGGCGACCGTCCAGGCGATCCGGCGGCCCACGCGTGCGGCGCCGGCGAAGATCCGCTCGAGCGCGTCAGCGCCGGTGCCGGGCAGCAGGTCCGCCTCGAGCCGGCGGTAGAGCGCCCTGCGCCGCGTCATCAGCGCGGCGCCGGCAGCGATCGCGGCGGCGCTGACGAGGAGCTCGGGAGCCAGCCCGTGCCACAGCTTCAGCTCGTACGCCGACTCCGCGCCCATCGCCTGGACGGCGCGCTCGACCGGGACGTCGAGGGCCCAGACGGCGAGCCCGATCGGCAGGCCGGCCCAGATCGGGGCCGCGGCGGGCAGGAACAGCCCGGCGCTGGGACCGTGGCAGGTCTTGGCCCGCTCCCCGTCGACGAACCCCCCGAGCACGATCTTGGCGCTGTAGGCGACGGTGAGGACCGACCCGAGCCCGGCGGCGGTCAGGGCGAGGAACCCCACCCAGTCGGGGCCGGGGGCCTCCAGCATCGAGCCGAGGATCGTCTCCTTGCTCACGAAGCCGAGCATCGGCGGGATCCCGGCCATGCTCGCGGTGCCGAGGACGACGGTCGCGAAGCTCCACGGCATCACCCGTCGCAGCTCGGGGAGACGTCGGATGTCGCGGGTGCCGGCGGCGTGGTCGATGACGCCGACCATCATGAAGAGCCCGGACTTGAACAGCGCGTGGGCGATCGTGTGGATCACGGCTGCGGTCAGCGCCTTCTCGGTGCCGACGCCGATCGCCGCGGTGATCAGCCCCAGCTGGCTCACCGTCGAGTAGGCCATCAGCCGCTTGAGGTCGTGCTGCTGGAGGGCGAAGAGCGCCGCCATCGCGGCGGTGAAGAGGCCCACGCTGATCAGCAGCGCGTTCCAGACCGGCACCTCGGAGAACGCCTCGGAGAAGCGCAGCATCAGGTAGATGCCGGCCTTGACCACCGCGGCGGCGTGCAGGTAGGCGCTCACCGGGGTGGCGGCGGCCATCGCGTCGGGGAGCCAGGGGTGGAAGGGGAACTGAGCGGCCTTGGTGAAGCCCGCGACCGCCACCAGGACGGCGACCACGGCGGTGAGGCCGGGGCGCTCGGCCCACACCTCGGAGGACAGCGCCTGCGAGAGCGACGTCGTGCCGGTGGCGACGACCATCAGCACGACCGCCAGCAGCAGGGTGAGCCCGCCGAAGAAGGTCATGAACAGCGTGCGCGCCGACGCCGACTCGGCTCCCGAGCCGGACCGGGCGATCAGCAGGAAGGAGGCCAGGGACGTGATCTCCCAGCACATGAAGAGCAGGACGAGGTCGTCGGCCAGGACGAGGCCGACCATGCCGACGGCGAAGACGGTCATCCACAGGTAGAAGCCGAGCTGGCGGCCCTCGTCGAGGTACTCCACGGAGTAGACGAGCACCGCCGCGCCGATGACCAGGGCGATCATCACGAAGACCAGGCCGAGCCCGTCCAGGCGCAGTGCCAGGTCGACGTCGAGGGCGGGCAGCCAGGCGGCCGTCCAGGTGGTCTCGCCACCGTCGAGGACCTCTCGCGCGGCGGGGACCATCGCGACGGCGAGGGCGAGGAAGGCGATCGCGATCGGCCACCCGGCCCGACGCCCCAGGGCGCCGGTCAGCGGAACCGCCAGGACGGGCACCGCCGCGAGGGCGGCCAGCAGCCACATCAACGTCATCGCGGACCCTTCCTCGACCGGGCACAGCACCCCGCACGAGTCGAGCCGGCGCAGCACTGAGCAGGAGCGATGCCCGCGGGACGGCCGAGCCTAGCAATCGCCGGTGAGCCCGTGCGGAGGTGGCGAAGGCCCCTTGCGGGGGCCGGCGGGCGGCTGGTGACGACCGGCGCCCGCGAGCGATGCAGGCATTCGCACCGGCGTGCTCTGCCGTCGTGCGGACCCGCGTGTGGTGGAGCTGAGGGGATTCGAACCCCTGACCTTCTCATTGCGAACGAGACGCGCTACCAACTGCGCCACAGCCCCATCGCGCCCGAAGACGCTCGAGAAACGCTAGCACCCGGCCCGGTCGGTGCCGAATCGGGACCCCCGGGTGGTGGACCCGGGCGGAGGGCTCAGGTGCCGACCGCGCGACCCTCGTCGCCCTGGTCGCGCCGGGCCCGGCGCTCCCGCTCGGCCTGGTCGCCCTCCCGGGCGAGCGCGGCGTCGACCTCGGTGCGGCCCGACGTCCACACCCCGGTGGAGTCGAGGTCGATGGTGCGCACCGTGCGGCGCTCGGCCGCCGGCTTCGTGACGTACGTCGGCAGGGTCACCGGCACGGGGTCCCAGCCGGCCGCGGGTGCCTCGGCAGCCACCTCGGGCTGCACGACCGGCACCTCCTCGGTCTGCGGCCCCTCCGCGGCGTCATCGGTCACGTCGGTCATGTCGGCCTCGTCGGCCTCGTCCGCGGCGGGGACCTCGGTCTGCGCGCCGTCGTCGTCGAGCGGCACGGCGGGGATCCGCGCCAGCGGGCCGGCGAGGCCGGTCTCGCGGCGCACCATCAGCCGGCAGGCCACCAGCCAGGCCACCAGGAGCCCAACCGGGACGCCCAGGTAGGCGGGGCCGAGCAGGCCTGCGATGCTCAGCACGCCGACGGCCGCCAGGGCGCCCAGCAGGGCGACGAGCACGCGGCGGCGACGGCGCGCGGCGCGGTTGGCCGCGGCCCGGCGCTGGGCCGGGGTCCGCACCGGCGGCAGCGCGGAGGCGTCGAGGCTGGTCTCGACCGCCGGAACCGGGGCCGGGGTCGAGGCCGGGGCCGGCTCGCTGCCGACCGAGGCGCTGCTGGCCTTGGTGACCACCACGGGCGGCGCGGACGCCCGCCCGGGGGTGACCACCAGCCGCGCGGAGCGGCGGCTGACCGGCTCGCGGCGGGCCAGCACCCGCATCGTCTGGGAGAAGCGGTCGACCGAACGGCTGCGCACCACGTCGTCGTGGTGCTTGAGCGCCTTCGGGACCAGGTAGACGGCCCACGCCACAGCGAGGGCGACGAAGATCAGTGCGCTCAGGTCCACGGGCTCGACCCTAGGTTCGCTAGCGCAGGATGGGGTGGATGTCCACCAGTGTGTCGCAAATTGCTGGTGTGACTCGTGGGGTTCAGCTGTCCGTGACCAGCCCGACCAGCCCGCCCGGAGGCACGTCCTCGGCGGTGATCGCGTAGAGCCGGTGGTCGCGCCAGGCGCCGTCGATGTGCAGGTAGCGGGGGGCGTAGCCCACCTCGTGGGCGCCGAGCTTCTCGACGACGCGCAGCGAGTTCGAGTTCTCGGGACGGATCGCGATCTCGACGCGGTGCAGGCCGAGCTCGGCGAAGGCGTGGTCGACGACCATCGCGACCGCCAGCGGGATGATCCCCCGCCCGGCGAAGCGCCGGTCGATCCAGTAGCCGACCGATCCGAACTGGGCGGAGCCGCCGACGACGTTGTTGAGCGTCACCTGCCCGGCGAACTGGCCGCCGACCTCGACGACGAACGGGTAGGTCGTGCCCTGCCGGGCCTGGCGGCGCATCCGCCACACCAGCGCCCGGAAGGTCGTGGGCCGGGGGTCTCCCCCGGGCGGCACGGTCGCGTCCCACGGCACCAGCCACGCGGCGTTCTGCTGGCGCGCCCGGCGCCAGGCCTCGGCGTCGGAGACCCGCATGGGGCGCAGCAGCACCTCACCGTGGCGCAGCCGCACCGGCCAGCCGCGTCGCACAGCCGGGCGCGGACGGCTCAATGGTCGCTCCCGACGACCTGCTCCACGGCGTGCACCAGCACCGGCGCGAGCACCTCGAGGCCGTCCTTGACCCCGCCCCGCGACCCCGGCAGGTTCACCACCAGGCAGGAGCCGACGACCCCGGCGAGGCCCCGCGAGAGCATCGCCGTCGCCACGCCCTTGGCCAGCCCGTGGGCTCGGATCGCCTCGGCGATGCCGGGCACCTCCCGCTCCAGCAGCGCCCGGGTGGCCTCGGGGGTGCGGTCGGTGGGGGTCAGCCCGGTGCCGCCCGTGGTGAGCACCAGCCGGGCGCCGGCCGCGACCGCGGCGGCGATCGCCTCGCGCACCGGGTCGCCGTCGGGCACCACGACCGGCTCGTCGACGACGAAGCCCAGGTCGCGCAGGGCGGCGACGATCAGCGGGCCGGTGGTGTCGTCGTACACCCCGGCCGCCGCGCGGTTGGAGGCGACGACGACGCCGGCGGGCAGGCTCACGGCCGGGCCCAGTCGCCCGAGCGGCCGCCGCTCTTGGTCTCGACGCGCACGTCGGTGATCACGGCGGCCTTGTCGACGGCCTTGACCATGTCGACGACGGTCAGCGCCGCCACCGAGACGGCGGTCAGCGCCTCCATCTCGACGCCGGTGCGGTCGGTGGTGCGCACCGTCGCGGCGATCTCGACCGCGTCATCGGCCACGGCGAGGTCGACCTCGACGCCCGAGAGCGCCAGCGGGTGGCACAACGGCACCAGCGACGGCGTCTGCTTGGCGCCCATGATCCCAGCCAGCCGGGCCACCGCGAGCGCGTCACCCTTGGGCACCCCCTCGCCGCGCAGCAGCCCCACCACCTGCGCCGAGACCAGCACCCGGCCGGAGGCCCGGGCGGTGCGGGCGGTGACGGCCTTGTCGGAGACGTCGACCATGCGGGCCGCGCCGTGCTCGTCGACGTGGGTCAGCCGGTCAGCCATCAGTGACCGCCCTCCAGCCCCGAGTCGAGGTGGATCACGTCCACCTCGGCCCCGGCGGGCAGCCGGGTGACGTCCTCGGGCACCACGACCAGTGCGTCGGCCTCGGCCAGGTCGCCGACCAGGTGCGAGCCGGGCCCGCCGACCGGGCTGACGCGGCCGTGGCCGGGCTCGGTGGTGGCGCGCAGGAACTGGCGCCGTCCCGGGGGCGAGGTGATCGCGTGGGTCAGCCGCATCGGCACCAGCGGCCGCGAGACCGGGCTGAGCCCCATCATCGCGCGCAGTGCCGGCAGCACGAACAGCTCGAAGGACAGGTACGACGAGACCGGGTTGCCGGGCAGCGTGAAGATCAGGGTGTCGTCCTCGCCGACCGTGCCGAAGCCCTGCGGCTTGCCGGGCTGCATCGCCACCGGCCCGAACCACACGGTGCCCAGGGGCGACAGCGCCTCCTTGACCACGTCGTAGTCGCCCATCGAGATGCCGCCCGAGGTGACCACGACGTCGGCGCGCACCAGCTGGTCCTCGAGGGCGTCGAGGAACGCGCGTGGCTGGTCGGGGACGATCCCGACCCGGTAGGCCAGCGCGCCGGCGCGGCGTGCCGCGGCCGCGAGAAGGTAGGAGTTGCCGTCGTAGATCGAGTCGTGGCCCAGCTGGGTGCCCGGCTCGCGCAGCTCGGTGCCGGTGGAGAGGATCACCACCCGCGGGCGCGGGCGAACT
This sequence comes from Nocardioides salarius, assembly GCF_016907435.1. Taxonomy (NCBI): domain Bacteria; kingdom Bacillati; phylum Actinomycetota; class Actinomycetes; order Propionibacteriales; family Nocardioidaceae; genus Nocardioides; species Nocardioides salarius. The sequence goes on along the minus strand of NZ_JAFBBZ010000001.1, from coordinate 2,854,329 downwards.
GCGATGGTGGCGCGCCCCACCGAGGCCAGCAGGCCCAGGTGGCGCGGGCCGAGCACGGTGCCCTCGTCGATGAGGAGGTCGCCGACGGAGACGTCCTCGCCCGAGCAGCGCACGTGCTGTCCCTCGGTGGGCGCCCGCTCGATGCGCACCCGGGCCACGCCGCGGTCGGTCCACTCGTAGGGCACCACCGCGTCGGCACCGGCCGGCATCGGGGCACCGGTCATGATCTTGGCCGCGGTGCCCGGCGAGAGCGCCAGCAGCCGCGCGTTGCCGGCCCCGATCTCGCCGACCACGGGCAGCTCGACCGGCTCGTCGGGCCCGGCGCCGACGACGTCGGCCCGGTGCACGGCATAGCCGTCCATCGCGGAGTTGTCGAAGGGCGGCAGGGCGATGGGCGAGACCACCGACTCGGCGGCCGAGAGACCCAGCGACTCCATCAGCGGCTGCTGGTAGGCCGGCAGCGGGCGGACCGCGGCGAGGACGTGCTCGAGGTGCTCCTCGACGCTGATCGGCTCGGGCGCGTCAGGCATCCGGGTCGCCGCTCAGCACGGCGCCGGGATCGACGCGCTGGGCCGAGCGGCCGCCGACGGTGACGTCGCCGACCACCGAGACCCCGTGCCCGAAGGTGACGTCGCCCTCGATGGTCAGTCGCTCGGCGCGCTTGAGCGAGGGGGCACCCTCGGGGAAGCGCTTGTCGAACTCGCCGACCAGCTTGTAGTAGGCCTCGTCGAGCTCGACGTAGGGCACCTGCTCGGCCTCCTGGTCGAGCACGAAGTCGGAGCCGATCGCGTAGACGTCGGAGCGCAGCACCAGCAGGTCGTTGGTGGTCTTGACCGGCACGAACCGGTCGCGGCCGACCTCGATCAGCCGGGCCCCCTCGAAGACCTCGATGGCGGCACCCATCGCGGTCTCGACCTGCACCACCTTCGGCGACGAGGCGTCGCCGGGGTCGACGTTCTTGACGTTCTTGATCAGGGGCAGGCCCAGGATGCCCTCGCGCTGGTCGAGGGCGTCCTTCATCGCCTGCAGGTCGAACCACAGGTTGTTGGTGGAGCAGTAGCGGTGCCGGTCGAGGTCGCCGAGGGCGGCCTTGTCCTCGTCGAGGGTCTGCGCGGTCTCACGCAGCACCAGGCGCCCGTCGCTCTTGCGGCGCGCGAAGTGCCCGCCCTTGCGGTCCGAGGCGGTACGGCGCACGGCCTCGATCGCGAACGGCGCGCCCGAGGAGGCGAACCAGCCGGCGACGCGGGGGTCGGGCACCGCACCCAGGTTGTCGGAGTTGGAGACGAAGACGTAGCGGTAGCCCGCCTCGATCATCTGGTCGAGCAGCCCGGTGCCGCGCAGCGCGGTGTAGAGGTCGCCGTGGCCCGGCGGGCACCACTCGAGGTCGGGGTCCTTGGGCCAGCTGACCGGCGAGAGGTCCTTGGCCAGGAGCTTGGGCTCCTTGTTCTGCAGGAACTCCAGCGGCAGGCCCTCGACGGCGAGGTCCTCGTAGCGTGCGACGGCGGCCATGGTGTCGCCGGAGGTGCGGAAGGAGTTCATGAAGATCAGCGGCAGCGTGGCGCGGTGCTGCTGGCGCAGGTGCAGCACCTGGCGGGCGATGATGTCGAGGAAGGACAGCCCGCGGCGCACGCACAGCAGCGACTTGGCGCGGTCCATGCCCATCGAGGTGCCCAGACCGCCGTTGAGCTTGATGACGACCGTCTTGGCGATCGCCTCGGCGGCGGTCTCGTCTGCCACCTCGACGTCGGCCAGCGACTCCATGTCGACCGGCTCGATGCTCGACTCGGGGATCATCCCGGTCTCGCCGTGCTCGAGCAGGCGGTAGTAGTGCGCGAACGTCTCGATGGCGACCTCGTCGACACCTTCGGCCTTCATCTTCTCGCGGGCAGCGCGCAAGCCAGGGGAACCCATACCACCGATCGTAGGCTCGACCCGTGCGGTGCGAGCAAACCCCCTCCACAGGGCAGGACGATCCAGGGCGGCGCGAGCCGTGAGCGCGGCCAAGACCGCCCTGCGAGACCGGGTGCTCACCGCCCGTCGCCGCCGCCCGCTCCTGGAGCGCCAGGAGGTCGCCCGGGCGGTCGCCGAGCACCTGCTGGCCAGCCCCGAGGTACGCCGCGCGGCCACCGTGGCGGCGTACGTCTCGGTGGGCGGCGAGCCCGGCACCGCCCTCCTCCTCGAGGCGCTGCGCGCCTCGGGCCGCCGGGTGCTGCTGCCGGTGCTGCTGCCCGACGGCGACCTGGACTGGTCGCGCCACGAGGGCGACGGGCACCTGCGCCCGGCCACGCGTGGCCTGCTCGAGCCCGACGGTGAGCGCCTGGGCCCCGACGCGGTGGCGGGCGCCGACGTGCTGCTGGTGCCGGGCCTCGCGGTGGCCGCCGACGGGATGCGGCTCGGCCGGGGCGGCGGCTCCTACGACCGGGCGCTGGCGCGGGTGCCCGTCGACACCTTCACCTGCGTGCTGCTGCACGACGACGAGGTGGGCCTCGACGTGCCCCGCGAGCCGCACGACCGTCCGGTCACGGCGGTGGTCTCCCCCGCCGGCCTGCGGCGGCTTCGCCCGACCGGGCGACCCTGCCCGGGAGGGTGAACCGGGTCCGTCGGAGCCCCGGGTAGTCGTCGGGGTGGTCCCCTCGTCGACCCGAGGACGCGGGGGCCGCGACGAGAGGAGCCCCCATGACCACGACCGCGCCCCCGACCACGGCGCCGCCGTTGACGTGTCGGTTGCTGGACCACCGCCACCGCTTCCGCAGCGAGGGGGCGGTGATGACCTGGGCCTGCGAGCGCGGCTGCGGGGCGGGCGGCTCCAAGGAGTACGCCTCCGCCCGGGCCGCCGCCCACTACGCCGCGGCCTTCGACCGCCCGGCCTCCGGCGACCTGGGCCGCAAGGCGCCGCTGCTGGGGATGTTCCCGCTGCGGGTGTGGCGCTGGCTGCGCCAGCGCCGTGAGGGCGTCGCGGCGACGGGGGTGGCCCGATGAGCAGCACGGCGGAGCTCGGGCGCATCGAGACCAAGGTGCCGGCCCGGATGGACCGGCTTCCGTGGTCGAGGTTCCACTGGCGCGTCGTCTTCGGCCTGGGCCTGGTGTGGATCCTCGACGGGCTCGAGGTGACCATGGTCGGCAACGTGGCCGCCCGGCTCACCGAGGACGGCTCGGGCATCGACATCGGCGCGGGCCAGATCGGCCTCGCTGCGGCCATCTACATCGTGGGCGCCACCCTGGGAGCGCTCTTCTTCGGCCAGCTCACCGACCGGTGGGGCCGCAAGAAGCTCTTCCTGATCACGCTGGCGGTCTACATCGTCGCGACGGTCGCCACGGCGTTCGCGACCACGCCGCTGTTCTTCTACGTCACCCGGTTCTTCACCGGTGCCGGGATCGGTGGTGAGTACGCCGCCATCAACTCGGCCATCGACGAGCTGATCCCGGCCCGGGTGCGCGGGCGCGTCGACCTGACCATCAACGGCTCCTACTGGCTCGGCTCCGCGGCCGGCTCGGCGCTGGCGCTGGTGCTGCTCAACACCTCCATCTTCGCCGCCGACCTCGGGTGGCGCCTGGCCTTCGGGCTGGGGGCGGTGCTCGGGCTGACCATCCTCGTGGTGCGCCGCCACGTCCCCGAGAGCCCTCGCTGGCTGTTCATCCACGGGCAGGAGGACGAGGCCGAGCGCATCGTCGGCGACATCGAGGACGACGTGCGCGAGGAGACCGGGCAGGAGCTCGAGGAGCCCGAGGACACCCTGGTCGTCCGCCAGCGCAAGGCGATCCCGTTCCGTGAGATCGCCAAGGTGGCCTTCACCAGGTACCCGAAGCGGGCGGTGCTGGGCCTGGCGCTCTTCGTGGGCCAGGCGTTCATCTACAACGGCGTCACGTTCAACCTCGGCACCCTGCTCAACGGCTTCTACGACGTCTCCTCGGGCATGGTGCCGCTCTTCGTCATCGTCTGGGCGCTGGCGAACTTCGCCGGACCAGTGACCCTGGGCCGCCTCTTCGACACCGTCGGCCGCAAGCCGATGATCGCCGGCACCTACCTGGGCTCGGCGGTTGTCGCGGTGGTGCTGGGTCTCTACCTCACCGGCACCGAGGGCAACCGCTGGGTCTTCCTGGCCATCCTGGCCGCGGCCTTCTTCCTGGCCTCCTCCGGCGCGAGCGCGGCGTACCTGACGGTCAGCGAGATCTTCCCGATGGAGACGCGGGCCCTGGCGATCGCGTTCTTCTACGCCGTCGGCACCGCCGTGGGCGGCATCACCGGCCCGCTGCTCTTCGGGCGCCTCATCGAGTCCGGCGACCGCAGCCTGGTGGCGCTGGCCTTCTACATCGGTGCCGGCGTGATGGCGATCGGCGGGCTCGTCGAGCTCGCCTTCGGCGTCAAGGCCGAGAAGAGCGACCTCGAGAGCCTCGCCGCGCCGCTGACCAGCGACGAGGAGACGGACTTCGGCGAGGAGTCCGCGGACGACGGGTCCGAGGACGACGGGGACCGCGAGGACCCCGGGGCCGTCGAGCGCCGCGAGCGCGACGCGCGCATCCGGGATCGTCGGGCCCGACAGCTGGCGGGCAGCACCGGCAGCCGGCGCTACCGCCCGGGCCCCGGCCGAGGGGTCGGCTCGCCCTGGCTCCCACCCGCCCCCGACGAGCCGTCCGAGCGGGCGCTGGACTCCGAGATCGAACTGATCAGCGCGGCGATGGCCGAGCACGAGGAGATGGCGGTCGCCGATCTCGCCGACGCCGTCAACGCCCGCTTCTGGGGTCCGGGCCGCTTCCCCCGCGCGCTGCGGGTGGCCGCCGACGAGGGTCGCGTCGTGCGCGTCTCCCGTGGTCGGGTGCGGGCGCCGGACCGGGTGGCCGCCCGCTGAGGGCCCGCCGTTGGTCGAGCAGCGAGGGCCGAAGGCTCGAGCGACGCCGAGACCCCGCAAGCCCCCGGCGTACGGCGACCACGCCAGTCACCGGGTCTCGGCGACCCTCCTCGCTGGCGCTCGTCACTGCTCGACCAACGGCAATCGTTGGTCGAGCAGCGAGGGCCGAAGGCTCGAGCGACGCCGAGACCCCGCGAGCACACGGGGTACGGCGACCACGCCAGTCACCGGGTCTCGGCGACGCTCCTCGCTGGCGCTCGTCACTGCTCGACCAACGGCAATCGTTGGTCGAGCAGCGAGGGCCGAAGGCTCGAGCGACGCCGAGACCCCGCAAGCCCACGGCGTACGGCGCGTGGGCACGTCACCGGGTCTCGGCGACGCTCCTCGCTGGCGCTCGCCACTGCTCGACCAACGCCCACGACCGCAGTGGTCACAAACGACAAGCACTGAGCCCCTGGCAGCGTCGTCTGTGACCACTCCACACGCCGCAAGCACCCGTTGGTCGAGCAGCGAGGGCCGAAGGCTCGAGCGACGCCGAGACCCAGCGAGCACACGGCGTACGGCGACCACGACGGTCACCGGGTCTCGGCGACGCTCCTCGCTGGCGCTCGTCGCTGCTCGACCGACGGGGGTCAGTCGGGGGGCTGCAGGACCAGCCGGTCCTCGGTGGCCGCCTCGACGGCGTCGTCGCTGAAGCGCCAGGGCAGCGTCTCGCCGGCGGCCCACAGGTCGGTCTGGTCGGTGTAGTGGGAGCTGGCGGGGTGCCCGGAGACGCCGGTGAGGTTGATCCAGCGCGAGGCGTCCCAGTCGCCGGGGCTGGTGACCAGGCGCATCGAGGGGGCCGCGGTGACGGCGTAGCCCTCGGCGGCGTCCCACGAGGTGGCGTCGACGATCGCGGAACCGCCGCCCACGCCCCAGTCGTCGCGGTTGAGCAGCGCCTCGACCGGGCCGATGCCCGACTCCCCCAGCGTGGCCGAGCGCAGGTCGAGGCGGTGCAGGTGGCCCCAGGTCCAGCTCTCGGCGTCGCGGGCCTGCCGGCGCACCAGCTCGTCGCGGGCCTCGGTCATGGCCCGGGCGAGGGTGTCGTCGCGGGTCTCGACCTCCTCGGTCACCACGTCGTCCCACCAGGGGTCGTCGGGCTCGTCGAGCAGGTCGGTCACCACGGCCATCCAGCGCTGCCCGCCGTCGGCGGCCAGGTCGGCGGGCAGCTCGTCGTCGAAGACGAGGTCGAGCAGGTTGGCCCACACCACGTTGTAGTACGCCGCCGCGGCGGAGTGCTCGCCCTCGGCGGGCTGGCTGAAGTCCCAGTCGCCGAGCAGCTCCTGCCCGTCGTCGGCGTACCCGCCGTCCAGCGGCACGTCGAGCAGGTGCGGCACGAGCACCGGGGCCATCGGGTTGCGCGTGTCGAGCTGCACCTCGAGCATGTCGTCGGCGTCGACCGGGCCGGCCGCGAGGCGCTCGGTCAGCAGGTCGCGGATGCGCTCTGAGCGCGCACCGCGGTCCCAGTCGTCGGTGAGGAAGTAGGGGTAGCCCGGCCCCACGACCGCCTGGTTGGCGGTGACCACGAACCCCTCGTCGGGGTCGAGCACGCTGGGCAGCGCGTCGTACGGCACGACGCTGCCGGTCCAGTCGTTCTCGGGCAGCCAGCCGGCCGAGGGCACCGTGCCGTCGTTGCCCGACTTGCGGATCGGGATGCGCCCGGGCGCCTGGTAGCCGATGTGGCCCTCGGTGTCGGCGTAGACGAGGTTCTGGGCGGGCGCCTCGAAGTCGGCGGCCGCGGCACGGAAGGAGTCCCAGTCGGTGGCCAGGTTGAGCGCCAGGATCGCGTCGGCGGTGGTGCCGGGCTGCAGCGCGGTCCACTGCAGCGCCACGGCGGCCTCGCCACCCTCGGGCACGATCGTGCCGAGCCTGCCGGAGGCGACGTCGGCGACCTCGGCCAGCTGCTCGGCGACGTCGGAGACCAGCGGGCCGTGGCTGCCGGTGCGCACCGTGATGCGCACGTCCTCGCCGCCCTGCACGCGGATCACCTCCTCGCGGATGCGCAGCGGGCGCAGCTCGCCGTCACGGAGCACGTCCTCGCCGCTGACCCGCTCGACGAAGAGGTCGGCGACGTCGGGGCCCAGGTTGGTGAAGCCCCAGGCGACGTCGGCGTTGTGGCCGATGATGACGCCGGGCACGCCGGAGAAGGTGAAGCCGCTGACGTCGAGCGGGCACTGCGGCCCGACGTCGCGGCAGTGCAGCCCCATCTGGGTCCACACCCCCGGCAGGCTGGTGCCCAGGTGCGGGTCGTTGGCCAGCAGCGGGTCGCCCGACTCGGTCAGCTCGCCGGAGACGACCCACGAGTTCGAGCCGATGCCCTCGCCGCGGCCCAGCCAGGCCGGCATCCGCTCCATCCCGTCGCGCAGGTCGCGCAGGGCAGCGCGCTGGTCGGCCTCGAAGCCCGGACGCAGCGGCAGCCGGGTCTGGCCGCGCTCGGCGTCCTGCTCGTAGACCTGGTCGACCACGGCGCCCTGGGTGACGATCGGGGTCACCTCGTCGTAGGGGTAGGCGGGGAACAGCTCGGCCGCCCGCTCGGTGCCCACGGCGTCGGCGCTGAGCACCCGGTCGATCTCGTCGCCCATGTTGCCGCGCAGGTCCCAGGCCATCGCCTTGAGCCACGCCAGGGAGTCCACGGGCGTCCAGTCCTCGGGCTGGTAGTCCAGGCCGCCCAGGCGCAGCACCGTGTACTCGACCGAGATGCTGGAGGTGCCACGGTCGTCGAGGTAGGCGTTGACGCCGTCGGCGTAGGCCTCGAGGAAGGCGCGGGTGTCGGGGGTCAGCAGCGCGACCTCCTTCTCGGCCACGCGGCGCCAGCCCATCGTGCGCACGTAGGCGTCGCTCTCGACGGCCTCCTCGCCGAAGAGCTCGGCCAGCCGGCCGGCCGTCGCGTGGCGGCGCACGTCCATCTCGAAGAAGCGGTCCTGGGCGTGCACGTAGCCCTGCCCTCGGGCCAGGTCGCCCATCGTGTCGGCGTAGACCTGCGCGATGCCGTGCTCGTCGCGCAGCACCTCCACCTCGCCGTCGAGCCCCGCGATCTCGACGCTGCCGGCGGTCTGGGGCAGCGGACGGCGTACCAGCACGGTCGTGGTGGCCGTCGCCAGCACCAGCAGCAGCACCAGCCCGAGGGCGACGTACGCCGTCAGGCGCATCGGCAGCGGGAGGGAGCGGAACCCTCGCCAGGTGCCGACCACGAACGCCGCCACCGCCCCGGCCGGGCCGCCGGGCGCCGCGGGGCTGGGACCGGTGGCCGGGTCGGGCTGCTGGGCGCTGGCGCTCGAGGTGGTGTCGGTCATGGTGGCGGCCATTCTGCCCTGACGTAGGATTAGCAGTCGGCGCAGCCGAGTGCCAGCGCCGCGTCACGATCGACCGTCACAGTTCCACGCGCCCACGGGCGCCACCCCTGCGGAGACACGATGCCGACCTACCAGTACGCCTGCACCGAGTGCGGCCACGCCTTCGAGCAGTTCCAGAGCTTCTCCGACGACGCGCTGACCACGTGTCCCGAGTGCGAGGGCCGGCTGCGCAAGCTCTTCAACGCCGTCGGCGTCGTCTTCAAGGGCTCCGGCTTCTACCGCACCGACAGCCGCAGCGAGTCGGGCTCGGGCAGCAGCGGCTCCAGCAGCAACGGCTCGTCGGCCCCGTCGACGTCCCCGAGCAAGGAGTCGACCTCGAGCAGCGGCTCGTCCGGCTCGACCTCGTCGACCTCGTCGGGGTCGTCGAGCAGCACCTCGAGCAGCACCCCCGCCGCCTCCTCCTGAGCCGCGGCTCCCGGGGCTGTGGAGGAGCGGAGCGGCAGCGGCCCCGCACGGCCTAGCGTCGCCGGGTGCTCTCCGCCGACCCGCGCCACCCCGACCCGCCGCTGACCCGCCTGCGTCGCGCCGCCCTCGGCGTACGCCGCTCGCTGCTGGCCCGGCGCCGCCCGCTCGCCGCCCTGCTCGGCGCGGTCGCCGTGCTGGCCGGGCTGCAGGCGGCCACCCAGCCTCCCCCGCCCGGCGTGGCGGTGCGGGTCGCCGCCCACGACCTGCCCGGCGGCGCGGTCATCGCGGACGACGACCTGACGACGGTCGACTTCGCGCTCGACAGCGTGCCCGCCGACCTCGTGGCGGAGCCCGTCGGCGAGGTGCTGGCCTCGCCGCTGACCCGGGGCGAGCCGGTGAGCCGCGCGCGGCTGGTCGGGCCCGGGTTGGGCGAGCACGCCGGCGCGGGCGTGGTCGCGCTGCCGGTGCGCCTGCCCGACCCCGAGGCGGCCGCACTGCTGGCGGTGGGCGACCGCATCGACCTGGTGGCCACCGACCCCGCCGAGGGCGGCTCGGGCGTGGTCGCGCCCGGGGTCACGGTGCTCGCGCTGCCGGAGCCGTCGGTGACCGCGGGCAGCGCCGCGACCGGGCTGGGCGGGCGGGTGGTGGTGCTCGGCGTCGACCCGGCGGGCGTCCCCACGATCAGCGAGGCCGCGGCGAGGTCCTTCCTGTCCTACGCCTGGTCGCACTAGGGTCGAGGTGGCCCAGACGGGCTGCACGCACACAGAAAGGCTTCGTCAATGGGTGGGTTCAAGAGCTTCGTCCTGCGCGGCAACCTGGTCGACCTCGCGGTCGCCGTCATCATCGCCACATCGTTCGGTCTCGTGGTCACCACGTTCACCAACTGGCTCACCGCACAGCTCCCCGACAGCGCCAGCGACATCTTCACCAACGACGAGAACTCGTTCGGCGCCTTCATGAACGCGGTGATCTCGTTCCTGATGCTGGCCGCGATCGTCTACTTCCTCGTCGTGCTGCCCTACACCAAGGCCAAGGAGAAGTACTTCCCCAGCCCCGCGCCGGGCACGCCGGAGGACACCGTGCTGCTGCGCGAGATCCGCGACGCGCTCCTCGCCGGTCGGGACACCCCGACCGCCTGAGGCTCGCGCCGCTAGTCGCCGTGGTGCGGCGGCACCTGGGCCCGCAGCCAGGCGTCGCCGTCCCGGCGCTCGCGCTCGTCGTCGGAGCGCTCGTCGCTGGTCGTCTCGGGCAGCGCGTCGCCGAAGACCTCGGCCAGCCGCTTGCGGCGCTCCCAGGCGCTCTCGCGCTCCGGCGCGCTCACGTGCACAGCCCCGCGGCCTCGAGCGCCTCGTCGCTCGCCAGCCCGTTCCCGCCGCCGTTCCCGCCGCCGGAGCCACCCGAGTCGCCCGAGTCACCCGAGGAGGAGCCGGGCACCTTGCCGGCACTGATGACGTCGCTGCGCAGCTTCTTGGTCAGCGGCTCGTCCTCGGCCAGGGCGTTCCAGACCCCGGCGGCGTCCTCGGTCCACACCAGCTTGTTGGGGTCCTGGGGGTCGACGGTGTTGGGGATGGTCATGAACTGGACCTTGTCGGCCCCGATGCCGCGGAACTCGTAGCCGAGCCGGGCGATCCTCACCAGGTTGCCGAGCCCCTCGTCGAGGGTCAGCGACTCGGTGGCGGCCTCGAGGAAGGCCAGCAGCCGGTCGGGACGGGCCAGGGTGTCGGAGGAGAGCACGGTGCTGGCCATCGAGGCGATGAACGCCTGCTGGCGCTTCATCCGGCCGATGTCGGAGCCGCCCGAGAGCGCGTAGCGCTCGCGCACGTAGTTCAGCGCCTGGATGCCCTCGAGCTTGCGGGTGCCGGCCTCGAGGTAGATGCCGTGCGCACGGTCGTCGATGGTCTCGGGGATGCACACCTCGACGCCGCCGACGGCGTCGACCATCCCCTGGAAGCCCTCGAAGTCGACGACGACGAAGTGGTCGAGGCGGATGCCGCTGAGCTCCTCGAACTGCTGGATGGTGCAGGCGGGCCCGGCGAGCTGGAAGGCCTCGTTCCACATCGTGTAGGACTCGGCCGGGATCTCGGTGCCGTCCTCGGTGCGGCAGGCGGGCCGGTCGACCATCGAGTCGCGCGGGATGCTGACGCCGTACGCGCGCTCCCGGTCGGCCGAGAGGTGCAGCAGCAGCGTGGTGTCGGAGCGCTCGCCCCCGCCGGTGAGCCCGTCGATGTTGTTGCCCTCGCCGTCGCGGCTGTCGGAGCCCATCACGAGCACGTTGAGCGGCTCCTGCGGCCCGGCGACCTCGACCTTGTCGGGGCGCTCGCCGACCAGCTGGTCCTCGATGTCGAGGACGGTGAGGTTGTCGCTGTAGTGCCGGTAGAGGTAGGTCACCGAGAGCCCGGAGACCATGCCCAGGACGACCAGGGTGGCGACCAGCACCCGGCCCACGGTGTGCGAGCGGCGGGGCTTGGCCCGCCGGCGACCGGCGCGGGCGCCGGCGGCGACCGGGGTCGCCACCTCGGCGTGCGGCGTCGGGTCGGGGTCGGTCACGCCTCGATTGTGCGGCGCGCCCCATCGCTGGTCCAACTCCGCTCAGCGCCCTCTCAGGTGCTCGCGCGAGACGTCAGCGGTAGAGGCGCACCGTGGCCTGCAGCGGCCGGTGGTCGGAGCGGAAGCCGCCGAGGCTGCGGTGGGCTGCCAGCTGGGCGCGGCCCTCGTCGACGGTGCGCTGGGCCAGGAACACGTAGTCGACCCACCGGCCGGCCAGGGTGGGCTTCACACCGGCCAGGCCGAGCGCCTCGTACGACGACACCGCGCGGCCCTCGAACTCGCGGGTGATCCCGCCCCGGGGCCGGGCGTCCCGGTCGTCGGCGTGGTCGAAGTTGTAGTCGCCGGTGCCGACCACCACGTCGCCGGACCAGGTGTCCCACCGCTCGGCCAGCCAGGCGAGGTGGGTCTTGGCGTAGCGGGCGTTGATGTTGCGGCGGAAGCGCTGGCCGGTCTCGATGAAGTGGTTGACGTGGGTGTTGACCACGCGCACGGTGAGACCGCTCTCGCGGTGGCGCAGCAGCACCGTGGTCACCCAGCGCGCCGCGAAGGGTCGCTGGGTGGCGCGCGGACCGGCCCCCGGGTGCATCGGCCAGGCGTCGCGCGAGACGAGCGCGAACCGGTCGCTGCGCCACGAGATCGCGTCGCCCTGGCTGCCCTTGGCCTGGTCGAAGTACGCCGTGCGCCACCCCTGGGCGCGGTAGCGCGGGTGCAGCGCCACGAAGTGCCCGGTGTGCGCCTCCTGCCAGGCCACGACGTCGACGCCGCCCCGGGCGAAGATGCGGCTCATGTCGTGCTCGGTGTCAGCCCGGTCGAGGTCGTGGAAGACGTTCTGCGAGACGACCCGGATGGTCGCGGCGAGCTCGCGCCCCTCCAGCCGCGCCACCCGCTGGCGCCCCTCGGACTCCGGCTCCGCCTTGCCCGCCGGCACCAGTCCCGCCACGGACACGCCGACGACCGCACCCACCAGCACCACCGCAGCGACCACGGCAGCCAGCACGGCCCACGGCCGCCCCGAGGCCGCTGGGGCTCCTCCTCGCTCGCTCACCTGACCATCATCGCCCATCTCTTTACCTGCGGCACGGCCGCCCGGTGCCCGCCCTGCTTTCGTGCCAGGCACGCGGTGCTGCCAAAATAGCGGCGCAGCCCCAGTAGCTCAGCGGATAGAGCAGCCGCCTCCTAAGCGAAAGGTCGCAGGTTCGACTCCTGCCTGGGGCACCCACTTCTTCGTGACGCGTGGCCTCACAGGTCGAGGTGCAGCTGCGCGTCGGGCACCTCGGCGCGGGCCGCCAGCGCCTCCCCGGGCACGCTGACCCCCGGACCGTCGGGCAGGGGGCCCTCCAGCAGCCCGTGGCGCACGGCGGCGGCGTGCAGGTCGGCGCGGAAGGCGTCGAGGTCGGCCAGGGCGTAGAGCCCGTCGATGCGGTGCTGCTCGAGCAGGGCATGCATCCGCCGGAAGTCGCCCTGGCGGCTGAGCCAGCCGATCCCGTCGACGACGGCCAGCACGTACTGGTGGGCGAAGGACACGCTCGCCATGTCCATCACCTCGGTCACGGCCGCGGTGAGCTTGGAGCCGGTGGAGTCGAAGCCCTTGCAGGCCACCGCGATCAGTGCGCCGTCGAAGCCCGGCACCGCCAGGTCGGCCGGCCCCGTCTCGCCGTTGCGGCCCACGAAGCGCCCGCGCATCTCGTAGGGCAGGCCCAGGTCGCGCACCACCTGCTCGACGGCGTCCTCGATCATCTTCCCCGCGACCCCGGCCCTGCTGGCGGTCTGGCGGCTGGTGCCGCGCGCGGCCAGCACGTCGCCGAAGGTGTAGGTGCGGTGCCGCTGGGCCTCGAGGGCCTCCAGCAGGCCGAGCTCCTCGTCGAGCCACACCACGACCCCGCGGGCGTCGGCGGCGACCGCCTTGACCCACGAGGTGGTGCCGAACGCGACCCGCAGCAGGTTCTTCAGCTTCTCCTGCGACAGCCCCACGGCCAGGCCCAGGGCGTAGACGTCGGCCGGGCGGGCGCGCACCCAGCGGGTCAGCGACTCGACCGAGACCTCGTCGAGCTCGCCCAGGCTCGCGCCGGCGGCCACGATCGCGTCGGCCTGCTCGGAGGCCTCGTCGACCGCGACGTGGGTGGTCAGGCGCCGCAGCCGGGTCAGGTAGGCCTGCATCGCCTCCGTGTCGGCGGCGCTCATCGGGCGAGGAAGAGGTACTCGTCGACCGAGCGGCGTACGGCGGAGCGGTGGGTGCCGTAGTGGTAGGTGTGCGGCACCCGGCGCACCTCCACCTCGTCCTTGACCTCGCGCAGCAGCCGCACCAGCGTCTCGAGGTCGGGCAGCGCGTTGGAGGAGTAGGAGAGCACCAACGGCGAGTCGTGGAACTGCTTGAACACCTCGCGGAAGGCCTCCTCGATGGTGCGCCGCGAGGAGTACTTGGTGACCCGCTTGGGCAGCTTGCGGCTCTTGGTGTCCCACATGATCGTGTCGCCCACCCAGTAGCGCGAGAGCCCCTCGAGGAAGTGGAAGCGCTTGGTGTAGTCGTTGTCGTCGGCCGGCGGCGCGTACGGCGGGTCGAGGTAGACCAGGTCGTGGCGGCGCTGCGGCAGCTCGCCGATCTCCAGCGAGGAGACCGTGCACTCGCGCGGCCCGGCGAAGACGGCCGCGTTGTAGTCGGCGACCCGCTCGACGAAGTGCTCGCGCAGGCTCAGCCGCAGGTCGCGGCGCCCGTCGTCGTAGCGGCTCAGGTCACCGGTGAGCGTGAAGACCCCGCGGGGCTGCTTGCGCGCCGCGGCCAGGCACAGCGCGGCGATCGCCACCGCGCGGCCCCCGCCGCTCATCGTGTCGATGTGGCTCCACGCCGAGTCGAGGAAGGCCAGGTCGTCGGGGGTGAAGTAGACGCCGGTGAAGGTGCGGCGCACGAAGTCGCGCTCGTCGGCGGCCGGGCCCAGGATGCGCTCGACGTCGTCGTCCGAGAGCACCGTGTCGTGGTTGACCACGCCGGCGCTGGCCACCACGCCGGGGAAGCCCAGGTAGTCGTTGCTGTGCACCGACCAGCCCTGGTGCTTGAGCAGGTAGGACACCACGCCCGAGCCGCTGAAGGCGTCGAGCGCCGAGCCGGGCCCCGCCGCGGGCGCGACGTCGGCGAAGGCCTGGGCCAGGTGCGGCAGCAGCTTGTGCTTCGAGCCCATCCAGCGCACCCGCGGGAAGATCGCCGCCCGGGCCGCCGCGTCGGAGGCCGCCGGCGTGGTGAGCGGGGCGGTGGGCAGGCGGGGAGGCACGAGGACCATCTTGCCGCAGCGCACCGACAGTCCCCGCCAGCCGCGCCCCGCGCGGCCGCTCAGCCCTCGCGCTGGCCCTCGACCGTCTCGAAGCGGATGCCGGCGGCCATCAGCCGGGCGGTGAGGTTCTCCCCCATCGCCTGGGCCGTGGTCACGCAGCCGGCGGTGGTCGGGTTGTCGTCGTGGAGCAGGCACAGCGCCGACTCCGCGAGCATCTTGGAGGTCTCGCCGTAGCCGGGGTCGCCGCCGGAGACGCGCGTGTGGATGGTGCGACCGTCGCCCTCGCCGATGAAGTCGACGGTGAACCAGCTCTTCTCCCGGCGCGCCGGCGAGGGACCCTCGCCCTGCTTGATGCGGCTCTTGAGCAGGTTGCGCACGGGCGGGACCTGCGCGGCCACGCCGATCCCGACCAGGCCGGCCATCCCGCCCACCGCGTAGCGCAGCGTCCTGGTGCCGATGTAGTGGGAGTAGCGGAAGTCGGGGCCGTAGGAGTCGAGCGCTGCGCCGCTGCGCGCGACCACCATCGGGTCGAGGGTGGGCAGCGGCAGCAGGTAGTAGCCCAGCTCGCCGTCGCGGTGCGGCTTGCCGGCGACCGCGCGGCTGCGCCGGCCCTCGGGGCGCTTCTCGACCTCGCGGCGCTGCTTGGCGGCCTCACGGGTCTGCTTCATCCGCGAGGTCGCCCCCATCGCGGAGTGGAAGGTGCCGCCGGAGAAGGTGCCCGAGGCGCGCACCACGCCACGCACCGTGACCGGGCCGGTGGCCTGCAGCTGCTGGACGGTGTACCAGGCCCCCAGGTCGTGGGGGATCGAGTCGAAGCCGCAGGCGTGCACGATGCGCGCGCCGGTGCGCTCGGCGGTCTCGTGGTGGGCCAGGTACATCCGGTCGACGAACTCGGGCTCGCCGGTGAGGTCGACGTAGTCGGTGCCCGCGGCGGCGCAGGCGGCCACCAGCGGCTCGCCGTGCTCGAGGTAGGGCCCGACGGTGGTGATCACGACGCGGGTGCTGCCGGCCAGCGCGGCCAGCGACGCGGCGTCGCCGGAGTCGGCGGTCACCAGCGGCAGCTCGCCCAGCGCCGGGTCGATGGCGGCCAGGTCGGCGCGCACCCCCGCCAGCTTCTCCGGGTTGCGTCCGGCCAGCGCCCAGCGCAGGCCGGCGGGGGCGTTGCGCGCCAGGTACTCCGCGGTCAGCCGACCGGTGAAGCCGGTGGCGCCGAGCAGCACCAGGTCGTGCTCGCGCTCGGAGCGGGAGGCGGGATCAGGGGTGGCAGCCATGGCCCCATCGAACCAGCACGGCCCTTCTCACGGCAGCACCGGTCCACGTGGCGGCGACGTACTCTCGTGGGCATGTGCCGCAACATCCGCCAGCTCCACAACTTCGAGCCGCCGGCGAGCACCGACGAGGTCGAGGCCGCGGCGCTGCAGTACGTGCGCAAGGTCAGCGGGTCCACCAAGCCGTCCCAGGCCAACCAGGCCGCCTTCGACCGGGCCGTGGCCGAGGTCGCCGAGGCCACCCGGCACCTGCTCGACGCCCTGGTCACCACCGCACCGCCCAAGGACCGCGAGGTCGAGGCGGCCAAGGCACGGGCCCGGGCCGCGGAGCGGTACGCCCGGTGAACGACGCGCTCGGGCTGCTGGCCGGCCGGCCGCTGGTGGTGCTCACCGGCGCCGGGCTGTCGACCGACTCGGGCATCCCCGACTACCGCGGCCCGGGCGCCCCCCGGCGCACCCCGATGACCTACCAGGAGTTCGTCTCCGGGCCCGGCCCGCGGCGTCGCTACTGGGCCCGCAGCCACCTGGGCTGGGGCCGGATGCGCCACGCCGAGCCCAACCCCGGCCATCTCGCGGTCGCCCGGCTGGGCGCCGACCTGGTGATCACCCAGAACGTCGACGGCCTCCACGAGCGCGTCGGCACCCCCGGCCTGGTCGCCCTGCACGGCCGGATCGCCGACGTCGTGTGCCTCTCGTGCCGCGCGACCAGCGCCCGCGCCGACCTGCACCGGCGCCTGACCGCGCTCAACCCCGGCTTCGCCGAGCAGCATGCCGACGTGGCCAGCAACCCCGACGGCGACGTGGCCCTCGAGGAGACCGACGGCTTCGTCGTGCCCGACTGCGAGTGCGGTGGGCTGCTCAAGCCCGACGTGGTCTTCTTCGGCGAGAACGTGCCGCCGGCGCGGGTGGCGCGCTGCTACGAGGCCGTCGAGGCGCTCGGGCCGAGCGGCGGCGCGCTCCTGGTCGCCGGCTCCAGCCTGACGGTGATGAGCGGGCTGCGCTTCGTCAAGCGGGCCGCCAAGGCCGGCACCCCCGTGGTCGTCCTCAACCGGGGCGCGACCAGGGGCGACGACCTGGCCACCCGCACGGTGCACGCCGGCTGCAGCGAGTTCCTCACCGCCCTGGCCGACCTGCGTGCCGAGGCGGTCCCGGCCTAGAGCCTGCGCACGAAGATGTGGTCGGCGGCCTCGGGCACGATCTCGGCGCTCTCGCCGGCCGCGCCGACCAGCACCCCGGCCTCGGTGGCCACGATCGTCACGGTCTTGTCGGGCAGCGCGCCGACGCGGCGCAGCGCGCTCATCAGCTGCTCGTCCTTCTGCATCTCCTCCGAGATGCGGCGCACCAGCACCCGACCCTCCTCGGGGCTGGCGGCGCTGGTCAGCGACTCGACGCCGCTCATGAAGGTCTCAGCAGTGCTGGTCTGGCCGAGCTCGTCGAGGCCCGGGATCGGGTTGCCGTACGGCGACTCGGTGGGGTGGTCGAGCAGCTCGAGCAGGCGGCGCTCGACGGTCTCGGACATGACGTGCTCCCAGCGGCACGCCTCCTCGTGCACCAGCTCCCACTCCAGGCCGATGACGTCGATCAGCAGGCGCTCGGCCAGGCGGTGCTTGCGCATCACCCGGGTCGCCAGCCGCAGCCCGTCCTCGGTCAGCTCGAGGTGGCGGTCGCCCTCGACGGTGAGCAGCCCGTCGCGCTCCATGCGCGCCACCGTCTGCGACACCGTCGGCCCGCTCTGGTGCAGCCGCTCGGCGATCCGGGCGCGCAGGGGCACGATCCCCTCCTCCACGAGCTCGTAGATCGTGCGGAGGTACATCTCGGTGGTGTCGATCAGGTCGCTCACCCGACCATTGTCCACCACAGGGTCCACACCCCCGCCCCGCGGGCCGCGACCGCTCGGGTGTGCTGGCCCCACCGCCGCGCTGGCAGGCTCGTGGCGTGGTCAGCGTGATGTGGTTCCGCCGCGACCTGCGGCTCTCCGACAACCCAGCGCTCGTCGAGGCAGGCGCCGACGGGGAGGTGCTGCCGCTCTTCGTGCTCGACCCCCGCCTGTGGGGTCCGGCCGGTCCGAGCCGGCAGGCCTACCTGGCGGGCTCGCTGCGCTCGCTCGACGCCTCGCTGCGCCGGCGCCGGGGGACGCTGTCGGTGGTGCGCGGCGACCCGGTGCGCCGCGTGGTGCTGGCCGCCGGGGCGGTCGGCGCCGAGCGGGTGCACGTCAGCGCCGACTTCGGCCCCTACGGGCGCGAGCGCGACGAGGCGGTCGAGCAGGCCCTCGCCGACGCCGGCATCGAGCTGGTGCGCACCGGGTCGCCGTACGCCGTCGACCCCGGGCGGGTGCGCAACGGCTCGGGCGCGCCCTACAAGGTCTTCACCCCGTTCTCGCGGGCCTGGAACGACATGGGCTGGGACGCGCCCGCCGACGCCCCGACCGGGGTCTCGTGGCTGCGGCTGGACGAGGGCACCACCGAGATCCCCGAGCCGCGCGTCCCCGCGGGCCTCGACCTGCCCGAGCCCGGGGAGGCCTCGGCCCAGCGGCAGTGGGCGGAGTTCCTCGACCGCGTCGACGACTACGACACCGACCGCGACCGGCCCGACCGCGACGGCACCAGCCGGATGTCGGTGCACCTGAAGTACGGCGAGGTGCACCCGCGCACGCTGCTGGCCGACCTGGGCGCGAAGCGGAGCAGGGGCGCGCAGACCTACCGCACCGAGCTGGCGTGGCGCGAGTTCTACGCCGACGTGCTCTACCGGCGACCCGACTCGGCCCGCGACTACTACAAGCCCGAGTTCTCGCGCATGGACTACGACCGCCCCGGCGACCAGCTCACCGCCTGGCAGGAGGGGCGCACCGGCTTCCCGGTCGTCGACGCCGGCATGCGCCAGCTGCGCGCGACCGGCTGGATGCACAACCGGCTGCGGATGATCGTGGCCAGCTTCCTGGTCAAGGACCTGCACGTGGAGTGGCAGCACGGCGCCCGGCACTTCCTGCACTGGCTCGTCGACGGCGACCTGGCCAGCAACAACCACGGCTGGCAGTGGACGGCCGGCAGCGGCACCGACGCCTCGCCGTTCTTCCGGGTCTTCAACCCCACCACGCAGGGCCGGCGCTTCGACCCCGACGGCGCCTACGTGCGCCGCTGGGTCAGCGAGCTCGCCGACCCCGACCAGGTGCCCGACCCGCACGAGCCAGACGCCGACACCCGCGACCTGGTCGGCTACCCGGCGCCGATGCTCGACCACAAGGAGGAGCGCCAGGAGGCCCTCGACAGGTACGAGAGGATCAAGGGATGAACCCCTCCTCCTCGACCCTCGAGGCCCTCGTGGTCCCCGCCCGCTTCAACGGCCCCGCCGGCTCCGGCAACGGCGGCTGGTCGGCGGGTGCCCTGGCGGCGTACGTCGACGCCGACGGCGGGGCGGTCGAGGTGACGCTGCGCCAGCCGCCGCCGCTCGACACCCCCATGGAGGTCGTCGAGGACGACGGCGTCGTGACCGCGCTGCACGAGGGCGCGCCGGCCCTGGTGGCCCGCCGGGCCACGCTCGCGCCCGAGGGTGTGGCCGCGGTGTCGACGGCGCTCGCCCGCGAGGCCGCGACCCGCTACCCGGGGCTCGAGCAGCACCCCTTCCCGACCTGCTTCAGCTGCGGCACCGCCCGCGAGCCGGGCGACGGCCTGCGGATCTTCCCGGGGCGCGTCGACGACCTCGACGGGCGCCCGCGGGTGGCCGCGCCCTGGGTGGCCGGGGAGGCCGACCTGCGCGTGGTCTGGGCGGCGCTCGACTGCGCCGGCGCCTGGGCGGCCGACATGGAGGACCGGATGATGGTGCTGGGCCGGATGACCGCCGAGGTGCTGCGCACCCCGGTGGCCGGCGAGGAGCACGTGGTGGTCGGCCTGGCGCGCGGCAGCGAGGGCCGCAAGCACCGCACCGCGACGACCGTCGTGGACCCGCGCGGAGCGGTGGTCGGGCGCGCCGAGCAGGTGTGGATCGAGGTCTCCCCCGACGCGTTCGCCTGAGCGTGCCCGGGCCGGGAGCGTGTGGAACACTGGAGGACATGGCTTTGAACGATCCAAACCAGGGCGCCGGCGCCGAGTGGTGGCGCCACGCCGTCATCTACCAGGTCTACCCGCGCTCCTTCGCCGACGCCGACGGTGACGGCGTGGGCGACCTGCCCGGCATCACCGCCCGGCTGCCCTACCTGCGCGACCTGGGCGTCGACGCGGTGTGGATCTCGCCGTTCTACCGCTCCCCGCAGAAGGACCACGGGTACGACGTCAGCGACTACTGCGACATCGACCCGCTCTTCGGCACCCTCGAGGACGCCGACACGCTCGTGGCGACCGCCCACGAGCTGGGCCTCAAGATCATCGCCGACCTGGTGCCCAACCACTCCTCCGACCAGCACGTGTGGTTCCAGGCCGCGCTGGCCGCCGAGCCCGGCAGCCCCGAGCGCGCGCGCTACCTCTTCCGCGACGGCCGCGGCCCGCAGGGCCAGGAGCCGCCCAACAACTGGCAGTCGGTCTTCGGCGGCGCCGCGTGGACCCGGGTGGCCGAGCACCCGGACGGGCGCGACGACGACCCGCAGTGGTACCTGCACCTCTTCGACTCCACCCAGCCCGACTTCGACTGGCGCAACCCCGAGGTCGGCGACATGTTCGTCGACGTGCTGCGCTTCTGGCTCGACCGCGGGGTCGACGGCTTCCGCGTCGACGTGGCGCACGGCCTGCTCAAGGAGGAGTCGCTGCGCGACCAGGTGGTCGCCGAGGGCGAGCAGCCCGACAGCGCGGCGCCGATCAACGAGGAGCGCTCGATGGTCGAGCGCACCCTGCGCGACGAGCCGATGTGGGACCAGCCCGAGGTGCACGACGTCTACCGGCGCTGGCACGACGTGCTCGCCGAGTACGACGGCGACCGGATGCTGGTGGCCGAGGCCTGGACCCAGACCCCCGAGTCGATGGCGCAGTTCGTGCGCGACGACGAGATGAGCCAGGCCTTCAACTTCTCCTGGCTGCTGGCCCCGTGGTCGGCCGAGGCGTTCGAGGGCGTCATCACCGGCACCTTCACCGCGCTCGCCGACGTGCAGGCCAGCCCGACGTGGGTGCTGAGCAACCACGACGTCGTACGCCACGTGACCCGCTACGGCGGGGGCGCGAAGGGCCTGGCCCGGGCGCGCGCCGCGACGCTGGCGATGCTGGCGCTGCCCGGCTCGTCGTACGTCTACCAGGGCGAGGAGCTGGGGCTCGAGCAGGTCGACGTGGCCCCCGAGCACCGGCAGGACCCGTCCTACCTGCGCACCGGCGAGGTCGGCCGCGACGGCTGCCGGGTGCCGATGCCGTGGTCGGGCGAGAAGCCGCCGTTCGGCTTCGGGCCCGGCGAGGGCCAGCCGTGGATTCCCCAGCCCGAGGGCTGGGCCGACGTGACCGTCGACGCCCAGCGGGTCGACCCCGACTCGACGCTGGCGTTCTACCAGCGCGCGCTCGCGGCGCGCCGGGCGCTGAGCAGCGCCACCGGCGAGGTCGAGATGCTCGACCTGGGCCGCGACGTGCTGGCCTTCCGGCGCGGGCCGGTGACCGTGGTGCTCAACTGCGGCTCCACCCCGGTCAGCCGCCCCCAGGGCGAGGTCGTGGCCAGCAGCGGGCCGGTCTCCGACCTGCTGCCCGGCGACACCGCGGTCTGGGTGCGCTCCTGACGCTGCCCGGCGGGGCCCTCAGCTGCGGTTGAGGGCCTCGTTGTAGCGGCCCAGCACGCGCGCAAAGTCCTCGAGCTCCTCGGCGTCCCAGTCGTCGAGCCGCTCGTCGAGCCAGCGCCGCCGGTGCTCGGCGACCGCGGTCAGCCGCTCGACGGCCGACGCGGTGGCCGAGATGAGCGAGGCGCGGCCGTCGTCGGGATCCTGGGTGCGCTCGACGAGGCCGAGGTCGACGAGGTGCGCGACCTGGCGGCTGATGGCGCCCTTGTCGATGTTGAACATCTCGGCCGCGACCGAGGCCCGCATCGGGCCGTGCTGGCCCAGGTAGGCCAGCATCAGGTACGACGCCGGCTGCAGGTCGGGGTGCACGGCGTGGGCACGCTCCCCGATCACCCGCTTCACGCGGCGGATCATCACGCCCACCTCCTGCTCCAGGCGCATGAGGGACTCTGCTCGTGAGGCGGTCATCGTGGCGGCAGCGTAGCCGCCGCCCGGCTGTCGACGCCCTCGGCGTCCTCGACCAGGTCGGCGGTGGCCTCGGGCGCGGAGTCGGCGGGCGCGACCGGGACCATGTCGTGGGTGGTGCGCAGCGGCACCTCGCGGATGGCCACGACGCAGACCAGGGCCAGCAGCGCCAGCGGGGTGGCGACCAGGAAGATGTGGCCGAAGGACTCGCCGAAGGCCTGCTCGAAGACCCCGCGCACCGGGGCCGGCAGGGTGGCGAGGTCGGGGATCTCGTGGCTGCTGTGCCCGGTCTCCTCGATGCCGAGGTCGCGAAGCCCGGCGGTGACCTTGGTGGCGACCTGGGTGCTCAGCAGCGCCCCGAGCACGGAGACGCCCACCGAGCCACCGAGGGAGCGGAAGAACGCGACGACCGAGCTGGCCGCGCCGAGCTGGCTCAGCGGCACGCTGTTCTGCACCGCCAGCACCAGGTTCTGCATGGTGGCGCCCAGGCCGACGCCCAGGACCGCCATGAAGACGCCGACCACGCGCAGGTCGGTGGTCTCGTCGATGGTGCCGAGCAGGGCCAGGCCGACCACGGTCAGGACCATGCCCGAGACCAGCCAGCGCTTCCACCGCCCGGTGGTGGTGATCCGCCGGCCCGAGACGATGCTCGAGACCAGCAGCCCGCCGACCATGCAGATCGACATCAGGCCCGCGTGGGTCGGGCTCATGCCGCGGGCGGTCTGGAAGTACTGCGACAGGTAGACGGTGGAGCCGAACATGGCCACGCCGATCAGCACCGAGGCCGTGGTGGCCAGGGCGATGGTGCGGTCGCGGAAGAGGCCCAGCGGCACCACCGGCTCGACGGCCACGCGGGCCTCGACGTACACCGCGGCGGCCACGACCACGAGGCCGGCGACGACGAGCAGTGCCGAGACGGGCGAGACCCAGTCGAACTGGTTGCCGGCCAGGCTGACCCACACCAGCAGCAGGCTGACGCCGGCGACGATGAGCGTGGCGCCGGTGTAGTCGATGTGCACCTCGCGCTTGACGACCGGCAGGCGCAGGGTCTTCTGCAGCAGCACGAAGGCCACCACGGCGAAGGGCAGGCCGACGAAGAAGGTGCCCCGCCAGCCGAGCGGGGAGTCGACGATCAGGCCGCCGATGAGCGGGCCTGAGACCGTGGCGAGGGCGAAGGTGGCGCCGATGTAGCCGGAGTAGCGCCCGCGCTCGCGCGGCGTGATCATGCTGGCGATCACGACCTGCACCAGGGCGGTCAGCCCGCCGACACCGAGGCCCTGCACGACGCGCGCGCCGATGAGCACCTCCATGCTGGGCGCGAGCGCCGCGATGAGCGAGCCGATCGCGAAGATCACCAGCGCCAGCTGCACGAGCATCTTCTTGCTGAAGAGGTCGGAGAGCTTGCCCCACACCGGCGTGGTGGCAGTCATGGCCAACAGGGTGGCCACCACGACCCAGGTGTAGCCGGTCTGGGTGCCGTCGAGGTCGGCCACGATGCGCGGCAGCGCGTTGGTGACCACGGTGCTCGAGAGCATGGCCACGAACATCGCCAGCAGCAGTCCGCTCAGCGCCTCGAGCACCTGGCGGTGCGTCATGGCCACCTCGGACTCCGCCGGGGCGGCTGCGGTGTCGCCGGGGCTGCCGGTCGGGTGGGGGGCCTGGGTCACGGACTCTCGATTCACGCTGGGATTAACGGTTGACTTGCGCAACCTTATTCCCGGAGCCCTCCCCGAGCAACCCGCGAACGGGTCCGGACATGCAGCGACCCGCAGGCGTGACCCTCGAGACGAGGGCCGTGCCCGGCGGACGGAGCCGGGCCACCTGCGGGTCGGGCAGCTGCTTGGGATTCGCCAGCAGCGTCAGGGGCACTCCTGCCCCGTCGTCCTGCTGGGGCTGCTAGCGGGCAGCCACCTCACGCGTCCTGGAAGAACTCATTCTCCGGACCACCTCCTTTCCCGTGTGCGAAAGACCGTACGCCGGGCCTCGGGGCGGGACAAGAGGTTTTGTCGACGGGAGGTGAGCGTTCACCGCAGCTCGCCGAGCGGGTCGCGCCAGGCGCGCGAGTCGGCCCGACCAGTCCCGTGCGGGACGCCCTGGAGGATCGGCGGACGACGCCTGGACGGCCACCTCCTCCGCCCGGGGCCGGACTGGTGGACCCGCTTGAACGCGTCGTCGTCGCTGTTCTGGATGACTACCATGCCGTCGATCGGACAACGTCAAGTGCACTTGAGGTCAACATGGATCGGCGGGACCTGCTCACCATCGGCGAGGTGGCTCGACGCTCGGGCCTCGCCCCGTCCGCCCTGCGCTACTACGAGGCCCGAGGTCTCATCACGAGCACGCGTACCGCCGGCGACCGACGGCGCTACGCGCGGGCAGTCCTGCGTCGCGTCGCCGTGATCAGGGCCGCGCAGCGGGTGGGCCTGACCCTCGACGACGTCGGCGCAGCCTTCGCCGACGTACCGGCCGAGGCCGCCCCGACCCGGGTCCAGTGGGCCCGGATGTCGGCCCGCTGGCGTCCGGTCATCGACCAGCGCATCGCCGACCTGGAGAAGGTCCGCGCCGAGCTGGACGGGTGCATCGGGTGCGGATGCCTGTCCCTGCAGCGCTGCCGGCTCTACAACCCTGACGACGTGCTCGCCGACGAGGGTTCCGGCTCACGCCGCCTCTTCCCCGACGTCCCCGACGTCCCCGACGTCTCCGACGAGCAGCCCTGATCAGGCGGCGGGGTCGAGGACGAGCTGGATGTCGGGTCGGTAGATCTCGAAGGTGCTGGTGGGTCGTCGCGGTGGCGGCGGCGGGGCCCCGGCTTGTTGGCCGAGGGGTCGGGTGCCGGTGTGGTCGACGAGGTAGGTGGCGCCGTGGGGGTCCCGCCACAGGTGGATGCCGGGGAAGGGTTGTCGGACCTGCCACTGCCCGTGGGTCTTGAGGCGGTGGTGGCTGGTGGTCAGCGGACCGTAGTTCCCGATCTTGCTGGGACCGCCCCGGCCGTGGGGGTCGGTGTGGTCGACCTGCAGGTGCTCGCTGGTGCAGGAGCCGTAGGGGAAGGTGTCGGCCGGGGAGAGCAGGCGCACGGCTCGGCGGTGGCGGGCGGGGATCTCGTAGGCGTCGACGGGGGCCTGGTGGGCCAGGTCGAGGACGGGGCGGATGGTGAAGCGTGCGTGGGGGCCGAGGGTGTCGCGGACCCAGGCGCGGGTGACGGGGCCGTGACCCTCGAGGCGGGCGACCGCCTCGAGGGGGCGGCCGTGCTCGTCGAGCTCGACCTGGTCGCGGCCGTCGAGGTGGACCACCAGGTCGACCCGCGGCCCCACGTCCGCAGCGCCGGGCTCGGTGGTGCCAGTGGTGAGCTGGAGGGCGGCCAGGACGCGGCGGTCGTCGATGGTGACGCTGCGTTCGTCGGTGCGGGCCTCGTCGTCCTCGCGCAGGGCGCCGGGCTCGTCGGGCAGTGCCGCCTGGAGCGTCGTGGCGTGCGCGCTGACGGCGCGGTCGATGCGGGTGATGGTGGCGACGTCGGCGCGGATGAGGAAGGAGGCCATGCCGTGCTCGGGTCGCCCGATGATCTTGGCGAAGCGGGCCTTCTTGGCGCGCTCTTCCTTCTCGCGGGCGATCGCGGGGGCGGCGGAGGCGACCTTGCCGGCCACGAGCGCCTCGAAGCGGGTCCAGGGGATGCGCCCGTCGGCCGACTCGGCGACCTCGGCGTCGACGTGGGCGGCCTCGGCGCGGGAGAGCTCGCGGGTCTTGGTGACCACGTGGCGGGCGTAGGAGGCCCGGACCTCGAGGGCCTGCACGCGCGCCCACAGCGCGGGGTGGCGGTGGTGGAGGTCCTGGGCGTCGCCGATCAGACGGGCCGCGGCCCAGGTGGTGAGCCCGATGCGGGCGCCGAGCTCGGCGGCGGCGAACTCGGTGACCTCCGCGACCCCCTCACCGCCGTAGCGGCGGGCCTGCTCGCGCCCGGGCAGGCGCCGCTGCTGGGGGTCGAGCCGCTCCGCGGAGTGCATCACCGCCCAGTGCTGGGCGAGGACCAGCAGCTCCACCTCGGCCTCGCGGACGGAGCGCGCGCAGGCTGAGGCCCGGTCGAGGACCTCGGCCTCGCTCAGGTCGTCCAGCGGCGTCTGCATACCCCGATTTTACTCGAACTGGTGTTCTAGTCAAGGGGTGATCGGTCCCTGTGGATGGCCACCAGGAGCCACCGACGGCCCACTGCGGACCGACGACGGACGCCGGGACCTCCTCCCCCTCAAGGCAGGTCGCGCCGCACCACGAGGCGCGGCATCCGGCTGGCCACGGCGGCCGTCGTGCCGACGACCTCGAAGCCCACCTTCTCGAACATCGCCCGGGTGCCGACGAAGGCCATCGTCAGGTCCATCCGCTCCCCCACCGGGTCGACCGGGTAGGCCTCGACGGCCGGCGCCCCCTCGGACGCCGCCCAGGCCACCGCGCCCTCGAGCAGCGTTGTCGTCACCCCCTGCCGGCGGTGACCACCTCGTACGACGACGCAGATGATGCTCCACACGGGCAGGTCGTCCACGGGCCTGATCAGCCTCGACGCGGCCAGCTTGGGGTTGTCGGCGCGGGGACCGATGCTGCACCAACCCACGGGCACGCCGTCGCGGTAGGTGACCACGCCCGGCGGGTGCTCGCGCTCGCACAGCGACCGCATCGCCCGCTCACGGCTGCCCCGGCCCAGCTCCTCGACCTGGGAGGCAGGGAGCCGGTGCGACAGGCACCAGCAGTGCGAGGCGCGCCGGTTCGGGTTGACGACGTCGGCGAAGTCCTCGAACCGGTCGGGGGTGACCGGGTGTGTCTCCCAGGTCCCCACGTCACCGCGCCGGACGACCGCTCTCGTGCTGCCACCGGCGCAGCCCCACGAGCACACCCTGGGCGACGACGCCGATGCCGAGGAGGACCAAGCCCAGCACCACGACCACGAGGCTGACCAGGGCTCGACCGCTCGGCGGCTCCGTCGAGTCGATCCCGGTGATGAGCCCTGCGGTGGTGACCACGAGCCCGACCACGATCCACGCCCAGCCGCCGGACGGCTCGTCGGGGCCGGGCGAGGCGTCCCCTACCGAGCCCCCGTCGCCACAGGTGGGGCAGATGGAGGCAGCCGGGGGCACCTCGTGACCGTTCCGGCAGCGACGCAGATCCGAGACCATGGGCCCAGGGTGCCAGCCGGGTACGGCCCCGGGCCAGCACCGCGGCGGGGGCTCGCTCCGGTCGGCTGCGGCTACTCGGCGACCCGGTCGTGTGCCTGGGGACGCGCCATGCCGCGGCCAGGGGCCACGACCCAGACCACGACCCGTCAGGGCGCCAGCCGCTCCACCGACCACCCGGCGTCCGAGCGGCGGTAGACCAGCCGGTCGTGCAGGCGGCTGGGCCGGCCCTGCCAGAACTCCACGGCCTCGGGCAGCACGACGTAGCCGCCCCAGCCGCCGGGCACCGGCACGGGGGCACCGGCGAAGCGCTGCTCGGCCGCGGCGTACGCCGCCTCGAGCTCCTCGCGGCCGGCGACCGGCGAGGACTGGGCCGAGGCCCAGGCGCCGAGCTGCGAGCCGCGCGGGCGCTCGGCGAAGTAGGCGGCGACCACCTCGCGCGAGAGCCGCTCGACGACGCCGTCGACGCGCACCTGCCGCTCGAGCGGGTGCCACGGGAAGAGCAGCGCGGCGCGGGGGTTGGCCTCGAGGTCGGCGCCCTTGCGCGAGCCGTGGTTGGTGTAGAAGACGAAGCCCTGCCGCCCGGCCCCGTCGTCGAGCCCCTTGAGCAGCACCGTGCGCGCGGAGGGCGCGCCGTCGGCGGAGGCGGTGGCCACCACGACCGCGTTGGGCTCGTGCAGCCCGGCCGCCCGCGCCTCGTCGAACCAGCGCCCGAACATGGTCCACGGGTCGGGGGCGAGCCCGGCCTCGGTGAGGCCGGCGGCGGCGTACTCCTGGCGCAGGGCGCGCAGCTGCGGGGACGTCACGTCGGAGGGCTCGGGCATGGTCCTCACGGTAGCCAGCGGGCGACCACCCCGCGGGGTCCTGGACCGCCGCGTGCCGCGCGGGCAGCATCACTGACACAATGCGACGGTTTGGACGCAGCCGCACACGACACAGGAGTCATGCGATGACCGAGGTACACCACGGGCTGGAGGGCGTCGTCGCCTTCGAGACGGAGATCGCCGAGCCCGACAAGGAGGGGTCCGCGCTCCGCTACCGCGGCGTCGACATCGAGGACATCGTCGGCCGGGTCCCCTTCGAGAACGTCTGGGGTCTGCTGATCGACGGTGCCTACACCCCCGGCCTGGCCCCGGCCGAGCCCTTCAACCTGCCGGTGCACACCGGTGACGTCCGCGTCGACGTGCAGGCCGCGGTCGCGATGCTCGCGCCGGCCTTCGGCTTCGGCCAGACCTACGACATCTCCGACGAGCAGGCCCGCGAGGACATCGGCCGCCTGGCCGTCATGGTCCTGTCGTACGCCGCCCAGTCGGCGCGCGGTCTCAACAAGGCCGTCGTGCCCCAGAAGGAGGTCGACGAGGGCGCGACCCTCGCCGAGAAGTTCCTGATCCGCTGGAAGGGCGAGGCCGACCCCAAGCACGTCAAGGCCATCGACGCCTACTGGAGCAGCGCGGCCGAGCACGGCATGAACGCCTCCACCTTCACCGCCCGCGTCATCACCTCCACCGGTGCCGACGTGGCCGCCGCCTTCTCCGGCGCCATCGGCGCGATGTCGGGCCCGCTGCACGGCGGCGCCCCGAGCCGCGTGCTCGGGATGATCTCCGACGTCGAGGAGTCCGGCGACGCCGAGGCCTACGTCAAGGGCCTGCTCGACCGCGGCGAGCGGCTGATGGGCTTCGGCCACCGCGTCTACCGCGCCGAGGACCCCCGTGCCCGGGTGCTGCGCCGCACCGCCAAGGAGCTCGACGCGCCGCGCTACGCCGTCGCCGAGGCCCTCGAGCAGGCGGCCCTCAAGGAGCTGCGCGAGCGCCGCCCCGACCGCGTGCTCGAGACCAACGTGGAGTTCTGGGCCGCGATCGTCCTCGACTTCGCCGAGGTGCCGGCCAACATGTTCACCTCGATGTTCACCTGCGCCCGCACCGGCGGCTGGTCGGCGCACATCCTGGAGCAGAAGCGCACCGGTCGCCTGATCCGCCCCTCCGCGGTCTACACCGGCCCGGGCTCGCGCCCGGCCTCGGAGATCGAGGGCTGGCAGGAGGCCTGGGGCGCCTGAGCCCCCGCTCCGGCCGGCCCGCCCTCGCGGGCCGGCCCGGAGCACCCCTCAGCGGAAGACGCGGTCGACCATCGCGAAGGCCCCCAGCTCCTGGTCGGAGCGGAAGTGCCGGTGGTCGGCCCGCACCCGGTCGGCCGCCTCGGCGGCGTACTCCACGATGTCCTGCACGAAGAGCTCCTCGGGGCCGATCGCCTCCAGCACGTCGGGCTCGATGTCGTGGTCGACCAGGCCCGCCTCGTCGGAGAGCGCGTGCGACTGCGCGAGCGAGGCGCCGCAGATGGCGGCGTACCTGCGCCACTGCTTGTCGGAGAGCTCGTCGAGGTCGATGTCGTCGCGGTACGGCGAGCGCTCGCGCACCATGAAGCTCAGCCCGTCCATCTCGACGGCCCCGTAGAACCGGTCGCCGCGCACCAGGTGCACGCCCTGGGCATGCGAGATCCGGTCGGCGTTGCCGTCGACGACGTACTCCGAGGGCGGCACCAGCCCGGCCAGCGCCGAGCGCCGTGCCTGCTTGAGCTCGAGCAGCAGGTCGTCGGTGCCGTCGGCGTTGGGGCCCTCGACCATCAGGTAGTAGCGCGGCAGGCCCAGCGAGGCGGTGCCCTGCCCGAGTCGCTGGCACACGTCCTTGACCCGCATCGAGCCGGCCCGCGCCGGCACCTCGATGTCGTTCTCCCGCACGAAGCGCTCGAGCGCCTCCTGGAACTCCGGCACCCGCGAGGTCACCGGCACGTGCTCGTCGTCGGCGCGGAAGCCGCGGCGGTACTCGTCGTGGTACTTGCGCGCCAGCCAGCCGTCGCGCTCCTCCTTGGCCGACTCGAAGAGCCGGCGGATGATCTTCGGCGCGTTGTCCTCGCGCATCTGGCCCTGCTGCTCGGTGGCGTCGGTGGCGTAGCCGCGCATCGCCTCGACGTAGCCCCGCACGAACGCGGCGGCGATCCGGCGCTGCTGCTTGCGCCCGTGGCCGCCCTCCTCCTGCGCGGCGATGACGAAGCCCGTGGCGCCGCGCTTGAGGTCCCAGGTGAACGGCGCGTAGTAGGCCTCGTCGAAGTCGTTGACGCCGAAGATCGGCACGTCGTCGGCGCTGGGCATCACCCCGAAGTTCTCCGGGTGCACGTCGCCCAGGGTCAGCACCGTCGGCATCCAGGCGTCCTCGCCGGCCAGGTCGCGGTAGAACAGCAGGCAGGTGCCGCGGAAGAACGAGAACAGCGAGTCGTGCAGCTTCTCGAACTTCTCCTCCGCGTCCTGGCTACGGCTGGAGATCCGGGTCTCGTGGTCCTCGCGGATCGTCTGGCGCACGTGGCGGCGGCGCTCCAGCCCGCTGAGGTGGCGGGGCAGGAAGACCATCTCGCCGCGCGCCCGCTGCAGCGCCAGGGAGCGGAAGGCCTCGACCCGTGAGCCGGTCTGCGTGCCGGCCCCCACCGCCTGCGCCAGCTGCTCCTTGGTCATCGTGGACCGGCCGGCCACGTCGGCGTCGCGGGCGCGCTGCATCAGCTCGGCACGGGTCAGGGCATCGGCGTCATCGCTCATCGTCCCTGTCTACCCGTCCGCACCGGCCGGACCCACTCCCCGGCACCGCTCGCCCGAAGGGGTGGCGATGGCCTAGGGTCGTCGGCCATGACCAGCCGCGATGCTGTCCGACTATGGGACGCCGAGGCCCCCGGCTTCGACCTCGCCGCCGACCACGGCCTGCTCGACCCTGCGGTGCGCGCTGCCTGGTCGCGGCTGATGCACGACCTGCTCCCCCCGCCCGCGAGCCGGGTCGCCGACCTCGGCTGCGGCACCGGCACGCTGGCGCTGCTGCTCGCCGAGCACGGCCACGCCGTCGACGGGATCGACTTCTCCCCCGAGATGGTGGAGCGGGCGCTGACCAAGACCGCCCACGAGCCCGACGTCAACGTCACCGAGGCCGACGCCTACGACCCGCCCCTGGCCCCCGGCGACTACGACGTGGTGCTGTCGCGCCACGTGCTGTGGGCCATGCCCGACCCCGTCGAGGCGCTGCGGCGCTGGTCGGCGCTGCTCGCCCCCGAGGGGCGCCTGGTGCTGGTCGAGGGCTACTGGTCGCAGGGCGACGGCACCCGCGGCGGGCTGACCGCTCAGGAGGTCGTGGCGGCGCTGGGCGCCGTCGGGCGCACCGGCTCGGTGCACCCGCTGCCCGACCCGCAGCTGTGGGGCAAGCGCATCGACGACGAGCGGTACGCCGTCGTCAGCCTCGCCCCCTGATCGACCGGCCCTGATCAGCCGGCCCTGACCAGCAGCTCGCGGCTGGGCGAGACCGGCTGGGCGCCGTTGAACAGCTCGAAGCGCCAGCGGCCGTCGGTGGCGCTGAGGATGCCGGAGAGCTGGAAGCGCACCCGCTCGCGCAGCCCGTCGGGGTAGTCGAGGACGGCCTCGGCCTCGGAGACGAACCACAGCACGTCGCCGCGGCGCCGCGACCAGGTCCCGCCCGTCTCCCCCGTCGCCCCGGTCTCCCAGGTGATCGTGAAGGCCTCCTCGAAGAGCTCGGCCAGGAAGGGCCGCAGCTCCTCGGCGCCGTGCGCGTGCTCCCCGAGGTCGTCGCCGTAGACGGCACCGTCGGGCGAGAAGCAGTCGACCGCGGCCTCCACGTCGCGGGCACCGAACGCCTCGGACAGGCGCTCGAGCGCACCCGCCACGATCTGGTGGGGCTGCTGGGGGAGGTCGGTGGTGCTGCTCATGCTCCCTCAACGACCCGCCCGCCGCCGGGGTACGCCCCCGACGGGTGAGGTCCGGCCGGGCGCGTCAGAGCAGCTTGCCGAAGCACCGCGAGAGCGGTGCGTCCTTGTAGAACCCGAAGCCCGGCACCGGCTCGTAGCCCGAGGACGTGTAGAGCGCGATCGCCTCCGGCTGCATGGTGCCGGTCTCGAGCACCACGGCCCGGGCTCCACTCTCGGCGGCGCTGCGCTCGAGGTGGGCGAGGATGCGCCGCGCGAGGCCGCGCCGCTGGGCCCGCGGGGCGACGTACATGCGCTTGACCTCGACCGTGACCAGGCCGGGGAAGGTGACCACGTCGCTGCGCCGCCACGCCCCGGTCGCGACCGGCTCGCCGTCGAGCCGGCCGACGTAGAAGCTGCCGGTGGGCGGCTCGAACATCGCGGGGTCGAGCGGCGTCTCGTCGGGTCCGCCGTAGCGCTCGGTGTAGAACGCCTGGACCTCGGTGACCAACCGCGTCACGTCGGGGTGCGCGAAGCCGACCCGCTCCAGCTCGAAGGTGCCCTCAGGCGAGGGACGCGCCACACCCGTCACAGAACCTCGCGTCCTCGTCGTTGCGCACCCCGCACGAGCGGCAGTACGGGCCGCCGGCGGCAGCGGTGCCGCGCTCCCGGTCGTCGACCGTGCGTCCGACGCCCATGATGCCCTCCCCGTCGGAGAGGTAGGCCGCCGACTGCTTGAGCGTGGGCATCGTCTCGCCCGCGACGTAGCGCGACTGCGCACCGATGGTGCTCGCGTTGAGCATGCCCAGGCCGACGACCGCGACCGGCATGCCACCGAGGAAGGCGGCGATGGCCAGGCCCGGCGGCGAGTCGTAGCCGTCGTAGCCGAAGACGGTGGTGATGCCCCAGGCGAAGACCGCACCGCCGACCAGCAGCAGCACGCCCCCCAGGACGCGCAGCCCGATGCGGGTGCGCGCGGTGTCGGGCAGGTCGTTCCTCGTCATCACGGCTCCTCGCCTCGGGCCGCCGCTGCCACCACCCGTTGCGGGCAGCCTGCGGTCAGCAGGGACAATAGGTCCTGTGAGCGACCCCGTGGTGGACCTGCGCATCCCCGACGACCTGCTGCCCGGCGACGGCCGCTTCGGCTCCGGGCCGTCGAAGGTGCCCACCGCCCACCTCGACGCGCTCGCCGCGACCGGGGCGACGCTGATGGGCACCTCGCACCGGCAGGCACCGGTGCGCTCGCTGGTGGGCCGGGTGGTCGAGGGCGTGCGCGCCCTGCTCGACGTGCCCGAGGACCACGAGGTGGTGCTGGGCAACGGCGGCTCGACCGCCTTCTGGGACGTCGCCACCCACGGGCTGGTCGAGCGGCGCAGCCAGCACCTGACCTACGGCGAGTTCACCTCCAAGTTCGCCACCGCGGTCGCCGGCGCGCCCTGGCTGGAGGAGCCGTCGGTGCGCAGCGCCCCCGCGGGCTCCCTCGCCGAGCCGCTCGCGGAGGCCGGCGTCGACGCCTACGCCTGGGCCCACAACGAGACCTCCACCGGTGTGATGGCGCCCGTCGTGCGGCCCGAGGGGACCGACCCGGGCGCCCTGGTGCTGGTCGACGCGACCTCGGGGGCCGGCGGGCTGCCCGTCGACCTCCGCCACACCGACGTCTACTACTTCGCCCCCCAGAAGGGCCTGGCCTCCGACGGCGGGCTGTGGGTCGCCGTCATGTCGCCCGCGGCGCTCGAGCGGGCCGGGCGGATCGCGGCCTCGGAGCGCTACGTACCGGCCTTCCTCGACCTGCCGACCGCCATCGACAACTCGCGCAAGCAGCAGACCTACAACACCCCGGCCGTGGCCACCCTGTTCCTGCTCGCCGAGCAGCTCGACCGGCTCAACGGCCTGGGCGGGCTGCCGGCGGCCGTCGAGCGCACCACCCGCTCGTCGCAGCACCTCTACGCCTGGGCCGAGCAGCGGGCCTGGGCCAGCCCCTTCGTCACCGACCCCGCCCACCGCTCGCTGGTGGTCGGCACCGTCGACCTCGACGACGCGGTGCCCGGCGCCACCGTCAGGTCGGTGCTGCGCGCCAACGGCGTCGTCGACGTCGAGCCCTACCGCAGCCTGGGCCGCAACCAGCTGCGGGTGGGCATGTTCCCCGCGGTCGACCCCGACGACGTCGTCGCGCTCACCCGCTGCGTCGACTGGGTCGTCGAGCGACTCTGAGGTCGGGCGGGCTCAGCCGAGCAGCAGCGCGGCGAGCTCGGTGAGCGCCACCAGCACGACGGTGCCGGTCAGCAGCAGCGTCGCCCGGCCGCCCCGGCCGGGGCCGGGCCTCGGCTCGCCGTGGCGCGCGCGGTAGCGCGCCAGCCCCTCGAGCGCCACCCACCCGCCCAGCACGGCACCGGCAGCGGCCAGCAGCACCACGCCCAGACCGACCCGGCCGATGGTGAGACGAGCCACCACCAGCGCCGCGACCACGACGGAGAGCGC
Source organism: Nocardioides salarius (assembly GCF_016907435.1). NCBI lineage: Bacteria > Bacillati > Actinomycetota > Actinomycetes > Propionibacteriales > Nocardioidaceae > Nocardioides > Nocardioides salarius. The sequence goes on along the minus strand of NZ_JAFBBZ010000001.1, from coordinate 2,820,109 downwards.
CGTGCGCTGCCAGGCCAGGGCGGTGCGCTCGTTGGCCAGCCCCGGCGGCTCCGGCCGTCCGGCGACCGGGCTCACAGCACGAGGACCAGCACGCCGGCGGCCACCACGACCGCGCCCGCCAGCGCCGCCGCGGCACCGCCCGACGGCAGCGGGACGCCGCGGCGCATCGCCCGCTCCGAGCGCGCCCAGCGCACCCACGCCAGCACCGCGCAGGCCAGGCCGGCGACCACGAGCACGGTCGCCAGCGCGCGCTGCAGCGCGGCGGAGGCGTCGAGGTCGATCACGTCGACCGCCACGCCCGCGGCCACCAGCGCCAGCGCGGTGCGGATCCAGGCCAGGAAGGTGCGCTCGTTGGCGAAGCTGAAGCGCGGGTCGGGCTCGACGCCCTCGTCGTAGACCCACCCCGGCCAGCGGTCCTCTGCCTGCCCCACGTGTCCTCCTCCGCCACGGCCCGGGCCACTGCGGCCCCGGTAGATTGTGACCTGTCATGTCGTCCTGCTGCAGCCCCGGCCGTCCCGGCGGTCCCCCCGATGCGGCCGCACCCCCGCCGCCGGCGCCAGCCAGCGCCGGCGCCGCGCCCGCGCTGCCGGCGCTCGTCGACCTGCCCGGCGGCGTCTTCGCCATGGGCAGCGAGGACCCCGAGGGCTCCCCGGACGACCACGAGGGCCCGGTGCGCCCCGTCCAGGTCGCTCCGTTCGCGATCGGGCGCACCAGCGTCACCAACGACGAGTACGCCGCGTTCGTCGACGCCACCGGCTGGGTCACCGAGTCCGAGCGGCTGGGCTGGTCGTTCGTCTTCGCGGGGTTCCTGCCCGGGCCGCTGCGCAAGGTCTCGCCGCGGGTGCCCGGCACCCCGTGGTGGTGCGGCGTCGACGGCGCGACCTGGCGCTCCCCCGAGGGCCCCGGCAGCGACCTGGCCGGGCGCGGCGACCACCCCGTCGTGCACGTGTCCTTCCACGACGCGGCGGCGTACGCCGCGTGGGCCGGCGCGCGGCTGCCCACCGAGGCCGAGTGGGAGTACGCCGCGCGCGGCGGGCTGGAGCAGGCGCGCTACCCGTGGGGCGACGAGCTGACCCCCGGCGGCGAGCACCGCTGCAACATCTGGCAGGGCGCCTTCCCGACCCGCAACACCGCCGACGACGGCTACCGCGGCACCTCCCCGGTGACCGCGTTCGCGCCCAACGGCCACGGGCTGCACGACATGGCCGGCAACGTCTGGGAGTGGGTCGACGGCGTGTGGGACCGCCCCGGCGCCCCGGGCCAGCGGGTCATGCGCGGCGGCTCCTACCTGTGCCACGCGTCGTACTGCACCCGCTACCGGGTGGGCGCGCGGACCTCGAACACCCCCGACAGCGCGAGCGGCAACCAGGGCTTCCGGATCGCCGCGAGCCCTACAGGGCCGCGCTGACCACGTCGTAGGCCGCCTGGCCGAACGCCACGAAGCGGGCCTCCTCGAGCCCGGAGTCGCAGGTGCGCAGCACCTCGAGCGCGGCGGTGACCGAGTCGGAGGCCGACCAGCCGTAGACGCCCGCGCCGACCAGCGGCAGCGCCAGGCTGCGGGCGCCGAGCTCGTCGGCCACCTCCAGGGCCCGGGCGTAGCACGAGACCAGCAGCCGGCGGTCGGTCTCGCCCGCGGTGCGGTCGGGGCCGACGACGTGCACCACCCACCGTGCCGGCAGCTCGCCGGCGGTGGTCCAGCCGGCGTCGCCCGTGGCCAGGCCGTCGGGGAAGCGGCGCCGGCAGTCCTCGAGCACCGCGGGGCCGCCTGCGGCGTGGATCGCGCCGTCGACCCCGCCGCCGCCGCGCATCCGGCGGTTGGCGGCGTTGACGACCGCGTCGACGGCCTGGGTGGTGATGTCGTCGCGCACGACGGTGATCTGCATGCCCCTCCTCAGGAGTCGCGGATCAGCCGCAGGGTCGCGCGCTCGAGCGCGGCCTGCCGCTGGTCGGGGGTGTCGTGGTGGAGGCGGGTGGTGCCCGCGATGGTGCGGCCCTCCTCGTAGGCCTCGACGACCCGCGGGTCGACGTACGAGGACCGCGCCAGGGTGGGGGTGTTGCCCAGGAAGCCGGAGACCTCCTTCATCGCCCCGGCCACCGCCCGCTTGCGCGAGGCCGCCGACTCGCCGTGCTCGCTGGTCTCGGCGAGGGCCGCGGCGGCCAGCACCGTCGCGTGCCAGGTGCGGAAGTCCTTGGCGGTGGCCTCGAGCCCGGTCGAGGCGCGCACGTACTCGTTGACCAGGTCGGGCAGCACGCTGCGCCACGACCGGCCCTGCTTGTAGGACAGCAGCCGCAGGTCTCCCCCGCGGCGGCGGCGCATGACCTCGAGCGCCTCGATGACGGTGGCGTCGTCGATCTCGATGCGGTGGTCGACCCCCGACTTGCCGGTGAAGGTGAAGACCAGCCGGTCCTGGCGGCGCCGCACGTGCCGGCGCTCGAGCGTGGTCAGCCCGAAGGAGCCGTTCTCGTCGGCGTAGACGTCGTTGCCGATGCGGAAGTAGCCCAGGTCGAGCAGGCGCACCGCCGCGGCGCACGCGCGCTCCAGCGGCATTCCCTCCGTGCCCAGGTCCTTGACCACCAGCTCGCGGGCCCGGGTCAGCCCCTTGCCGAACTCGAGCATCCGGTCGAACTTCTCCGCGTCGCGCTTCTCGCGCCACGCCGGGTGGTAGAGGTACTGGCGGCGACCGGCGTCGTCGGTGCCGACGGCCTGCAGGTGGCCGTTCTCGTGCGGGGTCACCCACACGTCCTTCCACGCCGGCGGGATGACGAGGTCGCGGACCCGCTGGGTGTCCTCGTCGGGCAGGCGCTCACCGCCCGCGTCGAGGTAGACGAACCCGCGCCCGGCACGCCGCCGGGCCCAGCCCGGCTGGTCGGGAGAGGTCCTGCGCAGCCGCACCATGGGCCAGAAGGTAGCCAGCGCGACGGCCGCGCCGTACCACCCGCACGTGTGACGGCTCGCGTCAGCGGCGGCGCACGGCGCGGGCGAGCAGCAGCGTGGCCAGCACCACGGCGGTGAGCGCGCCCAGCAGCCAGGCCAGCGGGACCGTGCGCAGGCTCTCGTCCTGGGCCCGGTCGACCGGCTCGGCGTCCGGCTGCCCCGGCTGCTCCGGCTCGGCGGTCGGCTCCGGCGGGGGCTCGGGCTCGGGCGCCACCGCCCGTGCCACGTCGTCGGGCAGCGGCACCTCGAGCACGTCGGTGAACTGGCCCTCGGTGCTCACCAGCACCCGGCCGTCGTCGGTCACGGCGATGCCCTCGCCCTGCTGCTGGTCGGGCAGCTCGAGCTCGCCGACCTCGGCCAGCGAGGGCCACGCGTAGACCACCGCGTCGGCGTAGCCACGGACCACGAGGTGGCGTCCGTCGGGCCAGAACGCCCCGTCGGTGGCGATCGGCAGCACGCCGCCGACCTCGCGCAGCTCGTTGGGCGCGTCGGGGTCGAGCCGGGCCGGCGCCTCGTAGAGGGCGCCGCCGAAGAAGCTCTTGGAGGCCACGTAGAGCCGCCCGGTGCGCGGGTGGCTCAGCAGCGTCTCGGCGTCACGGGCACCGCCCGGGTAGACCAGCTCGTACGTCGCACCCGCGGCCTCGGTGCGCGCGTCGATCGCGCCGCGCCCCACGGGCACCCGGGCCACGCTGACCGAGCCGCGCGAGCCCGGGTTGTCGCCGATGTCACCGACCCACACCTGCCCGGGGCCGGCCGGGGCCAGGGCCTCGACGTCGGTGGGCTCGTCGGCCCACGTGGTGACCCCGACGGTGCGGCCCTCGGGCCCGACCGCGAAGACCCGGCCGCTGTCGCCGGAGTCGTTGGTGGTCAGGAGCAGCCCGTCGGCGGCCACCAGCCCGCTCGACTCCAGGACCTCGGGGTCGGCGAAGGTGAGCACGACCTCGGCGTCGCCGCCGCCGGCGGCGTGCGCGGCCAGCCCCACCGCGAAGGGGGCGGCCAGGGCGAGGGCCACCAGCGGCCCCCGCAGCCGGTCAGGCACCCGCATCCTGCTGGTCCTGCTGCTGGTCCTGGCCGAGGAGCACCGCCAGCCGGGGCGTGAGCCCCCAGGTGGCGACCAGGTCGTCGTACTCCGTGCGCAGCGTGCCGCCGCGCACCGGCGAGCCGGTGCGGGTGGCGCGCAGCAGGGTGTTGCGCGGGGTGTGCTGGCTCTCCACGAACTGCACCACGTCGACCTTGTAGCCGGCCAGGCGCATCAGCGAGGCGCGCAGCGCGTCGGTGAGGGTGTCGGCGAAGCGCTCGCGCAGGATGCCGTGGCGGGTCAGCGCGGCGTACGGCGACGGCGTGGGCGCGCGGCGCAGCTGGGCGGCGACGTCGTGGTGGCAGCAGGGCGCCGCGAGCACGACCGGCGCACCCCAGGCCACGGCGCGGGCCAGCGCCTCGTCGGTGGCGGTGTCGCAGGCGTGCAGGGCCAGCACCACCTCGGGGGCGGGGTCGACCTGCGCGTCGGCGATGGTGCCGACCACGAAGCTGGCGTCGGCGCCGAGCCGGCCGGCCACGGCGCTGTTGTGCTCGCGCGACTGCTCCTTGACGTCGACGCCGGTGATCGCGACCGGCAGCGAGCGCACGTGGGAGAGGTAGCGGTGCGCGGCGAAGGTCAGGTAGGCGTTGCCGCAGCCCAGGTCGACCACGCGCAGCGGCTCGGCCTCGGTGGGCCGGCGCAGGTGGCCCTTCTCGACGGCCTCGACGACCGTGGTGTCGAGCAGGCGCAGGAACTCCTCGACCTGGCGGTACTTCGCCTGGCGGCTCGGCTTGAGCCGGCCCTGGGCGTCGGTGAGGCCGAGCTCGCGGAAGAGCGGGTCGTCCTCGGGCAGCAGCCGCTCCTTGCCGCGGTCGTGCCCGCGGCTGGCCTCGAGCGCCTCCGAGCGGTCGCTGGTGTGCACCAGCGCCTCGCCCTTCTTGGTCACCCGCAGCTGGTGGCTCTGCGTGGTCGTCTCGACGTGCCAGTTGCCGAAGGGCTCGTCGAGCAGCGCGTCGACGGCGTCACGGGCCGGGCTGGGCTGCCTCGGCTCGCCGACGGCGTGGTTGGCGGTGTGCGCCTGCTGCTCGTCGTACGACGTGACCTGCAGGTGGCGACCGGCCTTGAGGTCGACGTAGCGCAGCTCGACGCGGCGCCACTGCGGTGTGCCGCTCTTCTGCCGCCCGGAGGCGACCGCGCGCACGAGCGCGTCCGAGTCGAGCAGGTGGCTGCGCATCCGGGCCAGGCCGCGGAGCAGGGGCTCGCTCATGGTGCTCCTCAGACCAGCGAGGCGATGACGACGATCAGCAGCAGCGCGCCGAGGGCCACGGGGATGACGAGGCGTCGCTGGCGGGGGTTCACGGGCACATCACCGCCCCAGCCTAGAAGCCCACAGCTCGGCCAGGTGCATCGTCGGCACGCCCGCCAGGTCGTCGAGCTGCACGCGGCAGGACATGCCGTCGGCGAGCACCACCGCGTCGGGCTGCGAGCGCACCGCCGGCAGCAGGTGCGTCTCGGCGACCGCGACCGAGACGTCGTAGTGGCCCTTCTCCATGCCGAAGTTGCCGGCCAGCCCGCAGCAGCCGGCGACCCGGGTGACGGTGGCGCCGGCGCGCTCGAGCAGCGCCTGGTCGGCGTCCCAGCCGAGCACGGCGTGCTGGTGGCAGTGCGGCTGGGCCACGACCTGCACCCCGGCGAGGTCGGGCAGCGGCAGGTCGAGGCGGGTGGCGAGCTCGGCGAAGGTGAGCACGCCCTCGGCGACCTGCTGGGCGCGCGGGTCGTCGCTGAGCTCGACGAGGTCGCTGCGCAGGGTGGCCAGGCACGACGGCTCGAGGCCCACGACCGGCGTGCCGGTGGCGACGTACGCCGCCAGGGTCGCCGCGGTGCGCGCCGCGATCGCCCGGGCCCTGGTGAGCTGGCCGGTGGTGATCCAGGTCAGTCCGCAGCAGGCGGTCTCGTCGATGACGCGCACCCGCAGCCCGGCGGCCTCGAGCACCTCGATGGCGGCGTGGCCCGAGCCGGGCAGGAAGTGGTCGGTGAAGGAGTCGGCCCAGACCCACACGTCGGGGGCCTCGTCGGGCCGGGTGTCGCGCAGCCGGGCGGTGGTGGCGCCACGGCGCAGCGTGCGCGGGGCGAAGTCGGGGATGGAGCGGCGCTGGTCGATGCCGCCGGTGGCCTTGGCCAGGCGCGCCAGCGGCCGCAGCCGCAGGCCGCGGTTGACCACCGGGGCGAGCGGGGCGGCCAGGCGCGCCCACATCGGCAGCCGGCCCAGGGTCAGGTGGCTGCGCGGACGGCGCTCGGTGGCGCCCTCGCCGTCGTGGCGCTGGTGCAGCGCCTCGGCCTTGTAGCTGGCCATGTCGACCCCGGTCGGGCAGTCGGAGGCACAGCCCTTGCAGGCCAGGCACAGGTCGAGCGCCTCGGCCACGGCCGGGTCGCCCAGGCCCTGCACGAGCTCGCCGTCGAGGGCCTCCTGCAGCACCCGGGCACGCCCGCGGGTGGAGTCCTTCTCGTTGCGCGTGGCCTGCCACGACGGGCACATCACGCCGCTGGTCGCGGTGTGCGGGGCCACGCACTTGCCGACGCCGGTGCAGCGGTGCACGGCCGTGCCCAGCGAGCCCTCGTCGTGCAGCAGCCGCAGCACCGTGCGCGGCTCGTGGCGCGGGCGGGCCGGGCGCAGGTGGGCGTCGAACGGATCGGGGTCGACCAGCACCCCGGGGTTGAGCAGGTCGTCGGGGTCGCACGCCGCCTTCGCCGCGCCGAAGAGCCGCAGCGACTCCTCGTCGTACATCACCGACAGCAGCTCGGAGCGGGCCCGGCCGTCGCCGTGCTCGCCCGAGAGCGAGCCGCCGTGCTCGCGCAGCTTGTGCGCGCAGGCGGTCAGGAACTCGCGGAAGCGGCGGCGCCCGGCGTCGGGGTCGCTGTCGCGGTCGGTGAAGTCGAAGTCGATGCGCACGTGCACGCAGCCGTCGCCGAAGTGGCCGTAGGGCACGCCCTGGAGCTCGTGGCCCTCGAGCAGCTCGTCGAAGTCGCGCAGCCACGCCCCGAGACGCTCGGGCGGTACCGCCGCGTCCTCCCAGCCCGAGAGCGCCTGGCGCTCGAGCGAGCGGGCGGCCAGGCCGGCGCCGTCCTCGCGGATGCGCCAGAGGGCGGCGGACTCGCGGGCGTCGGTGACCAGGCGGTGCTCGAGCGGCTCGGCGGCCGCCAGCACGGGCCCGACGAGGCCGGGGTCGGTGAGCTCGACGAAGAGCCAGCCGCCGCCGCGCGGCAGGTCGGGCACGCTGCTGCCGCGCCCGCGCACCAGGTCGACGATGCGGGCGTCGAGGCCCTCGCAGGCCACCAGCGGCGAGCCGCTCGGGCTGCCGTGCGCGTCGGGACCACCGGGGGTGCGTGCCGCGGCCAGGATCGCCGGCACCGCGTCGGCGGCCTCGACCATCGAGGGGTAGCCCAGCACCAGCATCTGGCGCACCGGCTCGTCGGGCACCAGCCGCACGGTCGCACCCAGCACGACGCCGAGGGTGCCCTCGGAGCCGGCGAGGAACCGCTCGAGGCGCCGGCCGTTCTCGGGCAGCAGGTGCTCGTAGGAGTAGCCGCTGACCTGGCGGGTGAAGCGGCCGAACTCGGTGCGCACGTGGCCCAGCGAGGCGTCGGTGATCGCGGCCAGCGCGTCGCCGGCCGCCGACGGCCCGCCGCCGGTCCACACCTCGCCGGTGCCGAAGGCGACGTCGAGGCCCACCACGTTGTCGGCGGTGCGGCCGTAGCCGAGCGCGCGCGAGCCGCAGGCGTTGTTGCCGATCATCCCGCCGATGGTGCAGCGCGGGTGCGTCGAGGGGTCGGGCCCGAAGCGCAGGCCCTGGGCCAGGGCGGCGCGCTGCAGGGTGGCGTGCACGGTGCCCGGCTCGACCACGGCCGTGCCGGCCTCGGCGTCGATGGCCAGCACCCGGTCGAGGTGGCGCGAGGTGTCGACGACGATGCCGGGCCCGACCGCGTTGCCGGCGATCGAGGTGCCGGCGCCGCGCATCGTCAGCGGCACCCCGGTCGCCCGCGAGGCGTCGAGCGTGGCGAGCAGCTCGTCGCGGTGCCGCGGTCGTACGACGACGCGGGGCGGCACCCGGTAGAGCGAGGCGTCGGTGGAGTAGAGCGCGCGCGCCAGCGTCGAGTCGTCGACGTCGCCCACGCCCCGGCGGCGAAGCTCGGCGACGACGTCGGTGCTGCTCAGCGTCTGGCTCACGCCTCCATTGTCGCGGAGGGCCGGTGAGCCGCGGCGCCCGGTCTCACGGCGCCTGGTCTCACCAGTGCCGCATGGAGCTGCGGAAGATCGCGGCGAGGTCCTCGGCGCGCACCTCGCGGGGCGCGGTGGCCAGCAGCCGCTGCTGCTTGAGGGCCCCGTCGACCAGGTCGTCGACGTCGCCCTCGCCGTAGCCGACCTCGGCGAGCCCGTTGGGGATGCCGATGTCGCGCATCAGGGTGGCCAGCACGTCCGGCAGCACGTCGGGGCCGGTGGCCGAGGAGCCCAGCGTCGGGTCGAGCAGCCGGGCCGCGGCCAGGTGCCGCTCCGGGGAGGCCTCGTAGGTGAAGCGGAACGCCTCGGGCGCGGTCAGCGTGACCGCCATCCCGTGCGGCACCATCGCCTCGTCCTGCGGGTAGCCCTCGGGCCGGTAGTCGCGCACCCGGCCGGCGACCGGGTAGGCGTTGGCGTGCGGGATGTGCACGCCGGCGTTGCCGAAGCCCAGCCCCGCGAAGGTGGCGGCCAGCGCCATCTGCTCGCGCGCCACCACGTCGCTGCCGTCGGCGACCGCGGCGCGGAACGACGTCGCCAGCAGCGACATCGCCTTCTCCGACCACAGGTCGGCGATCGGGTTGGCCCCGCAGTAGGGCACCCGCTGCTCGGGCGTCTTGGCGTCGAAGTCGGCGAACCACTTCGCGGTCCAGCTCTCCAGGGCGTGGCACAGGATGTCCATCCCGGCCGCCGCGGTGACCATCGTCGGCTGGCCCATGGTCAGGGCCGGGTCGACCACCGCCATCGTCGGGCGCAGCGCCGGGTGGCTGATGCCGGTCTTGACGTGCAGCGAGAGCACGTCGAGCACGCAGATGGTGGTGCTCTCCGAGCCGGTGCCGGTGGTGGTCGGCACCGCCACCAGCGGCAGCAGCCGGTTGACCGGCGCCTGCGCCCTGCCGACCGGCGCGTTGACGTAGTCCATCAGCTCACCGGGGTTGGTGGTCAGCAGGTTGACCGCCTTCGCGGTGTCGATGGCCGAGCCGCCGCCGACGGCCAGGATCGCGTCGAAGGGGCCGGCGTCGCGCGCGAAGGCGATCGCGTGCGCCATCGACTCGTCGGTGGGCTCGACGTGCACGCCGTCGTACGTCGTCACCTCGAGGCCGCGGGCGGTGACCTGCTCGGCGATGCGTGCGGGCGCCCCGGTCGCGGCGACGCCGGGGTCGGTGACCAGGAGCACCCGGCGGGCCCCGTGGCCCAGCAGGTCGTGGCCGATCTCGGCGGAGGCGCCGGTGCCGAACTTCAGCGCGGGGGCGGCGTAGGTGAAGACGGTCTCGCTCATGGGCCACACCCTAGGCCCGGTTCGGTCGTAGGATCTCCCGAGCCGACGGCACAGGAGGGGGGCGTCGTGCGCCGACCGCCCGTGCGCGTCCTGCTGGTGCTGGGCGCTGCCCTGCTGCTGCTCGTTGCGGCCGTCTCGGCGGTGGTCGTGGTCCGCGTCCTCGACCGCGAGCCGGCCTCGGCCCTCTCCGCCGCACCGCGGCCGGTGGTCGAGGGCAACCGCCTCGTCGACCAGCGCACCGGGCGTCCCTGGGTACCGCGGGGGGTCAACTGGAGCAGCCTCGAGTACGCCTGCGCCCAGGGCTGGGGCTTCTCCTCGCTCGAGGCCGGCGGCACCGACCCGATGGCCACCCAGGCCCGTGCCATCGCCGCCTGGGGCGCCGACACGGTGCGCCTGCCGCTCAACCAGGACTGCTGGCTGGGCACCCGCGCCGCCCCGGTCAGCGACGAGTACGCCGAGCGGACACCGGCGGGCTACCGCGCCCACGTCGGCGCGTTCGTCGAGGCCCTCAACGCCGAGGGACTGGTGGTGGTGCTCGACCTGCACAGCCGCAAACGCATCGGCACCCCCGAGTTCGGCAACCTGGCGATGCCCGACGCGGAGTCCCTGGCGTTCTGGCGCTCGGTGGCCGAGACCCACGCCGACAACCCGTCGGTGATGTTCGACGCCTTCAACGAGCCGTACTCCCGCTACGACGCCACCGACCGGCTGGTCTTCGACCTGACCTGGGAGTGCTGGCGCGACGGCGGCTGCGCCGCGCCGGCGGAGGACGACCGGACCGCCACGACCGGCCGCACGACGTACGCCGCCCAGGGCATGCGGGCCGTGGTCGACGCGATCCGCGCGGCCGGTGCGGAGCAGCCGGTGCTGCTCGGCGGGCTGGACTACGCCAACGACCTGTCGCGCTGGTCCGAGTTCGCCCCCGACGACGACCAGCTGGTGGCGGCCTTCCACGCCTACGACTTCAAGGAGTGCGCCGACCGCGGGTGCTGGGACGACGTGCTGGCCCCGCTGGCGCGCACCGTCCCGGTGCTGACCAGCGAGCTCGGCGCCACCGACCCCCTCGACGGCTGGGTGGAGGGCTACCTCGACTGGGCCGACCAGCACGACGTCGGCGCGCTGTTCTGGGTGTGGGCGGACCACGCCGGCGACCCGATGTCGCTGGGCCGCGGTCTCAGCGGCGAGCCGACCGCGTGGGGACGCCTGGCCCGCTCCTGGATGCGCGCCTCGTAGGAGCCCGCGCCCGGGCGTTGCCACCTTGGTGGCCACGGGCCCCGTCCTGTTACCCGGGCGTGGACGATCTGTTCCCAGCACGCAGCACCGGCCGCCCTACGTTGGGTTCGCGGTCCCGGTCGGGGCCGCGGCGTCGGCGGCAGGCCGGGGCCGGGAGGGAGAGGTCCGATGGCGCTCCAGGTGTCGACATCAGCACCCAACGGCAAGTCCGTGGGAGCAGCAGCGATCGGGGTCGTGGCGACCCTGGTGGTCTTCGTCGCCGTCTTCATCGGCTTCCTCATCGCCCCGCTGCTCGTGCTGCTGCTGGCCTTCCTCGGCTGGTCGGCGACCAGGTCGCGCGGCGAGCGCGCCGGCGGCGGAGCCTCGGCCGCGCACGTCGACGACGAGGCGGCCGCCCACGGCTTCGGGACGGGCACGCGATGACCACCACCCAGAGCCGCGCAGCGACGCAGACCGCGTCGGCCCGGCTCAGCGACGGCGTCGACGCCGAGCTCACCCGGCTCCTGCCCGAGGGCATCTGCCGCACCTTCCGGGTGCTGGCCTACGCCGTCGTCGACGGACAGGTGCTGGTCGCCGCCGCCGACCCGACCGACCGGATCACCGAGCACGTGGTGGCCGAGCGCGTCGACGCACCGGTCCTGCTGGTGCGCCACACCGCCAACGAGATCATGGCCGCCATCGATGCGGCCCACCCGCCCGTGGACGGCGACGTGGAGAGCCCCGCGGCGCGCCGGGCCCGGGTCCAGATGGCTCAGATGCTGACCCGCAGCGGCCTGGTCACCGACGAGCAGCTGCAGCGTGCGATGGTCGAGTACTCGCGCACCGGCGACCCGCTCGGCGACATCCTGGTGGCCCACGAGGCCATCGACGAGGACGTCCTGGTGGCCGCCCTGTCGGAGCTGCACCAGATGCAGCGCGTGGGCCTGGCCGACTTCGAGCCCGACCCCGACGTGGCCCGCCGGCTGCCCGAGCCGCTGGCCCGGACCCTCCAGGTGGCTCCCGTCGCCGAGACCGACGGCGTCGTGCTGCTGGCGGTGGCCCGGCCCATCGCCGGCACGGCGCTGCGCGACGTGGAGTCCGCCCTGGGCCAGCCCGTGCGCCAGCTGCTGGCCAACCGCACCGAGCTCGACCAGCTCCTGCAGCGCATCCACTCCGAGCACTACGCCGACGTCTCGACGCTGCACCTGATGGAGAACGCCCCGGAGTCCTCGGCGCACGTGGTCATCTCCTCGACCCAGAAGGCCGTGCTGGTCATCGCGATCGTCGTCACCGTGCTCTGCGGGCTGCTGTGGCCGATGGGCACGCTGATCGGCCTGGTCGGGATCGCCAGCGTCGTCTACCTGCTGGTCTCGGTCTACAAGCTCCGCCTGACGCTGCGGGCCCTCGGCACGCACCTCGAGACCGACATCACCGACGAGGAGGTCGCCGCGATCGACGAGCGGCAGCTGCCCGTCTACACGATCCTGGTGCCGCTCTACAAGGAGGCCGCGATCGTCGGGCGGCTGGTGCGCGACATCAACGCCCTCGACTACCCCCGCACCCGCCTCGACGTGAAGCTGCTGTGCGAGGAGGACGACCTCGAGACGATCGAGACCATCCGCGGGATGCGGCTGCCGCCCCACTTCCACCTGGTCGTGGTCCCCGACGCCCAGCCCAAGACCAAGCCCAAGGCCTGCAACTACGGCCTGCAGCTGTCCACCGGGTCGCTGTGCGTCATCTTCGACGCCGAGGACCGCCCGGACCCCGACCAGCTCAAGAAGGCCGTGAAGGCCTTCGAGCGGGTGCCCGGCAACGTCGTGTGCGTGCAGGCCAAGCTCAACTACTTCAACCAGGGCCAGAACATGCTGACGGCCTGGTTCGCCAACGAGTACTCCATGCACTTCGAGCTGGTGCTGCCGGCGATGGGTGCCTCGGAGTCCCCCATCCCGCTGGGCGGCACCTCCAACCACTTCAAGACCGACGTGCTGCGCGACCTGGGCGCCTGGGACCCCTTCAACGTCACCGAGGACGCCGACCTCGGCATCCGGCTGCACCGCGAGGGCTACCGCACCGCGATGATCGACTCCACCACGCTGGAGGAGGCCAACTCGCAGGTGCCCAACTGGGTCCGTCAGCGCAGCCGCTGGATCAAGGGCTACATGCAGACCTGGCTGGTGCACATGCGCAACCCGGTGGCGCTGCTGAGCCAGACCGGGGTGCGCGGCTTCCTGTCCTTCAACCTCACCATGGGCAGTGCCTTCGTGCTGCTGATGAACCCGGTCTTCTGGGGCCTGACGACGCTCTACGTGCTCACGCAGGCCGGATTCATCCAGCAGCTCTTCCCGGGCCTGGTCTTCTACGCCGCCAGCGCGATGCTCTTCGTGGGCAACTTCGTCTTCGTCTACCTCAACGTCGCGGGCAGCCTGCAGCGCGGCGAGTTCGGCATCACCCGCACCGCCCTGCTGTCACCGCTGTACTGGGGTCTGATGAGCTGGGCCGCCTGGAAGGGCTTCATCCAGCTCTTCACGAACCCGTTCTACTGGGAGAAGACCGAGCACGGCCTCAACGAGCCGCAGGCGGGTGGGCACTGATGAGCCTCACCGTCGAGCCGGGTCCGCCCACCCCGAGCACCCCGGTCGTGGCCCACCGCGACCGCCTGGCCGGCATCGTGCAGTCGGTGGGCCGTCGGCCCGTCGACGTGCCGCGCCGCCCGTGGGAGAGCCTGCTGGTCTTCGCGTTCTTCTCGCTGGCCTACGCCTGGTTCGGCTACTGGCTGGTGGTCCAGCAGCACGTCGTGGGCTTCGAGAGCCTCGACCGGCTCAACCGGGCCCTGATGATCTGGCACAACGACCCCGCCAAGCTCTCCGCGCTCGGCTTCGACTACCCGCCCCTGGCCACGCTGCTGGTCTCGCCGCTCACGCTGGTGCCGGCCCTGGCCCGCTCCCTGGTCATCGTGCCGTTGACCTCGGCGTTCTTCGCCGCCTTCACCATGGTCGTCCTCAACACGATGCTGCGCCGCGCCACCGTGGCGGCGCCGCTGCGGGTCGCGGTGCTCCTGGCGCTCGGCGCCAACCCGCTGCTGGCCCTGTACGCCGCCGGCGGCGCGCGCCACATCATCTGGATGTGCTTCGTGGTCGCCGCCCTCGGCGCGCTGTTCGCCTGGTACGTCACCGCCGACATCCGCTTCGTCATGATCGCGGGCCTGGCCTACTCGGTCGCCGCGCTGGCCGGCTACAGCAGCCTGCTGTGGTTCCTGGTCAGCGCCGTGCTCATCGGTGCGGTCCTGGCCCGGATGGGCGCCGACGGCACCGAGGTCGAGGGCACCACCATCGGCTTCGCCGCCCCGACGGTCTACGTGATCGCGCTGTGGACCGTCTTCAACCTGCTGCTGCTCGGCAACCCGATCGCCTGGATCACCTCGGCCAGCGACGCCTCGACCGCGCTGACCGAGAGCTTCACCTTCGTCGAGCTGGCCCGCCACACCGGCGAGCTGGTGCTCTTCGGCGCTCCGATCGCCATCGTCGTGCTGCCCGCGCTCGTCTTCGCGGGGCTGGCCCGCGCCAACACCTTCGCGCTCTGGCTGGGGGTGCTGCTGGCCGTGGCGGTCCTCTCCCCCGGCTTCGCGGTGGTCCTGGGCCTCTCGGACTCCCCGATGGCGATGCGCAACGCGCTGCCGATCCTGCTGCTGGCCACCGTGGGCGCGATCTGGCTGGCCCGCTCGGCCGGCGACGGCGCCACGCTGGTGGGCGCGCTGCTGGTGGTCGGGCTGCTGCTCAGCGTGCCCTGGACGCTCCAGGCGATGAAGAGCTACCAGCACCAGAACCTCGAGGCCGTCTTCGCGGCCGCGGTCTCGACCGGCCAGAGCCAGGAGGGCGCCCGGACCCTCGACGGCCAGGTCGTGGGGGTCGTCGACGAGCAGGCGATGGCCGCCTTCATCCGCGACAACGTCAAGCGCACCGGCTCGATCCTCACCGACAACGCCCAGACCTACGCGGTGATGCTCTTCACCGGTCGACCGGACCTGTTCTTCGACCGGGTGGACGCCTCCGACGGGCCCTGGCAGGAGGCCGCGGCCGACCCGGTCGCGCACGTCGACTACCTGCTGCTCTCCACCAGCGACGCCGACCTGCTCACCAAGCGCTACCCCGAGGCGGCCCGCGGCGACGACCCGGCGCTGACCAGCGTCTACCGCACCGAGCGCTACACCCTGGTGGCCGTGCCGCCGGGCTTCGACCCCGACCCCGCCCCGCCGGTGCTGCCCGAGGACGAGGAGGCCCCCTGATGGAGACGACCACCGCGGTGAGCCCGCCGCCCTCGCTCGACGACATCCTCGCTGCCGCCCGCAGCGCCCGGATCGGTCGCGTCGACTTCACCCACCGCCTGGCGCCCGAGGCACCGCCCGAGCCCCAGCCGGAGCCCCAGCCGGAGCCCCGGTCCGAGGCTCCGCCCGAGCCCGCTGCGGACGCCGAGCCTCCCGCGGAGCAGGACGCTGCCCCCGAGCCCGAGCCCGAGCCGGACCCGGAGCCCGGCCCCGAGCCGGAGCCGGACCCGGAGCCCGTGGTGGTCCCCCCGGACGCCTTGGAGACGATGCTGGCGCACCTGCCCCGTCTGGCACCGGTCCCCGACCCGGACCGCCGCACAGCACCCGAGCCGGTGCTCCACGTCGACGTCGCCGAGGTGGCCAGGGTCGCCGTGCAGCGCATCGAGGCCGCCCGCGCCGCCACCCTGGCCCACCTGGCGGCCGTCGAGGAGGAGGTCGCCCGGCGCTGCGAGCTGATCACCGCCCAGGCCGAGCTCGACGCAGAGCTGCTCCGGCTCCAGGCGCGGCGGGAGGCGCACTCCATCGTGACGGCGGCCCGCGCGCGCACCGGCCCAGCAGAGCCCGACGACGAGGGCGCCCGCCTGGCGGCCATCGCCGACGTGGTCGCGCGCCTGGGCGCCGACCTCGACCTGGGCGGCCCGCCGCCTCCCGGAGGAGAACGATGAGCACCACCCGCCGCACCCGCACCCGTCTGGGCGCCGCCGGCCTCGCCACCGGGCTGCTCGCCGGGCTCAGCGCCTGCGGCGGCTCCGACGGCACCGACTCGGGCCGCTCCCCCGACGGCGACGTCGTGGTCACCGCGGGAGCCACCTCGGGCCCGGCCACCGTGGTGGGCGCCGACGGCGGGGTGGTGGTGGCCGAGCGGCGCCACTTCGGTGCCGACTCGCCGTGGAACGAGCGGGTCGACGGCGCCGCGGTCGACCCCGCCTCCGACAAGCTCATCCTGCGCGCGCAGGTCCGGGAGGGCGTGGTGGAGGACGGCGACTCGGTGCGGGTGCAGACCGAGACGATCACCGACCCGATCTACATCAACACCGAGGCCTGGACCGTGCCGGTCGTGGCCGGCGGCGACCCCACCGCCGTGGTGTGCCGGCAGTCCCAGTGCGGCGACGGCGACGACGAGATCACCCTCGACATCCCGGACGACATCCATCCCGACCCGAGGTACGACGGCTGGTTCACGGTCTTCGACACCACCGAGTCGGTCGCCTACGACCTGTGGCGCGCCCGGCGCGAGGACGACGGGTCGATCTCCTACCACTACATGAAGCGCTGGGACCTCGACGGACCCGGCTTCAGCGACCCGCAGGAGGTCAGTGCCCGCGGATCGGGGCTGCCGCTCTTCGCCGGCCTGATCCGCCCCGGCGAGCTCGAGGCGGGCCTGATCGAGCACGCCCTGGCCATCAGCCTGCCCGGCCCGGCGCAGAACGTCTTCGTCCAGCCGGCCTCCTCCACCGATGGCAACGGGTCGGCCGACTCGCTGCCCGAGGGCGCCCGCATCCGGCTGCGGGCCGACGTGGTGCCCGAGCGCCCGCGCGACCCGGCGACCGGCAAGCTGATCCCGCTCAGCGACCAGCAGCGCCGGATGGCCGACGCGATCGTGCTGGCGCTGCGCACCTACGGCGCCATCGTGGTCGACCGCGCCGAGGTCCCCACCCTCTACGCCCAGCGCGACGTCACCTCGGGCCTCATCGACGGCAACGAGCTGCAGGGCCTCGACCTGACCGACTTCGAGGTCGTCGAGCTGGGTGAGCGCTACCGCTACCCGCCGGCCCAGGGCTCCGACGACTCCGGACTGGTGACCTCGCGGTCCTCCCGCACCCAGACGACGATCGAGGAGCAGCGATGACCGTCCGCCACCGTGCCCGGGCCGTGGTCCCGCTGCTGGCGCTGAGCGTCCTGGCCGCGGGGTGCTCGCAGGAGCCGGGCCAGGACGCCACCGACCTGGTGGCCGACGCCCAGGCGCGCGACTACCGCGACGGGCAGGCCGAGGCGCAGCGGGTGCGCCAGGCCAACCGGGCCCTGCCGTCGCCGAGCGCCGGCGTCGTCGAGATCGACGGCATCAACGGCGCCCTGACCAGCGAGGAGGTCGCGGCCTTCTCCCGCAGCGGCACCTCGACGCAGGTGCAGGTGGCCAGCCGGGGCGAGGACGCGGCCTTCGCGTCGCTGTGTGCCGGCGAGATCGACGTCGTCGACTCCACCCGGGCCATCGCGCCGGCCGAGCTCGAGGCCTGCCGCTCGGTCGGGCTCGACGTCGTGCAGCTCCAGGTCGCCTCCGACGCCGTCGTGGTGGCCATCAAGAACGAGACCGACGTCGGCGGCGACTGCCTGAGCACCCAGCAGGTCCGCGAGGTCTACCGGGCCGGCTCCCCCGTGACCTCGTGGGCCCAGCTCGGCGGCGGCTACGACGACGTCCCGCTGGCGGTCGCCGGGCCCAACCGCGAGAACAACGCGTTCCAGTTCTTCGGGCGCACGGTGCTCGACGCCCCGGACCCGTCGTTGATCAACCTGCGCTCCGACTACCGCACCTTCGACACCGACCAGGGCTCCCGGCTCTTCGTCGTCGGCCGGGAGCGTGACGAGGACCTGGCGCTGAAGCTGCGCGACCGGGCCCGGGAGCGCGACCTGGCCAAGAGCCGCGTCGAGGAGCAGCGGCAGGTCGTCGACGACGCCCGGGCCGAGGTCGAGGTCGCTGTCGCCGAGGTCGAGAAGGGGGTGCGCGACCAGCGCCCCGCCGACCAGCAGGCCGCCGACCGCGAGCGCGTGGTGCGCGCCGAGCAGGCGCTGGCCCGTGCCCAGGCCGAGCTGTCCGTGCTGACGCGCGAGAAGGACGCCGTGGTGACGCGCTACGACGCGGCGGCCGACGCCCGGGCGCGGGTGCAGCGCACCCGGGGCCACGTGGGCTACTTCCTCTTCAGCTACTACGAGCTCTTCGAGGACCAGCTGCGCCCGTTCGAGGTCACCGACCCTGACGGGGAGCGCAACTGCATCTTCCCCTCGCAGCGCACCATCACCAGTGGCGAGTACCCGCTGTCCCGACGCCTGCTGCTGACCACGACGACCCGGTCGATGGAGCGCTCGGAGGTGGCCGACTTCCTGCTGCACTACCTCGACCGGGCGAGCGAGGCCGCCGTCGACGCCCAGCTGGTCGCCCTGTCCCAGGCCGAGATCGAGCGCCAGAAGGACTGGGTCAGCGGACGCGAGGCTCCCGACCTGGTGACCGCCGACGAGACCCCCGCGACCGAGGAGCCGGCAGCGCCGACCCGACCCGCGGAGCCGGCCCGGTGAACGACCGCACGCCGCGGGTCCGCACGAGGGCCACGGCGCTGCTGCTGGTCGCGCTGACAGCGCTGCCGGCCGCCTCCCTCGCTCCACCGGCGCTCGCCGCCGGCGAGCGGCCGGCGGTGGGCGGCGCCTCGGCCACTCCCGGCGAGCGGGTGGCGAGCCGTCGGGTCGAGGACGCCACCCGCCGCAAGGTCGTGCTCGACTGGGACGGCCGCAACGGGGGTCGGCGGGTCCGCTCCACCCCGGTCCCGGGTGTCGGCGTCCTCAAGCTCGTCTGCAAGCCGCGCAACACCATCGTCAGGCTGACCCCCTACGACCGGTCGGCGGAGACCCAGATGTGGCTGGCCAAGCACGAGGACAAGGCCGGGCCGGCCGTGGCGGTCAAGAACGTGCGGGTCTACCGCTGGGCCTCGGCCGACGACGACGGCCGGGGCGGCACCGGGCGCAGCGCGCACGAGGGGCTCAACCAGCACACCCCGGTCGAGAACTGGTCCAACGGCTACATGCACGGGGTCGTCAGCCAGCGCCCCGGCCGCCACCAGCCGGCGGCCTCCGCCGCGCGCGTGCCCTCGACCTCCCTCGAGATCACCTGGTGGTGGAACGGCTTCCACCACCCGCGCCAGTACCGCTCCTGCCGGATCGCGGCCACCCTGCAGACGGTGACCGGCACCTCGATCGGCGTCGACTGGCACGGCGACGCCGACGGGCTGGCCGCACCCGCCACCCAGGTCACCGCGCTCGACGGGCTCGGCGACCTCGAGCTCAGCTGCACCCCCGACGGGGGCGACGGTGGTCGCCAGGAGGTGCTGCTGCGCACCGACGACCCCTCCGCGGTCCTCTACTACGAGCGGATCGAGGGCGAGGGCGCGGTCGACGACCACGTCGAGACCGACACGCTCGACCACGACCCGGTGCTGGGCGCCGTGCCTCCGGTGAGCCTGCCCGAGAACGGGATGCTGCGCCTGTGGTGGACCGCCCACGGGCACACCCGCCGCTTCATCCTGTCCTCGTACTACGTCGTCAACGACGCCGAGCACCCGCACCTCAACCTCTGCGAGGTGGCCGCGGCCGAGTTCTGACCCGGACGGCCGGCCGTGCTGCCTAGCCCAGCGGTCCCCAGGTCGGGCGCACGGCGGTGCGCGGCACCTCGTCGAGCCGGTGCGCCTGCGCCCGCGTCGGCGCCGTCCCACCCAGGTGGTGCGGGTGCCAGCGGGCCTGCTCGCCCGGTCGGGGCCGGTGCTCGGGCAGGCGCTGCAGCTCCTCGAGCAGCCCCGTCAGGCGCGCGCCGAGCGCGGCGGTGCTCGTCGACAGGTCGGCGTCGGGCGCCACGTGCAGCGCGGGCCCGAAGCGGACGTCGACCGTGCGGCCCCGGGCCAGGGCCGGGCGCGGAGCCGGCTCGTGGGCCTCGCGGCGCAGCGGCCAGAGCCGCTGGGTGCCCCACACCGCCACCGGCACCACCGGGAGGGCGAGCTCGCGGGCCAGCGCCGCCACGCCGGGCATCAGCGCCCGCACCGTGTAGGAGTGCGAGACGCCGGCCTCGGGGAAGGCGCACACGGCTTCGCCCTCCCGCAGCAGGGACCGGGCGGCCAGGTAGGCGCCCGCGGGCGCGCGGCGGTCGACGGGGACGTGGCGCATCGCGGTCATCGCGCGTCCCACGACGGGCGGGTCCCAGACGTCGTGGCGGGCCAGGAAGCGCAGACGCCGGCCCCGCGCCAGGCCGGCCTGGCCGACGAAGAGGAAGTCGGGGTAGGCGACGTGGTTGCTGGCCAGCAGCGCCGGTCCGCGCTCGGGCAGGTGCTCCTCCCCCGACCACCGGCTGGTCACCTGCAGGGCGCGCAGCGCCAGCCGGCCCAGGCCGACGGTCGCGCCGTAGGTGCGCTCGCCGCTCAGGAGAACGGAGGACGGGCGTCGAGGGCCAACGAGCGTCGTCCGGCCCAGCGCCACACGCGCGCGGCCCGGTCGCGGTCCTCGTCGGTGACCAGGTTGCCCATCCAGCGCAGCGCCAACGTCATCAGCCAGTCCGAGCGCATGCCTGCGGGGCCGAGCGCGGGCAGCAGCCGCGGCACGGTGACCAGGCCCGCGAGCCGGCGGGCCACCGAGAACGCCTCGCCGTAGTGCGCCGAGAGCAGCGCCGGCCACTCGGTGCCCAGCCGGTCGCGGTCGGGAGCGAGGTCGGCCATCAGCTCCGCGACCATCCGGCCGGTCTCGAGGCCGTAGTCGATGCCCTCGCCGTTGAGCGGGTTCACGCAGCCGGCGGCGTCGCCGATCAACGCCCAGTTGGGCCCGGCCACGCCCGAGACCGCGCCGCCCATCGGCAGCAGGGCGGAGGTCGGGGCGCGCAGCTCGCCCGAGAGCCCGAAGGCCTCGCGTCGCTCGTCGGCGTAGAACTGCATCAGCGGCTTGACCGCGATGCTGGCGGGTCGCTTCGCGGTGGCCAGGGTGCCCACGCCCAGGTTCACCTCGCCGTCACCGAGCGGGAAGATCCAGCCGTAGCCGGAGAGGATCGCCCCGTCCTCGCCGCGCAGCTCGAGGTGGGAGCTGATCCAGGGGTCGTCGGACTGGGTGGAGGCGACGTAGGAGCGCCCGGCGACGCCGTACACCGTGTCGCGGTGCCACTCCCGGCCCAGCTCCTTGCCCAGCGGCGAGCGCACCCCGTCGGCCACCACCAGGCGGCGGCAGCCGATCTCGAAGCGCTCCACGTCGTCACGTCCACCGGGGCCGCGGCGCTCCACCACGACGGCGCGCACCCGGTCGCCCTCGCGCACGACGTCGACGGCCCGCACGCCGTCGAGCGCCTGGGCGCCCGCCTTGATCGCGGTGGTGCGCAGGTGGTCGTCGAGCTCGGTGCGCGGCACGGCGCTGCCCCACGAGGGCAGGGTGCCGCCGGGCCAGGGCAGCAGCAGCGTCTGGCCGAAGCCGTGGGCCCGCAGACCCTGGTTGACGGTGTGCGTGCGCAGCCAGTCCTCGAGCCCCAGCAGCGACAGCTCGTGCACCGCGCGCGGGGTCAGCCCGTCACCGCAGGTCTTGTCGCGCGGGAAGAGCGCCGCGTCGAGCAGCAGCACGTCGAGGCCGGCGCGCGCGGCCCAGGCGGCGGCCGCCGACCCGGCCGGTCCGGCTCCGACGACGAGGACGTCGGTCTGGGTCGGGAGGCTCACGCCCTGATTCTCCCAGGTGGGCCCGCACCCCCCAAGTCCGGCCGCGTGCTAGGAGTCCTGCTCCTCCAGGGGCGGGTAGGTGCGCCCGGTCGACGCGTGGTCCTCCCGGTCGGTGAACATGCCCTTCTCGGGGTCGAAGTCGCGTCCGGTGTTGTCGACCTCGGCCCCCTCGGGCCGGTTCTCCTCGGCCAGGCGCTCGGCGCGCTCGCGCTCGAGCTGCTCGACCTCGGCCTCGCTGGGCTGCTCGTCCTCGTCCATGGCGTGTCCCTCCCGGTAGGTGGCCTCCACGCCACCACGGGACGGCACAGGGCCCCTCCCCCGGACGGGGGAGGGGCCCTGGCTACGTGCTGCGTCGTGCTGGACGAGCGGTCAGCTCTGGTACGACCCGAAGTCGAAGTCGTCCAGGGCCACGGCCTGGCCGCCGGCGTTGCCGCCGAACTCGTAGTCGTAGGAGTCGTAACCGGTCACGGAGTACGCCGCTGCGCGGGCCTCCTCGGTCGGCTCCACCCGGATGCTGCGGTACCGCTCGAGGCCGGTACCCGCCGGGATCAGCTTGCCGATGATCACGTTCTCCTTCAGGCCGCGCAGCGAGTCGCTGCGCCCGTGGATCGCCGCGTCGGTGAGCACCCGGGTGGTCTCCTGGAAGGAGGCCGCCGAGAGCCACGACTCGGTCGCCAGCGAGGCCTTGGTGATGCCCATGAGCACCGGACGTCCCGAGGCCGGCTTGCCGCCCTCGGAGACCACGCGCCGGTTCTCGGTCTCGAAGATCACGCGGTCCACGAGGTCGGAGGGCAGCAGGTTGGTGTCGCCCGACTCGATGACGGTGACCCGACGCAGCATCTGGCGCACGATGATCTCGATGTGCTTGTCGTGGATCGACACGCCCTGCGAGCGGTAGACCTGCTGGACCTCGTCGACGAGGTGCTCCTGGGCCCGGCGCACACCGAGGATCCGCAGGACGTCCTGCGGGTCGGGCGTGCCCGAGGTCAGGTGGTGGCCGACCTCGACGTGCTGGCCGTCCTCGACGTTGAGGCGCGAGCGCTTCGAGACGGGGTACTCCTGGACCTCGGAGCCGTCGTCGGGGGTGACCAGGACCTTGCGGGCCTTGTCGGTGTCCTCGATCTCGATCCGGCCGGCCGCCTCGACGATCGGCGTGCGTCCCTTGGGCGAGCGGGCCTCGAAGAGCTCGACCACGCGGGGCAGACCCTGCGTGATGTCGTCGGCGGAGGCCACACCACCGGTGTGGAAGGTACGCATCGTCAGCTGCGTGCCGGGCTCACCGATGGACTGGGCGGCGATGATGCCGACCGCCTCACCGATGTCGACCAGCTTGCCGGTGGCCAGCGAGCGGCCGTAGCACTTGGCGCAGGTGCCGGTCTTGGCGTCACAGGTCAGCACGGAGCGGACCTTGACCTCCTCGATGCCGGCGGCCACGAGCTCGTCGATCTTGACGTCGCCGAGGTCCTCACCGGCGACGGCGAGGGTCTCGCCGCTCTCCGGGTGGGTGACCTCGGTGGCCGCCGCACGGGCGTACGCCGCGGTCTCGGCGTTCTCCGCCTTGACCACGCTGCCGTCCTCACGACGCTCACCGATCCGCTTGGGCAGGCCACGCTCGGTGCCGCAGTCGTCCTCACGGATGATGACGTCCTGCGAGACGTCCACCAGACGACGGGTCAGGTAGCCCGAGTCGGCGGTGCGCAGCGCGGTGTCGGCCAGACCCTTGCGAGCACCGTGGGTGGAGATGAAGTACTCCAGGACCGAGAGGCCCTCACGGAAGTTCGCCTTGATCGGGCGCGGGATGATCTCGCCCTTCGGGTTGGCCACCAGGCCTCGCATGGCGCCGACCTGACGGATCTGGTTCATGTTTCCGGACGCGCCCGAGGCGACCATCATGTGGATGGGGTTGGCGTGGTCGAACGCCTCCTCCATCGCGTCGCCGACCTTGCGGCTGGCGTCGGTCCAGATCTCCACGAGCTCCTGGCGACGCTCGTCGTCGGTCATCAGACCGCGCTCGAAGTCCTTCTGGACCTTGGCGGCCTGCTTCTCGTACGGCGCCAGGATCTCCAGCTTGTCGGCCGGGGTCGTGACGTCGTCGATCGACACGGTGACGCCCGAGAAGGTCGCCCAGCGGAAGCCGGCGTCCTTCAGCGCGTCGAGCGAGGCGGCGACCTCGACCTTGGTGTAGCGCTCCGCGAGGTCGTTGACGATCGCGCCGAGCTGCTTCTTGCCGACCTCGTAGTTCACGAACGGGTAGTCGGCCGGGAGCGTCTCGTTGAACAGCGCGCGACCCAGGGTGGTCTCGACCGTGGTCGTGGTCGCAGCCGGGACCGGCTGCTCCGCGAGGTCGGGGTCCACCATCGGCACCACGTCGTCGAGGCGGATCTTCACCTTCGACTGCAGGGTGATCTCCTGGCGGTCGAAGGCCATGATCGCCTCGGCCGGGCTGGAGAACGCGCGGCCCTCGCCGGGCTCGCCCTCGCGGTCGGTGGTCAGCCAGAACAGGCCGATGATCATGTCCTGCGAGGGCATGGTCACCGGACGGCCGTCCGAGGGCTTGAGGATGTTGTTCGTCGACAGCATCAGAATTCGCGCCTCGGCCTGGGCCTCGGCCGACAGCGGCAGGTGCACCGCCATCTGGTCACCGTCGAAGTCGGCGTTGAACGCGCCGCACACCAGCGGGTGGATCTGGATGGCCTTGCCCTCGATCAGCTGCGGCTCGAAGGCCTGGATGCCCAGGCGGTGCAGGGTGGGTGCACGGTTCAGCAGCACCGGGTGCTCGGTGATGACCTCCTCGAGCACGTCCCACACGACCGGGCGCGCGCGCTCGACCATCCGCTTGGCGGACTTGATGTTCTGCGCGTGCGAGAGGTCGACCAGGCGCTTCATCACGAAGGGCTTGAAGAGCTCGAGCGCCATCTGCTTGGGCAGACCGCACTGGTGCAGCTTGAGCTGCGGACCCGACACGATGACCGAACGGCCCGAGTAGTCCACGCGCTTGCCCAGCAGGTTCTGGCGGAAGCGACCCTGCTTGCCCTTGAGCATGTCGGACAGCGACTTCAGCGGACGGTTGCCCGGCCCGGTGACCGGACGACCACGACGACCGTTGTCGAACAGCGAGTCGACGGCCTCCTGGAGCATCCGCTTCTCGTTGTTGACGATGATCTCGGGCGCGCCCAGGTCGAGCAGGCGCTTGAGCCGGTTGTTGCGGTTGATCACCCGGCGGTACAGGTCGTTGAGGTCGGAGGTCGCGAAGCGGCCACCGTCGAGCTGGACCATCGGACGCAGGTCCGGC
This sequence comes from Nocardioides salarius, assembly GCF_016907435.1. Classification (NCBI taxonomy): domain Bacteria; kingdom Bacillati; phylum Actinomycetota; class Actinomycetes; order Propionibacteriales; family Nocardioidaceae; genus Nocardioides; species Nocardioides salarius. The sequence goes on along the minus strand of NZ_JAFBBZ010000001.1, from coordinate 2,795,339 downwards.
GGGATGACCGGGACGGCGTCGAGGACCATGCCCCGCGGCTCGTTGCCGGTCTTGCGGAAGGCGTCGACGACCTTGAGGCGCTTGAGGGCGCGGACCTTCTTCTGGCCCTTGCCGTTGGCGATGGTGTCGCGCAGCGACTCCACCTCGGCCGGGATGTCGAAGTCCTGGAGGCGCTTCTGGATCGCCGCGGCGCCCATGTGGCCCTCGAAGTACTTGCCGAACCAGGCCTTCATCTCGCGGTAGAGCATCTCGTCGCCCATCAGGTCCTGGACCTTGAGGGACTTGAAGGTGTTCCACACCTCGTCGAGGCGGTCGATCTCGCGCTGCGCACGGTCGCGCAGCTGCTTCATCTCGCGCTCCGCACCGTCGCGCACCTTGCGGCGCGCGTCGGCCTTGGCACCCTCGGCCTCGAGGGCCGCGAGGTCCTCCTCCAGCTTGCGGGTGCGGTCCTCCAGCGACTGGTCGCGACGCTTCTCGAGACGCTCGCGCTCCAGGCCGACCTTGCCCTCCAGCGAGGACAGGTCGCGGTGGCGGGCGTCCTCGTCGACGGAGGTGATCATGTAGGCCGCGAAGTAGATGACCTTCTCGAGGTCCTTCGGGGCCAGGTCGAGGAGGTAGCCCAGCCGGCTGGGCACGCCCTTGAAGTACCAGATGTGCGTGACCGGGGCGGCGAGCTCGATGTGGCCCATCCGCTCGCGACGCACCTTGGAACGGGTCACCTCGACGCCGCAGCGCTCGCAGATGATGCCCTTGAAGCGCACGCGCTTGTACTTGCCGCAGTAGCACTCCCAGTCCCGGGTGGGACCGAAGATCTTCTCGCAGAAGAGACCGTCGCGCTCGGGCTTGAGCGTGCGGTAGTTGATGGTTTCCGGCTTCTTGACCTCGCCGTGGCTCCAGGTGCGGATGTCGTCCGCGGTGGCCAGGCCGATCTGAAGCTGGTCGAAGAAGTTAACGTCGAGCACCTTGGCTGCAACCCTTCATTGTTCTTGAAAAAAGTCAGACGGGGGGAGGACGAGCTGGGAACGGCGGAGCGCCGTGCTGTCTAGCCGTTCCGGGGAACAGGCGCTCCGCGCGTTCCCCGGCTCACACCTCTTCGACCGAGCTCGGCTCGCGACGCGACAGGTCGATGCCGAGCTCCTCAGCGGCGCGGAAGACGTCCTCCTCCGCGTCGCGCAGCTCGATGCTGGTGCCGTCCTGGGAGAGGACCTCCACGTTCAGGCACAGCGACTGCATCTCCTTGACGAGCACCTTGAACGACTCCGGGATGCCCGAGTCGGGGATGTTCTCGCCCTTGACGATCGCCTCGTAGACCTTGACGCGACCGGGCACGTCGTCGGACTTGATCGTCAGCAGCTCCTGCAGGGCGTAGGCGGCGCCGTACGCCTCCATCGCCCAGACCTCCATCTCACCGAAGCGCTGGCCACCGAACTGGGCCTTGCCGCCGAGCGGCTGCTGGGTGATCATCGAGTAGGGGCCGGTGCTGCGCGCGTGGATCTTGTCGTCCACGAGGTGGTGCAGCTTGAGGATGTACATGTAGCCCACCGAGACCGGGTCCGGGAACGGCTCGCCGGAGCGGCCGTCGAACAGGTCGGCCTTGCCGGTCGCGTCGATCATCCGCACGCCGTCACGGTTGGGGATCGTCGAGCCGAGCAGCCCGGTGATCTCGTCCTCGCGCGCACCGTCGAAGACGGGGGTGGCCACCTTGGTGTCCGGCTCCGCCTTGTCGACGTGGATCTTCATCAGCCGCTGCTTCCAGTCGGCGTCCGAGGTGTCGTCGGCGAGGTCGAGGTTCCAGCCCTGCTTGGCCAGCCAGCCCAGGTGCAGCTCGAGGATCTGGCCGATGTTCATCCGTCGCGGCACGCCCAGCGGGTTGAGCACGACGTCGACCGGGGTGCCGTCCTCCATGAACGGCATGTCCTCGATCGGCAGGATCTTGGCGATGACGCCCTTGTTGCCGTGGCGACCGGCGAGCTTGTCGCCCACCGAGATCTTGCGCTTCTGGGCCACGTAGACGCGGACCAGCTGGTTGACGCCCGGGGGCAGCTCGTCGCCGTCCTCGCGGTCGAAGACGCGCACGCCGATCACGGTGCCCGACTCGCCGTGCGGGACCTTCATCGAGGTGTCGCGCACCTCGCGCGCCTTCTCGCCGAAGATCGCGCGCAGCAGCCGCTCCTCGGGGGTCAGCTCGGTCTCGCCCTTGGGCGTGACCTTGCCGACGAGGATGTCGCCGGTGACGACCTCGGCACCGATGCGGATGATGCCGCGCTCGTCGAGGTCGGCCAGGCCCTCCTCGGAGATGTTCGGGATGTCCCGGGTGATCTCCTCGGGGCCCAGCTTGGTGTCGCGGGCGTCGACCTCGTGCTCCTCGATGTGGATCGAGGTGAGGACGTCCTCCTGCACCAGGCGCTGGGAGAGGATGATCGCGTCCTCGTAGTTGTGACCCTGCCAGGGCATGAAGGCGACGAGCAGGTTGGTGCCCAGCGCCATCTCGGCCTCGTCGGTGCAGGGACCGTCGGCGATCGGGCTGCCGACCTCGAGGCGGTCGCCCTCGGCCACCAGCGGGCGCTGGTTGATGCAGGTGCCCTGGTTGGAGCGGCGGAACTTCGCCAGCTTGTAGCTGGAGTAGCTGCCGTCGTCGTTCATGGTCTCGACCAGGTCGGCGGAGACGTCCTTGACGACACCGGCCTTCTCGGCCACGACCACGTCACCGGCGTCGACCGCGGCGCGGTACTCCATGCCGGTGCCGACCAGCGGGCTGTCGCTCTTGATGAGCGGGACGGCCTGGCGCTGCATGTTCGCGCCCATCAGCGCACGGTTGGCGTCGTCGTGCTCGAGGAACGGGATCAGCGCGGTGGCGACCGAGACCATCTGGCGCGGCGAGACGTCCATGTAGTCGATCTCGCCGGCCAGGATCTCGGAGACCTCACCGTCGCGCTGGCGCACCAGCACGCGCTCGTTGACGAAGCGCAGGTCGTCGTCGAGCTGGGCGTTGGCCTGCGCGATGACGTAGCGGTCCTCGTCGTCGGCGGTCAGGTAGTCGATCTGGTCGGTGACCTGGCCGTCGACGACCTTGCGGTAGGGCGTCTCCACGAAGCCGAACGGGTTGATCCGCCCGTAGGAGGCCAGCGAGCCGATCAGGCCGATGTTCGGGCCCTCAGGGGTCTCGATGGGGCACATGCGGCCGTAGTGCGACGGGTGCACGTCGCGGACCTCCATGCCGGCGCGGTCACGGGACAGACCGCCGGGACCCAGCGCGGAGAGGCGACGCTTGTGCGTCAGGCCCGCGATCGGGTTGGTCTGGTCCATGAACTGGCTCAGCTGCGAGGTGCCGAAGAACTCCTTCAGCGCCGCGACCACCGGGCGGATGTTGATCAGCGACTGCGGCGTGATGGCCTCGACGTCCTGGGTCGTCATCCGCTCGCGGACCACGCGCTCCATGCGGGCCAGGCCGGTGCGCAGCTGGTTCTGGATCAGCTCGCCCACGGTGCGCATGCGGCGGTTGCCGAAGTGGTCGATGTCGTCGGCCGCGATGTCGAGCGGGCCCGCGGGCGCCTCGACCTCCTCGCGGCCGTCGTGCAGCGCGACGATGTAGCGGATCGCCGCGACGACGTCGTCGACGGTCAGCGTCTGCTGGTCGAAGGCCTCGGTCAGGCCCAGCTTCTTGTTGATCTTGTAGCGACCGACCTTGGCCAGGTCGTAGCGCTTGGGGTTGAAGTAGTAGTTGTTCAGCAGGGTCTGGGCGGCCTCCTCGGTGGGGGGCTCGCCCGGACGCAGCTTGCGGTAGATGTCGAGCAGCGCGTCCTTCTGCGTCTCGGTGTGGTCCTTCTCCAGCGTGAGCATCATCGACTCGTACTGGCCGAACTCCTCGCGGATCTGCTCGTTGGTCCAGCCGAGGGCCTTGAGCAGCACCGTGACGTTCTGCTTGCGCTTGCGGTCCAGACGCACGCCGACGAGGTCGCGCTTGTCGATCTCGAACTCCAGCCAGGCGCCGCGGCTGGGGATGAGCTTGGCGGTGTAGATGTCCTTGTCGGACGTCTTGTCGGCCGAGCGCTCGAAGTAGACGCCCGGGCTGCGGACCAGCTGGGAGACCACGACACGCTCGGTGCCGTTGATGACGAACGTGCCCTTGGGGGTCATGAGCGGGAAGTCGCCCATGAAGACCGTCTGGCCCTTGATCTCACCGGTGTCGTTGTTGGTGAACTCCGCGGAGACGTAGAGCGGTGCGGAGTAGGTGAAGTCCTTCTCCTTGCACTCGTCCACGGTGTACTTCGGGTCGTAGAAGACCGGGTTCTCGAACGAGAGCGACATGGTCTCGCTGAAGTCCTCGATCGGCGAGATCTCCTCGAAGATCTCGGTCAGACCGGACTTCTCCGAGACGTCGTCACCGTTGGCGCGGCGACGCTCGACCTCGGCGGTCCACTTGTCGTTGCCGACCAGCCAGTCGAAGCTGTCGGTCTGGAGGGAGAGGAGCTGGGGAACCTCGAGAGGTTCTGCGATCTTCGCGAACGAGATGCGGCGGGTTGCACGAGAAACGGCGGATGCGGAGCGCGCGGCCAAGAGTGAGTCCTTCGACGGGTCTGCTCATCGATGGCGCCAGTCCACCACCACACAGCCACCGGGCAGGCTTGAGGGCATTTGAGGGCAGGCGCAAAGCGCTACGTTACCCGAAGATCACAGGCGCGACAAGATCTGCACGCACCGAGACGATGGATGTCCCCAAGATGATGAGCCTTGCGCCGGGCGGGGTCAAGCACCCTCGCCGGGGCCGGCTCACTCCTGCAGCTGGTTGGTGGACAGGGCGCCGACCAGCCAGCGGCCGTCCTCACGCACCATTCGCAGCGTGACCTGGTCCTTGTAGACCTCCGGCTCGTCCATGCCCTTGCGCAGGGTCGGACGGTTGACGAAGACGAGCACGTCGACGCGGTCGTCGCCGGTGCGCACCACCGCCGAGTCGACGACGTCGACCTCCACGACCGGCTGGACCTCCTCGAGGTTCGGCTCGAGGGCGGCGACCAGCTTGTCGTACTCCTCCTGGTAGGCGGGAGTCATGTAGGAGCGCGCCGCGGCGGTGGACTCGTCGAAGGAGCGGTAGTCGTAGGAGAGCACCGGCCCGACGGCGCGCTCGGCCACGGCGCGGGCCTGCTCGGCCGACTCCTCGATCTCGTTGCCGCCGCTCGCCGAGGCCACCACGCGCTCGTTGGGCTGGGCCCACACCAGCGCCGCCGCGCCCACCGAGAGAACGGCCAGCACCACGAGCACCACGAGCGCCCAGCCGGGCACCAGCGGCAGCCGGCTCGCCGTCGCGGTCGGCGTCGCGGTCGGCGCAGGGGCCGGCTCGTCGGCGGGCTCGTCGGCGGCGAGGGCCGCGTCGTGCTCGGCGCGCCGCTCGGGGTCGAGCAGCACTTCCGCGGCCTGGTTCAGCAGGCGGAAGCGGCGCTCGCTGGGGTCGAGGTCGGCGATCCCCGAGCGCCACGCGGCACGCACCTCCTCGGTGCTCGCGCCGCGCTCGACGCCGAGCACGTCGTACCAGCTGGCCCCCGTGGTGCTCACTGCTCTCCCCCGTCGCTGTCGTCGCCGGGCGCCGGCTCCTCGGTGGTCCCGCTCGGCGCGGCTGCGCCGCCGGTGACCTGGTCGAAGGCGTCGACCTGCCACTCGCCGCCGACCTCGACCAGCTCGACCCGCACCCGGAACTGCGCCGGCGGGCTCTCCACGGGGTCCTCGTCGCCCTGGGCGATCGCGTTGGTGAACTGGCCGGCCACCAGCGCGGTGGCGGAGTCGGCGTCCATCGTCGAGACCCCGACCGCGTAGACCTCGCTGGTGCGCCGGACGCCGCTCTGGGCGACCAGCTGCTCGGCCGTGCCGGCCTGCTCCTCGAAGTCGGTGCGGAACTTGGCGGTGATGAGGTCGGTGACCAGCTCGCGCCACTCGGGCATCTGGCCGTCGTCGTCGAGGAGGTCGGGGCCGTAGGTGTTGACCCTGAGCATGAACTGGCTGGCCACGTCCATGACGCGCTCGCGCTCGTCCTGGATCTCGTTGCGGCCCTGCGCGACGTTGGAGACCCGCTCGACGAGGTTGCCGTCGGTGCTGGAGCTGCGGGTGGCCACCACGTAGCCGACCACCACCACACCGCTCACCAGGAGCACGGACAGCAGCCCGGCCAGGGCGAGCCGGAAGCCGGGCGAGGCGGTGCGGGACCGCTCGGTCGTCGGGGCGTCGTTCGTCACCGGTCGGCGACGAGCGGCTGGAGGAACAACCACTTCCAGGACTCCTTACCGAGCGTGGGCGGGGCCACGCTACCCGGTGCCGACAACGCCGCCGGGGGGCGCTCGCCCCAGGTCAGCTCGCCGGAGTCCGGGTCGAAGGAGGCCACCACCGACGACGGGTCGAAGGACGCCGCGGGGCGGGGGTAGACGTTCTGGGCGCCTCGCGCGTTGCTCTGCGCCGGCGGCTCGGCGCAGCGCGCGTCCTCGTTCATCGGGCGGTTCTCGCCGTTCTGCGGCGGACGCGTGTCGGTGCTCTGGTAGCCGTCGTGGCAGATCGGGGTGTCGGTGATGATCAGCCCGAAGTGCGCGTCGTAGAGCCCGGTGTCGGGGGACTTCGAGACGACGGTGAAGCCGCCCTCGACGACGTAGGGGTAGATCACCAGCAGCTGCTCGATGCCGTCGAGGTGGCGCACCACGACCTCACCGGTGGTGACGAGGTTGTTGACGAGGCTGCCGAGCTCGACCCGGTTGTCCTCGATGAGGCCGCGCAGCTGCACCGCGGCGGGCGAGCCGTTGGCGATCAGGCGGCGCAGGTCGGGGTCGGCCTCGGCCAGGGTGCCGGAGAAGAGCGCGAGCTGGTCGGCGAAGGTGCGGATCGCGCTCTCGGAGGCGATCTGGCCGTTGAGGACGACGTTGGCGTCGCGGATCAGCGCGGTGGTGACGTCGAAGTTGTCGTTGGCGGTCTCGATGAAGGAGTTGCCGGTGTCGATGATGCGCTGCAGGTCCTCCCCCGTGCCGGCGAAGGCCTCGCCCAGCTCGCTGACCGTGGTGCGCAGCGCACCCCGGTCGACCGAGCCGACAGTGGTCGAGAGGTTCTCGAGCAGCACCTCGGTCGCGATGGGGGTGCGGGTGTCCTCGAGCGCGATCTCGGAGCCCTGCTCGAGGTAGGGCTCGGTCTCCACCTTCGGCTGCAGCTCGACGTACTGCTCGCCGACCGCGGACCGGTTGCCGACCACCGCCAGGGTCTCGGCGGGGATCGAGTCGTAGTCGTTCTCGATCGAGAGGTAGGCGTCGACGCCCTCGTCGGTGAGCTCGAGCTTGTCGACCCGGCCCACGCCCACGCCCCGGTAGGTGACCTCGCCGCCGGCGAAGATGCCGCCGGAGCGCTCGAGGTGCGCGACCACGGTGTAGGAGCTGTCGTAGAACAGCCGGTCGAGCTGGGCGTAGCGCGCCCCGACGTAGGAGACGCCCACGAGCGTGATGATCACGAAGACCATCAGCTGGAGCTTGGTGCGGCGGGTGATCATCGGGCCACCATCCCGGGCACGAGCAGGGTCACGAGGTCCTCGTCGTAGATCGCGGCGAGCTCGGCCATCGTCGGGCCGCGCTCGGGGTCGAAGCCGGGGCGCAGCAGGCCCCCGACGATGGGCAGCTCGGGCAGGCCCCCACCACCCTCACCGCCACCGCCGCCGCCGCCGCCGAGGTTCGGCAGGCCGGGCAGGTTGGCGTTGATGATCTGGCAGACCACGGTCTTCTTGTTCTTCTTCTTCAGGCAGACCTCCTGCAGCCTCAGCAGCTTCTCGGGGGTCGCGAGCACCTTCTGGCAGGCGTCCGAGGTCAGGCTGCCGCTCTGCAGGCACGCGGCCACGTCGCCGAGGAGCTTGGTCGGGTCGAGGTCGGTCGGCAGCACCGTGGGCAGCTCGGTCGGGATGCCGGTGATGCCGCCGGACAGGTCGATCTCGAGCTGGATGTCGAGGTTGGTGTAGTCGCCCATGTGCAGGTTGCGCGCGACCTGCGGGTCGCGCCCCACGACCTCGTCGACGAACGGGTAGGTCAGGAACACGTTGAACGCCTTGACGAAGGCGTCGCCGGAGTCGGCCAGCTCGGTCAGCACCGGCTGCAGCTGGGTGAGGGTGGCGATGGTGTCCTGCTTGGTCCGGCGGATCACCCGCACGCCCACGTCGCCGAGCCGGTCGAGCGCCTGGAGCATGCTGACCAGGTCCTCGCGCTGGCGGTCCAGGGAGACCAGGGCGGTCGGCAGCTCGTCGAGGGCCAGGTTGATGTCGTCCTGCTGGCCCCGGACCGCGAGCGCGAGGTCGTTGAGCCGCGCGATGGCGTCGACGATGTCGGCCTTGTTGTCGTCGAGGGTGCCCACGAGGGTGTCGACCTGGGTCAGCACCGACTTCGCGGCGTCCTCGCGGCCCTCCAGGGCCAGGTTGAGCTCCTGGGTGATGGTCTTGAGCTGGGCCACGCCGCCGCCGTTGAGGACCAGGCTGAGCGCGCCCAGGACCTCCTCGACCTCCGGGTTGCGACCCGTGCGGTCGAGCGGGATCACGTCGCCGTCACCGAGCTCTCCGCTGCCACCGTCGGCGGGGGCCGAGAGCGAGACGAACTTCTCGCCGAGCAGGCTGGTCTGGCGGATCTCGGCCAGCGGCTCGTCGGGCAGGTCGGTGTCGCCCCGCAGCTCGAGGGTGACCTCGGCGACGGTGCCGTCGAGCTCGATGTCGGTCACCTTCCCCACGTCGACCTCGTTGAGCTTGACCGTCGACTTGGGGACCAGGTCGAGGACGTCGCGGAACTGCACGGTCACCGTGATCGGGTCGTCGCCCGTGTCGGTGCCGCCGGGCAGCGGCAGCTGGTAGACGTCGAAGTCGCAGGCGCTCAGGGTGAGCGAGGCCGCCACCATCGCCAGCACGAGTCGGGTCCGGCGCATCAGCGGGTCACCTCCACGAGACCACCCAGGGTCGGGTCGAACGGGTCGGCGGCAGGTGCGGCGCCGGCACCGGAGCCGCGCAGGGCGTCGAGCGCGCCGGGCCGGGGCAGCGTGTCCTGCACCAGGTCGCACAGGCCGCCGGTGGGGTCGACGGAGTTGACCACGGTGCACAGCAGGAGCGCGGGGTCGTTCACGAGCTGGCTCTCGATGTTGCCGATGTTGGCGTTGGTGTCGAGGGTGCCGGCCTGCGGGTTGTAGGTCAGGTACAGGTTGTTGAGCGCCAGGGGCGCCACGCCGAGCACCTCGTCGAGGTTGTTGCGCTGCTTGACCAGCACCTTCGCGACCCGGTTCAGGCCCTTGATGTCGCGCCCCAGCACGTCGCGGTTGGTCTTGACGAAGTCGTTGACCTCGCCCAGGGCCGTCGACAGGTTGGCCAGCGAGCCGGCGAGCTCGTCGCGCTCACCGGCCAGCAGCTCGGAGACGTCGGCCAGCGAACGGTTGAACTGGCGCACCGTGGTGTCGTTCTCGGCCAGGGTGCTGACGAACGCCTGCACCTCGCTGAGCGAGGAGAACAGCTCGTCCTTGTTGTCGTCGAGGGTCTCCGAGAGCCGGCTGAAGTCGCCGATCGTCTGGTTGAACGCCGCGCCCTGGCCACCGAAGTTCTCGGCGGTGACCTGCAGCAGGTCGTTGAGCGCACCGTTCTTGTTGGCGCCCTCGGGGCCCAGCGCCACGTTGAGACGGTCGAGGCTGGCGTAGATGTCGTCGAGCTCGAGCGGGACCGAGGTGCGGTCGACGCCCAGGATCTCGCCCTCGGCGAGCTCGTCGCCCTCCTCGTAGACCGGGGTCAGCTGGATGTAGCGGTCGCCCACGATCGACGGCGCGATGATCACGGCGCTGGCGTCGGCCGGCACCTGCACGTCGGCGTCGTAGGACATCGTCACCACGACCTCGGTGCCGGAGGGCACCACGGTCTCGACCTGGCCCACCGGCACGCCCAGGACCCGCACGTCGGAGCCCTCGTAGACCGAGACGGTGCGCGGGAACTGCGCGGTCAGCATCTTGGGGTCCTCACCGCCGAGGAAGGTCAGCGCGGCGGCGAGCAGCAGGGCCACGATGACCAGCGGCGCGGCGAAGCGGCGGACGGCGCTCACGAGATGCCACCTCCGTTGAGGACCTCGGGGATCGGCGGGAAGTTCTGGATGTAGGTGTCGAACCACGGCCCGTTGCCCAGGGTGTTGGCGAAGACGCGGTAGAACGGCGCCATCAGCCGGATGCTGTCGTCGATGTTGTCCTCGTTCTTGTTCAGCACCGCCAGCACCTCCTCGAGCTCCTCGAGGGCCGGGCGCAGGTCGCTGCGGGTGTCGCGCACCAGGCGGGTCAGCTCGCGGGAGAGCTCGCTGGTCGAGACCAGCAGGCGGTGGATCTGGTCGCGTCGCGCCACCAGGGCACCGAAGAGGACGTCGGCGTCCTGCATCAGGTCGACGAGGTCGTCGTCACGGTCGTCGAGCACGGTCGAGACCCGCTCGAGGTTGGTGAGCAGGCTGCCGATCTCCTCGTTCTTGGCCGCGATGTTGGTCGAGAGCCGCGAGACGCCGTCGAGGGCGGCGCGGAACTCCTCGGGCGTGTTGCGGGTCAGGTCGGCCAGGGTGGTCAACGAGCGCGCGAGCTGGTCGGTGTCGATCTCCCCCGCGGTGTCGGCGAGGCCCTCGAAGGCCTCGACCACGTCGAACGGGGAGGACGTGCGCTCGACCGGGATCGTCGCGCCCTCCTCCAGCTGCCCCGAGCCGGCCGGGTCCACCGAGACGTACATCGAGCCCAGCAGCGTCTTGACCTTGATGTCGGCGCGGCTGTCGGGGCCGAAGCCGGAGTCGGTCTTGACCTGGAAGGCCACCCGCACGACGCCGTCGGCCAGCTCGATGCTCTTGACCTGGCCCACGCGCACACCGGCGATGCGGACCTCGTCGTCGGGCTGCAGACCGCCGGCCTCGGAGAACTCGGCGTAGTAGGTGTCGCCTCCACCGATCAGCGGCAGGTCCTGGGCCCGGAACGCCGCGACCAGGAGGACGGCGAGCACGCTCATGCTCACCAGCCCCACGATCACGGGGTTCCGCTCACGGAAGGGGGTCATCCGAGGTCACACCTCTCCGCACCGGTGTTGAAGTTCACCGGGACCGGGCTGCCACCGGGCAGCCGGACCCGTCCCTCGAAGCCGCAGAGGAAGAAGTTGAAGTAGCTGCCGTAGATCGCGGTCCGGCCGACCTTCTCGAGCTTGATCGGCAGCACCTGCAGGGCCCGGTCGAGCTCGCCCTTGTTGCGGTTGATGTTGCCGGCCAGGCGGCGCAGCTGCTTGACGTCGTTGGTGAAGGGCTGGCGGATGCCGCCCACGAGGTCCGAGGTCTGCTCGGAGAGCAGCGAGATCTGCTCCAGCGAGCCGAGGATCGCGCCGCGGTCCTGCTTGAGCCCCTTGACCAGGGTCCGGAAGTTCACGATCAGGTCGCTGAGCTGGTCGTCGCGGTCGGCGATGTTGTCGAGGACCTGGTCGAGGTTGCTGATCAGGTCGCTGATCAGCTCGTCGCGGTCGGCGAGCGTGCTGGTCACCGAGGCGGTGCTGGCCAGCAGGCTCTCGAGCGTGCCGCCCTCGCCCTGGAAGACCTGCACGACCTCGTAGGACAGCTTGTTGACGTCGGCCGGCGAGAGCGCCTGGAAGAGCGGCTTGAAGCCGTTGAAGAGCACGGTCAGGTCGAGCGCCGGCGAGGTGTTCGAGACGTCGATCGTCTCGCCCTCCTCGAGGGCCGTCGTCTCGCCCACCTGCTGGGTCAGCGAGATGTAGCGCTGCCCGACCAGGTTGCGGTAGCGGATCGAGGCCCGGCTCGACTCGGTGAGGCTGACCGCCTCCTCGAGGTCGAAGCTGACCAGCGCCCGGGTGCGGTCGACGACCTCCACGTTCGTGACGGTGCCGACCTTGACCCCCGCGACGCGCACGTCGTCGCCCGAGACGACGCCGGTGGCGTCGACGAACTCGGCCTTGTACTCCCGGGAGTCGGCGAAGGAGATGTTGCCGATCGTGATGATCAGCACGCCGGTCGCCAGGAGCGTGACCAGCACGAAGACCAGCAGCTTGACCAGGGCGCTGAAGGTCTGGGTGTCGAGGACCTTGCTCATCGCAGGCTCACCTCCGCGCCACGCGCCATCGGGGCCAGGAGCAACGCACCCAGGTCGGGCACGTCGCCGGTGCTCACGCCCATGCCGGGGGCCAGCAGCGACTTGAGCAGCTCGCTCTCGGCGGTGCTGCCGGCGTAGCCCTGCTCGTAGCCGAAGCCCGGCGCCACCCGGCTGGTCCCCTTGCCCGTCGGCTCGTCGACGCCGTCGTCCATGTCGGGCTGCACCTGGTTGGGGTTCTCCTGGCTTCCGGGCGGGGTGGGCAGGTTGAGGCAGCTGGGACCGCGGTCCTCGCCGTAGCGCGGCTGGTCGGCGGCGGTGTAGCCGCGCGGCTGGTTGGGCAGGGTCTCCAGCACGATGTGCAGGGTGAAGTTGCGGAACGCCTCGGCCTGCAGCTTGCCGGCGTTGACGATGCCCCGCGTCAGGCAGGTGAACTGCGGTGAGTACTTGGCCAGCAGGCGCACCTGCGGCTCGGAGACCTCGCCGAGGCGCACCAGGTTCTGCTCGTTCTCGGCCAGGAAGCTGCGCGCGCTGCCCGAGAAGGCGCTGACGTCGCGGAACAGCGCGTTGAGCGTGTCGGACTGCTCCTCCAGCGTGCCCAGGGTGGTGACCTGGTCGCGCAGGATCTGGCCCACCTCGGGCAGCACGTCGGCGTAGATGTCGGAGACCTCGGCGGTCAGCCGCAGGTCCTCGATCGCGCCCGGCAGCTGGGGGTTGAAGCGCTTGAGGTAGGAGTCGAGCGTCTCGAGGTTGTCGCCGAGCTGGTCGCCGCGCCCCTCGAGCGCGGTGGCCAGCGCGTTGAGGGTCATGTTGAGCTCGGCCGGCTGCACGGTGCGCAGCAGGGGGTTGAGGTCGGATAGCACCTTCTCGACCTCGGTCGCGACCTCGGTGCGGTCGATGACGTCGCCGGCCTCGATGCTGGGCCCGCTGACGTCGTCGCCCTCCACGACCAGGGCGACGTACTTCTCGCCGAAGAGGGTCTTGGGCACGATCGAGCCGGTGACCCCGGCGGGGATCGTGCCGATCTCCTCGGGGTAGAGGCCCAGGGTGATGTCGGCACCCGCCTCGGTGGGCTCGTAGTCGAGCACCTCGCCCACGATGACGCCGCGGATCTTGACGTCGGCGCGCTCGGGCAGCTGCAGGCCGATGCGCGAGCTCTGCAGGGTCACCTCCTCGTAGTCGACGAACTTCTTGGTGAAGATCGCGTAGGTCAGCCACGCGCCGCCGACGAGCATCGCCAGGAAGACGATGCCCAGGAGCTTGAACTGTCGAAGGATCATCGTCTCAACCCGCCAACCGCACGGTGGTGCTGGAGCCCCAGATGGCCATGGACAGGAACAGGTCGATCACGTTGACCGCCACGATGCTGGTGCGCACCGCACGGCCGACCGCGACCCCCACGCCGGCGGGACCGCCTCCGGCGTTGTAGCCGTGGTAGCAGTGGATCAGGATCACCGCGACCGCGAAGACCAGCACCTTGCCGAAGGACCACAGCACGTCACCCGGTGGCAGGAACTGGTTGAAGTAGTGGTCGTAGGTGCCCGCGCTCTGCCCGAAGAACTGGGTCACGGTCAGCCGGGTCGCGAAGTAGGAGGACAGCAGCCCGACCACGTAGAGCGGGATGATGGCGATCAGGCCCCCGACGATGCGGGTGGTCACCAGGAACGGCATCGAGGGGATCGCCATCACCTCGAGGGCGTCGACCTCCTCGGAGATGCGCATGGCGCCGAGCTGGGCGGTGAAGCCGCAGCCGACGGTCGCGGCCAGGGCGATGCCGGCCACGAGCGGGGCGATCTCACGGGTGTTGAAGTAGGCCGAGACGAACCCGGCGAACGGCGCCGTGCCCAGCTGGTCGAGCGCGGCGTAGCCCGAGAGTCCGACCTGGGCGCCGGTGAAGAACGTCATCGCGAGGATGACCCCGACGGTGCCGCCGATGACCGCCAGCGCCCCCGAGCCGAGCGTGACCTCGGCGAGGATCCGCAGGATCTCCCGGGGGTAGCGCTTGATCGAGCGCGGGGAGGCCATCAGGGCGCGGATGTAGAACGCCAGCTCCTCGCCGAGGCGGTCGAGCGCCCCGGCGGGCTTGGTGTAGACCGACTTGATGCTTGCCATCTGCCTCAGCCCGTCTTCGGGGGGACGACCTGGAGGTAGATCGCACTCAGGACGAAGTTGACGATGAACAGGAGGACGAAGGTGATGACCACGGACTCGTTCACCGCGTCGCCCACGCCCTTGGGGCCGCCGTTGGCGTTCATGCCCTTGTAGGCCGCGACGATGGCGGCGATCATGCCGAAGACCAGGGCCTTGAGCAGGCCCACCCACAGGTCGGGCAGCTGGGCCAGGGCGGTGAAGCTGGCGATGTAGGCGCCCGGCGTGCCGCCCTGCAGGCCCACGTTGAAGACGTAGCCGCCGGCCACGCCCACCACGCTGACCAGGCCGTTGAGGAAGACCGCGACCAGCATCGCCGCGAGGACCCGGGGCACCACCAGACGCTGGATCGGGTCGATGCCCAGCACCATCATGGCGTCGAGCTCTTCTCGGATCTTGCGGGCGCCGAGGTCGGCGGCGATCGCCGAGCCGCCCGCGCCGGCGATCAGCAGGGCGGTGCCGATCGGGGCCGCCTGCTGGACCACCGCGAGCACCGAGGCCGAGCCGGTGAACGACTGGGCGCCGAACTGCTTGATCAGGCCGCCGACCTGCAGCGCGATGACCGCGCCGAAGGGGATCGCGACCAGGGCCGTGGGGATGATGGTGACCGACGCGATGAACCAGGCCTGCTGGATGAACTCGCGCAGCTGGAAGGGACGACGGAAGAGCCCACGCCCCACGTCGAGGGCGAAGGCGAAGAGGTTGCCTGCGGCCCCGACGGGCGCGAGGACCCGGGTCGCCGTTGAAGATGCCACGTGTCTCAGGTCCCCCTCAGGCCCCGGGTGCCATGGACACGTTGTCCTCGAAGGAGCCGGGCGGCGGGGTGATGCCCTGCTCGCGGCACCACGCGCCCGGCTCGCGCTGCGAGCGGCGCGCGATGCCGTTGGAGGGCTCGAGCTGCATCGGGATCGGCGGCAGCGGCGGCAGCTCCTGGTCGGACTCGGCGGCCAGCTCGTCGGCGTCCTTCTCCTCCGACATGCCGATCGGCCCGATCTTCTGGGCGTTGAGGAACTGGCGCACGACCGGCTCCTCCGAGCTCAGCAGCATCTCACGGGGACCGAACATGGCCAGGTGCTTGTGGTACAGCAGGCCGATGTTGTCGGGCACCGTGCGGGCGGTGTTGATGTCGTGGGTGACGATCAGGAACGTGGCGTCGATCTGGGCGTTGAGGTCGACGATGAGCTGGTTGAGGAACGAGGTGCGCACCGGGTCGAGGCCCGAGTCGGGCTCGTCGAAGAGCACGATCTCGGGGTCGAGGACCAGCGCGCGCGCGAGGCCGGCGCGCTTGCGCATGCCGCCCGAGATCTCGCCGGGCAGCTTCTGCTCGGTGCCGATCAGGCCGGTCAGGTCGAGCTTCTCCATCACGATGGCCCGGATCTCCGACTCGCTCTTCTTGGTGTGCTCGCGCAGCGGGAAGGCGATGTTGTCGTAGAGGTTCATCGAGCCGAACATCGCGCCGTCCTGGAACAGCACGCCGAAGAGCTTGCGGATCTCGTAGAGCTCGCGCTCGGAGCACGAGGCGATGTCGGTGCCCTCGATGATGATGGAGCCGCGGTCGGGCTTGAGCAGCCCGATCAGCGTCTTGAGGAAGACCGACTTGCCGGTGCCCGAAGGACCCAGCATCACGCAGATCTCGCCCGCGGGGATCGTCAGCGACACGTCGCCCCAGATCAGCTGCTTGCCGAACGACTTGGTCAAGTCGTTGACCTCGATCTCCACGCCCATGCCGTGCTCCCCTTCGCGGTCTGCGCTCGTCGTGCCCGTGCTCGAGCCCGGACCGGCTCACACTCACGAGTAACAACGCTGCCTGCGCCGTGAGGTTACGCATTATTGTCACGTCCGTCACTCGCGCGCCGGGTTTCGAGACCAACCCGTCACCGCGCGCCCGGACTTCACCTCATCGGCGGGCTCACCGCGCGCGACCTGCGCAAATGCAACGACCCCCGTCGACCGTGAGGTCGACGGGGGTCGTCGGGTTCAGCGAGCGTTCGTCACTTGAGGGTGACGGTGGCGCCGGCGCCCTCGAGCGCCTCCTTGGCCTTCTCGGCCGCAGCCTTGTCGACCTTCTCCAGGATCGCCTTGGGGGCGGCCTCGACCAGCTCCTTGGCCTCCTTCAGGCCGAGCGAGGTGAGGGCGCGCACCTCCTTGATGACGTTGATCTTCTTGTCACCAGCGGCCTCGAGGACGACGTCGAACTCGTCCTGCGCAGCGGCCTCCTCGCCACCGGCGGCACCGCCGGCGGCGGGGGCGGCGGCAACGGCGACCGGGGCGGCGGCGGTGACGTCGAAGGTCTCCTCGAACTGCTTCACGAACTCGGAGAGCTCGATGAGGGTCATCTCCTTGAACGCGTCGAGGAGCTCGTCGGTGCTGAGCTTCGCCATGGTGGCGGTTCCTTCCGTTAGGTGGCCGGCACCCGATCAGGTGCGGATCGGCCGGGTTTCAGGTGGTGTGCTGCCGTGCTGAGCCGACTGGCTCAGGCCTCGGCGGTGTCGCCCTCGTCGGAGGTCTCCGCCGCAGCGGGGGCCTCGTCGGCGGGGGCCTCGGCCGCAGCCGGGGCCTCCTCGGCGGCGGCCGGGGTGCCGGCACCACCTGCGAGGATCGAGGGGTCCTGCTCGGCCTTCGACTCCAGCGCACCCGCGAGACGGGCGACCTGGGCGATCGGGGCCTGGAACAGGGAGACGGCGTTCTGGAGCGACGCGAGCATCGCGCCGGCCAGCTTGCCCATGAGGACCTCGCGCGACTCGAGGTCGGCCAGCTTGGCCACCTCCTGCGCGGAGAGCGGGCTGCCGTCCAGGATGCCGCCCTTGATGATCAGGGCGGGGTTGGCCTTGGCAAAGTCACGCAGACCCTTGGCGGCCTCGACCACGTCACCCTCGATGAAGGCGATGGCGGTGGGGCCGACCAGGATGTCGTCGAAGCCGGAGATGCCCACCTGGTTGGCGGCGATCTTGGCGAGCGTGTTCTTGACCACGGCGTAGTTGGCGTTCTCGCCGAGGGAGCGCCGCAGGTCCTGCAGCTCCTTCACGGTGAGACCGCGGTAGTCGGTCAGCACAGCGCCAGCAGAGGTGTTGAACTGCTCAACGATCTCTGCGACGGCTGCCTGCTTGTCTGGCCGCGCCATGGGTCTCCTTCCGGACGGTGAGACCGTGGTCCGGTGGGCCTGGCCCGAGACGACGAACGCCCCGAGCGCAGGCTCAGGGCGTGGACCCCGTCGAGACGGGGGGCTCTGTACTCCTGCGCGGGTCGCCCGATCACTCGGAGCCTTCGGTCACCCCACGTGCGTGGCGCGACGACCGGCGGTCTCTGGTTACGAGCAGGACAGTACGCCGTCCACGCGAGAGCGACCAAATCGGCTCGTCGCGGCTGGGCTGGCAGGATCGTCCCCATGACTCCGCGTCCGCCGCTCCGCTCCCTGTCCGCCGACGAGCTCGCGACCTTCCTGGCCGCCCGGCAGGAGGCCTACACCGCCCTGCAGGCGCGCGGCCTGCGACTCGACCTCACCCGGGGCAAGCCGGCCAGCGACCAGCTGGACCTCTCCGACGCGCTGCTGGGGCTGCCCACCTCGACCACCGACCGCAGCGGCACCGACGTGCGCAACTACGGCGGCCTGGAGGGCCTGCCCGAGCTGCGGGAGATCTTCGCCGAGCTGCTGGAGGTCGAGCCGGCGCAGCTGCTCGCCGGCGGCAACTCGAGCCTGACGATGATGCACCAGGCCCTGACCTTCCTGCTGCTGTGGGGCGGGCCGGGCTCCGAGCGGGCCTGGAAGGACGAGCCGGTCGTCAAGTTCGTCTGCCCGGTGCCCGGCTACGACCGGCACTTCTCGATGCTGGCCGACCTGGGCATCGAGATGCTCAGCGTGCCGATGCACGAGGACGGCCCCGACGTCGAGGCGGTCACCGCGCTGGTGGCCGACGACCCCGCGGTCAAGGGCATGTGGGTCGTGCCGACCTACGCCAACCCGACGGGCTCGGTGGTCTCCCCCGAGGTGGCGCAGGCGCTGATGTCGATGCCGACCGCCGCCCCCGACTTCCGGGTCTTCTGGGACAACGCCTACGCGCTGCACCACCTGGGCGACGAGGAGGTGCGCAGCGCCGACGCGCTCGGTCTGGCGGCCGCGGCCGGTCACCCCGACCGGCCGGTCATGTTCGCCTCGACCTCCAAGATCACCTGGGCCGGCGCCGGCGTGGCGTTCATGGCGACGTCGGAGGCCAACAGGGCCTGGTTCCTGCGCCACCTGTCGATGGCCTCGATCGGGCCCGACAAGGTCAACCAGCTGCGCCACGTGCAGCTCTTCGGCGACGCCGAGGGCGTGCGCGCGCACATGCGCCGGCACCGCGCGCTCATCGCGCCGAAGTTCGCGGCCGTCGACGCCGCGCTCACCGACGGCCTCGAGGGCCTCGAGGTCGCCGAGTGGACCCGCCCCACCGGCGGCTACTTCGTCAACCTCGACGTGCTCGACGGCACCGCCACCCGGGTGGTCGAGCTGGCCAAGGAGGCCGGGATCGCCCTGACCCCCGCCGGCGCCTCGTTCCCGCACGGCCAGGACCCGCGGGACCGCAACATCCGGCTCGCGCCGACCTTCCCGCCGCTGGAGCAGGTCGAGACCGCCATGGCCGGGGTGGCCACCTGCGTGGCGCTGGCCGCGGCCGAGCAGCTGCGCGCCGGCTGAGGTCCCGCACGACGCACGAAGGCCCGGTCCCTGTCGAGCAGGGACCGGGCCTTCGGCGTACGAAGGGGGCTCAGGCGATCAGGCCTGGGCCTCGTCCTCGGACGCGACGTTCTTGGTGCGGTTGGGGTCGACCTGCACGCCGGGGCCCATCGTCGTGGAGACGGTGACCTTCTTGATGTAGCGACCCTTGGAGCTGGCGGGCTTGAGCCGCAGCACCTCCTCGAGGGCGGCGGCGTAGTTCTCGGCCAGCTGGGTCTCGCCGAAGGAGGCCTTGCCGATGATGAAGTGCAGGTTGGCGTGGCGGTCGACGCGGAACTCGATCTTGCCGCCCTTGATGTCGGACACGGCCTTGGCCACGTCCGGCGTCACGGTGCCGGTCTTCGGGTTCGGCATCAGGCCGCGGGGGCCCAGCACGCGACCCAGACGGCCGACCTTGCCCATCATGTCGGGGGTGGCCACGACGGCGTCGAAGTTGAGGTAGCCGCCGTTGACCTTCTCGATCAGCTCGTCGCCGCCGACCTCGTCGGCGCCGGCCTCGCGGGCCGCCTCGGCCTTGTCGCCGTTGGCGAAGACCAGGACGCGGGCGGTCTTGCCGGTGCCGTGGGGCAGGTTGACGGTGCCGCGCACCATCTGGTCGGCCTTGCGGGGGTCGACGCCGAGGCGCATGACCACGTCGACGGTCTCGTCGAACTTCTTCTTGCTGGTGGTCTTGGCGATCTTGATCGCGGACAGCGGGGCGTGGAGCTCGTCCTGGTCGAACTGCTCCGCGGCCGCGCGGTAGGTCTTGCTGCGCTGCATGTCTGGTCTCTCTCTTCTTGGTCCAGGTGTGGTCAGGTGGGCCAGCGCGGCCCTGCCACAGGTGCGGTACGCCGACCCGCGCGAGGCGGGTGCGGCGTGCGACGACGGGTCGGTCAGTCGGTGGTGATGCCCATGGAGCGGGCGGTGCCCTCGACGATCTTCATCGCGGCGTCGATGTTGTTCGCGTTGAGGTCGGGCAGCTTGGTCTGGGCGATCTCGCGCACCTGGTCCTTGGTCAGCTTGCCGACCTTCTCCTTGTGCGGGACGCCCGAGCCCTTCTGCAGACCGGCGGCCTTCTTGATCAGCTCGGCGGCCGGCGGGGTCTTCGTGATGAAGGTGAAGGACCGGTCCTCGTAGATGGTGATCTCGACGGGGATCACGTTGCCGCGCATGGACTCGGTCTGCGCGTTGTAGGCCTTGCAGAAGTCCATGATGTTGACGCCGTGGGGGCCCAGGGCCGTACCGACCGGCGGGGCGGGCGTCGCGGCGCCGGCCTGCAGCTGCACCTTGACCAGTGCGGCGATCTTCTTCTTGGGAGGCATGAAGCTGGTTCTCTTTCTCTCTCGTGGTCATGACGAGGGCGGGCTGGGCCCTCTGCCACCTGCGTGTTGCGTGTCGCGCCCACCATTGTGCGGCGCGCGGGCCCCGCCGGCCCAATCGGACCGGGCGGGGAGGTGCCTCAGACCCGCTGGATCTGGCTGAAGCTGAGCTCGACCGGCGTCTCGCGGCCGAAGATCTCGACCAGCGCCTTGACCCGCTGGGCCTCGGCGTTGATCTCGGTGATCGTGGCGTGCAGCGTCGCGAACGGGCCGTCGACGACCATGACCGAGTCGGAGACCTCGAAGTCGGCGACCTCGACGGGCTTCTTGGCGGTGGTCGGCGAGCCGGGCGCGACGGTGCCGGAGGCGACGGCCTCGGCCTCGGCGCGGGCCACGACGGCGGGGGCCAGCATGTCCTCGACCTCACGCATGGTGAGCGGGACGGGCTGGTGGGAGTTGCCCACGAAGCCGGTCACCGACGGCGTGTGCCGCACGGCCGACCAGGACTCGTCGGTCAGGTCCATGCGGACCAGGACGTAGCCGGGCAGGACGGTGCGCTTGACCATCTTGCGCTGGCCGTTCTTGATCTCCGCGACCTCCTCGGTGGGGACCACGATCTCGTGGATGTAGTCCTCCATGTTGAGGGAGATGATGCGGTTCTCCAGGTTCGACTTCACCCGGTTCTCCATGCCGGAGTAGGTGTGCACGACGAACCAGTCGCCCGGCTTGGCCCACAGCTCGCGGCGGAACGCCTCGAGCGGGTCGTCGGCGTCCTCCTCGGGCTCGGGGCCGTCCTCGGCCTCGACCTCGTCGGCCACCTCCGCCTCGTCGGCCTCGGCGTCAGCGACCGCCTGGGCGGCGCTGTCGTCGACGGCACCGTCGACGGCCTCGTCGGCCTCCGGGTGCGACACCGGCTCCACCGGGTCGACCTCGGGGTTCTCCGACGTCTCCGTCTCCTCGGTCTCGACCGAGTCGTACTGCTCCGTCACGCGCTGCTCCATCACGTTGCTGTGCTCAATTGCCTGCGCCGGCGTGCGCCGGTCGCGGGGGGCCGTGGCCACGACGGGTCACCGTCGCGGCTGCGGTCACTACTCGGACTGACCGGTGAAGACGAAGAACGCCAAGCGCCCCAGACCGAGGTCGAGGGCCGAGATGATCGCCATCATCACCAGGACGAAGACCATGACCACGATGAAGTACGTGACCAGCTGCTCCTGGGTGGGCCAGACGACCTTGCGGAGCTCGGCGACCACCTGTCGGTAGAACGTCACCGGGTTCGTGCGCTCGGCCTTCTCGCCGTCGCGGACCGGCTTGCTGTCCGACACGCCGTCACCATTCCTTCGCTCGTCCGTCCGGCCTCACCGACCAGATGTCCTGCAGGGCACGAGGGACTTGAACCCCCAACCTTCGGTTTTGGAGACCGATGCTCTGCCAGTTGAGCTAGTGCCCTCCGGTGGCACCCGGGCATGCCGAAGCATGTGGGGAATCCACCAATCGAGGAGTCTACGGGGAAGGCCCCGGCCCCGTCCAAACCGGCCCCGGCGACCGGCACGTCGGCGGCCCCTAGGGTGGGGGGATGGACGAGACGCCGGGAGCCCACCCAGGACCAGACGTTGCGTGACCTGCACCGACTGCCGAAGGCCCACCTGCACCTGCACTTCACCGGCTCGATGCGCCACGAGACGCTGCTGGAGCTGGCCGAGCGGGACGAGGTGGCACTGCCCGACTCGCTGGTCGACCAGTGGCCGCCGAGGCTCAGCGCGGCCGACGAGAAGGGCTGGTTCCGCTTCCAGCGCCTCTACGACGTGGCCCGCTCGGTGCTGCGCACCGAGGACGACGTACGCCGCCTGGTGCGCGAGGCCGCCGAGGACGACGTCGCCGACGGCGGGCGGTGGCTGGAGATCCAGGTCGACCCCAGCGGCTACGCCGCGCGCTTCGGCGGCGCGACCGCCTTCACCGACCTGGTCCTCGACGCCGTGGCCCAGGCCTCGCGCGAGACCGGGCTGGACATCGGGGTGCTGGTCGCGGCGAACCGCACCCGGCACCCGCTCGACGCCCGCACGCTGGCCCGGCTCGCGGCGCAGTACGCCGGGCGGGGAGTGGTCGGCTTCGGGCTCTCCAACGACGAGCGGCGCGGCACCACCACGGACTTCGCCGCGGCGTTCCGCATCGCGCGCCGCGCCGACCTGGTCCTGGCTCCGCACGGCGGTGAGCTGCGCGGGCCCGAGCACGCGCGCACCTGCCTCGACGAGCTGCACGCCGACCGGCTCGGGCACGGCGTGCGGGTCGCGGAGGACCCGGCGCTGCTGGAGCGGGTCGCGGCCGACGGCGTGACCCTGGAGGTCTGCCCGGTCTCGAACGTCGCCCTCGGGGTCTACTCCGACCTGACCTCGGTGCCGCTGCCGACGCTGCTCGAGGGCGGCGCCCAGGTCGCGCTGGGCGCCGACGACCCGCTGCTCTTCGGATCGCGCCTGGCCGGGCAGTACGCCACGATGCGCGCCGCGCACGACCTCGACGACGCCACCCTGGCCGAGCTGGCCCGGATGTCGCTGCGCGGCTCGCGAGCCCCCTCCGACGTGCGCGAGCAGGCACTCGCCGACATCGACGCGTGGCTGGCGGCTCCCGGGCCGCACGGTGAGAGGATGACGCCGTGACTGATCGGGACCCGGACGACACGACCCCCTCCAGCCCCTCGAGCCCCTCGAGCCCCTCGAGCCCCTCGAGCCCGCCGCCGTACGGGCAGGACCCGCACGGGTCGCCGTACCCGCCCCCGGCGTACCCGCCGCAGGGCCAGGGCTACGGGCAGGGCTACGGGCAGGGCTACGGGCAGCCGTACTACCCCCAGGGCCAGCCCCTGCCGGGCCAGGCGGCCACCATGCACCCCCAGGCGAACACCGCCCTGGTGCTGGGCATCGTGTCGCTGGCGGGCGGCATGATCTGTGGGCTGCCGCTCCTGGCGGGCCCCTTCGCCTGGTTCACCGGCCGCAAGGCCAAGCGCGAGATCGAGGCGGCCCCGCAGCACTACACCGGCGCCAGCGAGGCCGGCGCCGGCATGGTGCTGGGCATCGTCTCGACCGTGCTGCTGGCTCTGGGCCTGCTGGCCGGGGTGCTCGTCGTGGGGCTGCTGGTGGTCGGGGTCTCCACCGCCTGACCGAGGGCCCGACCGGGGACGAGCGCGAGCCTCAGGCGTCGTCGTCCTCGTGGTGGTGGGGGTCGAGGTCGCAGCCGAGCAGCACCGGCTCGTTGACCAGGCGCACGCCGAAGCGCTCCTGCACGCCGTCGCGCACGTGGCGGGCCAGGGCCAGCAGGTCGCTGGTGCTCGCCTCGCCGCGGTTGGTCAGGGCCAGGGTGTGCTTGCTCGAGAGCCGGGCACGCCCGGTGCCGACGTCGGCGCCGTACCCCCGCCCGAAGCCGGCGTGCTCGATCAGCCACGCGGCGCTGGTCTTGACGCGGCCGTCGGGCTGCTCCCACGCCGGGGCGCCCTCGGGGAGCGCGTCGGCGTCGACGACGGGGTTGGTGAAGAAGGAGCCCGCGCTCCAGGTGTCGTGGTCGTCGGCGTCGAGGACCATGCCCTTGCCGGCACGCAGCCCCAGGACCGCCTCGCGGACCGCGCGCAGCGGTGCCCGCTGCCCGGCCTCGACCCCGAGCACCCGCGAGAGCTCGCCGTAGCGCACGGGCGCGGCCAGGGTGCCGGTGGCGAGCTGGAAGGTCACCGAGAGCACCACGTGGCGCCCGGGCTCGGCCTTGAAGCGGGACTGGCGGTAGGAGAAGTCGCAGTCGGCGTTGGCCAGGGTGCGGACCTGCTGGTCGCGCCGGTCGTAGGTGCGCACCGACGCGATCGTCTGGGCGACCTCCTGGCCGTAGGCGCCGACGTTCTGCACCGGCGTGGCACCCACGCTGCCGGGGATGCCGGAGAGCGCCTCGACCCCGACCCAGCCGCGATCGACGGCGGTCGCGACGAACCCGTCCCAGTCCTCCCCTGCCGCGACCGTCACCAGGACGCCGCCGCAGGCCGCGTCGGCCCCGCCGGCGTCGACGTCGGGCACGACCCCGCGGGTGGCGACCTCGACCACCGTGCCCGCGAAGCCCTCGTCGGCGACCACCAGGTTGCTGCCGCCGCCCAGCAGCAGCACGGGCTCGCCGGCGGCGTCGGCGTCGGCGACCGCCGCGACCAGCTCGGCCTCGGTGCTCGCACGCACCCAGCGCGCGGCGGGCCCGCCCAGACGGAGGGTGGTGCGCTCCGCGAGACGCGGGTGGGTGGGACCGGGGGCGGCCTCAGCCATCGAGCGCCACCACGGCGCGCGGCATCCCGAGCACCTTCTGGCCCGCGCAGGTGACCTCGAGGGCGATGGTGGCACGGCCGTCCTCGACGGACTTCACGCTGCCGCCCACCACGACGACGACGCCGGAGTCGTCGTCGGGCACCACGACGGGCGCCGTGAACTTGCAGCCGATCTCGAGCACCGGCGCGTCGTGGGTCCAGGTCGCGACCGCGCGGGCAGCCAGCGCCATGGTGTACATGCCGTGGGCGATCACGCCGGGCAGGCCCACCTGGGCGGCGACCCGGTCGGACCAGTGGATGGGGTTGAGGTCGCCGCTGGCGCCGGCGTAGGCGACCAGGTCGGCGCGGGTCACGGCGTACTCCTGCGGGGCCAGGACGGCGCCGGGCTCGAGGTGGGTCATGCCTGCTCCCCCGCCCGGTGCACCAGGGTCGCGCCGGCGGTGCACACCAGCGCCCCGGTCTCGTCGTGGACCTCGCTGCGGGTGCCGATGATGTCGTTGCCGCCGATCTGGCGCAGCGAGGCGACGCTCAGGGTCGTGGTGAGCACGTCGCCCGGCACCACGGGCCGCTCGTAGGCGAAGCGCTGCTCGCCGTGCACGATGCGGCGCAGCTCGACCTGCTCGGCCTCGAGGAAGGCGTTCATGGCCTCGAAGGCCAGCACGATGGGGAAGGTCGCCGGGGCCGGGCCGCCCTCCCAGGTCGCACCGCTGGCGGCCGCGAAGGTGCGCAGCCGCTCCTCGGTGACGGCGTACGGCCGGGTGGGTGGGAAGGATCGGCCGACGAGCGAGGGGTCCAGCGCCATGACTCCAACCTAGTACGCGGGAACGACGAACGGCCCGCCCGGTGTCCCGGACGGGCCGCTTGCGACGAGCTGGTGAGCCGCTGGGCTCAGCGGGTCTCGCGGTGCGTCGTGTGCTGACGGCACCGGGGGCAGAACTTCGCCAGGTCCAGACGGTCGGGGTCGTTGCGGCGGTTCTTCTTGGTGATGTAGTTGCGCTCCTTGCACTCCGTGCAGGCGAGAGTGATCTTGGGGCGAACGTCGGAGCTCTTGGAGGCCACGGGGAAGTCCTTGGGTCGGTTCGGGGTGCTTGAGGTGTCGCTCGTCAGGTGCAGTAGCGGGAGCGGGACTCGAACCCGCGACACCACGATTATGAGTCGTGTGCTCTAACCACCTGAGCTACCCCGCCACGGGGCCGGGTCCGCCCGCCAGGATAGTCCGGCGGGCCAACCTCTCCCAGAGCCCCTTTACGGAATCGAACCGTAGACCTTCTCCTTACCATGGAGACGCTCTGCCGACTGAGCTAAAGGGGCAACGCGGAAGAAGATTACACACACCCTCCGGGGAGTGGAAATCGAGGGCGCCCGACCTGGGTCATACCCCTTCTGACCTGCCCAGATGCGTGAACGGACGCGTCTGCTCCAGCTCCAGCGAGAGCTCGAGGAGCAGCGCCTCGCGCCCATGCCCGGCGCTGAGCATCATCCCCAGCGGGAGCCCGTCGGCGTCGGTCGCCAGGGGCAGCGAGACGGCCGGGTCGCCGGTGGCGTTGTGCCACGGTGTGAAGGCCACCCACTCCTGCAGTCGCTCGATGACGGTGTCGTAGCCCAGCCCCGGCGCCAGGTGCCCGACCCGCGGCGTCGGCGTGGCCAGGGTGGGCGTCAGCAGCACGTCGTGGCGCTCGTGGAAGCGGGCCGAGACGCCGGGCGTGCGGCGCAGCCGGGCCACCGCGCCGGGCAGCCGCACCAGGTGGCGGCGTACGTGCTCCCCCAGGCCGTGGGTGAGCTCGTCGAGACGGGTGCGGTCGAAGGTGCGCCCGTGCTGGCTGCGCCCGCCGACGAGCGACGCGGCGGCCAGGGAGGCCCAGTAGAGCAGGAAGTCGTCGGCGAACGAGGCCGGCGCGGGGGCCGCGACCTCCTCGACGTGGTGGCCCAGCTCCTCGAGCAGCGCGGCGGTGCGCAGCGTCTGCTCGGCGACCTCGGGGGTCGCGGCGCGCCCCGCGCCCGACGTGGTGACGCCGATGCGCAGGCGCTGGCGCCCGGCGCGGGTGATGTCGCCCACGGGCGGCAGGGACAGGTCGCGGTAGACCTTCTCGGCCTCGCGGAGGAAGGCGGCGGTGTCGCGCACCGACCGGGTCAGCACGCCGTCGCTGACGATGGGCACCGGCATCCGGCGCAGCAGCGCGTCCTGGGCCAGCCGGCCCCGCGTGGGCTTGAGGCCGACCAGCCCGTTGACGGCCGCGGGGATGCGGATCGAGCCGCCGCCGTCGTTGGCGTGCGCGATCGGCACCGCGCCGGCGGCGACCAGCGCCGCGGAGCCGGCCGACGAGGCGCCCGCGGTGCGGGCGGGGTCCCACGGGTTGCGCACCGGGCCCAGCCGCGGGTGCTCCGCGGCGGCGCTGAACCCGAGCTCGGAGAGCCGGGTCTTGCCCAGGGCCACCAGGCCGGTGGCCAGGTACATCCGCGTCAGGTCGCCGTCGCGGCGCGCCGGGCGCCCCACGAAGGCGTCGGTGCCGTGCAGGGTGGGCATGCCCTCGACGTCGACGTTGTCCTTGAGGAAGGTCGGCACACCGGAGAAGAACCCGCCGCGCGGGGCGGCCGCCTCGGCCCGGGCCCGCTCCCAGGCCCGCCAGGCCACGGCCCCGAGCTCGGTGTCGACGGCCTCGGTGCGGGCGATCGCCGCCTCCACCACCTCGGCCGAGCCGACCTCGCCGGCCGCCAGCGCCTCCACGGTGCCCACGGCGTCGAGGTGGCCCAGGGCGTCGTCGGTGTACGCGTGCACGCTCATGGTCGACGAACCTAGCGTCCCCCGACCGGACGGGTGGGCGAGTCCGCGAGAGGGCCTGCCGGTCAGAGGAGCAGGGCGACCAGGAGCGGCGCCACGACGCTCGTGACCAGCGCCGTCAGCCCCATCGCCAGCCCCGAGAACGCCCCCTCCACCGGGTGGTCGACGATCATCCGGCCGGTGCCGATGCCGTGGGAGGCCGACCCGACGGCGAGCCCCCGGGCGCGGTGGTCGCGCACCCGCAGGAGGCCCAGCACGCCGGGCCCGGCGACGGCGCCGAGGATGCCGGCGGTGATCGTCAGCGCGGCGGTCAGCGGCGGCAGGCCGCCGAGGGTCTCGGAGACCGCGATCGAGACCGGGGTGGTCGTGGCCTTGGGGGCCATGCTGCGCGCGAGCAGCTCGTCGCCGCCCAGCAGCCGCACCAGCCCCACCGCGGCCGCCACGGACACCGCGGCGCCCGCCACGACGGCGGTCAGCAGCGGCAGCACGAAGCCGCGCAGTCGGGCCAGCTGGCGGTGCAGCGGGACCGCGAGCGCCACCGTGGCCGGGCCGAGGACGAAGGTGATCACCGCCGTGTCCTCGGCGTACGACGCGTAGTCGACGTCGAGGAACACGACCAGCGCCCCGACGACCACGATCGCGACGAGCACCGGCTGGGCTAGCGGGTGGGCCCCGGTGCGCCCCCGCAGCCACAGGCCGAGCTGGTAGGCCAGCAGGGTCACCACCAGCCACAGCAGCGGCTGGTCGAGCACGGCGTCCACGGCGCCGCTCACGGGGCTCCCCCGCCGGCTGCGGGGTCGTCGACGACGCGGGTGCGGCGCCCGAGCCGGTCGGCCAGGACGCCGACGACGCCCAGCCCCAGCAGCCACGAGCCGACCAGCGCGACGACGACCGCGACCGGGTCGTCACGCAGCACGCCGGCGTAGGCCACGATGCCGACCCCGGCGGGCACGAAGAGCAGCTGCAGGTGCGGCAGGACCGCGTCGGCGGTGCGGTGCACGGGGCTGTCGTCGGGCGGGTCGCGCAGCACCAGCACCACGAGCAGCAGCACCATGCCGACCACCGGCCCGGGCACCGGCACCCCCGTCGCCTCGACGACCAGCTCACCGGCGAGCTGGCAGGCCAGCAGCCAGGTCAGTCCGAGGAGCACCGGGTCAGTGTGGCCGACGGCGCCCGGCGATGACAGCCCACCAGGTGCGGGTCGAAGATCCCGATCGCCTCCATCAGCGCGAACATCGTCGTCGGACCGACGAAGACGAAGCCGCGGCGCTTGAGGTCCTTGCTCAGCGCCAGCGACTCGGGCGAGGTGGTCTGCTGCTCGGCGGTCGTGGCCGGGGCGGGCGGCACCGCGGGCGCGTGCGAGCGCACCAGCGCCTCCAGCCCGCCGTCCTCGCGCAGCTCCACGGTGGCGGCGGCGTTGACCAGCGCCGCCTCGACCTTGCGGCGGTTGCGGACGATGCGCGCGTCGGCCATCAGCCGCTCGACGTCGGCGGCGTCGTACGCCGCGACCCGCTCGGCGTCGAAGCCCGCGAAGACCTCGCGGAAGGCGGGCCGCTTGGCCAGGATCGTCGACCACGACAGCCCGGACTGGAAGGCCTCCAGC
The DNA here is from genome assembly GCF_016907435.1 of Nocardioides salarius. Taxonomy (NCBI): domain Bacteria; kingdom Bacillati; phylum Actinomycetota; class Actinomycetes; order Propionibacteriales; family Nocardioidaceae; genus Nocardioides; species Nocardioides salarius. The sequence goes on along the minus strand of NZ_JAFBBZ010000001.1, from coordinate 2,766,446 downwards.
GTCAGCCGCTCGAGGTGCGCGCTCTCGCCCTCGACCGGTCGGCCCCACTCGTCGTCGTGGTAGTCGCGCATCGTGCTGGGCGCGGCGCCCGCCCAGGGGCAGCGCGGCACGTCGTCGTCGACGCCGACGACCGGGCCGCTCACCCGCGCTCCCTGAGCCGCGCGTGGGGCAGCGGCGGCGCCGGGATGGGGCGGGTGTGGTCGCCGGCGACGACGCCGAACCGGCCGGGGGCGACCTGCTGGGCGTCCGCGACCACCTCGCCGTCGCGCTCGACCTGGGCCTGCCACTCCTCGCGGAAGGCCACGACCTCCTCGTGGGTGCGGCCCACGAAGTTCCACCACATCACGATCGACTCGCCGAGCGGGGTGCCGCCGAGCAGCAGCAGCCGCACCCCCTCGTCACCGGCGACCAGGGTGGTGCTGGCGCGGCCGAGCGGCATGTGGGCCAGCTCGTGGGTGGCCACCGGGACCCCGTCGACCTCCAGCGCGCCGAGGTCGACCAGGACCCCGTGCTCGTGGGTCTGGTCGACGTCGAGGCGCAGCGTGGTGCCGGGCTCGAGCACGATCTCGGCACCCACCAGCGGGGTGTGGGTGCGTACCGGCGAGCGCTGGCCGAGGAGCTCGCCCAGGAACACCCGGCCCCGCCAGCCGGGGCCCTCGACGGGCTCGGGGGCGTGGTGCTCGAAGCCCGGCTCGGTGTGCCTGGTCGCGTCGGGCAGCGCGACCCACAGCTGGACGCCGTGCAGGGTGCCGGTGGTCGTCGTGCTGATCTCGGAGTGGCTGATGCCCCGCCCGGCGGTCATCAGGTTCAGCTCGCCGGGGCGCACCACCGCGTGGTGCCCGGCGCTGTCGCGGTGCTCGATCTCGCCGGTAAAGAGCCAGCTGACGGTCTGCAGGCCGGTGTGCGGGTGCGGGGTGACCTTCATGCCCCCGGTCGCGCCGACGTCGTCGGGGCCGTAGTGGTCGACGAAGCACCACGCGCCGACCAGCGAGCGCGAGCGCTGCGGGAGCGTGCGGCGTACGAGCATGGCGCGGGGACCGCCGAGCGGCACCTCGCGAGCCGGGAGCACCTCCACGCCGCCCGCCGGCGGGCCGGGCGTGCAGGTGACCTCGTCGGGGCGCGGGTCGGGGTTGCTCACCCCACCGAGACTAGTCGCCGACCCGGCCCAGATCTCCCCCTGACCCGGCCCAGACTTCACCTCGAGCCGGCCTGAACTTCGCCCTGAGCCGGCCCGAGCGACCCCGAGCAGCAGCCCCCGCGGGCTCGTCGCTCCTATGGCTGCACCAGCCGGAGCCGCAGCCGCACCCGGTCGCCGACGTCCACCTCCTCGGCACGGCGGACCTGCTGCTTGAGCGGCAGCACGAAGCCGCGCGCCTTGTCGGGGAAGACCGAGGTCCGCCACGTGGTGGCACCCAGCACGACCTCGACCCGCACCGACCCGAAGCCCGACCTCGGCCCGGCCAGCACCCGGATGTCGTCGTCGACCTCCGCCGGCACGGTGACGAAGGCCCAGGACCCGCCCTCGGCCAGCCACACCTCGGCGTCGAACGCCCACGGATCGCTCATCGGTCCATCATGGCGCCGCGAGGTTCCAAGCACATGGCACGGGAGATCCTGGCCTGCTCGAAGGCCTGGGTTCTAGGAAGTGATGCAACACCTCAGATGACTGAGGAGCTGCGTTATGGCACGTCCGATGAGGCCCAGGGAGTTGGACCGTCCGTTTTGGGAGGCGATCCGTTCTGGTCTGGGGGTGAAGTCGGCTGCTCGCGTGGCGGGCATGTCGGCGACCACTGCGAAGCGGGTCTTCAGCAAGGCTGGCGGGGTGAACCCTGTTCCCGTGAATCCGCCGGTGGGCCGATACCTGTCGTGGTTCGAGCGGGAGGAGATCGCGGCGCTGACCCACGCCGGCCATGGGATGCGAGAGGTCGCGCGTCGCGTCGGTCGCAGCCCGGCCACGATCAGCCGTGAGCTGGCCCGTGGCCAGACCGGGCGCGGGTACCGGGCTTCGGTGGCTCAGGCCAAGATCGATCGGGGTCGTAGCGCTGCGCGCAGCGCGAAGCTGGCCACCAACCTGCGGCTGCGCCGGGCGGTCCAGGAGCGCCTGGAGCAGGACCTGAGCCCCGAGCAGATCGCTGGCAGACTCAAACTGGACTTCCCCGACGATGCGGAGATGCGGGTGTCGCCCGAGACGATCTACCAGTCGCTGTACGTCCAGGCCCGCGGCGGGCTCAAGCGCGAGCTGACCACCCATCTGCGCACCGGACGCTCGATGCGCAAACCCCACCGCCGTGAGGCCGAGAGACGCGGCCGGATCCCCGACATGATCATGATCAGCGAACGCCCCGCCGAGGTCGAGGACCGTGCGGTGCCCGGGCACTGGGAAGGCGACCTGATCCTCGGCTCGACCGCTTCTGGGTCCGCGGTCGGCACCTTGGTCGAGCGCACCACCGGGTTCGTGATGCTGCTGCACCTGCCTGGTGACCACGGCGCCGCAGCGGTCCAAGAAGCGCTCGTGGCCAAAATCGCGACCCTGCCCGAACAGCTGCGCGGCTCGCTGACCTGGGACCAGGGCAGCGAGATGGCCAACCACGTCGAGATCACCAAAGCCACCGACCTCGACGTCTACTTCTGCGACCCGCACTCGCCCTGGCAACGCGGCTCGAACGAGAACACCAACGGCCTGCTGCGCCAATACCTGCCCAAAGGCGGCGACCTGTCCTTCTACGGACCCGGCCTACTCGACAACATCGCCACTCAGCTCAACACCCGACCCCGCAAACGCCACGGCTTCCTCACACCCGCCGAAGTCCTTGACCAACTACTCTCACAACCACCCACCAACCACGGTGTTGCGTGACTACCTGGAATTCGCCAGGGAGATTGGGGCCGGGTCAGCGCGAGGTTTGGGCCGGGTCAGCGCGAGATATGGGACTGGTCAGCGCAGGGCGGCGGCCTCGGCGGCGAGCTTCTCGATGCGCGCCCAGTCGCCGGACTCCACCGCGTCGCGGGGGGTGATCCAGGTGCCGCCGACGCAGCCGACGTTGGGCAGGGCGAGGTAGTCGGGCGCGGAGGCCAGGGTGACGCCGCCGGTGGGGCAGAACCGGGCGGCGGGCACCGGCGCCGAGAGCGCGCGCAGGTACGCCGCTCCTCCGGACGCCTCGGCCGGGAACAGCTTCATCTCGGTGACGCCGGCCTCGAGCACGGCGAGCACCTCGGAGACGGTCGCGGTGCCGGGCAGGAACGGCAGCCCGGTGCCGAGCATCGCCGACAGCAGCCGAGGCGTGGTGCCGGGCGAGACCAGGAACGACGCCCCGGCCGCGGCGGCCTCCTCGGCCTGGCGCGGCGTGGTGACGGTGCCGACCCCGAGCACGATCTCGGGCACCTCGGCGGCCACGGCGCGCACCGCGTCGAGGGCCACGGGGGTGCGCAGCGTCAGCTCGATCACGGGGAGCCCGCCGGCCACGAGGGCACGCGCCAGCGGCACGGCCTCGGCGACGGACTCGACGGTGACGACCGGGACGACCGGCGCGAGGTCGAGCAGGGACTCAGGCGTGCTGGGCAACGGGGGCCTCCTGGGCCGAGAGGGCGTCCTTCTCCGCAGCGAAGGGGAAGACGCTGGCGCCGGCGTCGGCGGGCCCGACGGTGGCGCGGAACATGGCGAACAGCTCGCGACCGGTGCCGGCCAGGTGGGCGGCGCCCTCGGGGCGCTGCACCGCGGGGCGGGCCAGCACGGTCTCGGGGTCGGCGATGCTCAGCAGCCCCCGGTCGGCGTCGACGGTGACGACGTCGCCGTCGACGATGCGGGCCAGCGGGCCCCCGAGCGCGGCCTCGGGCGTGACGTGGATGGCGGCGGGGACCTTGCCGGAGGCACCCGACATCCGGCCGTCGGTGACGATGGCGACCTTCTGGCCGCGGTCCTGCAGGACGCCGAGCGCGGGCGTGAGCTTGTGCAGCTCGGGCATCCCGTTGGCGGCCGGGCCCTGGTGGCGCACCACCGCGACCAGGTCGCGCCCGTCGAGCTCGTGGCGCTCGAAGGCCGCCAGCAGGTCGGCCTGGTCCTCGAAGACCACGGCCGGCGCGGTGACGACCCGGTGCTCGCCGGCCACGGCGCTGGTCTTGATGACCGCGCGGCCCAGCGGCCCGTCGAGCACCCGCAGCCCGCCGTCGGCGGCGAAGGGGTCGGTGGCCGGGCGCAGCACCTCGGGGTCGAGGGACTCGGTGGGGCCGTCGACCCAGGTCACCGAGCCGTCCTCGAGCAGGCGCGGCTCCTGGGTGTAGCGGCGCAGCCCCGGCCCGGCGACGGTCCGCACGTCCTCGTGGAGCAGCCCCGCGTCGAGCAGGGTGCGCACGAGGAAGGCCATCCCGCCGGCGGCCTGGAAGTGGTTCACGTCGGCGGAGCCGTTGGGGTAGATCCGGCACAGCGACGGCACCACGGCCGAGAGCTGCGACAGGTCGTCCCAGGTCAGGTCGACGCCCGCTGCGCGGGCGATCGCGACGAGGTGCAGCGTGTGGTTGGTCGAGCCGCCGCTGGCCAGCAGCGCCACGCAGGCGTTGACCAGCGAGCGCTCGTCGACCACGTCACCGACCTGGGCGTCCTCGACCTCGCCCCGGGCGATCGCGGTCACCCGGGCGGCCGCGGCGTCGGTCAGCGCCGCGCGCAGCGGCGTACCGGGGTTGGGGAAGGACGCGCCGGGCAGGTGCAGGCCCAGCACCTCCATCAGCAGCTGGTTGGAGTTGGCGGTGCCGTAGAAGGTGCACGTGCCGGCCGAGTGGTACGACGCCGCCTCGGCCTCGAGCAGCTCCTCACGGGTGGCCAGGCCCTCGGCGAAGCGCTGGCGCACCGCAGCCTTCTCCTTGTTGGCCAGCCCCGACTCCATCGGCCCGGCCGGCACGAAGACCGTCGGCAGGTGCCCGAAGGACAGCGCCCCGATCAGCAGCCCGGGCACGATCTTGTCGCAGACCCCGAGCATCATCGCGGCGTCGAACATGTCGTGGGAGAGCCCGATGGCCGCCGACATGGCGATCACGTCGCGGCTGTGCAGCGAGAGCTGCATGCCGGCGCGGCCCTGGGTGATGCCGTCGCACATGGCGGGCACTCCCCCGGCGACCTGCGCGATGCCGCCGGCGCGGATGACGGCCTTCTTGAGCTGGCGCGGGTAGGTCTCGAACGGCTGGTGCGCCGAGAGCATGTCGTTGTAGCTGGTGACGATCGCCAGGTTCGGCTTGACCGTGCCGCGCAGCGCCTCCTTGTCGGCGGGCTCGGCGGCGGCGAAGCCGTGGGCGAGGTTGGCGCAGGCCAGCCGGGTGCGGGCCGGGCCGGCCTGGGCGGCGGCGCGGTTGCGCTCGACGTACGCCGCGCGGGTGGCGGCGCTGCGGGCGACCAGGCGCTCGGTCACCTCCGCCACGACGGGGTGCATCTCGATGGGTGTGCTCACTGGTCGGTCTCCTGCCAGGCTCGGCCGTCGCGCTCGAGGAGCGCGGCGGCGGCGTACGGGCCGGGCGTGCCGGCGGGGTAGCGGCGGGGCCGCTCGGACGAGTCGGCCCAGCGGGCCAGGACGGGCTCGACCCACGACCACGCGGCCTCGACCTCGTCGCGGCGCATGAAGAGCGTCGGGTTGCCGCGGATGACGTCCATCAGCAGCCGCTCGTAGGCCTCGGGCGAGCGCTGGTCGAAGGCGTCGGCGTAGGAGAGGTCGAGCGAGACCGGCCGCAGCCGGATGCCGCCGGGGCCGGGCTCCTTGGCGGTCAGGTGCAGGCGCATGCCCTCGTCGGGCTGCACGCAGATGTGCAGCCGGTTGGCGGTGGTTCCGCCCTCCGAGCCGGGGAACATCGCGTGCGGCGGCTCCTTGAAGACCACCACGATCTCGGAGACCCGGCGGTCCATCCGCTTGCCGGTGCGCAGGTAGAACGGGACACCGGCCCAGCGCCAGTTGCGCACCTCGGCCTTGAGAGCCACGAAGGTCTCGGTCCAGGAGTCGGGGGCGCCGGCCGCCTCGGGACCGGCCAGGTCGTCGGCGTACGACGGCACCGCGCCCTCGGCGGTCAGCCCGGCGGCGTACTGGCCGCGCACGGTGTCGCGGTCGACGTCCTCGGGGCTCATCGGCTTGAGCGCCTGCAGCACCTTGAGCTTCTCGTCGCGCACGTTCTCGCGGCCCACGTAGGTGGGCGGCTCCATGGCCACCAGGCACAGCAGCTGCAGGAGGTGGTTCTGCACCATGTCGCGCAGCGCGCCGGCGTGGTCGTAGTAGCCGCCGCGGCTGCCGACACCGACGGTCTCGGCGACGGTGATCTGCACGTGGTCGACCCAGCGCGAGCTCCACAGCGGCTCGAGGAAGGTGTTGGCGAAGCGGGTGACCAGCAGGTTCTGGACGCTCTCCTTGCCCAGGTAGTGGTCGATGCGGAAGATCTGACGCTCCTCGAAGACCTCGCCGACCGCGTCGTTGACCTCGCGGGCGGAGGCCAGGTCGTGGCCGATCGGCTTCTCCATCACCACGCGGGCGCGCTCGTCGACGACGTCGATCTCGGCGAGGCGGGCGCAGGTGGGGCCGAAGAGGCGGGGGGCGACGGCGAGGTAGAAGACGCGCACGGTCTCGTCGGCGTGCGGCCGGTCCTTGAGCAGGTCGTGCAGCAGGTGCCAGCCCTCGCCCGACCCGGAGTCGAGGCAGAGGTGGTGCAGCCGGCCCAGCAGCCGCTCGACCGCGTCGGGGTCGAGGTGCTCGGGGGCCAGGTGGGCCTCGAGGCCGGCGCGCACCTCGGCCCGGTAGCCGTCGTCGTCGATCTCGGAGCGGGAGACGCCGATGATGCGGGTGTCGGGCGGCAGGTGGCCCTCGAGGTCGCGGTGGTAGAGCGCCGGCAGGATCTTGCGCAGCGCCAGGTCACCGGTGCCGCCGAAGACGGTGAAGTCGCACGCCTGGGGCAGCGTGGCAGCCACGTCGGAAGAGGTCATGGGTCCACGGTCGCAGGAACTTTGGATCGATACAAGCCCACTTGTGATTGTTTCGAGCAAAAGTCGGTGCTGTAATCACAGAATGCTCGAGACCAGCCCCGGCACCTCCGCCGGCGACCTCCTCACCCTGGTGCGCACCGGGCGCGCCGGCACCCGCTCCGACCTGGTGCGCCTGACCGGCCTGTCCCGGGGCGCGGTCACCTCCCGGCTCGGCGCCCTGGTCGCGGCGGGCCTGCTGGTCGAGGGCGGTGAGGTCGCCTCCACCGGCGGTCGCCCCGCCGGCGCGCTGGCCCTCGACCCCGACGCCGCCGTGGTGCTAGCGATCGCCGTCGGACGCTCCCGCAGCCAGGTCGGCGTCTTCGACCTGGCCGGGCGCGAGATCAGCAGCGACACCCGCGACCACGAGCCGGGGGTGGGGGCCGCCGAGCTGATGCCCGACGTGGTGTCCCGCCTGGGCGGGCTCCTCGAGGACGTCACGCCGCCGGTCGTCGGCGTGGGCATGAGCCTGCCCGGGAGCGTCGACCCGGCCCGCCGTACCAGCGTCGACGCGCCGGTGCTGAAGGGCTGGGACGGCGTCGACCTGGCGGCGTACGTCGCCGGGCTCACCGACGCGCCGCTGCACCTCGACAACGACACCGCCGCGCTGACCCGCTCGGAGATGTTCGGGCGGGTGCCGGCCTCGCCGACCATGCTCGTGGTCAAGGCCTCCACCGGCCTGGGCCTCGGCGTGGTCGCCGACGGACGCATCGTGGGAGAGCGCCGGGGCGCTGCCGGCGAGCTGGGCCACACCCGCGTCGACGCGGCCGGCGACCTGCTGTGCCGCTGCGGTGCGACCGGCTGCCTCGAGACCATCGCCGGGGGCTGGGCGATGGTGACCCGGCTGCAGGAGGCGGGGGTGCAGGCCAGGCACGTGCGCGACCTGGTCGGCCTGGCCCTCGACGGCGAGCCGCTGGCGCGCGGGCTGCTGCGCGAGTCGGGCCGACACCTCGGCGAGGTGCTCACCGTGGCGGTCAACCTGCTGCACCCCGGCGCGGTCGTGGTGGGCGGCGACATGGGCGCCGCCTTCGACCTCTACACGGCCGGCGTGCGCGAGACGCTCTACTCCCGCGCCCACCCCGCGGCCGTGCGCGACCTGCGCTTCCTGCCCGCCACGCACGGCGAGGCCGCCGGCCTGCTCGGCTGCGCCGCACTGGCCATCGACGCCGCGCTCGCTCCCCCCGCGGTCGACGCCCTGCTGCGCACCCGCCGCTGAGGCACGAGCAGTCAGAGCCGGCGGCCCGCCCAGCTGAACGGGTAGTCGGGGTCCTCGACGGCCAGCGCGGCCTCGCCGAGCTCGAGGGGGGCGAAGGTGTCGACCATGACGGCCGACTCCTCGAAGGCCTCCGCACCGAGCGACGCCTCGATCGCGGCGGGCTGGGGGCCGTGGGCGTGGCCGCCGGGGTGCAGCGAGACCGACCCGAGCCCGATGCCCGAGCCCTTGCGGGCCTCGTAGTCGCCGGCGACGTAGAACATCACCTCGTCGGAGTCGACGTTGGAGTGGTAGTAGGGCACCGGGATCGCCAGCGGGTGGTAGTCGACCTTGCGGGGCAGGAAGTTGCACACGACGAAGTTGTGGCCCTCGAAGACCTGGTGCACCGGGGGAGGCTGGTGCACCTTGCCGGTGATCGGCATGTAGTCGTCGATGTTGAAGGTGTAGGGGTAGAGGCAGCCGTCCCAACCGATCACGTCGAAGGGGTGGGTGCCGTAGACCATCCGCGTGCCGACGACGCCGGCCGAGGTGCGGTGCTTGACCAGCACCTCGACGTCGGACCCCTCGGCCAGCAGCGGCTCGGCGGGGCCGTGCAGGTCGCGCTCGCAGTACGGCGCGTGCTCGAGCAGCTGCCCGTAGCGCGAGAGGTAGCGCCGCGGCGGGGCGACGTGGCTGTTGGCCTCGATGGCGTAGAGGCGGCTCGGCTCGGCCGGCAGCCACCGGTGCGTGGTCGCCCGCGGCACCACCACGTAGTCGCCGGCCCGGTAGGACACCGCCCCGAAGACCGTCTCGACGACCCCGCTGCCGGCCTCGACGAAGACGCACTCGTCGCCGAGGGCGTTGCGGTAGAGCGGGGAGGCCTCGACCCCGGTCACGACGTAGGAGATGCGCACGTCGTTGTTGCCCAGCACCTGGCGGCGACCGGTGACCGCGTCGGGCCCGGTCTCGAGGTCGTGCAGGCGCAGGTGCCGCGGGGCGAGCGGGTGGTTGGGGGTGCGGGACTGGTCGGGCAGCTCCCAGACGTCGGTGGCCACCAGCGCCGACGGCACGCCGCGGTGGTAGAGCAGGGAGGAGTCGGAGGAGAAGCCCTCCTCCCCCATCAGCTCCTCGCGGTAGAGCCGACCCTCGGGGTCGCGCAGCTGGGTGTGCCGCTTGCCGGGCACCTCGCCGAGTCGTCGGTAGTAGGCCACCGCCCAGTCTCCTCATGTTCGAAAGTCGGACAGACGTGTCCGCTATCCGCGTCGTGGTAAGAGTAGCCGCGTGCCTGCCACCACGGAACCTCTCTGGCGCGGCCTCGTCGACGACGCCGCGATCTTCCCGCCCGGCGACGCGCCGCTCGACGCCGCCCTGGCCGCCTACCGCGAGCGCGAGGAGCCGCTGGTCGGCGCCTTCGTGCTGCGCGACACCGACCTGCCGCAGGTCGACCCCGGCCCGCCGCTGGCCGTGGTGCTGACCGGCGGCGCCGGCCAGGTGGCCGGACCGGCCGCCCTCGCCACCCGCCACGGGCACACGCTGGCCCGCCTCGAGGTCGCGCTGCGCGACCTCGACGACCTGCCCGGCAACGCGCGCCGGGTCGTGGCGGCCGTCGACGCGGCGCGCGCCACCGGCGACCTCGACGACGACGTCGCGGTGCACGTCGAGCTGCCCGCCCTGCCCGGCGAGCCGACGTACGGCTGGCTGGCCGCGGCCGACGAGGTCGCCTCGGCCGAGCTGCTGCTCAAGCTGCGCACCGGCGGCCTCGACGCCGACGCCCACCCCGACTCCCCCACGCTGGCCGCCTGGATCGACGCGGCCCTCGACCGCGAGATCGCCTTCAAGTGCACCGCCGGGCTGCACCGCGCGGTGCGCCACACCGGCGCCGACGGCATCGAGCGGCACGGCTTCCTCAACCTGCTGCTCGCGACCCGGCGCGCCTTCGACGGCGCCAGCCGCGACGACGTGGTCGCCACCCTCGAGGAGCGCGACGGCGCGGCGCTGGCCGCCGCCGTCACCGAGGACCTCGCCGGCGCGCGCCGCTGGTTCCGCTCCTTCGGCTCCTGCTCGGTCTCCGAGCCGCTCACCGACCTCGACGCCCTGGGGGTGCTCGCATGACCGCCCACGGGGGCTTCGGCCCCGACCACCTGCCGTACGCCGTCTTCTCGCGCGACGGCGGCCCGCGCCGGGTCGGCGTGCGGCTGGGCGACACGGTGCTCGACCTGCACGAGGCGACCGGGCGGCCGGAGCTCGAGTCGCGCTCGCTCAACGCGTTCATGGCCCTGGGCCCGGAGGTGTGGCGCCAGACCCGCGAGCAGGCGACCGAGCTGGCCCGCACCGCGCGGGGCGTCCCGCTCGCCGAGGTGGAGCTGCACCAGCCCTTCGAGGTCGCCGACTACGTCGACTTCTACGCCTCCGAGCACCACGCGACCAACCTGGGCCGGATGTTCCGCCCCGACAGCGAGCCGCTGCTGCCGAACTGGAAGCACCTGCCGGTGGCCTACCACGGCCGCGCCGGCACGGTCGTGCCGAGCGGCACCCCCGTCGTGCGCCCGTCGGGCCAGCGTCGGCCCGGCCCGGGCCAGGGCGACGCCCCGGTGTTCGGACCCTCGCAGCGCCTCGACATCGAGGCCGAGCTCGGCTTCGTGGTCGGCGCCCCCTCCTCGCTCGGCGACCCCGTGCCGGCTGCCGGGCTGGCCGAGCACGTCTTCGGCGTGGTGGGCGTCAACGACTGGTCGGCACGTGACATCCAGGCCTGGGAGTACGTGCCGCTCGGCCCGTTCCTCGGCAAGTCGTTCGCGACCTCGGTCAGCCACTGGGTGACCCCGCTGGCCGCGCTCGAGGCCGCGTGGTGCGACCTGCCCGGCCAGGACCCCCGCCCGCTGGACTACCTCGACCCCGGCCATACCCGCGGGCTCGACGTCGACGTCGAGGTGGTGCTCAACGGCGAGGTGGTCAGCCGCCCGCGCTACCGCACGACGTACTGGTCGCCGGGGCAGATGCTGGCGCACCTGACGGTCAACGGCGCCAGCCTGCGCACCGGCGACCTCTACGCCAGCGGCACCATCAGCGGACCGGGCGACGACGAGGTCGGCTCGCTGATCGAGCTGTGGCACGGCGAGCGGTTCCTCGACGACGGCGACGAGGTGGTGCTGCGCTACAGCGCCCCCGGCACCGCCGGGGGGCGGATCACGCTCGGCGAGGTCAGCGGGCGGGTGCTCCCGGCCCGCTAGGACCCCTGGCTAAGCATAGGCTTGCCTAAGTACACTCCTCGCATGAGCGAGCTGCCCCGGCTGATGCCGACGGACCCCGAGATGTTCCGCGCGACGGTCCTGAGCAGCGCGAGGGTCTCCACGTCCTTCCAGCGGGTCACGCTCGGCGGGCCCGGGCTCGACGGCTTCGCCTGGCAGGGCCACGACCACTGGTTCCGCTTCTTCGTGCCCGCCACCCCCGGGGCCGCGCTGGTGCTCCCCGAGGTCGAGGGCCGCTCCTGGTGGCAGGCCTACCTGGCCATCGACGAGGCGCGGCGCCCGCACTGCAGCAACTACACCGTCGCCGACCTGCGCCGCACCGACGGCAGGGACACAGCCACCGAGATCGACGTCGACGTCGTGCTGCACGCCGACGAGACCGGGCAGCTGGCCGGCCGGGTCGCACGCTGGGCGGTCGCCGCCACCCCGGGCACCCCCGTGGCGCTGCTCGACCAGGGGCCGATGTTCGACCCGCCCGCCGACACCCACCGCGTGCACCTGGCCGCCGACGAGAGCGGGCTGCCGGGCGTGCGCGGGATCCTGCGCGACCTCGCCGCCGACACCGCGGGCACCGCGGTCATCGAGGTGCCGACCGACGACGACGTCGAGCCGGGGCTCGCGCACCCCGACGGCGTCGAGGTCACCTGGGTCATCCGCGGGGGCCGTCACGACCGCCCGGGCGCCGCCGCCCTGCAGGCCGTGCAGGCCCGCAGCGGGCCGGTCGACCCGCTCGACTACGCCTTCGTGGTCGGTGAGTCCACGCTGGCCACGGGCGCACGCCGCCACCTGCGCCGCGGCGGCCTGCCCGCCGGGCGCATCTGCTTCTCCGGGTTCTACAAGGCCCACCCGCACCCCCCAGCCCGTCGCCTAGGCTCGGCGGGGTGAGCGACCCCGTGCAGCTGGGCCAGCACCCGCCCGCCGGCCACGTCCTGGCCCACCTCAGCGACCCGCACCTGCTCGCCGGCGGCGCGCTGCAGTACGACGTCGTGGACCCCGAGGCCGGCCTGGTGCTCGCCCTCGAGCGGCTGCGCCGGATGAGCCCCGCGCCCCAGGCGCTGGTCTTCACCGGCGACCTGGCCTACCGCGCCGAGCCGGCGGCGTACGCGCGACTGCGCGAGCTGGTCGAGCCGGCCGCGGCCGAGATGGGCGCGCAGGTGGTGTGGGTGATGGGCAACCACGACGAGCGGGGGCCCTACGCCCGGGGGCTCTTCGGCGAGGACGCCGACCCCGGGGCGCCGCAGGACCGGGTGCACGACGTCGACGGGCTGCGGGTGATCTCGCTCGACACCAGCGTGCCGGGCTACCACCACGGCGAGCTGACGCCGGCCCAGTTGGTGTGGCTGGCCGAGGAACTGGCCGTGCCCGCCCCGCACGGCACGGTCCTGGCGATGCACCACCCACCGATCCCGCTGCCGATGCTGCGGGCCGCCGAGACGATCGAGCTCGCCGACCAGCACCTGCTGGCCGAGGTGGTCGCGGGCTCCGACGTGCGCGTGATCCTCGGCGGGCACTACCACTACTCCAGCCACTCGACCGTGGCCGGCGTCCCGGTCAGCGTCGCCTCGGCGTCCTGCTACACCACCGACCCGGCCCCGCTCGAGCGCTTCGTGTCGGGCGTCGACGGCCACCAGGGCCTCAACACCGTGCACGTGTACGCCGACCGCGTGGTGCACACGGTCGTGCCGCTGTCGCCGGCTCCCGAGGTCAGCGGCTTCCCCTCCGACGTCGTGGCCCAGGTCGAGGCGCTGAGCCCCGAGGAGCGCCGCGAGCTGATCTCGCGCAAGGACTCGCCCTTCAACGCCGGGACCTTGCCCGTCGACTGAGTCCCGTCGACCGAGCCCCGTCAGTCGCGGCGGCGCCGCGCGGCCCGGCGGTGCAGCAGCAGCGCGCCCAACGTGGCCGGCACGACCAGGGCCAGGCCGGCCGCGGTGGAGGCGTCGACCCGCTCGGCGGTGACGCTGCCCTTGCGGCGCGGCCGCAGGTCCCGGGGCTTCAGGGGCTTGACGTCGCCGATGGTCGAGCCGTCGTAGCGGAAGACGTCGAAGCCGCGGACCAGGTCGTTGGCGTAGCCGAAGAAGGAGCCGTTCCTGCGGATCTTGTTGGTCTTGAAGGACCAGGCGTCGGAGTCGGGCATCGTGAAGTGGCCGACCTCCTTCATGCCGACCCCGTCGCCGAAGGCGATGGTGGCCGGCCCGGCGAGCGGGTCGGTGGCGGCGTCGGCCAGCCCGGAGATGTCCAGGACGCGCACGCCCTTGGCGTACCAGGCGATGGTGAGCAGCTGCTGGCGCGGGTAGATCCGCAGCACGTGGGAGGTGCAGGTGGCGCCGTCCTGGACCGAGTAGGCCGGGGCGAACCAGGCGCCGATCTTGACGGGCGCGGTCTCGAGGTCGCCGGTGACGTCGTAGAGGTGCAGCCCGCCGCCGGGGCACTCCACCGACGCGGCCGCGCCGGCACGCTCGTCGGTGACGACCAGGATCGTGCGCTCGGTGCCGTCGGAGTCCTTGAGCGTGACCGGGTCGGCCTGGTGGGAGACGTTGACGGCCGGGTCGACGATCTGGCCGAGGATCTCGGGGGCGGCCGGGTCGGTGGTGTCGAGCACGAGCGTCTGCGAGAGCGCGGCGGAGTAGGCGCGGGTGCCGTCGGCGCTGAAGGTGATGTCGTGCGACTCCGAGCCCAGCGAGGTGGGCACGAAGGGGATCACGAAGTCCTGCACCTTGACCGGACGGGTCGGGCGGCGGATGTCGTAGATGGTGATGTGCGGCTCGGAACCGGCGGTGAGCAGGTCGGAGTTGGAGTTGTAGAGCCACTTGCCGCTGGGGTGGATGGTCATGTTGTGCGAGCCCGCGCCCACCGGCAGCCAGCTGACGGTGCCGGGGCGCCTCGGGTCGGTCAGGTCGACGATGACGGTGCCGGCGTCGCCGGCCTCGAGGCCCAGCTCGGTGCCGCAGCGCGAGGCGGCGCCGGCGGCGCCCACGGTGCCGTCGGCGGTGTAGCTGGCCAGCACCCGGCCGCGACGCTTCCAGACCTGGATGTCGCCCTGGGAGATCTTGCAGTCGTAGACCGAGACCGGCTTCGGCCTGCGGGGCCGGGTGATGTCGATGACCTGCAGGCCACCCCCCAGCGTGCCGGCCAGGGCGTACTCGCGCTTGCCGAGCCGCATGAACTCGATGTCCGTGCCGTTCTGCGCCTCGCCGGTGTCGTCGTACTGCACGTTGGCGACGTGCTTCATCGCCTCCCCGGCGCCCTCGGTGGCGACCTCGGCCGCACGCGTGTTGGTGGGCAGGTCACCGCCCTGGTGGGCCAGCGCCGGCGGCGCCGCGAGCAGCGAGCCCATCGCGGTCAGGGTCAGGGCGAGCAGGGCAGAGCCGGCACGACGCGTCATGCCCCCACAACGCCTCGCGGGCGCCGCGGTTACGCGGTGCCGGCGCGGGCCGGGGCAGGCCGTCAGCTGCGACCGCCCGACACCCAGCGGGCGTTGACGACGACGTTGGCCTGGTAGCCGCCGCGATCGGCGTCGTACTCGCCACCGCAGGTCACCAGGTTCAGCTCGCGTCGCCCCGCCCCCGCGTACACCCGCTGCGCGGGGAAGTCGGCGTTCGCGTAGGTGCGGACGCTGCGGACGACGAAGGTGGCGGTGCTGGCGTCGTCGAGGCGGACCGAGACCCGGTCACCGGCCTCGAGCTCGTCGAGGCGGGCGAACACGGCCGGGCCGTCGACCGAGTCGACGTGACCCAGGATGACGGCCGGGCCGGGTGCGCCCGGTGGTGGGCCGAGGCGGTACCAGCCGGCGAGCGCCGGGTCCTGCGGCACCTCCACGGTGCCGTCGGGCTGGAGACCCAGCCCGACCAGCGGGGTGGAGAGGCCGAGCCGGGGCACCGCCAGCTGGACGGGTCGCGGTGACCGGGGGGCAGCCTCCTCCGAGTCCGAGGAGGTCGCTCGCGGCGGCGGCGCGAGGCCCGCGGGCGGGGTCGCGACGGCGGCGCCGGCTCGAGCGCTGCTCTCGCCGGCCGGAGCGGCGCCACCGCCCCACAGGGTCAGGCACACGGCCCCGGCCAGACCGAGGGCCAGCGCCGGCGCCCACCACCCCTTGGGGCGGCGGCGGGCGTGCCGGGCAGCGCCGCGCGAGCGGCTCACCTGCTGGCGGAGACGGTCGCTCCCGGCCGACGGGCTCCACGCAGCACGGCGGCGCCGGCACCCCCCAGGCAGAGCAGGCCGAGGCCCAGCCAGGCGGCGTCACCGAACGGACCCGGCAGCCGCCCGGTCGCCGGGTGCCCGGTCGGGACCGGGGTGTCGCCGCCCGGGGCGTCCGGCCCCGCGGGGCCTCCCGCCCCGCTGCCCGAGCCGCCCGAACCATCCGAGCCGCCCGAGCCGCCCGAGCCGCCCGAGCCGCTGGTGGCGGTGGCGGTGGCGGTGGAGGTCGGCGTCGCCGTGGGCGACGAGGTCGGGCTGACCGTCGGGCTGACCGTAGGAGTGGCCGTCGGGCTGGCCGTGGGAGTGGCGGTGGGGCTGGTCGTGGGGGTGGGGGTCGGCGCGAGGCAGGCCGGGCTCGAGACGGTGTTGGTGTCCAGCGAGACCTGGCCGTTGCGGGCCAGGACGCGTCCCTCGATGGTCGCACCGGTCTGGAGGCTGATGGAGGACAGGGCGAGCACCGAGCCGACGAAGCGAGAGGTGGTGCCGATGGTGGCCGAGCTGCCCACCTGCCAGTAGACGTTGCACGCCCGGGCCCCGCCGATGAGCGCGACCGTGCTGCTGGAGGCCGTGATCAGCGTGGAGCCGGCCTGGAACACGAACACGGCGTTCGGGTCGCCCTGGGCGTCCAGGGTCACGGTCCCGGTCAGGGACATCGCGTTGGCGGCGTTGTAGACCCCGGCGACCAGGGTCCGACCGCCGAGGTCCTGGCTGGTGACGTCGACGACGGGGCCGCGGGCGGCGGCGTCGTCGTAGGCCGTGACCAGGTCGTCCTTGGCCTGCAGCGCGACGGCGTCGGCCGCGTGGATCGTCCCGTTGGTGACCTCGCCGGGCGGGAACCCGGTGACGGCGCTGCCGGGGCTGACACCCAGGTCTCCGGAGACCACGCTGGGCCCGGTGTTGGTGACGGTGGTGCCCGCCAGGACGGCGAAGGGCGTGGCGGTGCCGAGACCCACGGGCGGCTGGGCGGCCACCGCGGTCCCGTGCAGGGCCAGGACGGTGAGGAGGGCGGCGCTCGAGACGCCGAGGGACAGGATGAGGGAACGCAAGGTCGACACGAGGTCTCCGGGGGGATAGCCGGAGGGCGACAAGAGTCAATGGGGGGCAGGTGCCATCTAGTCCGGGTGACAGGACTGTAACCCAGATCACACGCTTCTCGGCATCGGCGCGGCGCACGAGAAGGGCCCCCGGTCGGCATGACGCCGGCCGGGGGCCCTGTGCACCGCTGTGGCAGATGAAGGATTCGAACCTTCGAAGGCAAAAGCCGACGGATTTACAGTCCGCTCCCATTGGCCGCTCGGGCAATCTGCCGGGTGCTGTCGTGCGGGCGTTTGGCCACGCGACAACGAGACGAAACAATAGCGCAGCCCCCGGGTGCGACCGCAAACCGTCGCGGCACCCCGCGCAGGCCAGCCTCGCACCCCGACCAGACCGCTACGACCGAGAACCAGGTGGACCCCATGGCCGACTCGTCCTTCGACATCGTCTCCAAGATCGACCGCCAGGAGGTCGACAACGCGCTCGGGCAGACCGCCCGCGAGATCGCGACCCGCTTCGACTTCAAGGGCACCGGCGCGAGCATCGAGTGGTCCGGCGAGCAGGCCATCGAGATCACCGCCTCCGCCGACGACCGCGCCAGCGCGGTGCTCGACGTCTTCAAGGGCAAGCTCGTCAAGCGCGACGTGTCGCTGAAGGTGCTCGACGCCTCCGAGCCGCGTCCCTCGGGCCAGCAGTCGAAGATCTCGATCGCCCTCAAGGAGGGCATCTCCTCCGAGGACGCCAAGTTGGTCTCCAAGCTGATCCGCGACGAGGGCCCCAAGGGCGTCAAGGCGCAGATCCAGGGCGACGAGCTGCGGGTCTCCTCCAAGAAGCGCGACGACCTCCAGGAGGTCATCTCGCTGGTCAAGGGCCAGGACTACGACTTCGCGGTGCAGTTCACGAACTACCGCTGAGAGCACATCCGGGCCACCCGCGCGGACGAGGTCCGCTCCTCGGCGCAGGCACGGACCCGCTACGCCCCCGCCGTACAGTGGAGGGCGTCCGGCGAGCCCGGAAACACGGAGAACTAGAACAGGTTCTCATCCCGACATACCCCAAGTATGCTCGGCCGGTCTGTCCGCGCAGCGATCACAGGAGTGGCACCTCGTGTCCGAGAACACCAAGCAGGTCAAGCAGCTCGACCGCGTCATCATCCGCTTCGCGGGCGACTCCGGCGACGGCATGCAGCTGACCGGCGACCGGTTCACCGCCGAGTCGGCCTCCTTCGGCAACGACCTGGTGACGTTGCCCAACTTCCCCGCCGAGATCCGGGCCCCCCAGGGGACGCTCCCGGGCGTCAGCTCCTTCCAGGTGCACTTCGCCGACCACGACATCCTCACCCCCGGCGACGCCCCCGACGTGCTGGTGGCGATGAACCCGGCGGCCCTCAAGGCCAACCTCGGCGACCTGCCCAAGGGCGCGACGATCATCGTCGACACCCACGACTTCTCCGCGCGCAACCTGACCAAGGCCGGCTACGACGCCAATCCGCTCGACCTGCTCGAGACGCCCGGCTCCGAGCTCGACGGCTTCAACGTGCACCCGGTCGACCTGACCGGCATCACGGTCGGCGCGGTGAAGGAGTTCGGGCTCTCGCGCAAGGACGCCGCCCGGGCCAAGAACATGTTCGCGCTGGGCCTGCTGTCGTGGATGTACGGGCGTCCCACCGAGGGCACCGAGACGTTCCTGGCCCGCAAGTTCGCCAAGGACGCCGCGGTCCGCGACGCCAACCTGACCGCCTTCCGCGCCGGCTGGAACTACGGCGAGACCACCGAGACCTTCGTGGTCCGCTACGAGGTCAAGCCGGCCCCGATGTCGGCCGGCACCTACCGCAACATCACCGGCAACCTCGCGCTGTCCTACGGCCTGGTGGCCGCGGGCGTGCAGTCGGGCCTGCCGCTGTTCCTGGGCTCCTACCCGATCACCCCGGCCAGCGACATCCTCCACGAGCTCAGCAAGCACAAGGGCTTCGGCGTCACCACGTTCCAGGCCGAGGACGAGATCGCCGGCGTCGGCGCCGCCATCGGCGCCTCCTTCTCGGGCGCGCTCGGCGTCACCACCACCTCCGGGCCCGGTGTGGCCCTGAAGTCCGAGGCCATCGGTCTGGCCGTGATGACCGAGCTGCCGCTGCTGGTCGTCGACGTCCAGCGCGGCGGGCCCTCGACCGGCCTGCCCACCAAGACCGAGCAGGCCGACCTGCTGCAGGCGATGTTCGGGCGCAACGGCGAGGCACCCGTGCCGATCGTGGCGCCCCAGTCGCCGGGCGACTGCTTCGACGCCGCCATCGAGGCCGCGCGGATCGCCATCACCTACCGCACCCCGGTGATGCTGCTCTCCGACGGCTACCTGGCCAACGGCTCCGAGCCGTGGCGGATCCCCGAGGTCGCCGACCTGCCGGTCATCGACCCCGGCTTCGCCACCGCGACCAACCACACCTCGACCAGCACCGCCAAGGACGGCACGGTCACCGAGACCGAGGAGTTCTGGCCCTACCTGCGCGACGAGGAGACCCTGGCCCGGCCCTGGGCGGTGCCCGGCACCCCCGGCCTCGAGCACCGCATCGGCGGGCTCGAGAAGGGCGAGGGCCACGGCAACATCTCCTACGACCCGGCCAACCACGAGCTGATGGTGCGCACCCGCCAGGCCAAGGTCGACCGGATCGCCGAGTCGCTGCCGCCGCTCGAGGTCGACGACCCCTCGGGCGACGCCAGGGTGCTGGTGCTCGGGTGGGGCTCGACCTACGGCCCGATCGGCGCCGGCGTACGCCGCGTGCGACGCGCCGGCTACCACGTCGCGCAGACCCACCTGCGCCACCTCAACCCGTTCCCCCAGGACCTCGGCGAGGTCCTCGCCCGCTACGACAAGGTCCTCGTGCCCGAGATGAACCTCGGCCAGCTCTCGATGCTGCTGCGCGCGAAGTACCTCGTCGACGCCATCGGCCACCACCAGGTCAACGGCATGCCCCTCAAGGCCGCCGAGCTCGCCCAGGTCATCGGCGAGCTGGTCGCCGAGGCCGAGGGCATCCCCGCCGACCAGCTCGACCTCTCCGTCGCGACCAGCCAGGAGGTCCACCAGTGACGCTCACCTCGAACCGCTCCGACCTGCCGACCCCGGGCCTGCGCTCGGGCACCGAGTCGGTGCCCACCACCGACCAGCCGCAGACCGGCAAGGACTTCACCTCCGACCAGGAGGTGCGCTGGTGCCCCGGCTGCGGCGACTACGCCGTGCTCAAGGCCGTGCAGTCGTTCCTGCCCGACCTCGGGCTGCGCCGCGAGAACATCGTCTTCGTCTCGGGCATCGGCTGCTCCAGCCGCTTCCCCTACTACCTCGACACCTACGGCATGCACTCGATCCACGGCCGCGCGCCGTCGATCGCCACCGGCATCGCCACGGCCCGCGAGGACCTGTCGGTCTGGGTCGTCACCGGCGACGGCGACGCGCTCTCGATCGGTGGCAACCACCTGATCCACGCGCTGCGCCGCAACGTCAACATGACCATCCTGCTGTTCAACAACCGCATCTACGGCCTCACCAAGGGCCAGTACTCCCCCACCTCCGAGGCCGGCAAGGTCACCAAGTCCACCCCGATGGGCTCGGTCGACCACCCCTTCAACCCGGTCTCGCTCGCACTGGGCGCCGAGGCGTCGTTCGTGGCCCGCACCATCGACTCCGACCGCAAGCACCTCACCGAGGTGCTCGCCGCGGCCGCCGCCCACCGGGGCACCTCGCTGGTCGAGATCTACCAGAACTGCCCGATCTTCAACGACGGCGCCTTCGACGCGATCAAGGACCGCGACACCAAGGCCGACGCGATCATCCCGCTGGTGCAAGGCGAGCCGATCACCTTCGGCGTGCCCACCGAGGACGGTCGCGCCACCAAGGGCGTGGCCCACGACCCGGCCACCGGCGGCGTGCGCGTCGTCGAGGTGGGCGACGGTGAGGGGCAGCTGGCCGAGAGCGAGCTGCTGGTCCACGACGCGCACAACCCCGACCCGTCGGTCGCGTTCGCGATCAGCAGGCTCACCGACGCGGGCTACCTGCACACCAGCCCCATCGGGATCTTCCGCCAGGTCGAGCGGGCGACGTACGACGACGAGGCGCGCACCCAGCTTGCCACCGCGGGCGCCGCGAGCGACGCTGACCCGGCCGACCGTCTCAGCGCGCTGATCACGGGTGCCGACACCTGGACGGTCGTCTAACCCCACGTGGCCGAGTCCCGCCGCGGTGTCCTCCTGGGGGCAGCCGCCTACCTGATGTGGGGAGCCTTCCCCCTCTACTTCCCGCTGCTCGAACCCGCCGGCTCGCTCGAGATGCTCGGTCACCGGGTGGTGTGGTCGGCCGTGACGATGGTGGTCGTCGTGGTGGCCCTGAGCCAGCTGGCGGCCCTGCGCGCCCTGCTGGCCGACCGGCGGCGCACGACGCTGCTGCTCGCGGCCGCCGTCACCATCACCGTCAACTGGGGCGTCTACATCTACGGCGTCACCCACGACCGGGTGGTCGAGACGGCGCTGGGCTACTACATCAACCCGCTGGTGACGGTGCTGATGGGCGTGCTGCTGCTCGGCGAGCGGATGCGGCGCCTGCAGGTGGTCGCGCTCGGCGTGGCCGCGGTCGCGGTGGCGGTGCTGACCGTCGGCTACGGCCGCCCGCCCTGGGTGGCCATGGCCCTGGCCCTGTCCTTCGGCACCTACGGGCTGCTGAAGAAGACCGCCAACGCCGGCGCGGTGCCCAGCCTGACCCTCGAGACCCTCTTCATCGCGCCGGTCGCCCTGGCCTACCTCGCGTTCCTGGGCAGCAGCGGCGCGGCGGAGTTCGGCGACAACGGGCTGGTGCACGCGCTCCTGCTGACCACCACCGGCGTCGTGACCGCGATCCCGCTGCTGTGCTTCGGCGCGGCCGCCACCCGCATCCCCCTCACCACCATCGGGCTGCTGCAGTACCTCACCCCGACGCTGCAGTTCCTGCTCGGCGTCCTCTACTTCCGTGAGGACATGCCCGCGGCCCGCTGGATCGGCTTCGTGCTGGTGTGGGTGGCGCTGGTGATCTTCACGTTCGAGGCGCTGCGGCACCGGCGCCGCCAGCTGCGGCTGACCGTCGCCGCGGCCGTCGGCTGACGCGCTCCGCCGGCCGGGACGTCATACGTCACGCACGGACGGACGTCCCGCCCGTATGACGTCCTGCAGGGGCCGCGGCGGGGCTCAGCCGGTACGGACGGCCACGAGGTCGGCGAAGGCCTCGAGGGCCTCGCGCACGGGACCGGCCGGCAGCACGCCGAGGTGGCCCTTGGCCTCCTGGGCCTGCGCGACGACGTAGGCGCGGGCCTGGTCCATCGCCGGGTGGGCGCGCAGCAGCCCGAGGGCCTCGGCGAGCGCGGCGTCGTCGGTGAGGTCGGCGTCGAGCAGCTCGAGCAGGCGTACGTCGGCGGGGTCGTTCGACCCGGCGGCGCTCGCGCGCGCCATCAGCACCGGCAGCGTCGGCACGCCCTCGCGCAGGTCGGTGCCGGGGGTCTTGCCGGACTCGTCGGTCTCGGAGGCTACGTCGAGGATGTCGTCGGAGAGCTGGAAGGCGGCGCCGACGATCTCGCCGTAGGCGGCCAGCGCCTCCTCGACCTCGCGGGGGGCGCCGCTGAAGCGGGCGCCGTAGCGCGCGGAGGTGGCGATCAGCGAGCCGGTCTTGCCGGCCACCACGTCGAGGTAGTGCTGCAGCGGGTCCTCGTCGGGGCCGGGGGTGACCGTCTCGAGGATCTGGCCCTCGACGAGCCGGGTGAAGGTCTCGGCCTGGATGCGCACCGCGTCGGCGCCCAGGCGGGCGGTGAGCTCGGAGGAGCGGGCGAAGAGGAAGTCACCGGTGAGGATGGCGACCAGGTTGTCCCAGCGGGCGTTGGCCGAGTCGGCGCCGCGGCGCAGGTCGGCCTCGTCCATCACGTCGTCGTGGTAGAGCGAGCCGACGTGGGTGATCTCGACGACGCAGGCCGCGGTCAGCACGTCGTCGCAGCCCGGCTCGGGACCGGTCTCGGCGGCCAGCAGCACCAGCAGCGGCCGGAACCTCTTGCCGCCGGCCGACATCAGGTGCGCCGCGGCCTCGGAGACGTACTTCGTGCGTCCCTGGACGTGGCCGGCCAGGAGCTCCTCGATGGTGTCGAGGCGCTGCTGCAGGCGCGCGGCCAGGGCCTCGTCGGTGACGGGCAGTGCCAGGTTGGCCAGGGGCGGGGTCGAGCTCACCTGATGAATTGTCCGGCATCGGCCGCGAGGTCGAGCACCGGCCCCGGCAGCACGCCGAGCGCCAGGGTGCCCACGACCCCGACCACGATGACCGCGGTCGTCAGCGGCGACGGCGTGGTCACCGAGGCGACCTCGCCCTCGGGCACGGCGAAGTACATGACGCGGATCAGGCGGATGTAGAAGAACACCGACACCACGCTGGCCGCGATCGCCACCGCCACCACCGGCCAGGCCCCCGCCGACAGCGCGACGGTGAAGACCGCCCACTTGCCGGTGAACCCGGCGGTCAGCGGGATGCCGGCCATCGAGAGAAGGAAGAACGCGAACGCCCCGGCCACCAGCGGCGAGCGCGCGCCCAGGCCGGCCCAGCGCTCCATCGCGCTCGCCTCGCCCGAGGAGTCGCGCACCAGGGTGACCACGGCGAAGGCCCCGACCGTGGCGAAGCTGTAGGTGAGCAGGTAGAACAGCACCGACTGCAGCGAGGTGACCTGGCCCTCGGCCAGCGCTCCGGCGCCCTGGACGCCGAGCACGCCGGTGAGCAGGAAGCCGGTGTGCGCGATCGCCGAGTAGGCCAGCATCCGCTTCACGTCGGTCTGCACGATGGCCAGCACGGCCCCGACCAGCATGGTCAGGATCGCGACCACCCACAGCATCGGCTGCCACGACCAGCGCTCGGCGCCGAAGGCGACGTAGAGCAGGCGCAGGATCGCACCGAACGCCGCGATCTTGGTGCCGGCGGCCATGAAGGCGGTCACCGCGGTGGGGGCGCCCTGGTAGACGTCGGGCGTCCAGGCCTGGAACGGCACCGCGCCGACCTTGAAGAGCAGTCCGACCATCAGCATCCCGATGCCCACGAGCAGCAGGCCGCGGTTCTCGGTGTCGTTGCGCACCGCCTCGTCGATGGCCGCGAAGCTCATCGAGCCGGCGAAGCCGTAGACCAGCGCGACGCCGTAGAGGAAGAAGCCGGAGGAGAAGGCGCCGAGCAGGAAGTACTTCAGCGCGGCCTCCTGGCTCAGCAGGCGGCGGCGGCGCGCCAGCCCGGCGAGCAGGTAGAGCGGCAGCGAGAGCACCTCGAGGGCCACGAAGAGCGTCAGCAGGTCGGCGGCCGCCGGGAAGAGCATCATGCCGGTGACCGCGAACATCAGCAGCGGGTAGACCTCGGTGTGGTCGAGCGCCTGGGTACGACGCTCGGCCTCGGTGCCCGGGAGGGCCGCGGCCTGGCCGGCGAAGGCCGAGACCCCGCTCTCGAGGCGGCGCTCGGCGAAGAGCGCGACCCCGGTGAGCGCGAAGACCAGCAGCATCCCCCACAGGAAGACGGTGGGCCCGTCGACCGCCACGGCGCCTGCGGCGCCGAAGAGGCCGCGCGCGGCGCCGCCCTCGGTGACCTCGAGGTCCATGCCGACCAGGACGGTGCCGACGAGCGCGGCGAGCAGGCCGGCGACGGCCAGCACGAGCTGGACGACGTGGCGGCGCCCGCGGGGCAGGAACGCCTCGGCGAGCACGCCCAGGCAGGCCACGCCGAAGACGACGAAGAGCGGCCAGATGCTGCCGTACTCCATCAACGGCTGGGTGAACTCGCCCATCAGTTCTCGCCCTCCTCGGCGGTGTCGGAGTCGCTGTGGGCCTCGGCCTCGGCCGGGGCACCCACCTCCGGCGGGTCGTCGCTGACGCCCACCTGCTCGAGCAGCTCACCGACGTAGGGGTCGGCGGCCTCCATCAGGGGCATCGGGTAGAAGCCGAAGAGCACCAGGCCCACGAAGAGCGGGGCCACGGCGACCAGCTCGCGGGTGGACAGGTCGCGGCTCGTGCGCACGCCCGCCGCGACCGGCTCGACGCTCGGTCCGGTCATCGTGCGCTGGTACATCCACAGCGCGTAGATGGCCGCCAGCACGATGCCGGTGACCGCGACCGCGCCGACGTACCAGGCGTAGTCGAAGGCCGCGATGATCACGAGCATCTCGGAGACGAAGGTGCTCAGGCCCGGCAGGCCCAGCGCGGCCAGGCCGGCGACCAGGAACAGCCCGGCCAGCACCGGCGTGACCTTCTCGGCCCCGCCCATCTCGCGGATCGAGGCGGTGCCTCGGCGCGAGACGACGTAGCCGGCGACCAGGAACAGCGCCGCGGTGCCCAGGCCGTGGTTGAGCATGTAGAGGATCGAGCCGGTGCCGCCCTGGCTGGAGAAGACGAAGATGCCCAGGGTGATGAAGCCGAAGTGGCTCAGCGACGTCAGGCCGATCAGGCGCATCAGGTCGTCCTGGCCGATCGCCACGAGAGCGCCGTAGACGATCGAGACCAGCGCGAGCACCACGACCAGCGGGGTGGCCCACTGCGAGGCCTCGGGGAACAGGCCCAGGCAGAAGCGCAGCATCCCGAAGGTGCCGATCTTGTCGAGCACGCAGACCAGCAGCACCGCGGTGCCCGGCGTCGCGCGCTCGGTGGTGTCGGCCAGCCACGTGTGCACCGGGAAGAGCGGCGCCTTGATCGCGAAGGCGATGAAGAAGGCCGCGAAGAGCCAGCGCCCGGCGGCGGTGTCGATGTCGAGGGCGGCCAGGTCGGAGAGCAGGTACGACGGCGTGCCCTGCTGGGCGGAGACGACGTACAGGCCGATGACGCCACCGAGCAGCACCAGGCCGCCGGCGAGCTGGAACATCAGGAACTTCACAGCGGCGGCGCTGCGACCGGCGCGGCCGAAGCCGCCGACGAGGAAGTACGCCGGGATCAGGGTCGCCTCGAAGACGACGTAGAAGAGGAACACGTCGGTGGCCAGGAAGACCGCCAGCGAGAGCGCCTCGAGGGCCAGGGTCCAGGCCACGAACGCCGCCGGGGAGCCCTGCGCGCCGCCGTCGAGGTAGCCCTCGTCGTCGCGCCAGGAGGCCAGCAGCACGACCGGCACCAGGACCACGGTCAGCAGCACCAGCAGCAGCCCGAGGCCGTCGACGCCCAGGGCGTAGTGCACCCCGAAGGCGCTGATCCAGTCGTGGGTCTCGGTGAGCTGCATGCCGCCGTCGACGTCGTACTGCAGCGCGACCGCGACGGCGAGCGCCAGGGTGCCCAGCGAGACGCCGAGGCCGACCTGCTTGGTCAGCGCGGCCGAGCCGCGCACGAAGGGCACCGCCACCGCGCCCACGAGGGGCAGCAGGACGAGCAGGCTGAGCCAGGGGAGGTCGGACATCAGAGGTTCACCACCAGGAGCGCAGCGAGGACGAGGACGACCCCGCCGACGACGGAGAGGGCGTAGGAGCGCACGAAGCCGTTCTGGACCTTGCGCAGCTGGGCACCGAGCGCGGCGGTGACGCCGGCGCTGCCGGTGAACAGCCCGTCGACCAGGCTCCGGTCACCGCGGGTGAGCCCCGCGGTGGCGTGCCGGCCGGGGTTGATCACCAGGGTCTCGTTGATGGTGTCGCCGTAGAGGTCCGCGCGGGCGGCCCGGGTGGCGAACGAGACGTCCTGGGGCGCGGTGACCGGCACCGGGCGCTTGCCGACGAGCAGCCACGCGGTGGCCACACCGGCCGCGACGACGGCCAGCACCAGCAGGGTGATCACGATCGCCGGGACCGGCGGCTCGTGCTCGGGGGCGGTGCCCACGACCGGGGAGAGCCAGTCGACGATCCAGTGGCCCAGGTAGAGCAGGCCGCCGAGCACCGACAGCGCGGCCAGCACGACCAGCGGGCCGGTCATCACCGAGGGCGACTCGTGCGGGTGCACGTCGTCCTTCCAGCGCTTCTCGCCGAAGAAGGTCATCAGCATCAGCCGGGTCATGTAGAAGCCGGTGACGCCGGCGCCGATGAGCGCGCCGATGCCCGCGACCGGGCTCTCGATCAGCGCGGTCTCGATGATCTTGTCCTTGGACCAGAAGCCCGAGAAGCCCGGGAAGCCGATGATCGCCAGGTAGCCCATGGCGAAGGTCAGGAAGGTCACCGGCATCGCCTTGCGCAGCGCTCCGTAGCGGCGCATGTCGACGTCGTCGTTCATGCCGTGCATCACCGAGCCGGCGCCCAGGAACATGTTGGCCTTGAAGAAGCCGTGGGTGATGAGGTGGAAGATGGCGAAGGCGTAGCCGTACACGCCCAGGCCCGCGGCGAGCATCATGTAGCCGATCTGGCTCATCGTGGAGCCGGCGAGCGCCTTCTTGATGTCGTCCTTGGCGCAGCCGATCACCGCACCCCACAGCAGCGTGACCGTGGCGACCACGACCACCGCGGTCTGGGCGTGCGGGGCGAGCTCGAAGACGAAGTTGGAGCGCACCACCAGGTAGACGCCCGCGGTGACCATGGTGGCGGCGTGGATCAGCGCCGAGACGGGGGTCGGGCCCTCCATCGCGTCGAGCAGCCACGACTGCAGCGGCACCTGGGCGGACTTGCCGCAGGCCGCGAGCAGCAGCAGCAGGCCCAGCGCGGTGAGCACGCCGTCGCTGGCGCCGGAGGCGTTGGCGCTGATGACGGTGAAGCTGGTCGAGCCGAAGGTGACGAAGAACAGCGCGATGCCCAGGCTCAGCCCGATGTCGCCGACCCGGTTGACCACGAAGGCCTTCTTGGCCGCGGCGGCCGCCGAGGGCTTGTGCTGCCAGAAGCCGATCAGCAGGTAGGAGGCCAGGCCGACGCCCTCCCAGCCCAGGAACAGGCCGAGGTAGTTCTCGCTCAGCACCAGCATCAGCATCGCCGCGACGAAGAGGTTGAGGTAGGCGAAGAACCGGCGCCGACGGGGGTCGTGCTCCATGTAGCCGATCGAGTAGACGTGGATCAGCGAGCCGACGCCGGTGATCAGCAGCAGGAACAGCACCGACAGCGGGTCGAGGAGCAGGTCGATGGAGACCGTGAGGTCACCGACGCGGATCCAGTCGTAGAGGTGCTGCACGACCTGGCGCTCGCCCTCCTCGCGACCGAGCATCGAGACGAAGAGCACCAGGCTGAGCACGAACGAGCCGACCGCGGTCAGCGTGCCGAGCCAGTGCCCCCACGCGTCGGTACGACGCCCGCCCAGCAGCAGGATCGTGGCGCCGGCCAGCGGCAGCGCGATCACCAGCCACAGCAGCGAGAAGACGCCGTCGGCGCCCAGGGGATCGACCACGGGGATGGACGCGCCACCCTCGGACAAGAGAAACATCTGCGGCGGGCTCCTAGTACTTCAGCAGGCTCGCGTCGTCGACCGAGGCCGAGCGACGAGTCCGGAAGATGGTCATGATGATGGCGAGCCCGACCACGACCTCGGCGGCGGCCACGACCATCACGAAGAAGGCGGCGACCTGCCCGTCGAGGTTGCCGTGCTGCCTGGCGAAGGCCACCAGCGCGAGGTTGCAGGCGTTCAGCATCAGCTCGACGCTCATGAACACCACGATCGCGTTGCGGCGGGTGAGCACACCGACCGAGCCGATCGTGAACAGGATCGTGCTGAGCACGATGTAGGGGGTGACGTCGTCCATCACTCGTCTCCCTCGGGCCAGTCGTCACCCTGCGGGCGGGTGTCGGGGTTCTCGGTGTTGTGCCCGGCGCCGGCGGAGGTGTCGGCCGCGCTGCCGGAGCCGCCGGAGATGCCGCCGACGTCGGAGAGGGTGCGCTGGACGTCCTCGACGTCGCTGAGCGCCGGGGCCGAGCGGACGGTGCCGCGCGCGGCCAGCACCCGCGAGACCGAGTCGGTCGCCGGGGAGCCGTCGGGCAGCAGCGCCGGGGTGTCGACCGCGTTGTGGCGGGCGTAGACGCCGGGCGAGGGCAGCGGGCCGAGCGGGCGGCCGGTGGCGGCGTACTCCTGCACGCGGCGCGCGGCCATCGCGCGCTGGCCCTCCTTGGGCTCGAGGCGCTCGCGGTGGGCCAGCAGCATCGCGCCGAGGGCGGCGGTGATCAGCAGCGCCGCGGTGGCCTCGAAGGAGAGCACGTAGCGGGAGAAGAGCAGGTCGGCCAGGCCCTCGATGTTGCCGCCGGAGTTGGCCGCGCCCATCCCGACCATCGTGCCGAGCGAGACCTGGGCGACCACGACGACGAGCAGCACGCCCATCACCAGGCCGCCGCTGATCGCCAGCAGGCGCTGGCCGCGGATCGTCTCCACGACCGAGTCGGCCGCGTCGACGCCGACCAGCATCAGCACGAAGAGGAAGAGCATCAGGATCGCGCCGGTGTAGACGATGATCTGCACCGCGAAGAGGAACGGCGCCTCCAGCGTCAGGTAGAGCACCGCGAGGCTGATCATCACCACGGCCAGCAGCAGCGCCGAGTGCACCGCGCGGCGCACCAGCACCACGCCGAGCGCGGCCAGCACCATGAGCGGCGCGAGGATCCAGAAGGCGATCACTGGGTGGCCTCCCCGCTGGTGCCCGGCGCCGGGGCGGCGTACTGGCCCCGGTAGTAGTCGGTCTCGTCGTCGCCGAGCAGCATCGCGTGCGGCGGCTGCTCCATGCCCGGCAGCAGCGGGGCCAGCAGGTCGGACTTCTCGTAGATCAGGCTCTCGCGGGTCGAGTCGGCCAGCTCGTACTCGTTGGTCATCGTCAGCGCCCGCGTCGGGCAGGCCTCGATGCACAGCCCGCACAGGATGCAGCGCAGGTAGTTGATCTGGTAGACGCGGCCGTAGCGCTCACCGGGGCTGAAGCGCCCCGACCCGTCGGCGGACCCGGGCTCGTCGCTGTTGGAGGCGCCCTCGACGTAGATCGCGTCGGCGGGGCAGGCCCACGCGCACAGCTCGCACCCGATGCACTTCTCCAGCCCGTCGGGCCAGCGGTTGAGCTGGTGACGGCCGTGGAAGCGCGGCGCGGTCGGCTGCTTGTCGAAGGGGTACTGCTCGGTGACGACCTTGCGGAACATGGTGCGGAACGTGACCCCGAAACCCGCGATGGGGTCCCAGAACTGCTCCTTCATGCTCTTGGCGCCGGGGGACTCTGCCATGTCAGCTCTCCTCGGAGGCACCGTGGGACACGGTGGCCTGCGTGCGGGACGGGAACGTGAGCGGGGCGGCGGCGCCGCGCTGGGCGCCCCCGCTCGGCATCGGCGGGACGGGGTAGGCGCCGGTGGGTGCGGTGTGGACGTCCTCGACCGGCTCGCCGGTCTCCTCGGGCCCGAAGAAGCCCCACAGCAGGATCAGGGCCAGCAGCACGCCGCCACCGATGAGGATCTCCTGGGTGCCCAGCTCGTAGGCGGTGGAGACGTAGCGCATGGTCGCGACCAGGACGACCCAGACCAGCGCGGCCGGGATCAGCACCTTCCAGCCCAGGTCCATGAACTGGTCGTAGCGCATCCGGGGCAGGGTGCCGCGCAGCCAGATGAAGAAGAAGATGAACAGCAGCATCTTGCCGAAGAACCAGATCAGCGGCACGTAGCCCTCGTTGGCGCCGGCCCAGATCTCGTCGATCCAGAACGGGGCGCGCCAGCCGCCGAGGAACAGCGTCGTGGCCAGCGCCGAGACGGTCGCCATGTTGATGTACTCGCCGAGGAAGAACAGGGCGAACTTCAGCGAGGAGTACTCGGTGTGGAAGCCGCCCACCAGCTCGCCCTCGGCCTCGGGGAGATCGAAGGGCGCGCGGTTGGTCTCGCCGATCATCGAGATCACGTAGATCACGAAGGAGGGGAAGAGGATCGCGCCGAACCACCAGTCCTCCTGGGCCGCGACGATCTCGGAGGTCGACAGCGAGCCGGCATAGAGGAAGACCGCGACCAGGGCCAGGCCCATCGCGACCTCGTAGGAGATCATCTGCGCGCTCGAGCGCAGCCCGCCCAGCAGCGAGTACGTCGACCCGCTTGCCCAGCCGCCGAGCACGATGCCGTAGATGCCGATGGAGGCGATCGCCATCACGAAGAGCACGGCCACCGGCATGTCGGTCAGCTGCAGCGGGGTGCGCTCGCCGAACATCGTGACCTCGGGCCCGAAGGGGATCACCGAGAAGGTCACGAAGGCCGGGATCACCACCAGCACCGGGGCGAGGACGAAGACGACCTTGTCGGCCGCCTTGGGGATGATGTCCTCCTTCAGCGCCAGCTTCACGCCGTCGGCCAGCGACTGCAGCAGGCCGAAGGGGCCGTGCACGTTGGGGCCGATGCGGTGCTGCATGCGCGCCACGACGCGCCGCTCCCACCAGATGTTGAACAGCGTCAGCAGCACGAGCACGACGAAGATGAGCACGGCCTTGACCAGCACCAGCCACCAGACGTCCTGGCCGAAGAGGGGCAGTTCGTTCACAGCGAGGCTCCCTTCAGGCGCACGCGGCTGCCCGGCGAGGCCAGGCGTTCGAGGACGGAGGTCCCGAAGGAGGCCGTCGGCACCCAGACGACGTCGTCGACCATGCCGGGCACCTGCTCGACGGGCAGCGTCAGCTCGCCGCGGTCGCCCACGACGGTGACGTGCTCGCCCGAGAGCGAGGCGGCGGCGTACGTCGCGGGGCTGAGGCGGGCCACGGCCGGTCGGGCGGTGGCGGCCAGGTGCTTGTCGCCGGCCTGCATGACGCCGTCGTCGACGAGCTGCTTCCAGGTCGAGAGGGCCAGGCCCTCCCCCGGGTGGCCGGACCCGCCGCCCACCGCCTGCATCGCGGGGCGGGCGCCGTCCCAGGCGCCCAGGTCGGCCATCTCGGCGCGGACCTGCTCGACGGTGCGGAAGCCGAGCGGGGCGCCGTGGCCGGCCGCGGCCAGCTCCTCGGAGATGCCGGCCAGGACCCGCAGGTCGGGCAGGGCCGAGGGGCTGGGCAGCACCGCCTCGAAGGGACGCGCGCGGCCCTCCCAGCTGATGAACGTGCCGGCCTTCTCGACGGCCGCGGCGACCGGGAAGACGACGTCGGCGACGCGGGTCACCTCGGTCTCGCGCAGGTCGAGCGCGACCACGAAGGAGGCGGCCTCGAGGGCGGCGCGGGTGGCGGCCGGGTCGGTGGTGTCGGCGGGGTCGACTCCTCCGACGACCAGGCCACGGACCTCGCCGGCGACGAGCGCGGCGACGATCGCGTCGGCGTCGCGGCCGGGCTGCTCGGGCAGCGAGGCGACGCCCCACGAGGCGGCGGCGTCGACCCGGGCGGTCGCGTCGGCGACCGGGCGGCCACCGGGCAGGAGCCCGGGCAGGCAACCGGCCTCGACGGCCCCGCGGTCACCGGCACGGCGCGGCACCCAGGCCAGCCGGGCGCCGGTGCGCGCGGCCAGGTCGGCGGCGGCGGCCAGGGCGCCGGGCGAGGTCGCCAGGCGCTCGCCGACCAGCACCACCGTGGTCGCGTCGACCCCGTGCTCGGCGTGCTCGACCATCGCCGCCAGGGCGTCGGCCTCGGCGCCGGGGGCGGTGGGCACCAGGTGCGCGGCGAGCTTGCCCAGCCCGCGGGTCAGGTACGGCGCCACCGCGAGCACGCGGGTGCCGTGCCGGGCGGCGCGGCGCAGGCGCAGGAACACCGCGCCGGCCTCGTCCTCGGGCTCCAGGCCGGCCAGCACCACGGTGGCCGCGGACTCCAGGTCGGCGTAGGTGACGGCGCCGGCCCCGGGGGTGCCCAGCGCGACGTGCGCGGCGAGGAACTGCTCCTCCTCCGCGGAGTGCGGGCGGGCCCGGAAGTCGATGTCGTTGGTGCCGAGCGAGACGCGGGCCAGCTTGGCGTAGGCGTAGGCGTCCTCGGCGGTGATGCGGCCACCGGTCAGCACCGCGGAGGCGCCCGCGGCGGCCAGGCCGCGCGCGGCCACGGCGAAGGCCTCGGGCCACGAGGCCGGACGCAGCGAGCCGTCGCCGCCGTCCTCGACCCGGTCACGCACCTGCGGGTAGCCCAGCCGGTCCTCGAGCGCGGCGTAGGTGAAGGCGAACCGGTCCTTGTCGGTGATCCACTCCTCGTTGACCTCGGGGTCGTTGCCGGCCAGGCGGCGCATCACCTTGCCGCGGCGGTGGTCGACGCGGATCGCGGAGCCGCAGGCGTCGTGCTCGGCGACGCTGGGGGTGGAGACCAGGTCGAAGGGGCGCGAGCGGAAGCGGTAGGACTCCGAGGTCAGCGCGCCCACGGGGCAGATCTGGATGGTGTTGCCGGAGAAGTAGGACAGGAACGGGGCCGACTCGGCGATGCCGATCTGCTGCTGCGCGCCCCGCTCGACGAGCGCGATGAACGGGTCGCCGGCGATCTCCTCGGCGAAGCGGGTGCAGCGCTGGCACACGATGCAGCGCTCCCGGTCGAGCAGCACCTGCGGGGAGAGGTTGATCGGCTTGGGGAAGGTCCGCTTCACCCCGCCCGAGGCGGTGAAGCGCGACTCGCCGCGCCCGTTGGACATCGCCTGGTTCTGCAGCGGGCACTCGCCGCCCTTGTCGCAGACCGGGCAGTCGAGCGGGTGGTTGACCAGCAGGAACTCCATCACGCCCTGCTGGGCCTTGTCGGCGACCTCGCTGGTGGCCTGGGTGTTGACCACCATGCCGGGCGCGACCGGCAGGGTGCACGAGGCCTGCGGCTTGGGGAAGCCGCGCCCGTTGCCGGCGTCGGGGACGTCGACCAGGCACTGGCGGCACGCACCGACGGGCTCGAGCAGCGGGTGGTCGCAGAAGCGCGGGATCTGCACCCCGACCTGCTCGGCGGCCCGGATCACCAGGGTGTCCTTGGGGACGCTGACCTCGATGCCGTCGATGGTCACCTGGACCAGCTCGACCTCGGCCGAGGTCTTCTCGGGGGTGGTTGTCATGCCTGGGCTCCAGCGGTGGCGAAGACGGTCGAGGCCGCGGGGTCGAAGGGGCAGCCCCCGTGCTCGAGGTGGGCGAGGTACTCGTCGCGGAAGAACTTGATCGAGCTCGAGATCGGGCTGGTCGCGCCGTCACCGAGCGCGCAGAACGAGCGGCCCAGGATGTTGTCGCACTGGTCGAGGAGCAGGTCGAGGTCCTCCTCGCGGCCCTCCCCCTTCTCCAGGCGGGCCAGGGTCTGCACCAGCCACCACGTGCCCTCGCGGCACGGGGTGCACTTGCCGCAGGACTCGTGCTTGTAGAACTCGGTCCAGCGCAGCACCGCGCGCACCACGCAGGTGGTCTCGTCGAAGAGCTGCAGCGCGCGGGTGCCCAGCATCGTGCCGGCCGCGGCCATCCCCTCGAAGTCGAGGGGCAGGTCGAGGTGCTCGGCGGTCAGCAGCGGGGTCGACGAGCCGCCGGGGGTCCAGAACTTCAGCTCGTGCCCGGCGCGCATGCCGCCGGCGAGGTCGATGAGCTCGCGCAGCGTGATTCCCAGCGGCGCCTCGTACTGCCCGGGCCGGGTGACGTGGCCCGAGAGCGAGAAGATGCCGAAGCCCTTGGACTTCTCGGTGCCCATCGAGGCGAACCAGTCGGCGCCGTTGGCCACGATGGCCGGCACCGAGGCGATCGACTCGACGTTGTTGATCACGGTGGGGCTGGCGTAGAGCCCGGCCACGGCCGGGAACGGCGGGCGCAGCCGCGGCTGGCCGCGACGGCCCTCGAGGCCCTCGAGCAGCGCGGTCTCCTCGCCACAGATGTAGGCGCCGGCACCGGCGTGCACCACGATGTCGAGGTCGTAGCCGCTGCCGTGGATGTCGGTGCCGAGGTGGCCGGCGGCGTACGCCTCGGCCACGGCCGCCTGCACCCGGCGGATCACGTGGAGCACCTCGCCGCGGATGTAGATGAACGCCTTGTTGGCGCGGATGGCGAAGGAGCTGATGATGACGCCCTCGACCAGCGTGTGCGGGCTGGCCATCATCAGCGGGATGTCCTTGCAGGTGCCCGGCTCGGACTCGTCGGCGTTGACGACGAGGTACTTGGGCTTGGGGTTGTCCTGCGGGATGAAGCCCCACTTCATGCCGGTGGGGAAGCCCGCGCCGCCACGACCGCGCAGGCCGGAGTCCTTGACCGCGGCGATCACGTCGTCGGGGGCCATGCCCAGGGCGGTGCGCAGGCCGGCGTAGCCGCCGTGCTCCTCGTACGACGCCAGGGTCCAGGAGCGCTCGGCGCCCCAGTTGGCGGTGAGGACGGGGGTCAGGGTGTCGACCACGTCAGTTCGCCTCCTTCTTCTCGGCCGCGCTCTCGTCGCTGCCGCTCTCCGCCTCGACGGCGGCCGACTCGGCCTCCACGGAGGCGTCGGTGCGGCTCGCGGCCTGCGCGCCGTCGCCGGTGGGCTCGGTGCCGGTGGCACCGGAGGCCTTCGAGGACGGGGCGCTCCAGCCGCGCTCCTGGGCGATCTGCAGGCCCACCAGCGAGGCGGGCCCGGCGCCCGGGCCCTCGTCGACACGACCGTCGGGGAAGCCGGCCAGCACCCGCTCGGCCTCGCGCCAGGTGCACAGGCGCGGGCCGCGGGTCGAGGTGACCTCCTTGCCCGAGCGGAGGTCGTCGACCAGCGAGACCGCCGACTCGGGGGTCATGTTGTCCATGAACTCCCAGTTGACCATCATCACCGGCGCGTAGTCGCAGGCCGCGTTGCACTCGACGTGCTCGAGGGTGATCGAGCCGTCCTCGGTGGTCTCGTCGTTGCCGACGTCGAGGTGGTCCTTGAGCCGCTCGAAGATCTGGTCGCCGCCCATCACCGCGCACAGGGTGTTGGTGCACACCCCGACGTGGTAGTCGCCGACGGGGCGACGCTTGTACATCGTGTAGAACGTCGCCACGCCGCTGACCTCGGCCGCGGAGATGTCGAGGATCTCGGCGCACGCCTCGATGCCCTCGGGGGTCACCCGGCCCTCGGTGGACTGCACCAGGTGCAGCATCGGCAGCAGGCCGGAGCGGGCCTCGGGGTAGCGCCCGGCGATCTCGCGCATCTCGTCGAGGGTGGTCTGCGACAGCGTCATCGGTCGACGCCTCCCATCACGGGGTCGATCGAGGCGATGGCCACGATGACGTCGGCGACCATGCCGCCCTCGCTCATCACGGACGTCGCCTGCAGGTTGGTGAACGACGGGTCGCGGAAGTGCGCCCGGAAGGGGCGGGTGCCGCCGTCGGAGACGACGTGGGCGCCCAGCTCGCCGCGCGGGGACTCCACGGGCACGTAGGCCTGGCCCACGGGGACCCGGAAGCCCTCGGTGACCAGCTTGAAGTGGTGGATCAGCCCCTCCATCGACTCGCCCATGATGTGGCGGATGTGGTCGAGGCTGTTGCCCATGCCGTCGGAGCCGATCGAGAGCTGGCTGGGCCAGGCGACCTTCTTGTCGGCGACCATGATCGGCGCGCCCTCGAGGGCGGCGAGCCGCTCGGCGGCCTGCTCGACGATCTTCAGCGACTCCCACATCTCGGCCAGGCGCACCCGGAAGCGGCCGTAGGCGTCGGCGGTGTCCCAGGTCTGCACGTCGAAGTCGTAGGTCTCGTAGCCGCAGTAGGGCTCGGACTTGCGCAGGTCCCAGGGGTAGCCGGTGGCACGCAGCGGCGGGCCGGTCAGGCCCAGCGCGAGGCAGCCCTCGAGGTCGAGGTGGCCCACGCCCTCGAGGCGGCCCTTGAAGATCGGGTTGGCGTTGCACAGCGCGGCGTACTCGGGCAGGCGCTTGCGCATCAGGTCGAGGAAGCCGCGGATCTCGTCGAGGGCGCCCGGGGGGAGGTCCTGGGCCACGCCGCCGGGACGGATGAACGCGTGGTTCATCCGCAGGCCGGTGATCAGCTCGAAGAGGTCGAGCACCAGCTCGCGCTCGCGGAAGCCGATGGTCATCACGGTCAGGGCGCCGAGCTCCATGCCGCCGGTGGCGATGGCCACCAGGTGCGAGGAGAGCCGGTTGAGCTCCATCAGGAGCACCCGCATGACCTGCGCCTTCTCGGGCACGTCGTCCTCGATGTCGAGCAGCCGCTCGACGCCCAGCACGTAGGTCGCCTCGTTGTAGAACGGCGCGAGGTAGTCCATCCGGGTGCAGAACGTGACGCCCTGCGTCCAGGAGCGGAACTCCATGTTCTTCTCGATGCCGGTGTGCAGGTAGCCGATGCCGCAGCGGGCCTCGGTCACCGTCTCGCCCTCGAGCTCGAGGATCAGGCGCAGCACGCCGTGGGTGGAGGGGTGCTGGGGGCCCATGTTGACGACGACGCGCTCCTCGGCGCCCTCCTCCAGGCCCTCGGAGATGGAGTCCCAGTCCTGGCCCGAGACGGTGAAGACGCGTCCCTCGGAGGTCTCCTGGGTGCCGGCGTAGAGGTCCTGCTCGCCGGAGCTGGTGGTAGCCATCAGTTGTACGACCTCCGCTGGTCGGGAGGCGGCACGGTGCCGCCCTTGTACTCGACGGGGATGCCGCCCAGCGGGTAGTCCTTGCGCTGGGGGTGGCCCGGCCAGTCGTCGGGCATGAGGATGCGCGTGAGCGAGGGGTGGCCGTCGAAGACGATGCCGAACATGTCGTACGTCTCGCGCTCGTGCCAGTCGGCGGTCGGGTAGACCGGCACCACCGAGGGCACGTGCGGGTCGGCGTCGGGGGCCGTGGCCTCGACGCGGATCCGGCGGTTGTGGGTCATCGAGAGCAGGTGCATCACCACGTGCAGCTCGCGCCCGGTGTCGTCGGGGTAGTGCACGCCGCTGACGCTCGAGCACAGCTCGAAGCGCAGCGCCTCGTCGTCGCGCAGCACGCGCGCGACGGTGAGCAGGTCCTCGCGGCGCACGTGGAAGGTGATCTCGCCGCGGTGCACGACCACGCTGCCCACGGCCTGCTCCACCCCGGCGGAGCGGGTGGCGGCCTCGAGGGCGTCGGCGACCTCGTCGAACCAGCCGCCGTAGGGGCGCTGGGACGGCGCGGGGTAGGTGACGGCCGAGACCAGGCCGCCGTACCCGCTGGTGTCGCCGGTGCCGCGCACGCCGAACATGCCGTGGCGGGTGCCGACCTGGTGGACCTGGCCGGGCGCGGCCGGCAGGTTCTCGGGCGACTGCTCGACGGCCGGCTGGCCAGGGGTCTGCTCGGGCCCCTCGGGCGCCGCCGAGGTGACGCCCTTCTCGGCGTCGCGCTTGTCGTCGTCGCTCACCGCAGCAGGCCCTTCATCTCGGAGGTCGGCAGCGCGGTGAGGCGCTCGTTCTCGAGCTCCTCGATCTGGGCGGCGCGGTTGGCGCCCAGCTTGGTGGCCTGGACCTGGTCGTGCAGCTTGAGGATCGCGTCGATCAGCATCTCCGGGCGCGGCGGGCAGCCCGGCAGGTACATGTCGACGGGCACGACGTGGTCGACGCCCTGGACGATCGCGTAGTTGTTGAACATGCCGCCGGAGCTGGCGCACACGCCCATGGCCAGCACCCACTTGGGCTCGGCCATCTGGTCGTAGATCTGGCGCAGCACCGGGGCCATCTTCTGGCTCACCCGGCCCGCGACGATCATCAGGTCGGCCTGGCGCGGGCTGGCCCGGAAGACCTCCATGCCGAAGCGCGCCATGTCGTACTTCGGGCCGCCGCTGGTCATCATCTCGATGGCGCAGCAGGCCAGGCCGAAGGTGGCGGGCCAGAACGAGGCCTTGCGCATGTAGCCGGCCACGCCCTCGACGGTCGTCAGCAGGACGCCGCTGGGGAGCTTCTCCTCGATACCCATGACTGGGTCCTTTCGCAGATGTGGTCCGGTCAGTCCCAGTCGAGCCCGCCGCGACGCCACTCGTAGGCGTAGGCGACGGTGATGTTGACCAGGAACAGGACGACGGCCAGCAGCCCGAAGCCGCCCAGGGCGTCGAAGTGCACCGCCCACGGCACCAGGAACATGATCTCGACGTCGAAGATGATGAAGGTCATCGCGACCGTGTAGAACTTCACCGGCACCCGGCCGCCGCCGACCGGCTGCGGGGTGGGGTCGATGCCGCACTCGTAGGAGTCGAGCTTGGCGCGGTTGTAGCGCTTGGGTCCGGTGAGCGTGCTGACGCCCACCGAGAAGACGGCGAAGCCGGCGGCCAGCGCGGCCAGCACCAGCACCGGGGTGTAGAGCTCCATCGCGATCCCTTCCTCCTACGTGCGCCACGCAGCCCGGGTTGTGACCTTGTGAACCGAATCACTAGTGGCGTGACGCACAGTCTGCCACTCCCCCGCACGGGTGGCGACCCGGGGGGTGGGCACGTGCCGGGCCCGGGATCGGGGCCCTGACCTGCGCATTTAACGCACGTCGACGTTGCGTAATTCAGGCGGTGGCGCGGTGCAGGGCGACGATGCCGCCCGAGAGGTTCTTCCACTCCACGCCGCTCCAGCCGGCCCCGGCCACGAGGTCGGCCAGCCCGGCCTGGTCGGGCCAGGCCCGGATCGACTCGGCGAGGTAGACGTAGGCGTCGGGGGCCGACGAGACGGCCCGGGCCACCGGCGGCAGCGCGCGCATCAGGTACTCGACGTAGAGGGTGCGGAAGGGCGACCAGGTCGGGTGGCTGAACTCGCAGACCACCAGGCGCCCGCCGGGGCGGGCGACCCGGCGCATCTCGGCCAGGCCGGCCGCGGGGTCGACGATGTTGCGCAGCCCGAAGGAGATCGTCACCGCGTCGAAGGTGTCGTCGGCGAAGGGCAGGCGGGTGCCGTCGCCCGCGGTGAAGGGCAGGTGCGGGCGCGCCTGCTTGCCCACCCGCAGCATCCCCAGGGAGAAGTCGCAGGGCACGACCGTGGCGCCCCGGTCGTGGAACGGAACGCTGGAGGTGCCGGTGCCGGCGGCCAGGTCGAGCACCCGCTCGCCGGGCACCGGGGCCACGGCGTCGAGCACCTCGGTGCGCCACCGGCGGTCCTGGCCCAGCGAGAGCACGTCGTTGGTCACGTCGTAGCGCTTCGCGACGGCGTCGAACATGCGTCGTACGTCGGTCGGCTGCTTGTCCAGGTCTGCTCGGGCCACGGTCGCAGCGTAGAGGCCCCCGGCGAAGCCCTCCGCGGGTGGGACGCAACCTTCCTCCCCGCTCGCGCGTCTCCCTGGTGTCACCACCGCCGCGCCCGTGGCCGGCTGCACCCGGAAGGACCCACCATGACGAACCCCACCCGCCTCGCGATCCTCGTCGCGCTCCTGCTCCTGCTGCCCGCCACGGCGTACGGCGCGGGGCTGGCCCAGGAGCGGTGGATGGGCGGCGCGGAGCCCTCGACCCAGGGTGCTGCGACCGCGGCCGACCCGGCACCGTCGCGCGGCGCCACCTTCGAGCGGCCCGTGCGCCCGGCGCGTCCCGCCCGGCAGCCGGTGGCGCCCGCCCCGGCCCCGATCGAGCCGGCCATGGTGCCGGGGCCGACGCTGCTCGGCCCTGGCGCCGAGGGTGAGGAGGTGCGCGACCTGCAGGCCCGGCTCGCGCAGATCGGCTGGTTCTCGGCCGGCGTCACCGGGTTCTACGGCGACGTCACCGTCGCGTCGGTGCGCGGCTTCCAGGCCAAGCGCGAGGTCCCGGTGACCGGCGACGTCGACCGCCGCACCCTCGACCGGCTGCTCGCGATGACCCGCGAGCCGAGCACCGACGAGCTGCACCCCGAGCGGGTGGTCGCCCCGGCGCCCTCCGCCGCACTCGACCCGCGCTGCCTCGTCGGCACCGCGCTGTGCGTCGACAAGACCACCGCGACGCTGTCGTTCGTCGTCGACGGGCAGGTGCGCACCACCCTCGACGCGCGCTTCGGCGGTGCCTCGACACCGACCCGCGAGGGGCTGTTCACGGTCCAGCGGATGAGCCGCGACCACGTGTCGAGCCTCTACGACACCTCGATGCCGTTCGCCATGTTCTTCTCCGGCGGCCAGGCCGTGCACT
Source organism: Nocardioides salarius (assembly GCF_016907435.1). Lineage (NCBI taxonomy): Bacteria > Bacillati > Actinomycetota > Actinomycetes > Propionibacteriales > Nocardioidaceae > Nocardioides > Nocardioides salarius. Next base: position 2,726,054 of record NZ_JAFBBZ010000001.1, on the reverse strand, counting down.
ACTCCCCCGACTTCGCCGCCGTCGGCTACGCCGGCGCCTCGCACGGCTGCGTCAACATCCGCGACCACGCCGCGATCGCCGCGATCTACGACCAGGTCTCGATCGGCGACCGGGTCGTGGTGCACCGCAGCTGACCGGGCGGCGGTCGGGGCCCGGGCCGTGAGGTCGCCCACGCGGGCTCCGGGCGCGGCCCTGCGCTGAGTACCCTCGACCCCGTGACGACCAGCGCGAGCCCCGGGCCCCAGGGCGCCATCGACGCTCCCCTGGTGGCGCGCACCGTGCCCGTCGACGTCTCCGGGCTCGACGCGCTGGGCTCGCTGCTCGACCTGCTGCCGCCCGACCACCCGGTCAGCTGGCTGCGCCGCGGCGAGGGCCTGGTCGGCTGGGGCTGCGCCGCGCAGGTGCGCACCGAGGGACCCACCCGCTTCAGCGACGCCGCGAAGTGGTGGGAGGAGACCACCGCCCGCTCGGTGGTGCGCGACGAGGTCGAGGAGCCCGGCACCGGGATGGTCTGCTTCGGCACCTTCGCCTTCGCCGACGAGCCCGGCGACTCGGTGCTGCAGGTGCCGTCGGTGGTCGTGGGCCGCCGGGGCGACCGCGCCTGGATGACCGTCGTGGGCCGCGGCAGCCTCGAGGCGCTGGAGCCGCGTCTCTCCCCCGCCGCGGCGCCCGACGCCCCGGCCGGCGTCACCTTCGCCGACGGCTCGCTGAACTCCGAGGAGTGGATGTCGGCGGTCGCCGACGCGGTCTCGCGCATCGGCGGCGCCGACCTCGAGAAGGTCGTGCTGGCCCGCGACCTGGTGGCCACGGCCGACGAGGACGTCGACGTCCGGTGGCCGCTGCAGCGTCTCGCGGCGGCGTACCCGATGTGCTGGACCTTCCACGTCGACGGCATGTTCGGCGCCACCCCCGAGATGCTGGTGCGCCGCGAGCGCGGGCTGGTGACCTCGCGGGTGCTGGCCGGCACCATCCGCCGCACCGGCGACGACGAGCGCGACCTCGCCCTGGCCGCCACCCTGGCCCGGTCGTCGAAGGACCTCGAGGAGCACGAGTACGCCGTGCGCTCGGTCGCCGACGCGCTCGAGCCGCACTGCTCCTCGATGAACGTGCCCGAGGCGCCGTTCGTGCTGCACCTGCCCAACGTGATGCACCTGGCCACCGACGTGGCCGGGGTCGTCCACGACGCCCAGACGGTCTCCTCCCTCGACCTCGCCGAGGCGCTGCACCCCTCGGCCGCGGTCGGCGGCACCCCCACCCCCGAGGCGACCGCGCTGATCACCGAGATCGAGCGGATGGACCGCGGCCGCTACGCCGGCCCGGTGGGCTGGATGGACGCCAGCGGCGACGGCGAGTGGGGCATCGCCCTGCGCTCGGGCACCGTCGACGGGCGCAGCGTGCGGCTCTTCGCCGGCTGCGGCATCGTCGCCGACTCCGACCCCGAGGCCGAGCTCGCCGAGGCCCAGGCCAAGTTCGTGCCGGTGCGCGACTCCCTCTCCACCTGACCCGGCCCAGACTTCGCGCCGACCCGGCCCAGACTTCCCACCCACCCGGCCCGAACTTCCCGCTGACCCGGCCCGGACCGGCAGGTCTCGAGGTGGTCTCGGAGGCACTGGTTCGTCGGACAGGCAGGTGCCGCCCACCTACCCTCGGGGGCATGCGCCTCGGTCCTGCCACCCTGTCCGCTGCCGTGACCCTGGCGCTCCCGCTGGGCCTGCTGGCGGCTCCCGGCGGTTCCGCCGCCCCGGCCGCCCGGGCGGCCGGGGCGGAGCACTCGCTGCGGATCTGGGGCAACGAGGTGGGCAGCTACCCGTCCTTCGACCCCGCCGTGCACCGCTACGCCGCGACCACCACCGCCGCCACCGGCGGCCGGCTCACCGTGGCCGCCACCAGCAGCGAGCCGGGCGCCCGCGTGTACGTCGACGGGGCGCTCGAGACCGACGGCCGGGCCCGGGTCACCGGGCTGGAGGAGGGCGACGAGGTCACCGTCTGGGTCGACGACAGCGCCGGGCGGGCGACGTACTCGGTGGTCTACCTGCCCGTGGAGTTCCCCGCGATCGAGGTGACCACGACGCCGGAGCCGGGGACGGTCGCCGACGGCAAGGTGCTGCTGACCCTCGACCGCTGGACCTCGGAGTCGGAGAGCTACGAGGTGGCCATGGACCGCCAGGGCGTGCCCGCATGGGTGCGCACCACCGACGGCGGTGCCTCCATGGACCTCAAGGAGGTGCCAGGCGGCTACAGCATCTTCCGCCAGCCCACGACGAGCCCGGGTCGCACCGGGTCGAGGCTCGTGCGGCTCGACGAGCAGTTCCGCGAGGTCGCGGCGTACGAGACCGTCGGCCTGGTCGACACCGACGGCCACGACGTGGCCTGGCAGGACGACGGCAGCGCCTACCTGATGGCCTACGAGCCCGACGACCGCTCCGGCGAGCAGCTCACCGGCGCGGTGCTGCAGCACCTGAGCGCCGAGGGCGAGGTGCTCTTCGAGTGGGACGCCGCCGACCACGTCGACCGCGCCGTCGAGGGCACCGCCGGCACCAACCCCGACTGGGCGCACGTCAACTCCGTCGAGGTGATGGACGACGGCGACCTGCTCGTCTCCTTCCGCCACCTCAGCGCCGTCCTCAAGATCGCGCGCACCGCCCACGACGGCTTCGCCGAGGGCGACGTCGTGTGGCGCCTGGGAGGTCGCCGCAGCGACTGGAGCTTCCCCGACGACGAGGCGGGCACGGGGCCCTGCGCCCAGCACACGGCCGCCGAGACCGACAGCGGCACCATCCTCCTCTTCGACAACGGGTCGGCGTCGTTCACCCGCAACGGGACCATCTGCGTCGACCAGGCCGACCCCGACGGGTTGACGGTCCCGCGGCTGTGGAGCCGGGTCAGCGAGTACGAGCTCGACGAGGCGAGCGGCGAGGCCCGCACCGTCTTCGAGCACCGGATGACCGAGCCGACCGACCACCTCGCGATCTTCGCCGGCTCCTCGCAGCGCCTGGCCAACGGCAACACCCTGGTCGGCTGGGCCGCCGAGCGGCGGGTCATGGCCAGCGAGGTCGGCAGCGACGGCGAGGTGCTGTGGTCGGTGCGCGACGCGAGCAACCCCACCGACCAGGCGTTCTTCAGCTACCGGGCCGCGCTGGGCGCGGTCCCCGACGCCACGCCGCCCACGGTCGAGGCTGACGGCACCGCTGCCACCGTCGTCGACCTCGGCACGCCGCTCACCGTCGCCGCGCTGGGCGTGCGCTGCACCGACCGGGGCGGCGCGGGGCTGACGTCGTGCGAGGTGGGCGAGGCCTCCTCGGACGAGCCCGGGGAGCACCGGGTGGAGGTCACCGCCACCGACGCCGCCGGCCTCAGCACCACGCGGAGCGTGGCCTACCGGGTGCGCGACAGCCGCGCCGACGCCGCGGTCGGGCCCCGCGCCCGCGACCTGCGCGGCGAGGGCGCCACCGGGTCGTGGCGAGGCCAGAAGGCCCGCGTCGACCTGCGTCGCACCGGCCAGCAGGAGCGGCTCCTGGTGCGGCTGCGCCACGGCGCCGGCGCCGCCGACCGGGTCGCGGTGAGCGGCACCGGCAGCTCGGCGGGCTTCAAGGTCCGCTACCGCTTCCGTGGCGAGGACGTCACCGGCGCGGTGCGGCGCGGCACCTGGCGCAGCCCGGCGATCGAGCCCGGCGGGCACGCCGACCTGAAGGTCGTCGTACGTCGTCGCGGCGCGGCCGACGCGGGCGACCGGCTCGTCGTGAAGGTCGACGCCACCGCGGGGCTCGGCAGCGGTGCGGCCGACCACGTGGGCGTGGTGGTGCGGGCCCGCTAGCCCGCGGTCTGTTCGGGCCGGGTCAGCGGCCTGGGTTCTAGGAAGTGATGCAACACCTCAGATGACTGAGGAGCTGCGTTATGGCACGTCCGATGAGGCCCAGGGAGTTGGACCGTCCGTTTTGGGAGGCGATCCGTTCTGGTCTGGGGGTGAAGTCGGCTGCTCGCGTGGCGGGCATGTCGGCGACCACTGCGAAGCGGGTCTTCAGCAAGGCTGGCGGGGTGAACCCTGTTCCCGTGAATCCGCCGGTGGGCCGATACCTGTCGTGGTTCGAGCGGGAGGAGATCGCGGCGCTGACCCACGCCGGCCATGGGATGCGAGAGGTCGCGCGTCGCGTCGGTCGCAGCCCGGCCACGATCAGCCGTGAGCTGGCCCGTGGCCAGACCGGGCGCGGGTACCGGGCTTCGGTGGCTCAGGCCAAGATCGATCGGGGTCGTAGCGCTGCGCGCAGCGCGAAGCTGGCCACCAACCTGCGGCTGCGCCGGGCGGTCCAGGAGCGCCTGGAGCAGGACCTGAGCCCCGAGCAGATCGCTGGCAGACTCAAACTGGACTTCCCCGACGATGCGGAGATGCGGGTGTCGCCCGAGACGATCTACCAGTCGCTGTACGTCCAGGCCCGCGGCGGGCTCAAGCGCGAGCTGACCACCCATCTGCGCACCGGACGCTCGATGCGCAAACCCCACCGCCGTGAGGCCGAGAGACGCGGCCGGATCCCCGACATGATCATGATCAGCGAACGCCCCGCCGAGGTCGAGGACCGTGCGGTGCCCGGGCACTGGGAAGGCGACCTGATCCTCGGCTCGACCGCTTCTGGGTCCGCGGTCGGCACCTTGGTCGAGCGCACCACCGGGTTCGTGATGCTGCTGCACCTGCCTGGTGACCACGGCGCCGCAGCGGTCCAAGAAGCGCTCGTGGCCAAAATCGCGACCCTGCCCGAACAGCTGCGCGGCTCGCTGACCTGGGACCAGGGCAGCGAGATGGCCAACCACGTCGAGATCACCAAAGCCACCGACCTCGACGTCTACTTCTGCGACCCGCACTCGCCCTGGCAACGCGGCTCGAACGAGAACACCAACGGCCTGCTGCGCCAATACCTGCCCAAAGGCGGCGACCTGTCCTTCTACGGACCCGGCCTACTCGACAACATCGCCACTCAGCTCAACACCCGACCCCGCAAACGCCACGGCTTCCTCACACCCGCCGAAGTCCTTGACCAACTACTCTCACAACCACCCACCAACCACGGTGTTGCGTGACTACCTGGAATTCGCCCGGGAGGTTTGGGCCGGGTCAGCGGGAAGTCTGGGCCGGGTCAGCGGGAAGTTCGGGCCGGGTCGCTAGAGGTCGGCGCCGTCGGGGCGGCGGACGAACTCCAGGCCGTCGGCGCCCAGGAACCGGCCGAAGTGCTGGTCGACGATGCCCAGGGCGAGGTCGGAGTAGACCTTGTCGTGGATGGCCAGGGTGCGCGGGGCGGCCACCGAGCGGGCGAACTCGATGCCCTCGGCGATCGCCATCCACGGCGCGCAGACCGGGGCCAGCAGGACGTCGACCGGCTCGCCGGGGCCCGTCAGCGCGTCGCCGGGGTGGTAGACGCGCTCGTCGCCGCAGGTCAGCACGTAGCCGGAGTTGTCGAAGTGCGGCAGCTCGGGGTGGATGACGGCGTGCTTCTCGCCCACCACCCGCACCGGCACCCCGGCCACGTCGACCGAGTCGCCGGGAGCCACGACGGTGACGCGCCCGAGGAGGTCGGGGGCCTGCTCGCCGATGCGCGCGGCGACCGCCGCGATGGTCCAGATCGGGGCGTCGGTGGCGCGCAGCGCCTCGGGCGTCCAGTGGTCGGGGTGCTCGTGGGTGACCAGCACCCCCGCCGCGCCGTCGACCGCCGCCGCGACGTCGGGGGTGAAGGCGCCGGGGTCGAGCACCAGCGCGGTGCCGTCGTGCTCGACGCGCACGCAGGAGTGGCCGAACTTGGTGATCCGCATGCCTCCCACCGTAAACGGCTCGCGCGGCGCGACACGGCGGGCCAGGATCGCCGCGTGATCGACGTCGTGGTGTCCGGGGCGCTGACCGGGCTCGCGATCGCGGTGCCGGTCGGGGCCGTGGGCGCGCTGCTGGTGGCCCTGGCCTCGCGTGCGGGCTGGCGGGTCGGCGCGGCGGCGGCGCTCGGGGTCGCCTCCGTCGACGGGGTGTACGCCGCTGTCGCGGTGCTGGCCGGGGCCGCCGTCTCGGCCGCGCTCGTGCCGATCGCCGGGGCGCTGGAGGTCGCGGCCGGGCTGGTCCTGCTCGGGGTGGCCGCCCTGCTGGCGCTGCACGCGCTGCGACCGGAGCGGCCCGGCGGCGCTGCCGACCGGCAGGCCCGGCGCGAGCCCGGCCCGGGGGCGGCGTACCTGCTCTTCCTCGGCATGACCGCGCTCAACCCGACGACGCTGGTCTACTTCGCCGCCGTGGTGCTCGGCAACCGCGACCTCGTCGACGGGGCCACCGAGGGCGCGGTGTTCGTGGTGGCGGCGCTGGTGGCCTCGGCGGCCTGGCAGCTGGTGCTGGCGACCAGCGGTGCGCTGCTCGGCCAGGCGCTGAGCGGGCCACGGGGCCGGCGGCTCAGCGGTCTGGTGGCGGCCGCCACGGTGGCGGGCCTGGCGCTGCATACGATGCTCGGGTGAGCACGCAGCGCGAGCCGGTGCGGCCGGCGGAGGCAGGCGACGCCTGGCTGCGCCCGGCCGCGGGGCTCTCCGACGCCGAGGCCCTCGCCCACCTGCACCTCGACGTGTGGGAGGACGCCTACACGGGGCTGATGCCCGCGCAGCTGCTGGCCGAGCGCCGCGCTCGGCCCGAGGAGCGGGTGGCGTCGTGGCGCCGGGTCCTGGCATCCCGGGCCGCGGCCCTCGACGCCGACCCGGGCGCCGAGCCGGTCTGGCTCGCCGAGGACCGCACCGGGCTGGTCGGCTTCGCCTCGGCCGGGCCGGGCCGTGACGACGACCCCGGCCTGCCGGCCCTCGAGCTCAGCGCCCTCTACGTGCGGGCCCGCCGCTGGGGCACCGGGCTGGGGCACCGCCTGCTGGTGGCGACGCTGGGCGAGCGGGCGGCGTACCTGTGGGTGCTGGCCGGCAACGACCGAGCGACCGGCTTCTACGAGCGGCACGGCTTCGCGCTCGACGGGGAGGTCGACGACGGCGATGCGCACGGTCGGCACCTGCGGATGGTGCGTCGATGAGCGCCCGCCCCACCGACGAGGTCCCCTGGCTCGACCTGGCCGACCCCGGCTTCGACACCAACGGCGAGCAGGTGCACGCCGCGCGCGAGCGCTCGTGGTGGGCGCGCACGCCGTACGGCGCTGCGGTGCTGCGCCACCAGCAGGGCGCCGCGCTGCTGCGCGACCGCCGCTTCGCGCAGGGCAACGCGCGGTGGCCGGCCCAGAACGGCATCCACTCCGGGCTCTTCCACGACTGGTGGGGCGAGACGCTGCTGAGCCTCGAGGGCGAGGACCACCACCGGGTGCGCCGGCTGCTGCTGCCGGCCTTCCGCAAGCGCTCGATCGAGGCGATGCGGCCCTCGTTCACCGCCCTGGCCGAGGAGCTGGTCGACGGCTTCGCCGGCCGGGGGCGCGTCGAGCTCGTCGGCGAGCTGGCCGAGCCGTACGCCGCCCGGGTGATCTGCCGCCTCCTCGGGCTGGACGAGGACCACTGGCCGCAGGTCGCGCACTGGGCCGACGACCTCGGCGCCTCCTTCTCCACCGACGTGGCCGCGCAGGTGCCCCGCATCGAGGCCGCCCTCGACGGCCTCAGCGGCTACCTCGCCGACGTGGTCGCGGACCGGCGGTCCGCGCCGCGCGACGACTTCCTGACCGCGCTGGTGGGCGCGGCCGACGCGCCACCGCAGGGCGAGGCCGGCCTGAGCGACCACGAGCTCTCGGTCGCGCTGGTCTTCCTGGTCTTCGCCGGCATGGAGACCACCCGCAACCAGCTGACGCTGGCGGTGCGGACCCTGCTGCGCCACCCCGACCAGTGGCGGCTGCTCGCCCGGCGACCCGACCTGGGCGCCGCCTGCGTCGAGGAGGTGATGCGGGTCGACCCCACCGTCACCTGGGTGACCCGCGAGGCGCTCGAGGAGGTCGACCTCGGCGACGGCCTCGTGGTGCCGCCGGGCGGGGTGGTGCAGGTGCTCTCGCACGCCGCCGGCACCGACCCGGTCGCCGCGGCCGGCGGCGGGACCGGGCTCGACCTCGAGGCCTCGGCCCGCGGCGAGCGGGTGCCGCACACCGGCTTCGGCGCCGGCATCCACCACTGCCTGGGCCACTACGTCGCCCGGGTCGACATGGCCGTCGTGCTGCCCGTGCTGGCGGCCCGGATGCCCGACGCGGAATGCGACGGCCCCGGTGAGTGGTTGCCTGCCTCGGGCAACACCGGCGCGGTGTCGTTCCCGCTGCGGTTCACGCCCACCTGAGCGGGTCCGACAGTCCGGCCCGACAGGCCCGCCCGACCGTCCCGCACCGACCGCGAGGAGACCCCATGACCACCATCGGCATCACCGGAGCCACCGGAGCCCTGGGCGGGCGGGTGACCACCCTGCTCGCGGGCGCCGACATGCGCCTCGACCTGCGCCTGCTGGTGCGCGACGCCGCCCGCGCCCCCGACGTCGACACCGACGTGCGCGAGTGCACGTACGCCGACCACGGCGCGGCGCTGGCGGCGCTGCGCGGCGTCGACACGCTCCTGATGGTCTCGGCCCACGAGGGGCCCCGGCGCCGCGAGGAGCACCGCACCTTCGTGGCGGCCGCCGCCGAGGCCGGGGTGGGCCACGTCGTCTACACCTCGTTCGTGGATGCCGGCCCCGGCACCACCTTCACCCTCGGCCGCGACCACCACGACACCGAGCAGGCCATCGCCGGGAGCGGGATGGCCCACACGTTCCTGCGCGACAGCTTCTACCTCGACGTGCTGCCGCACTTCGCCGACGCGCAGGGCGTCCTGCGCGGCCCCGGCGGACGCGGCCGGCTGGCGGCCGTGGCCCGCGACGACGTCGCCGACGCGGCCGCGGCGGTGCTGCGCGACCCGGCCGACCACGCGGGGGCGGCGTACGACCTGACGGGGCCGGAGGCGCTGGGCCTCGACGAGGTCGCGGCGCGCGCCGGCGCGGTGCTCGGGCGCCAGCTGCGCTACGTCGAGGAGAGCGTCGAGGAGGCCTACGCGTCGCGTCGCGCCGGGTGGCCCGACGCCGAGCAGTGGCAGCTCGACGCCTGGGTGAGCACCTACACCGCGATCGCCGACGGGTCGCTGGAGCGGGTCAGCCCCGACCTGGAGCGGCTGCTCGGCCGCGCGCCGCGCACCCTCGAGCAGGCCCTCGACCAGGAGCACGGGCAGCGTGGCTGAGCCTCGCTGCTAGCTGGTCACGTGGTGCACGAAGCACCAGCGCCAGTCCTCCCCCGGCTCGGCGGACTGCATCACCGGATGGGCGGTGTCGCGGAAGTGGGCGGTGGCGTGCTGGGCCGGTGAGGAGTCGCAGCAGGCGAGGTGGCCGCACTCCAGGCACTGGCGCAGCGCGACCCAGGACGTGCCGTCCGCGAGGCAGTCCTCGCACACGCCGGCGTCGCTGGTCTGCACGGCCCAGGTCGCGGCCAGGTGGGCGCAGCTCTCGAGCGGCGCCGGGCGCAGCCCGACCGGCTCCTCCTGCTCGTGCTGGGGGCGCACCCGGTCGATCAGCGACTCCTCGACGTCGAGCATCGCCAGCACCTCGGCGACCACGACCGAGTCGACCCGGCCCGAGCTGCGGATCTCGAGCACCCGCTCGCGCTCGGCGGCGATCATCGCCAGCCGCACGCGCGCGTAGAGCTCGCTGGGCGTCTCCTGGCCCGGTGTGGTGCCCAGACGCTCCCAGGCGGCGAAGTTGCGCTGGTCGATGCGCTGGCGCACCAGGTCGAGGACGCCGTGGCGGTCCTCGTGCTCCTCGTCGGCCTCGATCTCGGCCAGGGCGGCGAAGCCCGCCTTGGAGGCCTGCTGCAGCAGCGTCGCGCGGGCCAGGGCGTCGTCCATCGGGTCGGGCGAGGGCACCCGCAGCCGGCGCGCCAGCCACGGCAGGGTCAGTCCCTGCACCAGCAGGGTGCCGGCCACCACGGTGAAGGCGATCATCAGCAGCACCTCGCGGTGCTCGACGTCGGAGGGGATCACGAACGCCGCGGCCAGGGTGACCACCCCGCGCATCCCGGCCCAGCCGACCAGGAGCGTGTTGCGCCACGACGGGCGCACGCGCACGCCGTCGGGGCCCGGCTGCAGCAGCACCACCCGGGCCGCGGCGACCCACACCACGCGCAGCACGACGACGGCCACCAGGGTGGCGCCGCAGACCAGCACCACCCGGCCCAGGCCGACCTCGCTGCGGCCCACGTCGTCGACCAGCCGGGCGGCCTGCAGGCCGATCAGCAGGAAGACCACGTTCTCGAGGACGAAGGCGATGGTGCGCCAGTTCATCCGCTCCGCGATCCGGGACGAGGCCGTCTGCAGCACCGGTGAGCGGTGCCCCAGCAGCAGCCCCGCGACCACGACCGCGATCACGCCCGAGGCGTGGATCTGCTCGGCGAGCACGTACGCCGCGAAGGGGGTGACCAGCGAGATCGCGGTGTCGGTGAGCGGGTCCTCGACCCGGCGGCGCACCCAGCCGATGACGACGTAGAGCAGCACCCCCGCCGCCACCCCGCCGCCGGCGGCGAGCGCGAAGTCGAGGCCGACGCCGACCGCGCTGATGCCGGCGCCGCCCGCGGCGATCGCGGTGCGCAGCGAGACCAGGGCGGTCGCGTCGTTGAGCAGCGACTCGCCCTCGAGGACCGTCACGATCCGCCGCGGCAGGCCGATCCGGCGCCCGACCGCGGTGGCCGCGACCGCGTCGGGCGGCGCCACGACCGCGCCGATCGCGAGGGCGCCGGGCCAGCCGATCCCGGGCAGCAGCGCGTGCACGAGCACCCCCACCCCGACGGTCGTGAAGACGACCAGGCCCACCGACAGCAGCAGGATTGAGCGCCGGTTGGCGTTGAAGTCGACCAGCGAGGTCTGGATCGCGGCCGCGTAGAGCAGCGGCGGCAGCAGCCCGACCAGCACCACCTCGGGCGACAGGGTGATCTCGGGGACCCCCGGCACGTAGGAGCCCGCGACCCCCACCACGATCAGCACCAGCGGCGCGGGCACGTCGATGCGGTCGGCCAGCGCGGTGACCACGAGCACGGTGAGCGCCATGGCGATGAGCAGCAGGGCGATCTCCACCCCCGGATCATCCCACCCCGGAGCACCCCACCCGGCGGGTCAGGGACGCAGCGCGCGGATCCGCTCGTCGAGGGCGCGGCGGTCGTGGCGGCGCACCCGCGCCTCGACGACCTCGATGCCGCCGTTGGGCGAGGCCAGCGCCTGCTCCAGCTCGGGCAGGCTGTCGACGCGCCAGTGTGGGGTGCGGGTCGCGGCGCACAGTGAGGCCAGGTCGACGGCGTGCGGGGTGGCGAAGAGGCGCTCGAAGCGGTCGGCGTGGGCGGGGGCGCCCTGCTCGAGCATCGAGAAGATCGACCCGCCGTCGTCGTTGACGACCACGATCGTCAGGTCGGGCTCGGGCTCGCCGGGGCCCAGCACCAGCCCGTTGGCGTCGTGCAGGAACGTCACGTCGCCCACCAGCGCCAGGGCCCGGCTGCTGCCGGGCCGGCCCAGCGCCGCGCCGATCGCGGTGGACACGACCCCGTCGATGCCCGACAGCCCCCGGTTGGCCACCACCTTGCGTCGCGCGCCGACCCGCCAGCCGTGCAGCATCAGGTCGAGGTCGCGGATCGGGCTCGAGGCGCCCACGTGCAGCAGCCCCTGGGGCGGCACCGCGCGCGCGACCGCGCCCGCGACGTCGTACGGCGTCAGGCCGGGCTCGGCGCCCAGCAGCGCGTCGAGCTGCCGGGAGACCGAGCGGTCGGCGGCGACCCACGCCTCGAGCCAGGCCGGGTCGGCGGCCTGCTGCTCGGGGTGCGGGGCCGCGCCGTCGAGGTGGGTGTCGACCTCGAAGGGGCGCTCGGCCCAGACCCCGCGCGCGGGGGCGGCCAGCACCTCGACGTCGTCGCGGCCCAGCAGCCGGGTCACCGGCCGGCTCAGGGTCGGGTGGCCGGCCACCACGACCCGCTCGATGCTGCGGCCCAGGTCGGTGTCGAGGAGCAGGCGGTAGGCGCGCAGCGCGTGGGTGCCGGTGCGCGACCCGCTCGAGGGCTCGGCCAGCAGCGGCCACCCCGCCGCCTGGGCCAGCAGCCGCGCCGGCGGCCCGGCGTCGTCGCCGGCCACGACCACCGTGCGCGGCCCGGGGTCGAGCGGGCTGTGGTGGGTGGGCCACCGCGGGCCGTCGACCTCGTGGCGGGTCGACGTCGCCAGGTCCTCGTCGGCGAGGCGCCAGGGCGCCGCCGGCAGCAGCGGCTCGTCGAGGCGCACGTTGAGGTGGACGGGTCCGTCGTCGAGCCACAGCGTCACCCAGCTCGGCGGGCCGTCGGCGCCGACGTCGCGGGTCTCGACGAGCGGCCCGAAGATGCCGACCTGGTCGGTGGTCTGGTTGGCGCCGGTGCCCGCGAGCCGGGCCGGCCGGTCGGCGGTGACGACCACGAGGGGCACCCCGGCGTGCGCGGCCTCGAGCACCGCGGGGTGCAGGTTGGCCACGGCGGTGCCGGAGGTGCACACGACGGCCGCCGGCGCGCCGGTGCGCGAGAGACCGAGCGCCACGAAGGCCGCCGAGCGCTCGTCGATGCGGGTGTGCAGGCGCAGCAGGCCGGCGGCGGCGGCGTCCCAGACGGCGAAGGAGAGCGGCGCGTTGCGCGAGCCGGGCGCGACCACGACGTCGCGCACCCCCGCGCCGAGCAGGGCGACGACCACCGCACGGGCGGTGCGGGTCGCGTCGTTCTCGTCCGGCTCAGCCACGCCGCCGATCCTCCCGTACCCGGGTCAGCCGGGACACCCGGGCCAGCCGCGCCTCCCAGTACGCGACCCGCTCGGCGTCGCCGGCCAGCCGCTCCAGGGCGGCCGGCGCGACCGTGGGCCGCCCGACCCGCAGCACCCCGCCGACCGGCAGCAGCGGGTCGTCGGCCACGTCGTCGGTGAGCAGCTGCACCGTGGCCAGCCCGCAGGCGTGCGGCAGCTCGGGCAGGGCGGCGGCCAGGGCGACGCCGGCGGCGATGCCCACCGAGCTCTCCAACGCTGAGGAGACCACCACCGGCAGCCCGATGTCCTCGGCGATGCGCAGGCAGGCGCGCACCCCGCCCAGCGGCTGCACCTTGAGCACCGCGACGTCGGCGGCCTCCAGGTCGCGCACGCGGTAGGGGTCGGCGGCCCGGCGGATCGACTCGTCGGCGGCGACCGGCACGTCGACGCGGCGGCGCACCCGCGCGAGGTCCTCGACGGACGCGCACGGCTGCTCGACGTACTCCAGCCCGCCGGCGGCGCGGTCGTAGCGCGGGAGCGAGGAGACCGCGGTGTCGACGTCCCACAGCCCGTTGACGTCGATGCGCACCCGGCCGCCGGGGCCGTCGGCGTCGAGCGCCGCGCGCACCGCCTCGAGGCGGGCCAGGTCGTCGGCCTCGTCCTGGCCGGGCTCGGCGACCTTGACCTTGGCGGTGCGGCAGCCGCCACGGCGCACGATCGCGTGCGCGGTCTCCGCGTCGACGGCCGGCACCGTCACGTTGACGGCCACCTCGTCGCGCAGCGGGGCGGGCCAGTCGCCCGCGGCGGCCTCCTCGGCGCAGCGCAGCCAGGGCTCGGCGACCACGTCGTCGTACTCCAGGAAGGGCGACCACTCACCCCAGCCGCCGGGCCCGCGCAGCAGCACGCCCTCGCGCACGGTGATGCCGCGGAAGCGGGTGCGCATCGGGATCGCGAAGACCCGCAGGTCGCCCGGACCGTCCACCTCAGCCACCCTCCTCGACGAGCGCCCGCAGCGCCACCCGGTCGGGCTTGCCGTTGCCGAGCATCGGCAGCGCGGCCAGGTCGACGACCTGGCGCGGCGCCCACGACCGCGGGTGCGCGTCGGCGACCCAGTCGCGCAGCTCGACGAGCGGCACGGGCCCGGCCGACCCGACCACGAAGGCGACCAGCCTGCCGCCCCACTCGTCGTCGGGCACCCCCAGCACCTCGGCGGCCGCGACCCCGGGGTGCTCGCGCAGCCGGGCGGCGACCGCGGGCGCCGGCACGTTGACCCCGCCGGTCACCACGACGTCGTCGAGCCGCCCGAGCACCTGCAGCCGGCCGTCGTCGTCGAGGCGCCCGGCGTCGGAGGTGTGGAACCAGCCGTCGACCAGCACCTCTGCCGTGAGCGCCGGGTCGCCGTCGTACCCCGCGAAGAGGGTGGGCCCGCCCAGGCGGATCCGCCCGTCGGGACCCAGCGCCAGGCCGACCCCGTCGAGGGGCACCCCGTCGTAGACGCAGCCGCCGGCGGTCTCGGCCGAGCCGTACGTCGCCACCACGCGCACCCCGGCCGCGGCGGCCCGCTCGCGCAGCGACTTATCGACCGGCCCGCCGCCCAGCAGCACGGTGTGCAGCGACGCGAGGGCCGCGGCGTCGTCGGGGTCGTCGGGGTCGTCGAGCGCCCGGTGCAGCTGGGTCGGGACCAGCGAGACGAACCCGTCGACCCCGGCCGGGAGGGCCGCGACCGCGGCCGCGATCGAGCCGTGCTCCTCCAGCAGCACCGGCTCGTGGCCGGCGACCAGCGAGCGGGCGACCACCTGCACCCCGGCGACGTACGACGCCGGGAGCGCCAGCACCCACGCGCCGGAGGCACCGAGGCGTCGCGCCGAGGCCTCCACCGACGCCAGCACCGCGGCCCGGGGGAGCAGCACGCGCTTGGGCCTCCCGGTCGAGCCGGAGGTCTCCACCACCCACGGCGCCGGCTCGTCGGGCACGCCCAGCCAGGCCCGCAGCGACGCCACCGCGTGACGTGCGCCACCGGGCCCGATATCCATGCGACGAACGCTAGCCCGGCGTGGTCTCATCCTCCGGTGCCGACCCGCCCCAGCTTCCTGCAGCAGTTCGTCCCCCCGACCCCGCTGGCGGGCAAGCTGTCGGTCCAGTCGGTGCTCTTCGCGGTCGGCGACGGCGCGTTCATCACCGCCAGCGCCGCCTTCTTCCTGGGGGTCGTCGGCCTGTCACCGACCCAGGTCGGCGTCGGCATCACGGTCGCGGGCGTCGCCTCGTTCCTGGTCGCGGTGCCGGCCGGCAAGCTGGCCGACTGGATCGGGCCGCAGCGGTTGTGGGCGATCGGCGCGGTCGGCACCGCGGCGACGTACGCCACCTGGCCCTGGATCGACGGCTTCATCGGCTTCCTGGTCGTCAGCGTGGTGCTCGAGGTGGTCAACTCCACCGGCGGCGCCGCCCGGGGCGCCTACGTCCTCGACGTGCTGCCGCGCGCCGAGCGGATCGGTTCGCAGGCCTACATGTACGCCGCCACCAACCTCGGCTTCACCGTCGGGGCGGGCGTGGGCTTCATGGCGCTCGCCGTCGAGCACAACACCCTGCTCACCGCGCTGCCGCTGCTGACCGCGGCGCTGAGCCTGGTCAACGGCTACTGGATCGCCCGGCTGCCCAAGGCCCCGCACAAGGAGCGCCCCTCGCCGCTGGAGACCGCGATCGCCGCCGCCGTCGACGAGGCCGACGCCCCGCGGGCCGTCCCCAGCGCCCTGCGCAACCCCGGCTACCTGCTCACCTCGTTCTTCAGCGGTGTGCTGATGACCAACCAGGTGCTGCTGCACACGGTGATCCCGCTGTGGCTGATGTCGGAGACCGACGCGCCTCGGGTGCTGCTGGCGGCGCTCTTCGCGACCAACACGCTGATGTGCATCGTGCTGCCGATGGCCGTGGCCCGCACCGTCCGCGGCCTGCCGACCGCGCTGCGCGCGGCCAGGATCAGCAGCGCGTTCTTCGTGGTGGCCTGCGTGATCACGATGGTCACCCGCGACACCCTGGGCTGGCAGACCATCGCCCTGATGTGGGCCGGCCACATCGTCGTCACCTTCGCCGAGCTGTTCCTCTCGGCCGCGACCTGGGCCTTCGAGTCCGAGCTCTCCGACCCCGACCGGCGCGGGGAGTACCAGGGCGCCGGCAACCTGGGCGGCACCCTCGGCTTCGTCTGGGCGCCGGCCGCCTACACCTGGCTGGCCCTGACCTGGGGCACCCAGGGCTGGCTGGTCATCGCCGCGATCATCCTGGTCGCCGCCGTGGGCATCCACCCCTCGGCGCGGATGGCGCAGCGCTTCCTCGAGCGCCACGAGCTCGACCCGGCCCGCTGAGGGCCGCGCGCTCGGTGTTGAATCGTCCGGTGACAGCTCCCGCCCAGTGGGTCGCCGGCGCGCGACCCCGCACCCTGCCCGCCGCCGTCGCGCCCGTGCTCGCCGGCACCGGCGTCGCGGCGTACGTCGACGAGCCGGTGTGGTGGAAGGCGCTGCTGGCCCTCGTGGTCAGCCTGGCGCTGCAGGTCGGCGTCAACTACGCCAACGACTACTCCGACGGGGTGCGCGGCACCGACGACGACCGCGTCGGGCCGATGCGCCTGGTCGGGTCGGGCGCGGCGCCCGCGGCGGCGGTGAAGCGGGCCGCCTTCCTCGCCTTCGGCGTGGCCGCCGCGGCCGGGCTGGTGCTGGCCGCCACCACGGCCTGGTGGCTGGTGGCCGTCGGCGCGGTGAGCGTGCTGGCCGCCTGGTACTACACCGGCGGCGACAAGCCCTACGGCTACCTGGGCCTGGGCGAGGTGATGGTCTTCGTCTTCTTCGGCCTGGTCGCGGTCGTGGGCACCACCTTCGTGCAGACCGAGACCTTCGAGCCGGCGGCCCTGGCGGCCTCTGTGGGCATCGGCGCACTGGCGTGCGCGATCCTGGTGGTCAACAACCTGCGCGACATCCCGACCGACACCGTCGCCGGCAAGCGCACCCTCGCGGTGCTGCTCGGCGACCCCCGCACCCGTGCCCTGTACGCCGCCCTGGTCGCGCTCGCCGCGCTGGCCGTGGTCGGCGTCGCCGCGCTCACCACCTGGTGGGCGCTGCTGGGCCTGGGCTTCCTGGTGGCGGCGCTGCCCGGGCTGCGCGTGGTCGGTGGGGGCGCCACGGGGCCCGGCCTGGTGCCGGTGCTGCAGGCCACCGGCACGGCCGAGCTGGTGTGGTCGGTGCTGGTGGCCGCGCCGCTGCTGGTGCGCTGAGCCGTCCGGTCCGCACCCCCGGGCTAGGCTCGAGACATGAAGTTCCTGGTGCTCGTCCTCGTGATCGTCGCCGTCGTCGCCGCCTGGCGGATGCGCAGCGTCCTGCTCGGCAAGGTGCTGGGCCAGTCCTCGAGCCGGGTCGACCGGCACCTGGGCCGCAAGAAGCGCTGACGTCAGTCGACGTCCTCGCGCGCCTTGCGCTCCTCGAACCGCTGCCCCGCCTGCCGGGCCCGGGCGTCGACGCGCTGCGCCAACGCCTCGCGGGGGCCGTTGAGCAGGTAGAAGGACCCGATCCCGCTCAGCACGAACGCGATCACGAACACGCCCAGCAGGTTGGCCTCCCCGGCGACGAGCAGCCAGATCCCGCTCACGACCCCGAGCGAGGCGAGGAACAGCACGATGCGCAGACCGGTGTAGACAGCGAACTCCTTCACCCCTCCAGGGTAGGTCGTCACCGGGCAGCGCCTACATTGGAGGGGTGCTGAAGTTCCTGCTGGTGGTGGCCGTCGTCGGCGTCGTCACCTACCTCGCCGTCCGGCTGATGCAGCGCCGCCTGCCCGGCGGCGGCTCACCCGCACCGCGCCGACCCCTGCCCGGCCCCAAGCCGAAGCCGCGGATGGTCGCCCCCGACGACGACGAGGCCTTCCTGCGCGACCTCGAGCGCAAGCGCCGCCACCCCGAGGATCCCGACACCCCCGCCTGACGGCCGAGCAGTCACCTTCGCACCACCCACCGGTCAGTTCTGCACCAGCCACCGCTCAGTTCTGCACCGAGGCGGCGTACGCCTCAGGCCGAGAAGAGCTCCAGCTCCCGGCCCCAGCCGTCGACGACCGGTCGCAGCACCGGGCGGGCGCGCTCGGCGTCGACGTCCGAGCAACGGGCCACGACCTCCCCGAAGGTCTCCCTGATCGCCGCGGGGTCGCCGTCGAGCGTGCCGACCACCAGCTCGAGCAGGCGTCCCGGTCGTTCTTGAGGGGGCGGTAGGCGTAGTTCAGCCACCCGTCCAGCCGGTCGTGCCGATGAGGATCGACTCGGCCTCGTCGGCGTCCACGCCCGTCTGCCGGCGTACGGCGTCGGCCACCCGCCCGCCGCTGCGGTCGAGCAGCACGGGCGCCCAGGCGTACGACCACCGGTGGTACCACCCCTCGGTGCCGAAGACCGGCAGGTCGTCGAGCTCCGAGACCGGCACCGGGATCTCGTCCAGCACGTCCGCGTGTCGGGTGCGCCGCCCGGCCATGCCCTGGTCGGTGAGCACGACGTAGACGTCCACGTCGGAGCGGGACGTGGACGTGCCGCGCCCGACCGATCCCGAGAGGACCATCGCCACCAGGTCGTCCCGTAATGCACGAGCAGCCGCTCCTCGGACAACGGGCTTCCCCGGTGGTGCAGGAGCGACTGCTCGGTGGTGCGGGAGCGACCGGTCGGTGGTGCGAAAGTGACTGCTCGTCAGTCGAGGGGCGAGGCGACGGCGCTGGAGGCGTCGGCGTAGGAGTGCTGGGAGCTGCTGGAGAAGAAGTTGATCCCGATGAAGTTGAACCACAGGGTCGCCAGGCCGACGAGGGCGATGATCGCGGCGTTGCGGCCCTTGAAGCCGGCCGTGGAGCGGGCGTGCAGGTAGGCGGCGTACACGACCCAGGTGATGAAGGCCCAGACCTCCTTGGGGTCCCAGTTCCAGTACGACGCCCACGCCTCGTGCGCCCAGATGGGCCCGGTGATGAGCACCGCGAAGGTCCACACCGGGAAGCCGAAGGCGTGCATGCGGTAGGAGACCCGGTCGAGGACGGCCGGGGCCGGCACCCGGGCCAGGTAGCCGGTGGTGCGCTCGGGGTGCTTGGCGGTGGCCCGCTCCTTGAGCAGGTAAAGCACCGAGGTGATGCCACCGAGCGTGAAGGCGCCGGTGGCGATCACGGCGGAGACGACGTGGATGACCAGCCAGGGCGAGTTCAGCGCCTCGGTCAGCGGCGAGACCGGGGCGTAGAGCCAGATCTCGGCGACCATCAGCAGCACGAGCACGGTGGAGACCACGATCGGGGCCATCCAGCCGAGGGCGAAGCGGCGGCGGGTGGCCAGGTAGAGCGCCGCGACCACGAAGGTGCCCGACAGCGTGAACTCGTACATGTTGCCCCAGGGCACCCGGTTGGGGTCCGCGGCCATGCCGCGCGAGGCCAGTGCGACCAGGTGCACGCCGGCGCCCAGCCAGGTCAGCAGCAGCCCGAGCCGGCCGGCCATCAGCACCCGCCGCTCGTGGGTGTCGTCAGCGCCCGAGGCGTCGGGGCCGGCCTCGTCGAGGGCGAGGTCTCCCCCGGCGCCCGCCGAGACGCGCGCGACCTCGGCCGAGGCCGGGACCTTGCGCAGCAGGCTCCACTCCACCAGGTGCGACAGCATCGCCAGGAAGTAGACGGCACCGGCGGCGGCGACGGCCTGCTGGCTCAACGCCTCCCAGGACGGGTCGGTCATGACTGCTCCTTCTGCGCTGCGGGACGCAACGCCTCCACGATATCGGCGAGCACCAGCGCGACGTCCCCGCCACCCGAGCGGTCGAGGGCGGCCAGCTCGACGACGGTGCGCCCGTCCTCGCGGCGCGCCCGCACCCAGACCCGGCGGGGCCGGATGAAAAGGCTGCCGAGCAGCCCGACGAGGGCCGCCACGACCCCGACGAGGGCCACCACCTTGCCGGGGCTCTGGCTGACCTGCACCCGCACCCACGGCTGCACGCCCTCGAAGGTGATGCTGCCCAGGCCGTCGGGCAGCTCCTGGGTCGCACCCGGCTGCAGGTCGACGCGCAGCGGGCTGCCGTCGGGCTGGGTCACCTGCTCGGCGTCGTCCTTCTCGAGGATGTAGACCGACTGCGAGCGCCCGCTGTCGAGGCCCAGGTCGCCGCGGTAGACGAGCATCGAGATCGCCGGGTTGAGGGTGTCGCCCATGACGTTGACCGGGTCGCCGCCGATGTTGACGAAGGTCGGGTAGAAGAGCCCCTCCAGGCCCAGCCCGTCGGGCTCGGCCGCCGGGGCCTTGACGACCCCGAAGGACAGGAAGCTCTGGTCCTGCGGCAGGAAGACCCGCGGCCCGCTGGCCACGACCTCGCCGCGCGCGTCGCGCACCGTGATCACCGGGGCGTAGCCGTGGCCGACGAGGAAGACCTCGGAGTCGCCGATCTGGAGCGGGTGGTTCACGCGCAGGTCGTAGTCCTGCTCGGGGGCGCCGGGCTCCTCGCGGTAGCGCAGCTGCGCCACGAAGTTGCGGGCCTGGCCCTGGGCGCGGCCCTCGGTGAGCCACTCGACCTCGAAGTCCTCGACGTCGAAGGAGAACGGCTCCATCTCGGCGGCCGAGAAGGCCGAGCCGGGCACGAAGTCGTCGTACTGGGTCAGGTTGTTGGAGAAGCCGTTGCCGACCAGCACGATCACGCCGCCCTTGTAGCCCAGCAGGCTGCCCATCGCGAAGCCCACCAGCACCACGATGATGGAGAGGTGGAAGACGAGGTTGCCGACCTCGCGCAGGTAGCCGCGCTCGCCGGAGACCGCCGCGGCGCCCGGCCCGTCGGCCTCCGCCGGCCGCAGCCGGTAGCGACGGCGGCGCAGCTCGGCGCGGGCCTGCTCGAGTACCTCCTCGACCCCCTCCTCGCTCTCGTACGACGCGTGGTCGGGCAGGCGGGCCAGGTTGCGCGGCGCGGTGGGCGGGACCGCGCGGATGTTGCGGGCGTAGACGAGGGTGCGCGGGATGATGCACCCGATGAGGCTGATCATCAGCAGCACGTAGATGGCCGCGAACCAGACCGAGCCGTAGACGTCGAAGAGGTCCAGCCACTCGTAGACCGGGGTGAGCCTGGGGTGGTCCTCGCGCCAGCGCGACGCGGCGAGCGCGTCGACGCCCTGCTGGGGCACCACCGAGCCGGGCACCGCGGCCAGGGCGAGCAGCAGCAGCAGGATGAGCGCGGTGCGCATCGAGGTCAGTTGGCGCCAGGCCCAGCGGCCCAGCTCGCGCGGGGTCAGCTCGCCGGCGCGGCGGCCGTCGGGGCGGGGGTCGCCACCGGAGCCCGCCCCGGTGGCCGCGTCGAGCTCGGTGCCGGTCATATCGCCACCTCGAAGTCGGAGACCAGCTCGCCCTGCAGCCAGGTGACCGCGTAGTCCCACCAGCCGGTGACCAGCAGCACGCCGACGGCGACCATCATCAGCCCGCCGGCGCGGGTCACCCAGACCTGGTGGCGGCGCACCCAGGCGAAGGCGCCCAGCGCGCGGCGCCACAGCAGCCCGGCCAGCACGAACGGCACCCCGAGGCCCAGGGTGTAGAAGGCCAGCAGCAGCGCGGAGCGACCGGCGGTGCCCTCGCTGTAGCCCAGTCCGAGGATCACCCCCAGCGTCGGCCCGATGCAGGGGGTCCAGCCCAGGCCGAAGAGGAACCCGAGCACGGGCGCGGCGCCCAGCCCGACGGCCGGCACCCGGTGCACCCGCAGGTCGCGCTGCAGCCACGGCACCAGGCCGATGAACGCCAGGCCCAGCACGATGGTGAACAGGCCGAGCCAGAAGCTGAGCGTCGACTGGTTGAAGCGGATCCAGGTGCTGACCGACCCGGCGAGGGCGCCCAGGGTCACGAAGACGGCTCCGAAGCCGGCGACGAAGAGGACCGAGCCGGCCACCATCCGGCCGCGGCTGCCGCGCCCCTCGGCGATGTCGGCCCCCGAGAGCCCGGTGGCGTAGGAGAAGTAGCCGGGCAGCAGCGGCAGCACGCACGGGCTGAAGAACGAGACCAGCCCGGCCAGCACGGCCACCGGCGCCGCCAGGGCCAGCGAGCCCGAGGAGGCGGTCTGCTGCAGCCAGTCGGTCACGAGGCGGACCCCCGGACCGACTCCTGGGCCGACTCGACGAGCGTGAGCAGCGTGGTCTTGGAGGGGATCTCGCCGCTGATCACCGAGGCGACCCTGCCCTCGGCGTCGAGCACCAGGGTCGAGGGCGTGGCCTTCGGGGAGGTGCGGCCGGGGAAGGCCAGCAGCGCCTGGCCGTCGGGGGCGTAGAGCGAGGGGTAGTCGACGCCGAGCCGGTCCTCGAAGACCTGGGCGTCGGCGGCGGAGTTGTCGCGGATGTTGATGCCGACGAAGGCGACGTCGTCGCCGGTCTCGGCGTCGGCCTCGGTGAGCATCGGCATCTCCTTGATGCACGGCCCGCAGCCGCTCCACCACACGTTGACCACCACAACCTTGCCGCGCTGGTCGGCCAGGTCGTAGGTGCCGCCGTCGACGGTCTCTCCGGAGAGCTCGATCGGGCCCTCGCGGTCGCCGACCTCGTACTCCGCGACCTGCCCGTCGCCGGGCACGTAGCCCGCGTCGTTGGTGCCGGCCAGCGACGAGCAGCCGGTGAGCAGCAGCAGCGCGGCCGCGAGTGCCGGGCGCAGCATCAAGGCCGGTCCTCCTCCGCCGCGCCGCCCGCCGAGAACGGCGCCGAGCGGTCGCCGGTCGGGATCAGGTCGCCCGCGGGCTCGGAGTAGGAGACCTGCGCGAGGCGCTCGCCGACGAAGTGCAGGGAGGTCAGCGAGCACAGCGTGCACTGGCGCTTGCGTGGGTCGTGCAGGAAGGAGCGTCCCTCGGCCGCGAGCCGGGTCGTCCAGATCGGCAGCTGGTGGGAGACCACGACGGCCTCGTGGCCCTGCGCCTCGCGGCGCGCGTCGTGCACCGCGCTCATCATCCGCGCGACGACCTCCTTGTAGGGCTCGCCCCACGACGGCTTGAAGGGGTTCCACAGGTGCCGCCACGTCGAGGGCTTCTTCAGGGCGTTGCGGCCCGGCCCGAACTGCTCGCCCTCGAAGACGTTGGTCGACTCGATGACGCGCTCGTCGGTGACGATGTCGAGGCCCAGGGCCCTCGCCAGCGGCCGGCCGGTCTCCTGGGCCCGCTCGAGCGGCGAGGAGCGCAGGTGCACGATGTCGCGGTGCCCGATCTGCTCGGCGATCCGCTCGGCCATCCGGTGGCCGAGGTCGGAGAGGTGGAAGCCGTCGCGGCGGCCGTAGAGGACGCCGTCGGGGTTGTGCACCTCGCCGTGGCGCAGCAGGTGGACGATCGTGTCGGGGGTGCCGGTCATCGCACGGGCCTCTCGGTCGCGGCGGCCGCACGGGCGGCCTCGGGCAGGGCGTCGAGCACGGTCTGCACCGCGCGGTCGTCGTGGGCGGCGGAGAGGAACCACGCCTCGTACGCCGACGGCGGCAGGTAGACCCCGCGCTCGAGCATCGCGTGGAAGAAGGCGCCGTACGCCGCGGTGTCGGTGCGCGAGGCGTCGTCGAAGTCGCGCACGGGCCCCTCGCTGAAGAAGACCGAGAACATCGTGCCGGTCGACTGGATCGTGTGCGCGACCCCGGCGGCGCCGAGCGCGTCGGCGGCCGCGGCCTTGATGGTCTCGCCGGCCCGGGTCAGGTGGTCGTAGACGTCGGGGGTGGCCAGGCGCAGGGTGGCCAGGCCGGCGGTGGTGGCGACGGGGTTCCCCGACAGCGTGCCGGCCTGGTAGACGGGCCCCTCCGGCGAGAGGTGGCCCATCACGTCGGCCCGGCCGCCGAAGGCCGCGGCGGGGAAGCCGCCGCCCATCACCTTGCCGAAGGTGACCAGGTCGGGGCGCCAGCCCTCGACGGCGCCGTCGAGGCCCCACTGGCCCTGCCGCGAGACGCGGAAGCCGGTCATCACCTCGTCGCTGACGAACAGCGCGCCGTGGCGGGCGCAGGTCGCGGCCAGGAACTCGTTGAAGCCGGGCTCGGGCGGCACCACGCCCATGTTGCCGGCGGCCGCCTCGGTGACCAGGCAGGCGATCCGGTCGCCGTGCTCGGCGAAGACCGCCTCGACCGCGGCCCGGTCGTTGTAGGGCAGCACCAGGGTCAGCTCGGTCGACGACGCCGGCACGCCGGGGGTGCCGGGCACCGCGAAGGTGGCCAGGCCCGAGCCGGCCGAGGCCAGCAGCGCGTCGACGTGGCCGTGGTAGCAGCCGGCGAACTTCACCACGACGTCGCGACCGGTGAAGCCGCGCGCCAGCCGGATCGCCGACATCGTCGCCTCGGTGCCGGAGGAGACGAAGCGGACCTTCTCGACCGAGGTGCGCTCGACGATCTCCTCGGCCAGCTGCACCTCCGGCTCGGTCGGGGTGCCGTACGACGTGCCGCGCGCGACCGCCGCCTGCACCGCCTCGAGCACCTCGGGGTGGGCGTGGCCCAGCAGCATCGGGCCCCACGAGCAGATCAGGTCGACGTAGGAGTTGCCGTCGACGTCGTGCAGCCACGCGCCCTGCGCGGAGCGGATGAAGCGTGGCGTGCCGCCCACGGCGTTGAACGCGCGCACCGGCGAGTTCACCCCGCCCGGGGTCACGCGGTGGGCCCGGCGGAACATCTCCGCCGAGGCGTCGGTCGTCACGTGCTGCTGGGCTGCGCTCACCCGGCCATTGTCCCCACCGCCGACAAGCGCGTCACGCCGGTGTCGGCCCGCCGCGCGGCCGGGTGGTCCAGCCCACGGCGCGGGCCCCGGACGTGGCCGGGTTTGGTGCCGCCGGCCGGGGGGCACCGTCAGGGGTGTGGGCGGCCCGCCGTCCGCGGCCCGGGCTCCGGTGAACGGCTGAGACCGTAACGTCGGTATGGGAGGATCGTTAGGTCGGTCACAGGTGCTTGAGGGAGCACGACCTACCAGCAGCGCCGGCGCAGACCAGCCGGCAGGACCACAAGGGGAGACGACGCGATGCCCGCACAGCGAACAGGCCGGTTGCAGAGGACGACGGCCCTGGTGCCGCTGGGCCTGCTCTCGGCCGCGGTCACCGCCAGCCTGGTCGGGGCCTCCCCCGCGACGATCAACGCCTCCGAGGAGGTCGTGGTCCCCACCGAGGTCTCCGCGCTGCCCGACGGCACCAGCGTGCCGACCGAGGCGATCGAGGCCCCCGCGAGCGTGTCCACCGGCGACGTCGTCGCCGCCGGCCTGCGCGGCAAGAACGCCCAGCGCGTCGTGGCCACCGCCTCCAACTCCGACATCCCCTCCGCGGCGCTGGCCGCCTACCAGCGCGCCGAGACGGTCATCAACGAGGCCGACAAGTCCTGCAACGTGACCTGGCAGCTGATCGCGGCGATCGGCCGGGTCGAGTCCGACCACGGCCGCTACGGCGGCAACGTGCTCGACGACGACGGCGTGGCCCGTCCCGGCATCTACGGCATCGCCCTCAACGGCAAGCGCGGCACCGCGCTGATCCGCGACACCGACGCCGGCCAGTTCGACAAGGACACCACCTACGACCGGGCGATCGGCCCCATGCAGTTCATCCCCTCGACCTGGTCGGTCGTGGGCGTCGACGCCGACGGCGACGGCCAGCGCGACCCGCAGGACGTCGACGACGCCGCGCTCGGCACGGCCGTCTACCTGTGCTCGGGCGACGACGACCTGTCCACGACCGCGGGGCAGGAGACGGCGGTCTTCCGCTACAACAACTCCGACGAGTACGTCGACCTGGTGCTCTCGATCATGGACGCCTACATGTCCGGCGACTACACCTCGGTGCCCACCAACACCCTGGCCGCGGCCACCTTCGCCCCCGACCCGACGTACACGCCGCCGAAGCCCCCCAAGCCGACCAAGGCACCCCAGCCGAGCGGCTCGCAGCAGGGCACCGGCTCCGCGGCTCCGGCCCCGGCCCCGGCTCCCGAGCCGGCCCCCGAGCCGCAGCCCACCGCACCGGCGGGCCCGGTCGGCGGAGGCAACGGCGGCTCCGGCGGCGGCCTGGGCATCCCCGGCGCGCCGACGCCCACGCTGCCGGCGCTGCCCTCGACCAGCGTGTCGGTCGTCGACGAGGTGCTCAGCTACGCCCAGGCGGTGCTGCAGTGCACGCTCGACGGCTACGTCGACAACATCCTGAGCAGCACCGACCCGTTCGACAAGTGCGTGAACGGCTACATGGGCAAGTAGCCCGCCCCGACCGCGCTCGCGCCCGAGCGCTCAGGCGCGCAGCAGCCGGGCGGCCTCGGCCGCCCAGTAGGTCAGGATGACGTCGGCGCCGGCGCGGTGGATCGAGCCGAGCGTCTCGAGGATCGCGGCCTCGCGGTCGATCCAGCCGTTCGCGGCCGCGGCCTCGACCATGGCGTACTCGCCGGAGATGTTGTAGGCGGCCACCGGCACGTCGACGGCGTCGCGCACCCGGCGCACCACGTCGAGGTAGGCCAGGGCCGGCTTGACCATCACCACGTCGGCGCCCTCGGCGACGTCGAGCAGCGCCTCGCGCACGCCCTCCACCGCGTTGGCGGGGTCCTGCTGGTAGGTGCGCCGGTCGCCCTCGAGGCACGAGTCGACCGCCTCGCGGAACGGGCCGTAGAACGCCGAGGCGTACTTCGCGGAGTAGGCCAGGATCGAGACGTCGCTGTGCTCGGCGGCGTCGAGCGCCTCGCGCACCACCGCGACCTGGCCGTCCATCATCCCGCTGGGCCCGACCATGTCGACGCCGGCGTGGGCCTGCGCGCGCGCCATCTCGGCGTACGCCGCGAGCGTGCGGTCGTTGTCGACCCGGCCGTCGGGGGTCAGCAGGCCGCAGTGTCCGTGGTCGGTGAACTCGTCGAGGCACAGGTCGCTCATCACCGTCAGCGCGTCGCCGACTTCGCCCACCACGTCGGTGATGGCGAGGTTGAGGATGCCGGCGGGGTCGATGCCGGCCGAGCCGGTCGCGTCGCGGGTCTCGGGGATGCCGAAGAGCATCACCCCGCCCAGCCCGAGCTCGGCCGCCTCGGCGACCGCGGCGAGCAGGCTCGAGCGGGTGTGCTGCACGACCCCGGGCATGGAGGAGATCGGCTGCGGCTCGCTGAGCCCCTCGCGCACGAAGAGCGGCAGCACCAGCTGGCGCGGGGCCACCTGGGTCTCGGCGACCATCCGGCGCATGGCCGGGGTGGTGCGCAGCCGGCGGGGCCGCACGACCGGCCCGGCCACCGCGCCCTCGACTCCCTCGGTGCTCATCGTGGCTCCCCCGACCCGCTCAGGACCGCGAGGTCGCGCGGCGCCGGGCCGCGGGCTTGCGCTCGGAGGGCCTGGTGACCGGCTGGCCCTCCTCGAGCAGCGCGAGCCGGCGGGCGGCACCGAAGTCGGCGAGGGCGTCGACGAGCACCTCGACGTCGGGCTTGGGCGAGAGCACGTCGACGCGCAGGCCGTGCTCCTCGGCGGTCTTGGCCGTGGCCGGACCGATCACCGCGATCACGGTGGAGGGGTGCGGCTTGCCCGCGATCCCGACCAGGTTGCGCACGGTGGAGGAGGAGGTGAAGACGACCGCGTCGAACTTGCCCGACTTGATGGCGTCGCGCGTGGGCGCCGGCGGCGGGGTGGCGCGCACGGTGCGGTAGGCGGTGACGTCGTCGCACTCCCAGCCCAGGTCGACCAGGCCGGCGACCAGGTTCTCGGTCGCGATGTCGGCGCGCGGCAGGAAGACCCGGTTGATCGGGTCGAGCACGTCGTCGTACTCGGGCCAGTCGGCCAGCAGGCCGGCGGCGGACTGCTCGCCCGAGGGCACCAGGTCGGCGCGCAGGCCCCAGTCGGCGATGGCGCCGGCGGTCTTGTCGCCGACCGCGGCGATCTTGAGCCCCGAGAAGGCGCGGGCGTCGAGCCCGTACTCCTCGAACTTCTCGCGCACGGCCTTGACCGCGTTGACGGAGGTGAAGGCGATCCACTCGTAGCGGCCCTCGACGAGGCCGCGCACGGCCTTGTCCATCTGCTGGGGGTTGCGGGGCGGCTCGACGGAGATCGTGGGGACCTCCTCGGGCACCGCGCCGTAGCCGCGCAGGCGGGTGGTCAGCGGGCCGGCCTGGTCCTTGGTGCGCGGCACCAGCACCCGCCAGCCGAAGAGCGGCTTGGTCTCGAACCACGACAGGGTCTCGCGCAGGTCGACGACCTTGCCGACCACGACGACCGCCGGGGGCGCCATCCGGGCGGCGCGGGCGTCGGCGCCGATGTCGGCGAGCGTGGAGGTGACGGTGGCCTGCTCGGTGGTGGTGCCGACCCGGGTCATCGCGACCGGGGTGGCCGGCGAGCGGCCGGCCGAGACGAGCGCCTTGGCGATCTCGGCGACCTGGCCCACCCCGGAGAGCAGCACCAGGGTGCGGTCGTCGGCGTACCGGCTCCAGTCGACGGTGCCGTCGCAGGTCACGACCGCGACCTCGCGGTGGTCCTTGGTGGTCAGCGGGATGCCGGCGTACGCCGGGACGGCGCCGACCGAGGAGACGCCGGGCACGATCTCGAAGCCGAGGCCGGCCTTGGCGCACGCCTGGGCCTCCTCGGGCCCGGAGGCGTAGAGGAAGGGGTCGCCGGTCATCAGGCGGACCACGCGGCGGCCCTTCTTGGCGTGCTTGAGCACCACCTTGGCGCGCGCGGCGTGCGTCAGCGGCTGCCCGTCCTCGCCGAAGCCGCCGTCGACGACCTCGGGGGTGCCGGGTGCGGCCTCCGCGACGCCGGTCCCGAGAAGCCGGGAGACCAGCTCCACGTGCTCGGGCGACTCGGTGACGACCACCTCGGCCTGGCGCAGCAGCTCGACCGCGCGCAGGGTCATCAGGTCGGGGTCGCCGGGGCCGCTGCCGACGAACGACACCCAGCCGCGTGCTCGCTCGTTCGACTCGGTCGTGGTCTTGCCTCGCGTCATGCTTCTCGCACCTTGTCTGCTTCGGTGGTGGCTGCTGGACCTGGCTGGCCCAGCTGTCCTGCCCCGTCGGCGAGCATCTCTGCTCCCAACCGGGTCCCGACGCCCACGGCGTCGGCGGGGCTCCCGGTGGCGGACATCCGCACCGTGAGCGTCCCGTCGGGCGAGAGCGCCACGGCCCTCACCCAGAGCTCTTCGTCGTCCTCGCCCTCGACGACCTCCGCCAGCGCCCCGATGGGGGCCGAGCAGCCGCCCTCGAGCGTCGCCAGCACCGCCCGCTCGGCGTCGACGGCCGCGCGGGTCGGGGCGTCCTCGAGCACCGCGAGCTGGGCGGCGAGCTCGTCGCCGGCCCGGCACTCGACGGCGAGCGCACCCTGCCCGGGAGCGGGCAGCACCTGCAGCGGGTCGAGCACCTCGGTGACCTCCGCGAGCCGGTCGATGCGGGACAGGCCGGCCCGAGCCAGCACGACGGCGTCGTAGGCGCCGCTGCGGACCTTGCCGATCCGGGTGTCGACGTTGCCACGAACGCCCACCACCTCCAAACCGAGACCGAGGGCGTGCAGCTGGGCGGCGCGGCGCGGCGAGCCGGTGCCGACCACCGAGCCGGCCGGCAGCTCGCCCAGGGTCAGCCCGTCGCGGGCGACGACGACGTCGCGCGGGTCCTCGCGCAGCGGCACGGCCGCCACCACGATCCCCTCGGCCGGGTAGGTCGGCACGTCCTTGAGCGAGTGCACCGCCACGTCGACCTCGCCGCTCAGCAGCGCGTCGCGCAGCGCGCTGACGAAGACGCCCGTGGAGGAGGAGCCGACCAGCGAGGTGCCGGCGGCCTGGCTGCGGTCGCCGTCGGTGGTCACCTCGACCAGCACCGCCTCGCGGCCCAGCCGCTGGCGGATCATCTCGGCGACGTGGCCGGACTGGGTGGTGGCCAGCCTCGAGCGGCGGGTGCCCACCCGCACGGGCGGCAGGGCGGCGGGATCGACGGTGCTGTCGGCGGTGGGGTGCGTGGGACCGGTCATGAGGAGAGTCCCTCCGGCCTGGTCACGGCGGAGACCGCCTCGGGATCGAGCGCGAAGAGCTCGGCCAGCGCGGCGGCGTACGACACGGCGCCGGTCTCGTTGGCCAGCTCGCGCACCCGCACCGTCGGCTCGTGCAGCAGCTTGTCGGCGACGCGCCGCACGGTGTGCAGCACCTCGGCCCGCGCGGCCTGGTCGAGCTCGGGCAGCCGGCTCTCGAGGCGCGACATCTCGGCGTCGACGACGCCGGTGGCCATCGAGCGCAGCGCGACCACGGTCGGGGTCACGCTGGCCTGGCGCCGCGCGGTCAGGAAGGCGGCGACCTCCTCGGTGACGATGTCGCGCACCGCGCGCACCTCGGTGCCGGCCTCGGTGTCGTCGACTTCGCTGGCCAGCGCCGCGAGGTTGATCAGGGTGATGCCCTCGACCTCGGCGGCGGCCGGGTCGACGTCGTGGGGCAGGGCCAGGTCGATGATGGTGAGCGGGCGACCGCCCATCGTCTCCTCGAGCATCGCCGCCCCGACCTGGACGCCGGTGGCGCCGGTGCAGGTGACCAGCAGGTCGACCTCGCCGACCTCGTCGGCGAGGCGGGCCACGGGGGCCGTGCGGGCGCCGTACTCGCGGGCCAGCCGCTCGGCGCGCTCGGCGGTGCGGTTGAGCACGACGATGTCGGCGGCGCCGTGGCGGGCCAGGGTCGCGGTGGCGAGCCCGGCCATCGACCCGGCGCCGAGCACGGCGACGCGGCGACCGGCGACGTCGCCCAGGGTGCTGCTGGCGCGGCGCAGCGCGGAGGCGATCAGCGACGGGGCGGCCCGGTCGATGTCGGTCTCGGCGCGGGAGCGCTTCCCGACGCGCAGCGCCTGCTGGAAGAGGCTGTTGAGGGCCGGCCCGACCGTGCCGAGCTCCTGGCCCAGTCGCAGCGCCTCACGGGTCTGGCCCAGGATCTGGCCCTCCCCGACGGCCATCGAGTCCAGGCCCGCCGCGACCTGGAAGAGGTGTGAGACCGCGCCGTCGTCGTAGTGCACGTAGAGGTGCGGCAGCATCGCCTCGGTGCTCTCGCCGGCCCGCTCGACGAGCAGGGTCGAGAGCTCCTCCACCGAGCCGTGGAAGCGGTCGACGTCGGCGTAGATCTCCAGCCGGTTGCACGTCGAGATCACCGTGGCCTCGGTGACGTGGGCGGCGCCGGACGCCGCGCCCACCAGCTTGGCGACGCTGTCGTCGTCGGTGCCGGCGACGCGCTCGAGCAGGGAGACGGGGGCGGAGTTGTGGGAGAGCCCCACGACCAGGACGCTCATGCGGGCCTTCCTTCCAGCGCCCCGTCGACGGGACGCTCGACGGCCGCAGCACCCAGCGCCTTGCGCTGCTCGTGGTAGGCGAGGATCTGCAGCTCGATGGACAGGTCGACCTTGCGCACGTCGACCCCGGGGGGCACGGCGAGCACGGTCGGGGCGAAGTTGAGGATGCTGCGGATGCCGGCGGCCACCATGTGGTCGGCGACGTCCTGGGCCGCGGGGGCGGGGGTGGAGATCACGCCGATCGCGACGCCGTGCTCGTGCACGATCGCCTCGAGGTCGGAGAAGGGGCGCACGTCGACGCCGGCCACGACCTCCTGGTGACGGCGGGGGTCGGCGTCGAGCAGGGCCACCACCCGGAAGCCGCGGCTGCGGAAGCCGGAGAAGTTGGCCAGCGCGTGCCCGAGGTTGCCGATGCCGACGATGACCACGGGCCAGTCCTGGGTCACGCCGATCTCGCGCGCGATCTGGTAGCGCAGGTACTCCACGTCGTAGCCGACCCCGCGGGTGCCGTAGCTGCCGAGGTGGGAGAGGTCCTTGCGCAGCATGGCGCTGTTGACCCCGGCCGCGGTGGCCAGGTGCTCGCTGGAGCAGGTGGCGGTGCCGGCCTCGGAGAGCGCGGTGAGGGCTCGCAGGTAGACCGGCAGCCGCGCGACGGTCGCCTCGGGGATGTCCCGCGACGCCTCGGAGGGGGTCCGTTCGGTCACTTCAGTGCTCTCCATGCCCAGCCGCGGGACGGGGACCGAGGGGCCCCGGATCGTCCGAGCGACCTCGCCACTGTAGGAGTTTGTGAACGCGAGAACAAACCGAGCGGGGACCGGTCCGGCAGGTGGGCTAGCACATGTGAGAACCCCCACCCCCACCGGCCCCGCCGGACCTCCGCGGCCCGGTCACCGAGGGGCCGCGAGCGCCGCTCCGGGCTGCTCCGGACTGGTCCGGACTGGTCAGGCGCCCAGTGCCCGGCGCAGCCGCACCGGGTCGACGCGCCAGTAGTCGTGCTGGCGGCCGTCGACGAGGGTCACCGGGATCTCCTCGCCGTAGCGACGGGCCAGCTCGGGGTCGTCGTCGATCGAGAGCTCGTCGTAGCGCTCGCCCAGCTCGGCGCAGACCGCCTCCACGACCGCGCGTGCGTCGTCGCACAGGTGGCAGCCGGGCCGGGTGAGCAGCCGCACCCGCGGGTCGGTGGCGCTCACGAGAGCAGCTCCACCGTGCGCCGGCGCTCCTGGGCGCGCAGCGTGCCCTTGCGGACCTTGCCGGTCACCGTCACCGGCAGCGAGTCGACGACCTCGACGCGGCTGGGCACCTTGAACCGGGCCAGGCGCTCGGCGCAGTGCTCCCGCACCTCGGCGACGACCTCGTCGCGCTCGGCGCCCGGGGCGACCACGAAGGCCAGCACCGCCTCGCCGGTCTCGTCGTCGCCGACCCCGATCACGGCCGCCTCGCGCACCGCGGCGACCTCGCGCACGACGTCCTCCACCTCGCTGGGGTAGACGTTGAAGCCCGAGACGATGACCAGCTCCTTGACCCGGTCGACCAGGAAGAGCTCGCCGCGCGGGTCGAGGAGGCCGACGTCGCCGGTCGAGAACCAGCCCTCGGCGTCGGGGCCGTCGGACCCGTCGGGCCAGTAGCCGCTGAAGACGTTGGCGCCGCGCACCTGGATCTCGCCCGGGTCCCCCGGCTCGGGCGCCCGGCCCGACTCGTCGACCAGGCGCACCTCGATGCCGGGCAGCACGCTGCCGACCGAGCCCGGGGTCGGCGCGGCCGGCTCGCCGGGGTCGCCGGGGCCCGCCACGCACAGGGTGCTGGTCACGACCGGCGCCGCCTCGGTCAGCCCGTAGCCCTGGTGCACGACCAGGCCGGTGGCGGCGCTGAAGCGGGCGACCGAGACCGGGTCGAGCGGGGCGGAGCCCGACAGGATCAGCCGCACCGGGCCGAGCCGCTCGGCCAGGGCCTCCTCGTCGCGCCAGTGCCGGAAGACCGGGGGCGCCACCGGCAGCACGCTGCACGCCTCGTCGTCGACGACGTCGAGGATGGTCTCGGGGTCGTACTCGCGCACCAGCACCAGCTTGGCGCGGTGGCGCAGGGCGCTGCCGAGCACGGCGTTGAGCCCGTAGACGTGGAAGAGCGGCAGCACCCCGAGCACCACGTCGTCGCCGTGCATCATCGGCGGCCGGACCGCGCCCACCTGGTCGATGTTGGCCAGCAGGGCCCGGTGGCTGAGCATCGCCGCGCGCGGGTGCCCGGAGGTGCCCGAGGTGTAGAGCAGCACGGCCAGCCGCTCGCGGTCGCGCACCCGGGGCACCTCGACCGGGGTCGCGTCGGCGCGCAGCGCCGAGAAGGCCCACTCCCCCGGCCCCGGCTCGGAGCCGACCACCACGACGCGCGGCTCGGCCGCCCGCGCCAGCAGCTCGGGCGGCAGGTCCTCGCCCGCGTCGCCCGCGGCCCGAGCGGCCGCGAGGTCGGTGACCGCGCGGCGTACGACGTCGAGGGCGGCGGGCCCGGCCACCACGAGGCGGCTGCCGGAGTCGGCCAGCATCCGCGTGAGCTCACCGGGCGTGGAGCGCGGGTTCACCGGCACGGCCACGGCGTGGACCCGCAGCACGGCGAGGTAGGTGGTGACGAACTCGATCGTGTTCTCGAGCGCCAGCACGACGCGGTAGCCGGCGACCACCCCTGCCTCGGAGAGGCCGTGAGCCAGCCGCGCCACCTCGTCCTCGAGCTCGGCCCAGGTCACGCTGCGGCCGTCGGCCTCGACCAGGGCGAGCTTGTCGGGCGACTCGGCCGCCGCGGCGACGACGAGGTCGCTGAGGTCCTCGGGCTGCGGTGCGACCTGGTCGACGTCGTCGTCGGGACGCCCCCGCGTGCTGCCGTGGTCCATCAGGCGATGCTCCCACATCGTCGCCGCCACGACAGGCGGCCCGGGGAACCCGCGGAACCCGGGGCCGGGCCCGGCCCACGGGCCGCGGCCGGTCCCCTGGGACCCGGGGCCACGATCTCCTAGGGTGGCGGCGTGACCCCGCCCGCCGAGCGCCGGACCCTGCCGAACCTCCAGCAACGCTCCACGCTGGCGGGCGAGGCGGCCGCGGCCGCAGCCGAGGTCGAGACGGCGCTGGTCACCCCCAGCGACCCCACCTCGGCGGCCTTCTTCGACGTCGACAACACGATCATGCAGGGCGCGAGCATCTTCCACCTGGCCCGCGGCCTGCACCGGCGCAAGTTCTTCACCACCCGCGAGATCGCCGGCGCCGCCTGGAAGCAGGCCTACTTCCGGGTCGTGGGGGTCGAGGACCCCGAGCACGTCGCCGACGCCCGCTCCTCGGCGCTGGGCTTCATCGCCGGGCACACCGTCGCCGAGCTGCAGGAGCTCACCGAGGAGATCTTCGACGAGGCGATGGCCCACCGGATCTGGCCCGGCACCCGGGCACAGGCCCAGCTGCACCTCGACCAGGGCCAGCGGGTCTGGCTGGTCACCGCCGCGCCCATCGAGATCGCCCAGGTCATCGCCCGGCGGCTCGGGCTCACCGGCGCGATGGGCACCGTGGCCGAGCACGACGCCGGCGTCTACACCGGCCGCCTGGTGGGCGACATGCTGCACGGCCCCGCGAAGGCCGAGGCGGTGCGCGCCCTGGCCGACCGCGAGGGGCTCGACCTGCAGGCCTGCTCGGCCTACTCCGACTCCTACAACGACCTGCCGATGCTGAGCATGGTCGGCGACCCCTGCGCCATCAACCCCGACTCCCGGCTGCGCGCCCACGCACGCGAGGCGGGCTGGCGGATCCGCGACTACCGCACCGGGCGCAAGGCCGCCCGCGCCGGGCTGGTGGTCGGGGCGGCGGCCGGGGCGCTCAGCGGCACCGTGGCGGCCGGTGTCGCGCTGCGCTCGCGCCGACGCTGACCGGGCGGCGTCCCGCCGACGCGGGTGGTCTGGACCGCTGCGGCCCGCGCCTCGGGCCGCTCCAGGAACTTCTTTCGGTATACGACTGTTCCTGTTCCCAGCGGCACCGATCCGTCGTACCCTCGAATCCGCTCTGGGAGAGAGCGTGCATGGGAGGGTTCCGCAGATGGCGTGGCACGCCGACGAGGTGACGCACGGCTTCGCCGCCCTGCGCCGACTCGTCCTCCGCGCCCTCGACGACGCCACCGCCGCCACCTCCTCGCTCGGCCCGTCCCTCACGCCGGCCCTGGCCTCGGCCGCCACGCCGGGCGCGCCCCCCTCGCGGCTGCTCGACCTGCTGCTGCAGACGGTCTCCGACGACAGCCTGCACGCGGAGGTCGACGGGCCCGCCGGGCCGGCCACGCCCGGCGGCTACGACGACAGCGCCCTCGCGACGTCGTCGGAGGAGTCCGCGACCGACCGCCAGCGCCTGATCGCCCTGGTCGAGCTGGCCCGCAAGGGCGACGTGGACGCCTTCGGGCTGCTCTACGACCACTACCAGGGCTCGGTCTACCGGTTCCTGTTCCACCGCACCCGCTCGGCGACGCTGGCCGAGGACCTCACGTCCGAGACCTTCTTCCGGGCGCTGCGCTCGATGCAGGGCTTCCGCTGGCAGGGCAAGGACTTCGGTGCCTGGCTGATGACGATCGCCCGCAACCTGGCCACCGACCACTTCAAGGCCGGGCGGACCCGCCTCGAGATGACCACCGAGGACATGGGCCAGCACGACGACGCCACCGAGGGGCCCGAGGCGGTGGTGCTGGCGGGGCTGACGAACGAGATCCTGCTCAAGGCGCTGACCGAGCTCCCCGACGAGCAGCGCGACTGCCTGGTGATGCGCTTCCTGCAGGGAATGAGCATCGCCGAGACGGCCGCCGTGCTGGGGCGCAGCGACGGGGCCATCAAGCAGCTGCAGCTGCGGGGGGTCCGCAACCTCGCCAAGCTGATGCCGGAGGGCCTGCGATGAGCGTCATGACGCCTGCGTCACAGCCCGTAACCAACCGTCGCGACCGGTCGTTGAGCCGGGTGTCGAGACGTCGCCCCGACGTCTCGCCGCTCCCTACCGACCACCGAGAAGGATCCCGCCGATGAGCCCCGTGTTCGCGGCACGACGACGTGCCGAGGAGTTCGACGCACTGGTCGAGGCCCGCGCCGCGGGCCGGCCGGTCGAGGACGCACGGTTCGACGACCTCCTCGACGTGGTGGGCGCCCTGCGCTCCAGCCCGCAGCCGCAGGCCCGCCCCGAGTTCGTGTCCGACCTGCGCCAGCAGCTGATGACCGCCGCGGCCACCGAGCTGCGCCCCGCCGCGACGGCCTCGCCCGCGACCGCGGCCCGCCTGAGCGTGGCGCCCCAGCGCACCCGCCGTGACCGTCGGATCGCTGCCGCCGTCGGTGGCCTGGCCATCGTCGGCGCCTCGAGCACCATGGCGGTCGCCTCGCAGTCGGCACTGCCCGGCGACGTGCTCTACCCGCTCAAGCGCGCCATCGAGAACGTCGCCACCGGCGTCAGCACCAGCGACGAGCGCCGCGGCGGGAGCCTGCTCTCCCACGCCGCCGGGCGCCTCGCCGAGGTCGACGCCCTCTCGCGCGACGAGGAGGGCCAGGACCTCGAGGCCATCGAGAGCACGCTGGTCAGCTTCACCGAGCAGGCCTCCGAGGCCAGCCAGGTCCTGCTCGGCGACTACGCCGAGACCGGCGACGAGACCACGATCGTGGAGCTGCAGGAGTTCACGGTCGACAGCATGGGCGTGCTCGAGGACCTCTCCGCGGTGCTGCCGGCTCCGGCCCAGGACGTCCTGGTCACCGCCGGCACGCTGCTCGCCGAGATCGACCAGACGACCCAGCAGCTCTGCCCCACGTGCTCCGGCTCCACGATCGGCCAGGTGCCCACCTTCCTGGTCAACGCCGCCGAGGCCCTGCTGGGCGACCTCGTCACGCCGCCCGCCGGCGACGACCGGGCCGCCACCGGGTCGCAGGACGGCTCCGGCAAGGCCGGCTCGGGCAAGAAGGGCGACGGTTCCGGTGCGGGCGGCGCGCCCTCGACCAGCACGCCTCCGGGCACCGTGACCCTGCCG
Organism: Nocardioides salarius; assembly: GCF_016907435.1. NCBI lineage: Bacteria > Bacillati > Actinomycetota > Actinomycetes > Propionibacteriales > Nocardioidaceae > Nocardioides > Nocardioides salarius. The sequence goes on along the minus strand of NZ_JAFBBZ010000001.1, from coordinate 2,689,147 downwards.
ACCCCCGGCGCGACGCCCACGCAGGGCGCCGGCGCGAGCGGGCCGTCCGGCTCCGATGGCTCGGGCAGCGGCCAGGGCCCGCTGTCGGGCCTCACCGAGAACCTGCCCGGCACCGGCACACCCACCGGCAGCGGCGGCGGCAAGGGCGGCGGTGGCGCGGTCTCCGGCACGGTCGAGGACGTCGTCGAGGGCGTCACCGGACTCGTCGAGGGCCTCACCGACCCGCTGCTTCCCTGACCCCGGCGGCGCCGCGCCGGAGCACCCGCTCGCGCGAGCCGGCGCGGTGGTCCCCGCTCAGCGGAAGACGGACTCGCGCTGACGCAGCAGCGTGTAGAGCGTCTGCTGGATCGTCTCGCGCACCTGGTCGGTGACGTTGAAGACGAGCATCGGGTCGTCGGCCGCGCCGTCCTCGAACTCGTCGGTGCGGATCGGTTCCCCGAACTCCAGCAGCCACTTCGACGGCAGGGGCACCAGCCCCAGCGGGCCCAGCAGCGGGAAGAGCGGGGTGATCGGGATGTAGGGCACCCCGAGCAGCCGCGCCAGCGAGGGCACGTTGCCGACCAGGGGGTAGATCTCCTCGGCGCCGACCACCGACAGCGGCACGATGGGCACCCCGGTGCGCAGCGCGGCCGAGACGAAGCCGCCGCGACCGAAGCGCTGCAGCTTGTAGCGCTCGGCGTACGGCTTGCCGATGCCCTTGAAGCCCTCGGGCCACACCCCGACGAGCTCACCGCCGCGCAGCATCCGCTCGGCGTCCTCCTGGCAGGCCAGGGTGGCGCCGCCCTTGCGGGCCAGGGCGTTGACCACGGGCACGCGGAAGACCAGGTCGGCACCGAGCGGGCGCAGGAAGCGCTCGGCGTGGTCGTGGATCGAGACCATGGTCATCAGCCCGTCGACGGGCACGGTGCCGGAGTGGTTGGAGACGACGAGCGCGCCGCCCTCGGCGGGGATGTTCTCGATCCCGCGGACCTCGATGCGGAACCACTTCTGCGCGATGGGACGCAGGGCGGCCATGAAGAAGCGCTGGGTGACCTCGGCGTCGAAGCCGTACTCGTCGACGACGTAGTCGCCGGTGACGCGGCGGCGCAGAAAGGCCAGGAACCGCGCCAGCTGGCCCTCCCACTCCTCGCCGAACAGCTCGCGCGCGGCGTGCTGGAAGGCCGAGAGCCAGTCCCCGACCGGGATGCCGGCCGAGGGGTGGCGCTCCTCGGTGGCGACCGGGGCCCGCGGCGGTGCCGGCCGGTCCTCGCCCTGCTGCTCGTGGCCCGAGCCCTCGGTGCGCTCGGCAGCCGGCTCGTCGCCCGGCGTCTCGGACGCGGTGGTGGTCTCGTCCTGCGGCGGCTGCTCGCCGGCCGGGTCCGTGCGGTCGGGCGTGAGGCGCTGGTCGTCGGCACCGGGCTTGGCGCCGGCGCGACGCCCCGGCCCCGCCAGGCCGCGGGCCGCCGAGGACGGCTGCGTGCCCGCGCCGCGACCGGGGCGGCCGCGGGTGCCGATGGGGATGATCTCGGCGTCACCCATGGTGACCTCCCGGGACTCGTCGTGCGTCGTCGTCGACCGGGTGCAGCGCCTCGGGCCGGTCGGTGTCGCCCACCGGCTCGGGGAAGGCCGCGGCGAGGCCGTCGAGCAGCCGCTCGGCCCGCCCGCCCGTGCGCGGCAGGGTCGCGCCGAAGTCGCTGAGCGCCTCGGCGGTCGTGCGTGCCGGGTGGAACCCGAGCTCCTCGCGCATCCGCGTGGTGTCGACCCCGCGGCCGTAGGTCAGGAACGCGACCTGCTCGGGCGAGAAGTCGGCGACGCGGGCCGAGCGCAGCGCCGAGCCCAGCGAGCCGACCGCGAAGCCGGGCAGGGCCAGGGTCGGGCGGCGCAGCCGGCGCAGCGCCTGCGAGAGCATCAGGACGCCGTCGCCGGCGACGTTGAAGGTGCCGGCCACCTCGTGGGTGACCGCGTGGTGCAGGACCGCGAAGAGGTCGTCCTCGTGCAGCAGCTGCAGGCGCGGGTCGTAGCCGGCCACCGTGGGGACCACGGGCAGGCGCAGGTAGGAGGTCAGCGGGCTCTGCACGTGGGGGCCCACGACGTTGGCGCAGCGCAGCAGGGTGACCCGCACGTCGCCGCGTCGGCGCGCGAAGCCGCGCACGTAGCCCTCGACCTCGGCGACGTCCTTGGCGTAGCCGACGCGCGGCGCGCGGCGCGGCTCCATGTCCTCGGTGAACATCGCCGGGTCGCGGCTGCTGGCGCCGTAGACGGTGGTGGTCGACTTGACCACCACGTCGCGCACGCCGGGCGCGCGCTGGCAGGCGGCGAGCAGCTGCATCGTCCCGATGACGTTGAGCTCCTTCATCGTGCCCCGCCCGCCGGCACTGCCGGGGGTGGCGATGACGCTCATGTGGACGACGGTGTCGACGTCCTCCTTCGCGATCACCTTCGCGATGACCGGGGTGCGGATGTCGGCACGCACGAACGACACCTCACCGATGTCGCCGCGCGGCGGGACCGCGTCGACGCCGATCACCCGGGCGACGCCGGGATCGGCGGCCAGGGCGCGCGCGAACCGACGCCCGAGGTCGCGTGAGACCCCGGTCACCAGGACGACCTTGCCCATGTGCGCGCCCGATCCTCGAGAAGTGTCGACGACGTGTTGGGTGGTGCGCCACCGGCGCGGGCCCCTGGCCCGCGCGGTGGCCCGCGACTACTTGCCGAGCTTGCGACGCTGGACGCGCGTCTTCTTCAGCAGCTTGCGGTGCTTCTTCTTGGCCATGCGCTTGCGCCGCTTCTTGATGACCGAACCCACAGGTTGTTCCTTTCCCAGCTGGTGGTCCCGCGCAGAGACGCGAGAGACCGGGACAGCCTACTGGGCCGGTGCCGGGCTGGGAGAATCGGCTCAGCCGGCGTCGTAGAAGGACTTGCGGATGTACTCGTTGGCGTCCTCCTCGCGCACCCGGAACGAGCGCCCGACCCGGACCGCGGGCAGGTCGCCGTTGTGCACGAGGCGGTAGACCGTCATCTTCGAGACCCGCATCATCGCGGCGACCTCGGCAACGGTCAGGAACTTGGCCTCGGAGATGTCTCCGGAGGAGCTGGTCACCATGAGCTTGCACCGACTTCCTGGGTGGCACGTCCGCCGGCTTCCCCGCCGGCGACTCCACGGCCACGCAGTGGTGAGAATAGGGCCTGGAGTGACTCGTGGGGAAGAGGCAATCGCAAGTGACTCACCAGAACTCGGCGTGTCGGCTTGCAAATGACCCTTCTGGGCCATCTGGTCACCAGGGCTGGGGGTCGAGCCCGTGCAGCGGGAAGGCGGCCACGCGGGTGGCCTGGACGGCCCGGTCCAGCCAGGTGTCGGGGTCGTAGCCCAGCGCCCAGTCCCGGTACGCCGGCGTCACGCCGTCGGTCATCCTGCGGGGGGCCACCTGGCCCAGCAGCCGCTGCACGTGCTCCTGCCACGCGCCGGGCGTCGCGGTCTGCACGTCGAGCGGGGTGCCCGCGACGCAGGCCAGCAGGTGGGTCCACGAGCGCGGCACCACCGAGGCCAGCTCGTAGCCGCCGCCGCCGAGCGCCACCCAGCGACCGTCGGCGACCTCGTGGGCCAGGTCGTGCAGGGCCTCGTGGGCGGCGCGCTGCCCGTCGACCGACAGCATCAGGTGGGCCAGCGGGTCGTCGGCGTGGGAGTCGCAGCCGTGCTGGCTGACCAGCACCTGGGGGGCGAACTCCCGCAGCAGCGGCCCGACCACGGCGTGGAAGGCACGCAGCCACCCCCCGTCTGACGTGCCGGGCGGCAGCGCCACGTTGACGGCGCTGCCCTCGGCCCCCGCGCCGCCCAGGTCCTGGGGGAACCCGGTGCCGGGGAAGAGGACCTGCCCGGTCTCGTGCAGCGAGATCGTCAGCACCCGCGGGTCGTCCCAGAAGATCTTCTCGACCCCGTCACCGTGGTGGACGTCGATGTCGACGTAGGCCACCCGCTCGGCGCCCTGGTCGAGCAGGGTCCGGATGCCCACCGCGATGTCGTTGTAGACGCAGAACCCGCTGACCCGGTCGGGCATGGCGTGGTGCAGCCCCCCGGTGATGTTGGCCGAGTGCAGCGACTCGCCGCTCCAGACCTGCCGGCAGGCCTCCACCGTGGCACCCACGACGTGGGCGCCGGCCTCGTGCATGCCGGCGAAGACGGGGTTGTCGTCGGTGCCCAGGCCCACGTCGAGCCGGGGCCGGACCCGCTGTCCGGCGTCCTGGACCGCCTCGAGGAGGGCCGGCTCGTGGACCGTGGCCAGCAGGTCGTCGGAGGCGATCGGCGCCGGCACCTGCCGCAGGCCACCGGGGCCGGCCACGACGCCGAGCTCCTGGGCCAGGCGCATCGTCAGGTCCACCCGCACCGGCGACATCGGGTGGCCCACGCCGAAGTCGTACTCCGTGAGGCGGGGGGCGAAGACGACGGTCGAGGGTCCGGAGCAGGCGAGCACGGGCCCGACGCTACCGCCGCAGGTGACGCCGGCCACTCCCGACGCTTAGCCTGCTCACGTGCTGGTCACCACCCCGAGCCCCGCCCCGAGCCCGTCCGCGGGCCCGGCGTCGTGCTCGCAGTGGTGGGCCGCCTGACGGCGGACCACCGATCGAGCGCACCTTCCTCATCCACGGCCGCCCACGGGCGGCCGTTCGTCTTCTGCGGACCAGCCACGCGTGGGCACGCACCCACCAGGAGACGACATGTCCACCCAGCCCACCACCGCCACCGGCCCCCGCCGGCTCTCGCTCGTCACCCCGAGCGGGCGCCCCACCCTCGGCAACCTGCTCGGCGCGCTGCGCCCCCTCGTCGCGGGCCAGGACGCCCACGACTGCTTCGTGGGGGTCAGCGACCTGCACGCCCTCACCGACGGCCACGACCCCCGCCTGCTGCGCGAGCGCACCCGTGACCTGGCCGCGCTGCTCCTCGCGGCGGGGCTCGGACCCAGCACCCTCTTCGTGCAGAGCCGGGTGCCCGCCCACCGCCAGCTCGCCTACCTCCTCGAGTGCGTGGCCTCCAGCGGCGAGCTGGGGCGGATGATCCAGTTCAAGCAGCGCCGGCGCACCGACGGCTCGAGCCGGGCGGCGCTGCTGACCTACCCGGTGCTGATGGCCGCCGACATCCTGCTCTACCGGCCCACCCAGGTGCCGGTGGGCGACGACCAGCGCCAGCACGTCGAGCTGGCCCGCGACCTCGCGGTGCGCTTCAACCGCACCTACGGCGAGGTCTTCACCGTGCCCGAGATCGTGGTGGCACCCGCCGGCGCGCGGGTGATGGACCTGCAGCGGCCCACCGAGAAGATGAGCAAGTCGAGCACCGACCTCTCCGGGGTGGTCGGCCTGCTCGACCCGCCCGTCGTGGTGCGGCGCAAGGTCGCCCGCGCGGTCACCGACAGCGACACCGGGCCGGGCGCGGTGCGCGCGGACCGGGCGACCAAGCCCGGCGTCACCAACCTGCTCGACGTGCTCGTCGCCTGCGGGGGCTCCGCCGAGGGCATCAGCACCTACGGCGCGCTGAAGCGGGCGGTCGCCGACGCCGTCGTGGGGGTGCTCGAACCGGTGCAGCGCCGCCACGCCGACCTGCTGGCCCACCCGGAGCGTCTCCGCGCGGCGTACGACGCCGGGGAGGCGCGCTGCCGCGAGGTCACCGCGCCGGTGCTGGCGGCCGCCGAGGCGGCGATGGGGCTGTGACCCGCCGCGGCGACCCCGGCCCAGGACGCGGCGGTCAGGTCGCGGCGATGAAGTCGGCCACCGCGTGGCCGAGCTCGGCGCCGGCGTCCTCCTGCAGGAAGTGCCCGGCGCGCTCGATCACCGGGTGCTCGACCTCGCGGGTGCCGGGCACCAGCTTCTTCATCAGCGGCGCCATCGCCCCGGTGATCGGGTCGGAGTCGGAGAACGCCACCAGGAACGGCTTCTCCCAGCGCCCCAGCGCCTCCCAGGCCGCCCGGTTGGCCTCGGTGGCCGGGTCGTCGGTGCTGGTCGGCACCAGGCCGGGCATCGCCCGCGGCCCGGCGACCATCTCCTGGGTGGGGAACGGCGCGTCGTACGCCGCGCGCACCTCGTCGCTGAGCCCGCGCACGCAGCCGGACTCCACGAAGCGGCCCACGTCGAGGTGGTCGGCGCCCTCGACGGCCCTGCGGAACTGGTGCCAGATCTCGGGCATGTCGAAGTCGCCGGTGGGCATGCCGGTGTTGGCGGCCACGACGCGGGCGAAGCGGTCGGGGTTCTCGGCGACCAGGCGCAGCCCGATCAGCCCGCCCCAGTCCTGCCCGACCAGGGTGACGTCGTGCAGGTCGAGGTCGTCGACGACCAGCTCGCGCACCCACTCGACGTGGCGGGCGTAGCTGTGGTCCTCGGGCCGGGTCGGCTTGTCTGAGCGCCCGAAGCCGATCAGGTCGGGGGCGATGCAGCGCACGCCGGCGGCGGCCAGCACCCCGATCACGTGGCGGTAGAGGAAGGACCACGACGGCTCGCCGTGCAGCAGCAGCGCGACCGGGGCGTCGTCGAAGCCCTCGGCGGGCCCCACGTCGAGGTAGGCCATCCGCAGCGGCTCGCCGCCATCGGGATCCGTGAGCTCGGCGTACGACGGCTGCCACGGGAAGTCGGGCAGGTCGGCGAAGCGGTCGTCGGGGGTGCGCAGGGTCTTCACGGGTGGCGCTCCATCTGGTCGGAGGGTCGGACGGGTTCGGGGCGGGCGGGGCAGGGGCCGGGGCAGGGGTCGGGGCAGGGCTACTTCTTCTGGCGGCGCGAGCCGCCGTGCCAGTCCTCCTGCACGCCGGCCTCGTCCTCGGCGACCCCGAAGGCGCGCAGCTGGGGCAGCTCGCGCAGGCTGCGCTTGAGCTCGGCGAAGCCGGGGAAGGTGGCCAGCCCGACGACGTGGTCCCACAGCGCGCCGGCCTCCTCCTCGCTGGGCAGCCGGCTGATCACCGGGCCGAAGAAGGCCGCGCCCTCGGGCGGGGCGATGTGCAGGATCGGGGTGCCGACGTCCTTGCCGGTCAGCGCGAGCGCCTCGTCGGTCTCGGCCCGCAGCTGGGCGTCGTACGACTCGTCGCCGTAGGCCGCGGCCAGGTCGGCCGGCAGCCCGGCCTCCTCGAGCGCGGCGCGCAGCAGCTCCTGGGCCCGCTCGCCGTCGGGCATCCCGCCGCCGCTCTCGCCCGGGTCGACGTCGAAGATGCGCGCGGTGATCGCGGGGTAGAGCCGGGCCACGGCGTCGGGGCCGTGCTCGTCGCGGGCCCGCGCGCACACGCGCAGCAGGTGGAGACCGGCGGTGTGGCCCGCCTCGTACTCGGGCGGGAAGTGGGAGTCGTAGTCGACGTGCGCGTTGAGCAGGCGCAGCGAGATGAAGCGCCACTCCACCTCGTGGCCGCGCTGCTCGGCGACCATCCGCACCCACTTGCTGGTCATCCAGGCGAAGGGGCACACGGGGTCGAACCAGAACCGGACGTGCGGCAGCGCCGCTGTGTCGCTCATGCCCCCACCCTGCCAGCCCGCCGGCCGGCCCGGCCACCACCTGTCCGGGGCGACTGCATGAGTCCCCGGCCAGCCGGGGACTCATGCGCTTGATGGGTGTTGCAACCCCTGACAAGTGCAGGAGTCCCCGGTCGGCCGGGGACTCATGCAAGCCCCGGTCACCCCACCCTCAGGAGCCCTGGGCCAGGGCGCGGGAGCGGTCGCGGGCGGCCTCCATGGCGGCCAGGAAGGCGGCGCGGACCTTGTGCACCTCGAGCTCGCGCAGCGCCGAGGCGGTGGTGCCGCCGGGCGAGGTGACCTGCTCGCGCAGCACGGTGGGGTGGGTGCCGGTCTCGCGCAGCATCTTGCCGCTGCCGACCAGGGTCTGGATGACCAGGTCGGTGGCGGTGGCGCGGGGCAGGCCCAGGTGCACGCCGGCCTCGATCATCGACTCCACGACGAAGAAGATGTACGCCGGCCCGGAGCCGCTGATCGCCGTCACGGCGTCCTGCTGGCGCTCGGGGATGCGCAGCACCTTGCCGACCGACGACATCAGGGTCTCGACCTCGGCGAGGTCGGCCTCGCTGGAGTGCGACCCCGGGGAGATGGCGGTCATCCCCTCGTCGACGAGCGCGGGGGTGTTGGGCATGACGCGCACGACCGCGACGCCCTCGGGCACCCGCGACTCGATGTAGGCGGTGGTGATGCCGGCGGCCAGGCTCACCAGCAGCACGCCGGGGCGCAGCACCGGCGCGATCTCCTCGAGCAGGTCGGCCATGTCCTGCGGCTTGACGACCAGCGCGACCGTGTCGGCCTTGGCCGCGGCGCTGCGGTTGTCGAGCACGGCGACGCCGTAGCGCTCCTCGAGCTCGTGGGCGCGCTCGGGCCGCTTCTCGCCGACCATCAGCCGGTCGACACGACGCCCCGCGCGGACCAGGCCCGAGAGCAGGGCCTCCCCCATCACGCCGGCGCCCAGGATCGCTGTCTGAGAGGTCATGGCGCCCATCCTCCCAGCCCGCGCCGTCCGGCGCGGGCAGCAGTCACTTCTTGGAGACCAGCGAGCGCGCGAAGAAGGCCAGGTTCTGCGGACGCTCGGCCAGGCGGCGCATCAGGTAGCCGTACCACTCCTGGCCGTAGGGCACGTAGACCCGCACCCGCTCGCCGTTGGCCGCCAGCCGGCGCTGCTCGTCGGGCCGCACGCCGTAGAGCATCTGGAACTCGTAGCTGCCCTGCGGGCGCGCCGCGCGCCCGGCCAGCGAGGTCGCGATCTCGACCAGGCGGGGGTCGTGGGTGGCGACCATCGGGTAGCCCTGGCCCTCCATCAGCACCTTGAGGCAGCGCACGTAGGAGCGGTCGACGTCGGCGGCGTCCTGGTAGGCCACCGACTCGGGCTGGGCGTAGGCGCCCTTGCACAGCCGCACCCGCGAGCCCTCGTAGGCGAGCTCACGGCAGTCGTCCTCGGTGCGGTGCAGGTAGGACTGCAGCACCGCCCCGGTCTCGGGGAAGTCCTTGCGCAGCTCGCGCAGGATCGCCAGCGTCGAGTCGGTGGTCGTGTAGTCCTCCATGTCGAGGGTGACCGTGGTGCCGGCGTTGCGCGCGGCGCGGCAGATGGTGCGCGCGTTCTCGAGCGCGACCCGGTGCCCGCCCTCCGGCGCGACGTCGACGGGCAGGAACTGCCCGATCGCGCTGAGCTTGAGCGAGACCTCGGTGCCCGAGGCCAGCCCCTTCGCCGACAGCGCGGCGAGCACGTCGACGTACGCCGCCACGGTCGCGTCGGCCTGCGCCCGGTCGCTGGTGTCCTCGCCGAGGAAGTCGAGCGTCGCGGTCAGGCCGTCGGCGGCGAGCTCGCCGGCCGCGCGCACGGCGTCCTCGGTGCCCTCGCCGGGCACGTAGCCGCGGACGATGCCGGCCGAGACCGGGAGGGTGCTGACGAGGTTCTTGACCTGCTGGCTGCGGGCGAGCAGGAGCAGCGGCTGCCGGAGGAGGGCCATGAGCAGCAGGCTACGTCGCTCCGCCAGCCCGTGTCTCAGGCGGTACGCCGCCGCAGCGTCGCGGCGCCCAGCACCAGCGCACCGGCCACGAAGCCGGCCACGACCGCCAGGTCGCGCCAGACCTCCCCGGTGCTGGTCGAGGCCGACAGGGTGAGCATCGCGTCGACGGCGTAGGACAGCGGCAGCGCGTCGGAGACGGTCTCGAGCACCGGGGGCAGCGCGTCGCGGGGCACGAAGAGCCCGCAGAGCAGCAGCTGGGGGATCACCACGGCCGGCATGAACTGCACCGCCTGGAACTCGCTGCGGGCGAAGGCGCTGACGAACAGGCCCAGGGCGGTGCCCAGCAGCCCGTCGACGACGGCCACGAGCACCAGCATCCACACCGGCCCGGTGATCTCGAGGCCGAGCAGGGTGGTGCTGACCAGCACCGTGACCAGCGACTGCACGACGGCGACCAGCCCGAAGGCGGCGGCGTACCCGCCGAGCAGGTCGAGGCGCGCGGTGGGCAGCACCAGCAGCCGCTCGAGGGTGCCGCTGGTGCGCTCGCGCAGCGTGGTGACGCTGGTGACCAGGAACATCACGGTGAAGGGGAAGATCGCCAGCAGCGCGGGGCCGACGCGGTCGAAGGCCCCGGCGTCGACGTCCTCGAACATCCACCACAGCAGCGAGACCAGCAGGGCGGGCAGCAGGAGCAGCATCGCCATGGTGCGGTGGTCGTGGCGCAGCTGGGTCAGCACCCGGGCGGCGACGGCGGCGGTGACGCGGGCGCTCACGGCTGCTCCCCGCGGACCAGGGCGACGAAGGCGTCCTCGACGCTGGCGGCGCCGGTGCGCTCGCGCAGCCCGGCGGGGGTGCCGTCGGCGACCACCCGGCCCTCCCGCATCAGCAGCAGCCGGTCGCAGCGCTCGGCCTCGTCCATCACGTGGCTGGAGACGAGCACGGCCGCGCCGTCCGCGGCGAGCTCGTGGAAGCGGGTCCAGAGCCGGGCCCGCAGCACCGGGTCGAGCCCGACGGTCGGCTCGTCGAGGACCAGCAGCTCGGGGCGGCCCAGCAGCGCCAGCGCCAGCCCGACCCGCCCCCGCTGGCCGCCGCTGAGGCGGCCGACGACCTGGCCGCGCTGCTCGTGCAGGTCGACGACCTCGAGCACCCGGTCGACCTCGGCGCCGCCCGCGCGCAGCACCCGGGCGAAGAACGCGAGGTTCTGGGCCACGGTGAGGTCGTCGTAGACCCCGGCGGCCTGGGTGGCGTAGCCGACCCGGCCGCGCACCGGGGCGCTGCCGGCGGGGTGGCCGAGCACGGTGACGCTGCCGCTCGTGACGACCTGGCTGCCGACCAGGGCCCGCATCAGCGTCGTCTTGCCGCAGCCCGACGGGCCCAGCAGCCCGGTCACGCCGTGCCCGATCCGGACGTCGAGGCCGGGCAGCACGGTGCGGCCCCCGCGGCGTACGACGACCCCGGCGAGCTCGGCCACCGGCGCGTCGGCCGGGGGCTCAGGTGGCCGCGACCGCGAAGTGCTCACGGGCGAACTCCAGCGACTCGCGCAGGTCGGCCTCGCGCTCCTCGCGCGAGCTGCAGCGGCGGGTGTTGATCTCGAGCACGATGTCGCCGTCGAAGCCGCTGCCGGCGAGGTGGCGCAGGAAGCCGGCGGCGTCCATCTCGCCGCGCCCGGGCACCAGGTGCTCGTCCTTGGGCGAGCCGGTGCCGTCGGTCAGGTGCACGTGGCGCAGCCGCTCCCCCAGCCGCGAGGCCATCTCGACCGGGTCGTCCTGGGCGATCGCGGCGTGCGACAGGTCGATGGTGGTGCTCGCGTAGCTCTCGGTGGAGGGATCCCAGCCGGGCAGGTACATCTCCATGCCGGTCGCGGCCCGGGAGGTCACCTGGGCGCGCCAGGGGTACATGTTCTCGACCGCGAAGAACAGCCCGGTCGACTCCTCGAGGGCGGCGATGCCGTCGACGAAGCCGCGGGCGTAGTCCTTCTGCCAGCGGAACGGCGGGTGCACCACCACGGTGCGGGCCCCCACCGCGTGCGCCATCTCGGCGGAGCGCTCGAGCTTGCCCCAGGGCTCGGTGCCCCACACCCGCTGGGTGAAGAGCAGGCAGGGCGCGTGCACGGCACACACCGGCATCTCGTGGTGCTCGGAGAGCTGCTGGACCGCGGAGGTCTGCTGGCTCAGCGCGTCGATGCCGACCATCACCTCGACGGCGTCGTAGCCCAGGTGTGCGGCGTGGGCGAAGGCGTGCGCGGTCGACTCGGGGTAGACCGACGAGGTGGACAGCCCGATCCGGGTGGTCACGGCCGCTCCTGCCTCAGCCCAGCACGCTGAGCTGGTCGAGGCGCTCGAGGATGACGCCCTCGCGCAGCGCCCAGGGGCAGATCTCGAGCTCGGCCAGGTCGAAGATGTCCATGCAGGCCTCGGCCACCAGCGCGCCGGGCAGCACCTGGTGGGCGCGGCTCGGCGAGACGCCGGGCAGCGCGGCCAGCTCGTCGTGGCTCATCGCGACCAGCTTGGGGATCCACTCCGAGAGCGCCGCCAGCGGCAGTGCCCGCGGCACGAGCGGGCCCTCCGACGACGCGGCCGCGCCGCAGATGCGGGCCAGCGAGCGGAAGGTCTTCGAGCTCGCCGCCGCCGTGTCGGGCGCACCGGCGCGCAGCAGGTGGCCGGCGTCGCGGGCGATCTCGGCGCGGATGCGGCGCCGCAGCTCGCGGATGGCCTCGTCGTCGGGCGCGCCCGAGCCGAAGTGGGTGCGGGCCAGGCGCGCCGCTCCCAGCGGCAGCGACCAGGCGACGTCGGGCGCCTCGTCGGGCCCGCCGGCGATCTCGAGGGAGCCGCCGCCGATGTCGAAGACCGCCAGCCGCCCGGCCGACCAGCCGAACCAGCGGCGTACGGCCAGGAAGGTCAGGCGCGCCTCGTCCTCGCCCGAGAGCACCGCGATCCGCACCCCGGTGCGCTCGTGGACGTGGTCGAGCACCTCGTCGGCGTTGGCCGAGTCGCGCACCGCGGAGGTGGCGAAGGCCAGCATGTCCTCGCAGCCCTTGTCCTCGGCGACCGCGACCGCCTGGGCGGTGAAGGCCGTCAGCGCCTGCACCCCGGCCTCGGAGACCGCGCCCTCGTCGGGGCCGTGCTCGACCAGGTGCTCGGCCAGGCGCAGCGGCTCCTTGTAGGAGTACGCCGGCAGCGGGGCCGCGCCGCCGTGGGCGTCGACCACCAGCAGGTGCCCGGTGTTCGAGCCGATGTCGAGGACGCCCAGCCGCATGGGTCCAACGTACTCCCCGGGGCCGCCCGGGAACGTAGGGTGGCCCGATGCCCGAAGTGGACCTCGTCTTCCCCCGTGCCTGGGTCGAGTTCGTCAACCCCGACGACCACGACGAGGTGCTGCGCTGCGACCTGACCTGGCTGACGTCGTCCTACACCTGCATCTTCGGCCAGGGCTGCCCCGGGATCTTCGCCGACGCCCCCGACGTGGGGTGCTGCACGCTCGGCGCGCACTTCGCCGACGACGCCGACGAGGAGCGGGTCGCGGGCTTCGTCGACCAGCTGTCCCCGCACCAGTGGCAGCAGCACCCGAGCCGCGCCGTCGGGCGCGACGACTGGGTCGAGCTCGACGACGAGGGGGCGCGCAAGACGCGGGTCACCGAGGTCGACGGCCAGCAGGCCTGCGTCTTCCAGAACCGGCCCGGCTTCGCCCCCGAGGACCCCGAGGCCGGCCCCGGTGGGGCCGGCTGCGCCCTGCACGGCCTGGCGCTCGACCTGGGGCTGCACCCCCTCGAGACCAAGCCCGACGTGTGCTGGCAGCTGCCGATCCGCCGCACCTTCCGCGAGGTCGAGCGCACCGACGGCACCGAGTACACCGAGGTCAGCATCGGCGAGTACGACCGGCGCGGCTGGGGGCCGGGCGGGCACGACCTCGACTGGTACTGCTCGGGCAACACCGAGGCGCACGTCGCGGTCGAGCCGGTCTACGTCACCAACGAGGCCGAGCTGCGCGAGCTGATGGGCTCGGCGGCGTACGACGAGCTGGTGCGCCACTGCGAGGCGCACCTGCGCTCGCGCTCGGCGCTGGCGCTGCACCCCGCCGACCCGCGCTGACTCCTCGACCTCCTCGACCTTCTCGACGTCGAGAGATCCGACCCCGCCGTCGGGCCGTGACCTTGCGGAGTTCACAATCGTCGGTATGCGCCTGGACCACCTCTCCTACGCCGCCGGCCCCGACGGTCTCGCCAGCACCGCGCAGCGCATCGGCGGGCTGCTGGGCCGCGACTTCACCGACGGCGGCATCCACCCGCGCTTCGGCACCCGCAACATGGTGCTGCCGCTGGCGCAGGACACCTACCTCGAGATCGTCGAGGTCCTCGACCACCCCGCCTCCGACAAGGCGCCCTTCGGGCAGGCCGTGCGCGCCCGCTCGGCGCTCGGTGGCGGCTGGCTGGGCTGGGCCGTCGCGGTCGACGACATCTCGGTGGCCGAGCAGCGCCTGGGCCGCGAGGCCGCGCAGGGCAGCCGGCACCGCCCCGACGGCACCGAGCTGCGCTGGAAGCAGATCGGGATCAACGGGCTGATGGCCGACCCGCAGCTGCCGTTCTTCCTGCAGTGGGAGGTGCCCGCCGACCTGCACCCCAGCCACGGCGCCGACGACTCCTACGCCCTGGCCTGCCTCGAGATCGCCGGCGACCCGCTGCGTGTCAGCGAGTGGCTCGGCGAGCCGGTCGAGGCCCCGCTCGAGGACGTCAAGGTCGAGTGGGTCGCCCCGCACGGCACCCCCGGCGTGATCGCCGTGCAGATCCAGACCCCCGGCGGCCTGGTCCGGCTCTGAAGGAGCCCACGGTGCTGCCCGAGGGCACACGGCCCAGCCCCAACATCTGGCACCACACCGACACCTACGAGCTCGAGAACCACGCCTTCGACCCCGACCGGCGTGTCGAGGCCGTGATCGAGGAGCTCGGCGGCTGGGCCGGCCGCGACGTCCTCGACGTGGGCTGCGGCACCGGCTTCCACCTGACCCGCTTCGCCCGCACCGCCGCCTCGGTGACCGGCGTCGAGCCGCACCCCGACCTGCGCGCCATCGCCGCGCGCCGTACCCGGCGACTCTCGGCCGACCGGACGGTCACGGTGCTCGAGGGCACCGCCCAGGACCTGCCGCTGCCCGACGCCAGCATCGACGTGGTGCACGCCCGCTGGGCCTACTTCTTCGGCCCCGGCTGCGAGCCGGGCCTCGCCGAGCTCGAGCGGGTCGCGCGCCCCGGCGCGACGGCGTACATCGTCGACAACGACGCGAGCCGCTCGACCTTCGGCGCCTGGTTCGCCCGCGGCTTCCCCGAGCACCCCGCCCCCGAGGTCAAGCAGGAGTTCTGGGCGGCGCAGGGCTGGCAGCGCGAGCCGGTGCTGACCCGCTGGGTCTTCGACACCCCCGCCGACCTGGAGGCGGTGGTGCGCATCGAGCTGCCCGGCCCGGCCGCCGAGCAGGCCTTGGCCGAGCACGCCGCCGCCGGCGGTGGCACCGAGGTCGACTACGCCGTCGACGTGTGGTGGCGCCGCTACTGAGCGCCGCCCCAGTCAGACCCGGTCAGACCCGGTCGGGGCCCGAGGAGTCGCGCACGACCAGCGACGGGGTGAGCAGCACCCCCTGCTGGGCGACGCGGGGGCGGCCGAGCAGGCCCTCGAGCGCGGTGACGACCTCGATCGCGACGTCCTCCAGCGGCTGGCGCACCGAGCTCAGCCCCGGGCGGACGACCTGGGCGACCTGGGAGTCGTCGAAGCCGACGACCGCGACGTCGTCGCCGACACGCAGCCCGCGCAGCCCCAGGGTGTGCAGCACCCCCATGGCCAGGGTGTCGGAGGCGCAGACGAACGCGGTGGGCGCGGCCTCGTCGAGGAGCACCTCGCTGGCCTCGCGGCCGCTGGCCACGGTGTCCTCGACGCGCGAGGCCAGGCCCGAGGTGGGCAGGCCGGCCTCCTTCATGGCGCGGTGCCAGCCGGCGCGGCGGTCCTCGCCGATGCGGGAGTCCTTGCGCCAGCCGATCCAGGCGATCTTCTCGTGGCCCTTGGCCAGCAGGTGGCGGGTGGCGCTCTCGCAGCCGGCGGCGCCGTCGACGTCGACCCAGGCGTGCGTGGCGCCGGGGTTCTCCCAGGGCCGCCCGAACGCCACGAAGGGCGCGCGGCGCCCGTCGAGCCACTCGGCCTGCGGGTTGCCGAGGTAGGTGTCGGTGACGACGAAGGCGTCGACGGCGGTCGAGCGCAGCAGGTCCTCGTAGCCCGACAGCGGGTCGGTGGGGTCGCCGGTGAAGAGCAGCACGTGGTAGCCGGCCTCGCGCGAGGTCTCGACCAGCGAGTGCACGAAGCGGTCCATCGTGGCGTTGGCGGTGCCCTCCTGGGCGGCCTGGATGCGCAGCCCGATCAGGTGCGAGGCGCGGGTGCGCAGGTTGCGGGCAGCGCGGTTGGGCAGGTATCCGAGGTCGGCGATGGCCTGCTGGACGCGCAGCAGCGTGTCGGCGCGCAGCAGGTCGGGGTTGTTGACCGCGTTGGAGACCGTCTGGCGCGAGACCCCGGCCCGCTCGGCGACGTCGGCCAGCGTGGGCGGCAGGCCGGACGTGCGGGCGCTGGTGCGGGACACGGCCACCCCCTCGTCACCTCTTGATCGTTCCAAGTCCGACGGGAGCACTGTAACCACGACGGCCGCTCGGCGCTGTCGGTGCCCTGGCCTAGCGTGCCGTGCATGGCGAAGTCCTCCGCACGTGCTGCTCGGCCCACCTACCGCTGCTCCGAGTGCGGCTGGGAGACCGGCAAGTGGGTGGGGCGCTGCGGCGAGTGCCAGGCGTGGGGGTCGGTGGCCGAGGCCGCCGCGGCGCCCACGCTGCGCACCGCGGCCTCGCCGGTCACCACCCGCGCGGTCCCGATCGGCGAGGTGTCGGTCGAGGAGGCCGGCTTCCGCACCAGCGGGGTGCCCGAGCTGGACCGGGTGCTCGGCGGCGGGCTGGTGCCCGGTGCCGCGATCCTGCTGGCCGGCGAGCCCGGCGTCGGCAAGAGCACCCTGCTGCTCGAGGTGGCCGCCCAGACCGCGCGCTACCAGCGCCGCACCCTCTACGTCACCGGCGAGGAGTCGGCCTCACAGGTGCGCCTGCGCGCCGACCGCACCGGCGGGGTCCACGACGAGCTCTACCTGGCCGCCGAGACCGACCTCGGCGCGGTGCTGACCCACATCGAGGAGACCCGGCCCCAGCTGATCGTCGTCGACTCGGTGCAGACCATCGGCGCCTCCGGCGTCGAGGGGGTCCCCGGCGGCGTCACCCAGGTCAAGGAGGTCGCCGCCGCGCTGATCCGGGTCGCCAAGACCCGCGGCATCACCACCGTGCTCGTCGGCCACGTCACCAAGGACGGCGCGATCGCCGGGCCCCGGGTGCTCGAGCACCTCGTCGACGTGGTGCTGCACTTCGAGGGCGACCGCAACTCCCGCTTCCGCATGGTGCGGGCCATGAAGAACCGCTTCGGGCCGGTCGACGAGGTGGGCTGCTTCGACCTCGGCCCCGACGGCATCAGCGCCGTCGCCGACCCGACGGGGCTCTTCGTCGAGCAGCACCACGGCCGGGTGCCCGGCACCTGCGTCGCGGTGACCATGGAGGGCCGCCGGCCGATGCTCGCCGAGGTGCAGGGGCTGGTGACCCCCTCGCCGCTGGACCGGCCGCGCCGTACGACGTCGGGGCTGGACGGCTCGCGGGTCGCGATGGTGCTCGCGGTGCTGGAGCGCCACTGCGGGCTGCGGCTCTCGATGCAGGACGTCTTCGCCTCCACCGTCGGCGGCGCGCGGCTCCACGAGCCGGCCAGCGACCTGGCGGTGGCGATCGCCCTGGTCTCCTCGCACCTGGCCATCGCCCCGCCCACCGGCGTCGTGGCCATCGGCGAGCTCGGGCTGGCCGGCGAGCTGCGCCGGGTGCGCGACCTGCCCCAGCGCATCGCCGAGGCCGCCCGGCTCGGCTTCCGGCACGCGGTGGTGCCGACCGAGCCGGGCCGCCGCGGCCAGGGCGTCGGCACGCCCCGCGAGATCGAGGGCATGCGGGTGCTCGAGGTGCCCGGCATCGCCAGCGCCCTCGAGGTGCTGCGCCTGACCGACCGGCCCGGCTGAGCCCCACCACGATCCGGGCCCGCCCGGAATGATGACGCGCGCCCGGCCGGACCGCTCTAGACTCCGCAGGCAAGGGCGGATCGACCGCCCGTCCCCCCATGGAGGAGCCCCGTGCCCGCCGAACGCTCGGACGACCTGCTGCGCCTGCGCGAGACGCTGGCCTCGATCGCCCCGGGCACCTCGCTGCGCGACGGCCTCGAGCGCATCCTGCGCGGGCGCACCGGCGCCCTGATCGTGATCGGCCAGGACGAGCGGGTCGACGAGATCAGCACCGGCGGCTTCGACCTCGACGTGCCCTTCACCGCCACCGGCCTGCGCGAGCTGGCCAAGATGGACGGCGCGATCATCGTCGACGCGGGCCTGACGCGCATCGTGCGCGCCGCGGTGCACCTGATGCCCGACCACACGATCCCCTCCGAGGAGACCGGCACGCGGCACCGCACCGCCGACCGGGTGGCGCGCCAGACCGGCTTCCCGGTGATCTCGGTGTCGCAGTCGATGCAGATCATCGCGGCGTACGTCGGCTCGACGCGCCACGTGCTCGAGGACGTCGGCCAGATCCTCTCGCGCGCCAACCAGGCGCTGGCCACCCTCGAGCGCTACAAGCTGCGCCTCGACGAGGTCTCCAGCACCCTCTCGGCGCTCGAGATCGAGGACCTCGTCACCGTCCGCGACGTCGCCGTGGTCGCCCAGCGCCTCGAGATGGTCACCCGCATCGCCCGCGAGATCGAGGACTACGTGCTCGAGCTCGGCACCGACGGCCGGCTGCTCTCGCTGCAGCTCGAGGAGCTGATCACCGGCGTCGACACCGAGCGCGAGCTGGTGGTGCGCGACTACCTGCCGGCCGGGCGCAAGGCCTCGACCCCCGAGGAGCTGCTGCACCAGCTCGAGGCCCTCTCCCCCACCGCCCTGGTCGACCCGGCCGCCACCGCCAAGGTGCTCGGTCTCGGCAACGGCGAGCACCTCGACGGCGCCGTCGCCCCGCGGGGCTACCGCCTGCTGGCGAAGGTGCCGCGCCTGCCCGGCCCCGTCGTCGACCGGCTCGTCGACCACTTCGGCACCCTGCAGAAGCTGCTCTCCGCCGGCATCGACGACCTCCAGGCCGTCGAGGGCGTCGGCGAGCTGCGCGCCCGCAGCGTCCGCGAGGGCCTCTCCCGCCTCGCCGAGTCCACGATCCTGGAGCGCTACGTCTGAGCCGCCCACGGGAGTTTCATCGGGTCCCCGATGGAACTCGCGTCACCCGGCTGAAACTTCAGCCAGGCAACGCCAGGTTCATCGGGTACCCGATGAACCTTCGGCGGGGCGGTGCTTTCCGTCGTGGAGCAGCGCGTTGAGCTCGCCGCCGAGGAGCAGGGCCAGGGCGAGCAGGTAGACCCAGGTCAGCACGACGATCCCGCCGCCGAAGACGCCGAGCAGCGGGTTGCCCTCGCCGACGGTGCGCAGGTAGAGGCCGAAGCCGCCGCTGGCGGCCAGCCACAGCACGGTGGTGGTCACGGCGCCGGGCAGCGCGGCGCGCCACGGCGTACGCCGGTTGGGTGCCAGGTGGAAGACCAGCGCCAGCCAGCCGACGAGCACCAGGGCCAGCACCGGCAGGCGGGCGAGGTCCCAGAAGGACTCGAAGGCGCCGCCCAGGCCGACGACGTCGGCCACGTCGGTGCCGCGGCCCAGCAGCGGGCCGACGACCACGACGGCCAGCGCGACCACGACCACGATCACCGTCATCAGGCCCAGCCCCAGGCCCAGCAGCCGGCGGCGCAGCCACGGGCGGTGCTCGTCGCTGTCGTAGGCCAGGTTGAGCGCCTGCACCACGACCGCCCAGGCCCCTGACAGGGTGACCAGCGCACCCAGCGCGGCGACGGTGAGCAGGCCGCCGTACTCGCCCTCGAAGACGGCGCGCACCGAGTCGAGCACCGGGTCGCCGCGCTCGGTGAGCACCAGCCCGAGCGCGTCGACGACCCGTGCCTCGGTGCGGGCGGCCACCTCGGCGCCGACGATGGCCTCGAGGTAGGACAGCAGCCCGGCCGCGATCAGCAGCGCCGGGAACAGGCTCAGGACCGCGAAGAAGGCGATCTCGGCGGCCAGCCCCGCGACGCGGTCCTTGGCGACCTCGTGGCCGAGCACCCGCAGCAGCGCGACCGACCGGTCGCGTCCGCGCCGCAGCACCGGGTGCACGTCAGTGCGCGGCGAGGTTGCCGCTCAGCCGGCCGTGCATGTGCAGCGACTGCTCGTTGAGGCCGTGGATCTCCACGGTCTTGCCCTTGCGCTCGTACTTGTAGGTGATCGAGTCGAGCGCGGCCACGGTCGAGGCGTCCCACACGTGCGAGGCCGCCATGTCGATGACCACGTGCTCGGGGTCGTCGGCGTACTCGAACTGGGTGTAGAGGTCGTTGGAGGAGGCGAAGAACAGCTCGCCGGTGACCGTGTAGCGCGCCTGCGGGCGCCCGTCGACCTCGGTCACCTCGCGCTCGACGGTGGCCAGGTGGGCCACCCGGCGGGCGAAGAGGGTCATCGCGACGAGCACGCCGACCGCGACACCGATGGCCAGGTTGTGGGTGGTCACGGTGACCACGACGGTGGAGAGCATCACGGTGGTCTCGCTCTTGGGCATCCGGCGCAGGGTGCGCGGGGTCACCGAGTGCCAGTCGAAGGTGCCGACGGCGACCATGATCATCACCGCGACCAGCGCGGCCATCGGGATCTGCGCGACCAGGTCGCCGAAGCCCACGACCAGCACGAGCAGGAGCACGCCGGCGGAGAAGGTGGAGATGCGCGTGCGGGCGCCCGAGGCCTTCACGTTGATCATCGTCTGGCCGATCATGGCGCAGCCGCCCATGCCGCCGAAGAAGCCGGTGATCATGTTGGCCGCGCCCTGGCCCCAGGCCTCGCGGGTCTTCTCGGAGTGGGTGTCGGTGATGTCGTCGACGAGCTTGGCGGTCAGCAGCGACTCGAGCAGGCCGACCAGCGCCATCGCCAGCGCGTACGGCGCGATGATCTCCAGCGTGGTCAGCGTGAAGGGCACGTCGGGGATGAGCAGCGCGGGCAGCGTCTCGGGCAGCTCGCCCTCGTCGCCCACGTCGGGCAGCGCCCAGCCGGCGGCCAGCGCCGCGGCGGTGATGGCCACGATGACCACCAGCGGCGAGGGCACCGCCGAGGTCAGCCGCGGCAGCAGCACGATGACCGCGACGCCGAAGGCCACCAGCGGGTAGACCAGCCACGGCACGTCGACCAGGTAGGGGATCTGGGCCATGGCGATGAGGATCGCCAGGGCGTTGACGAAGCCGACCATCACCGAGCGCGGGATGAAGCGCATCATCTTGGCCACGCCGAGCAGGCCGAGCACGATCTGGATGGCGCCACCGAGGATCACGGTGGCGATCAGGTAGTCGACGCCGTAGTCGCGCGCCACGGGTGCGATCACCAGCGCGATGGCACCGGTGGCGGCCGAGATCATCGCGGGCCGGCCACCGAGGAAGGCGATCGAGACGGCCATCGTGAAGGAGGCGAAGAGGCCCAGGCGCGGGTCGACGCCGGCGATGATCGAGAACGAGATCGCCTCGGGGATCAGCGCGAGCGCCACCACCAGGCCGGCGACGACCTCGCGGCGCAGGATCGAGGGGCGGCGCAGCGCGCCGCGCACGGTGTGCGTCTCGGCCGGGGGCAGGGCCACGGACGGCTGCAGCAGCGAGGACTGGTCGGGCACGGGGTTGCTCACGGGCTCTCCTGGGCGGTGCGTGGCACGTCGGCCCGGGAGCGGCGCTGCGACCGGTCGACGTCGGGATGGTGGTGCGAGGTCTGGAGCGGCGCGCGGGTGCGTGACACCGCGGCCGACGGCACGACTCTACCCTGACGTGACGGGAGAGTCTGCATCGTCGACGGTGAGACGGCTCACCACGCGGCCCCGGCTCACCGGTCGCGCTGGGCGCGCACCCGCTCGTCGAGACCGGCGGCGAACTCCTCGGCCCAGGCCAGGCGGGTGCGCAGCGTGTCGACGCGCTCCTCGGCCGCGGCGCGCAGCGACTCGAGCTCGCCGAGCAGACGGGCCCGCTCGGCGTCGTCGGGCTCGGCGTCGAGGGCGTCGACGACGCCGAGCAGCCCGCGCATGTCCTCGAGCGAGAAGTCCAGCGGCTTCATCCGCTTGATGAGCTCGAAGCGGTCGACGTCGAGCGCGGTGTAGAGCCGGAAGCCTCCGGCCGAGCGGGCCGACGGTGCGACCAGCCCGACCTCCTCGTAGTAGCGCAGCGTGCGCAGGCTCAGGCCGGTGCGCGTGGCGACCTCGCCGATCTGCATGTGTGCGGACACGGCGGCGAGTCTAGGCCCGCCGCGAGACCACGATGGACAGCGCGGCCAGCCCGGTCGCGAGCGCGAGCACCGCCACGAAGGCCGACCGGTCGGCGGCCGTGCCGATCGCGGTGAAGACGAGACCGGCCACGGCGACCGCGACCGCGGCCCCCACCGAGTCGCTGATGGTGACCGCCGAGGAGGCGGTGCCGCGCTCGTGCACGGCGGTGCGCGCCAGCACCGTGGAGGTGATCCGCGGGTACATCAGCCCCATCCCCGCGGCCGCGACCAGCCAGCCCGCGCCGACCAGCACCCCCGGCAGGCCCAGCGCCGCGACCAGCAGCACCGCCACGATGCCGGCGCCCAGCACGAGGGCCCCCAGGCGCAGCGCCGCCTCGTCGGGCAGCCGGTCGCCGAGCCGACCCTGCACGTGCGACGCCCCGGCCCAGCCCAGCGTGGCGACGGTCAGCACCAGGCCGCTGACCCAGGTGGCGGCGCCGTACTGCTCCTGCAGGAGGAAGGGCAGGTAGGCCTCGGCGGCGAAGAAGGTGCCGCCGACCAGCCCGCGCTGCGCGATCACGGCCGGTACGCCGCGCCCGGCGCGCAGGGTGCCCCGCGGCAGCAGCGGGCGCACGGCGACCAGCGCGAGGGCGACCGCGACCGCGGCGACCCCGGCCCGGGCCGCGGCGGGCAGGGCCCCGGTGAGGTTGAGCGCGACGACGGCCGCGGCGACCGCGGCCGCCAGCAGCAGACGTCGTACGCCGCCGCCCCGGGGCGCGGCGCCGGCCTCGGGCGGCTCGACCGAGCGCAGGGTCGGCACCAGCAGCGCGAGCGCCCCGGCGGCGATGGCGACGACGCCGAGGAAGACCCAGCGCCAGCCGAGGGTGTCGGCGACGACGCCGGCCAGGAACGGCCCGACCAGCCCGGGCAGCACCCACGCGGCGGCGAAGAGGCCGAGGATGCGGGGCCGGTCGACGGGGTCGAAGACCTGCGCGACGAGCACGTAGAGGGCGACGACGAGGCCGCCGAGGCCCAGGCCCTGCAGGAAGCGGCCGACCACCAGCAGCCCCATGGTCGGCGCGAGCCCGGCGGCCAGCAACCCGGCTGCGAAGAGCGCGACGGAGGTCAGCAGCGGGCGCACCGCGCCGCGGCGGTCCGACCACAGGCCCACCGCGACCATCCCGACGACGCTGGCGGCCAGGGTGGCGGAGAAGGCCACCGAGAACCAGGCGCGCCCGTCGAGGTCGCGGGTGACCGCCGGCATCACGGTGGCGACGGCGAGGGCCTCGAAGGCGGCCAGGAAGACCAGGGCGACGGCGCCGGTGGTGGCGCCGCGGTAGCGGGGGCCGAGCAGCGGGGTCCGGGCGGCGCGCGCCCCGGCGCGGCCCTCGGCGCCGGTGGACGTGCCCATCGGCGGGCTCAGTCGGCGGCGACGGGCCAGATCCGCCGCTCGCCCTCCGCGGCGCGGACCTCACCGATCTGGTGGCGGCGCTTCTGCGCCTTGTAGGGCGCGGCGAGCACCAGCGCGGGCGCCTTCGGGCTGCGGTGCTCGAGCAGCACCTGCACGGCCCGGGCGCCGCCCACGATCGCGTCGAAGACGACGGCGACCGCGCGCACCTGGTCGCGCTCGGCGCGCAGCTTCTCGAAGAGCTCCTCGAGCAGCTGGTCGGGGCGCACGTCCTCGACGATCTCGACCATGCGGGTGCCCTGGCTGCCGTCGTCCTCGACGACCTGCACGAACGGGAGCAGCACGTCGTCGGCGTCGAGCCGCTCCTTGGCGGCCTTGAGCGAGGCGTCGAGCAGCTCGTCCATCTCACCGGCCACGGTCTTGCTCAGGGAGTCACGCCACGAGGTCATGGGCCCAGCCTCGCAGACACCGGGGTCACTGCGGGGATCCGAGGCGGGCCTCGGGGCGCAGCGACGCGTCGAGCGGCTCGCCGGCGGCGGCGGCCGCGAGGCGGCGGCCCAGCCCGGGCGCCTGCTTGTAGAGGTTGTGCCCGACCGGGAGCAGCACCCCGCCGGCCTCCCACACCGCCATCGCGTCGTCGCTCCAGGGCAGCGTGGTGACCCAGCAGTGCCGCACGTCGACGGGCTCGGGGTCGAGGCCGGGCAGCGCCCTGGCGACGTAGTCGCGGGCCCGGGCGGCGAGCTCGTCGAGCCCGGCGGGCACCGGCAGGCTCGCGTCGTCGCGGGCCGGGGTGGTCTGGCTCAGCCCGACGCCGTACGTCGCGTTGCCGGGCGCCGCGGCGGCGTACACGCCGGTCTCGCCGAAGACGCCGCTGGAGTCCTGGAGCGTGGCCAGGGTGCCGGGCGCCTCGCCCCGCACCGCGAAGGTCAGCCGCACGTGCGCGGCCTGGGCCACGGGCAGCGAAAGGCCCAGGGTGCGGGCCAGGGCGGGGGTGCCGCGCCCGGCGCAGGCCACGACCCGGTCGTAGGTGTCGGTGCGCCCGCCGCTGCGCACCTCGACGCCCTCGCCCTCGCCGTCGCCGACAGGGCGCACGGAGATCACCTCGTCACGCACCAGCCGGTCACCCAGCGCGGCGCTCAGCGCGGCGATCGTCGCGGTGGTGCGGATCGAGCCGCCCTCCTCGTCGAGCATCGCGGGGCCGTCGAAACCGGCCAGCAGCGGCACCCGGCGGGCGAGCTCGGCGGCATCGACGCGGCGGGCGGCGACGCCGCCGTCGACCAGCAGCGGCAGGTGCTCCTCGACCGCCGGGCCGATCGCGACCGCGCCGTCCGCGGAGACCATCTCGACGCCCAGCCGCTCGCCCCACTCGCGGTAGGCCGCGCGGCTGGCGCGGGCCGCGGCGACCAGCCGCGGGTCGTCGTGGGCGTGGCGGAAGATGCGCGACACCCCGCCGGACTGGCCGTTGCCGGGCTCGCCCTGCTCGTAGACGCGCACCTCGACGCCCCGCTCGAGCAGCGCGTAGGCGGTGCTGAGCCCGACGATCCCCGCGCCGATGACGGCGACCCGGGGCGGGCCCGAGGCGACGGAGGGGACCTGCTCGACCTGGACGGCAGAAGAAGGAGTCGACATGGCCCCACCCAACCAGCCACGCCCCCACCCGCCCGGGCGGTCGCGCAGCCTCTCGAGCGGGGTCTCAGCCGGGGTCTCAGTCGGGGTCCTCGGCGCGGCGCCGCTCGAGCAGCACCGTGTCGCGCCACCGCCCGTCGAGGCGCGCGATGCGGGAGCGCACCGCGAGCACCTGGTAGCCGGCGCTGCGGTGCAGCGCGAGGCTGGCCCGGTTCTCGGGGAAGACGACCGCCTGCAGCGTCCAGAGCCCGCCGGCGTCGGCCTCGGTCACCTGGCGGTGCAGCAGCGAGCGGCCCACGCCGCGCCCGCCCGCCTCGGCGGCGACGTAGACGGTGGTCTCGCCGACCCCGGCGTAGCAGGCGCGCGCCGAGACCGGCGAGACCCCGGTCCACCCGACGACCCGGCCCGGCTCGGCAGCACCGCCTGGCAGCTCGGCCACCCAGCGGTGCCCCGGCAACCAGCGCTCGCGCAGCGCGTCGAGCGCGGGCACCTCGGTCTCGAAGGTGGCCTGGCGCCCGGCGATGCCCTCGGCGTAGATCTCCTGCACCCGCGGCAGGTCGGCCTCGGTCATCGCGCGGGTACGCACGTCGCCGGGCAGGTCCTCGGGGCAGCAGGGGGCCGCGGTCAGGGTGCCCATCACCACGTCGGCCGCGTGCGGCAGCCCCGTGCAGCAGGCCGCGTTGACCGAGACCAGGCTGGCGGTGCCGACCTTGTCGACCACGACGAAGCCGAGCTCGGCCAGCCGGCGCACGTGGTGGGAGCAGGTGGCCTGGCTGATGCCCAGCGCCGTGGCCAGGTCGCCGACCCGCACCGCGCCCGAGGGGCTCGAGGCCACCGCGTGCAGCAGCCGCACCCTGGTCGGGTCGGCCAGCGTCGCGAACCACTCGGCGTACGTCGTCGCGGTGTCGAGGTCGAGACCGACGGGCGGGGCGACGGGGGCGACGGCGGCGTCGCCAACGGGGCCGACGACGGGGCCGGTGTGGGCGGGGCTGCTCATGCCGACCAGCCTAGCCTCGATCGACACGGATCGATGGTTGCATCCATCGAGACGGGTCGATGCTGTCTACATCGACCAACGTCGATGAAAACGAGGACCGCGATGCCCCACTCCGCCCTGACCCCCACCACCGCGCAGCCGCTCGTCGTCGTCGGCGCCGGACCGATCGGGCTGGCCGCCGCCGCGCACGCCCACGAGCGGGGGCTGCCCGTCGTCGTGCTCGAGGCGGGTGCGGGCGCCGGTGCGGCCGTGACCGAGTGGGCCCACGTGCGGCTGTTCTCGCCGTGGTCCGAGCTCGTCGACGACGCCGCGGCCCGGCTGCTCGAGCCGACCGGGTGGACCCGGCCGACCGACGCGACGCCGCCGACCGGCGCCGAGTGGGTCGAGCGCTACCTGCGCCCGCTCGCCGCGGCCCTCGTCGCCGCCGGCGTCGAGGTCCGCACCGGCCACCGCGTCACCGGGGTGGCGCGCCAGGGCCGCGACCTGCTGGTCGCCGTGGACCGCGAGCGGGTGCCGTTCGCGGTGCACGTCGAGACCCCGCGCGGCCACGAGGTGCGCAGCGCGGCCGCGGTGGTCGACGCCTCCGGCACCTGGGGCCAGCCGGGCCCGCTGGGCACCGACGGCTACCCCGCCCCGGGCGAGCGCGAGCACGCCGACCACCTCACCTACGCCGTCCCCGACGTCGACGACCCCGCGCTGCGTGCCCGGCTGGCCGGCCGGCACGTGGTGGTGGCCGGGGCCGGCGCGTCGGCGCAGAACGCGCTGGTCGCGCTGGGCCGGCTCGCCGCCGAGGAGGCCGGCACCCGGGTGACCTGGCTGCTGCGGCGCGGCGACGTCGGGCACGCCTTCGGCGGCGGTGACGCCGACGAGCTCGAGGCGCGCGGCGCGCTCGGCGAGCACGCCCGGGCGGTGGCCGAGTCGGGCACCGTCGAGACCGTCACCGGCTTCCGGACCACCGGGGTGCACCGCGACGAGGCGACCGGGCGGCTGGTGCTGACCTCGCTCGACGGCCGCCAGGTCGCCGACGTCGACGAGGTGGTGGCCGTGACCGGTTTCCGCCCCGACGTGTCGTGGCTCAGCGAGGTCCACCTCGACCTCGACCCCGAGCTGTCGGCGCCGCGGCTGCTGGCCCCCGAGATCCACCCCGAGCACCACTCCTGCGGCTCTGTCTCCCCGCACGGCGCCTCGGTGCTGCGCCAGCCCGAGCAGGGCCTCTACATCGTCGGCATGAAGTCCTACGGCCGGGCGCCGTCGTTCCTGACGATGACCGGCTGCGAGCAGGTCCGCTCGGTCGTCGCCGAGATCGCCGGCGACCAGGAGGCCGCCGACCGGGTCGAGCTGGTGCTGCCCGAGACCGGCGTGTGCGGCGCGGCGCCGACGTACGACGCCGAGGACGTCCAGGCCGGGGGCGGCGGCTGCTGCTCCCCCGCCGGCCCGGAGCTGGTCGGCGTGCCCGCCGTCAGGTAGGGCTCAGCCCCGGCCCGCCACGAGCGGCTCGAGGGTGAGGTGCGGGTTCATCCGCTCGATCGCTTCGAGGCGCCAACGGTCGGAGAAGAGCGCCAGCAGCGCCCCGTCGGTGCGCTGCATGACCTCGACCCCGCGCAGCGCGGCGACCTCGTCACGCTGCTCGGGGTCGACCCGGCGGGCGATGGAGTAGTCGAGGGACTCCAGCCGCACCGGGGCGCGGTACTCCGACTCCATCCGGGCGCTGACGACCTCGAACTGCATCGGGCCGACGGCAGCCAGCACCGGCGCGTGCTCGCCGCGGAGCTCCGAGCGCAGCACCTGGATCACGCCCTCCTGGTCGAGCTGCTCGATGCCCTTGCGGAACTGCTTCCAGCGTCCGGTGTCGGTGACGCTGACGGTGCTGAAGTACTCGGGGGCGAAGCTGGCGATCGGCGGGTAGCGCACCGGCGGGCCGGCGTGGATGGTGTCGCCGACACGCAACGCGGAGGCGTTGACCAGGCCGATGATGTCGCCGGGCCGGGCCCGCTCGACCGAGGTGCGCTCGCGACCGAAGACGGCCTGGGCGTACTTGGTGGTGAAGGGGCGACCGGTGGTGGCGTGGGTGACGACCATGCCGCGCTCGAAGGTGCCCGAGCAGACCCGGGCGTAGGCGAGGCGGTCTCGGTGGGCGGTGTCCATGCCCGACTGCACCTTGAAGACGAAGGCGCTGAAGTCGTCGTCGGGCTGGCGCTCGCTCTCATCGACCGCCACGGTGGGCCCCGGCGGCGGCGCCAGCTCGATGAGCACCTCCAGGATCTGGGCGACGCCGAAGTTCGACAGCGCCGAGGCGAAGAGCACCGGGGTGGTGCGCCCGGCCAGGAAGCTCTCCTGGTCGTGGTCGGCGCCGTCGGCGCTGAGCAGCTCGTCGCCCTCCTGGGCCTCCTCCCAGCGCTCCGGCTCGGCGACGGCCGCCGCGGCGGCGTCGAGGTGCTCCTCGGGCGCCCGGGTGCTGCCGCCGGCGGTGCGGGTGTAGCGCACGAACCCGCCCGTACGCCGGTCGAGGACGCCGCGGAAGTCGCCGGCCACGCCGACCGGCCAGGTCAGCGGGGTGGGTCGCAGCCCGATCTGCTTCTCGATCGAGTCGAGCAGCTCGAGCGGGTCGAGGCCGGGCCGGTCCCACTTGTTGATGACCGTGATCACCGGGATGCCCCGGTGGGCGCAGACCTGGAAGAGCTTGAGCGTCTGCGGCTCGAGGCCCTTGGCCGCGTCGACCAGCATCACCGCGGAGTCGACCGCCGAGAGCACCCGGTAGGTGTCCTCGGAGAAGTCGGCGTGCCCGGGGGTGTCGACCAGGTTGACCACGTGGTCGCCGTACGCGAACTGCAGCGCGGCGGAGGTGATCGAGATGCCGCGGGCCTTCTCCATCTCCATCCAGTCGGAGACCGTGCCCTTGCGACCGCCCTTGCCGTGCACCGCTCCGGCCTCGGCGATCACGGCCGCGTGCAGGGCCAGCGCCTCGGTCAACGTCGACTTGCCGGCGTCGGGATGGCTGATGACGGCGAAGGTCCGGCGCGGTCGGAGGTCGGGTTCATCCACCCGTCGACTCTACGTGGCGGCCGGGGACCACTACCCTGACGGGGCGGCCGGGTGACCCGACCGCTTCCCCTACGCACGTGAGGACACCGAGTGAGCCACCCCCACCCCGAGCTGCAGGCGCCCCCGAAGCTCCCGTCCGGCGCCCTGCGGATCGTGGCGCTCGGCGGCCTCGGCGAGATCGGCCGCAACATGGCGGTCTTCGAGCACGAGGGCAAGCTGCTGATCGTCGACTGCGGGGTTCTCTTCCCCGAGGAGCACCAGCCCGGCGTCGACGTGATCCTGCCCGACTTCACCTGGATCCGTGACCGCCTCGACAAGATCGTCGGCGTCGTGCTGACCCACGGCCACGAGGACCACATCGGCGGCGTGCCCTACCTGCTGCGCGAGCGCCCCGACATCCCGCTGATCGGCTCGCGCCTGACGCTGGCGCTGATCAAGGAGAAGCTCAAGGAGCACCGGATCCGCCCCGAGCTGCGCGAGGTCAAGGAGGGCGACCGGATCGACCTGGCCCCCTTCGACTGCGAGTTCGTGGCGGTCAACCACTCCATCCCCGACGGTCTCGCCGTGGCGATCCGCACCCGCGCCGGCATGGTCCTGCACACCGGCGACTTCAAGATGGACCAGTTCCCGCTCGACGGCCGGATCACCGACCTGCGCGGCTTCGCGCGGCTGGGCGAGGAGGGGGTCGACCTGTTCATGACCGACTCCACCAACGCCGAGGTGCCCGGCTTCACGACCTCCGAGCGCGACCTGACCCCGGCCATCGAGCACGTCTTCCGCACCGCGCCGCGACGCGTCATCGTCTCCAGCTTCGCCAGCCACGTGCACCGCATCCAGCAGGTCCTCGACACCGCGCACGCCCACGGCCGCAAGGTCGCGTTCGTGGGCCGCTCGATGGTCCGCAACATGGGCGTGGCCGGCGACCTGGGCTACCTCAAGGTGCCCGAGGGGCTGATCGTGCCGCTCGACCAGCTCGAGCGGCTGCCGGCCAACAAGGCCACCCTGATCTGCACCGGCTCGCAGGGCGAGCCGCTGGCCGCGCTCTCGCGGATGGCCTCGCGCGACCACAAGATCCGGGTCGGCAAGGGCGACACCATCCTGATGGCCAGCTCGGTGATCCCCGGCAACGAGAACGCGATCTCCAACGTGATCAACGGCCTGACCCGCTGGGGCGCCAACGTGGTGCACAAGGGCAACGCCAAGGTGCACGTCTCGGGCCACGCCAGCGCCGGCGAGCTCGTCTACTGCTACAACATCGTCAAGCCGCGCAACGTGATGCCCGTGCACGGCGAGTACCGCCACCTGCGCGCCAACGCCGACCTGGCGATCGCCACCGGCATGAACCCCGACAACGTCGTGCTGGCCGAGGACGGCGTGGTGGTCGACCTGGTCAAGGGTCGCGCCAAGGTGAGCGGCAAGGTCCCCGCGGGGCTCGTCTTCGTCGACGCCCAGCAGGTCGGCGGCGTCACCGAGGCCACGCTGAAGGACCGGCGCACGCTGGCCGAGGAGGGCGTGGTGACGGTGCTGGCCATCGTCGACGCCGACACCGGCAAGCTCGCCGACCGGCCCGACTTCCTGGTGCGCGGCTTCGTGCACGAGCCGAAGGCCTTCGACCCGGCCGTCCAGGTCATCGAGAAGACCCTGGCCCGCGCCGCCGGCGAGGGCATCGGCGATGCCCACCAGCTCGAGCAGATGATCAGCCGCGACGTCAGCCGGTGGGCGCACAAGACCTTCCGCCGCAGCCCGCTGATCATCCCGGTCGTCGTCGACGCCTGAGCCGACGGCCGGCGAGCGAGCGGGGCCCCTGCCGGAGCCCCGCTCGCCGTCGGCTCCCGCTCACTCCCAGGGGTGGAGCAGGACCTTGGAGTAGCCCTCCTCGCGCTTGTCGAAGCGCTCGTAGGCCTCGGGCGCGCCCTCGAGCGGCAGCTCCTTGGAGACCACGAACCCGGGCTCGGCCCGCCCGG
This sequence comes from Nocardioides salarius, assembly GCF_016907435.1. Taxonomy (NCBI): domain Bacteria; kingdom Bacillati; phylum Actinomycetota; class Actinomycetes; order Propionibacteriales; family Nocardioidaceae; genus Nocardioides; species Nocardioides salarius. The sequence continues at coordinate 2,658,289 of NZ_JAFBBZ010000001.1, read as the reverse complement.
CGACGATCAGGTCGCGCAGCTGGCGGTTGTAGGCCTTCACGTCGGCCTGGCCGGTGCCGATCGACTGGCCCTTCTCGAAGAGCTTGCCGACCTCGAAGAGCAGCTTGCCCTCGGCTGCGTTCTCGTCGGGTGCGCCCGGGTCGCTGGGGACGTAGAGGCCGACCACGCCGAGCCTGCCCGTGGGCCGCACGGTGTGCACCAGCTGGTTGAGCACGACGGCGGGCTGCTCCTCACCGTCCGAGACCGTGGCCTGGTAGCCGACCGCGTCGATCCCCTTGTCGGTGCCCTCACCACCGGTCTGGTCGGTGATCACCTCCACCGGGTCGACCTCGCCGAAGTTCACCGGGATGGCGCCGATCTTCTCGGCCAGGTCGAGCCTCGAGGGGACCCTGTCGACGAGGAAGACCCTCGACGCGCCCTTGATGAGGCTGGAGTAGGCGGCCATCAGCCCGACCGGGCCGCCGCCGTACACCGCGACGGTCTCGCCGGGGCTGACCTGCGCCATCGTCGCGGCGTGGTAGCCGGTGGGGAAGATGTCGCTCAGCATCGCGAAGTCGCGCTCGTGCTGGTCGCCCTCGGGCAGCGGGAGGCAGTTGAAGTCGGCGAAGGGGACCCGCAGGTACTCGGCCTGGCCGCCGCGGTAGGGGCCCATGCTGACGTAGCCGTAGGCGCCGCCGGCGAAGCCGGCGTTGACCGTCAGGCAGAACCCCGTCTTGCCCGCCAGGCAGTTCTTGCAGAAGCCGCAGGCGACGTTGAACGGGATCGAGACCCGGTCGCCCTTCTTCAGCGACGCGACGCCGCTGCCGACCTCCTCGACGACGCCCATGTTCTCGTGGCCGAAGACGATGCCGGCCTCGGCGCCGGTGCGCCCCTCGTACATGTGCAGGTCGGAGCCGCAGATGGCGGCGGTGGTCACCTTGATCACGACGTCGGTCGGGTCCTCGATCCTGGCGTCGTCGACCTCCTCGACCTCCACCTGGTGCGGCTCCTTGTAGACGACAGCTCGCATCTCGCTCCTCCTTGGTGTCGGGACGGGTCGCGCGGAAGCGCGATGGCGCACCCGTAACCAGCCGGTGTCCTTTGCAAACATCGCGGCAGGGCCGAAAGTCCGGACACGCGAGCCGCGCGACGCGGGTCGCGGCTGTCATCGGCGGCCGTGAGCGGGACAGCCCGCCGCCACTCGTTGGCTCAGAACCCTGAGGGCACTTCATGTGACACAGATAAAGCCGGATAGACAACCTAAGGTCTCGACGTGGACTGATCTCGCCACGGCCGGCTCTGCTCGTCGCTTCACCACCTGAGCGCCGCTCAGCCGCCGGCGGCCGCCCGCTCGAGCTCGGCTACGTCGAGCCTGCCCATGCTCAGCATCGCCTCCATGGCCCGGCGGGCACGGTCGGGATCGGGGTCGCCCAACAGCTCGTTGAGCCGCCGCGGGACGATCTGCCACGACAGCCCGAAGCGGTCCTTGATCCAGCCGCACGGCCCCGGCTCACCGCCGTCGGCAGCCAGTGCGTCCCACAGCCGGTCGACCTCGGCCTGGTCCTCGCACTCGAAGACGAGCGACACGGCCTCGCTGAAGCGGAACTCGGGCCCGCCGTTGAGGGCCTGGAGACGCTGACCGGCGAGCGTGAAGTCGACGACCAGCACCTGTCCGGCCGGCCCGGCCGGGGTGTCGGCGGGCGAGCGCCACACCTTGTCAACCTGGCTGCCGGGGAAGATCCCCACGTAGTGCTCGGCGGCCTGCTCGGCCACCCCGTCGAACCACAGGCAGGGGTACATCGTCGTGTTCGTCATGAGGAGGTGGACCGGCGCGGGGCGGGCGAATCATCGCCCGCGCAGCTCGGACCGCAGATTGAGTGCGAACTCGGGCCATTGACGGCGTGGACTGGGGCGATCGAACTCCTTCCATGTCCACACCGTCATTCCTGCGCCGATGACGAGCGAGAGCACCATCGGGACCAACAGCGCTCGGATCTCCAGCGCCATGGCCAGAGCGGCGAGCCCGAGGGTGCAGGCCATGCACACCAGGATGAGCGACGAGGGCAGGAAGGTGAATCCCAGCCTCGCTCGCCACACCGCCTCTCGCCGGCTCCTGAAGTCGTCGACCCCCGCTTTCCCGAATCCGCGAAGGAACCACTGGTGCTGCCACCACGCAAGACCTGCGGCACCGAAGCAGGCGATGGAACCGATGACCGAGAAGAGGAACTCAGCGGGATAGGACTCGACGATCACCAGCGGCTCAGATCTGCGACTGCACCCCGGCCAGCAGCTGGCGGGCCATCACGATCCGCTGCACCTGGTTGGTGCCCTCGTAGATCTGGGTGATCTTGGCGTCGCGCATCATCCGCTCGACCGGGTAGTCGCGGGTGAAGCCGTAGCCGCCGAGCACCTGCACGGCGTTGACGGTGACCTCCATGGCCACGTCGGAGGCGAAGCACTTGGCCGCGGCGCCGAAGAAGGTCAGGTCGGAGTCGCCGCGCTCGGAGCGGCCGGCGGCGGCGTACGTCATCTGACGGGCGGCCTCCACCTTCATGCCCATGTCGGCGAGCATGAACTGCAGGCCCTGGAAGTCGGCGATGCTCTTGCCGAACTGCTCGCGCTCCTTGGCGTACTCCAGCGCGTAGTCGAGGGCGCCCTGCGCGACACCGACGGCCTGGGCGGCGATGGTGACGCGGGTGTGGTCGAGGGTCTTCATGGCCGTCTCGAACCCGGTGCCCTCGGCGCCGATCATCCGGTCGGCGGGGATGCGCACGTTGTCGAGGTAGACCTCGCGGGTCGGCGAGCCCTTGATGCCGAGCTTCTTCTCCGGGGCGCCGAAGGAGACGCCCTCGTCGGACTTCTCCACGACGAACGCCGAGATGCCCTTCGAGCGCTTCTCGGGGTCGGTGACGGCGATGACGGTGTAGAACTCCGACTCGCCGGCGTTGGTGATCCACCGCTTGGTGCCGTTGAGCACCCAGTGGTCGCCGTCGCGCACCGCGCGGGTCTTCATCGACAGCGCGTCCGAGCCGGCCTCGGGCTCGGAGAGGCAGTAGGAGAAGCCGCCCTCGCCGCGCGCCAGCGCACCCAGGTACTTCGCCTTCAGCTCCTGCGAGCCGGCGATCTGCACGGGCAGCGAGCCGAGCTTGTTGACCGCGGGGATCAGCGACGACGACACGCAGGCGCGCGCCACCTCCTCGATCACCAGCACGGTCGCCAGCGCGTCGGCGCCGGCGCCGCCGAACTCCTCCGGCACGTGCGGGGCGTGGAAGTCGGCGGCCTGCAGCGCCGCCGAGGCCTCGTGCGGGTAGCGCGCCTCCTCGTCGACCACGGCGGCGTACGGCGCCACCTTGGCCTCGACCAGGTCGCGCACGGCGCTCCGGATCGCGCGGTGCTCCTCGGAGAGGGCGTACAGGTCGGTCGTCTCGCTCACGGGTGCACTCACTTCTTGTCGTAGGTGTAGAAGCCACGGCCCGACTTGCGGCCCAGCAGGCCGGCGTCGACCATCCGGGCCAGCAGCGGCGGCGGCGCGTAGAGGGGCTCCTTGAACTCCTCGTACAACGACTCGGCCACGGCCTTGGTCGTGTCGAGGCCGATCAGGTCGGCCAGGGCCAGCGGGCCCTGCGGGTGGGCGGCGCCGAGCACCAGGCCCTGGTCGATGTCCTCGGCCGAGGCGAAGCCCGACTCCATCATCCGGATGCCGGAGAGGATGAAGGGCACCAGCAGCGCGTTGACGACGAAGCCGGCGCGGTCCTGGCAGAGGATCGAGCGCTTGCCGAGCAGGTCCTCGACGAAGGACCGCGCGGTCGCCGTGGTCTCCTCCGAGGTCAGCAGGCTCGGCACCAGCTCGACGAGCTTGAGCACCGGCACCGGGTTGAAGAAGTGGATGCCCAGCACCTGCTGGGGCCGCGAGGTCACGACGCCGAGCTTCATGATCGGGATCGACGAGGTGTTGCTGGCCAGGATCGCGTCGGGCGCGGTGACGATCTCGTCGAGGCGCTTGAAGAGGTCGACCTTGACGGCCTCGTCCTCCACGATCGCCTCGACGACCAGGCCGCGGTCGGCCAGCGCATCGAGTTCGGTCTCGACCCGGATGCGCTGCAGGACCTCGTCGGCGGAGTCGAGCTTGCCGCGCGACTCGGCACGCTGCAGGGACGCCTCGAGCCGGGCCCGTCCGGCCTCGGCCGCGGCCTGGCTCGACTCGACCACCACCACGTCGAGGCCCGCCCTCGCGGAGACCTCCGCGATGCCGGCCCCCATCAGGCCGCAGCCCACCACTCCGACGTTCTCGACACTCGTCATGCGCGCTCCACCTCTCGATTCGGTACTCGGTACCGTACTCTCGGCATCGAGTCTCACCAATCCTGGGAGGTCCGGTGCCGGCTTCGAACAGGCCCACCAGCAGGCCCACGAACAGGCCCGGCGCGAGCGAGGTCCGCGACCGGCTGCGCGCCGCCGCCTTCGCCCTCTTCGAGGAGCGCGGGTACGACGCCACGACGGTCGGCGACATCGCCGAGGCCGCGGGCGTCGGGCGCACCACCTTCTTCCGCGCCTTCGGCTCGAAGGAGGACGTGATCTTCCCCGAGCACGACGCGCTCCTCGAGCGGGTCCGCAGCCGGCTGGAGACGGCGACCGCACCGGGCGCGGCCACCCGGATCGGGATCGCCGAGGCGACGCGGCTGGTCCTCGAGCACTACCTGCACGAGGGCGACCTGGCGCGGGCCCGCTACCGGCTGACCCGCACCGTGACCACGCTGCGCGACCGCGAGCTGGCGAGCACCCTGCGCTACCACCGCGTCTACCGCGACGCGCTGCGTGCCTGGACCGGCGAGGAGGCCGGAGGCGACCTGCGGGCCGAGCTCGTGGCCGCCGCCGTCGTCACCGCCCACAACCACGTGCTGCGCCGCTGGCTGCGCGGCGTCGTCGACGACGCGACCGCCGTCGAGGAGCTGGGCCTGGCGCTCGACCGGGCGCTGGGGGGCGCACCGAGCGGGGGGTCGCCGCAGCCGTCCGAGGCCGGCACCTCGATCGTGGTGCTGCGCACGCCGTACGACGTCGACGCGGTGCTGCCCGCCCTGCGCCGCGCCCTGGCCGACGACCCGCCACGCTGACGGCGGGGCGATTCCCGCCCGGCGCGCCGCCCGCGGTGGGACCATCGGTGCACCATGAGCACCGACGACCAGCAGCCGGGCGACGACCTCGTCGACCGGTGGCTTGCGCACCGCGCGCGCACCGCCGAGGACCCCGCGTCCCGGCCGCGCACCTACGGCATCGCGCGCACCCAGCCGGCCGGGCGTCCGAAGGTGGACGAGGCCGAGGCGGTCGAGGCTGTCGAGGTGGTCGAGGTGGTCGAGACCCCGGCGGCCGAAGCGCCCGAGTCGACCCCGGTGGCCGCTGCTGCCGCCTCCGAGGTCGGCATCGACCTCGAGGGCTTCGAACCGGTGCTGACCGCGTCGGCCCGGCGTGCCCTCGAGCAGCCGGAGCAGGGACGCGGGCGGGGGCGGCGCGGTCGGCGCCGTGACGCCGAGCCGGCCGCTGACCCGGTTGCCGATCCGGAAGTCGAACCGGTCGCCGAGCCGGAAGTCGCCGAGACGGGCCCGGAGGCGGTCGAGGAGGCGGAAGACCCGGCGCCTCCCGACCACGTGGGCGTCGGTCGCGACGTGCTCGCGCTCCTCGGCGACGCCACGCCGGCGCCGGCACCGGTGCCGGCCGCCGAACCGACAGCGGCGCCCGAGCCGGAGCCCGACCCGGACCCGGATCCGGAGCCCGTGCCGATGCCCGAGCCAGGCGCCGATCCCCCGGGACCGGCGAGCCCGGCCCGCACGCCGCGCCTGGGCGCCATGGCCTCGTCGCTGCGCGCGGGCGTGCAGCGTGCCGTGTCCGGCGACCCTGAGCAGCAGGCGGCGCGACCCGCCACCCGGCCCTCCGCCAGTCCTGCGCTCCCGCCCGCGCCCGCTGAGCACCCCGCACCGCCGGCCGTCCTGCCGACCGAGCTGCACTCGCCCGGCGGCGTACGGGCCGTCACCGGCGTGCTGCTCCTGCTCGCGCTGGCCGCGACCGGCATCGCCGGCTACGTCGCCTACCAGGACCCGACCGAGACCGCCCTGGGCGTGGCCGGGGCGCTGGCGCTGCTCAGCGCCGTCATCTGGGCGGTGCGCGCCGGCTCGAGCCCGACCCGGATGTCGTTGCAGCAGGGACGACTCGAGATCCACAGTGCCGCGGGCCGGCACGTCTTCGACCTGGCCAACCCGCACACCTCGATCGAGATCCGTGGCCGGCCAGGCTCGCGCGGCTGGAAGGTGCTCTTCCACCGCCGGGCCATGGCGCCCTTCGTCGTCGACTCCTCGATGGTCGACCCGGGTGCCTTCACCGAGGTCCTGCTGCACCACCGCCCCGACCTGGGCGCCGCCGGCGAGGCGGCCGCGCAGCGTCGCTGACCGGGTCTCGCCGGACGCGACGCCGACATAGTGGAACCTGTTCTAGTGTGACCCCGTGGCCGGATACGTGCAGGACGACATCCCAGCCGACGAGCTGGACCGCCAGCGGGCGCTCTACGGGCCCTTCACCGACGCGCTGCGGGCCCTGGTCGACGCGGGCATCCGCACCGAGGTCGACGACGACGAGGTCCGCGCCGTGCAGGCCGAGGTCGAGGCGCTCACCGAGCGGCTGCGCCGACGCCAGCTCGAGGGGGCGTACGGCGTCCGGTTCAGCAATGACGGGCAGGGCCGGGCCTGGGGCAACGCGGTCGTGGGGCTGCGCAACGCCGTCGCCCCGCCGCTGGTGGTCGAGCAGGAGGACGACAGCGGGCGCGTGTGGGCCGACTTCCACCTCGGTGCGGCCTACGAGGGCCCGCCGACCCTCGTGCACGGCGGCGTCTCCGCGCTCATCCTCGACCAGGTGCTCGGCCAGGCCGCCGGCGCCGGCAAGCGGCCCGGGATGACCGGGACGCTGACGCTGGTCTACCGGCAGGGCACCCCGCTCGGCCCGCTGCGCGCCGAAGCCTGGATCGAGCGCACCGAGGGCATCAAGACCTGGGCACGCGGCCACATCCTGGGCCCCGACGGAGTCACCGTCGAGGCCGAGGGCGTCTTCATCCTCCCCCGCTGGGCCCGCAAGGCGTTGGCGGAGCGGGACTCCGCCGACCGGGCCCCGCGCTTCTTCGAGTGAGCACCCGTGGCTCCCGTTGGTCGGGCAGCGAGGCGCCTTCGTTGGTCGAGCAGCGAGGGCCGAAGGCTCGAGCGACGCCGAGACCCAGCAACCGATCGGCGTACGGCGAGCGCGTCGGTCACCGGGGCTCGGCGACGCTCCTCGCTGGCGCTCGTCACTGCTCGACCAACGGCAATCGTTGGTCGAGCAGCGAGGGCCGAAGGCTCGAGCGACGCCGAGACCCCGCAACCACCCGGCGTACGGCGAGCGCGTCGGTCACCCGGTCTCGGCGACGCTCCTCGCTGGCGCTCGTCGCTGCTCGACCAACGGCGTTCGTTGGTCGAGCAGCGAGGGCCGAAGGCTCGAGCGACGCCGAGACCCCGCAACCACCCGGCGTACGGCGAGCACGCCACTCACCCGGTCTCGGCGACGCTCCTCGCTGGCGCTCGTCACTGCTCGACCAACGAGGGTCACCGGGTCGCGGCGACCGCTCCCCCGACGACGGGTCAGACCCGGTCGCCGACCTTCGTGCCGCGCTCGCCGGCGTCGGTCAGGCGGGACTCCTCGGCGGCCTGGGCCTCGAGCTCCTCGCGACGCTCGGAGTCGGCGCGACGGCGCAGGTCGTCGTACTCCCCCGGCTCGGAGACCAGGTCGGTGGCGCCGCGTTGGAGCCGTCCCAGGGCGTTGCGCCCGAAGATCTGCTGCTCGGTGGCGGTGCGCTCGGAGCGTCCGCGACCCAGGAAGGAGACGAACCAGTGCAGCACCGCGGTGACCCGGTTCTTGAAGCCGGTGATGTAGAAGAGGTGCACCGCCAGCCACATCAGCCAGGCGATGAAGCCGGTCAGGCGCAGCTTGCCCACCATCGCCACCGCGCGGAAGCGGCTGATGGTGGCCATCGAGCCCTTGTCGAAGTACTTGAACGGCGCCTGGGCTGGCTTGTCCTTGAGCCGCCCGTCGATCTCCTTGGCGGCGTACTTGGCGCCCTGGATGGCGACCTGGGCCACGCCCGGGAGGTTGTCGAGGGAGATCATGTCGCCGACGACGAAGACCTCCGGGTGGCCCGGCAGGGTCAGGTCGGGGTTGACGCTGATGCGGCCGGCCCGGTCGAGCGGGGCCCCGGTCTGCTCGGAGAGGGTGCGCCCCAGCGGGCTGCCCTGCACGCCGGCGGCCCAGATCTTGGTGATGGCCTCGACGCGCTCGGTGCGGCCGTCCTTGTAGGACATCTCGAGGCCGCGCTCGTCGACGTCGGTCACCATCGCCCCGAGCAGCACCTCCACCCCGAGGTCCTCGAGCTCCTTCTTGGTCTTCTCGCCGAGCTTGGCGCCGAAGGGCGGCAGCACCTGCGGGGCGGCGTCGACCAGCAGCACCCGGGCGCTGCGGGTGTTGATGTAGCGGAAGTCGCGCTTGAGGGTGCGGTGCGCGAGCTCGGCGATCTGGCCGGCCATCTCGACGCCCGTGGGCCCGGCGCCGACGACCACGAAGGTCAGCAGGTGGTCGACGTCCTCGCCGCGACGCGCGGCGAGCTCGGCCATCTCGAAGGCGCCGAAGATGCGCCCGCGCAGCTCGAGGGCGTCGTCGATGCTCTTCATGCCGGGCGCGAACTCGGCGAAGTGGTCGTTGCCGAAGTAGGACTGCCCGGCACCGGCGGCCACGATCAGCGAGTCGTACTCCGAGACGGTCTCGCGACCCAGCACGTGGGAGGTGACGCGGCGCTGTTCCAGGTCGATGTCGGTGACCTCGCCGAGCAGCACGGTCGCGTTGTCCTGCCCGCTGAGCACCTCACGGGTCGGCGGGGCGATCTCGCCCTCGGAGAGGATGCCGGTGGCCACCTGGTAGAGCAGCGGCTGGAAGAGGTGGTGGGTCGTCTTGGCGACCATGGTCACCTCGACGTCGGAGCGACGCAGGTGCTTGGCGCCGAAGAGACCGCCGAAGCCGGAGCCGATCACCACCACCCGGTGGCGTCGTCCCGCCTCGGGCGATGCGTCCTGGGTCGCGGTCATGGGTGCTCACCTCTCGTGTCCGGGGGCGCTGCCCCGGGTCGTCGTCGTACGTCGTGGGTCCTCGTGCGGCGCCGGGTCGTGCGGACGTCAGCCCCATCATCCCCGATGCCCGAGGCACCATCGTCTCAACCAGCGACGCCCCCTCCACCATCCGTATGGTCGGTCACATCCCTGCCCGCGTCGTGGGAAATCACCGGGCCCCCCGTTTGTGCCGGAGCCGGGGTGGGTAAGCAGCCAGCAGAGCGGTCGCGACCGCCCGTCCTGATGTCCACCGTGGGAGTCCGCCCGTGCCGCTGAACCGGCCCGCCCTCTTGCTGGGCGCTGGACCCCGCAGCGTCCAGGACGCGAGGCGCTGGGTCGTCGACACCTGTCACGACATCGAGCGCCCCGAGCTGGCCGAGTGCGCCGAGCTGGGGGTCTCCGAGCTGGTCACCAACGCGCTGCTGCACGGCGAGGCGCCGATCCGGGTGCGGGTGCGCGGCACCCGCCAGCACCCGCGCGTGGAGGTCCGCGACGCCTCCCGGGAGCGCCCCGTGCTGCCCACGCCGCCCGAACCGGGCGACGAGGAGGACCTCCTGCTGACCTTCGGGCGCGGGCTGAGCATCGTGGCCCGCTCCTCCGACGCCTGGGGCGCCGAGATCGAGGCCGACGGCAAGGTCGTGTGGTTCGCCCCCGCGGCCAGCTTCGCCGGCGAGGACGGCGTGCAGGGCGTCATCACCGGCCTCGACGAGGTGCCCACCGCCCCGCCGGCCGACCCGGTCACCGTGCGCGTCGACGGGGTGCCGGTCGAGCTGCACCAGGCCTTCCAGCGCCACTTCAGCGAGCTGCGCCGCGAGGTGCGGCTGCTGGCGCTGGCCCACGAGTCCGACTACCCCATCGCCAAGGACCTCTCCGACCTCTTCGCCGAGATCGACCGCGAGCTGCGGCACGGCCTGGGCGCCGACGCGGTCGCCCGCGCCGAGCACGACGGCGCCGGGACGGCCGACATCGAGGTGGTGGTCTCGCGCTCGAGCGCCGACACCACCGAGCGCTTCATCGAGCTGCTCGACATGGCCGACGCCTTCTGCCGCCAGCAGCGGCTGCTCTCGCTGGCCCGCTCCGACGAGGAGCGCCGCTTCCAGCAGTGGTACCTCGGTGAGTTCATGCGCCAGGCCCGCGGCGAGGACCCGCTCGCCTGGGCCCAGGAGGACCGGCACTCGGGCGTCTGCTGAGGCGTCACCGCGCTGGCCGCGGGGGTGCTGCGTCGGACTAGGGTCGGCGCGTGAGCCCGCACCCCCCGACCGGAGCCGGACCCGCCGCGCTCGCCGCGGTCGCCGCCGGCGGCGCGCTGGGCGCCCTGCTGCGCTGGTCGGTCGGGGAGGTCGTCGCGACCGGCGACGCGCTCGTGGTGGCGACGGCCGTCGTCAACGTCGCGGGCGCCTTCGCTCTGGCCGCCCTCCCGGCCCTGGCCGTCGTACGCCGCACCCCGCTGCTGCAGCTGGGCCTCGGGCCCGGCCTCCTGGGTGGCTTCACGACGCTGTCGGCGGCCTCGGAGCAGACCCGCTCGCTCCTCGACGCGGGCCGGGCGCCGGCCGCCGCCGCCCTGCTGGTGCTGACGCTGGGCGCGTCGCTCGCGGCGGTCGCGCTGGCGCGGCGCCGATGGCCCCAGGAGGGCCGGTGACGCCGCTGCTGGTGGCCCTCGGCGGCGCCGGTGGCGCGGCGCTGCGCTGGCGGCTGGGCGCCCGGCTCGACTCCGCCGCGTTCCCCCGGGGCACCCTGCTGGCCAACCTGGCCGGCTCGCTGCTGCTGGGGCTGCTGGTCGGGCTGGCGCTGCGCGGGCACGCGCTGGCGCTGCTGGGCACCGGCTTCTGCGGCGCGCTGACCACCTACTCGTCGTTCGCGGTGCAGGCCCACGACCTGGGCCGGCGGGCGGCGGCGTACGCGCTGGTGACGCTGGTGGGCTCGCTGCTGCTCTGCGCCCTGGGGTTCATGGTCGGCTCCCGCCTCTGACTGCGCGCCGCCCGTGGTTCAGGCGTAGCCGAGGTCGTGCAGCCGGGCGTCGTCGATGCCGAAGTGGTGGGCCACCTCGTGCACGACGGTGACCCGCACCTCGTGGGCCAGCTGCTCGGGGGTGTCGCAGAAGTCGAGCAGGGGTGCCCGGAAGAGGAAGATGCGGTCGGGCAGGGCGACCGGCGACCACGAGTCGCGCTGCGTCATCGCGACCCCGTCGTAGAGGCCGAGCAGGTCGTCGGGCTCCTCGGGCGGCGGCACCTCCTCGACGAGCACCACGACGTTGCGCACCAGCGCGGCCAGCTCCTCCGGGATCTCGTCGAGCGCGGCCTCGACCAGCGCGTCGAAGCGCGCCGGGTCGGTGACCAGGGGGTCGAGCGGGTCGAGGGGCACCGCTCCATCGTGCCCGAGAAGCACGAGAGCTCCGAACCGTGACGGTCCGGAGCTCTCGTGCTTCGTGCTGGCGACCCCGACGGGACTCGAACTTGCAGCGGCCCCATGCCCCCCGGTTTCCCGCAGTACCCGCCAGCCCCTAGAACGCGGGCTGTCGGGCATCCGCGCCGGGCCTCATGGCCGCCCGAATCCGCCGCTCGCCCCCGGTCTGTGACCACTTTCGTGCCCACTCGCCGACACAACGACCCAGTGACGGACGCGGCCGCGCCCGCGTCGTCCGCCCTCACCGTTCCCAGGACAGGAATCCAGATGGCCACCACTCTTCGACTTCACACCCGCTGCGACCTGTGCGGCCACGCCGGCCTCTACAGCGATCCGGCGGGCTTCACCCGGCACGGCACCTCACTCCACCCCGTCGACCTTTGCTGGCAGTGCGCCCGCCCGGGGGCGGTAGGAGCCAAGCTCAGCAGCGGCCGGCACGAGGTCACGCTCGGCACCGACCGCTGGACCTGCACGTGCGGCGAGACGTTCGTCGACACTGGTCGCCTGGGCGTCGAGGGCTGGCCGTACGTCGTGCCCACCAGGGTGCGTGAGGCGGTCCCTGACCTAGTCGCTGCCACGGCCCGACACCACATCCAGGAGCCGTGATGGTCGCGCTCACGACCGGCGACCGCGACGTCATCGAGGCGTCGGTGCGGCGCTCGGCGTCGTACGCCGCCCCGCCCATACCGCCGGCCCAGGTCGATGCCGCCGTGGCCCTGGCGCTCGAGCTGTACGCCGTCGCAGCCCACCACGGCATCGACCGCGGCAGCGCTGATGGGGTCACCTCGTTCGTGCACGCCGCGCTCGACGGCGTCCGTGCCCGTGACCATAGGCGGCAGTCCCCTACCGCTGCGAGCGTGTCGTCATGACGGACCCCAGCAACCGACGGCCGACCGAGCGGGAGTGCATCGAGGCGGCCGGCGCGGTCCTCGCAGCCTCCGACGAGGCCATCGAGCAGATGACCCCTCGCGAGCAGGCCGAGGCGGCGTGGACGCCGACCTGTCGCCGCAGCGTCGACGAGCTCGAGGACCTGATCCGCGTCCAGCGCGGCCTCGCGCCTCGCGACCAGCAGGAAGGAGGACCATCTCTAAACCACAGCCGCCGCGGCATGTAGCACCACCCCGCGCTCGGCGCCCATGCCGAACGCGGTCAGAGTCTCAACCGAAAGGCCACCCCCATGACCACCACCGCCCTCACCACCACCGCCAACTGCACCGACCACACCTGGTGCACCAACACCGAGCCCGGCGACCACGCCCAGTTCCACGCCGGCGACCTCGTGCAGCTCGCCGGCACCCCTGGCGACGGCTGGCACGCCTGGCCCATGCAGGACCGCGGCCAGGACGCCCTGATCGTTCTCGAGAGCGACCGAGAGGGGCAGCCGGCGCTCACCGTCGAGGCGACCCCCGCGGCGCGCGCGGCGTTCCTGGCGGCCACCGCCACCCCGGAGGGACACGCCGAGCTGACGGCCCTCGTCGCGGCCGTCGCCCAGGGGCCGGCGTCATGACCGCCCTGGCGGCGCCCCCGCGCCCTGGTCGGCTCCCTGCCGGACCTCTGCTGGCTCTGCTGAACCTGTACGGGGCCCGGTGGCCTTGGGTGTGCAGCGTGACAGCCGAGAGGACCGGGCGATCAAGCGCGCCAGGGCCGAGGGGTCGGTGACCGAGCGTGCGGCCGACCTGCTCGCCGTGCACGTGCTGCACCGCACTCCCTGGGAGGTGTGGGGCGCGGCGTACGACGCCTAGAAGCCGCTGGACACTGGCCCGCGTCCGTCGGGGACTCGGAGGCGGGCCGGTTGTTCTCCAGGTCTCCGAGGCGAGCTCGACCCACATGCTGCTCAGCTCGGCGGCCACGCCATCGAGGCTGCTACACCTCTTCTGCCTCGAGGGGCGGCAAGGGAGCACTGGCGAGCGTCAACTTCAGGCCAAACACCAGGGGCGCCAAAACGACCGCCCACCAGGCCAACTCGTACTCTCCCGTCGAGGCCGCCATCACGAGCACGGCGAACGCCACGAGCGTCGACCACAGCAGGGCGGCTCCAACGGTCTGAACGACCCACGAGGCGAGTCTCGAGAGGTGGAGGTCGCGGTCTTCGGGCTCCATGTCGAGAGAGTAGTTGCCTGGCGAGGCCTACACCGGCGAACAGGCTGACCGCGAACCGAGTGCCGACACGGTCAGTGAGTATGCACACGGATCGCAACGCTTTTACACACGTTGTGCTTGTATGAACGTAGACGCGCTGCATGCGAAACCTCGTCCATCACGAGCGGGTGCATGTCGCCGCGTAAGCGGTCCCGGTCCTCTGTGCTTCCCCGCTGCAAGGCCGGCACCACGATAGAAAGGTCACGGAGCAGATGCCCACCTCAGAAAGGTCACGGAGCACCGCCGCACGACGACAGGAGAGCGCCCACCGTCTGTCCATGCAGCTCGACCCGGACGACCTCCTGGAGAGTCTGATTGAGAAGCTCGGCGCCAAGGTCACCGCCTTCATGGTCGGCCGAGACGTCAGCACGCTCTCGCGTTGGGGCAGCAAGGGAGTCCCGTCGAACGACGACGCGCTTCGACCGCTGCTCGTCGCATTCCAGATCGTCAACATGTTGGAAACCGTCGAGGCCGCGCCCACGATCCGGGCATGGTTCATCGGCATGAACCCGCAGCTCGATGACGAGTCCCCCGCCGAAGCAGTGCGCGAGGGTCGCCACCGCGAAGTCATGGCGGCGGCTCGCGCGTTCATGACAGGAGGCTGACCCGGCCCATGACCGAACCTCGGGTGGTCGACTTCCCCGACTCGGTGTTCCGAGTCGCAAGGACAACCGACCCTCTCCGGTTCTCGGAGATCCGCCCTGAGGACGCCGTCCACCCGACGGCAGGGAACCGGTACGACGTGGCGGGTGGCGGCGTCCTGTACGCCGCCACCCAGCTGCAAGCCTGCTTCGCCGAGACGCTGGGGCGGTACCGGCCATCGCCCGTGATGCGGGATCTTCTCGCAGGCGCAGACGGCGTCGACGAGCACTTCATGCTGTGCGGAGGCATCCCACGCGACTGGCGCCTGCGCCGCTCCATCGTGGAGTTGTCAGTCTCAGCCCCGCTTCCCTTCCTCGACGTTGACCACCCCGAGACCCTGGCCTTCCTCAGCAGGGAGCTGGCGCCGCAACTGGCAGCGCTGGGGTACACCGACAACCTCGACCTCTCTGCGCTGCGCAACGCAGACCGCCGCCTCAGCCGCAGCATCGCCCTCTGGGCCTACGCGGCCCAGAACGACGGCGACGACTTCCTTTTCAGCGGCATCCGCTACGCCTCGCGCCTGGGTGATGGATGGGAAAACTGGGCCATCTTCGACGGCACCGATGTCTTCCGGACCTCGACGAGACCAGTCCTGGAAAGCGACGAGGATCTGCGGACGGTAGCGCGAATGTGGAGCCTCACCGTTCACTGATCGGCTTGGCCCCCCGGGAGAGGCGCCGACGCCACGTACGGCGCGGCGCTGCCCGGGTTGTGACGAGAGCGCCCCCGGGGAGGACTCCCGGCGGCGCTCTCAGCTCGTGGCGACCCTCGAGGCACGGTGGACGGGTCCTCGGCGGGCCCGAACCGGATTAGCGAGCAGTTCGGGCGCCTCATGGCCCGCGCCGACCTGCCTCGCATCCGACTCCACGACCTTCGCCACACCTACGCGACCCTGGCGCTCGAGGCAGGCATCCACCCGCGCGTGGTGCAGGAGCAGCTGGGCCACAGCAACGTGTCCGTGACCCTGGGCATCTACAGCCACGTCGACGTCAAGATGCACACCAGCGCATCCGACCTGATGGCCGCCCAGAGGCGGGCCGCACGCGTCGAGGACGGACAATCGTGAGCGCTTGTGACCACTCTGTGACCAGAACGACCCGAATCGGCCGGGCAGCAAGAAAGCCCAGGCCTCTGACCTGGGCTTTCTCTGCTACCTACTGGCGACCCCGACGGGACTCGAACCCGCGGCCTCCGCCGTGACAGGGCGGCGCGCTAACCAACTGCGCTACGGGGCCATCGCTCGTGCCGGTCAACCTCACCGGCGAAGCGTCGAAACCCTAACCCACGACCGCGACCACACCCAATTCGAGGGTGGTGGAGCGTCGTGGCGGGCCTCGAGCAGCACCCCCAACGGGATTCGAACCCGTGCTACCGCCGTGAAAGGGCGGGGTCCTGGGCCGCTAGACGATGGGGGCCGGACGCGCCAGAGCATAACGCGAGCACCGCCCGCCCGCGTGCGTCGGCTCGCGGCGGGCGGAGCCGGCTGGCAGGCTGGGCCGGACCCGCGCGGCGGGCGCAGACCGAGCAGAGAGGGGGAGGCTCCGCGATGGCCAAGCCGACCCTCCAGTCGATCGCCGACGAGGTCGGGGTCAGCCGGATGACGGTCTCCAACGCCTTCTCCCGTCCCGAGAAGCTCAGCGCCGACCTGCGCACCCGCATCCTGGCGACCGCTGAGAGTCAGGGGTACGCCGGCCCGGACCCGGCCGCGCGCGCCCTCGCCCGGGGCCGCACCGGCACGGTGGGCCTCCTGGTGACCGGACGACTGGGCGACAACGTGCGCGACGCGGTCGGCACCGAGTTCCTCGTCGCGGTCGCCGACGCCCTCTCCGACCACGGGCTCGCGCTGACCCTGATCGTCGCCGGGGTGGGCAGCGACGTGGTGCCGGCGCGCGACGTGCCGATGGACGGCGCCCTCGTCCACGTCAGCGAGCCGGGCTCGCCCGAGGTGGAGTGGCTGCGCCGGCGCGAGCTGCCGCTGCTCACCGTCGACCAGGACCCGCTGCCGGGGGTGCCCAGCATCAACGTCGACGACCTGGCCGGGGCCCGGGCCGCCGCGCAGCACCTGCTCGAGCTGGGGCACCGGCGCATCGCCACCCTCAACCTCGACCCGCCGAGCCCGCCCTCGCTCGAGCGGGCCCGCGGCTGGGCGGAGGTGCTGGAGCCGGCCGGCGTGGCGCCGGCCGGCGCCGTGGCGGCGTTCCGGCCGCCCGAGGCGGCGTACGACGCTGCCACGCGGCTGCTGCGACGCCCCGACCGGCCGACCGCGCTGCTGTGCTTCTCCGACGCCTTCGCCGCCCAGGCCCTGCGCGCCGCGGAGGCCCTGGGCCTCCGGGTGCCCGACGACCTGTCGGTGGTCGGCTTCGACGACGGGCCGCTGGCGACCTCGCTGACCCCCGCACTGACCACCGTGGCCCAGGACGTGACCGAGAAGGGCCGGCTCGCCGTGGCCGGTCTCCTGGAGGTGATGGCGGCCGCCCGGGCCACCGACCAGGGTCCCGACGGTGCCCCAGGTGGGCCCACCGCGGCCCGCACCGTGATGGCGACCTCGCTCGTCGTGCGCGACAGCACCACCCACCCCCCGGCCGATTCGTGACGCCCCACGACGCTGCGGTAAGGTGACCGCGCTCGGGCAGGTAGCTCAGTTGGTACGAGCGTCCGCCTGAAAAGTGGAAGGTCGGCGGTTCGACCCCGCCCCTGCCCACGAGCACCGCAGGGCTCTGACCTGCAGCCGGAGCCCCCGTCGCAGCGCGACGGGGGCTCTCGGCATCTCCCGGGCCCTCACACCTTCGGGGTACTTGTCGCCACGACGCGGCGGTGCGAGGGTGGTAAAGGAACCCCCGCTGAAGACGACGGCGGGGCAGGCACCTCCCACCGTTGGGCTGCCACGCATGAACACCGTCTCCCCCCTCAGCACCACCATGACCAGGGAGCGTCGCCGGAGCGCGACCTCCAGGCTGCTCACCGAGGCCCGGAGCCAGCCGCCCGGCCCGGGCCGGGACGCACTGCTCGACCAGGTGGTGCTGCTCAACCGCGGCGTCGCCACCGCGGTCGCGCGCCGCTACCGCGACCGCGGCGTCGCCTGGGACGACCTCGAGCAGATCGCGCTCGAGGGCCTGGTGCGAGCCGTGCACCGCTTCGACCCGGACGCCGGCGACGACCTCCTCGGCTTCGCCGTGCCCACCATGCGTGGGGAGGTGCTGCGCTACTTCCGCGACCACGCCTGGACCGTGCGGCCTCCCCGCCGGGTGCAGGACGCCCGCCGCCTGGTCGCCCGGTCGCGCGACCGGCTGCGGGTGCAGCTGGGGCGCGAGCCCTCACGTCTGGAGGTGCTGGCCGACACCGGCCTCGACGGGAGCGACTACGACGAGTCCCAGCGCGCCGACGGGTGCTTCGCCGCCACCTCCCTCGACCAGCCGCTCGACGAGCAGACAGGCACCACCCTCGGTGACATGATGGTGGACGAGCACGACCAGGAGGAGACGAGCGACAAGCGCCTGCTCCTGGCCCCGGCGGTCCGTCGCCTCGGCGAGCGGGAGCGCCACATCCTGCACCTGCGGTTCGTCGAGGACCGCACCCAGAGCGAGATCGGTCGTGAGCTGGGCATCACCCAGATGCACGTCTCCCGGCTGTTGGCCCGCATCCTCGAGAAGCTGAGAAGAGACATCGCTGCATGACCACCGGAGGGACCGCCGAGGCACGGGCTCGCGACACGGCGTACGCCGCGTTCTTCGCGAGGATCAGCGAGGGCCTGCTCGGCGATCCCTCCGTCCCGCTGAGCTTCCAGCGAGTGGTCGACCGCGCACTCGAGATCGTCCCGGGCTGCGAGGGTGCCGGCATCACCCTGCGCGGCCGGGGGCGGGAGTCCGAGAGCACCGCCGCCGCGACCTCGGAGCTGACCCTGGAGGCCGACCGGTTGCAGTACGACCTCGACGAGGGACCGTGCCTGGACTCCGTGCGCGGTGGGGGCACCCTGGTCAGCGACGACCTGCGCCACGAGCCGCGGTGGCCCCGGTGGGCCCAGGCTGCGGCCGGGCTGGGCGTGCGCTCGGTGCTCAGCATCCGGCTGCACTCCGAGGAGGAGAACATCGGTGCGCTGAACTGCTACTCCCGCTCGACGGGCGCCTTCGCGCCCGAGAGCGTCGAGCTCGCCGAGATCTACGCCGTCCACGCCACCGGCGTGCTCAGCCAGGCCCAGCTGGTCACCGGTCTGCGCACCGCCCTGGAGTCGCGCCACGACATCGGCGTGGCACAGGGCGTGCTGGCCGTCACCTACGAGATCAGCTACGAGCAGGCCTTCGAGCTGTTGCGCCGGCTCTCCAACGAGACCAACACCAAGCTGCGCGACGTGGCCCGGCAGGTGCTCACCGAACGCGGTCTCCCCGCGGGGCTGCTGCCGTGAGCCCGGTGGCCGCCGACGGGTCGACCAGCCCGTGCTCGAGGGCCCAGGCCACCGCCTGGGTGCGCCGGGTGACGCCGATCTTGCGGTAGGCCGAGCGGATGAACGTCTTGACGGTGTTCACGGTCACGTAGCAGTGCCGCGCGATCTCCTCGTTGCTCAGGCCGAGCGCGATCAGCTCGACCATCTCGCGCTCGCGTGCGCTCAGCTCCACCGGCACCGCGCACGGTCCCACGGACCGGAAGTCACCGACACCGTCACCATCACCGACGACGGCACCGGGGCCGCTCGCGGAGCGGGTCGCAGGCACGTCGGTGCGCCCGTCCACGCGGTGGGCCAGACGGCTCAGCTCGGCGTGCAGCTCCTGCGCCCCGAGCGCGCGGGAGACGGCCACCGCGGGGCCGGGCACGTGCGGGCGACGTCCCGGCTCACCCGGCCACGCGTAGGCCACGGGGAGCCAGCCGCGGTCGACGACGCGACGCAGCAGGACCCGGTCGTCGCTGCTCATCGGCGCCGAGGGCTCGAAGACCACCGGCCGGGGCGACTGCAGCGACAGCGTCGGGCCGAGCACGTCGACGCGTGCCGTGGGCACGAACGGCTCGAGCAGCGCCCTCAGCCCCTGCGTGAGCAGCTCGGACTGGCCGATCACGGCGATCTGGACGCCGCCCTCGGCGGGGCGCCGCGTCGGGACGAGGCTGGCGGTGGTCATCGTGTGTACCTCCCGGGAGTGAGGTGGCCCCCGTACCCCCCGCCCCCTCGGGGCATGCCTGGGACACGACCCACAACGGTGTGACCTGCACCATCCGCGTGAGCCGGGGCGGCCCAGTGCGAGGACGTGACGAGACACGTCCTACTATCTCCTCGAAACTCTTGCTGGAGACCACGGCAAGACGGAGTCCTCCTGCACCTCAGGGCCCATGTCTGCTGCCTCCACACCCCCGCGTCCGGGCGAGCCCGGCCACCGCGACCGGACCTACGCGGCCTACTTCGCCCGCATCAGCGAGGGCCTCCTCAGCTCGGGCGACGAGCCCCTGACCTTCGAGCGGGTCGTACGCCGAGCCGTGCAGATCGTGCCGGGCTGCGACGAGGGCGCCATCACCGTCGCCCGGCGACGCCGCGACGCCGTTCCGGCAGCCGCGACGGCCCCCGAGCTGGAGCTGCTCGAGCAGCTCCTGGACGACGGCGGCGGCCCGTCCTGGTCGGGCACCGACAGCGGGATGCTGCTCTCCGAGGACCTGCGCCACGAGCGTCGCTGGCCGGGCTGGGCGGCCGCGGCGGTCGACCAGGGCTTCCGCTCGGTCCTGGCCATCCGTCTGCAGACCGAGGCCGAGGACATCGGTGCGCTGCGCCTCTACTCGCGCCGCAGCCGCGCCTTCACCGACGACGCCCTCGACGTCGCGGAGATCTACGCGACGCACGCGGCCACCGCGCTCAACCAGGCCCACCTGGTCACCGGGCTGCGCACCGCCCTGGAGTCGCGCCACGAGATCGGCGTCGCCCAGGGCATCCTCGCGATGCGCTACGAGATCAGCCACGAGCAGGCCTTCGAGCTGCTGCGCCGCTACTCCAGCCGCACCAACACCAAGCTGCGCGACGTGGCCCGCATCGTGGTCACCACTCGCGAACTTCCCGACGACGACACCGCGCCGGGCTGAGCAGGCCCCCGAGGTGTGCCACCAGCCGGGAACGGGTACCGGGACGGCCAACCCCCACCACGAGGAGGACACCCGTGTCGGTCCACCTGGCCTGGTCGACGTCGCCCCTGCCCGAGCCGCCACAGCGTGAGGACTGGGACTCGGTGCGCCTGATCGACCCGCACCTGCTGCTCGTGCACGGCACCTGCAGCGCCGACGAGGTGCTCGCCGTGCTGCGCGAGGCCGTGCCCGCCGACGTCGCGCTGCTGGTGGTCCCGCTGACCGGCGCGGTCGCCGCCAGCGGCCTCCCGGACGACGGCGAGCAGTGGCTGCGCAGCCGCGTGTCGGGCCCCACCGGGGCCCGTGGCCCGACCGGCGGGTGAGGACGGCTCAGCCTCGCTGCGCGTCGGCGATCACGTCGAGGGCGGTGCGGGTCAAGGTGGTGCCGCGCCGGCGGGAGCGCTCCACCAGCCGCTCGTAGGCGGTGGCCAGGTCGATCCGCTCGAGGTAGGACAGCACGCCCTTCGCCTGCTCCACCACCTCGCGGGCCCGCAGGGCCTCGCCCACCAGCGCGTCGACGTGCGCTCGCGGCACCGGCCGGGCGTGGACGACCAGGAGCGTGGCCATGTCGGCCACGGCCTGCACCAGCGTCTCGTCCTCGGCGTCGAGGCAGCCCCCGGCGTGGAAGACGTTGAGACCGCCGACGGTCGTGGCGCGGTAGCGCATCGGGAACGCCGCCACCGAGTCGAAGCCCGCCTCGAGGATCCCCTGGCCCACCTCGCCCCACCGCTGGACCATCTCGTCGCCGCTCGCGCGCACCACCCGGTCGGTGCGCAGGCACTCCACGCACGGGCCGCGGTCGTGCTGGATCTGCAGCATCTCGAGCTCCCCTGCCCGGTGCGAGGTGGCGCTGAGCAGCGCCACCCGGGAGTCGTCGCCGTCGCGCGTCATCACCGCCACCGCCGACGCGCCCACGCCCGCGGCGCAGTCGGCCACCAGCGTGGCCAGGGCGTCGGTGACGTCCTCGGGGCCGCCCACCAGGGCGGCCGCCGCGCCGCTGAGGGCGTGTCGCACGCTCGAGTCGCTCACTGGGTTCCTCCGTAGGGATCTCGGCTGAAGTCGAGCTCGCCGCTCACGACCCGGCGCGCCACCTCGTGCACGCTGGCGTCGGAGGCGAAGGCGTGGGCCCGCAGGATGGCCGCGGCGTCGGCGGGACCGACCCGCAGCTGCGCCACGATCGCGCCGGTCGCCTGGGCCACCCGGTCGCGCTCGGACCACAGGCCCCGGCTGTCGTCGTCGTACGACGCCTGGCCCAGGCACGCGGCCCCGACGGCGTCACCGAGGAAGTGCAGGCTCTCCTGCTCCTCGTCGAGCATCCCGGCGGCCTCGAAGTGCACCGTGACGACGCCGACCACCACCCCGTCGGGGCGCATGGGCAGGGCGTGGACGTGGGCGGGGTGCTGCGGCGACAGGCCCGAGAGCCGCGGCCAGGTGCTGGCGTGCGCCTCGCTGGAGTCGACGGAGGCCACCGCCCCCGTGCGCAGCGCCTGCAGGGTGGGGCCCTCCCCCGCCAGGTCCTGGGCGTCCTCGTAGCGCGCGGCCGGCTCGTCGGTGGCGCAGAGCAGGGCGCGCTCGTCGCCCAGCGACCCCAGCGAGATCGCGCCGCGCTCGGCCCGCGCCAGGCGCACGTAGGCGGTGCAGAGCCGCATCGACAGCGGCGCTCCCCTGAGCTCCTGGCGAGCCAGCATGCGGGTCAGCTGCAGCAGCAGGTGGGCGTGCTGCGACACCACGACCACCTCAATCTCCGGGCCCGGCGGGCCGGGCAGGACTGGACTGGGCCCTCACCCTACGCCCGCACGCGCGCCCGGGGCCGGAGGTCGTCGGGGCTCAGCGGTCGGACGGCGGGGCGGAGACCGCCGCCAGCATCCGGCCCACCTCGTCCTCGGGCAGCGCCCGCGCCAGGTCGGCCTGGCTGAGCATGCCGACGAGCCGGTGTCCGTCGATGACGGGCAGCCGGCGCACGTCGTGGTCCATCATCGTGCGCAGCGCCTCGCCCGCGTCGTCGTCGGCGCCGATGGTCACCGGCTCCTCCGCGCAGAACTGCGCCACCAGCACCTGCGAGGGGTCCTTGCCGTCGGCCACGCAGCCCACGACGATGTCGCGGTCGGTCACGACGCCGTGCAGGCGCTGGTCCTCGCCGCAGATGGGCAGGGAGCCGACCCCGAGGTCGCGCATCCGGGCCGCCGCCGTGGCCACGGTCTCCTCGGTGCGCGCGCAGTGGGCGTCGGGGGTCATCAGCTCGCGTGCAGTGGTCATGCTGCCTCCTTCGTTCGTGCCGCCGGCGGGCCCGGTCGGTCGGCCTCGCCGTACCCCGGCGACCGCCGGCACATGTCGTGCTCGGGGCGAAGACGCCCGAGCGGGTGGTGAGAGGGGTGCTTGACGATTCCTGGCGTCGAGCCATGACCGGCACTCGCGCGCTGGCCACCGCCTGAGGACCTGCCCGCGTCGTCGCCCACCCTCCCGGTGCGTCGCCCGGCTGCGACAGTGGGGGCATGGACGTCGCCCTCACCCTGGTCGCGGGCACCCTGCTGATCGCCGTCATCATCGCGGCGAACGGCTACTTCGTGGCCCAGGAGTTCGCCTACATGGCCGTCGACCGGTCGCGCCTGAAGGCCATGGCCGGGCGCGGCGACAAGGCCGCCCGCCGCACCCTGCGCATCACCGACCGCACCTCCTTCATGCTCTCGGGCGCCCAGCTCGGCATCACCGTGACGGGCCTGCTGGTCGGCTACGTGGCCGAGCCGGTGCTGGGCACCGCGATCGGCGAGGTCCTGGGCGGGGTGGGGGTGCCCACCGCCACGGGCGTCCTGGCCGGCACCGTGCTGGTGCTGGTCGGCTCGACCTTCGTGCAGATGCTCTTCGGCGAGCTGTTCCCCAAGAACCTCGCCATCGCCCGGCCCTACCCGGTCGCCGAGCGCCTCTCGCGCTCGACGCTGCTCTACATGGGCGCCTTCGGCTGGCTGATCAGGGTCTTCGACGCCGCCTCCAACGCGCTGCTCAAGGTGCTGCGCATCGAGCCGGTGCACGACGTCGAGCACTCCGCCAACCTGCACGACCTGCGCCGCATCGTGACCGTCTCCCGCGACGCCGGCGAGCTGCCGCCCGAGCTGAGCCTGGTGCTCGACCGGATGCTCGACTTCCCTCAGCGCCCCGTGGGCCACGCCCTGGTGCCGCGCTCCCGCGTCGACGTCATCGCCCAGGACACCCCGCTCGCGGAGGTGCGCGACGCCATGGAGGGCGGTCACTCGCGCTACCCCGTGCTCGACGACGAGGGCGACATCGTGGGGGTGGTCCACCTCGTCGACGTGCTCGAGGCCCTGCACGGGGTCGCCGACGACGAGGCCCGCGCGAGCCGCCCCGTGGCCGAGGTGGTGCGGCCCGCCACGGTCGTGCCGAGCCTGATGCTGCTGCCCGCGGCGCTGGCGGCGATGGAGCGCAGCGGCGACCAGATGGCCTGCGTGGTCGACGAGTACGGCGGCTTCGTCGGCGTGGTGACGGTCGAGGACCTCGCCGAGGAGGTCGTCGGCGAGATCACCGACGAGCACGACGTCGACGAGGAGCCGCACCTGGCGCCGATCGGCGACGACGGTCGCTGGAGCGTGCGCGGCGACGCCCCCCTCGACGAGGTCGAGCGCGAGATCGGGGTGTCGCTGCCCGAGGGCGACTACGTCACCCTCGGCGGCCTGGTGATCTCCTCGTTCGGGGCGCTGCCCGACGTCGGCGAGCGCGTCGTGGTGGCCCTGCCCGCCGACCCCGCCGACCTGGCCCACGACGACGACCCGCCCGAGCGCCACCTTGAGGTGGAGGTGCTCGAGGTCGCCAGGCACGTGCCCACCCAGCTGGCCGTGGCCCTGTGCACCAGCGAGCCCGTCAGCGACCTGCCGAGCACCGAGAGCGAGGTCGCCCGATGACCGGTCTGGCCGCCATCCCCGTCACCATCGCCATCATCGCCGCGAGCGCCTTCTTCGTGGCCGTCGAGTTCTCGGTGATCGCGGCCCGGCGCACCCGCCTCGAGGCGGCCGCGGCCGACAGCCGCTCGGCGCGGGCCGCCCTGCGCAGCGCCTCCGAGGTGCCGCTGCTGCTGGCCGGCAGCCAGCTCGGCATCACCGCGTGCACGCTCGCGCTGGGCGCGGTCACCAAGCCGGCCGTCGACCACGCGCTCGAGCCGGTGCTCGAGCAGGTCGGCCTCCCGGCGTACGCCGCCGCCCCGGCGTCGTTCGCCCTGGCGCTGCTGCTGGTCACCTTCCTGCACCTGGTGGTGGGCGAGATGGCGCCCAAGTCGTGGGCGATCAGCCACCCCGAGCGCTCCGCGACCATGCTCGCGCTGCCGATGCGCGCGTTCATGTGGACCTTCCGCCCGGCGCTGCACGTGCTCAACGAGGCCGCCAACCGTCTCGTCCAGCGCCTGGGCGTGGAGCCGAAGGCCGAGGTGGCCATCGAGCAGGACCCGGACGACCTGCGCGAGCTGGTGCGCCACTCCGCCGAGACCGGTGAGCTCGACGCCGGCTCCTCCGCGCAGCTCGTGAGCGCGCTGGAGACGTCGCGAGCCACCGTCGACCAGGTGGTCGGCGACCGCGAGCTCGTCGTGGTCGAGGCCGGGGCCAGCGTCGCGGAGGTGCACGAGCAGGCCCGCACCACCGGTCACCTGCGGGTGCTGGTGGGCAGCCGGCACGCCCCCACCGGCGTCGTGCACGTGCGCGACACCCTGACCGCGGGCGACGACGACCCGGTGGCCCCGTTCGTGCGCGACCTGCACCGCCTCGACGGGAGCACGACGGTGCTGGAGGCCCTCTCCGACCTGCGTGAGCAGGGCACCCAGATCGCCCTGGTCGTGCGCGAGGGCGCCGCCCCGGCGGTGGTGACCATCGCCGACCTGCTGTCGCGGCTGATGCCGGCGACGGCAAGGGCCGAGCGGGTCGTCTCCGACTAGCCCCGTCCGACCAGCCCCGTCCGACCAGCCCCGGCCGACCAGCCCCGGCCGACGGGCCGGGACGACGACGGGCCCCCGCCCTGGGCGGCGTGAGCCGTAGGGTGGGGGCCCGTCGTGCCAGGGCTCGTCAGGTCAGAGCACCAGGAAGAGCAGGATGATGATGGCGATGACGAAAGCGGCGATGGCGATGGTGCGAGTGTTCATGGTTCCTCCTGGTGACGGGGCGCGGGACGCCCGGACGGGCTCCCGCCCCTGATCGTGGGGCACCAACCTGCCAGTGGCCAGTCGGCGCGCGGGCCACCCCTTCGGACACACCCGGCACACCCCTCCCACCTGGCCCGGCCCCTCGGCCCTCACCCGCACGGGCGGTGTGCACCCCGAGCGGACACGACACCCTCCCAGGGAGCGCCGCCGGCGCGAGAAGGAGGCACCACCATGCGAGGCATCCTCGGAGCGATCGTCATCATCTGGCTCGTCATCGGCGTCGCCGCCGCCGTCCAGCGCGGCTACTTCGGCGACGACCAGGAGGTCAGCTGCGCCACCGCCGGCACCACCGCTGTCACGGTCCTGGCCGGACCCCTGAACTACTTCGGCGCCAACCCGGAGGTCGACTGCGAGGTGCCCGAGCCCTCCAGCTGAGGGCTGCCCGGGGCGGGACCTCCGGCCCTGGTCCGCGGGCTCCCGCGTGGGACCATGGGAGCACCATGACGACACCGGAGCCCGTCACGCGCCCACGGCGCCGCCACCTGATCGACCCTGCCAACCCTCCCCCGCCGCCGAGCAGCGCCTCGCTCGGGCGCGTCCAGCAGTGGGTGCTGTCGGTGCTGGCCACCACGACGATCCTGCACCTGACCTTCGGCCTGCTCCTGGCCGCCTGGGTGATCGACCAGGACGACCTGGTGCCGGTCGTGGGCCTCGAGGTCATCGCCGGGGTCTTCGCGGTGATCGCCGTGGCGGTCGCCCGGGCGATCCACCGCCGTCCCGTGCTGTCCCCGTGGCTGCTGCTCGGCGTGCTCCCCACGCTGCTCGGGCTCGTGGTCACCCTGCGCTGACGGACGAGTCGACCTCCCGGGTGGGGGCACCACGTGCGAACCTGGGACCCGGCACGCCCGGGCAGGCCACACTGGGGCACACACCGGGCACTGCGCCACCACCATCGCGCGACGACCACCCATGGAGGGACACGTGGCTGAGCCGGCCGGCACCACCGGCGCCTCGTGGCGTGCCGTCGTCGAGGCCAGCACCGACGCGCTGTGGCTCCTCGACGCCGACGGCACCACCGTGTGGGCCAACCGTCGCCTGGGTGAGCTGCTCGGCCGCCCCGACGACGACCTCGTGGGCACCCCCGCCACCGAGGCCTTCGCGCCCGAGACCCGGGCCCGCGTCGCGCGCCACGTCTCCCTGCTCGCGCGCGCCACCCGTGGCCGCGACAACGTGCCGATGGCGCTGCAGCGCGCCGACGGCACGCTGCAGCCGGTGCTCGTCAGCTACTCGCCCGTGCGCGAGCCCGCAGCCCCGGTCCGCTGGCTGCACCGGCTGACCCCCGACCCTGCTGCCGGTGCCGCACCGGACGACGGGGAGGAGTCGCTCGTCCGACGTCTCGCCGAGGTCACCGAGCGCGAGCGCCAGCTCGCCGAGGCGCAGGACATCTCCGGCATCGGCAGCTGGTCCTGGGACGTCGTGGCCGACCGGGTCGTGTGGTCCGAGCAGCTCTACCGCATCTACGACCTGGACCCCGCCGACCACGTCGCGACCTACCAGGGCTTCCTCGACCGCATCCACCCCGACGACCGCGAGATGGTGCAGGAACGGGTGCAGGCCACCTTCGAGGGCGCCGAGGAGTTCTCGTTCGACGCTCGGGTGCTGCGTCCGTCGGGCGAGGTGCGCTGGACCCACGGCCGGGGCCGGGTCACCCGCGACACCACGACCTGTCGCCCGCTGCGGATGAGCGGCACCACCGCCGACGTCACGGCCCTGCACCGCCACCAGCAGGCCGCGACCGAGGCCACCGGGCGGATCCGCCTGCTGCAGGAGCTCGCCGTCGCGGCCAACAGCGCCACCACGCTCGAAGAGGCCGTCGTCGTCGTCGGGGCCTCCCTGGTCGAGCACACCGACTGGTCGCCGGTCGCCGGCTACCGCGTCGACTCCGACGACGGGCCCCTGCGCCGCCTCGACCTGCCGATCCCGCCCGCCTGCCCGCCCGACACCGACCTGGCCGAGCGCGCACGTCGTACCGCCCGCATCGCCGACGGCCCCGCCCCGGCGCCGCACGACGCCCCCGACGCCCCCGACACCAGCGCCCGGCACCTCGTCGCCCTGCCGGTGCTGGCCGGCGACCAGGTCGTGGCCGTCCTGCAGGCCCTGACCGGCCCCTGGGTCGGCGAGGAGCACCAGCGCCTGGCCGCGCAGGTCGCCGACCAGCTCGGTGTCGTCGCGACCCGCGAACGTGACGCCGCCGAGGTGCGCGCCGCGCGCGACGCCGCGATGGAGGCCTCCCGGCTCAAGTCGGAGTTCCTGGCCACGATGAGCCACGAGATCCGCACACCGATGAACGGCGTCATCGGCCTCAACGAGCTGCTGCTGCGCACCGAGCTCGACGACCACCAGCACCGGCTCGCGGCAGGCGTGCAGAGCGCCGGGCTGTCGCTGCTGGCGATCATCAACGACATCCTCGACCTGTCGAAGATCGAGTCGGGCAAGCTCGAGCTGGAGGACGTCGACTTCGACGTGCGCAGCGTCTTCGAGCAGACCGCGGCCGTGCTCAGCGGGCCGGCCCACGAGAAGGACCTCGAGCTGGTGGTCTCCTGCCACCCCGAGGTGCCGGAGTTCCTGCGCGGCGACCCGACCCGCCTGGGCCAGGTCCTGACCAACCTCGGCTCCAACGCGGTCAAGTTCACCGAGCACGGCGAGGTCGCGATCCGGGCGCGTATCGAGCGCAGCGACGACGAGGGGGTGCTGCTGCGGGTCGAGGTCACCGACACCGGTGCCGGCATCGCGCCCGAGGCCCAGGCGGGCCTCTTCGACGCCTTCACCCAGGCCGACCTCTCGACCAACCGGCGCCACGGCGGCACCGGCCTCGGTCTGGCGATCTCGCAGCAGCTCGTCGAGGCCATGCGCGGGCGGATCCATGTCGACAGCGAGCTCGGCCGCGGCAGCACCTTCGCCTTCACCGCCCTGCTGGAGCACACCTCGGTGGCCCCGCGGCAGAGCGCCCCGCGACCCCAGCCGCTGCGCGACGAGCGGGTCCTGGTGGTCGACGACAACGAGACCAACCGCTTCATCCTCACCGAGCAGCTCGCCGCCTGGCACCTGCGACCCGTGGCGGTGGCCACCCCGGCCGAGGCGCTGGCGGCGCTGCGCGAGGCGCACGCGGCGGGCGAGCCGTTCACCATCGGCCTGCTCGACCTGGTGCTGCCCCGCATCGACGGACTCGAGCTGGCCCGGATGATCCACAGCGACCCCGACCTCGCCGGGCTGAAGATGCTGCTGCTGACCTCCGACCAGGCCGTCAGCAGCCGCAGCGCCCGCGCCGCCGGCATCAGCACCACCCTCAACAAGCCGGTGCGCCACGCCGAGCTCTACGACGCGCTGGTCGCCGCCACCGGGCGCGGTGGGCAGCCGGCGCACCGCGCGGTGCGCCGGCTGGTGGTGCCCTCCCTCGACCTCCGGGTGCTCGTCGTCGAGGACAACCCGGTCAACCAGCTCGTGGCCACGGGGCTGCTGGAGTCGCTGGGGCTGCACGTCGACGTCGCCGACGACGGGCTGGGCGCCGTCGAGGCGCTGCGCGCCGGGCACGACTACGCGCTGGTGCTGATGGACTGCCGGATGCCGGAGATGGACGGCTTCGAGGCCACCGAGGTGATCCGGGCCCGCGAGGGCGCCGGGCGCCGGGTGCCGATCATCGCCATGACGGCCTCGGCGCTCGAGGGCGAGCGGGAGCGCTGCCTGCAGGTCGGGATGGACGACTTCCTGACCAAGCCCGTCGACCCGACCGCGCTGGAGGAGGTGGTGCGGCGCTGGAGCCGGCCCCAGCCTGCCGACGACGCCCCAGCACCCGACCCCGCACCAGGTCCGGCACCAGGTCCGGCACCCGACCCGACCCCCGAACCGACCCCCGAGCCGGAGCCGGGTGAGGAGGCCGAGCCGGAGCCGCCGGTGGTCGACGAGGTGCGCCGCCAGGTCCTCGACGAGCTGGTCAAGGACGGACAGAGCTTCTTCGACCGCACGGCGCGCTCCTTCTCCAGCCGCATCGACGACCAGGTCGCGGCCATCCGCGCCGCCGTCGACGCCCGCGACGCCAACCGTGCCTTCACCGCCTCCCACCTGGTCAAGGGCAGCGCGCTCAACCTGGGCCTGCCCCGGGTCTCCGCCGTGGCCGCCGCGCTCGAGGCCCACACCCACGCCGGGCGCACCGACGAGGCCCGGCCGCTGCTCGACGAGCTCGAGGCCGAGGTGGCGCTCGCCGTCGACGAGCTCGCCCGGCTGGTGCGGCCCTGACCAGCGCGCCCCCGCCGCACGAGCCCGGCCCGGCAGCACCCGGCCGGTTCGAGGAGGTCGCCCGGCGCCGGCCGGTCGACCTCGTCGCGCCCGGTGCGGTGCAGGTCGACCGGGCCGACCCCGGGGGCTCCTCGCGCCACGCGCTCCCGCAGCCTGCCCCCTGCGTGGCCGTCGAGGCCGAGCTGCGGGGCACCGGCCCCGTGCGGCTGCGGCTCGGCGACGACACGCTGTCGGTGAGCGCGGTGCACGCCGAGGGCGCGTGCCTCCTCGAGGTCACCACCACCGTCGGCACGCCGGCCTCCCCCGCGCCCCGCACCAGCCGGCACCGCAGCCGGCGCTCGGCCCGCGCCGAGGGGCTGCGCCGGATGGCGCTCACCCTCACCGGCACCGAGGCGGTCGTGCTCGGCGACGACGGCAGCGGCTGGCGCGCCCACGGACGCATCGACCTGCGCGAGGTGGGTGACCGCGGTCGTGCGGCCGGGCTGTGCCGCGACGAGACCTGGCTGGCCGGCCTCGAGGTCGAGCACACCGGCGACGTGGCCCGGCTGCGCGCCGGCGGCTACGGCCAGCTCGGGCTGCGCGACCTGAGGCTGCTCACCCACGCCGACGGCACGGCGTACGCCGACGGGCCGGGCGAGGAGGGGCGGGTGCTGTGGCTCAGCGCGACGAGCGCGGGGCCGGGGTTCTTCGGCACCGCCCACACCTCGGTGTGGCGCCTCGAGCTCGACGGCTACCGGCTCGAGCACCGCGCCGACCTGTTCTTCCGCAGGCCGGGACGGCCGGGGGTCTTCGGCGACCACGCCACCCACGTGGTGCGCGACGGTGGCTCTTGGCTGGTCGCGACCAGCACCTGGGGCGACTTCGACCACCGGCGCGACGACGCGGGGGTCGAGGTGACGCTGGCGCGCACCGACGCCGACCTGCTGCACGGGCGCCACGTGCTCGACACCGAGCCGCTGCCGCTGCCGGTCGACCCCCTGGCCTCCGTCGGCGTGTGGGACCCGCACCTGGTGCGCACCGACCTCGGGCAGGGGCCGGTGTGGCTGGTCGGCTACGTCAGCGCGCGGGAGTTCTTCGACTTCCACCCCGTGCTCGCCGAGGGGCCGGCGCTGGACCGGCTCTCGCTGCGCGCCGCGCTGACCTCGCGGCGTGCCACCGAGGGCACCACCCTGGTGCGCTGGGACGGGCGGTGGCGGGTGCTGGCCAGCGACGGGCGCGACAACCCGCGGCGGCACCGGGCGCAGTACCCCGTGCTCGACCTCGACCTGCGACCCGACGGCGCACCGCTGGACGCGGCGTACCCGACCAACATCCCGTGGCCCACGCTCGCCCCGCTGCCCGACGGAGGCTGGCTGCTGCTCACCTTCAACGGCCGCGGCGTGGGCGGGCGGGTCGTGGGCTACGGCAGCCACGGCGACGTGGTGGTGCTGCGCGCCCCCGCGGCGGCGCCGGGGGCCGGCGCGGAAGACACGGCGGCGGACCCGGCGTCGTAGGCTGGCAGTGAGACCTGCGCCACCCCTGCGGGCCTCGCCACCCACCGCCACACCACCCCCGTGGCCCGAGCAGAGAGCGGCCCATCATGTCCGTGACCCCCAGCAGCCCCGGCAGCCCCGGCAGCCCCGTCGACGTCTTCGAGGTCGGCGCCGAGCACGAGCAGGTCGTCTTCGCCAACGACCCGGCCACCGGCCTGCGCGCGATCGTCGCCATCCACTCCACCGCCCTGGGCCCGGCGCTGGGCGGCACCCGCTTCTACCCCTACGCCTCGACCGCAGACGCGCTGCGCGACGTGCTCGACCTCTCGCGCGGGATGTCCTACAAGGCGGCGCTGGCCGGCCTCGACCTCGGCGGCGGCAAGGCCGTGATCATCGGCGACCCGGCGACGCTGAAGACCGAGGCGCTGCTGCGCGCCTACGGCCGGTTCGTGCAGACCCTCGGCGGGCGCTACCGCACCGCCTGCGACATCGGCACCTTCTCGGTCGACATGGACCACGTCGCGCGCGAGTGCGACTTCGTCACCGGCCGCACCGTCGCCCACGGCGGCGCCGGCGACAGCTCGGTGCTGACGGCGTACGGCGTCTTCCAGGGCATGCGGGCCGCGGCCCAGGTCGCCTTTGGCGAGCCCACCCTGGCCGGGCGCACCATCGGGGTCGCCGGGGTCGGCAAGGTCGGGCGCCACCTCGTGGCCCACCTCGTCGAGGACGGCGCCGACGTGGTCGTCACCGACGTCCACGCGCCCGCGGTCGACGCCGTGCTGGCCGCCCACCCGGGCGTGCGGTCCGTGGCCACCACCGAGGAGCTGGTGGGCTCCCGGCTCGACGTCTACGCGCCCTGCGCGATGGGCGGCGCGATCAGCGACGAGGTCGTCGAGGTGCTCAGCGCCCGCGTCGTCTGCGGCGCGGCCAACAACCAGCTGGCCCATCCCGGCGTCGAGAAGGCGCTGGCCGACCGCGGCGTCGTCTACGCCCCCGACTACTGCGTCAACGCCGGCGGGCTGGTCCAGGTCGCCGACGAGCTGCACCCCGCCGGCTTCAGCTTCGAGCGCGCCCGCCAGCGCGCCACGGGCATCTTCGACACCACCCTGGCGATCCTGGCCCATGCCGAGGCCGAGCACGTCTCGCCGGCCCTGGCCGCCGACCGGATCGCCGAGGCGCGGATGCGCGACGTGGGTCGGCTGCGCTCCATCTGGGTCGGCTGAGACACCCCCGAGCCGGCGCCCGTTCCTCGCCGAGCCGGCGCCACTTCCCGTCGTACGACGTCGGCGGCAGGAAGTGCCGCCGGCTCGCGCAGGAAGCAGCGCCGGCTCGCAGGAGCTGGTGCCGGCTCGCGGAGGGCCCGAGGGCCGCCGGAGGGCTCAGTCGCGACGAGGGTCGTAGTCCGACCACTCGTCGGGCTCGTCGCCCTGCTCGGTGTCACTCGCTTCTTCACTGCCATGCAGCTCTCGCGCCAGCGCCCCGAAGTCCGTCTCGTGAGTGCGGTACTTCAGGTCGCGGGCGACCTTCGTCTGCTTGGCCTTTGCACGGCCGCGCCCCATAGGGTCAGCCCCCTCGCACGCTTGGCCGGGGCGCTATGGCTCCCGGGCTGTCTCTGCAATCTCGTGGGGGCAACGCTACCTGCTGGGGGGTCGTTCACGCACACCCGGCTCGCGGTGACGCCCCCAGGCTTCACCAACCGGGGTGCTGGCCCACCAGGTCGACGCGCCCACCGCGGTCGGCCGACGCCCGCACCTCGCCGGCGACCCAGGCGCGCACGCCGTGCCCGGCCAGCACCGACACCGCGGTGTCGACGTCGCCCGCCGGCAGCAGCGCCACCATGCCCACGCCGCAGTTCAGCGTCGCCTCCAGGTCGGGCTGGGAGACCGAGCCGACGCGGCGCACCAGGTCGAAGACGGGCTGGGGGGTCCAGGTGGCGCGGTCGATCGTGGCCGCCAGCTCGACCGGCATCACCCGCTCGAGGTTGGCGGCCAGGCCGCCGCCGGTCACGTGCGACATCGCGTGGACACCGGTGCGCGCGGCGAGGTCGAGGCAGGCCTTGGCGTAGATGCGGGTCGGCTCGAGCAGCTCCTCGCCGAGGGTGCGGCCCAGCTCGGGCACGTCACGGTCGAGCGCCCAGCCGGCGCCACCGTCGCCCGCGCTGCCGAGCAGCACGTGGCGCACCAGCGAGTAGCCGTTGGAGTGCAGGCCGCTGGCCTCCATCGCCAGCACCACGTCGCCGGGACGCACGCGGGCCGGCCCCAGCAGGCGGTCGGCCTCGACCACGCCGGTGGTGGCGCCGGCGACGTCGTACTCGTCGGGGGCCAGCAGGCCCGGGTGCTCGGCGGTCTCGCCGCCGACCAGCGCGCAGCCGGCCTCGGCGCAGCCCTCGGCGATGCCCCTGACGATGGCCGCGATCCGCTCGGGCACCACCCGGCCGGTGGCGATGTAGTCGGTCATGAAGAGCGGCTCGGCGCCGCAGACCACGAGGTCGTCGACGACCATGCCGACCAGGTCGCGCCCGATGGTGTCGTGCACGTCCATCGCCTGCGCGATCGCGACCTTGGTGCCGACGCCGT
This sequence comes from Nocardioides salarius, assembly GCF_016907435.1. Classification (NCBI taxonomy): domain Bacteria; kingdom Bacillati; phylum Actinomycetota; class Actinomycetes; order Propionibacteriales; family Nocardioidaceae; genus Nocardioides; species Nocardioides salarius. Next base: position 2,624,394 of record NZ_JAFBBZ010000001.1, on the reverse strand, counting down.
CGGTCGAGGTGGCCAGCAGCGGGCGGGTGTAGCGGGTCAGCGCGGTGGCGTCGAAGAGGCCGGCGAAGCCGCCGAGCCCGCCGATGACCTCGGGCCGCGTGGCCAGCGCCACCGAGCCCTTCATCAGCTCGATGGCGGTGTCGGCCGCCTCGATGTCGACGCCGGCCCGGGCGTAGGCGTTGGTCTCGGTCACGTCAGGCCTCCTGGCCGCTCACGGGTTGTTGAGGACCGGCAGCGCGCGGCCCAGGGTGGGCGAGCTCAGGCTCGCCTCGAGGAGGTGCTTGCCGAGCAGCGACTCGTCGGGCAGCTCGACCGGGTAGTCGCCGGTGAAGCAGGCGGTGCACAGGCTCGAGCGCTCCTGGCCCGTCGAGGCGACCATCCCCTCGAGCGAGATGTAGCCGAGGCTGTCGGCGCCGACGCTGGCCGCGATCTCGTCGACGTCGAGACCGTTGGCGATCAGCTCGGCGCGGGTGGCGAAGTCGATGCCGTAGAAGCAGGGCCACTTCACCGGGGGCGAGGAGATCCGCACGTGCACCTCGAGGGCACCGGCCTCGCGCAGCATCCGCACCTGCGCACGCTGGGTGTTGCCGCGCACGATCGAGTCGTCGACGACGACGAGCTTCTTGCCGCGGATCATGTGCTCGAGGGCGTTGAGCTTGAGCCGCAGGCCGAGCTGGCGCAGCGTCTGGCTGGGCTGGATGAAGGTGCGCCCGACGTAGGCGTTCTTGACGAAGCCCTGGCCGAAGGGGATGCCGGACTCCTCGGCGTAGCCGGACGCGGCGGGGGTGCCCGACTCGGGCACCGGCATCACCATGTCGGCGTCGACGGGGAACTGGCGGGCCAGCTCGCGCCCCATCTCGACGCGCGCCTCGTGCACCGATCGGCCGGCGATCTTGGCGTCGGGGCGGGCGAGGTAGACGTACTCGAAGACGCAGCCCTTGCGCTCGGGCTCGGCGAAGGTGTGCGAGCGCAGCCCGTCGCCGTCGATGACGATCATCTCGCCGGGCTCGACCTCACGCACCACGCTGGCACCGATCGTGGCGAGCGCGGCGTCCTCGGAGGCCACCACCCAGCCCCGGTCGAGACGCCCGAGCACCAGCGGGCGGATGCCCTGGGGGTCACGGGCGGCGTAGAGGGTGTCCTCGTTCATCCACACGAAGCAGAAGGCCCCGCGCAGCATCGGCAGCACCTCCAGCGCCCGCGCCTCGAGGGTGCTGTCGGGGTGGTGGGCCAGCAGCGCGGTGACCAGGCTGGTGTCGTTGGTAGCGGCGTCGCCCGGGCGCTGCAGGTCGAGCTCGCCGTCGGGACCCGGCAGCGCCGCGACCTCCTCGCGCAGCTCGTGGGTGTTGATGAGGTTGCCGTTGTGGCCCAGCGCGATGGAGCCGTCGGGCGTGGGACGGAACGTCGGCTGGGCGTTCTCCCAGGTCGAGGCGCCGGTGGTGGAGTAGCGCGAGTGCCCGATCGCCAGGTGGCCCTTGAGGGAGTCGAGCGTGGTCTCGTCGAAGACCTGCGAGACCAGCCCCATGTCCTTGTAGACCAGGATCTGGCGACCGTTGCTCACCGCGATGCCGGCCGACTCCTGGCCTCGGTGCTGCAGCGCGTAGAGGCCGAAGTAGGTCAGCTTGGCGACGTCCTCACCGGGCGCCCAGACGCCGAAGACGCCGCAGGCGTCCTGCGGCCCCTGGTCCTGCGGGTCGAGGGCGGTCGTCAGTCGCCCGTCTCCACCTCGGCGGGTGCTGCCACTGCTCTGGAAGGGCACGGCTCGCAGTCTACGCACCGGGGGCTGCCTGGCCGATTCGCCTCCCGGACGCGGACCCGGGCCGTACGATCACCGCAGCCTGGGAGCATGACCAAGACGCGTGGACGGACGAGAGACCTGTGAGCGAGCGAGCCTGGCCGGGTGCCGACACCGCGACCCCGGGGGCCGACGTCCTGACCCTGATCGCCGAGGGCGTGACCCGGGTGGTGGGCTTCCAGGTCGCGGCCGTCGGGCTGGTGCGCGGCGACGAGCTCGAGACCGTCGCGGTGGCCGGCGACGAGGCCGTGCGCGGGGCACTGCTGGGCTCGCGGACCCCGCTCACCTTCATCCTCGCCGAGCTCGAGCTGGCCGAACGCTGGGGGCCGCTGCTCTTCGTCCCCCACGAGGCGCTCCCCGACGACCTCCACGTCTGGGGCTGGGTGCCCGACACCGTGCCCATCGACGCCCCCGACGCCTGGCACCCCATGGACGCCCTGTGCGCGCCGCTGCACGGGCGCGACGGCGAGCTGCTGGGCATGCTGTCCATGGACGTGCCCGAGGACGGGCGCCGCCCGGGCCCGGAGGCGCAGCGGGTGCTGGCGGCGTACGCCGACCAGGCCGCGCGGGCCGCCCTGCTGGCCCTCGAGCGCGAGCAGCTGGCCGAGCAGGTGCGCCTGGCCTCGGCCGCTCGCCAGATCGTCCGCAACGCCCCCGCGCACCTCGGCGTCGACGAGGTGATGGGCGCCAGCGCCGACGCCCTGATGCAGGGCTTCCGTGCCGTCGGGGCGTGGATGCAGATCTTCGACGACGACGACGGGCACGGGACCGGGCGGATCGTGACGGCCGACCAGACCGAGGTCAGCCTGCCGGGACGGCTCGTGCGGGTCGCCGAGCGGGCGGCGCGGGCCGCGTGGACCCAGCAGCGCGTCGACGTGGTCTCGCACGAGCACCCCTTCGCGCCGGTGCTGACCGAGCGCGACGTCACCGAGATCGTCGACTTCCTCGAGTCCATCCGGGTCGGCGCGCTGCTCTTCGTGCCGATCGGCGCCGGGCCCGAGGCGCTGGGCAACCTGGTGCTGACCCGGCCGCCGGGCGCGCAGCCCTGGAGCGACACCGAGCGCGAGGCCGCCCTCGACATCGGCCACGACCTCGGGCGGGTGGTGCTCAACGCCCGCTCCTTCGAGCGTGAGCACCGCCTGATCGAGGAGCTGCGTGCCCTCGACGTCTACAAGGGACGCCTGATCGCCACGGTGTCGCACGAACTCAAGAACCCGCTCGCCGCGATCGTGGGCCACCTCGAGATCCTGCAGGACGAGGAGACCGAGCCCCTCGTCTCCGCGTCGGTGGCCGCGATCGACCGCGGCGCACGGCGCCTGGCCCGCGTCGCCGACGACCTGCTGCTCCTGGCGAGGGTGGGCGACCCCGCCCACCCCGTGGTGCCGCGGCCCGTCGACCTCGCCGACGTCGTCGACGACGTGCTGGGGCTGCAGGGCCACGTCCTGACCCGCAAGGGCATCGAGGTCGTCGTCGAGAAGCCCGACCGGGCGGTGGTGGCCATGGCCGACCTCGAGGAGATCGAGCGGGTCGTCACCAACCTGGTCAGCAACGCCGGCAAGTACACCCCCTCCGGCGGCCGGGTGACCGTCTGCCTCGCGGTCGAGGACGCCGAGGCGGTGCTGGAGTGCACCGACACCGGGCTGGGCATCTCGCCGGAGGACCAGGAGCAGCTCTTCCAGGAGTTCTTCCGCTCCACCAACCCCCTCGCCCAGGCCCAGCCGGGCACCGGCCTGGGCCTGAGCATCGTGCACCGCATCGTGGCCCGCCACGGCGGTCGCACCGAGGTGGAGTCGCGGCTCGGGGAGGGCAGCACCTTCCGGGTGCGGCTGCCCGTCGCGGTCACGGGCTGAGGCACGGCGGGCCCCGAGCCCGTCGCGTCGCGGCCGGGCCCGACCTGTGGAAAGAGGGGCCGTCGGCCAAGAGGCCGCTTTATGGTGGAGCAGACCCCCGTCCGCCCGACAACTGCACCAGCTGCCGGAGCCGCCCCCGTGAGCCAAACCCCGGGCACCGCCACCACGGCTCCTGTGGACCCCTCGACGTCGCGGGACAGCCCCGACCTGGCCCGGATGCTCGGCACGATCGCGGCCGAGATGGCCAGCGCCGGCGGCTTCCGGGTCTCGGCCGTGAGCCTCTTCCGCGCCAGCGACGAGCTCGAGTTCGTCGTCGTCGACGGCGACGACGACGCGGCGGCGGACCTGACCGGCGACATCACCCCGACCCCGGTCGCGATGACCATGCTCGAGCGCGCGGAGCGGTGGGGACCGCTGCGCTTCCTGCCGCACCACGAGGCGGTCGAGCTGCTCGACCACATCTGGGTGGGCTCCGCGGAGGGCGACGGTGCCGACGCCCACCCGGACGCCTGGCAGCCGTGCGACCTGCTGATGGCTCCGCTCACCGACGCCGAGGGCGCCCTGCAGGGCATCGTCTGGGTCGACCTGCCCCACGACGGCCGTCGTCCCGGCCCCGAGCAGCGCCGCCGTCTCGCCGAGCACGCCGAGCGCGCCAACCGGGCCATGGTCCAGGCGCTCGAGCACGAGCGGCTGCGCGAGCAGGTGCGTCTCGCCGACGCGGCGCGGCGGGTGGTCCGCACCGCGACCGCCGACCTCGACCTGGCCCGCCTGGTGCAGACCACGATCGACAGCGTCTGCGACGGGTTCGCCGTCGACGAGGTGCGTGTGCACCTGCTGGCCGAGGAGGACGTGGCCGACCTCGACGAGCTCTCGCTGCAGTCGCGTCTCCTGGCCGAGCGCTGCTGGCGCGACCAGCAGGTCGCCATCGTGTCGCACCGCCGCGCGGCTCCCGCGCTGCTCAGCGCCGAGGAGCACGCGGTGCTGCTCGACGGCCTCCACGAGCAGGGTGACGCCTCGCTGCTGCTGACGCCGCTCGGGGCCGGTCCCGAGTGCGTCGGCCGCCTGCTGATGTTCCGCCACGACCGAGCCGACTGGTCCGACGAGGAGGCCAGCGCCGCGCTCGACATCGGCCACGACCTCGGCCGGGCGGTGCTCAACGCCCGCAGCTTCGAGCGCGAGCAGCAGGCCGCGGCGTACCGCCAGCAGCTGATCGCGACGATGGCCCACGAGCTCAAGAACCCGCTCGCGGCCGTCGGCGGCTACCTCGACATGCTGGAGATGTTCCTCGCCGAGGAGCCGGGCACCGGCACCCAGGTGCAGCGCTCGCTGCGCGGGATCGGACGGGCCACCCGGCGTCTCGACGACATCGTGGCCGACCTGCTGACGCTGGCCCGCTTCGACGAGGCGGCCGACCCCGCGTCGCTGGAGCCGCACGACCTCGGCGCCCTCCTGCACGACGTCGTCGACGGCCTGGCGGTGCAGGCCGACGCCCGCGGCATCCGGGTACAGGTGCACCTGCCGTCCCAGCAGGCCCTGGTCGACGCCGACCCCTCCGACCTCGAGCGGCTGGTCGTCAACCTGGTCAGCAACGCCGTGAAGTACTCCCACGACGGCGGTGAGGTCGACGTGCACCTCGAGGCCGCGCCACCCACCGTGGTGCTGCGGGTCGTCGACCGCGGCATCGGCATCGACCCCGCCGAGAAGCAGCGCCTCTTCGAGGAGTTCTACCGCTCGGCCGACCCCGCTGCCGCCAGCCAGCCGGGCACGGGGCTCGGGCTGGCGATCGTGCACCGCGTCGTGCACCACCTCGGCGGCCGGATCGACGTCGAGTCGGCCCCCGGGGAGGGCAGCGTCTTCACCGTCACCCTCCCCGGCAGCCGCGTCTGAGCGGGTCAGCCCATCCCGCGGGCCCCCTGCACGACGGCCTCGCGGATGCGCGTGTAGGTGCCGCAGCGGCAGATGTTGCGGATCGTGTCGAGGTCGGACTCGCTGATCTCGCGACCCTCGCGGCGCACCTTCTTGACCAGCGCCACGGCGGCCATGATCTGGCCGGGCTGGCAGTAGCCGCACTGCGGGACGTCGCGGTCGATCCAGGCCTCCTGCATGGGGTGCAGGTCCTGGCCCACGGTGTCGGGGAGGCCCTCGATCGTGGTGACCTCGTCGCGGCGACCCAGGTCGCCGACCCGCACCGAGCACGGGTTGAAGGCCTTGCCGTTGATGTGCGACGTGCACGCCTTGCACACGTTGATGCCGCACCCGTACTTCGGTCCGGTGACCCCGAGGAGGTCACGCAGGACCCAGAGCACCCGCACGTCGTCCTTGACGTTCACGGTGACCGGCTTGCCGTTGAGGATGAAGGTCTGCTTGGGCATGTCGGCCTCTCCTTAGTAGGTGAACTTGAGGCCGTTGGTCGGCGACTTGGGGACCGACGGCACGAACGACTTGGGCTTGAAGGTGACCTTGCCGTGGTTGATGGGGAACCGGGTGGGCATCGTGCCCGTGGCCCGGGCGTAGGCGCAGGCCACCGCCGCCGCCGAGGCGGCCACGCCGGCCTCGCCGGCGCCACCGGGCAGCCGGTCCTCCGAGGGCAGCACGAAGCAGTCGAAGCGCGGCGGGATGTTCCACTGGCGGGTGTAGTAGTAGTTGTCCCAGCTGGCCTCGAGGAAGTGCCCGTCGCGCAGGTGCACGCTGCTGGTCAGGGTCAGTGCCAGGCCGTCGGAGAAGCCGCCCATCATCTGGGCCTCCAGGCCCCGGGGGTTGATCACCAGGCCGGCGTCGACGGCGAACGTCGCACGGGTGACCCGCGGGCCGGTCACGGCGTTGCGGATCTTGCGGTTGACGGTCTCGGGGCGCACGTCGATCTCGACCAGGCAGGCGGTCGCGCCCTTGTACTCCTGGTGGATCGCGATGCCCTGGGCCATCCCCTGGGGCATCCTGCGACCCCAGTCGCCCTCCTCGGCGACCTTCTCGAGCGCCTTGCGGACCTTGTCGCTCTTGGCGTGGCGCAGCCGGAACTCCAGCGGGTCCAGCCCGACCTCGGCGGCCAGCCGGTCGACGACCAGCTCCGCGGCCACCCGGGTGTCGGGCGAGTAGATGTTGCGCATGCTGCCGGTGTTGAAGCGGTCGTCGGTCTCGTTGAGCAGCTGGGTGACGACGCCGAAGTTGTAGCCGAGCTCCTGGGTCAGGGTGAAGATGGTCTGGGAGAAGCCCAGCCCGCCCACCATCTTGCCGACCTCGGTGGGCGCCTCGTCGATGGTCGAGGTGATGATCTCGCCCAGGCCGTGGCTGAAGTCGGTGACCACGCTGGTGTTGCGCTGCTCGAAGCTGAGCACCTGCCCGGCCAGCACCGTCGCGCGGATGCGCGAGGTCACCATCGGGTGCAGCCGGCCCTGGCGGGGCTCGTCGGCGCGGTGCCACATCAGCTTGACCGGCTTGCCCATCGCCTGCGAGACCTTGGCGGCCTCGATCGCGGCGTCGCTGAAGAGCTTGTGGCCGAAGGAGCCACCGCCGGTCACGACGTTGACCTTCACCTGGTCCTGGCTCATCCCCAACGCCTGGGCGATGTTCTGCTGGGCCAGGATCGGCACCTTGAGCCCCGACCAGATCTCGGCGGAGTCCTCGCGCACGTCGGCGATGGCGCAGTTGGGCTCCAGCGCCGCGCTGGAGCGGAACATGAACTCGAAGCGCTCCTCGACGGTCTTGGCCAGCAACGGCACCTCCGGCACCGCCAGCGGCAGCTCGGCCTTCTTCAGCCGGGCCAGGATGGTCTGGTCGGACTCGCCGTCGACCGGGCCGCCGTTCCACACCACGTCCATCGCGCGGATCGCGTCGATGCACTGGCCGAAGGTCTTGGCGCGCACCGCGACCCCGGTGTCGACGAGCGCGACCTGCTTGACGCCCGGCATCCGCAGGATCTTCTTCTTGTTGCGCAGCCGCTTGGGCGTGCCGTTGAGCGTGGGCGCCCGGCACAGCATGGTGGGCAGCGCGCCCTTGACCTCGAGGTCGAGGGTGAAGTCCTTCTGGCCGGTCACCGCGAGCCGCGCGTCGTCGCGGTTGCGCGGCTTGCCGATGCGGGTGAACTCCTCGGGGTCCTTGAGGAGCACGTCGACGACCTCGGTGACCGGGCTCGCCGCGAGGCGGGCCAGGTCGCCGTAGCCCAGCGTCTCGCCGGCCGGGCCGATGACGACGCCGTCCTTGGTGCGCAGCCGCTCGACGGCGTACCCCATCTCGAGCGCGGCGGCCTCGAGGAGCGCGCCGCGGGCGATGGCCGAGGCCACCCGGATCGGCGTGTACGTCGACACGGTGCTGTTGGAGCCGCCGGTGAGCTGGTTGAAGACCAGCTCGGGGCGGGCCGGGGCCAGGGTGACCCGCACCTTGTCGACCGGCAGGTCGAGCTCCTCGGCGATGATCATCGCGGTCGAGGTGGTGATGCCCTGGCCGACCTCCATGCGCGGCAGCGCGAAGGAGGCGGTGCCGTCGTCGTTGATCTCGATGGTGATCAGCTGCGAGGTGGGCAGCGCCGCGTCGGTCTGCAGGTCCTCGAGGTCGTAGAGCTCGGGCACCTGCGGCAGCGACGGGACGGCGGCCCGTGCCGGGCGCGCCATCGTGAGGTCGGCCGCGGCCACGAGCGTGGTGCCGCCGATCACGTAGCCGAGGAAGGAGCGACGCCGGACCCCTCCCGCGGGGTCCGGTCCGGGGGCGGGGGGCTGGGGTCGTGCGTCTGGCGAGGTCATGTGTCCGAGGTGCTCCCATGCGGTTCGGGGGGTGGGGGCCGACCGCTTGCGGTCGTGCCCCCTCTCTACCCGCGCGTGAGCGTCGTCACGCACATGTGGAGTTCGGTCCTGTCAGACGGACGGATTTTTACCCGTGCCCGATCGTCTCAGGCAGTGGGACGCCCCGCCTCGGCGAGCCGGGCCAGCAGCAGCGTCTCGGCCAGCACCACCCGCTCGAACTCGGCCAGGTGCAGGCCCTCGTTGGCGCCGTGGGCGCGGGTGTCGGGGTCCTCGACACCGGTGACCAGCACGCTGGCTCGCGGGAACGCCTCGAGGAACTCGGCGATGAAGGGGATCGACCCGCCGACACCCATGTCGATCGGCTCGGTGCCGTCCCAGGCCTCCGCGAACGCCGCGCGGGCCGCGTCGTACGCCGGGCCGGTGGCGTCGATCTGGGTGGCCTCGCCGGTGTCGGTGATGCGCACCGACAGCTCCGCGCCCCAGGCGACGTGCTGCTCGAGGTGCTCGGTCAGCCGGGCCACGGCGTTCTCGGTGGTGTCGCCGGGCGCGATGCGCAGCGAGATCCGGGCCCGGGCGGCCGGCACCAGCGTGTTGCTGGCGCCCTCGACCTTCGGGGCGTCGAGGCCGGTGATGCTCAGCGACGGCTTGGTCCACAGCCGCTCGACGGCGGAGCCGCTGCCGATCCACCGGGTGCCCGGCGCGGCGCCGGACTCGGCGCGCAGCCGCTCCTCGGGGTAGTCCACGTCGGCGGCGGGGCCGGCGTGCAGGCCCGCGACCGCGACGTCGCCGGCGTCGTCGTGCAGCGTCGAGATGAGCCGGCTCAGGGTCATCAGGGCGTCGGGCACCAGCCCGCCCCACATGCCCGAGTGCACCGCGTGGGTCAGGGTGCGGACCTCGACGTCGGCGCGCACCAGGCCGCGCAGGCTGGTGGTCAGCGCCGGGACGCCGACGTCCCAGTTGCCGGAGTCGGCGATCACGATGACGTCGGCGCGCAGCCGCTCCTGGTGGGCCGCCAGCAGGGCCGGCAGGGTCTCGGAGCCGACCTCCTCCTCGCCCTCGACGAAGACCGTGACGCTGACCGGGAGGTCGTCGCCGAAGACCCGCAGCGCGCCCAGGTGGGCCACGATGCCGGCCTTGTCGTCGGCCGCGCCACGGGCGAAGAGCCGGCGACCGCTCGGGGAGTCGCGCTCGGTGGGCTCGAAGGGCGGGGAGTCCCAGTCGGCGTGGTCGTTCTCGGGCTGCACGTCGTGGTGGGCGTAGAGCAGCACCGTCGGCGCGCCCGCCGGGCCGGCCCTGTGGCCGATCACCGCCGGCGCCCCGCCCTCGATGCTGACGACCTCGGTGTCCATGCCCTCCGCGGCCAGCAGCGCGCGCACGGCCTCGGCGCTGCGGCGTACCTCGTCGGCGCGGGCGGGGTCGGCGCTGACGGACTCGATCCGCACGAGGTCCTCGAGGTCGCTGCGCAGCCCGGGCAGCACGTCGGCGACGCGGGCCCGCAGGTCGGTGGTGTCGGCGTGGTGGCTCATGGCGCCAAGGTAGTCGGGGCGGTCGGCGCCCCCGTCGGGCCGGGGGCTCAGAACCCCTTGCGCCGGCGCATCCGCCAGGAGCGGCCGTCGGGGTCGTGCAGGTAGCGGTAGCTCGGCACGGCCAGGAGCTGGCGCACCAGGGGCAGCCGCGGCTCGGGCAGGCGCCGCAGCCGGCCCGGCGGGCGCGGGCCGACCCGGCCGCCGTCGTGCCAGGCCTCCAGCGCGTCGGCGCTCTCGGCGAAGCGGGCGAACATGTCGACCGGGTCGACGCAGTCGGCCATCACCTCGAGCAGCCCGGCGTCGTCCATCTCGTCGACCGAGGTGAGCTCGTCGGGGTCGAGGCGGTCGAGGTGCTCGGCGGCCAGGGTCAGGCGCAGGCGCCGCGCGAAGCCGGCCCCGCCGTCGGTCTCGTCGCGGTCGATGATCGCGGCCGAGAGCTCGGAGTCGTTGGTCCAGGAGCGCCGGCAGAAGTTGTCGGAGCCGATCGAGGCCCAGGTGTCGTCGAGGACGCAGACCTTGGCGTGCACGTAGACGGGGGTGCCGGCGTGGTTCTCGAGCCCGTAGAACGCGACCCGGTCGGGCGCCTCGAGCAGCAGCCGCTGCACGCCGCGCAGCCGGCCGAGGACCTGGGGGTCGCGGGCGAACCAGCCGTCCTGGTCGGGGTGCTGGGGCAGCACCACGACCACGTGCAGCCCGGGCTGGGCCCGCAACGCGTCGGCCAGCACCGTGCTCATCTCGTGGCCCCACAGGAACTGGTCCTCGACGTAGACCAGTCGCCGGGCGTGCTTGACGGCCTTGGTGTAGCCGCGCGCCACCGACCGCTCGCCCCGGGGGGCGAAGTCGAACGCCCACCCGGTGCCCAGCACGGGGTAGGTGCGCAGCAGCTGGACGGCGTGACCGGCGTCGGTGTCGGCCTCGTCGGGGGCGGGGGGCGGGGGCGGGGACTGCGGGGGCAGCGGGCTCCGGGCGCCGTCGAGGTCGGCGCGGGCGTCGCGCAGGCGTCGCCACGGGTGCCGGGTCGTGGGGCTGGAGTCCTCCCAGCGCTCGCGGAAGACGGTCTCGACGTCGTGCACCACGGGGCCCTGCAGGGCGACCTGCACGTCGTGCCAGGGCGCGCGCTCGCCGTACTCGTCGGCGACGTGCAGGGTCTGCGGGTCGCCCTCGTGCATGGCGTCGTCGCGGCGGCCGTGGCACAGGTCGATGCCGCCGACGAAGGCGATGTCGCGGGCCGGCTCGTCGCGGTGACGCACGACGACGAACTTCTGGTGGTGGGTGCCCGCGCGGGTCACCCGCATGTCGAGCTGCACGTCGGCGCCGCGCTCCTGCAGCAGGTCGCCGAGGTCGCGGTGCTCCTGGTGGGCGTAGCCCAGCGTGTCGGCCTGCGAGCGCCACACCAGGGCTCGCACGTCGGCACCCCGGTCGAGCGCGCGACCCAGGACCTCCACCAGCTCGCTGCCCGGCTCGTCGCCGAGGCGCTGGTCGGGGTCGGAGCGCCAGTCGGTGAACCAGACCAGGTCACCCTCGCCGGCCGCCTCGACGCAGCGCAGCAGCTCGGCGAAGTAGGTGCGCCCGTGCACCAGCGCCCGCACCCGGTTGCCGGTGGAGAACGCGGCGTCCGGGTGGGCGTCGTCGACCCGGGTCGACCCGTTGCCGCGTTCCTCGCGGGAGAGGAACCAGTCGCGAGGATCTGCACGGTGGGGCACCCGTGGAGGCTAGCGGGGAGCGGGCGGGCTCAGGTCAGCGGCAGGTGCGGGGCCAGGTCGGCGCGCTGGCCCGAGGCACTGACGCTGCCGGACTTCTCGGCCTGCGCCCAGGTCATCCGGCCCGTGGCCAGCGCGATCCAGGTCGCGGCATCGGTCTCGACGACGGCCGGCGGGGTGCCGCGGGTGTGGCGCACGCCCGGGATCACCTGCACGGCGGCGTACGGCGGCACCCGCACCTCGACCGAGTGCCCGGGCGCGCGCTGCTCGAGCACCGCCAGGAAGTGCTTGACCAGCAGCCGCAGGTCGGCGCGCTCCTCGGCGCCGGCGCCCAGCCGCTCGAGCGCGTCGGCGACGTCGGCGGGGTCAGCGGGACGCAGGCGGACGGGCACCGAGGCAGCCTAGTGCCGCCCAGGCGGTCGGTGCGATCGGGTAGACAGGGCGCATGGACCCGCACTCCTCCGGCCGCACGGCCCGATCGCTCGAGACCCTGCACGCGTTGGGCTACTTCGTGCCCGAGGTCGAGGAGGAGGTCACCGCCCTCGGCGTCCGCCGCGGCCGCGGCGCCTACTTCGCCTCCCGCTCCGCGGCGATGGGCCGGGTCGGGCCGGGGCCGGTCGCCGCCACCTTCTTCGTCTTCTCCCCCTCGCTGGTGGCCCACTTCGTGCCGGCCTGCTGGGAGGCGGCCACGCCCGAGGACGTGATCGCGGCCCGCTACCGCGGCGTCGACGCGGCGTACCGACGGCTGCTGGGCCAGGAGGTCCTCGACTCCCCCGAGATGGCCGAGGCTGCCGGGCTGGCGCGCACCGCGGCCGGGGCCTGCGCGCCCGAGGGCCGCGCCCTGTACGCCGCGCACGCCGACCAGCCGTGGCCCGAGGCGCCGCACCTGGTGCTCTTCCACGCCCTCACGCTCATCCGCGAGCACCGCGGCGACGGACACGTCGCCACCCTGCTGGGCCACGGCCTGAGCGGGCTGGAGTCGCTGGTCACCCACACCGCGACCGGCACCGGCTTCACGGTGCCGGCCGCCCAGGCGACCCGCGGCTGGTCGAGCGAGGAGTGGGGCGCCTGCGCGGCCGACCTGCACCGGCGCGGCCTGCTGGCGGCCGACGGCTCCCTCACCGAGCAGGGCCAGGCGCTGCGCGCCTCGGTCGAGACCGCCACCGACGAGCTCGGGCACGCACCGTGGGCCGCGCTGGGCGACGAGGGCGCCGACCGGCTGCGCACCCTGGGCCGGCCGTGGGTCAAGCAGATGGTCGCCGGGGGCGTCTTCCCCGCGGGCGTGCTGGCCTGAGGCGGCACGCACGACGTGCCCGAGGGTGACAGCGTCCACAAGCTCGCGCGGCGCCTGGACCAGTCGCTGCTCGGGCGCACCGTGGCGCGCTCCGACCTGCGGGTGCCGCGCCTGGCCACCCGCGACCTGGCGGGGCGCGAGGTGCTCGAGCACGCCACCCACGGCAAGCACCTGCTGACCCGCTTCTCGGGTGGCGTGACGCTGCACAGCCACCTGCTGATGGACGGCGAGTGGTCGGTGACGCGGCCGGGCCGCGCGCTGCCGCGGCGGCTGCAGCCCGAGGTGCGGGTCGTCCTCGAGACCACCGGGGGCTCGACGGCCTGGGGCCTGCGCCTGCACCAGCTCGAGCTCGTCGCCACCGCCGAGGAGTCGCGGCTGGTCGGCCACCTGGGCCCCGACCTGCTGCACGACGACCTCGACGTCGCCGAGGCGGTGCGCCGGCTGCGCGCCGACCCCGAGGTGCCGCTGGTCAGCGCGATGCTCGACCAGACCCGGGTGGCGGGGCTGGGCAACCTGTGGGCCAACGAGCTCGCCTTCCTCCTCGGCCGCAGCCCCTGGACCCCGGTCGGGGAGGTCGACGTCGAGCGCCTGGTCACCCTGGCCGCCCGCGCGCTGCGGCACTCCGCGCTCGTCGCGGGCGCCTACCAGGTCACCACCGGCACGGGTCGCCGCGGCGAGTCGCACTGGGTCGCGGGCCGCCAGCGCCGCCCGTGCCTGCGCTGCGGCACCACGGTGCGGATGGTCGACGAGATCGCGAACGACCCGGCCAACCGGCGTACGTGGTGGTGCCCGCACTGCCAGCCGGGCCCGCCCCGTCCGGACGTCATACGGGCCGGACGTCCCCCTGTGCCAGACGTATGACGTCCCGCGTGGCCCGGGGCGATCAGAGGCCGTCGAGGATCTCCAGCGTGCGGGCCCAGGCCGGCGACGTCGGGTCGACGACGGTGAAGTGGTCGCCCTCGACCTCCACCAGCTCGGCCTGCGCACCAGCGGCCACGGCGGCGTCGACGTAGCGCTGCGACTGGGTGGGCGGCACGATCGTGTCGTCGGCGCCGTGCACGCACCAGACCGGCTGGTCGAGCGGCACCTGGCTCAGCGGGTCGACCGCGGTGTCGGCCGGGTCGTCAGGGTCGGGCGCGTGGCCCAGGAACGCCGCCACCGCTCCCCCGCCGAGGCCGGCGGCGTGCGCGCCGGCCAGGTCGAGCACCCCGGCCTGGGACACGACGTGGGTCGGCTCGACCCCGCCCGCCCAGCGCTGGTGGCGGGTGCGCGAGGCGGCCCAGGTCGCGAGGTGCCCGCCCGCGGAGTGTCCGAGCGCCACCAGCGTGGTCAGGTCGAGGTCGGTGCCTGCGAGCAGGTCGATGCCGGCCGCGACGTCGTCGAGGGTCTCGGGCACCCCGCCCCCGGCGCCGTCCGCTCCGGCCGCGCCCACGCGGCGGTACTCCAGCGCCAGCGTCGCCCACCCGGCCGCGACCAGGCTGGGCACGAGCGGCTCGGCGTACTCGATGCCGTACTCCGCCTTCCAGAACCCGCCGTGCACGACCACCACGACCCCGCGCGGCGTGCCCGCGGGCCGGGTGAGCACGGCGTACTGGCTGGGGTCGTCGCCGTAGGTGAGCCGCTCGGTCGTGGAGCTGTCAGCAGGTGCGGGCACGGGTGGGACCTCCTGGGGGCCGGTGGCGCAGGCGCTCGCGACGGCGGTGAGGCCGGCGAGGGCGGGCAGGGCAAGCAGGGTACGACGGCGCACACCCCTGGTTCGGAGCCGCGGCCCATCCCGATGCCGACCAGTCACTTGTGCACCACCCACCAGTCAGATCCGCACCGTCGAGAGGTCAATGGCTGCACACTGGTGGGGCAGCGGCGACTGGTCGGTGGTGCGAAGGTGACCGCTCGTGGCTCACTCGTCGGGGCCGCGCCGCAGCCGCTTGGTCTGGCTTCGCTGCTTCTTCGCCTCGAGCCGGCGGCGCTGGGAGCCACGGGTCGGCTTGGTGGGCCGCCGCTTCGGGGGCGGCGGGCCCGCGGCCGAGCGCACCAGCGCGGCGAGCCGCTCGCGGGCAGCGCGACGGTTGGCCAGCTGGGTGCGGAACTCCGAGGCGCTCACCGTCAGCACGCCGTCGACGAGCCGACCGGCCAGGGAGTCGAGCACCCGCGAGCGGACGGCCGGAGGCAGCGACGAGGCGGCGACGTCGTACGACAGCTCGACGCGCGAGTCGGTCGTGTTCACGCCCTGCCCGCCCGGGCCCGAGGAGCGGGAGAAGCGCTCGCTGAGCTCGGCCCCCGGGATCACCAGGGTGCGGGTCACGGGCAGGTCGTCGGGCACCCGCCCATCATGACGCGGCGCGTCCCCGCGGCCGCACCTGCCGTCGCCCGGGCCGAAGTTCAGGCCGACTCGGAGCGAAGTTCGGGCCGGCTCGAGGCGAGGTTCGGGCCGGGTCGGTGGAAGATCCGGGCCGGGTCAGAGGGTGGCGGCCACCGCGGCCGGGTCGCCGGCGAGTGCCGCCGGCAGGGTGGCGGTCCAGGCGGAGCGCAGCTGCAGCAGGTTGACCTCGAAGGCGCCCTCGACCACGAGCTGGTCGCCACCGGTGCGGCCGAGCTCGGTGACCGGCACGCCGTGGCGGGCGGCCAGCTCGAGCAGCGCCGGAGCGTCGGCGTCGGCCACGGTCACCACGGCCCGGCCCGCCGACTCGGCGAAGAGCGCGAGGAACGGGTCGCCGCCGGCGACGGCGGCCAGGTCGACGCGCACGCCGCACATGTTCGAGATCGCCGACTCCGCGAGGGTCTGGGCCAGGCCGCCGTCGGAGACGTCGTGGGCGCTGGTGAGCAGCCCCACGCCCTCGTGCAGCAGCCCGGCGAGCGACTTCTCCGCCGCCAGGTCGACCCGCGGCGGCAGGCCGCCGAGGTGGCCGTGCACGACGTGGGCCCACTCCGAGCCCGACAGCTCCTCGTGGGTCTCACCGAGCAGGAAGACGCTCTCGCCGGGGTCGTCGCCCTCGACGGCACGCCAGCCGGTCGGCGTACGCCGGGTGACGTCGTCGACGACGCCCAGCACCGCCACGACGGGCGTGGGAAGGATCGCGGTCTCGCCGGTCTGGTTGTAGAGGCTGACGTTGCCGCCGGTGACCGGGATGCCCAGCTCGAGGCAGCCCTCCTTGAGCCCGCGGCAGGCCTCGGCGAACTGCCACATCACGTCGGGGTCCTCGGGGGAGCCGAAGTTGAGGCAGTCGGAGATCGCCAGCGGGACGGCACCGCCGGTGGCGACGTTGCGGTAGGACTCGGCCAGGGCGAGCCGGGCGCCGGTGTAGGGGTCGAGCTTGGCGAAGCGCCCGTTGCAGTCGGTGGCCACGGCGACGCCGAGGTTGGTCTCCTCGTCGATGCGCACCATGCCGGAGTCGGAGGGCTGCGAGAGCACGGTGTTGCCGCGCACGTAGCGGTCGTACTGGTCGGTGATCCACGACTTGTCGCAGAGGTTGGGGCTGGCCACCAGGCGCAGCAGCGTCTCGCGCAGCTCCTCGCCGCTGCTCGGTCGCGCCAGCGCCTCGGCACCGTCGGCCTGCAGGGCCTCCTGCCAGGCGGGACGGGCGAAGGGACGCTCGTACGTCGGCCCGTCGTGGGCCACCGAGCGCGGCGGCACGTCGACCACGCGCTCGCCGTGCCAGTCGATCTCGAGGCGGCCGGTGTCGGTGACCTCGCCGACGACGACGGCCTCGACGTCCCACTTGGCGCAGATCGCCATGAACGCGTCGACGTCGCCGGGCTCGACGACGGCCATCATCCGCTCCTGGCTCTCGCTCATCAGGATCTCCTCGGGCGCCAGCGTGGAGTCGCGCAGCGGCACCCGGTCGAGCTCGACGTGCATGCCGCCGTCTCCGGCACTGGCCAGCTCGGAGGTCGCGCAGGAGAGCCCGGCGCCGCCGAGGTCCTGGATGCCGGCGACCAGGCCGGCGGCGAAGATCTCCAGCGTGCACTCGATGAGCAGCTTCTCCATGAAGGGGTCGCCGACCTGCACGCTGGGCCGCTTGGCGGGGCCGTCTGCGTCGAAGGTCTCGCTGGCGAGCACGGAGACGCCGCCGATGCCGTCGCCGCCGGTGCGGGCGCCGTAGAGGATGACCTGGTTGCCCACGCCCGAGGCCTTGGCCAGGTGCAGGTCCTCGTGGCGCAGCACGCCGACGCACAGCGCGTTGACCAGCGGGTTGCCCAGGTAGCTCTCGTCGAAGACGGCCTCGCCGCCGATGTTGGGCAGGCCCAGGCAGTTGCCGTAGTGGCCCACGCCCTCGACGATGCCGGGCAGCACGCGGTGGGTGTCGGGGGCGTCGAGCGGGCCGAAGCGCAGCGGGTCCATCACCGCGACCGGGCGCGCGCCCATGGCGAGGATGTCGCGCACGATGCCGCCGATGCCGGTCGCGGCGCCCTGGTGCGGCTCGACGTACGACGGGTGGTTGTGCGACTCGACCTTGAAGGTCACCGCGTAGCCCTGGCCGACGTCGATGACGCCGGCGTTCTCGCCGATGCCGGCGAGCATCGCGCCGGCGGGGGTCTCCTGCGGGATCTCCCCGAACTGCTTGAGGTGCACCTTGGAGGACTTGTAGGAGCAGTGCTCGCTCCACATCACCGAGTACATCGCCAGCTCGCTGGAGGTGGGGCGGCGCCCGAGGATCTCGCGGATCCGGGCGTACTCGTCGGCCTTCAGGCCGAGGTCGGACCAGGGCTGCTCACGGCCCGGGTCGTCGGCCGCGGCGGCGACGGTGTCGAGAGCGGAGACGCGGGGCTGCGGGGGGACCTCAGGCACGGGGGCCAATCTACCGGCGCCGCCGTCGAGGCCTGCGCCCGACCGCCGCGGAGTGCGCACACCCCCTCTGACCTGGGAAAACTACACGACTGTAGTTCAACGCGTTCGCTGTTACTCGTGTGACTGGAGTGGTTATGGTGACTCAGCCCGGCTGCTCGGGCGCCGTTCTTCCCCGCCTCGTAGGAGCCCTCCGATGTCCCGACCGACCTCCCCCCGGGTCCGCCTCGCCCTCGCCGGCGCCCTCAGCGGCGCGCTCGCCGTCACCGGCGTCGCCGTCCAGGCCCCGCTCGCCTCCGCCGCCGACCAGGGCGGCACCGGCTCGACCAGCGAGCGCCGGGCCCCCACCGTCGAGGAGGGCCAGGTCGTCACGCCCGGCGACTTCACCGGCTACGGCTTCGACCAGTGCCTGGCGCCGACGCAGAAGGCGATGAACACCTGGTGGCGCACCTCGCCGTTCTCGGCGGTCGGCATCTACATCTCCGGCACGTCCCGCGCCTGCCGCGACCAGCCCAACCTGACCCCCAGCTGGGTGGTCAAGCAGGCCACCCGGGGGTGGCGCCTGCTGCCGATCACGCTCGGCCCGCAGGCCTCCTGCCAGCCGCGGTTCCCCCGCTACGACGACGACGTCACCATCGACCCGCGCCCGGGTCGCAAGGGCACCTACGTCCGGGCGCTCAAGATGGGCCGGCGTGAGGCCGTCTCGGCCGTGGCCGCCGCGAAGGCGCTCAAGATCGCCGAGGGCAGCACGCTCTGGTACGACCTCGAGGGCTTCGACCACAACAACACCGCCTGCCGCGAGTCGGCGCTGTCCTTCCTCTCGGGATGGACCCAGAAGCTGCACGCCCTCGACTACGTCTCCGGGGTCTACTCCAGCGTCTCGTCGGGCATCAAGGCGCTCGACGACGCCCGCGTCAACCGCCCCGACCGCTTCGCCCTGCCCGACGCCATCTGGCTCGCGCGCTGGGACGGCGTGGCCAACACCTCCAGCAGCTACATCCGCGAGGACGGCTGGCGCCCCGGCGGCCGGGTCAAGCAGTACCGCGGCGGCCACGACGAGACCTGGGGCGGGGTGCGGATCAACATCGACTCCAACTTCCTCGACCTCGGCAAGGGCAGCACCGCCCGCCCGCAGGGCGAGATGTGCGGCGGCACCCGCGTCAACTGGCCCTCCTACGAGATGCTGCGCCCGCCGCGCGAGACCAAGAACGGCACCGTGCGCCCCGACCCGGAGAAGGTCGCCGCGCTGCAGTGCCTGCTCAAGCAGCGCGGCTACTTCGACACCGAGATCACCGGCACGTACGGCGGTCGCGTCGTCAACGCGACCAAGGCCTGGCAGCGCGACCACGGCTTTGCCGAGAAGGACCTGTGGGCGCGCACCCACTGGATGTCGCTGCTGGCCGCCGGCTCCAAGACGACCACCAAGTACGGCTCCAGCGGCGACGCCGTGCGCCGCCTGCAGCGCAGCCTCAACGCCGCCTCCCCGAAGGCCAAGGTCGTCGTGACCGGTGTCTACGGCGCGGCCGTCGAGAAGGCGGTCAAGGACTGGCAGAAGCGGGTGGGGATGAGCGCCTCGGGCGTCGTCAACGCCGCCACCTGGCGCAAGCTGCAGGCCGGCAGGCGCAGCTGAGCCGGCCCGGCCCGCGGGTCAGCCGACCGGCGGGCCGGCCACCAGCGCGGCGCCCGTGAGGGCCACGACCGCCGCGAGGCCGGTCAGCAGACCCCGCGCCGGGTGGCGCACCAGCCACGCGACCGGGCGCTCGAGGGTGGTCGGCGCCGGTGACCCCTCGGGGCCCGGTGACCCCGTGGAGCCCTGGGCCCGCAGCCGCCAGGTGTCGCCGAGCAGGCCGCGCCGGTCGGCGTACCGCTCGAAGGGGAGGGTGGCCAGCGGCGGGACCGCGCTGGCCAGGCCGAGCAGGGTGCGACCGGCGCCCCAGCGCTGGTCGATGGCCACCACGAGCGTGGTGACGCCGAACGCGACGAAGACGACGCCGTGCAGCATCCCGAAGACGCTCACCGCGCGGTCGGTGGTCTCGGTGACGTACTTGAGGAACATCCCGACCAGCAGCAGCGACCAGGTCACCGCCTCGGCGGCCGCCAGCCGGCGGAAGAGCAGCCGCGGGGTCACGCGAGGACGGCCTCGACGAGGCTGGTGAAGAAGCCCAGCCCGTCGGTGCCGGAGCCGGTCAGCGACTCCACGGAGTGCTCGGGGTGCGGCATCAGGCCGACCACGTTGCCGCGCTCGTTGCTCACGCCGGCGATGTCGCGCAGCGAGCCGTTGGGGTTGTGCTCGACGTAGCGCGCCACGACCTGGCCCTCGCCCTCGAGCCGGTCGAGGGTGGCCTCGTCGGCGACGTAGCCGCCCTCGCCGTTCTTGAGCACGACCGTGATCTCCTGGCCGGCCGAGTAGGCGGAGGTCCACGGGGTGTCGGTGCGCTCGACGCGCAGGCGCTGGTCGCGGCACACGAACTTGCGGTGGTCGTTGCGGATCAGCGCGCCCGGCAGCAGGTGCGACTCGCAGAGGATCTGGAAGCCGTTGCAGATGCCGAGCACGGGCATCCCGCGCTGGGCCGCCTCGACGACCTCGGCCATCACCGGCGAGAACCGCGAGATGGCGCCGCAGCGCAGGTAGTCGCCGTACGAGAACCCGCCCGGCAGGACGACGGCGTCGACGCCCCTGAGGTCGTGCTCGCCGTGCCACAGCGCGACGGCCTCGTTGCCGCCGAGGCGCACGGCGCGCTGCGCGTCGACGTCGTCGAGCGAGCCGGGGAAGGTGACGACGCCGATCTTCACGCGCGCACCTCGACGGACTCCTCGACGCGCACGGTGAAGTTCTCGATCACCGGGTTGGACAGCAGGGTCTCGGCCACGCGGGACACCTCGGCGAGCACGTCGTCGGTCACCTCGCCCTCGACCTCGAGCTCGAAGCGCTTGCCCTGGCGCACGTCGGCGACCCCGGTGAAGCCCAGCCGCGGCAGAGCACCGAGCACCGCCTTGCCCTGGGGGTCGAGGATCTCGGGCTTGGGCATCACGTCGACGACGACACGGGGCACGGGGCGCTCCTGGAGGCGGGAGGGGCGAGAACTGTTGCTCGGGACGTCCCCATCCTAGGCGCCGCGTGCAGCCGCCCACCCGCGCGGTGGCTGCACAATGGGCTCATGAGCATGACCCCCGGCTCCCGCGCCCGCGCCGCCCTCCCGCTGGAGTTCCCCCAGTCCCTGGCCGTCTACGACGACTACGCCGATGCCCAGCGCACCGTCGACCACCTCTCCGACAACAAGTTCCCGGTCGAGCACCTGATGATCGTCGGCACCGACCTCAAGCGGGTCGAGCGGATCACCGGGCGTCTGACCACGGGTCGCGTCGCGGTGGGCGGGCTCGCGTCGGGAGCCTGGTTCGGCACCTTCATCGGCCTCGTCTTCACGATCTTCACCGACGAGGGCTTCCTGGCCACGTTCCTGCCGGTGGTGGTGATCGGCGCGCTGTTCGGGCTGATCTTCGCCCTCGTCGGGTACGCCGCCTCGCGCGGGCGCCGCGACTTCTCCTCGGTCACCCAGGTGGTGGCCACCCGCTACGAGGTGCTGGTCGAGCACAAGCACCTGGCCCGCGCCCGCGAGCAGCTGGCCGACCTCCCCGGTGCACTCCCCAACCCCTTCGCCTGACCCGCTGACCCGGTCCGGATCTCCCGTGGAGGGATCCGGGCCGGGTGGGCGCGAAGTTCGGGCCGGGTCAGCGGCGGCGCTGGAGCACCACGATGCCCAGGGCGACGCCGAGGCCGGCGAGGATCGGGCCCAGGGTGCCCAGCGTGCGGTCCCCGCCGGCGCTCTCCCCGCCGACACCGCCGTCGTAGGAGAGGCCGAGGTAGGTCACCACGGCCCCTCCGACGACCATCACGGCCGCGACGGCCAGCCCGAGGATCCGGGCTCCGGTCACGACAGCTCGCGCTTGAGGATCTTGCCGGTCGCGGTCATCGGCAGGTCCTTGCTGAACTGCACGATGCGGGGGTACTTGTAGCCGGCCATCTGCTCCTTCGACCACGCGACGATCTCGTCCTCGGTGGTGGTGGAGCCCTCGTTCATGATCAGGACGGCCTTGATCTCCTCGCCGTGCGAGTCGTGCGGCACGCCGATGACCGCGGCCAGCGAGACGTCGGGGTGGCTCATCAGCACCTCCTCGATCTCGCGGGGGTACACGTTGTAGCCGCCGCGGATGATCATGTCCTTGGAACGGTCGACGATGTAGTACCAGCCGTCCTCGTCCTTGCGGCCCAGGTCGCCGGAGCGGAACCAGCCGTCGCGGATCGACTCCTCGGTGGCGTCGGGGCGACCGTAGTAGCCCTTCATGATGTTGTGGCCCTTGATCGCGATCTCGCCGACCGCGTCGGGACCGCTCTCCTCGACGTCGCTCCAGTCCCCCGGCTCGGGGCTGATCAGCTTCATCTCCACGCCCGGGATCGGCTTGCCGATCGAGCCGACGCGCGGCTCCTCGCCGTACGGCGAGAACGAGGCGACCGGGCTGGTCTCGGAGAGGCCGTAGCCCTCGAGGATGGTGACGCCGAACTTCTTCTGGAAGTCCTTGTGCACCTCGACGGGCAGCGCCGAGCCGCCGGCCGCCGCGACCCGCAGGTTGTCGGCGAGCGAGGAGACGTCGTGCTCGGGGGTCAGCGCACCCAGCAGGCCCCAGTACATCGTCGGCACGCCGGCGAAGAAGGTGACCTTCTCCTTGAGCATCAGCTGCAGCGCGGGCTCGGCCTCGAAGCGCGGCAGCATCACCACGGTGCCGCCGAAGGCGAAGCCGCCGTTCTGGATGACGGTCTGGCCGAAGGAGTGGAACAGCGGCAGCACGCACAGGTAGGTGTCGGGCTTCTCGGCGTCGGCGCCGAAGAGCTCCGTGCCGGCCAGCGCGTTGTCGCGCATGTTGCGGTGGCGCAGCTCGGCGCCCTTGGGCTGGCCGGTGGTGCCCGAGGTGTAGAGGATGACCGCGGTGTCGTCCTCGTCGGTGGCCACCGTCTCGAACGTCGGGGCCTGCTGGGCCATCGCGCGGCCCATCGTCTCGGTGCCCTCGACGGGCGACTCGGCGGCCGGGTCTGCGGTGATCATGAAGAAGTGCTCGCACGAGTCGGTCTCGCTGAAGCCGGCGTGGCCCTCGGCGCCGATGGGCAGCTCGGGGGTGCCCTGGAAGCAGAAGAACGCCTTCGCGTCGGAGTCGGCGAGGTGGTAGGCCACCTCGCGTCCCTTCAGCAGCACGTTGAGGGGCACGACGGTCGCGCCGGCCTTGAGGATGCCGTAGTAGACGATCGAGAAGTACGGCAGGTTGGGGCAGCTCAGGGCGACCTTGTCGCCGGGCTGGACGCCCCGGGAGGCGAGCAGGTTCGCGACCTGGTTGGCGGCACCGTTCACCTGCGCATAGGTGAGGCGGGTCTCGCCGAAGATGATCGCGTCGCGGTCGGCGTGCTTCTCGGCCGATCCCTCGAGCAGGGTCGCAAGGTTGTAGCTGGTCACGTGGTGGCCTCCGTCACGTTGGTGGATGCGCCCAACCTACCGAGGGCCCCCTCAGCGCGGCGCGAGCCCCTCGCAGATCCGCGCCGCCCGCCGCAGGTCGGCGCGCACGGGCAGGACCGAGCCCAGGCTGAGCAGCAGCCCCAGCGGGCGCAGCGGGCCGGGACCACTGATGCGGAAGCCGTAGGCGACGTCGCAGCCGGTCGCGGTCGGGGTGAAGGCCAGCTCGAGGGTGGCGCGCACGGCACGCCAGGTGCCGACCTCGGCCCAGCGCAGCGGACGCTCGTAGGTCGTGGTCTGCATCGCCGGGCGCAGGCCCGGGCGGGTCACGTCGACCCAGCGCTGGCCGGGCCCGACCTCGCCGACGACGTCCTCGACCCGGGCCAGGCTCGACTGCCACTGCGCCCGGTGGGCCGGGTCGACCAGGTAGTCGAAGGCCACCTCCGGCGAGCAGCCGAAGGCGACGGTGCCGCCGACGGTGCGCTCGCCGGCCTGCTGCGATCCGCTCACCACGACTGCCCGGTGAGCAGCTCGTAGGCCTCGACGTAGCGGGCGCGGGTGCGCTCGACGACCTCGGCCGGCAGCGGCGGCGGAGCCTCGCCGGAGGAGCGGTCCCAGCCGGCCTGGGGCGAGAGGGCCCAGTTGCGCACGATCTGCTTGTCGTACGACGCCTGGGTGCGCCCGGGCTCCCACTCGGCGGCGGGCCAGAAGCGCGAGGAGTCAGGGGTCAGCACCTCGTCGCCGAGCACGACCGCTCCGGCGGGGTGGCGCGCGGCACCCGCGGAGCGGCCGAACTCGAGCTTGGTGTCGGCCAGCAGGATGCCGCGCTCGCGGGCGAGCCCCTCGGCGCGGGCGTAGACCGCCAGGGTCAGCTCGCGCAGGTGGGCCGCGTCGGCCTCGCCGATCCGCTCGGCGACGGCGGCGTAGGAGACGTTCTCGTCGTGCTCGCCGAGCTCGGCCTTGGTGGCGGGGGTGAAGATCGGCGCGGGCAGCCGGCTGCCGTCGACGAGCCCAGCGGGCAGCGGCACGCCGCAGACCTCGCCGCCGGCGCGGTAGTCGAGCAGCCCGGAGCCGGTGAGGTAGCCGCGCGCCACGCACTCGACGGGGAACATGACGAGGCGCTCGCAGACGACCGCCCGCCCGCGCACCTCGGCGGGCACGTCGGTGGACAGCACGTGGTGGGGCACCAGGTCGGCGAGCTGCTCGAACCACCACAGCGACATCCGGGTCAGGATCTCGCCCTTGTCGGGGATGGTCGTGTCGAGCACGAAGTCGAAGATCGAGAGCCGGTCGCTGGCCACCACCAGCAGCTGGCCGGCGTGCTCGCCCTCCTCGACCTCGTAGAGGTCGCGCACCTTGCCCGAGTGCAGGTGGCGCATGCCGTCGAGGGCGGGGGCGGGCGGGATGTTGAGGTCGGCGCTCACCTGCCCAGCCTAGGGCCGCCTCGCGCACGGCGACGGGGCCGGCCCGGAGGAGTTGCTCCTCCGGACCGGCCCCGCGGGTGCTGCCGGGTGGTGCCGGGTGCTGCTGGGTGTCAGCGACGCAGCTCGTCGCGGTGGTCGTGCGCCGGGTGCAGCTCGGCGTTGCGGGCCGCCTCCTGGGCCGCCTTGCGCTCCGAGCCGCTGGGACGCGGCTCGGGCGAGGGCGAGCCCTCGCCGAGACCCTCGGTGCTGACGGCGTACGTCGCCACGGAGTGGGCGATCGCGTCGGACATCTCGTCGATCGCGTCCATGCTCACGTTGTCGCGGTCGTCGCACTCGGCGTGGTAGCACGGGTCGTAGGCGACGCCGGCCTCTCCGCCGTAGACGGCCGCCTGCTCCTCGGTCTTGACGCCCTCGGCGCCGGTGAACAGACCACCGGACGGGATGTCGACGCCCTCGACGATGAACGGGCCGTAGTCGGAGCGCCCGCTGAACGGGGTCGCCTCGGAGGGCAGGTCGACGCTGGCGAAGTAGTCGTTGAACATCGCCTCGATGTCGTCGGAGCCGGCCGGGCCGACCGCGCCGCCACCCTCGGAGTTGTCGCCGTCGTAGACGAAGCGCACGTAGTTGGGCGAGCCGACCATGTCGAAGTTGAGGTAGAGGGCGATCTCGTCGATCTCCTCCTGGCTCAGCTCGGCGACGTAGTGCTCGGAGCCGAGCAGGCCCAGCTCCTCGGCGCCCCACCAGGCGAAGCGCACCTGGTTGGTCAGGCGGCCCTTGCCCTTGCCCTTGGCCTTCTTGCCGTGGCCCTTCTTCTTGCCCTTCTTGTCGAACTTCGAGAGCTTGAGCGCCGTCTCGAGGATGCTCGCCGAGCCGGAGCCGTTGTCGTTGATGCCCGGGCCCTCGGGCACCGAGTCGAGGTGCGAGCCGACCATCACGACGTTGTCCTTGTCGCCACCGCGGGTCTCGGCCAGGACGTTGAAGGTCTCGCGGAGCTCGGAGGTGGTGTCGGCGGTGAGGGTGACCTCGGTGCCGGCCGGGTCGTAGAGGTCCTGGCCCACGGCGAAGGAGGTGCCCACGACGGGGATCTCGTAGCCGGGCTGGCCCAGGGTGCCGGCGAAGGAGGCGGTGTTGCCCTCGGTGCCGGAGTTGAAGATGATCACGCCCGTCGCGCCGGCGTCCTGCGCGTTGAGGGCCTTGAGGCCGAAGGCGCAGCCGCCGCGCTGGATGAGCGCGATCGAGCCGGCGACGAAGTCGGTGAAGTCCTCGGCCTCGCAGCCGCTGGTGCCCGCACCGGCGGTCGCGGTGGTGTCGACCGCCTGGAGCGCGCCGCTGGCCTCGCCGGAGCCCGAGTAGGTCATGGTGGAGAAGTCGTCGGGCGTGGTGTACGTCGTGGCGTCGGGCGCGGTCTGGGCCAGCGTGGCCGGGGCGTTCTCGACGAAGTAGGGGAACTCGAAGGCCTGGACCTCGGGCGAGTAGCCCGCGCGCTCCAGCGTACGCACGAGGTAGCGCACGCTGGCGTTGTAGCCCGGGGTGCCCGACGCGCGGTTGCCGTCGAACTTGTCGGAGATCTCCTGGAGCTTGTCGAGGTGCTCCCCGATGCCCTCCGCCTTGACCCGCTTGGTCAGCTGCTTTGAGAGGTCGAAGCCCTTGTCCTTCGGCTTCCCCCGCTCGGCGGTCTGGACCGTGGTGGTGGCGTCGTCGGCGTTGGCGGTGAAGCCGACGCCGCCGGCGACGAGTGCTGCGGCCGTGGTGACGGCCAGTGCCGGCACAGCGGCACGGGACAGTGAACTGAGACGCACGTGTTCCTCCGAGAAGTCCGCCCGCACCTCCGGCTGATCCGGGGCGGGCCTGTCGTGTGCGCGTCACCCTAGATGCGTGTGACCCAGCCCACAAGAGGCCACGCCGAGATACTGACCCCTCGTTCAGTCGCCGCGCGCGGAGCGCCGCCACGGGGGCGGCTGGCCCTGCAGGAACCACTGCATCTTGCGCGTGATCCAGGGCAGGGCCGCGTAGGTCATCACCGGGGTCATCACCAGCACCGTCAGCAGGATCCGCAGCGGCAGGGCGACGTCGGCGACGTACGACCCGGTGCCCCAGTTGACCAGGAGGCTGAGCGGGTAGAAGACCAGGAAGATGGTCATCGCCTGCTTCCAGCGCGGCGGGGGCGACGGGTTGAGCCGCAGGTCGCGCACGTCGCGGCTGGTGGGCTCGTCGAACCACCCCTCGATGCCCGTACGCCGCTCGACGCGGGACTCGCGCACCCCCAGGCCGACGGCCGCGTCGCGCCACCACTCCCGCTCGTGCGAGCCCTCCCAGCGCGCGAGCGCCTCGGCGTCGGCGAAGCGGTAGAGCATGTGCCAGGTCTCGGAGTCGGCCTCGGGGCGCACCCAGCCGGCGCCCAGGAAGCCGGGGAAGCGCTGGGCCAGCGCCGTGCCCGCCTGCAGCCAGCTGGCCATCTCGGCCTCGCGGCCGGGGTCGAGGTGCCGGGTGATCGAGACGGTGACGGGGGCACTCATGCCCCGGATCCTCCCGGTGCCGCGCCCGGGCGCCAAACCGGGTGTGCGCGCCGCGACAGGATGGTGGGACGGGGTGGTGCGTCAGGATGGGGTGGTGGTGGCCGGGCGAGACGGGAAGGAACCCGAGGGCCCAGCGGGTTCCGGGGACGTGACCCCCACCGCCGCGCCCACCCTGCACGGGGGGACGGCGCGCGCCGAGGCCTTCGCCCGCTGGGTCGAGCCGGAGGTCGAGGTGCTGCTGCGGGTGGCGCACACCCTCACCGGGTCGTGGAGCGACGCCGACGACGTCGTGCAGGACACGCTGGTGCGGGCCTGGGGCGCGGTGGACCGCTTCGACGGGCGCCACCCCCGGGCCTGGCTGCTGACGATCCTGCGGCGCACCCACCTCAACAGCCTGCGCCGCAGCCGTCCCGACCTGGTCGACGACGACGTGCTGGCCCGGCACCGGCCGGCCTTCGGCGTCGCGCACGCCTCGTCCCCCGAGCAGCTCGTCGACGACAACGCCTTCGACGCCGACGTGGTCGCCGCGATGGGCTCGCTGGGCGAGCAGTTCCGCCGGGCGGTGCTGCTGGTCGACGTCGACCACCTGACCTACGACGAGGCCGCGGCCGTGCTCGACGTGCCGACGGGCACCGTCGT
This sequence comes from Nocardioides salarius, assembly GCF_016907435.1. NCBI lineage: Bacteria > Bacillati > Actinomycetota > Actinomycetes > Propionibacteriales > Nocardioidaceae > Nocardioides > Nocardioides salarius. The sequence continues at coordinate 2,596,636 of NZ_JAFBBZ010000001.1, read as the reverse complement.
CTCGCGCGTCAGCCGCGGCCGCTCCCGCCTGCGGGCCGCGCTGGCCCACCGCCGACCCCCAGGAGGCACCCGGTGACCGGGAGGATGCAGGGCCCCCGCTCGATGCTCGAGTGCTGGTGGTCGGGCCGGGTGCTCGACCGCTACGTCGAGCAGCGGCCCGCGACCCCGCTCACCCCCGCCGAGCGCGACCGGCTCGAGCGGCACCTGGCGGTGTGCGAGCGCTGCGCCACCTCGGCCGCCGAGCGACGCCGCGTGCTCGCGGCCCTCGACCGGCTCGGTGACCACCACGCCCCGCCCCCGGCGTCGCTGCGCCGGGCCCACGACCTCGTCCGCGACCTGACCGACGGAGACCCCCGATGACCTCTCCCGCCGCCTCGACCGCCCCGCCGACCGCCGCGCCCGGCGTACGCCGCTCGGACCCGCTGACCACGCCCGACGGCGCACCATGGGACCTGGTGGTCGTCGGTGGCGGCACGGCCGGCCTGGTGGCCGCGCACACCGCGGCCGGGTTCGGTGCCCGCACCCTCCTGGTCGAGCGGCACCGCACCGGCGGCGACTGCCTGTGGACCGGCTGCGTGCCCAGCAAGGCGCTGCTGGCCGCCGCGCACGCCGCCGCGGCCGCCCGGCGCGCGCCGCGCCTGGGCGTGCACGTGGGCGACGTGCGGGTCGACTTCGCCGCGGTGATGCGCCACGTGCACGACACCATCGCGCGCATCGAGCCGGTCGACTCCCCCGAGCGGCTGCGCGGGGCCGGCGTCGCGGTGGCCCACGGCGACCTGACGCTGACCGGCCCGCAGAGCGCGGTGGTCGACGGCGAGCCGGTGCGCTTCGCGCAGGCGCTGCTGGCCACCGGCTCCTCCCCCAGCGTCCCGGGCGTCCCCGGCCTGGCGGAGGCGTCGCCGCTGACCTCCGACGACGTGTGGGACCTCGCGGAGCTGCCCGGGCGGCTGCTGGTGCTGGGCGGCGGCCCGATCGGCTGCGAGCTGGGCCAGGCCTTCGCCCGGCTGGGCAGCCGGGTGAGCGTGGTCGAGGCGGGCCCGCGCGTGCTGGGGCCCGAGGACGCGCACGCGGCCGCCCTGGTGCGCGCCGCGCTGCGCGCCGACGGGGTCGACCTGCGCGAGGACGTCTCGCTCGAGCGCGTCGAGGGCGTGCCCGGCGACCTGGCCGCGCACCTCTCCGACGGCAGCGTGCTGCACGTCGACCGGGTGCTGGTGGCGGTCGGTCGCACGCCCGGCACCCACGACCTGGGTCTGCGGGCCGCCGGGGTCGAGGTCCGCGAGAGCGGCCACGTGGTGGTCGACAGCGCGCTGCGCACCACCAACCTCCGCATCTGGGCGGCCGGCGACCTCACCGGCCACCCCGCCTTCACCCACGTGGCCGGCATGCACGGCAGCCTGGCCGCCTCCAACGCGGTGCTGGGGCTGCGCCGCAAGGTGCGCCTCGACACCATCCCCCGGGTCACCTACACCCAGCCCGAGGTGGCCTCCTTCGGCGTCGGCACCGAGACCGACGACCCGTCGCACACGGTGCACCGCGTCGACGCCACCGAGGTCGACCGCGCCGTCGCCGAGGGCGACACCGACGGGGAGGTCGCGGTGGTGCTCGACGGCCGCGGCCGCCTGGTGGGCGCCCGCGTCGTGGGCCCCCGGGCCGGGGAGGTGCTGGCCGAGCTGACCCTGGCGGCGCAGGCCGGCGTCAGCCTGCGCACCGTCGCCGGCACCATCCACCCCTACCCCGCCTGGAGCGACGGCGTCTCCAAGGCCGCCGTCGCCCGCACCCGCGAGGAGCTGGCCCGGCCGGTGCCGGCGACCGTCACCCGGGTCCTGGCGCGGGGTCGGCGTCGGTGGGTGCAGCACCGCGCGTCCGCCGCTGGCGCCACACCCCCAGCACCGTGAGCAGCACCAGCGCGGCGATCGCCAGCAGGAACGGCGGCGAGCCGGGGTCGGCGCCGAAGGCGCCGACGGCCACGTAGACGGCCGAGCCGGGCACGATGCCCAGCACCGTGGCGGCGGCGTACGAGCGGGTGCTCACCGAGGTCAGGCCGAAGGCGTAGTTGGCGGTGCTGAAGGGCACCAGCGGGACCAGCCGCGCCAGCAGCACGGTCGCGAAGCCGTTGTCGCGCACGCGCTCGTCGAGGCTGGCGAAGCGCTGCCCGGTCAGGCCGCGCACGGCGTCACGGCCCAGCACCCGGCTCAGCAGGAACGCGGCGACGGCGCCGACCACCGCGGCGCCGAGCACGGCGACCAGGCCGGCGCCGAAGCCCAGCAGCAGGCCGCCGAGCACCGTCATCACCGCGGTGGGACCGGCCGGCAGCAGGCTGATGGCGGCGTAGGCCGCCACGAACGCCGGCACCGCCCACCCGCCGAGCCCGTCGAGGGTCGAGCGCAGCTCGGCCTGGCTGGGCAGGCCCACGCTCAGCTGCAGCACCACCGCGGCGACCACCAGCGCCAGCAGCACGCCGGCCTTGAGCAGCACGCCGCGGCTCACCGCTCCCCCTCCAGCACGTGGCAGCGCTCCGGCGCCAGCACCAGCCGGGCCGCGGCTCCGGGGGCCACCGCCGAGCCGACCGGCAGGTGGGCACGCAGGGGGGTGCCGTCGGCCAGCGCCGTCTCGACCACCAGGTGGGTGCCGGCGAAGCGGACCTCCTTGACCGCGACCCCCACGTCGTACGCCGCCGGCGCGGCGTCGCCGGCCAGGGCGAGCGTCTCGGGGCGGACGACGAGCACCGCCGGGCCGGTCGGGGCGCCGGTGGGCACCACCAGCGTGCCGTCGCGGCTGGTGAAGCGGCCGCCCGCCACCTCGCCGGGCAGCTCGTTGACGGGGCCGAAGTAGCGCGCGGTGGCCAGGGTGTCGGGGCGGGTGTAGACCTCCTCGGGCGTGCCGGCGCCGACGACGCGCCCCCGGTCGAGGACGACGACCCGGTCGGCGACGTCGACGGCCTCGTCGCGGTCGTGGGTCACGAAGAGGGTGGTCACCCCGAGCTCGTCGTGCAGGCGCCGCACCAGCCCGCGCATGTCGCCGCGCAGCTCGGGGTCGAGCTGGCTGAACGGCTCGTCGAGCAGCAGCACCCGCGGGCGGCGCAGCAGCGCGCGGGCCAGCGAGACCCGCTGCTCCTGCCCGCCGGAGAGCTCGTGCGGTCGGCGGGAGCCGAGGTCGTCGAGGCGCACCCGGCGCAGCATGTCGCGCGCCTCGGCCCGCTCGTGGGCGCGGGACGCGCCGGCCATCCGCAGGCCGAAGCCGACGTTGCGGGCCACGTCGAGGTGCGGGAAGAGCAGCGGCTTCTGCAGCACCAGACCGACGGGTCGGTGCTCGGGCGGGCTGGCGAGCACGTCGACGTCGTCGATGCGCACGCTGCCGGCGTCGGGTCGCTGCAGGCCCGCGAGGACGGCGAGGGTGGTGCTCTTGCCGCAGCCCGAGGGGCCGAGCAGCGCGGTGAAGCTGCCGGGCTCGAGGTCGAGGTCGAGCCCGTCGACGGCCGTGGTGGGCCCGAAACGGACCACCAGGTCGCGCACCGCCACCCGGGCGGCCGGCCCGGAGGCCGGCCGGTCGGCGGCGTCGCGCTCGTGGTCGTGGTGGTGGTCGTGCCGGCGCCTACGCACGGGAGACCCCCATCCAGGCGACGTCGCGCCCGGCGACCCGGGTCACCGCGAGCACCAGCAGCACCGGCGGCGCCACCACCAGCAGGCCGAGCGCGGCGGCCGCGGTGCGGTCGGAGGACTCGATGGCCGAGAAGAGCAGCAGCGGCAGGGTCGTGACCCGGCCGCCGCCGACGAGGAGGGTCAGCACGTACTCGCTCCAGGAGATGAGGAAGGTCAGCAGGAAGGCGGTCACCAGCGCCGGGCGCAGCAGCGGCAGGCTCACGTGGCGCAGGGTCGCCACCGGGCCGGCGCCCAGCACCCGGGCCGCCTGCTCGTGGTCGGTGTCGAGGTCGGCGTGGGCGGCGGCGAGCAGGCTGGCGGCGTAGGGCACGGTCGGCACCAGCTGGACCAGCACCACCCCGGCGACGGTGTCGGCGAGCCCGTAGCGGATGAAGAAGACCTGCAGGCCCAGGGTGACCGCCAGCGGCGGCACGATGATCGGGGCCAGCAGCAGGAACTGCACCAACCGGCGCCCGCGGAAGCGGTGCAGGCCCAGCGCCCGCCCGGCCGGCAGGCCCACCAGGCAGGCCAGCAGGGCCACGCTGGTGGAGACCAGCACGGACGTGCCCAGGGCCGCCAGGACGCCGTCGCCGAGCAGCAGGCGCAGCCCGCGGGCGCTCAGCTCGGGCGGCAGCAGGGCGGGGTAGCGCCAGGCGCCGGCGACGGCCCACAGCACGACCGGCACCATCGGCAGCACGGTGACCACCGCGACGACGGCGACCGCCGCGCCGCGCCAGGGACTGCGCTTCACAGCGACCGCCTCGCCAGGCCGCCGACGAGCCGCAGGTAGGCCAGCGCCGCCAGCGTGGTCAGCAGCGCGATCAGCACGGCCAGGGCCATCGCCTCGGGCCGCGAGGTCAGGTCGATGTCGCGGTAGCGCTGGAAGGCCTCCACCGACAGCGTCGTCGGGTAGGGCCGCCCCAGCAGCCGGGGCACCTCGTAGGAGGCGGTCACGAAGGCCAGCACCAGCACCGACGCGGCCGCGACCGGCGGGGCCAGCACCGGCAGCGTCACCTCGCGCAGGCGCTGCCAGCGCGAGGCGCCCAGCGTCGCGGCGACGTCCTCGAGGTCGCCGACCCGGCGGCCCAGCGCGGCCAGCGCCACGACGGCCACGAAGAAGGTCTCCTTCCACGTGTACTCCGCGATGATCCCCCAGCCGAAGGCGTCCTGGGTCAGCGCCGGCACGTCCTGCACCGAGTCCACCAGGCCGAGCCGGTACGCCGCGCGCGAGAGCAGGCCGGAGGGGGCCAGCAGCAGGCCGATCGCCAGCGCCCCCACCAGGTGCGGCACGGCCAGCGTGCCGTGGAACAGCACCGCGAGGCGGCGGCGCCCGCCCAGGCGGCGTACGAGCAGGGCCAGGGCGGTGCCGAGCACGGCGGCGGCCGCGGTGGAGATCAGGGAGACGCGGGCGGTGAGCAGCAGCGAGGCGTGCACGGCCGGGTCGGCGAGCACGCGGCGGTAGGCGTCGAGCGACCACTGCGACTCCCCCACCACGGGGGCGTGGCCGAGGCTCTGCAGCACCGCCTGGAGCACCCCGCCGACGACGAAGACCCCGACGACCAGCAGCGCCGGGGCCAGGAGCAGGGCGATGCGCAGGCGCGGGCTCATCCCTCGCCCCGCAGGACCCGTGCCCTCCAGTCGTCCTCGATCCGGGCCAGGGTGGCGCTGTCGAGCTCGGGCAGCGCGTCGGCGGTGAGCTCCTCGGGGCTCAGCACCGAGGGCCCGGCGTCGACGGCGGCGAAGCGCTCGGCGAGGGCGGGCTCGACGGTGTCGAGGTCGATGACCGGGAAGATGCCGGTGGCCTCGTAGAGCCCGAGCTGGACCTCGGGGTCCTGGAGCACGTCGGCCAGGACCATCGCCCCGGCGCGGTCCTCGGCGTTGGCGGGCACCCCGACGAAGCTGACGTTGGAGATGTTGCCGACCGAGAGCACCGTCTCGCGGGTGCTGCCGGGGAAGACGCCGTCCTCGACGAGGCTGCTCACCGCGCCGGGGCCGTAGGTGAGGAAGGCGCTGATCTCGCCGTCGGCGTAGAGCTTCTCGACCTCCTCCTGGCTCACCGGGTAGGTCTCGCCGCCGCGCCAGAAGCCGTCGGCGGCGTCGAGCAGCCGGTCGAAGGTCTCGTCGCGGGCCTGCTCGTAGACGTCGTCGTCGAGGCCGCCGGCCTCGGCCGCCGCCGTGACGGCCTCGGCGCCGAGGGTGTCGTAGAGGAAGGTGCGCACCGCCATCGAGCCGGTGAAGTCGGGCGGGGCGGGGTGGGTGAAGCGCCCCGGCTCGCTCGCGGTCCAGGCCAGCAGCGACTCGACCGACTCCACGTCGGCCTCGTCCAGCGCCGCGCTGTCGTAGACCAGCGCCGAGCTGGCCTGCTGCCAGGCGGCCTCGCAGCCCTCGACCGGCACCCCGAAGTCGGTGGCCACGGCCGGGTCGTCGAGGTCGACGTGCTTCGCGTTGGGCAGGTCGGCGGTCCAGCCGCAGGCCCACAGGTCGGCCTGCACCCCGGTGGCGAAGTTCTCGCCGTTGACCCAGATCGCGTCGACCGAGCCGCCCGAGGTGCGCCCGGCCTGCTGCTCGCCGAGCACCTTGTTGACCGCCTCGGCGGTGTCGGTGATCTTGACCTGGTCGAGGCTGACCCCGAGCCCGGCGAGCCGGTCGGCGACCTCGCCGTTGACGAAGTCGTTGAGACGCTGGTCGCCGCCGTACATGTACCAGTCGACGCTCTGGCCCTGTGCCTCGGCGAGCACGGCGTCCCAGTCGGAGGCGTCGACCGCGGCGGCCTCGTCGGGCTCGCCGCCGCACGCGGAGGCCACCAGGGCCGTGACCGCCAGGGCGGCCGTCAGCAGCAGGGGTCGGCCTGGGCGGCCGGCGGGGCGGGTCACGGGGTCTCCTCGGGAAGCGTCTCGGAGGTGGTTCGGAGCGGACGCGGGGCCCGGATGCCCAGGCTCCGGACACCCAGCCCGATGCGCTGCAGCGCGGTGAGGGCGACCATGGCCGCGAAGACCCACAGCACGGTCTCGGCGTGGGCCGGCAGCAGGCACAGCACGGCGTAGGCCAGCACCGTCTCGGTGCCCTCGGCCAGTCCGCCCACGAAGAGCACCGAGCGGCCGTCCCCGCGGGCTCCACGCCTCTCCAGCAGCGGCGCCAGGGTCAGGAACGCGGTCCCGGAGACGTAGTAGGTCAGCAGCAGCACCAGGCAGGCCAGGCGCGCCTCCGGCACCGCGACGCCCACCGCGAGCACGAAGCCGCCGTACACGCTGAAGTCGGCGAGCAGGTCGAGGAAGCCGCCCAGGTCGGTGGCGCCGCGGCGGCGCGCCAGCGGACCGTCGAGACCGTCGAGGGCCCGGTTGGCCAACCACAGCACCAGCGCGGTCGACCAGTGCGAGGTGGCCACGGCGACGCAGGCGGCGAGGCCGACCAGCCAGCCGAGACCGGTCACGGCGAGCGGGCGCACCCCCAGCCGGTCGAGGCCGGCCGCGGCGGCGTCGAGGCCGGGGGCGATGACGCGGCGCACGGGGGCGTCGAGCACGGTGGGTCCTCCGGGTCCTGGATGGGCATGTCCTGGACCGGGAACCCGGTGGGACCCCGGCCATCATCCCGGGCCGGCCCACCCCCCGGGGTCTGGGGTGGTAGGTCAGGCTGGAGGGCATGGTCGAGCACCAGGAGTCCCCGCGCGCGGCGGACGCCCTCGCGCCCTGGTCGGGTGGCGACGGCGGCGACGAGCCCGACCCCCGGCGCTGGCGGATCTTCGCGGTCTCGCTGGTCGTCGGGTTCATGGCGCTGCTCGACGTCACGATCGTCAACGTGGCGATCCCCTCGATCCAGGAGGGCCTCGACACCTCCACCGGCACCGTGCAGTGGGTGGTCTCGGGCTACGCGCTGAGCTTCGGGCTGGTGCTGGTGACCGGAGGCCGGCTCGGTGACGCCTACGGGCGCCGCCTGCTGCTCCTGGTCGGGCTGGGCCTCTTCGTGCTCACCAGCGCGGCGGTCGGGCTGGCGCCCAACGTCGAGCTGGTGATCCTGGCGCGGCTGCTGCAGGGCGCGGCCGCGGGCCTGCTGACCCCGCAGAACTCGGGGCTGATCCAGGAGCTCTTCTCGGGCCGCGAGCGGGGACGCGCCTTCGGGATCTTCGGACTGACGGTCTCGGTCTCCGCGGCCCTCGGCCCCGTGCTGGGCGGGCTGATCATCTCGCTCTTCGGCGAGGAGGACGGCTGGCGCTGGATCTTCCTGGTCAACGTGCCGATCGGGCTGGCGGCGCTGGTGGCGGTGCTGCGGCTGGTGCCGCACACCAACCCGCGCGAGGCCGGCGAGGCCCGCCCGCGCCTGGACCCGCTCGGCTCGGTGCTGCTGGGCGTGGCGGTCCTGCTGCTGCTCTACCCGGTGGTCCGGGCGGAGAGCGGCAACTACCTGTGGCTGCTGGGGCTCCCGCTGGTGCCGGTGGTCATCGCGGTGTTCGTGCGCTGGGAGCACCGCGTCGTACGCCGCGGCGGTGCGCCGCTGCTCGACGTCGCGCTGCTGCGCCGTACCCCCGGCTTCGCCAACGGCATCGCGGTCGGCACCCTCTACTTCACCGGGTTCACCGGGCTGGTGCTGGTGCTCTCGGTGCACCTGCAGACCGAGATGGGCCTCGCTCCGCTGACGGCCGGGCTGCTGCTGACCGGCTTCGCGGTCGGCTCGGCGATCTCGGCGCCGCTGGCCGGGCGGGTGGTCACCACGGTGGGCCGCCAGCTCAGCGTCGGTGCGCTGGTGACGGTGGTCGCGGCGGTCCTGGCGATGGCGGTGCTGGTGCCGGGCCGCGAGGGCGGGGCGCTGTGGGCGCTGCTGCCCCCGCTGCTCTTCGTCGGCGGCCTCGGCGGCGGCGCGGTGATCTCGCCCAACTTCACCCTGACCCTCGACCAGGTGCCACCGCGGATGGGCGGTGCGGCGGGCGGGGCGCTGCAGACCGGTCAGCGCATCGGCTCGGCCGTCGGCTCGGCGCTCGGGGTCACCGCCTACACGGTGGCGCTGGGGCTGTGGGGGCCGGAGGCCGGGCTGCGCACCGCGTTCCTGACCTCGGCCGCGCTGGTGGCGCTGGCGCTGGTCGCAGCCGTCGTGGCCCTGCGCGACGAACGCGCCGGCCGCGAGGCGTGAGCCTCGCGACCGGCGCGTCCTCGTCCGGGTCTCCAGGTGCGGGTCGGCTCAGGAGCCGATGGCCTCGAGCATCCGGCGCGCCAGCGGGCCCGAGGAAGCGGGGTTCTGGCCGGTGAAGAGCGAGCGATCCACGACGACGTTCTCGCTCCAGGGCTCGGCCTCCTGGAAGTCGGCACCCAGGGCGACGAGGCGGTCCTGCAGCAACCAGGGCGCGCCGTCGGCGAGCCCGGCCTGGGTCTCCTCGGCGTTGGTGAAGCCGGTGAGCCGGTAGCCGGAGAACGGCGAGCCGCCCTCGCCCTCGGTGGCCAGCAGCGCGGCCGGGGCGTGGCACACGATGCCCAGGGGCTTGCCCGACTCGAGGGTCTGCACCAGCAGGCGCGCGGAGTCGGCGTCGCCGGAGAGGTCCTCCATCGGGCCGTGGCCGCCAGGGTAGAAGACCGCGTCGTAGGCGGTCGGGTCGACCAGCTCGAGCGACTCCGGGGAGCGCAGCTGCTCGATGTCGTCGATCGCCTGGCGCAGCGCGTCGGCGTTCTCCTGGCCGCCGTTGGCCTCCGCGGCCAGGCTGCCCTCGTCGACGACCGGCGGCACGCCGCCCGGGGTGGCGACGACGACCTGGTGGCCGGCGCCGGTGAAGACCTGGAAGGGCGCGACGAGCTCCTCGGCCCAGTAGCCGGTGGGGTGCTGGGTGCCGTCCTTGAGGGTCCAGTGGCGGGCGCCGGTGACGACGAAGAGGATCTTGCTCATGGGGTTGCTCCTTCTGCGAGGCAGGTGGTGCGTACCCCGTCCCAACCCCGCGCCCCGCGGCGCCCATTCCTGACGCGGGGGTGAGGCCGGCCTCAGGGCCGCGTCAGGAGCGGACGACGGTCAGAGGATCGCGCCGGGTGCGTACGCCGCCGCGGCCGGGTGCTGCTCGGCGAGCGCGGCCACGCGGCGTACGACGGCCTGGGTCTGGGCGACCGCGGCGCCGGTGAAGGCGATCGGCTCGGCGACCAGGCTCTCGAGCTGCGCCTCGGTGAGCCCGAGCCGCTCGTCGGCGCCGAGCTTGGCGAAGACGTCGTTGTCGGCCTGGCCCTGGCGCATCGCCAGCGCCGTGCCCACCGCCGCCTCCTTGATGGCCTCGTGGGCGCTCTCGCGGCCCACCCCGTTGCGCACCGCGGCCATCAGCACCTTGGTGGTGGCCAGGAAGGGCAGGTAGCGGTCGAGCTCGCGCTGGATCACCGCGGGGAAGGCACCGAACTCGTCGAGCACGGTCAGGAAGGTCTGGAAGAGCCCGTCGACGGCGAAGAACGCGTCGGGCAGCGCCACCCGGCGGACCACGGAGCAGGAGACGTCGCCCTCGTTCCACTGGTCGCCGGCGAGCTCGCCGACCATCGAGAGGTAGCCGCGGGTGACGACGGCCAGGCCGTTGACGCGCTCGCAGGAACGCGTGTTCATCTTGTGCGGCATCGCCGAGGAGCCGACCTGGCCCTCCTTGAACCCCTCGGTGACGATCTCGTTCCCCGCCATCAGCCGGATCGTGGTAGCCAGGTTGGAGGGGCCGGCGGTGAGCTGGACGAGCGCGGAGAGCACGTCGAAGTCGAGGCTGCGCGGGTAGACCTGGCCCACGCTGGTCAGCACCCGCTGGAAGCCGAGGTGGCCAGCGACGCGCTGCTCGAGGTCGGCGAGCTTGTCCTCGTCGCCGTCGAGGAGGTCGAGCATGTCCTGCGCGGTGCCCATCGGGCCCTTGATGCCGCGCAGCGGGTAGCGGCCGAGCAGGTCCTCGACCCGCTCGAGGCTGACCAGCATCTCGTCGGCGACGCTGGCGAAGCGCTTGCCCAGCGTGGTGGCCTGCGCGGCGACGTTGTGGGAACGGCCCGCCATCACGGTGGTCTCGTGCTCGGCGGCCAGTCGCCCCAGACGGGCCAGGGTGGCCACCGCCCGGTCGCGCAGCAGCTCGAGCGACTGCTTGACCTGCAGCTGCTCGACGTTCTCGGTGAGGTCGCGGCTGGTCATGCCCTTGTGGATCTGCTCGTGCCCGGCCAGGGCCGAGAACTCCTCGATGCGCGCCTTCACGTCGTGGCGGGTGATCCGCTCGCGCGCGGCGATCGAGCCCAGGTCGACGGCGTCGACGCCCTGGGCGACCACCCGCTCGTACGCCTCGACGACCCCGTCGGGCACCGCGATGCCCAGGTCGCGCTGCGCCTTGAGCACCGCCACCCACAGCTCGCGCTCGAGCACGATCTTGTGCTCGGGCGACCAGATCTGGGCCAGGTCGGCGGCGGCGTAGCGGGTGGCGAGGACGTTCGGCACGGTCACGGGCACAGTGTCTCGCACCCTCGCGACCGGCGGGGCCCTGGCCTACGCGAAGGCTGCCCCGTGGAACCTCCAGGGTCGACCCGGCCCGGTCGGCAGCCGCCGTCCGCGGAAGGACTCGAACCACGACGTGGGCTCGACCAGGTCGAGGCGGCAGGTGTCGCGCCGCCCTCGCGCCGTCCCCTCCCCGTGGGTGTCGACGATCCCGGCGCCGTCCGTCACGAAACCACCCGTCGTGGCCACCATCGGGAGCTGACCATCGGCTTGTGCCACCCGGCTGATCTCGAGCCGGGCGTACAGCGGCAGCGTCCACGCGTCTCGAAGCTGATCCGCGCTCCGACGGGCCACGAGGAGCCCCGACGGACACACCTCGTCGACCTCTGCCCAGGACAGGACCGGACGGCGCATCAGATCCTCCACGCGCTCGGAGTCGAAGAGCAGTGCTGCACTGGTGCGCAGGGGCTCTCCGGCCAACCCGGCGTCCAGGACCTGCCGTGCCTGGCGAGGGCCGATGCCCAGGGAGCGCAGGCGCTCGGTCGCTGCGCGCTGGGTGAGGAGCTGCATCTGGTCACGCTAGGCGACCGTCGGGCGACGCGCAGCGTGCCTGACGCCGGCTGTGGACAGTGGCCCTGCGTGCCCTTTGCAGAGGGGCACGCGTGTGCCCCTCTGCAAAGGGCTCGGCGCAGGCGTTGGCCTGGGACGGGTCAGTCGGTCGAGGCGGCCCTCAACGCGATGTCGGTGCGGTGCTGGGCACCGTCGAAGGAGATCGCGCCGACGCCTTCGTACGCCGCGGTGCGGGCCTCGGCCAGCGAGTCGCCGGTCGCGACGACGGCGAGCACGCGCCCGCCCGCAGTGACGACCTGGTCATCGACCAGCGCGGTGCCGGCGTGGATGACGTGCACGTCGGGCAGCGCCTCAGCGGCCTCGAGGCCGCTGATGACGTCACCCTTCGACGACGACTCGGGGTAGCCGGCGCTGGCGAGCACCACGCCCACGGCCGAGCCGGCGCGCCACTGCGGAGCGGGCACGTCGGCGAGGGTGCCGGTCGCGGAGCCGAGGAGCAGCGGCGAGAGCGGGGAGTCGAGCAGCGCGAGCAGCGGCTGGGTCTCGGGGTCGCCGAAGCGGGCGTTGAACTCGACGACCCGCACGCCTCGGGAGGTGAGCGCCAGGCCGGCGTACAGCAGGCCGGTGAAGGGGGCGCCGCGCCGCGCCATCTCCTCGACGGTGGGGCGCAGCACCGTGGCCAGCACCTCGTCGACGAGTCCCTCGGGCGCCCACGGCAGCGGCGTGTAGGCGCCCATGCCGCCGGTGTTGGGGCCCTCGTCGCCGTCACGGATCCGCTTGAAGTCCTGGGCGGGCTGCAGCGGGTGCACGACCGCGCCGTGCTCGTCGTCCCAGCCGCAGATCGCGAAGAGCGAGACCTCGGGGCCGTCGAGGAACTCCTCGACCAGCACCCGCTCGCAGCCGGCGGCGTGGGCGACGGCCTCGTCACGGTCGGAGGTCACCACGACGCCCTTGCCGGCGGCCAGGCCGTCGTCCTTGACGACGTACGGCGCCCCGTGGGCGTCGAGCGCGGCCGCGACCTCCTCGGCGGTGGTGCAGCTGGTGGCGGCGGCGGTCGGCACGCCGGCGGCGGCCATCACGTCCTTGGCGAAGGCCTTCGAGCCCTCCAGCTGCGCCGCAGCCGCCGAGGGGCCGAATACCGGGATGCCGCGCTCGCGCACGACGTCGGCGACGCCGGCCACCAGCGGCGCCTCGGGGCCCACGACCACCAGGTCGGCGCCGAGGCGCTCGGCGAGGTCGGCCACGGCTGCGCCGTCCATCGGGTCGACGTCGTGCAGCTCGGCGACGGCCGCGACACCGGGGTTGCCGGGAGCGCAGTGCACCGCCGCGACGCCCGCGTCGTGGGCCAGGGCCCGCGACAGCGCGTGCTCTCGGCCACCGGTGCCGATCACGAGGACGGTCAGGGGGCCGGTCGGCACGGTCGCGGAGGGGGTGCTCACGGGCCCTGATGCTCTCAGATCAGCGGGTGCACGACCACGGTGGCCTCACGGTCCGGACCGACGCCGACCGCGGAGATCCGCGCCCCCGACAGCTCCTCGACCCGGCGGACGTAGTCCTGCGCCGCCTGCGGCAGGTCGTCCATGGTGCGTGCGCCGCTGATGTCCTCGCTCCACCCGGGCAGGTACTCGTAGACCGGGGTCGCGTGGTGGAAGTCGGTCTGGTTGACCGGCATCTCGTCGTGGCGGACCCCGCCGACGTCGTAGGCCACGCAGACCGGGACCTGCTCCAGCCCGGTGAGCACGTCGAGCTTGGTGAGCACGAAGTCGGTGACCCCGTTGACCCGGGCGGCGTAGCGCGCGATCACGGCGTCGTACCAGCCGCAGCGGCGCTGGCGACCGGTCGTGGTGCCGAACTCGGCGCCGACGCTGGCCAGGTGCGCGCCGAGCTCGTCGAAGAGCTCGGTGGGGAACGGACCCTCGCCGACGCGGGTCGTGTAGGCCTTGACGATGCCGATGACCTGGTCCATCCGCATCGGCGGGATGCCCGAGCCGGTGCAGGCACCGCCGGCGGTCGCCGAGGAGGAGGTGACGAAGGGGTAGGTGCCGTGGTCGACGTCGAGCAGCGTGGCCTGGCCGGCCTCGAGCAGCACGGTCTCGCCGCGGTCGAGCGCCTGGTTGAGCAGCAGCCCGGTGTCGGCCACCATCGGGCGCAGGCGGTCGGCGTACTGCAGCAGCTCCTCGAGCGTCTCGTCGACCGAGGGGGCGCGGCGGTTGTAGATCTTGGTCAGCACCTGGCCCTTGAGCTCGAGGGCGCCCTCGATCTTCTGGCGCAGGATCTTCTCGTCGAAGATGTCCTGGACGCGGATGCCGATGCGGTTCATCTTGTCGGCGTACGTCGGGCCGATGCCGCGCCCGGTGGTGCCCAGGCGGCGCGAGCCGAGGAAGCGCTCGGTCACCTTGTCGACGGTGCGGTTGTAGTCGGCGATGACGTGGGCGCTGGCGCTGACGACCAGCTTGCTGGTGTCGACGCCGCGGGCCTCGAGGCCCTCGATCTCCTGGAAGAGCACGTTGAGGTCGACCACGACGCCGTTGCCGATGACCGGGGTGCAGCCGGGGGTGAGGATGCCGCTGGGCAGCAGGTGCAGGGCGTACTTCTGGTCGCCGATGACGACCGTGTGCCCGGCGTTGTTGCCGCCGTTGAACTTCACGACGTAGTCGACGCGCGAGCCGAGGAGGTCGGTGGCCTTCCCCTTGCCCTCGTCGCCCCACTGGGCACCGATGATGGCGATCGCGGGCATCTGCTCGCTCACTCTCCTCGAGAAATCGAAGGACCCCGGCACAAGCGCACCGGGGCCTCTTGCGGCGTCACGCTACCAAAACGGCCCACCCGCTGCCCTTTCGCCGCGGCCCGTCCCGGGTGGCGGATAGGGTCACCGGCGATGGAACCCCTGCTCGTCATCAAGAACAGCGACGCGGGCACCGCCGACGAGCAGACGCTCGAGCGGGGCCTGGCGGTCCTGCGCGCGCGCACCTCCGTCGAGGTCGCCGGCACCTCCGACCCGGGCGAGCTCAACGGGGTGCTGCACCGCGCCGGCTCGCGGCGCATCGTCGTCGCCGGCGGCGACGGCAGCCTGCACGCCGTCGTCTCCGCGCTGCACCGGCGCAACGAGCTCAGCGAGCGCACCCTGGCGCTGCTCCCGCTCGGCACCGGCAACGACTTCGCGCGCGGCAACGACATCCCCCTCGACATCGAGGAGGCGGCCCGCGTGGTCCTCTCGGGCGAGCCGCGACCGGTCGACCTGGTGGTCGACGAGGTGGGCGAGGTGGTCGTCAACAGCGTCCACGTCGGCGCGGGCGCCCAGGCCAGCCGCCGCGGGGCGCGCTGGAAGGAGCGGCTGGGCTCGATCGGCTACCAGAAGGTCAACCTCGGCAAGCTCGGCTACCCGGTCGGGGCCGCGCTCGCCGCGTTCCGGCCCCCGTTCGTGCGCCTGCACGTCGAGGTCGACGGCCGCAGCGTCGTGGGCTTCGACCAGCCGGTGCTGATGGTCGCGGTCGGCAACGGCTCCAGCGTCGGCGGGGGCACCGACCTGGTGCCCGACGCCGACACCGAGGACCGCCGCCTCGACGTGATGATCTCGCGCTCCATCGGCCCGGTGGCGCGGTTCGGCTACGTCGCCGGGCTGGTGCGCGGGCGCCACCCCGAGCGCGACGACGTCATCTGCCTGCGCGGCAGCGAGGTGTCGGTCTCGGGCGAGGAGTTCTGGTGCGCCGCCGACGGCGAGGTCTACGGCCCGGAGCGGCGCCGCACCTGGCGCCTCGAGCCGGCGGCGTACTCGATGGTGCTGCCGCGACGTCACCCCTCCTGAGCGGCCGGCAGCGAGTCCTCAGAGCCAGCCGCGGCGGGCGGCCTCGACCCCGGCCTGGAAGCGCGAGTCGGCGCCCAGCTCGGCGAGCAGCTCAGCCACCCGGCGGCGCACGGTGCGCAGGCTGACGCCGAGGCGGCGGGCGATCTGCTCGTCCTGCGCCCCGGAGGCCAGCTGCTCGAGGAGGAACTCGCGCATGTCGGGGACGCTGTCACGGGTGCCGTCGAGGTCGAGGGGCACCGCGCGGTCCCACATCGACTCGAACCACAGCGTCATCGCCTCGACCCAGCCCTGCTGGCGCACCAGGGTGCGCGGCTCGTCCATGAAGCCCAGCGGCTCGGGCAGGATCACGTGCGTGGTGCCGATGATGATCATCCGGGTCGGCAGGTCGGGCAGCAGCCGGATCTGCTCGCCCACCTCCGAGCGCAGCCGCAGGGTGTCGGGGACCTCGCTGACCGCGCGCACCGGGTAGATCGCCCGCGACTGGCGCCCGCTGCGGATCGCCTCGTGGACCAGGTGGGCCATCGCGTCCTCGCGCGGCTTGCGGAACTGGTCGGGGCGCAGCCAGAGCATGTCGCCGCGGCTCTCGCGGATCAGCGCGGTCAACAGCTCGACCGGCTGGCCGCCCGAGCTGATCTCGCCGTCGATGGGCTCCACGTCGAGCACGTCGATCGGGCCCGGGCGCGCGTTGCTGCCGCTGAGGTAGGGGATCGCCTCGGCCACCGCGCTCAGGCGGGCGTGCGCGGCGGCCGCCGACTCCGCGGTCGAGGCGACCATCCGCCCCACCACCTCGGCGGGAGAGGCCACGAAGAGCCGGGAGTCCTCCAGGGTCACGATGCCCCGCTCGCGCAGCGGCGCCAGGTCGCGCAGCAGCTCCTCGGGGGTCTGCAGCAACGAGGCGGCCACCCAGACCAGCTCGCGACCCGACTGCGGCAGGACCCGGTGGTAGGCGCGGTCGGCGTTGCGCGAGAAGCCCAGCGCACTGATCACCGAGGGGTAGCTGGACCGCACCATCGACACATCCTACTAGCAGCCCTGGCAACTTGGTGCCAGCGACAGGTACGCCGCGACTGGCAGGCACCGGTCAGTACACACTGTCCCCATCGGTGCCCCGCCGTCCTCGGTCGGGGTCCGGAGCCTCACGACATCGGGGGATGACGTCGCTCCGACCACCGTGCAGGAGGCGCCGGGGCTGCCACAGGGGACGGCCCCGGCGCTCTCTGCGGCACGACGCCACGTCTCCGGTAGCGTTGCCGCGCCACAGCACCCACGACGCAGGAGCTCCCCACCCCATGGCACGAGGCGGCGACGCACGCGGTACCGACCGGCCCGACAGCACCGGCCCCACCGACTGGGTCACCCGGGCCGCGGACGACGCGATCCGCCACGCCGGCGGCGAGGAGGCGGTCCGCGCGGAGGGCCGCACCATCACCTGCGCCTCGGGCGCCAGCCCGTCGGGCCCGGTCCACCTGGGCAACCTGCGCGAGTTCCTGACCGTGCACTTCGTGGCCGAGGAGATCCGCCGGCGCGGGCTGCCGGTGCGCCACCTGCACAGCTGGGACGACTACGACCGCTTCCGCAAGGTGCCCGCCGGCGTCGACCCGTCCTGGGCCGACCACATCGGCCGCCCGCTCTCCGCGGTGCCCGACCCGTGGCAGTGCCACGCGTCGTGGGCCGAGCACTTCAAGGAGCCGCTGGTCGCCAGCCTCCACGCGATGGGCGTGGAGATGGAGGAGGTCTCCCAGACCGAGGCCTACCGCCGCGGCGACTACGTCGAGCAGGTGCTGCAGGCCGTGGCGCACCGCGACCGCATCGAGACCATCCTGGGCCGCTACCGCACCAAGGCCGCCCCGGTCGCGGAGTCCGAGCAGGAGGCGGCCGCGCTGGCCGACTCCGTCGTCGAGGACGACGAGGCCACGGGCGCCGGCGACGCGCCCGACCGCGCCGGGCACCTGGCCCGGTTCCCCTACAAGCCCTACTGCCGCGAGTGCGGACGTGACACGACGACCGCGACGGCCTACGACGACGAGAGCGCCGACCTCGCCTACTCCTGCACGTCCTGCGGCTTCGAGGGCGTCACCAACCTGCGCACCGACCACGAGGGCAAGCTGGTCTGGAAGGTCGACTGGCCGATGCGCTGGTCGGTCGAGGGCGTCGACTTCGAGCCGGGCGGGGTCGACCACGCCAGCCCCGGGTCGTCGTACACCGTGGGCAAGGAGGTCGTGAAGGCCGTCTACGGCGCCCGCGCGCCCTCCTTCGTCGGCTACTCCTTCGTGGGGGCCGGCGGCCAGGTGAAGATGTCGTCCTCGCGCGGCGGGGTGCCGACCGCCGCCGACGCGCTGCAGATCCTCGAGGCGCCGGTGCTGCGCTGGCTCTACGTGCGCCGCCAGCCCAAGCAGGCCTTCAACGTCGACTTCGGCCCCGAGGTGGTGCGCCTCTACGACGAGTGGGACTCCTTGACCCGCAAGGCGAACGACCCGGCCAAGCGCGACGCCCAGGTGCTGGCCTACGAGCGCGCCTCGGCCACGGCCGCCGCCGGCACGCTGCCCACGCCGGCCGTGGTGGTGCCGTTCCGGCTGCTGTCGTCGGTGGCCGACGTGACCGCCGGCAGCGCCGAGCTGGTCAGCCGCATCGTCGGCGACGTGGGCCACGAGCACGACTCGGTCGCCGACCTCGAGCCGCGCCTGAGCCGGGCGATGACCTGGATGTCGGAGTACGTGCCCGAGGCCGAGCGCACCACGGTGCGCCCCGAGCCCGACACCGCCCGGCTCGCCGCGCTCGACGAGGACGAGGAGCGGTGGCTGCGCCACCTCCTCGACCGGCTGCCCGACCGCCTCGAGCTCGACGAGACGACCGCGCTGATCTACGGCGTGCCCAAGCTGGCGCGCGGCCTGGGCCTCGACGACGCCCCCACCGACGAGGTGAAGGCCGACCAGAAGGCGTTCTTCCGGCTGCTCTACCAGCTGCTGGTCGACGCCGAGCGCGGCCCGCGGCTGCCCACGCTGTTCCTCGCGCTGGGCGCCGAGAAGGTGCGCAGCCTGCTCACCCCCTGACGACGGACGCCGAGCCGGCTCGTGCGAACGAGCCGGCCCGGCGTCGCGGGCGTGGGCCGGGTGGCCTCAGGCGTCGGCGACCAGCTCGTCGTACGCCGTCTGGCTGGAGTCGCGCAGGAAGTCGCGGCAGCGCTCCCACTCGTCGCTCTCGCCGATGCTGCGCGCGGCGAGCGCGAGCAGGGCCAGGCACATCAGGAAGCCGCGGTTGGGCTCGTGCTCCCACGGGACCGGGCCGTGGCCCTTCCAGCCGTTGCGGCGCAGCATGTCGAGGCTGCGGTGGTAGCCGACGCGGGCGTAGGCGTAGACGGTGATCGCGTCCTCCTGCGCCTCGGCGGCCGCACCGGCGAGCGCCGCCCACGCGAAGGGCGAGGCCGGGTGGGTGCGCGCCACGTCCATGCGGTCGCCGCCGTCGGCCAGCAGCACCTGGGCGGGGTCCTCGGGGAGGTGGGTGGGGGGGCGGTCCTGCCATCAGGTCCTGTCCGATGTCCATGCCCTGCATGGTGCCACCCACCTCCTCCGGGGCCTCAGGCCAGGGCGCGCCCGGCGGAGCGCAGGTTCTCGCAGGCCTCGACGACACGGGCCGCCATCCCGGCCTCGGCCGCCTTGCCCCACGCCCGCGGGTCGTACTGCTTCTTGTTGCCGACCTCGCCGTCGACCTTGAGCACGCCGTCGTAGTTGCGCAGCATGTGCTCGGCGACGGGACGGGTGAAGGCGTACTGGGTGTCGGTGTCGACGTTCATCTTCACCACGCCGTAGTCGACCGCCTCGGCGATCTCCTCGGCGCTGGAGCCGGAGCCGCCGTGGAAGACCAGGTGGAAGGGCTTGGAGCCGGGCTCGAGGCCGAACTCGCCGACGACGGCCTCCTGGGCGTCCTTGAGCACGCTGGGACGCAGCTTGACGTTGCCGGGCTTGTAGACGCCGTGCACGTTGCCGAAGGTCAGGGCGGTCATGTAGTAGCCCCGCTCCCCGTGGCCCAGGGCCTTGGCGGTCGCGATCGCGTCCTCGCGGGTGGAGTAGAGCTTGTCGTTGATGGCGTTCTCGACGCCGTCCTCCTCGCCGCCGACCACGCCGACCTCGATCTCGAGGATGATCTTGGCCTCGATGCACCGCTCGAGCAGCTCGGCGGCGATGGAGAGGTTCTCCTCCAGCGGCACGGCCGAGCCGTCCCACATGTGCGACTGGAACAGCGGCGCCTCGCCGCGCTGCACCCGCTCGCGCGAGATCTCGAGCAGCGGCCGCACGAACCCGTCGAGCTTGTCCTGCGGGCAGTGGTCGGTGTGCAGCGCGATGTTGACCGGGTAGGCCTTGGCGACCTCGGCGGCGTACGCCGCGAAGGCGACCGAGCCGGTGACCATGTCCTTCACGCCCGGCCCGGAGAGGTACTCCGCACCTCCGGTCGAGACCTGGATGATGCCGTCGGAGCCGGCGTCGGCGAAGCCCTTGAGGGCGGCGTTGAGGGTCTGCGACGACGACACGTTGATGGCGGGGAAGGCGTAGCCGCCGGCCTTGGCGGCGTCCAGCATCTCGGCGTACTTCTCGGGCGTTGCGATCGGCACTGCAGGCTCCTGGGTCGCGGGCGTGGGTGGTCCGGCCAGCCTAGTGGAGCGCGGCCCCGGGCGTCCCGGGCCGCCGGGCGGGTGTGCCCGGGCGACGTACGCTCCGGAGGATGGAGCGGCGCACGAGCTGGGGCAGCACCACGCGCAGCAGCCGGGTGCGCCTGGACGCCGAGCACGCCTGGGCCCTGGTGGCCTCGGCCCGCGCCGGCCCGCAGTGGTACGTCGACGCCGCGCCGTTCGTCTTCCGCGGCGCCGTCGACCGGTTGACCCTGGGCCGTGGGCGCCGGTGGCCGGTGCCCGACCGCCCGGTGCTGCGACCCGGCGACACCGCCGGGTTCTGGCGGGTGCTGGAGGCCGGACCGGTCGAGGAGGGGCCGGTCGAGGACGGGCACCACCTGCTGCTCGAGGCGGCGTTGCGTGCCCCGGGCACGGTGCGGTTGAGCACGCTGGTCACGCCGGAGGGCCCGCACTGCTGCCGGGTCGCGCAGACGGTGACCTTCACGCCGGCGGGGCTCCTGGGGCGGGCCTACCTGCTCACCGACGTGCCCGCGCGCGAGACGCTCATGGAGCTGGTGCACCGGCGGGTCCTGCGCGACCTCGGGCGCGCCGCCACCTGATCACCGGGTCGGCGCGGCACCATGACAACCGATCGGCCACGAGATCCGTAGACAGGGCATGGACGAGCACACGAGCAACGAGCGCGACCTCTCCCGCCGCTTCGACGCCTCCTTCGGCGACGGGCCCCCTGGCGCGCCGGTCGACGAGGTCGTCGCCGCCGGGCGCGGGGCGCTGCGGCGCCGCCGCGCCGCGACCTGGGGCGGTGCGCTGGCCGTGCTGGCCGTCGTCGGCCTCGGCGGGGTGCTGGCCCAGACCGGCGCCCCGGGCGGCGGGGACGAGCTGGTCGCCGGCGGGACGAGCGACTCCGCGTCGGCCCAGCCCAGCGACGAGCCCAGCGACGAGCCCAGTGATGGGCCCAGTGATGGGCCCAGTGATGGGCCCAGTGATGGGCCCAGTGACCAGCCCAGCGCCGAGACCGAGCCGCCGTCGTACTCCACCGACGCGCCCGCGTCGTGGGGCAAGGGACAGCTCGCCGGGTACGTCGGCGACGAGGTCGTGGTGCGTGAGGGCCTGACGGTGACCGAGGTCGCCGAGGACCCGCTGGGCCTCGAGCCGGCCGTCTCCTCCACGGCCCTGGCGATCGAGGAGACCGACGGCAAGCGGTCGTGGCGCTACCTGCTGTGGACCGACGGCGAGAAGCCGCGCCACTCCCAGGAGAGCTCGACCGTGCCGGCGTGGAGCTTCGAGGAGTGGCTCGAGGCGTACGCCGTCGACACGGTCGAGACCATCGGCCGCGACCTGGTGACCTTCGGGCCGGGCGAGACGCTCGAGGCCGGCGCGGGCACCACGATCCTCGAGCAGCGCCGCGACCCCGACCTGCCGGCGCCCTTCGCCCCCGCCTCGGCCCGCACCGCCGTGGCCCAGGTCGAGCGCGACGGGCTGACCTGGTTCGTGCTGGCCCGCGAGCTCGAGGGCGAGCGCGACTACGTCGCCACGCCGCTGTCGGCAGAGACCGGCGACGACCTCGACTCGTTCCTCGAGCTGGCTACCGAGCGCTACGCCGACCAGGGCGGCACGGGCATGCAGTGAGCCGCGACAGCGAGTTCAGCGCCTTCGTGGCCGCCCGGCGCACCCACCTGCGCCGGGTGGCCTACGCGTGCTGCGGTGACTGGCACCGCGCCGAGGACCTCGTGCAGACCTCGCTGGTCAAGCTGTACGTCGCCTGGCCGCGGCTGCACCGCGACGGGCGCGAGGAGGCCTACGCCCGGCGCATCATCGTGCGCGCCGACGTCGACGAGCGCCGGCGGCCCTGGCGCCGCGAGGTCCCGTCGTCGCGGGCCGGCGAGACGCTGCACGGGGCGGGCGAGCCGGCCGCCGAGACCGGCCCGGGCCTGGAGGAGCGCAGCGAGCTCTTCGCCGCCGTGCAGGCGTTGCCGGCCCAGCAGCGCAAGGTGGTCGTGCTGCGGCACTGGCTGGGCCTCTCGGTCGCCGAGACCGCCGAGGAGCTCGGCATCTCCGAGGGCACCGTCAAGAGCCACTCCTCGCGCGGGCTCGCCGCCCTGCAGCGCACCCTGACCACCTCCGACTGACCCGCGACCGGCCCGCGCGCGCTCCCGGGGCGCGCTCCCGGTCGGCGAAGCGGTGCCGGCGGGGGCCACGTCCTACGATGCGCCTCGCGCCGGACCTCGGCGTCCCGTGCTCCTGTCGAAAGGTCCGTCGTGCTCCGCCCTGCCCGCGCGCTCGTCGCCGCGCTCTCCCTGTCCCTGCTCGTGCTGGCTCCCGCCACGGCCTCCGCCGCGGGCACCACGACCGACCCGACCGAGCCTGCCGAGCCGACTGGGGACCCGATGGCCGGCGCCCCGGCGGTCGGCACCTGCTACCAGCTCACCTACGACGAGCTGATGGCCGTGTCCACCCCGGCCGAGCCCGTCGACTGCGGCACCCGCCACACCGCACAGGTCCTCGACGTGCGCACCTTCCCGGAGGGCCTCGACTGGGACAGCTCGCCGAAGCGGCTCGACCGCACCGCGGTGAAGGCCTGCCAGGCGTCCTTCTCGGGGGTCGTCAAGGACGACCCGCTGCTGCGCGCGCGCACCGTGGTCCAGTTCGCCTACTTCTACCCCGACGCCGCCGAGCAGGAGGCCGGAGCCCGCTGGTTCCGCTGCGACATCACGCTGCGCGCCGGCGAGAAGATGCTGCCGCTGCCCGAGGAGCTGTCACGGGTGCAGCGCGCCGGACGCATCACCGACGCCCTGGGCCGGTGCCTGACCAAGAAGCTCGCCTACACCTCGTGCGCCAAGCCGCACCGCTACGAGCACTCCGGCGCCCTGCGGGTCACCGATGTCCGCGGACGCACCGCCCAGCAGCAGCTGTCCGAGGCAGCGGCACGCGGCTGCCCGCGACGTACCCGGGGCCGCGACTGGGCCTGGTCCGCGACGCCGGGGCCGAAGAAGCGCACGTACGTCGTCGTCTGCTACCAGCGGGGTTGAGCACCCGGCCGGCCGGCTGGAAGTCGCGCCGGGTCGGCGGGAAGTGGCGCCGGGTCGGCGGGAACTGGCGCCGGCTCGGCGGGGTGCTGGAGGGGTCGTGGCGTCACCTCCGCGGCAAAGGCGCGTTGTAGGAGCAACCCCGCCCACCGCGACCCGCCAGGAGATCGACGATGACCCGCCGACCCCGCCCCGTCCCCCACCCCCGCCGGGCGCGCCGCCGCGTCGCCGGCCTGGCCGCGCTCGCTGCGCTGGCGGTGACCGCCCCGCTGGCCGCCACCGTGGGCGCCACCGGCGCCGCCGCGACCACGGCCGCACCCAGCGTCTTCGCGCCCCAGCTGGTCACCGTCGACACGCCCGGGCGCGCCGACCGCACCCGGCTGCAGAAGCTCGGCCTCGACCTGACCGAGCACGCCGGCCGCGACTACGTCGAGGTGCTGCTGCACACCGCCGCCGACCGGGCCGCGCTGCGCGCCGCCGGCTTCACCTACGACGTGCGCATCGAGAACCTCGTCGAGCGCGGCGTCGAGATCGCCGAGCTCAACGAGGCGTACGCCGCCTCGGTCGACGTCTCGCCGCTGCCCTCGGGCCGCGACACCTACCGCACCCTGGCCGACTACGTCGCCGACATGACCACGCTGGCCGCCGACTTCCCGGGCCACGTGCGGATGTTCGACCTGGCCAACCCGACGCTCGACGGCAACACCGTGCACGCGATCGAGATCGGCGCCGACGTGGACAAGAAGGCGTCGGGCAAGCCGACCTTCCTGCTGATGGGCCTGCACCACGCCCGGGAGTGGCCGTCGGGCGAGCTGGCGATGGAGTTCGCCACCGACCTGGCGCAGGGCTTCGGCAAGGACAAGAAGATCACCCGGATGCTGAAGAGGGCCCGGGTGCTGGTCGTGCCGGTCGTCAACCCCGACGGCTTCGACCTCTCGCGCACCGACGGTGAGTACGTCGACCTGCGGGCCCTCAACGACGCCGACCCGCTGGGCGGCACCGGCACCGTGCTGGCCACCCCCGGCCAGGCCTACAAGCGCAAGAACTGCCGGGTGGTCGACGGCCAGGACATCCCCGACGGCACCTGCCGGCTGACGCTGACCAGCCCGGGCGGCTTCGGCCTCGGCGTCGACCTCAACCGCAACTACGGCGGCTTCTGGGGCGGCCCCGGCGCGGCCGGCCCGGTCCCGGCGGCCGGCGAGGTCGAGGCGGGCGTCCTCGACCCGACGTACCGCGGCGCGTCGGCGTTCTCCGAGCCCGAGACCCAGAACATCCAGACCCTGGTGCGCGAGCGCCAGGTGACGATGATGATCTCGAACCACACCTTCTCCAACCTGATCCTGCGGCCCAACGGTGTCGCGCCGACGACCATCGGCCCCGACGGCAACCCGGTCGGCAACGCCCCCGACGAGAAGGGCCTCAAGGCGCTCGGGGCCCGGATGAGCGCCCAGAACGGCTACCTGAACCAGAACAGCTGGCAGCTCTACGACACCACCGGCACCACCGAGGACTGGTCCTACAACGCCACCGGCGGCTACGGCTACACCTTCGAGATAGGCGCGCACGAGTTCCACCCGCCGTTCCCCGAGGTCGTCGACGAGTACCTCGGCGCCGGCGAGCACGAGGGCCGCGGCAACCGCGCGGCGTACCTGCTCGCGCTGCAGCACGCCATCGACACCAGCAAGCACGGCGTCCTCAAGGGCAAGGCGCCCAAGGGCGCGACGCTGCGCCTGCGCAAGGACTTCGAGTCCCCGACGTGGGAGTCCTCCTTCGAGGACCACCTCGACTCGACCATCACCGTGGGCCGCAAGGGGCGCTTCTCCTGGGTGGTCAACCCCTCCACGCGTCCGCTGCTGCAGTCGCGCCCCATCGAGGAGCTGGCCGCCGAGCCGTTCGCCGGCGAGACCATCGAGGGTGGCACCACCGAGCCGCTCGTCGGCACCGTCGACCACGAGTACGTCGCGCGCAGGGCCTCCGACGTGCTGCGCATCGACCTCGACTGGCCCACCCCCGACGACTTCGACCTCGAGGTCTACCGCAAGGACGCCTCCGGCGAGCTGGTGGAGGTCGGCACGTCCGGCAACGCGCCCGGCGAGAAGGAGCAGGTCCAGGTGCCCGACGCCGCCGCCGGCACCTACGTGGTGCGGGTGGTCAACTACGCCTCGGTCAGCCCGTCGTACACCGTCGAGGTCGGGCAGTACGCGACCCGGTCGACCTTCACCGACGGCCGGCGCGAGAAGTACACGCTGACCTGCGAGGTGGGCGGCAAGGCGCTGGCCACCCGCAAGGTCTTCATCGACCGCGGCCAGGTCAAGCGCTTCGACCTTAAGCGCGCCTGCCGCTGACCACAGCAGAACCCCTGAGCCGGCTCCCGCGCACCAGCGGGGGCCGGCTCAGCCGCGCCAGGTGCGCTCGTCGCCCAGGTCGGCGTGGTCGCGCACCCACGAGTGCATCGCGATCGCCGCGGCGGCCGAGGCGTTGATCGAGCGCGTCGAGCCGAACTGGGCGATCGAGAAGGTGGCGTCGCAGGCCTCGCGGGCGCCCTCGGAGAGCCCCGGGCCCTCCTGACCCAGCAGGAAGCAGACCCGCCGCGGCACCGGCCCGGCCTCCAGCGGCCGCGAGCCGGGCAGGTTGTCGATGCCGTGCAGCTCGACCGGCCCGCCCGGCAGCGCGTGGAGGTAGTCGCGCAGCGCCGGCACGTCCTCGTGGTGGCGCAGGTGCTGGTAGCGGTCGGTGACCATCGCACCGCGCCGGTTCCAGCGCCGGTTGCCCACGATGTGCACCTCGGCGGCCAGGAACGCGTTGGCGCTGCGCACCACGGTGCCGATGTTGAAGTCGTGCTGCCAGTTCTCGATCGCGACGTGGAAGTCGTGGCGCCGGGTGTCAAGGTCGGCGCGGATCGCCTCGAGGCTCCAGTAGCGGTAGCGGTCGACGACGTTGCGCCGGTCGCCGCCGGCGAGCAGCTCGGGGTCCCACTGCGGGCCCGTCGGCCAGGGGCCCTCCCACGGGCCGACGCCCACCTCGACCGGCCCGTGCGGCATCGGGTCGTAGGGCGCTCGGCGTACGTCGTCGGGGGGTGAGGAGGACACGCGCCGCAGGCTAGTCGGCACCGCCCGATAGGCTGACGTCGTGCTGGGTATCGAGCCGTTCCTGTTCGGCATCGACTGGCTCCAGCTGGAGTGGTGGCTCGGCCACTTCGGCGAGACCCTCTTCTGGATCGCGCTGGCCGTCATCTTCGTGGAGTGCGGACTGCTCTTCCCGTTCCTTCCCGGCGACACGCTGCTCTTCAGCCTCGGTCTCTTCATCGCCACCGGCCAGATCGACCTGTTTCCCGGCGGGGTCGTCGCCGAGCTGGTGATCTCGATGGTGCTGCTGGTCACCGCCGCCTTCGGCGGCAACGTCGTCGGCTACGAGATCGGGCGGCGCATCGGGCCGCCCCTCTACGCCCGCGACGGGCGGATCATCAAGCGCAAGCACTTCGACCAGACCCACGAGTTCTTCGACCGGCACGGCTCGACCGCGCTGGTGCTGGGCCGGTTCGTCGCGTTCGTGCGCACCTTCATCACCGTCGTGGCCGGCGCGACCGGCATGCCGCGGCGCACCTTCTGGCTGTGGAGCTTCATCGGAGCCGTCCTGTGGGTGCTGGGGATCACCCTGCTCGGCTACTTCCTCGGCGGGATCGCCTGGCTCGGCGACAACCTCGACTTCGCCCTGCTGCTGATCCTCGCGGTCTTCGCCGTGCCGCTC
Source organism: Nocardioides salarius (assembly GCF_016907435.1). Taxonomy (NCBI): domain Bacteria; kingdom Bacillati; phylum Actinomycetota; class Actinomycetes; order Propionibacteriales; family Nocardioidaceae; genus Nocardioides; species Nocardioides salarius. The sequence goes on along the minus strand of NZ_JAFBBZ010000001.1, from coordinate 2,569,819 downwards.
GTCCTCGAGTGGCGCCGCGAGTCGCGCACTCCCTGACCCGGGCCAGACTTCGCGCTGACCCGGCCCACATCTCACGCTGACCCGGCCCGAACTTCGCGTCGAGCCGGCCCGGACCGGCGTCAGGCAGGGGCGTCGCGGTTCGCGCGCGACTCGACGACCACGAGCACCAGCACCACCGCGGCACCCAGCAGCGCCAGCAGCACCGGCCCGGCCACCGGCGCGTAGGGCGCCAGCAGCGCGCCCGGGCCGTGGGCCTCGCCGTCGGCGGACGTCTCGGGCACCGACTGCCAGGGCCACAGCGCTCGCAGCGAGCCCAGCATCAGTCCGACCATCACCAGCAGCGTGGTGCGCCGGCGGTGGTCGAGCAGGTGGTTGAGCAGCTGCACGAAGGAGGCCAGGCCCAGCGTCGCGCCCGCTGCGAAGACGGCCAGGTAGACCAGGTCGCGCCCGTCGATGGCCTCGAGCGTGGTCGTGTAGAGGCCCACGGTGAGCAGGAAGAACGACCCCGAGACGCCGGGCACGACGAGCGCGCAGATCGCGATCGCGGCCGCCCCGAAGACGACGACCAGGGACGGGTCGGCCTCGGCGCCACCGCCGGCCAGACCGACCGTCCAGAACGTGGCGACCGCCACCAGCGCGACCAGCACCACGTCGACCCAGGCCGGGCGGCGCCCCGCGGGCATCATCCGCAGCGGCACCAGGATCGAGACCGCGACCATGCCGAGGAACAGCCCCCGCGACAGCTCGGGGTGGTCGGTGACGAACGAGCCCATCAGGCCCGCGATCGTCACCAGCGCCGTGGCCATCCCCGCCAGCACGGGCAGGATCAGGAACCAGTCGGTGCGCTTGAGCTCGGCCCGGGCGGAGGCGAGCCGGTCGGGGCCGGTGACCAGGCGGCGTACGGCCGAGACGACGTGGTGGGCGGAGTCGATGAGCTGCTCGTAGACACCGGTGACCAGCGCGACCGTGCCGCCGGAGACGCCCGGCACCAGCTCGGCGGAGCCGATCAGGAAGCCACGGACCAGGTCGAGCGGCAGCGCATGGCGCGGGCGGTTGGTCGCGAGGGCGCGGGCCTCGGTCACGAGACGGCGTCCAGCTGGGCCTTGGTCAGCACCGGGCGCACCTCGAGCCCGACGTCGGCCAGCGGGTCCTGGCCCTCGGGGCTGCGGTCGATCGCGCAGACGACGACCTCGACGACCGCGCCTGCGGCGCGCAGCGCGTTGGTCGCGTCGCGCACGGCGCCGCCGGTGGTGATGACGTCCTCGATCAGCGTCACACGGCGACCCTCGACGCCGGGGCCCTCCGCGAGCTTGCAGGTGCCGTACTCCTTGGCCTTCTTGCGCACGAAGAGCGCCGGTCGCCCGGTCAGGCTCGAGACCATGGTGGCGATCGGCACGCCGCCGAGCTCGAGGCCGCCGAGCAGCCCGGTGCCGTCGGGGTCGTCGGGCAGCAGGCCCACCATCTGGCGCGCCACCCGCAGCAGCAGCGCCGGGTCGGACTCGAAGAGGTACTTGTCGAAGTACTCCGGGGCCACCTGGCCCGAGCGCAGGGTGAAGCTGCCGGTCAGGCGGCACAGCGCGTCGATGTCGGCGGCCAGGGCGGCGTCGGGGGCAGCAGTCGTCTCGCTCACGCGGGACATTCAACCCGACCCGGGCGCGTGGCTACGGTGGGGCCATGGCTGCACCCGGCGCGTCCTCCGCCTCCTCCACCGTCCCCCGGCCCCGCGGCGCCTCCCCCGCGCACCGCCTCGACGGCATCCCACCGACGATCTTCACGCAGATGTCGGCGCTCGCGCTGCGCACCGGGGCGGTCAACCTGGGCCAGGGCTTCCCCGACGTCGACGGGCCGGCCAGCAGCCGCGCGCGGGTCGCGCAGGCCGTCGAGGAGGGCGCCAACCAGTACGCCCCCGGCACCGGCGTGCCGGCGCTGCGGCGGGCGGTCGCCGAGCACCAGCGCCGCCACTACGGCATCGACCTCGACCCCGACACCCAGGTCTGCGCCACCACGGGCGCCACCGAGGGCATCGCGGCCGCGCTGCTCGGCCTGGTCGACCCGGGCGACGAGGTGGTGGTGCTCGAGCCCTACTACGACTCCTACGTCGCGATGATCCAGATGGCCGGCGGCGTACGACGCCCGGTCACCCTGCGCGCGCCCGACTACCGCCTCGACGTGGCCGAGCTGCGCGCCGCGGTCACGCCGCGCACCCGGTTCGTGCTGCTGAACTCCCCGCACAACCCCACCGGCACCGTCCTCGGCCCCGACGAGCTGCAGGCCGTGGCCGACGTCGCGGTCGAGCACGACCTGGTGGTGATCACCGACGAGGTCTACGAGCACCTGGTCTTCGACGACGCCGTGCACACCCCGATCAGCACGCTGCCGGGGATGGCCGAGCGCACCCTGAGCCTGTCGTCGGTGGGCAAGTCGTGGTCGTTCACCGGCTGGAAGGTCGGCTGGGCCACCGGGCCGTCGTACCTGGTCGAGGCGGTGCTGGGCGCCAAGCAGTGGCTGACCTTCACCTCGGGCTCGCCGCTGCAGCCGGCGGTCGCCCAGGCCCTGCGCGAGGAGGCCGGCTTCCCGCTCGAGCTGGCCCGCGACCTGCAGTCGCGGCGCGACCTGCTCTGCGCGGGCCTCGGGGCGGCCGGGCTCCCGTCGCGGGTGCCGCAGGGCACCTACTTCGCCAGCGTCGACGTCGAGCACCTGGGCTGGGAGGACTCCACGGCCTTCTGCCTGGCCCTGCCCGAGCGCGCCGGCGTCGTCGCGATCCCGCTGCGCGGCTTCTACCCCGACTCCGACGCCGGGCGGCACCTGGTGCGCTTCGCCTTCTGCAAGACCGTGCCGGTGATCGAGGACGGCCTGGCCCGGCTGGCCGCCGCCGACCTCACCGCCTGACGCCGACCCGGGAGGTCCGGGCCGGGTCGGCGCGAAGTTCAGGCCGGGTCAGCGCGAGATCTGGGCCGGGTCAGCGTCGCCAGGCGCGCACGCCCGGCAGCAGCAGCAGGACGAACGTGGCGGCGACGGGGACGAGCACCAGCACCATCGGCGGAGCCGCGACCACCGCCGCGAGCAGCATGCCGGTCAGGGCGCCGGTCGAGACGGTCAGGGCGATGCGGGCCCAGCGCACGCCGCGGAAGGCGAGCACGGCCAGCACGCTGGCCACGATGCCCCCCAGGACCAGGACCGCGGTCGTCGCGTAGATGCCCTGGACGAGGCTCTCCCAGCCCAGGTCCTCGATCTGGGCCGCCAGCTCGGCACGCTGGTCACCAGCGGCCTCCAGGAGCTCGGCCTCGGTGACGACCGAGAAGACCAGCGAGGCCAGCAGCATCAGAGCGACGGCCAGGCCGCTGCCGACCCAGACCAGCGCGCAGGCCCAGGCCAGCGCGGCCGGGCGCCGCTGGGGGCGGGCGGCGTGCCCGCCGACCGGGGCCGTCTGGGGCCGCTCGGGCTGCGCCTGGCCGAAGCCGGCGTACGGCGCCGGGCCGGGCTGCTGCTGGGGGTACGCCGCCGGCGGCGGCGGGCCGGCGTGACCGACCGGCTGGCGCTCCTGCTCGTGCCGGGGAGCGGGAGGCGTCGGAGGCGCGGTGGGCGGAGCGGTCTGCTTGCGCGGCGCCTCCTCGGCCTTGCGCAGGGTGCCGTCGGCGTTGAAGCGCTCGGGCAGCGGCTCGCCGGCCAGCCAGGAGCGGGCCGGCTGCAGCCACAGCATCACCACGGCGGCCGCGACCAGCGCGCCCATGAAGCCGCCGATGAAGGCGGCGGAGAGGAAGAGCGGCACCGCCAGCACCGAGAGCCACAGGCGGGCCGACCGGGAGCGCTGCAGCACCTGCGTGCCCAGGATCGCGGTGGCGGTCGCGGCGGCCGCCGCGACCATCGCGACGATCCGCAGGATCTCGAGCACGGTGTCGACCGCGAGGCCCAGACCGTCGGCGGGCGGCTCGGAGAGCAGGGTCTCGATGCGTTCGCGGGTCTCGAGCGAGCTGCCGGCGGAGACCTGGCCGAAGGCGGAGAAGACGACGAAGACCGAGCCGAGGATGATCAGCCAGGCAGCGACCGTCACCTGCCGCGGTCGGGCGGGGGCGGCATCTGACATGGCACCCATTCCACCAGACGGCAGGTGAGACGACCGCGCCGCCCGAGGCCGGCTCCTAGGCTGGCGTCATGTCCTCGATGCTGCGCACCGCCTCTCGACTCCTGCTCGGCTCGGCCATGGTGGGCGCCGGGGTGCTGCACCTGACCACCCAGCGCGCCGAGTTCCAGGCGCAGGTCCCCGACTGGTTCCCCCTCGACGACGACCTGGTCGTGGTCGGCTCGGGCGTCGTGGAGATCGGCCTGGGAGCGGCCTTCGTGGCCCTGCCGCGGCGGCGCCGGCTCGTCGGGGCGCTGCTCGCGGCGTTCTTCGTGGTGATCTTCCCCGGCAACGTGGCGCAGTACGTCGAGGGCACCGACGCGTTCGGCCTCGACACCGACCGCGCCCGCCTCGTCCGGCTGTTCTTCCAGCCGGTCCTGGTGGTCTGGGCGCTCTTCGGGGGCGGCTGGCTCGGCCGGCGCCGCGGGGGCGACCGGGCCTGAGCCCGGCCGCCCCCGCCGGCGGTCCCGCCAGCGGCGTCAGGCGCCCAGCACCAGCCCGTCCACGCCGACGTCGACGTGCACCGCTCCCCCGTCGACGACCTCGCCGCCGATGAGCATCCGCGCGAGCCGGTCGCCGATGGCGGTCTGGATCAGCCGGCGCAGCGGCCGGGCGCCGTACGCCGGGTCGTAGCCGGTCTCGGCAAGCCAGCGGCGCGCGGCGTCGGTGACCTCGATCGAGATCCGCCGCACCGCCAGCCGCTTCTCCAGCAGCGCCAGCTGCAGGTCGACGATGTGGGTCAGCGCCTCCTGACTCAGCGACTCGAAGGTGACGATCTCGTCGAGCCGGTTGAGGAACTCGGGCTTGAACGAGGCCCGCACCAGCGCCAGGACCTTCTCTCGGCTGGCCTCCGCGTCGAGCGCGGGGTCGACGAGGTACTGCGAGCCCAGGTTGGAGGTCAGGATCAGCAGCGTGTTGCGGAAGTCGACGGTGCGGCCCTGCCCGTCGGTCAGCCGGCCGTCGTCGAGGACCTGCAGCAGGATGTCGAAGACCTCCGGGTGCGCCTTCTCGACCTCGTCGAGCAGCACCACCGAGTAGGGCCGGCGGCGCACCGCCTCGGTCAGCTGGCCGCCCTCGTCGTAGCCGACGTAGCCGGGAGGGGCACCGACCAGCCGCGAGACCGAGTGCTTCTCGGAGTACTCGCTCATGTCGATGCGCACGATCGCGCGCTCGTCGTCGAAGAGGAAGTCGGCCAGCGACTTGGCCAGCTCGGTCTTGCCGGTGCCGGTGGGGCCGAGGAAGAGGAACGAGCCGGTGGGTCGGTTGGGGTCGGCGATGCCGGCGCGCGAGCGGCGTACGGCGTCGCTGACCGCGGTGACCGCCTGGCGCTGGCCGATGAGCCGCTCGCCGATGACCTGCTCCATCTCGAGCAGCTTGGCGCTCTCGCCCTGCAGCATCCGGCCGGTGGGGATGCCGGTCCAGGCCTCGACGACCTCGGCGATCTGCTCGGGGCCGACCTCCTCGCCGACCAGCGGCTCGGTGCCCTCGACCTGGCCGCTCTCGGCGGCGGCCGCGGCCTCGATCTGCTGCTCGAGCTGGGGGATGCGGCCGTAGAGGATCTCGCTGGCGCGGCCCAGGTCGCCCTCGCGCTGGAGCCGCTCGGCCTCGATGCGCAGGCCGTCGAGCTGGCGGCGCAGCTCGCCCTCGCCCTCGAGGGAGGCCTTCTCGGACTCCCAGCGGGCCTCGAGCCCGCGCAGCTCCTCCTCGGCGTCGGCGAGGTCGGCGCGCAGCGACCCGAGCCGCTCGACGGAGGCCTCGTCGCTCTCCTTGGCCAGCGCGAACTCCTCCATCTTGAGCCGGTCGACGTGGCGGCGCAGCTGGTCGATCTCCTCGGGCGAGGACTCGATCTCCATCCGCAGCCGCGAGGAGGCCTCGTCGATGAGGTCGATGGCCTTGTCGGGCAGCTGGCGCCCGCTGATGTAGCGGTCGGAGAGGGTGGCGGCGGCCACCAGCGCGGCGTCGGTGATGCGCACCCCGTGGTGCGCCTCGTACTTCTCCTGGATGCCGCGCAGGATCTGGATGGTGTCCTCGACGCTGGGCTCGCCGACGAAGACCTGCTGGAAGCGGCGCTCCAGCGCCGGGTCCTTCTCGATCCGCTCCCGGTACTCGTCGAGGGTGGTGGCGCCGATCATGTGCAGCTCGCCGCGCGCCAGCATCGGCTTGAGCATGTTGCCGGCGTCCATCGCGGAGTCGCCGCCGGCGCCCGCGCCCACCACGGTGTGCAGCTCGTCGATGAAGGTGATGACCTGCCCGCCGGCCTCCTTGACCTCCTCGAGGACGGCCTTGAGCCGCTCCTCGAACTCGCCGCGGTACTTCGCGCCGGCGACCATCGCGGCCAGGTCGAGGCTGAGCACCCGACGGCCCTTGAGCGAGTCGGGCACGTCGCCGTCGACGACGCGCTGGGCCAGGCCCTCGACGACTGCGGTCTTGCCGACGCCGGGCTCGCCGATGAGCACGGGGTTGTTCTTGGTGCGCCGGCTCAGCACCTGCACGACGCGGCGGATCTCGGCGTCGCGGCCGATGACCGGGTCGAGGCGGCCCTCCTCGGCGGCGGCGGTGAGGTCGACGGAGTACTTCTCGAGCGACTCGTACGTCGACTCCGCGTCCTGGCTGGTGACGCGGCGGTTGCCGCGCACGGCGGTGAGCCCCTCGCGCAGGCCGGCCTCGGTGAGCCCGGCGTCGGCGAGCACCTTCTGGGCGCTCGACTCGGTGCCGGCCATCGCGATCAGCAGGTGCTCGGTGGCGACGTAGTCGTCCTTCATCGAGGCGGCCAGGTCGAGCGCGCCGGCCAGCACCCGGGTCAGCGCGGCGGAGGCGGCGGGCTGCTGGACCGTCGCGCCGCTGGCGCGCGGCAGCGCCTCGAGCGCCGAGCCGGCCCCGGCCACGAGCTGCTGCACGTCGACGCCGGCCTTGGTGACCAGGCTGCGGGTGGTGCCGTCGTCCTGGCCGAGCAGGGCGACGAGGAGGTGCACGGGCTCGGTGTGGCTGTGGCCCGAGGTGGTGGCCAGGCGCTGGGCGGTCTCGATGGCCTCGCGGCTGCGGGTGGTGAACTTCTCGGCACCGAACTGGCTCATGGGGTCTCCTCCAGGTGCGGGTCCCGGCGGGCGGGACGGATCTCGCCGACACGACGATTGTCGCTGTCACCGTGCTCAACGCGCCAGGAGTTGAGTCTGTTCCGCTCAACTTTGACGGTCGACAAATTTTCTGTGATTCCGCTCGCACCGCCGCACGGGCGCCCTAGCGTGGGGCTCGGAGCAGGGCCCACCTGGGGAGGACGGGCCCGGAGGGGAAGCCGGTGACGGCCTGGGTAGGCGCCACGAGTGCCAGCACAGCCGCCCACACCGTGCACTACGCACTGGTGGTCGGCGGGCTCGTCGCGCTCGCCTGGCTGCTGGGCGCGCGCCTGCTGCCGGCGGGGCACCGGCCCCCGGACGCCCACGACCTGCGCGTCGCCGCGCTGCGCCGCGCCGCCACCAGCGGCACGCTGGGCGTGCGCCCGGTGCCGGCGACCACCTCCGTGCGTGCGCCCGCGCCCCCGGGGCCCGCCGACGCGCTGCTGCCGCTCGCCCTGGTCGCCAGCGGTGCGGCGGCAGGGGTGCACGCCGCGATGGGCCCCGCCCACCTGCGCGCGCAGACCGTCTTCGGGCTCTTCTTCGCCGCGGCCGCCCTGGCCCAGCTCGCCTGGACCGCAGTGGCGCTGCGCGGCCGGCCCGGTCGCGGCCTGCTGCTGGCCGGCGTCGTGGGCAACGGCGCCTGCATCGCCCTGTGGGCGCTGAGCCGCACCTCCGGGCTGCCGCTGGGCCTGCTGCCCGCCCCCGAGGCCGTCGGCGCCTGGGACCTCGCCGCCCTGGCGTGGGAGCTCGTCGTCGTGGGCGCCTGCCTGGCGCTGCTGCGCAGGGCGCCGGGCGGACGACGTACGCCCCCGGGGCGGTGGCACCCCGCCGCCACCGCGTTCCTCGGCGCCTCCGTCACGGCGCTGGGCCTGCTGTCGCTGAGCGGGACGGGGGGTTGAGCATGGAGCCGTGGATCGTCGGGATGGTCTGCAACGCGTTGATCGCGATCGCCTACCTGCTCATCAGCACCGCCATCGTGGTGCCGCTGGCGCGCTCCAACCAGCTGCGCAGCAACCCGCTCGGCGCCGCGACCGCCGCGATCTTCCTGACCTGCGCGGTCCACCACGGCGCGCACTCGGTGCACATGCTGCTGCCCGCCTTCGGCCTCGACGACACCCAGGGCCTGGCGATGCGCACCGCGTGGGGCTGGCCGCTGGCGCTGTGGGACGTCGTCGGCGCCGCCGTCGGCATCTACTACTGGACCCAGCGCCGCCAGTACTCGTCGCTGATGGAGGGCGCCCAGCTCTTCCAGGACCTGCGCCAGCGCGAGCAGCAGGCCCTCGAGCTCAACGACACGGTGCTGCAGGGCCTCGTGGTGGCCAAGATGGCCCTCGACCTCGACGACACCGCGCGCGCCCAGGCAGCCCTGACCGCCTCCATCGACTCCGCCAGCCGGATCATCACCGACCTGCTCGGCAGCACGAGCGCGAGCCAGTCGCTCGAGCTGGTGCGCAGCGCCGCCGCCGACATCGTCCGCGAGCCGCCCCCGGACGGCCCCGCGGGCCCACCAGAGAGGCCCGTCCCGTGAGCGCAGCAGCCCGAGCCCGACCGCTGCGGGTCGTGGTCATCGACGACACCGCCGACCTGCGCGACCTGCTGCGCCTGGCCCTGGGCCGAGGCGGGTACGACGTGGTGGGCGAGGCAGGCGACGGCCGCCGGGGCATCGAGGTGGTGCGCGAGCTGCGACCCGACCTGGTGCTGCTCGACCTGTCGATGCCGGTGATGGACGGGCTGGAGGCGCTGCCCTCGATCCGGCGCGCCGTGCCGCGCGCCAAGGTCGTGGTGCTCTCCGGCTTCGGCGCCACCCAGATGTCGGAGCGCGCGCTGGCCGCCGGCGCCGACGGCTACGTGCAGAAGGGCGCCTCGCTCGACTCCCTGCTCACCTACGTCGCCGAGGTGACCGCCGGCCCGCCCGCCGCGCGGGCCCCGCGACCCCTGTCGGTGGTCACCACCCCCGAGCCGACGGCCGACGACACGGCACCGGTCCCCGAGGCCGACTCGGGGGCGACGCCGGCGCCGACCTCGGCGGGCCAGGTCTCGTGGTGGCAGGCGCTGAGCCTGGCCCCGATGGGCATCCTCGAGCTCGCCGACGAGCCGGTGTTCCGCATCGTCTTCGCCAACACCACCGCGCAGCGCCTGCTGGGGCCCACCGCCGCCCCGGGCACCCCGCTGGGCTTCGTCTCCGGCCCGCTGGCCACGCTGGTGGCCTACCACCGCCTCGACGCCGACGCCTCCTTCGAGGTCGAGCTCGACGGCGGCTCGGTGCGCGCGACGATGCGGCGTACCGGCTGGTCGGTGCTGGTCTTCCTCGACTCCACGGCCGACGACGTGGGGCTGCTGCGCCGCGCCATCGCCACCACCGCCCACGAGATCCGCGGCCCGGTCGCGGTCATCTGCGGCATCGCCGAGGCCAGCGACTGGGGCGAGAGCGACCTCGAGCCCGAGGTGCGGGGCAGGCTGATGGGCTCGGTGGCCCGGCAGGCGCGGATGCTCGACTCGATCACCGCCGACCTGCTCACCGCGGCCCAGATCCAGCACGGCACGCTGCGCCTCGACCTGCGCCCGGTGCGTCCGCGACAGGTCATCGAGTCGCTGGTCCACGACCGCTACCGCGGTGACCCCGACCTGGTCGTCGAGGTGCGCATCGACGACGACCGCGAGGTCCAGGCCGACGCCCTGCGGCTGGAGCAGATGGTCGGCAACCTGCTCGGCAACGCGCTGAAGTACGCCCGCGCGCCGTTCCTGGTGCACGTGCGCGGCGAGGGCGAGCGGGTCTGCATCGACGTCGTCGACCACGGCCCGGGGGTGCCCGAGGACTTCCGCGGCGACCTGTTCCGCGAGTTCACCCGCGCCAGCGGCACCGTGGCCACCGGCACCGGCCTGGGTCTCTACGTCGTGCGCACCCTCGCCGAGGCCCAGCACGCGAGCATCGCCTACGCGCCGGGGCGCTACGGCGGCTCGGTGTTCACCATCTCCCTGGCCGCGGCCCAGGAGCCGCTGCTCGCCGAGTCGCCCGTGGAGGGAGTGGGCGGCGCGGTCGAGCAGTAGCCGGTCGCACCGGCGGAGCGGCCCCCGGCCCGGCACCGGGCCGGGGGCCCGGCACGTCCTGCGGGCGCCGCGTCCCTCAGTCGGAGCGGTGCTGCGACGGCTCGCCGCTCTCCGCCTCGGGCGGCGCCTCGTGGGCGGGGAAGGACCGCTCCGCGGTGACCTCGTCGACCAGGCAGGTGCGGCAGAAGTCCTCGCCGAAGGGCGTCAGGTGGATGCTGCGCCGCACCACCTTGGCGAACTTCACGCTGTGGCAGGCCTCGAGCACGTCGGGCTGGGCCTCGAGGACCTGGTAGTCCATCGGGTCGCGCACCGGCTCGCGGGAGAACCACACCAGCCCGAGCCGGAACAGGTTGTTGAGGTAGGCCGGCACCTGGTCGACGTAGCGGCACCCCGCGCGCGCCCCGATCATCGTCAGCCCCGGCGCGATCAGCTGGCTGCTGACCATCCCGATCGGGCCACCGGTGCGCACGTCGACGCTGGGCTGGGGCCCGTGCTCGAGCAGGAGCAGCAGCACCCGGGCCTCGTCGGGGGCCAGCTCGCCGAGCATCCGCTCGTACGCCGGGTGCCCGTCGCGCTCGCTCCACACGTCGCGCGAGCGCTCCAGCAGCTGGGCGCCGCGCTCGCGCAGCGACGGGCGGCGCGGGTCGGAGCGCGGCGCCTCGTCGGCGTCGCGCCGGGCGCCCCGCCCGGCCCGCTGGGGGACCTCGGAGAACGACCCGAGCGTCTCGCCGGCGCGCACCAGGGCCGAGGAGACGGGGATGCCGGCGGAGACCGAGCGGGCCAGGTCGCTGACCACCTGCACCGCCTCGGTGGCCTCGTGGGCCAGCGAGGCGGCCTCGTGGGGGTCGGTGACCGCGCGGGCCAGCCGGGCGGTGCTGCGCAGCGAGGTGCGCACCCCCCAGCCGGTGGTGTGCCAGGCGGCGGAGGCCGCGACCCGGGCCAGGCCCGGCAGCGCCTCGACCGCCGGTGCCAGCCGGTCATGGGCGTGCGCGTGCGCGCCGTCGTCCGGGGGCTCCTCGCGCAGCGGCTCGGGGGGATCGGGCAGCGGCGCGCCCGCGGGCGGCACCACCTCGTCGTGCAGATCGGTCATGACCAGCCCTCCTGTCGGCTCATGCGACACCGAAGATCCACAGGTGCAGGAACCCGCCGCCGAGCCCCATGATGGCGCCGTGGGCGTAGAGCATCCACTCGTCCTCCCGGATGGCCGATCGCATCATCTCCACGAAGTCGCGCGGCGGCAGCTCCTTGGTGCGCCGCGCGATGAGCACCTGGATCTTGTCGGACTGCTGCCGGCTGAACTCGGGGTCGCGGAACGGCGTGAGCGTGCGCCCCACCGCCTCCTGGGCGACCTGGTCGCGGATCGTGTCGAAGCGCCGCGTGCCGACCGCGACCCGCACTGCCCCCCGCGCCGGGCCCACGGCCCGCTCGATCGCCGGGCGCAGCGAGTGCGCCAGCATCTGGCGGGTGCGGTCGCCGCTGGGGCCGTCGAGCAGGAAGTCGCCGATCCGCTCGAGGGTGATGACGTCCTCGGCGATGATCCGGGCGTACACCTCGGCGGCCTCCTCCTGGCGGCGCAGGAACAGCCCGTGCACCTTGATGCCGAGGATCCTGCGCGGCTCGGGCGGCTCGAAGATCAGCCACATGCCGAGCGCGTTGGTGATCCAGCCGACCACCACGCCCATCACCGGCAGCAGCCACCACTGGCCGAAGATGCTGTCGACGACCGCGACCGGCACCCCGAGCGCGAAGCCGAAGACGAAGCCGAACGCGACCATCAGGTTGAGCTCGCGCTGGCCGAAGTCGCGGAAGATCCGCACCACCAGCGACGGGTTGTCGCGGAAGTGGTCGATGACCATGATCTTGGGGTCGAGCAGCTGGTCGATGTGCACCCCGATCTCGGTGGTGATGCCGCTGACCACGCCCGGCAGCTGCGACTGCACCCGCTCGACGATGGCCTGGCGGATCGGTCGCGGCAGGTCGCGCCACAGCCGCGGGTGCTCGCGGCGCATCACCTCCTCGACCAGGCCGGGCACCTCGGGGCGGAAGGACTCGACGATGTGCTCGGCGATCCGCTCGGGCTCGAGCTGCTGGTAGAACTCCGCCGGCGTGCCGAGCTTGGAGATCGCCTTGTCGACGGCGATCGAGCCCATCTTGGCGGCGCGCGCCGGCACGATCCCCTGCCAGCCGATCCCGCCCTGCAGGACGCCGGGCACCTCCTGGACCTTGCGTGGCAGCACCCCGGCGAGCTCGCGCATGCCGGGGATCCGCACGCCCTTGAAGTGCAGCGGGCTGAAGAGCATGAAGAGGCCCGACCAGTTGATCAGCCAGCCCACGACGCCGGTGAAGACCGGGATGGTCAGGAAGTGGACCCAGTGGATCCCCGCGACCCACTCGTTGATCCAGTCCACCGACGCCTCGTCCTTCGTCCGACCCTCCCCAGAGCCTGGCCCGGTGCCGGGGCACCCGGGCTGACCTGGTGAGACTAGCGTCGTGCCCGGCAGTGCGACAGGCCCTGACGGAGGCCGGATAGCGTGACGACGTGACCCACGACACGTCGGCAGCACCGGCCCGCGCGCTGGCCGCCCTCCCCGAGCACCGGCAGCGCACCTTCGCCGCACGGGTCGAGCGGTGGCGCCCCGACCTGGTCGCCGCGCTCACCGAGGTCACGCCCGGGCCCGCCGAGGCCGAGGCCCTCGCCGAGCGGCTGCTGGGCGTGGCCGCGCGCCGCTTCGCCGAGCGCGACGACGACCTGCACGACCTCGACGAGCGCCGGACCCTGGCCCCCGACTGGTTCCAGCGGCCGGGGATGCTCGGCTACGCGGCGTACGCCGACCGCTACGCCGGCACCCTGGCCGGCGTCGGCGAGCGCCTCGACCACCTGCGCGACCTCGGGGTCACCTACCTGCACCTGATGCCGCTGCTGCGCCCGCGCCCGGCGCCCAACGACGGCGGCTACGCGGTGATGGACTACCGCAGCGTGCGCGAGGACCTCGGCACCATGGACGACCTGCGCGCGCTGGCGGCCCGGCTGCGCGAGTCGGGGATGAGCCTGTGCCTCGACCTGGTGCTCAACCACGTCGCCCGCGAGCACGAGTGGGCCGCGCGCACCCGCGCCGGGGAGGCGGCCTACCTCGACTACTTCCACGTCTACCCCGACCGCACCGAGCCCGACCGGTGGGAGGAGACGCTGCCCGAGGTCTTCCCCGACTTCGCACCCGGCAGCTTCAGCTGGGACGACGAGCTCGACGGCTGGGTGTGGACCACCTTCAACTCCTGGCAGTGGGACCTCGACTGGTCGAACCCGGCGGTGCTCGAGGAGTTCGCCGACATCATCTGCGACCTGGCCAACGCCGGGTGCGAGGTGTTCCGGCTCGACGCGATCGCCTTCACCTGGAAGCGGATGGGCACCGACTGCCAGAACCAGCCCGAGGTGCACGCGCTGACCCAGGCGCTGCGGATGGTGGCGCGCATCGCCTGCCCGGCGGTGGCGTTCAAGGCCGAGGCGATCGTGGGGCCGCGCGACCTGGTCGCCTACCTCGGCGAGGGCCGTCACCACGGCAAGGTCAGCGACCTGGCCTACCACAACGCGCTGATGGTGCACCTGTGGTCGATGCTGGCCACCGGCGAGACGTGGATGAGCTCGCACGCGCTGGCCTCGCTGCCCACGCCTCCCTCGAGCACGGCCTGGATCACCTACGCGCGCTGCCACGACGACATCGGCTGGGCGGTCTCCGACGAGGACGCCGCCGCGGCGGGTCTCGACGGCTTCGCCCACCGCCGCTTCCTCTCCGACTTCTACGACGGCTCGTTCCCCGGTTCCTGGGCGCGCGGGCTGGTCTTCCAGGCCAACCCCGCCACCGGCGACAAGCGCATCTCGGGCTCGCTGGCCTCGCTGGCCGGGCTCGAGGCGGGCGACCCGCACGCCCTCGACCGGGTCGTGCTGGCCCACGCGGTGGTGCTCGGCTTCGGCGGGGTGCCGGTGATCTGGATGGGCGACGAGGTGGGGCTGCTCAACGACGCCGCCTGGGACGACGAGCCCGACCACGCCGACGACAACCGCTGGGTGCACCGGCCCCGGATGCCCTGGGCCGCCGACGGCACCGTGCCCGACCCACACGGGCTGCTGCCGCGCCTGCGGCACCTGGTCGGCGTACGCCGCTCGCTGCCGCACCTGCACGCGGCCACGCCCGCCGAGGTGCTCGACCCGCCCGACACGGGCGTCTTCCACGTGCTGCGCCGCCACCCGGAGGGCCCGTTCCTGGCGCTGCACAACATGACCGCGGTGGAGCGCCGGGTGCCGTGGTGGCTGCTCGAGCAGGCCGGGCTGGGCCGCGACGGCGCCCCGGTGCACGACCACCTCGCCGGCGGCCCGGTGCGCGCCGCGGACGGCCACGTCCTGCTGGCGCCCTACGCCGTCTCCTGGCTCACCGCCCCAACCCGCTGACCCGGCCCAGATGTCGCGCTGACCCGGCCTGAACTTCGCCTCGAGCCGGCCCGAACCTCCCGCCGCACGCACCTGCTCCGACGAGCGGGGATCCGGGCCGGGTCAGTGAGAAGTTCGGGCCGGCTCGGCGGGAGATTCAGGCCGGGTGGGCGGGAGATCTGGGACGGGTCAGCGGGGGCGGCGCCACACCACGACCGAGCCGGAGGCGTCGGGGGCGCGCAGGACGGGCAGCTTGTTGGGCGGCAGGTCGCCACGGCGTACGGCGACGGCCTGGCGCAGGGCGGCGCGGGTGGCCTCGAGCTCGGCCACCAGTTCCTCGTTGCGGGCCGAGAGCGCGTTGACCCGGTTCTCCAGGTCGAGGATGCGCCGCACGCCCTCGATGCCGATGCCGGCGCCGGAGAGCTCGGCGATCTCGCGCAGCCGCTCGATGTCGCGCCCCGAGTAGCGCCGCCCGCCACCACCGGTGCGCCCGGGCGTGATCAGCCCGAGGCGCTCCCAGGTGCGCAGCGTCTGGGGGTGCAGCCCGGTCAGCTCGGCGGCCACCGAGATGACGAAGACGGCGGCGTCGGGGTGGGCGTCACCGAAGGGGCTGGCCGACCGCCTGGCCATCACGCACCGGCCTGCTCGAAGAGGTTGGCTCGCAGCGGCTTCGACGCCGTCGCCTCGCGGTAGGCCTCGACCGCGGCGCGGGCCTCGGCGTCGAGCACCGCCGGCACCTGCACCTCGACGGTCGCCAGCAGGTCGCCGCGCGACCCGTCGGCCTTCTTGGCGCCCTTGCCGCGCACCCGGAAGGTGCGCCCGTTGGGGGTGCCGGCCGGCAGCCGCAGCGTGACCGGGGTGCCGCCGAGGGTGGGGATGCGGATCTCGGCCCCGAGCGCGAGCTCGTCGAACGAGACCGGCACGTCGATGGTCAGGTTGTCGTCCTTGCGGCCGAAGACCCGGTGCGGGGAGACCTTGACGGTCACGAAGAGGTCGCCGGCGGGGCCGCCGTTCTCGCCGGGCGATCCCTTGCCCCGCACGCGGATGCGCTGGCCGTCCTTGACGCCGGCGGGGATGCGGGTCTGGATGGTGCGCGCCGAGGTGCCGCGCCCGGTGCCGCGGCAGGTGGGGCACGGCTCGTCGTAGACGAGCTGGCGGCCGCCGCAGGCGGGACAGGTCTCGTTGACCGAGAACGAGCCGCCCATCGAGGCGACCACGAAGCCGGCGCCCTCGCAGGTGGTGCAGATGTGCGGCTTGGTGCCGGGCTTGCCGCCCGAGCCGCCGCAGGTCGTGCAGGCCGACTCCGAGGAGAGCCGCAGCGAGACGGTCACGCCGTCCATGGCGTCAGTGAAGCTGATGGTCGCGGTGGTCTCGACGTCGCCGCCCTTGGTCGGGCGCGGGCGCGTCGTACGCCGGCGCCCGCCACCGCCGCCACCGCCGAAGAGGTCGCCGAACATGTCGCCGAAGCCGCCGGCGCCGGCCCCGCCGCCGTCGCGCAGCAGGTCCTCGAGGTTGATCCCGCCGCCCTGGCCGCCGAAGCCGCCACCGAAGCCCCCGCCGGCACCGCCCGCGGGGTAGCCGCCGGCGGCGTAGAGGCGGCGCATCTCGTCGTACTTGGCCCGCTTGGCGGGGTCCCCGACGACGTCGTAGGCCTCCGCGACCTTCTTGAACGTGTCGTGCTTGGCGGTGTCGCCGGGGTTGGAGTCGGGGTGGTTGGCCCGCGCGAGGCGCCGGTAGGCCTTCTTGATCTCGTCGGCCGGGGCGTCCTTCTTGACGCCGAGGACCGCGTAGAAGTCCTTGCCCGCCCAGTCGGCGCGCATGCCGTCGGTGTCGCTCACGTGGCCTCCCCTCGCTGCTGGTCTGGTGCTGGTGCGGGCCGGCCCGGGTGGGGGCCGGCCCGCCAGCGTGTCCTACTGGTCCTGCTGGTCCTGCTGTCCCTGCTCCTCGGGCGCGGACTGCGCACCCTCGGCAGCGGGGTCGACCACCAGCACCTGGGCGGCGCGCACCACCCGGTCACCGATGCGGTAGCCCGCCTTGGCGACGATCTTGCAGGTGGTCACGCTCACCTCGGGATCCTCCCCGACGTGGGAGAGGGCCTCGTGGAGGCTGGGGTCGAACGGGTCGCCGGGCGCGCCGTAGCGGGTCAGCCCGGCCGCACCCACGGTGCGCTCGAGCTGCTCGGCGACGGCCTTGAAGCCACCCTCGAGGGGCTCGTGCTCACGCGCCCGGTCGATGGTGTCGAGGACCTCGGTGATCGGGGCCAACGCGGCGTACGTCGCGTTCTCCTTGATCAGGTCGCGGTCCCGCTCGACGCGGCGCTTGTAGTTGACGAACTCGGCCTGCAGGCGCTGGAGGTCGAGCGTGCGCTCCTCCAGGGCGATGCGGGCCAGGGTCAGCTCGTCGTCGGCGCCCTCACCCGCGGTGTCCGCCGGGTCGGCGGCAGGGTCGGCGGTGGCGGGGTCACCACCGGCCGCACCCGCCTCGACGTCGGTCTCGGCGACCATCTCGGCCGCCTCGTCGGGGAAGGACCCCTCGGGCGGAGGGATGTTCTGCTCGTCGCGGGGCTCGGTCACTTGCTCTCACCCTCGGCAGCGCCGTCGGTGCTGTCGGTGCCCTCGGTGCCGGGCTCCTCGTCCACGACCTCGGCGTCGACGATGTCGTCGTCGGCCTCACCGGTCGCGCCGGTGGTGCCACCCGCAGCGGCCTGGTCGGCCTCGGCGGCGGCGTACATCGCGGCGCCCATCTTCTGGCTGGACTCGTTGAGCTTGGTCAGCCCGGCGTTGAGCTCGTCGGCGTCGGCGTCGTCCTTCTCCAGGGTCGCCTTGAGCGCGTCGACGTCGGCCTGGACCTCGGTCTTGACGTCGTCGGGCAGCTTCTCGGCGTTCTCGGAGAGGAACTTCTCGGTCGTGTAGACGAGCTGGTCGGCCTGGTTGCGGACCTCGATGGCCTCGCGACGCTTGGCGTCCTCCTCGGCGTACTGCTCGGCGTCCTTGACCATCCGGTCGATCTCCTCCTTCGACAGCGCGGAGCCGCCGGAGATGGTCATCGACTGCTCCTTGCCGGAGCCCTGGTCCTTGGCCGAGACGTGCACGATGCCGTTGGCGTCGATGTCGAAGGTGACCTCGATCTTGGGCACGCCACGCGGCGCCGGGGGCAGGCCGGTGAGCTCGAAGTTGCCCAGCGGCTGGTTCTGCGCCCACATCTGGCGCTCGCCCTGGGCGACCTTGATCTCGACCGACGGCTGGTTGTCGTCGGCGGTGGTGAAGATCTCCGAGCGCTTGGTCGGGATCGTGGTGTTGCGCTCGATGAGGTTGGTCATCACGCCTCCCTTGGTCTCGATGCCCAGGGAGAGCGGGGTGACGTCGAGCAGCAGCACGTCCTTGACCTCGCCCTTGAGGACGCCGGCCTGCAGGGCCGCGCCGATGGCCACGACCTCGTCGGGGTTGACGCCCTTGTTGGGCTCCTTGCCGCCGAGCAGGTCCTTGACGACCTCGGTGACCGCGGGCATCCGGGTCGAGCCGCCGACGAGCACGACGTGGTCGATCTTGTCGACCGCGACGCCGCCGTCCTTGAGCACGGCCTGGAAGGGGGCCTTGGTGCGGTCGAGCAGGTCGGAGGTCAGCTTCTGGAACTCCGAGCGGGTCAGGCGCTCCTCGAAGTGCAGCGGGCCCGACTCGCCGTGGGTGATGTAGGGCAGGTGGATCGTGGTCTCGGAGCTCGAGGACAGCTCGATCTTCGCCTTCTCGGCGGCCTCCTGGAGGCGCTGCTTGGCGATCTTGTCGGCGGCGAGGTCGACGCCGTTGTTGTCCTTGAACTTCTTGACCATCCACTCCACGACGCGGGAGTCCCAGTC
The DNA here is from genome assembly GCF_016907435.1 of Nocardioides salarius. Lineage (NCBI taxonomy): Bacteria > Bacillati > Actinomycetota > Actinomycetes > Propionibacteriales > Nocardioidaceae > Nocardioides > Nocardioides salarius. Next base: position 2,551,262 of record NZ_JAFBBZ010000001.1, on the reverse strand, counting down.
GTCGCCACCGAGGTGGTTGTCGCCGGAGGTCGCCTTGACCTCGACGACGCCCTCGCCGATCTCGAGGAGGGACACGTCGAACGTGCCGCCACCGAGGTCGAAGACGAGGATCGTCTGGTCGTCGCCCTTGTCGAGGCCGTAGGCCAGCGCGGCCGCGGTGGGCTCGTTGACGATGCGCGAGACGTTGAGGCCCGCGATCTCGCCGGCCTCCTTGGTGGCCTGGCGCTGGGCGTCGGAGAAGTACGCCGGCACGGTGATGACCGCGTCGGTGACCGTCTCGCCGAGGTAGGCCTCGGCGTCGCGCTTGAGCTTCTGCAGGACGAACGCGCTGATCTGCTGCGGCGTGAAGTCCTTGTCGTCGATCTTGGTCTTCCAGTCGGTGCCCATGTGGCGCTTGACCGACCGGATGGTGCGGTCGACGTTGGTGACCGCCTGACGCTTGGCGACCTCGCCGACGAGCACCTCGCCGTTCTTGGCGAACGCGACGACCGAGGGGGTCGTGCGGGCGCCCTCGGCGTTGGCGATGACGGTGGGCTCGCCACCCTCGAGGACCGACACGACGCTGTTGGTGGTGCCGAGGTCGATTCCGACCGCTCGGGCCATGGTGTTACCTCCATCTAGGGGGACGTGCTGGGGAAGTCCGGTGCGACCATCGTGCGTCGCTGCCGAGAGTCTGGCAAATTAGTTGAGCCGCTTCAACTCAACTTTGCTCACTGGTCTCAATGCAATGGCGGCCGGTTTCATTCCCGTGCTTGGCTGCGCCCCATGAGCGACCTCCTGCTGCGACCCCTGGGCCCCGCCGACGAGGCGCAGGCGCGCGCCGCGCACGCCGAGCTGGCCGCCGACGACTTCGGGTTCTTGATGTTCGAGCGCGACGGAGAGTCGTGGCCCGACTACGTCGCCCGGATCGAGGGACACCGCCGAGGGCAGGGCCTCGAGGAGCGGATGGTGGCCTCGACCTTCCTGGTCGCCGAGGTCGACGGCGAGATCGTCGGGCGCGCCTCGGTGCGCCACGAGCTCAACGACTTCCTGGCCACCTGGGGCGGCCACGTCGGGTACGGCGTGCGCCCGGCCCACCGCCGGCGCGGCCACGCCACCGCGATCCTGCGCGGCTGCCTCGAGGTGTGCCGCGAGCACGGCATCGAGCAGGCGCTGGTCACCTGCGACGTCGACAACGTCGGCTCGGCCGCGGTGATCGAGGCCTGCGGCGGGGTGCCCGACGGGGTCGCGCCGGCCACGGAGTCGGTGGCGGCGAAGAAGCGCTACTGGGTGCCGACGGGGCCCTGAGCCGCGGCCCCTCAGACCAGCCTCAGACCAGCCCGGCGAGGCGCAGCGAGATGTCGACGATCGAGACCCGGTCGAGGCGGCGCACCTCGTCGAGGGTGAACCAGCGCGCCTCGTCGGTGCTGCCGTCGCGCTCGTGGGTCAGCTCGCCGCCGACGATCTCGGCGCGGAAGACGGTGCGCACGGCCTTGAGCGAGCGGTCGCTGTCGTTGAGCCGGCGGTGCGGGGGCAGCACGTAGGTGTCGACGCCCAGCAGCGCGCCGGCCACGACGTCGTACCCGGTCTCCTCGCGCACCTCGCGCACGACGGCCTGCTCGACGCCCTCCTCGAGCTCGACCCCGCCACCGGGCATCGTCCACTGCCGGCGCGAGCCCTCGTTCCACAGCGCGAGCAGCACGCGCCCCTGGTCGTCGGTGATGACGGCGTACGCCGCGAGCCGGGTGTCGTAGTCGGTGTAGTGCACGTGAGCATCCTCTCCCACCCCGTTGGCAGGAATGACCCAGGGCGTGATGGGCATTGTGGACACCATGAACGTTCCCACCATCACCCTGAACAACCAGACGCAGATCCCGCAGCTCGGCTTCGGCGTGTTCCAGGTGCCGCCCGAGCAGACGGCGGACACCGTGACCAAGGCCTTCGAGGTGGGCTACCGGCACATCGACACCGCGCAGATGTACGGCAACGAGCAGGAGGTCGGCATCGCCATCGCGAACGCCGACATCCCGCGCGACGAGCTGTACGTGACCAGCAAGCTCAACAACAGCTTCCACCGCCCCGACGACGCCCGCCGCGCCTTCGACGACACGATGGACAAGCTGGGCCTCGACCAGATCGACCTGTTCCTCATCCACTGGCCGCTGCCGACGCTCTACGACGGCGACTTCGTCTCGACCTGGCAGACCCTGGCCGAGTTCGTGGCCGACGGTCGCGCGCGCTCCATCGGCGTCTCGAACTTCCAGCCCGCCCACCTCGAGCGGATCATCGCCGAGACCGGCGTGGTGCCGGCGGTCAACCAGATCGAGGTGCACCCCTACTTCACCAACGAGGAGGCCCGCGCCGCCTCGATCCGCCACGGGATCGAGGTCGAGGCCTGGTCGCCGATCGCCCAGGGCGCGGTGCTGTCCGACGACACCATCGGCAAGATCGCGGCCGCGCACGGCAAGTCGATCTCGCAGGTGACGCTGCGCTGGCACGTCGAGCGCGGCGACATCGTCTTCCCGAAGTCGATGCACGAGGAGCGGATGCGCGAGAACTTCGACATCTTCGACTTCTCCCTCACCGCCGAGGAGGTCGAGACGATCGCCGCCCTCGACCGCGGCGCGGACGGGCGTCGCGGGCCGAACCCCGACGAGTTCGACTACATCCCGGGCTGAACCAGCCCCCGCACGCCCCGTACGCCGCCCGGCCCGCCTCAGGTGAGCCGGGCGGCGACGTCGTCGGCCTCGGCGCGGGACCAGCCCCCGCCGACCTGCAGGACCGCCCCGACCCCGTCCGCGGCGCGGGGCAGGTCGACCACGGTGCCGTCGACCACCACGGCGAAGCGGCCCTCGGAGCCGACCAGCCCGCCCACGAGGTCGCCCAGCGCGTCGGCGGAGGCCTGGTCGAGACCGACCTGCACGGCGTACCCGCCACGGACCTCGACCACCTCGGCCCGCTGCACGCCGCCGTCGACCCCGGCCGGGCCGAGCAGGAAACCGGCGCCGCGGGTGTCGCAGGCGAGCATCGCCTCGGCGGTCGGCGCGTTGGCCGTCGGCGCCTTGCGCAGGCAGTCCAGCGTCTCGAGCCGGCGCACCAGCCCCGGCTCGAGCCCGGCGCCGTCGAGGTCGCGACCCTGCACGGCCAGCACCGGCCGCGCCTGGAAGGGCGCCGGCCCACCGGCCGCGCTCGGCGTCACGCCGTCGCCCGGGCTCGGCTGCGAGGGCGACGAGCCGCCGTCGGCGCAGCCGACCGCCCCCGCCGCGACCAGCAGCAGGCCCACGAGCCGAGTCGTCCGCATGCCTCGAGCCTACGCACGCGGGCTCAGCCCACCGTCACCTTGACCTCGTTGGAGGCGGTCTCGGAGTCGTTGTCGACGACCCGGAAGCGGTTGACGCCCTGGGCGCTGGTCTGCACGTAGGTCGCGAAGGTCTCGTTGCTGACCACGGCGGTGACGGGGAAGTCCTGCCAGCCGCCGCTGACGAACTTCTGCACCTGCAGCACCGCGCCCTCGCCGCCGGGGTAGACACCGGTCAGGTCGATTTGGCCCATCGGGGCGACCTGGGTCTGCCCGGCCGACAGGGAGATCTCCTTCTCGGCCTTCTCCTTCTCGGTGGGCTCCTGGCTCGGCTCCTGGCTCGCGCCCTGGCCCGGCTCGGCGCCCAGCGTCAGCAGCGGCCCGGAGGGCTCGCCGGTCTCGGAGGGCCGGGGCAGGTAGAGCGAGCCGACGTCGGTGGCCGTGGTGGTCGCCGAGGAGCCGTCGACGCCGAGCACCCGCGTCACGGCCAGCGCGCCGCCGCCGAGCACCAGCCCGACCGCGAGGCCGACACCGACCAGGGCGAGCAGACCGGTCAGGACCGGACGGTCGTCGTGCAGGGCCACAGGGGTCTCCGTCGTCTCGGCGTGCAGTGGCTTCTCATTGTCGCGGAGAGGACGGCCGCGACCAAGCCACGCGCCCCGGCCCGGCGTTGCTCAGAGCCCGCGCCGCCAGGTGATCTGCTCGTGCAGGCGCCGGCTGCGCCAGCCCTCGGCCGTGCGCACCATCTCGTGGTGGTAGATCCCACCGAGCTCGACGACCTTCTCGCCACCCGCCCCGTCGGCCATCGCCATCGGGTTGTGGAAGTACGCCGCCACGCGCGCGGTGTCGCCGTCGACCACGCTCTCGACCTGGCCCAGCATGTGCAGGCGGCGCAGGAAGAAGGCGGGCAGCACCTCGGCCAGCCACGGCTTCACCGCGGCGTACTCGCCGGCGATGCCGCCGGACTCGGTGTAGTCGATGGTCGCGTCGGGGGTGAAGACGGTGTCGAGCAGGTCCCACTCACCGGTGTCGATGGCACGCGTGTAGCGGGTCAGCACGTCTGCTGTCTCGAGCCGGTCACTGATCTGTCGGAGGTCCACGTGCCGACCCTGGCACAAAACTGGAACACGTTCTAGTGTGACTGCATGCGTTTCACCTATGCCGAGGCGATGACCCGCCTGGAGCTCTACGCGCCGCTGGCCCAGGCCGCCGAGGCGGCCGGCTACACCTCGATGACGGTGGCCGACAGCCTGATCTACCCCGAGGTGTCGGACTCGACCTACCCCTACACCGACACCGGTGACCGGGAGTTCCTGGCCGGCAAGGACTTCGTGGAGACGATGGTGATGTGCGCGCACCTCTTCGCGCTCACCTCCACGCTGCGCCTGACGCCGTTCGTGCTCAAGCTGCCGGTGCGCCCGCCGGTGCTGGTGGCCAAGCAGGCCTCCAGCCTGGCCGCGCTGTCGGGCGACCGGCTGGGTCTGGGTGTGGGCCTCTCCCCCTGGCCCGAGGACTTCACCGCGCTGGGCGTGCCGTGGGAGCGCCGCGGGAAGCGGATGGACGAGTGCCTCGACATCGTGCGCGGCCTGACCTCCGGCGAGTTCTTCTCCTACGAGGGCGAGTTCTTCTCGATCGAGTCGATGCAGCAGCGCCCGGCGCCGGGGCGGCCCGTGCCGCTGCTGGTCGGCGGGCACGCCGACGCCGCGCTGCGCCGCGCGGTGCGCAAGGGCGACGGCTGGATGCACGCCGGCGGCGACGGTGAGGAGCTCGACCGGCTGCTGGCCCGCCTCGCCGAGATCCGCCGCGAGGAGGGCGACACCCGCGACGACTTCGAGGTGCACGTGATCTCCTACGACGCCTACGACCTCGACGGCATCAAGCGCCTGGCGGACAAGGGCGTCACCGACTGCATCGTCGGCTTCCGGGTGCCCTACATCAAGGGCCCCGACACCGAGCCGCTCGAGACGAAGCTGGCCCACCTGGAGTCCTACGCCGAGAAGATCATCAGCAAGGTCGGCGCATGAGCAGCCCGACCCGGGCCCAGACCCAGGCCCAGCCCCAGGACCAGGCACAGGCCCCGTCGCAGGAGCCCACCGCGGACCCCGGCTGGGACCTGACGGCGCCGCTGCGCGAGGCCATCGCCGAGGGCGAGCACCTGGTCGCCACCGCCCCCTTCATCCGCACCGAGCAGGACCGGCTCGAGGGCTACGACTACCTGGCCGGCCGCATCCGGATGGCGATGCAGACGGCCTTCGACCACGACCTCGAGCGGCCGCTGTTCATCAACGCCACCCACCAGTTCGCCCGCCAGGGCCTCGACAACCCCGACGCCGTCTACTTCAGCGCCTACCTGCGCGAGGGCGTCGAGTACGTCGTGCGCGGCAGGCGGGGCAGCTCGGCCGACCTGTCCTTCCAGGTGATGGGCGGCGCCTACACCGCCGACTCGGCCGCCACCTCGCTGATGGCCTTCGACGACCGCGAGCTCGAGGTGCGCCCCGACGGCACCTTCGAGTTCACCTACACCGCCGAGCCGGGCGCCAGGACGATGATCGTTCGCGAGGTCTTCAACGACTGGGACACCGAGGAGCGCGGCACGATCACCATCGAGCGCACCGACACCCTGGGCCGCCCCGCCCGCGAGCTGACGCGAGAGCTGCTGGCCAAGAGGTACGACGTCGCCGCCCGCACCCTGACCGGGTCGATCCGCACCTGGTTCGCCTTCCCGCACTTCTTCCAGTACGCCGAGCCGGTCAACACCCTGACCACCCCGCAGCAGACCCCCGGGGGGCTGGCCTCGCAGCGCTCCTCGATCGGGCACTACGCGCTGGCCGAGGACGAGGCGATGATCGTCTCGGTGCCGCGCTGCGACGACTGCTCCTACCAGGCGATCCAGGTCGGCTCCGACTGGTACGCCTCCACCGACTACGAGACCCACCAGACCTCGCTGACCAAGGCCCAGGCGGTCACCGACCCCGACGGCGTGATGCGCTTCGTGGTCTCCGAGCACCCGCCCAGCGGCCACGCGGAGGCGCCGTACCTGGCGAACTGGCTGGAGACCACCGGGCACCGCACCGGCTCGATGATGCTGCGCTGGCAGCGCCTCGAGCGCGACCTCGGCCCGGCCGACGGCCCGAGCGTGCAGGTCGTGCCGCTCGCCGAGGTGCCCGCGCACCTGCCCCACCTCGCCCCGCTCACCCACGAGCAGCACGCCGAGCGGATCACCGCCCGGCAGCGCTCCGTCGCCCGGAGGATGATCAGTTGAGCACCACCGCCACCCCCGCCACGGCCGCCTCGGGCTCCGCCGCCGTCCCCGACCACGACGCCATCGACGCGGCGTACGCCCCGCTACCGCTGCTGGCCGACAAGGTCGTGGTGCTCTCCGGGGTCGGTCCCGGGCTGGGCCGCGCGCTCGGCGAGGAGGCCGCCCGGATGGGCGCCGACCTGGTGCTCGTCTCGCGCACCGCCTCGCGGCTGGAGAAGATGGCCGACGTGGTGCGCTCGCACGGGCGCCGCGCACTGGTGGTGCCCACCGACATCACCGACGAGTCGGCGCAGGCCGCGCTGGTCGAGAGCGCGCTGGCGGAGTTCGGGCGGGTCGACTGCCTGGTCAACAACGCCTTCGCGATCCCGCCGATGGACCCGATCAGCACGATCGGCCTCGACGCGCTGCGCGCGGCCAACGAGACCAACGTCTTCGCGCCGCTGCGGCTCTCGGCGGCCTTCGCCGACGCGCTGGCCGCGGCGCCGGGCAAGCCGGGCGGGTCGATCATCATGCTCAACTCGTGCGTGCAGTACTCCTCGCAGCCCGAGTTCTCGGGCTACAAGCTCTCCAAGGGCGCGCTGGCCCACCTCGCCTCGTCGCTGGCCACCGAGCTCGGCCCGCGCGGCATCCGGGTCAACAGCGTGGCGCCGTCCTACATCTACGAGGACGTCAACAAGGCCTACTTCGACTGGATCGCCGCGGAGTCGGGGCGCAGCCACGCCGAGGTGTACGCCGAGAAGGCCGCACCGACCGACCTGCAGCGCCTGGCCTCCCCCGCCGAGATCGCCCGGGCCACGCTGTTCCTGGCCACCGACCTGGCCTCCGCGGTCAGCGGCCAGACCCTCAACGTCGACTGCGGCGAGTTCCACTCGTGAGCAGTGCCAACGTGATGGCCCGCGAGCGCGCCGACGTCGGGTCGTACGACGACATCGCGGCCGCCGCGGTCCGCACCACCGGCCTCGACGACTTCGGCGGGGACGCCCACGAGGAGGGCCTGCGGGTCCTGGTCGAGGACCTGGGCAGCCCGGAGGCCGGCCTGACCGGGCGCGGCAACTACTTCCAGCGCTCCGAGGTCAAGAGCGCGCTGGTGGGGCGGCTGCTGACCCAGGCGCAGTTCAACGCGCTGCCCCAGCACGCCGACGTACCCGTCGAGCGGCCGGTCTTCGTGATGGGCCTGCCGCGCACCGGCACCACGGCGCTGCACCGGCTGCTGGTCTGCGACCCGGCGCACCAGGGCCTGGAGATGTGGCTGACCCAGTTCCCCCAGCCGCGCCCGCCCCGCGAGACGTGGGAGACCGACCCGGTCTTCGCCGCGATGCAGGAGGCCTTCAGCGCCCACCACGTCGAGGACCCGGAGTACATGGGGATCCACTACATGGACGCCACCTCGGTCGAGGAGTGCTGGCGGCTGCTGCGCCAGACGGGCAAGTCGAACTCCTACGAGTCGTTGGCCAACCTGCCGCGCTACACCGACTGGCTGCGCGGCCAGGACTGGACCGACGCCTACGCGCGGCACCGGCAGAACCTGCAGCTCATCGGGATGAACGACCCCGAGAAGCGCTGGGTGCTCAAGAACCCCTCGCACATGACGGCCCTCGACGCGCTGATGAGCGTCTACCCCGACGCGCTCGTGGTCTCCACGCACCGCGACCCGGTCTCGTGCATCGCCTCGTCGTGCTCGCTGTCGGCCGCCACCACCGCCGGGCACTCGGAGACCTTCGTGGGCGGCGTGATCGGCCACACCCAGCTCGACCTGTGGTCGCGGGCCTACCACGCCTTCCACGACGCCCGTCCCCGCTACGACCAGGCGCAGTTCGTCGACGTCGACTTCGCCGACCTGCAGGGCGACCCGGTCGGCACCGTCCGGGGCGTCTACGCCGCCTTCGGCCTGAGCCTGTCGGCCGAGGCCGAGGAGCAGGTGCGCCTCATCGACGCCGAGGCCCGCTCGGGCCACGCCCGCCCCAGCCACCACTACTCGCTCAAGGACTACGGGCTCTCCGAGGCCCGCGTGCGAGACGCCTTCGCCCGCTGAGCGGTGGTCGAGGAGGGACGAAGTCCCGTCTCGAGACCCCTCAGCCCAGCGGCTCGCCCTCGCAGCAGTTCGCCTTGAACTTGCAGTGCGGGCAGAACCAGCGGGTGGCGATGGGGTCGAACTCGTGGCCGCAGGCCATGCAGGAGTAGTAGCCGCTCATGGCGGCCAAGCCTGCCACGAGATCACTCCTCGCCGCGGGCGGCGCGCACCGCCCGCTCGGCCACGGCGTGCTCGTCGGTGCGGGCGTCGTAGGACCAGAAGTCGCGCAGCCACAGCGCGGTCGCGCCGACCCCGACGACGCAGGCCACCCCGCCGCTGGTGATCGAGCCCCGCACCGACCACAGGTCGGCGGTGACGCCGGCGCGCACCTGCCCGCCCAGCGGTCCCACCGAGTAGGAGAGCATCTCGATCCCGGCCAGGCGCCCGCGCATCCCCTCGGGGATCGTCTGGCTCCACACGATCCCGCGGAAGACCCCGGAGACCATGTCGGCGGCGCCGGCGAGCGCGAAGAAGCCGGCGACCAGCCAGAAGGTCGGCATCAGCCCGGCGAGCGCGATGCACACGCCGTACGCCGCTGCCGCCAGCACGATCGCCCGCCCGTGGTGGTGCACCCGCGCGGTCCACCCCGACAGGGCGGTCGCCACCAGGGCCCCGACGGTCTCGGCGGAGTAGAGCAGCCCGATCAGCTCGGGGCGCCCGAAGACGGTCTCGGCCAGCGCCGGGAAGAGCACCACCGGCATCGCCAGCAGCATCGCCGCGACGTCGACGAGGTAGGTGCCGAGCAGGTCGCGGCGACCCAGCGCGTAGCGGAAGCCCGTCGCGATGCCGGCCAGGCTCGGCGGGGTGGTCTCCTCGCGGTGCGGGTGCGGGTCCATCGCCAGGTACATCAGCGTCGCCACCCCCAGCCCGACGACGTCGACCACGAAGCACCAGCCCAGCCCGACGAAGGCGATCAGCAGGCCGCCCACCGCGGGCCCCACGAGCACCCCGATCTCCATGCCCAGGCTGGTCAGCGCCTGCGCGGCGGGGATCTCGTCGTGGCGCACCGTGCGCGGCATCAGCGCCTCGCGGGAGGGCCGCTGCATCGAGGAGGTCGAGGCCAGCACCGCGGCCAGCGCGAAGACCAGCCACAGCTGCGGGTCGGGCCCGAAGGCCCCGAACGCGTTGGCGGCCAGCACCGCCGTGGCCACCGCCTGGGCCACGCCGGTGGCCACCAGCAGCCGCCTGCGGTCGACGTGGTCGGCCAGCGCGCCGCCGTACAGGCCGAAGACGACCAGGGGCACCAGCTCGACGAGGCCGACCAGGCCGACCGCGAGGTTGGAGCCGGTCTCGGTGTAGACCTGGAAGGGGATCGCGACGTAGGTGACCATCGCGCCGAGGTAGAAGACGGTGCCGGCCACGAAGAGCAGCCGGAAGTCGCGCGAGGTGCGCAGCGGGGTCAGGTCGATGCGCAGCGCCCGCAGCCGCTCACCCCAGGTCATGCTCGGTCACGACAGCCCAGGCTGCCAGCGCGGCGGCCCGGCGGCGAGTCATTTTGCGCCGGGTCAGTGCGACATCTGCGCCCGGTCAGGGTGCGATCTGGGCCGGGTCAGCGGCGGGTGACGCGGATGCGGGCGCCGTCGCGGGGCACCGAGGTGATGTTGCGGACCTTCGGCACGTCGCCGGTGGGGGTGGCCACGTCGTGGACCCGCAGCACCTCGCGCAGCACCGCGACGCCCTCCATCTGCGCGAAGCCCGCGCCGATGCAGCGGCGTACGCCGCCGCCGAACGGGATCCAGGTGTTGGTCGGCGGGTTCTGGCCCAGGAACCGCTCGGGGCGGAAGACCTCGGGGTCGGGGTGGTTCTCCGACTTCTGGTGGGCCACGATGATCGAGGGCCCGACGGTGACGCCGCGGGGCAGGTCGACCCCGCCGATGGTGGCCGGGCGCATCAGCGTGCGCACCACCATCGGGATCACCGGGTGCAGGCGCATCGACTCCTTCATCACCGCCTCGAGCCAGGCGTCGTCCTCGGCGCCGTCGCCGTCGGCGGCGGCCTGCGAGCGGCGCAGCAGCTCGGGGTCGCGGCCCAACTCGTAGAGCGCCCAGGCCAGGGAGGTCGCGGTCGTCTCGTGCCCCGCGAGCAGCAGGGTGATCAGCTGGTCGCGCAGCTCGGTGTCGCTGAGCCCGCCGAGGCCGTCACCCTCCTCGGCGCCGCCGTGGCGGATCAGCCGCGACAGCACGTCGCTGCGCTCCGCGAGGTCGGGGGCGGCGCGCCGCTCGCGGATCTCGGCGTAGATCAGCCGGTCGAGCTCGGCCTGGTTCTGCACCGTGCGCCGCCAGGGCCCGAACCGCTGCAGCCGCGGGTAGCCCCAGCCCAGCAGCACGGCGGGACTGATGTCGACGGTGGCGTTGACGCGCGGGCGCATCGCGGCCAGCCGCTCCTCGTCGGTGACGCCGAAGACCACGCGCAGGATGACCTCGAGGGTCAGCACGTTCATCCGGTCCAGCGAGCGCAGCACGACCCCGTCGGGCCAGTGCGCGGCCTCGTCGGCGGCCAGGTCGGTGACCAGCGAGCGGTACTCGCGCAGCGCGGCGCCGTTGAAGGCGGGCATCAGCAGCTTGCGGGCCCGCTTGTGGTCGTCGCCGTCCTGCAGCAGCAGCGAGTGCTCCCCCATGATCGGGCCCAGGATGGCGTTGCCCTTGCCGGCGTGGAAGAACTCCGGGTCGGCGGCGAAGATCTCCTTGGCGTGCTCGGGGCGGGTGAAGAAGACCAGCGGCTGGCCGCCCGGGACCAGCCGGACGGTGAAGACGTCGCCGTAGGTGCGGTGCAGGTAGGGGTGGAACCAGTGCCGGAAGCGCATCAGCGCCGCGCTCTGCACCAGCACCGGCCACCGCGGGCCGGGCGGCAGGCCCTGCGGAGCCACCCGCGGGGCGCGGCCGTCGCCGACCGACGCACCGCTCATCTTCTTGAAGCGCTCCTCGGTGAGCCCCCCGGTCTCGGGGAGCTGGTCGAGCAGGGCGTTCTGAGTGGTGGCCATGTCACATACTAGGAGTACGTACCCCCGGCATGTCGAGGGTCATCGGCCATCGGCCCGCTCCGTGGACGCCGCCGGCGCCAGGTGGCGGGTCAGGAAGTGCACCTGGTGGGCGAGCGCGGGGGCGAAGAAGTCCTTGCCCGGCCAGACGTCGAAGTGGTCGCCGGGGTAGTGCCGGACCTCGGCCCGTCCCTTGACCGCCGCCTTGGCCGCGGCGTGCGGCGGCGCGAGCCGGTCGAAGTCGGCGATCTGCACCAGCAGCGGGCAGCCGACCTGCTTGGCCTGCTTGACCGGGCGGTGGCTGCCGAGCTCGAGGGCCACGGCGGCATCGACCTCGTTGCGCCACGACGGGCCGGCCAGGGCCAGGTAGTCGTCCTTGCAGCCCGACAGCGTCAGCGCGCCCTGCTGACCGGGGTCGGCGACGACCGGCACCATCACCGGGCCGCGCCGGGAGCCCAGGGCCCGCGAGCGCACCCCGTCGACGGTGGAGCGGGCCAGGGTCAGCGGCGAGTGGTGGCGCAGGGCCAGCCGGCCGGCCGCGGCGCCGTCGACCAGCGGGGTCAGGGAGACCACCGCGGCCACGTCGTCGCGCCCGGCGGCCACGCTCAGCACGTGCCCGCCGGCGAGCGAGACCCCCCACAGCACCAGGCGGGCGGGGTCGACCCCGGGCAGCGCGGCCGCCGCCCGGCAGGCCGCCGCGAAGTCCTCGAGCTGGCCGGTCACCGACACCCGCTGGCGCGTCGACCCGCCCGAGAGCCCGAAGCCGCGGTAGTCGAAGGCCAGCACGTCGAGCCCGGCCGCGGCCAGGCCGTCGGCGAAGGGCAGCAGGCCCGAGTCGACGGTGCCGGCGAGGCCGTGGGCCATCACCACCACCGGGCGCCCGGCGGGGCCGGCCAGGTCGTCGTGGGCGGCCACGACGTGGGTGGCCACGCACTCGTCGCCGCCGGAGCGGAAGCGCACCTCGCGGTGGCCGGCCGCACGCGCGGCGGCCTCGGGGCTCAGGGTCGTGTCGGTCATGACGTCCTTCCGTAGATGGAGCGCAGCCACACCGCGACCACGCCCTCGACCAGCTCCTCGCGCCCCAGCGGCCCGCCCAGGGCCACCCGCTCGAGCATCCGGTCGTTGAGCTCGAGCAGCACGCTGGCCAGGGTGGGGGCCGGTACGCCGCCGGGCGCGCGGCCGGCGGCCCGCTCCGCCTCGATCATCGCGGCGACCACGGGCACGAACGACTCGCGGTCGGCGTCCCACAGCTCGCGCACCGCCGGGCTGGAGGCGCGGGCCTCCAGGGTCGCGCGGCACAGGTGCTCGTGGCGGTCCCAGCTGGCGAAGAGGCCCCGGATGGTGGCCTCGATCCGCTCCTGGGGGGTGCCCTCGCCGGTGAGGTGCGCCGCGGCGGCCGCCGTGTCGTCGTACATCTGCTCCATCAGCGCCGCGACCGCGGCGGCCTTGTTCTCGAAGTAGAAGTAGAACGCCGAGCGGGTCACCCCGGCGCGCCGCGAGATCTCCGAGATGTTGATGGCCTCGAGCGTGGAGTCCTGCAGCAGCGCGTCGAGGGCCCCGAGCAGCGCCGTACGCCGCTGGTCGCCGCGCGAGGTCGCGGTGTCCAGGGCGTTCACCGGGCTCCCGCCAGTACGCTGCCGCCGAGACGCTCGGCGCGCCGCAGGCCCGCCGGGATCTCCTTGGTGCGCATGTCGTGCTCGTAGATGAAGTAGTCGAGCTGCTGGGTGTGGCGGGGCCGGTCGAGCACGTGGCCGGTGTACTTCTGCTGGTCGGCGTCGATGACCTGCTCCATCGTGGCGACGTCGGGCAGGCGGTAGCGGCCCACGGCGTACGCGCCGAGCAGGCGGGCCTGGCACTCCACGAAGGGGAACAGCGTCGGCGTGGACTGCGCGAGACCCATGAAGACCAGGTCGTCGCGACCGGGCAGGAACATCCGCTTGAAGAGGCGGATCTGGTTGCCGGGGGCGCTGACCACGTCGGGGTCGAAGAACGGGAAGGTGATGTTGTAGCCGGTGGCGTAGACGATGACGTCGAACTCCCCCGACGTGCCGTCCTCGAAGTGCACGGTGGAGCCGTCGAGGCGCGAGACGTCGGGCCTGGGGGTGACGTCGCCGGAGCCCAGCCGCAGCGGCAGCTCGACCGACTGGGTCGGGTGCGCCTCGAAGAACTTGTGGTTGGGCTTGGGCAGCCCGTAGAGCTCGGGGTTGGACCCGGCCATGAACTGCATCTTCTGCAGCACCTTGCGCTGCCACGACAGCGGCAGGTACGGCGTGGTCACGTAGTACTTGTCGGCCGGCAGCCCGCCGGTGTACTTCGGCACGATCCAGGCGCTGGAGCGGGTGGAGAGGGTGACCTCGTTCTGCAGGCTGCGGCTGGAGAGCTCGACGGTGATGTCGGCGGCGCTGTTGCCCAGGCCGACCACGAGGATGCGCTTGCCGGTGAAGTCGAGCGGGTCGTGCGGGTCGACGTAGTGGTGGGAGTGGATCTCGGTGCCGGTGAACTCGCCGGGGAAGTCGGCCATCCGTGGATCCCAGTGGTGGCCGTTGGCCACCACCAGCAGGTCGACGTGGCGCTCCTCGCCCGACTGCAGGCGCAGGTCCCACCCACCACCGGGGGCGGGGTCGGCGTGCTCGACGCCGTTGCGGAACTCGATCGGGTCCAGCAGGCCGAACGCCTCCGCGTAGGAGTCGAGGTAGGCCTTGACCTGCGTGTGGTGCGGGAAGTCGGGGTAGTCCTCGGGCATCGGGAAGTCCTTGAAGGACAGCCGGTGCTTGGAGGTGTCGATGTGCAGCGAGCGGTATGCGCTGCTGTGCCCGTTGGGGTTGCCGAAGGCCCAGTTGCCGCCGATCCGGTCGGAGCTCTCGTAGCAGGTGTAGGGCACCCCGTAGTCGCCGAGCATCTTGCCGGCGGTCAGCCCGCTGATGCCGGCGCCGATGACGGCGGTGGTCGGCAGGGTGGATGCAGGCACGGGGCCTCCCGGGCTAGGAGCGGAGCCGGCCGGACTGACCGGCCGGTGTGACGCGGGCCACGTTAGGGCGGTGAGTTGACACGCGTCAACAGAATCGTGCGACCCCCCTGCTCGCCCGCCCGGCCGTACGCTTCGCCCGTGCCCACCTCCCCGCGCCGGCGCGCGCGCCTGGCCTCGTCGCTCGCCCTCGCACTCGGGACGGCCGTGGCGCTGCTGCCGGCCGCACCGGCCGGGGCGCGGCCCGCCGGCGACACGCTCTTCACCGACCAGGGCAACAGCGGCTACCAGGTGCGGGTCTACGACGTGACGATGGACTACCAGCCGCTGACCAACCGGGCCACGGCGCGGGTGCTGGTGCGGGCGCGCGCCGCACGGACCCTCGACTCCTTCCACCTCGACTTCTCGGGGCCGCGCGTCACCGAGGTGCTCGTCGACGGCGTCGCGGCACGGCACCGGCGCACGGGCGCGCACGAGCTGGTCGTCACCCCCGCCGAGCCGGTGCGCCGGGGCCGGTTCACCGTCGCGGTGTCGTGGCGGGGCGAGCCACCCGAGCACACCGACGCCGACGGGAGCACCGAGGGCTGGGTGCGCACCTCCGACGGGGCGGTGGCCCTGGGCGAGCCGGTGGGCGCGATGACCTGGCTGCCCTCCAACAACACCCCCGGCGACAAGGCCCGCTTCCGCTACGCGATCACGGTGCCGACCGGCTACGAGGTGGCCGCCAACGGCGACCTCGTCGGCCGCGACGAGAGCGCCACCTCGACGACCTGGCGCTGGGACGCGCGCGACCCGATGGCCACCTACCTGGCGATGGTCGCGATCGGGCAGTTCGACGTGCACGAGTCGACGACGACCTCGCTCGACGGGCGCACCATCCCCATCTGGTCCTTCACCGACCCCACCACCGGGTCGGCGGCCGAGGCCCGCGCGGCGCTGCCCGAGATCATCGCCTTCAACGAGCGGCTCTTCGGGCCCTACCCCTTCACCTCGGCCGGCCTGGTGGTCGACGACGCCCGCGTGGGCTACGCGCTCGAGACCCAGACCCGCGCCTTCTACCCGCCGGGTGCGGCGACCACCTCGACGGTGGTCCACGAGGTCGCCCACCAGTGGGTCGGCAACGCCGTGACCCTCACCGACTGGCACGACATCTGGCTCGCCGAGGGCTTCGCGGTGTACGCCGAGTGGCTCTACGCCGCCGAGCACGGCGGCCCCCGCCCCGGGCAGCGCTTCGACGCGCTCTACGCGCGCCCGGCCTCCGACGACCTCTGGAGCCCCGCCCCGACCCGGTTCACCGACAGCGCCGACCTCTTCGGGGAGCCGGTCTACCTGCGCGGCGCGATGACCCTGCACGCGCTGCGCCAGCGGGTCGGCGACGACGACTTCTTCGCGATCCTGCGCGCCTGGGTGCGCCGCCACGACGACGCCAACGTGCGCACCCGCGACCTGGTGCGCCTCTCCGAGCGGGTCTCGGGCGAGGAGCTGAGCGGGCTGTTCCGCGAGTGGCTGGTGCGCGACGGCAAGCCGCGGGGCTACTGACCGGGCGCGTCCCTCGTGCGCGGGGCGCGACCGTGGCGCCTCGTCAGCAAGCAGGTCGTAGTCGAACGGGCACAACGACCCTTGGCGCCGCGCGCTCCCGCGGAGCGCCGGGGTCCGGACGGCCGGACACGGGCGTTGTGCCCGTTCGGCTACGACAGCGCGACGCCGCCACGGTAGACCGCGCGCACCAGCGGCACCCCGGGCCGGTAGGCCAGGTGCACGTGGCTGGGGGCGTCGAGCACGACCAGGTCGGCGCGCCGGCCGGGCACCAGCGCGCCGACGTCGTCGCGGTCGAGGGCCCGGGCGCCGCCGAGCGTGACCGCGCGCACCGCCTCGGCGGGCGTCATCCCCATCTCGCGCACCGCCAGCGCGACGCAGAACGGGATCGAGCTGGTGAAGCACGAGCCGGGGTTGCAGTCGGAGGCCAGCGCCACCTCGACGCCGGCGTCGAGCAGCCGGCGCGCATCGGGGTAGGGCTGGCGCGTCGAGAACTCCACCCCGGGCAGCAGGGTCGCGATGGTGCCGCTGTCGCGCAGCGCGTCGACGTCGGCGTCGTCGAGGTGGGTGCAGTGGTCGACGGCGACCAGCCCGAGCTCGCAGGCCAGCTGCACGCCCGGGCCGGGGCCGAGCTGGTTGGCGTGCAGCCGCCCGCGCAGGCCCGCGGCCGCGCCCGCCGCCAGCACCGCGCGCGCCTGGTCGGCGTCGAAGGCGCCCCGCTCGCAGAAGGCGTCGATCCAGCGGGCGTGCGGCGCGGCCGCCTCGAGCATCGGACCGGTGACCAGGTCGACGTACGCCGCCGGGTCGTCCGCGTGCTCGGGCGGCACCACGTGGGCGCCGAGGAAGGTGGTCTCGTCGGTGAGCTCGCGCGCGACCGCGAGCGAGCGCGCCTCGTCGTGCACGCTCAGGCCGTAGCCGCTCTTGATCTCGACGGTGGTGGTGCCCTGGCGCCGCATCTCGGCGACCAGCCCGGCGGCGTGGGCCAGCAGGTGCTCGTCGGTGGCGGCGCGCGTGGCGGCCACGGTGGTGCGGATGCCGCCGGCGGAGTAGCTCTCGCCGGCCATCCGGGCCGCGAACTCCGCCGACCGGTCGCCGGCGAAGACGAGGTGGCTGTGGCTGTCGACGAAGCCGGGCAGCACCGCGCGCCCGCCCAGGTCGACCGCGGCGTCGGCGGCCGGCGCGGCGGCGGCCGCCCCGACCCAGGCGACGCGGCCGCCCTCGATGACGACGGCCGCCGCGGGCACCAGGCCGAGCGGGTCGGCCGCGGTGGTGCGGGCCGGGTCGTTGGTGGCCAGCTCGGCGATGCCGGTGAGCAGCAGGGAGGTCATCAGGCGTCCTTCCACAGACGGTCGATGGCGGCGGCGAGGTCGCGCCCCACGTCGGGAGCCCGGTCACGGGTGTGCACGAGCCGGCCGTCGGCGACCACGCGGGTGACGTCGGCGCCGGTCGCGGCGAAGACGGCCGTGTGCTCGTCGGCGCCGGTGCCGGCGGTGCGGGGGCTGCTGGTGTCGAGCGTGACCAGGTCGGCGCGGGCCCCGACGGCGATCCGGCCGGCGTCGGCGAAGCCGAGCGCGTCGTGGCGCAGCCCCGCCTCGAGCAGCTCGGCGGCGGCCCAGTGGCCCCGGCTCTCGGCGACGAGCCGCTCGTCGAGCTCGACGGCACGCATCTCCTCGAGCAGGTCGACCACGGCGTGGCTGTCGGAGCCGAGGGTCAGCGCGCTGCCGGCCTCGTGCAGCGCGCGGCTCCGGCCCACGCCGTCGCCGAGGTCGCGCTCGGTGGTGGGGCAGAAGCAGGCGTGCGTGCGGCTGGCGCCGAGGGCCAGCACGTCGGCGTCATCGAGGTGGGTCGCGTGCACGGCGCTGGTCAGCGGGCCGAGCACCCCGGCGTCGGCGAGCACCTGCGTGGGCGAGGCGCCGTACGCCGCGTGGCAGGCGTCGTTCTCGGCGCGCTGCTCGCTGAGGTGCACGTGCAGCGGGCGCCCCCGGGCCGCCTCGACCACGGTCGCCAGCTGCTCGCGCGGCACCGCGCGCACCGAGTGCACCGCCGCCCCGACGACGACGTGGTCGGCGCCGGCCACCGCCGCGTCGAGCGCCTCGACGCGCTGCGCCCACCGCTCGGCGTCGCCGTCGCTGTAACGCTGCTGCGCACCCTCGACCGGCGCGCCGAAGCCCGAGGAGAGGTAGCAGGTGTCGAGCAGGGTGATCCGGATCCCCGCTCGCCGCGCCGCCTCGACCAGCACCAGCCCGGTCTCGTTGGGCTCGGCGTAGGCCCGCCCGCCGGGCGCGTGGTGCAGGTAGTGGAACTCCCCCACCGTCGTGATCCCCACCGCCGCCATCTCGCGGTAGAGCGCCGTCGCCAGCTGCAGGTAGTCGTCGGGGTCGAGCCGCTGCGCCAGGTCGTACATCTGCTCGCGCCAGGTCCAGAACGTGCCGCCGCCGCGCTGGGTGCGCCCGCGCAGCGCCCGGTGGAAGGCGTGGCTGTGGTTGTCCGCCAGGCCGGGGAGGGTCAGGCCGGGGACCCGCTCGACCCCCGGCACGCCATCGGCGGCGGGCTCGACCCGGGTGAACCGGCCGCCCTCGACCTCGACCAGCACGTCGTCCTGCACCCGGCCCGCGACCCACGCCCGCTCGAGCAGGTACGCCGTCACGTGCCCACTCATCGGCCCCGTCACGTGCACAGCCGCTCGAGGGTGTCGGCCAGCGCGTCGACGCTGGCCAGGCAGTCGGGCAGCTCGGCGTGCTCGGCCGGGGAGTGGGAGACGCCGGTGGGGTTGCGCACGAAGAGCATCAAGGTCGGGATGCCGGCGGCCGACAGCACGCCGGCATCGTGGCCGGCCTGGGTGGGCAGCACCGGCCAGTCGCCCCCGGAGTGGTCGGCGGCGACGCGGTGGGCGAGGTCGGGGTCGAAGAGCACGAGGCCCGAGACCGACTCGGCGACCACCCGCACGGTGGTGCCGTCGGTCTCGGCGCGCCGGGTCGCGGCCTGCTCCAGGGCGGCGACCAGGTCGCTCACGGCGTCCTCCGACTCGGCCCGGGCGTCGAGCCAGGCGGTGACCCGCGAGGGCACCGCGTTGGTGCCGTTGGGCACGACCTCGACCCGGCCGAAGGTGGCGCGCGAGCCGCGCAGGCGCGCCTGCTCGTCGGCGGCCAGCGCGGTCGCCGCGTAGGTCAGCATCGGGTCGGCGCGGTCCTGCATCCGGGTGGTGCCGGCGTGGTCGGCGGTGCCGGTCAGCTCGAAGCGGTAGCGCCCGTGCGGCCAGATCCCGCTGGCCACCCCGATGGCCCGGCCCAGGTCGACCAGGGCCCGGCCCTGCTCGACGTGCAGCTCGACGAAGGTGGTCACCCCGGCGAGCAGGTCGGGGTCGGCGGGCCCCGGCCCGGGCAGGCCGGCGGCCTCGAGGGCGTCGGGCAGCGCCACGCCGTCGCGGTCGCGCAGCTCGCGGGCCCGCTCCCACGACATCGACCCGGTCAGGAGCCGCGAGCCCAGGCAGGCCAGCCCGAAGCGCGAGCCCTCCTCCTCGACGAAGACCGAGACCCCGACCGGGCGGGCCGGCACGACGCCGCGCTCGCGCAGCCGGTCGATCGCCGCGAGCGCGGAGACGACGCCGAGGGGGCCGTCGTACGCCCCGCCGTCGAGCACGGAGTCGAGGTGCGAGCCGGTGAGCAGGCGCTCGTCGGGGCGGGTCGCGTGCTCCTCGCCCCACCAGCCGACGAGGTTGCCCAGGCCGTCGCCCACGACGCGCAGCCCGCGCTGGGCGCAGGCCTCGACGAACCAGGAGCGCAGCTCGCCCTCGGCGCTCGCCCACGGCTGGCGGAAGTAGCCACCGCTGGCGGCCGAGCGGCCCACCGGCGCCAGCGTGCTCCACATCGCCTCGAAGTCATCGGCCACCGGGCCACCCGCCTCTCGCCTCGCGCTGCTGGTGCCCCGACCGGTCGCCATACTCGACCCCATGGAGTTCCAGGACGTCGTACGCCGCCGCCGCATGGTCCGCGACTACGCCGACCGGCCGGTCGCGCGCGAGCAGGTCGACCGGATGCTCGACAACGCCACCCGCGCGCCCAGCGCCGGCTTCAGCCAGGGCTGGTCGTTCCTGGTGCTCGACACCCCCGACGACGTGCGCCGCTTCTGGCGCGCGACCTCCGACGACGTCGACGAGCCGGACCGCTGGCTGGCGGGGATGATGCGCGCGCCGGTGGTGGTCGTGCCGTGCAGCAGCCGCGCGGCCTACCTCGAGCGCTACGCCGAGCCCGACAAGGACGGCACCCGCCGGCGCAACGGCGCGCCCGCCGGCGACCCGTGGACGGTGCCCTACTGGCACATGGACGCGGCGATGGCGAGCCTGCTGATCCTGCAGACCGCGGTCGACGAGGGCCTGGGGGCGTGCTTCTTCGGGCTGCCGCCGCACCGGGAGCCCGAGGTCCGTGAGGAGTTCGCGGTGCCCGACGACGTCGACCCGGTCGGGGTGATCACGATCGGCCACCGCGCCGAGCGCACCGGCGCGAAGGGCTCGCCCGCGACCCGCCGGCGCCGTCCCGTGGACGAGGTCGTGCACCGGGGCGGCTGGGCCTGACCCGGCCGGGAGAGATGGGGTGTGGGGCACGCCCCCAGTCCAGCCAGCGCGGCCCCGCGGGTCAACGACCCGCACCGCCCCTGCTGTCTCGGATGCGAGACCTGACGTTCCGCCCCGGCGGGCCCGCCCGGACGCGTAGCCTGCGCCCGTGACCTTGAGGGAGGGCGCGGAGCACTCGCGCGCGGTGGGCAAGCTGCAGGCGCTGGTGCGGATCCCGACGGTGAGCCACCGCGACCCCGCCCTGGTCGACACCGCCGCCTTCGACGACTTCCTCGCCGAGCTCGAGCGGCAGTTCCCGCTGCTCCACCAGCACCTGGACCTGACCCGGGTGCACACCCACGGCCTGCTGCTGCACTGGCGCGGCGCCGACGACGCGCGGCCGGTGGTGCTGATGGCCCACCTCGACGTGGTGCCCGTCGAGGGCGAGTGGCAGCACCCGCCCTTCAGCGGCGCGATCGCCGACGGCAGCATCTGGGGCCGCGGCACCCTCGACGACAAGGGCTGCCTGGTCGGCATCTGCGAGGCCGTCGAGACCCTGCTCGAGGCCGGGCACACCCCGGCCCAGGACGTGTGGCTCTCGTTCGGGTGCGACGAGGAGGTCTTCGGCCACGCCGCCCCGCTCGCGGTCGACGAGCTGCGCCGGCGCGGCGTACGCCCGTGGTTCGTGCTCGACGAGGGCGGCGCGATCGCCTCGGAGGCCTTCCCCGGCGTCGGTGCGCCGATCGGCGTCATCGGGGTGACCGAGAAGGGCACCACGTCGGTCGAGCTGCGCGCCGAGGGCCGCGGCGGGCACGCCTCGACCCCGGCCCGCAACGGCCCGACCGCGCGGATCGCGCGCGCCATCACCCGGCTGGAGAAGGCGCCGCTGCCGGCGAGCCTGCCCGCACCCACGATCGAGCTGTTCCGCCGCCTGGCGCCGCACGCGCCGCTGCCGCTGCGCCCGCTGATGGCCAACGCCGAGCGGCTGCGCCCCGCGCTGACGCGGGTGCTGCTGGCCGCCGGGCCCGAGACGGCGGCGATGGCGCGCACCACCGCCGCGGTCACCACGCTGTCGGGCTCCCCCGCCCTCAACGTCATCGCCGGCACCGCCAAGGCCGGGGTCAACCTGCGGCTGATGGTCGGCGACACCGTCGAGGAGGTGCTGGCCCACGTGCGGCGCACCGTCGGCAAGGGCGTCGAGGTCGACGTGCTCGAGAGCGGCGAGGCCAGCCCGGTCTCGCCGTACTCCACCGTCGACGGGCGCGGCGGTCACGCCACGGTCGACGAGGCCTTCGCCCTGCTCGAGGAGACCATCACCGAGGTCTTCCCCGACGCCGTGCCGGCGCCGTACGTGATGATGGCCGCCACCGACTCGCGCCACTTCACCGCGATCTGCGAGCGGGTCTACCGCTTCGCGCCGTTCCGGATGACCAAGGCCCAGCGCGAGTCCATCCACTCCTACGACGAGCACATCGGGGTCGAGGCATTCCTCGACGGCGTCGACTGGTACCGCCGACTCATCGAGAGGCTCTCGTGAACCGCTCCCTGCCCCCCGCCGTCCGTGGCCTGGCCACGATCGTCGGCTTCCTGGTCGTCGTCGAGCTGGCCAGCGGCGTGCTGCAGGGCTACTACACCCCGATCTTCAGCGACATCGCCGACCACCTGGGCATCCAGGACGCCGACGTCAACTGGTTCGAGGCGGCCCAGCTGCTCGTCTCGGCGCTGTGCGTGCCGCCGCTGGCCCGCCTCGGCGACCTGGTGGGCCACAAGTTGGTGCTGCTGGTCTCGACCGCGGTCACCGCGCTCGCCTCGTGGGGCGTCGCCTTCGCGCCGTCCTTCGAGACCTTCCTGGTCGCCTGGGCGCTGCAGGGCTTCTACGTCGTCTGGCTGCCGCTCGAGGTCGCGATCATCTACCGCCGCACCGCCGGCTCGGGGCGCCAGGGCGTGCTGACCCGCCGCTCGGCCGCGGTGCTGGTCGGCGCCCTCGAGCTGGCCGTGATCATCGGCGCGCTCACCTCGGGGATGCTCGTGGAGCGCACCTCGATGACGGTGCTCCTGTCGCTGCCGGCCGTGGTGGTCACCGCCTGCCTGCTGATCATCTGGGTCGGCATCGACGACACCCCCGGCGAGGCCACCGGCGGCTTCGACTGGCCCGGCCTCGGGCTGGTCACCGCCGCGCTGCTGCTGGTGATGGGCGGGCTGATCGCGGTGCGCCTGCAGGGCCCGGCCAGCGTGCTGCCGTGGCTGCTGGTCGCCGCCGGCCTGGCCGTGCTGGTCCCCTTCCACCGCGTCGAGGCCGCCCGCGCGGACCCGATGATCGACGTGCGGCTGCTCGCCACCCGCGGCCAGTGGCCCGTGCAGCTGACGGCCTTCCTCTTCGGCATCTCGGTGCTCGGCGCGCAGATCCCGCTCTCGACCTTCGCCCGCACCGACCCCGACGTCGTCGGCTACGGCCTCGGCGCCGACGCCGCGTTCGTCTCCACCCTGGTCGGCGTGTACGTCGTCTTCCTCGCGGTCGGCGCCTTCACGCTGCCACTCAGCGCCCGCCTGCTCGGCCCCCGCGGCGCGCTGGTGGCCGGGGCGCTGCTGGTCGCCCTGGGCTACGGGCTCTTCCTGCCGCTGCACGACTCCACCACCCAGACCTTGGTGAACATGGCGATCGCGGGCGTCGGCTCCGGGGCCCTGGTCGCGGCGCTGCCGGCGACCGCGGCGGCCGCCGCCCCGCCCGACCGCACCGGCTTCGCGACGGGGATGACCAACGCGACCAAGACCGTGGGCGGTGCCTTCGCCAGCTCGGTCTTCGCGATCGCCCTGGCCTCCACCGGCTCCCTCGACGAGCCGGGCGCCGGCCAGGCCCCGCTGTCGGGCTACCTCACCGTGTGGGCCATCTGCTCGGTCTCGGCGGTCGTCGCGGCCGCGGTGCTGCTGATGATGCCGCGCACCTTCGAGGACGTTCCCGAGACGCCGGTCGAGGCCGTGCCGGTGCCCTGAGCACCGATCTGGGTACGCGGGCTCACGACTGGAGCCGTCGACGCGGGGCAGGCTGTGCCCATGAGCTCCCCCACCGGCCCCGCCCCGACGTCGTACGGCGCCACGGCGGCGGTCGCCACCTCGCCGCGGGTCGCCACGGGGTACCGGATCGCCGCCCGGGTCGTGCTGGGCCTCAGCGCCCTCGCGGCGGTCGGCGTGGTCGCCCTGTGCGTGGCCGGCGCCACCGACCCGGGCGGCTACGCCGGCTTCTGGTACCTCTTCGCCATCCTCCTGGCGGCGCCCGTGCTCGTGGCGCTGGCGCTGCTGTGGGCGGCGCGCTGGCTGCGGCCCCGCGCCCCGAGGGCCTCGCTGGCGCTGGCCTGCGTCGCGGCCGCGGGCATGACGTGGCTGGCGTTCGGCGCCCTGGCCGTGCTGTGGCCGTTCTGACCGATCTCCCGCAACGACCACGCCGGCGGAGCCCGGAGAGCAGGATGTGCCCATGACCACCGACCTCGCGCCCCGAGCGGTCGCGCCACGTCCCTCGGCCCTGATCTGGCTGGCGCGCGTCGTGCTGGCCCTCGACCTGCTGGCCCTGGTCGGCTGCCTGGTGCTGGCCACCCTCTCCTGGAACGACACGAGCTCCTCGACGGCCTCGCTGGGGGTCGCGGTCGCGGTCGTGCTGGCGGTCCCGGTCCTCGTCTCCGCGGCGCTGGTCGTCCGCGCCCGGCGGGTGCGGCTGCGCACCGACGCCTGGACGCTGGTGGTCCTCGGCTCGGTCATCACCTTCGGCCTCCTCGGCCTGGTCTGCCTGCAGCTGCTCTTCGGCTCCTGACCACCCGCCCGCCTCGGGCGGGCTGCCTATCATCGGGGCGAGGGAGGTGGCGACATGTCCGAGGAGCCCCGCCGCCGCGCCGACGCCGCGCGGCCCACCGACGAGTCCCAGGCCGCCGACGAGGTCGAGCGCCGCAAGCGCAGCGGCGAGAGCATCGCTGCCGCCCGGATCGCCAACCAGGCCACCTGGGTCGACCAGCAGGTGCGGGTGGCGATGGCCAAGGGCGAGTTCGACGACCTGCCCGGCAGCGGCCGCCCGATCAAGGACCTCGGCTCCGAGCACGACCCCGACTGGTGGGTCAAGCGCCTCGTCGAGCGCGAGCAGATCACCGGGGTGCTGCCCCCGAGCCTGCAGCTGCGCAAGGACGACGCCGAGCTCGACGCCCACCTCGACACCCTCGCCGTCGAGCGCGAGGCCCGCCGCGAGGTCGAGGACTTCAACGCCCGGGTCATCCGCGCCCGCTACACCCCCGCCGACGGCACGCCGCCGCTGATCACCATGCCCCGCGACGTCGAGGCCACCCTCGCCGCCTGGCGCGAGCGGCGTACGGCGCGCGCGGCCGCCGCCCGCGCCCAGGTGCAGGCGCAGGCCCCGGAACCCACCGCCCGCCGGCCCTGGTGGCGCCGCCGCTGACGCACGAACGGCAGCCTGGACCACTCGTTGCTGTCAGATCCGTCATACCCACGGGTAATGCTTCGCTGCTACTTTCGCGCGCATGCCCAGCTCGAGCCGCAGCGCCAAGGACTTCTTCCGCCCCCTCGCCGTGGGGGCACCGACCCCGCCGAGCGAGATCCCGGCCCGCCCCAGCAGGGCGATCCACTTCTTCGACCCCAGCAACGCCAAGATGGCGGCGAAGGTCCCGCAGATGGTCGGCACCGTCGACGTGCTGCTCGGCAACCTCGAGGACGCCGTCAAGGCCGACAACAAGGAGGCCGCCCGCGACGGGCTCGTGCAGATCGCGACTGACACGGACTTCGGGCCGACGCAGCTGTGGACCCGCATCAACTCCCTCGACAGCCCGTGGGTGCTCGACGACCTGACCACGCTGGTGCCGGCGATCGGGCACAAGCTCGACGTGATCATGGTGCCCAAGGTGCAGGGCGCCGAGGACATCCACTACGTCGACCGCCTGCTGGCCCAGCTCGAGGCCAAGGCGGGGCTCGAGAAGCCGATCCTGGTGCACGCGATCCTCGAGACCGCGCGCGGCGTGGCCAACGTCGAGGAGATCTGCGGCGCCAGCCCCCGCATGCAGGGCCTCTCGCTGGGTCCGGCCGACCTGGCCGCCGACCGCCGGATGAAGACCACCCGCGTCGGCGGGGGCCACCCCGGCTACCTGGTGCGCCAGGACCCCGACGGCTCCGGCGAGGAGGCGGTCAACGCCGCCCGCACGACGTACCAGCAGGACCTGTGGCACTACACGATCGCCCGCATGGTCGACGCGTGCGCGATGCACGGCATCTACCCCTACTACGGCCCCTTCGGCGACATCGCCGACGTGGTGGCCTGCGAGGACCAGTTCCGCAACGCCTTCCTGCTCGGCTGCGTCGGAACCTGGAGCCTGCACCCCAAGCAGATCGCGATCGCCAACCGCGTCTTCAGCCCCAGCGTCGAGGACGTCACCCACGCCCGGCGGGTCGTCGCCGCGATGGGCGACGGCACCGGCGCGGTGATGCTCGACGGCAAGATGGAGGACGACGCCTCCCTCAAGCAGTGCCTGGTGATGGTCGAGCTCGCCGAGGAGCTGGCCGCGATCGACCCCGACCTCAAGAAGCAGTACGACGCGATCACCCTGGGCGACCAGCCCGGAGAGAAGGCCTGACATGACCGACGTGACCCCGCTGCGCAGCGTCCTCTACATGCCCGGCTCCAACGAGCGCGCGCTCGAGAAGGCCAGGTCGATCGCCTGTGACGGGCTGATCCTCGACCTCGAGGACTCCGTCGCCCCCGACGCGAAGACCGCGGCGCGCGAGCAGGTGGCCGCGGCCGCCTCCTCCGGCGCCTACGGCCGACGCACCGTGGCCATCCGGGTCAACTCCATCGGCACCGAGTGGCACGACGACGACATCGTCGCCGCCGCCCAGGCCGGCCCCGACGGCGTCGTGGTGCCCAAGGTCAACAGCGCCGACGAGGTGCGCGCGCTCGTCGCGAGCCTCGAGAAGGCCGGCGCCCCCGACCGCACCCGGCTCTGGGCGATGGTCGAGACCCCCGAGGCGATCTTCGACGTGCGGGAGATCGCGGCCGCCTCCGAGCGCCTCGCGGTGCTGGTGATGGGCACCAACGACCTGGTCAAGGAGCTGTACGCCGAGCACGTGCCGGGCCGCGCGCCGCTGCTGACCTCGCTGTCGCTGAGCCTGCTGGCCGCCCGCGCCGCGGGCGTGCAGATCCTCGACGGCGTCTACAACGACGTCAAGGACGCCGAGGGCTTCCTCGCCGAGTGCGCCCAGGGCCGCCAGATGGGCTTCGACGGCAAGACCCTGATCCACCCCGGCCAGGTCGCGCCGGCCAACGAGCAGTTCGCACCCTCGGCCGAGGCGGTCGAGGACGCCCGCGGCCTGATCCGGGCGTGGGAGGACGGCCAGGGCACCGGCGTGGTGACCTACAAGAACAAGATGGTCGAGAACCTGCACGTCGAGTCGGCCCAGCGAACCCTGGCCATCCACGACGCCGTGCAGGCGCTCGAGGCCTGAGCCGGGCTGAGCGGGGCTGAGCCGGGGCTGGGTACGCCCTCACCCGCCGTCGAGGCGCGCCACCCGGCGCGCCCCGGCGGTGCGCCGGTAGGACGCGTCGAGCAGCTCGGCGACCTCGTCCCAGTCGCTGCGCTCGAGGTCGAGGTCGAGGCCCAGCCAGCCGGAGGGTCCCAGGTAGGCCGGCACGAAGACCCGTGGGTCGTCGACGAGCGCCGCCCGGTCGTCGGGGTCGGCGAGCACCATCACCGACCGCGGGTGCTGCACCCACTCGCCGCCGGCCTTGAGCGCGCCGCCGTAGTAGGCGAAGACCTTGGTGGTGAAGAACGCCGGGCGCCCGTGGCTGACCTTCTCGGCCGCGTCGGGCAGCGCCAGCGCGAGGGCGCGCACCCGCGCCAGGACCGGGTCGTCGTCGTCGAACATCCGCGGGTGGGCCACGGGCACAGACTGCTCGACGCGCGGGGTGGCGTCCAGGCTCCGGCGCTCGCGGGGGCCACCATGGGCGCGTGCGAGCC
This sequence comes from Nocardioides salarius, assembly GCF_016907435.1. Lineage (NCBI taxonomy): Bacteria > Bacillati > Actinomycetota > Actinomycetes > Propionibacteriales > Nocardioidaceae > Nocardioides > Nocardioides salarius. Next base: position 2,523,624 of record NZ_JAFBBZ010000001.1, on the reverse strand, counting down.
GTCATCCAGCGAACCCTGCATGCGCGCGTCGTCGTCGACGGGGAGGTGGTGGGCCACACCGACCGGCCCGGGCTGCTGGTCTACCTCGGCGTCACCCACGACGACGGCCCCGCCGACGTGACCTGGACCGCCCGCAAGATCTGGGAGCTGCGGGTGCTGCGCGAGGAGCGCTCGGCCGTCGACGTCGACGCACCGGTGCTGGTGGTCAGCCAGTTCACGCTCTACGGCGACACCCGCAAGGGCCGGCGCCCCTCCTGGTCGGCGGCCGCCCCCGGCCCGGTGAGCGAGCCGCTCTACGAGGCGCTCTGCGCCGAGCTGGAGCGCCTGGGCGCCCACGTCGAGCGCGGCCGCTTCGGCGCCGACATGCAGGTCGAGAGCGTCAACGACGGCCCCGTCACGATGCTGCTCGACAGCCCCCGCTGAGGCGCGGTCAGCCCCAGAGCTCGCGCACCCGGTCGACGTACGCCGCCGCCTGGGCGTGCCCGGCGCGCGCCGAGCCGGGCCGGGCGGCGGGGTCGAGCACGTTCTTGCCGATGGCGGCACGGGAGGCGTCGTCGGGGGTGATCACCAGGTGCGGCACACCGAGCTCCTCGAGCTGCTGCCGGGCGCTGCGGATCGGGCCGAGCGAGCGGTCCAGCGGCGAGAGCACCACCACGCGGTCGCAGCCGGCCGCGAGGTCGGCGTTGGCTCCCGAGCGCATCCCGCCGTCGACGTAGGTGCGTGGGCCGATCGGGATCGCGGGGTAGACGCACGGCACCGCGCAGCTGGCGTTGACGGCGTCCTCGAGGCCCACCTCGCCGCCGGGGCGGAAGGCGGCCAGCTCGCCGGTCTCGGCGTCGACGGCCGTGACGACCAGGTCGCGCTCCGGCCACTGCGTGGTCGTCAGCCGCTGGCGCACCTGGTCGTAGCGCTCGGCGATGCTCGGGGTCCGCCCGCGCGCGGCCGCCCGCACCGCACGGGCGCCCAGCAGCCGACCGAACCGCTCGACGTCGCCGCGGGCGCGCAGCATGGCGAGGGCGTACGTCGCCAGCACCCGCGGGCCGATCGCCGCCAAGGGCGCCTCCGTCGGTCCCTCGGGGTCGCCGGGCTCGAGGAGCTGTCGTCGGTAGAGCTCGTCGAGCGGGGTGTCGCTGGTGACCTGCGAGCCCACGATCGAGCCGGCCGAGGTCCCGATGACCCGGTCGGCCCCGGCCAGGTCGGCGCCGGCCGCGGCCAGCCCGGTGAGCAGTCCGGTCTCCCAGGCGATGCCGGTGATGCCGCCGCCGCCGAGCACGAGTGCCTTCATGGGCGTCAGTGTGTCGTACGGCTGGGCGGCGCGAGACTTGACCGACCGGGTGAGGGAAAACGCCACGCGCGGCGCCGAGGATCGGCACACTGGTACGTACCAGCACCATCCCCACCCCTCGTGCACCGCCCCCCACCGACCACGCGGAGTCCTTTCTCGGGACCGGGCTCCCGCGTCGAAGGAGTCTCATGTCCCTCAGCAAGCCCGTCCCCCTGGTGGCCAGCCTGGCCACGTCTGCGGCCCTGGCGTTGAGCCTGGCCCTGGCCCCGACCGCCGGCGCTGCCGAACCGGCCCCGCGCGAGGAGTCCACCGCAGCCACGGCGTCTGCCCCCACCGTGCTCGAGAAGCGCACCCGCACCCCCTTCGTCTTCAAGGGCAACGGCTACGGCACCTCCGTCGAGGGCGGCGAGCTGCCCGTCGACTCCGGCCGCCTGGCCCTGAGCTCGATGGCCTGCACCACCATCGCCGGCAAGCAGAACCGCAACTTCGTCGAGGAGAGCGAGATCCCCGGCCTGGGCACCGTGCGCGGGGTCTCCTCCAAGGTGGTGAGCCGGAAGAAGGGCAGCACCACCTTCCAGAGGTCCAAGCACAAGGTCGCCGAGGTCGTGCTCGCCGAGTCCCCGCTGGGCAAGCTGGCCATCGACGGCATCGTGTCGACCACCAAGGCCTCCTTCGACACGAAGACGGGCTGGAAGGCCAGCGCCGACACCAAGCTCGCCGGCATCACCTTCACCCCGCCGGTGGGCCCCCCGCAGACCATCCCGATCCCCTCGCCCGGGCAGACCGTCCCGGTGCCGGGCCTGGCCAACATCACCCTGGGCCGGATGATCTAGAAACCCGAGCCCGGCAAGAACCGCTCGCGCGCCTACGCCGTCGGCGTCGTGGTCGAGGTGATCCCGACCGGCACCACGGTCAAGCTCGCGCGCAGCATGTCCAAGCTCGAGAAGGGCTTCAAGACCGGCATCTTCGGCGGCAGCGCCATCCCGGTGAAGGCCAAGGTGCTCGGCGAGCTGGTCCAGGTCGGCCGGGTCGTGCGGCAGGTGATGCCCTGCCTGGGCACCGACGGCGAGCTCGTCGCCACCGACGCCGCCGACGTCAACCTGGGCGACCAGGTCGTCGTCCAGGCCGCCAGCGCCCGCCAGAAGGGCAAGCAGACCAACCGCCGGGCCGTCGGCACCGAGGTCGCCCGCATCGCGAAGCTCGACCTCGGCGACGGCGCCCTGGTGCTCGACGCGATCGAGTCGAGGGCGAAGGTGACCCGCCTCAAGAGCGGGAAGCTCAAGCGCAGCGCCTCGGCCAAGGTCGGCGCCATCACCGCCGGCGGTGGCGACGCGCAGAGCCTCGAGGAGCTCGACGGCCTCGAGATCCCCGGCCTGCTCAAGATCGAGACCGGTCTGAGGAAGAAGATCAAGGACGGCATCCGGATGATCGGGCTGCGCATCACGCTGCTCGACGGCACCGGAGCGGTCATCGACCTGGCCACGTCGAAGATGACGATCGCCGACCGCTGAGCCAGCCCCCGCACCCGGCACCGGCCCGGGGCGACGACCCGCAGCACGCGGGGCGTCGTCCCGGGCCGTCTGGTTTCTCACACCGCCGAGGCGTGGGACGAGGTGGCCGCCCCGCCCCCGGAGGGCGTCAGATGGGTCGGTGACCACCCGCGCGCCCACGACCCCGCCCGCGCGCCGGCCCACCAGCCGGCACCGCTGGGCGATGCTGGCCGCCTCCACGCTGGCCCAGGGCGCGGCGGCGGTGACGATCCACGGCCCGGCGTTCCTGATCCCGGTGCTGCGCGACGAGGGCCTGAGCCTGCCGCAGGCCGGGCTGGTCGCCGCCGCGCCGACGATCGGCGTGATGCTCACCCTGGTGGCCTGGGGCCTGCTCACCGACCGGCGCGGCGAGCGCTTCGTGCTCGTCACCGGCCTCGCGCTGACGGCCGTCGCGGGCCTGGTCGCCATGGCCGTGCGCGGTCCGGTCGCGCTGTTCGTGGCCCTGCTGGTGGCCGGCGCGGCCGCGGCGAGCACCGGCTCGGCCAGCGGCCGTGTCGTGGTCGGCTGGTTCCCGCCGCACCGCCGCGGCCTGGCGATGGGGGTGCGCCAGATGGCGCAGCCCACCGGGGTGGCGGTGGCTGCCGTCAGCATCGCCGTCGTCGCCGAGTCGTACGGCGTCGCGACCGCGCTGGGCGTCCCGGTCGCCGTCGCGGCCGCGGCGGCACTCGTGGTCGCGCTCGTGGTCGTCGACCCGCCCCGTCCGGCTCTCGGGGCCGGCGAGCGGGCACCCAACCCCTACCGCCGCGACTCCTACCTGGCGCGCATCCACGGAGTCTCGGTGCTGCTGGTGGTGCCGCAGTTCCTGGTGTGGACCTTCGCGCTGGTGTGGCTGGTCAGCGACCGCGGCTGGTCGGCCGCGGCGGCCGGCAGCCTGGTCGCCGGCGCCCAGCTCGCCGGTGCCCTCGGCCGGATCGCGGCCGGTCAGCTCAGCGACGTGGTGGCCAGCCGGCTGCGGCCGCTGCGCTGGGTGGCGGTCGCCGCGGGAGCCACGATGGTGGCGCTCGGCCTGGCCGCGGGCCAGGACGCGGCGGTGGCGGTGCCGCTGGTGGTGCTGGCCACCGTGCTGACCGTCGCCGACAACGGCCTGGCCTTCACCGCCGTCGCCGAGCGCGCCGGCCCGCACTGGTCGGGGCGGGCGCTGGGCGCCCAGAACACCGCGCAGTACCTCACCGCCTCGGCCGTGCCGCCGCTCGCCGGGCTGCTGGTCGACCGGGCCGGGTACGCCGCCGCCTTCGCGCTGGCCGGTCTCTTCCCGCTGCTGGCCGTGGGCCTGGTGCCGGTGCGCGACGAGCACGACCTGGGATGAGGCCGCCGACCCGTCCGGGTGAACGGGTTCGAGAAGGCCCCGATCGGGGTAGGGGGTCCCCATGTCCACCACCAGCCTGGTCCTCCTCGTCATCGCCGTCCTGGTCGTCGCCGCTCTCGTCGCCGTCGCCGTGGTGGTGCTGCTGCAGCGCAACGCCCGCCTGCGCGCCGCCCGGGTCGAGCAGGCCGGCCAGCTGCGCACCCAGGCGGCCGCCCACGACGAGCCGATCGCGGCCTCGCGCAACCGGGTCGAGGAGGCGCAGGTGCGCGCCGACGAGGCGCACGCCCGCGCCGACGAGGCCGACCGCGAGGTGGACCTGGCCGAGCAGGTGCTGGCCCAGGACGAGGCGCAGCAGGAGGACCGGCTGCGCGCCGCCGACGAGCTCGACCCGCACCGGGAGACCGAGGCCGGCACCGCCCCCGCCACTGACCAGGTGACCGACCCCGAGGGCCGACACCGCGCCTGAGCCGCCCGGCGGGTCTGGGAGGCTGCGCTCATGCAGCCCGCCCCGACCCCGCCGCGCCGCCCCGGCACCCAGGTGCCGGCGGCGACCCGCACGCTGCGGGTGCTGCGCTTCCTGGCCGGCCAGCCCGACCCGGTGCCGGTCGACCGGATCGCCCGGGCCTGCGACCTGCCCCGCTCCACGGCGTACCACCTGCTCGGCGTGATGGTCGAGGAGGGCTTCGTGACCCACCTGCCCGAGGAGCACCTCTACGGCCTGGGCGTGGCCGCCTTCGAGGTCGGCTCGGGCTACGCCCGCCAGGTGCCGCTGCAGCGCATCGCCCGCCGGGCCCTGGCCACGCTGGTCGACCGCACCGGCCACAACGCCCACCTCGCGGTGCTGCACGGTCGTGACGTGCTCTACGTGCTCGAGGAGCGGGCCCCCGGCCGCCCGCCCCTGGTCACCGACGTGGGGGTGCGCCTCCCGGCCCACCTGACCGCCAGCGGCCGCGCCCTGCTGGCCGGGCTCTCGGCGGCCCAGGTGCGTGCGATCTTCCCGGGCCCCGAGGCGATGGTCGAGCGCACCGGCCTGGGCCCGCGCACCCCCCGGGCCCTCAAGGAGCTGCTCGTCGAGACCCGGCAGCGCGGCCACGCCACCGAGGACGGCGAGGTGAGCGAGGGCATGGCCAGCGTCGCCGCCGCGGTGCGCGACCACAACGAGCACCCCGTGGCGGGCGTGGCGCTGACCTACCCGGTCGCCGAGGTCGCCGAGGCGGGTGGCGTCGACGGGCCGACCACGGTCGAGAGGCTGGCCGGCGAGGTGCGCCGCACCGCCGACCAGCTGACCCGCCGCCTGGGCGGCGGGCGGGCCCGGTGAAGGCAGGCGCGATGGTGACGAGCCCGGCCGCGGCCCGGTGGGGCGTGGCGCAGATCGCCCTCGCCGCGTTCCTGTGGGGCACCGGCGGCCTGGTGGTCCAGCTGGTGCGCGAGCGGGTGCCGATGACGGTGCCCACCATCAGCGCGTGGCGCCTGGCGCTCGCCCTGGCCGCCCTGCTCGCGATCGTGCTGGCCCAGCGTGCCGGGGGCCGCCTGGTCGCGCTGCTGCGCGCGCGCCCGCGCCGGGTGCTGGCCGTCGGGCTCGCGACGGCCGGCTACCAGCTGCTGTACTTCCTCGCCGTCACCTGGGCCGGCGTCACGGTGGCGACCGTGGTGAGCCTGGGCCTGGCGCCGGTGCTGCTCGGGGTCGGCGAGGCCATCACCTCCCGCCGGGCGCCGAGCCCGACCCGGCTCCTCGTGGTCGCGGCGGCCCTGGCGGGCCTCGTCCTGGTCTCCACCGCCACCGGGCACGGCGCCGGCGCGGTCGGGCCCCGGCCGGCCGCCGGTCTCGCCGTCGCCGTCGCCGCCGGTGTGCTCTACGCGCTGGCGACCGGCTGGGGCGGCGACCTGGCCCGCGGCACCCCGCCCCTGGTGCTGACCGCGGCCACCACCGGCGTCGGGGTGCTGGTCCTGGCTCCCCTGGCCCTGCTCGGCGGCGGCCCCCTGCTCACCACCGACACCGAGGCGCTGGCGCTGCTGGCCTACCTCGGCGTCTTCACCATGGCCGCCGCGTACGCCGCCTTCTACGCGGGCCTGCGCACCACCCGCGGCTCGACCGCCACCCTGGTCACCCTCGTCGAGCCGCTGTCGGCCGCGCTGCTGGCCGCGGTCGTGCTGGGCGAGCGGCTGGGCCCTGCCGGACTGGTCGGCGCGGCGCTGATCCTGGCCGCCGTCGCCGGGCTGGCCCGCGACGAGGAGGACGCCGTGGCCGTGGCCGCCGGACCGACGGCGGCGCTGCCGGGCGTGCCGCGCCCCGACCACGACTGACCCGCAGGAGCCCGACCTCCGCGAAAGCCCGGCGCGACGACGACGCGGTGCCCACACTGTGACGAGCGTCTCGACAGTTCAGTGAACATGTGTCACTTTCTTGTCACGTTCCCTCCGGAGGTCCCCATGCGTCGCAGCCCGTCCCCCACCCGTCCCCCGCGCGAGCCGGGCACCACCCGGCGCCTGGCCTGGACCGCGATCGGCGCCGCGCTGGTGGTCGGTGCGGCCGTGGTGGTGCCCGGCGTGGTCGGGGAGCCCGCCGGCCCGACGGGCGCACAGGGCGAGCGCGCCCGCGGAGGCCTGCGGGCGGCCCACGAGGCGGCCAGCGGCCAGGGCACCCTGCCCTTCACCGACGCCCACGGCCACGAGGTGCGCCTCGACGTCGACCCGGCGACCAAGAACGCGGTCTCGCGCGCCGGCGAGGAGGTCGGCGCCGAGACCCGCGACCCCACGACCGCGGCCGAGCGCGCCGCGGCGGCGGCGTACGTCGCCAGCGAACGTGCGCGCCGCGACCCCCGCCTCGGCTCGACCAGGGCCTACCCCGAGCGCAGCACCCACCCGCGCACCCGCTACGCCATGGCCCGCGGCTGCTACACGCTCGTGCCCGGCGGCGAGCCGACGTACTTCCAGGCCACCGACCTGGGCGAGTACCTCCTGCTCACCCCCGACGAGCAGCTCGTCGCCGCCGGGGGCGGCCGGGCCGCCGAGCCCAGCGACGCCACCGTCTGGCGGGCCTCGAAGAAGGGCCGGCTGGTCTCGCTGGCCAACGCCGGCGAGCGCCTCGAGGTGGACGGCCGGACCGCGTTCCGGCTGACCACCGCGAAGGGCTGCGCGACCTGGCCCGAGGCGCAGGTCGACGTCTCCGGGCGCCCGCACACCGGCGTCACGCCCTTCCAGGAGGTGCGCGGCTACGTCGACGCGCACACCCACCACATGGCCTACGAGTTCCTGGGCGGCGAGGTGCACTGCGGCAAGCCGTGGGACCGCTTCGGCGCCGAGGTCGCGCTGACCGACTGCGAGGACCACACGATCACCGGCGGCTACGGCGCGCTGCTCGAGACCGCGCTGTCGGGCGAGGTCGGCCACGACCCGGTCGGCTGGCCGACCTTCACGGACTGGCCGGCGCCGGCCTCGCTGACCCACGAGGGCACCTACTACCGCTGGATGGAGCGCGCCTGGCGCGGCGGGCAGCGGCTGTTCACCAACCTGCTGGTCGAGAACAACCAGCTGTGCCAGCTCTACCCGCTCAAGCGGAACTCCTGCGACGACATGGACTCGGTGCGCCTGCAGATCCAGCGCACCTTCGAGTTCCAGGACTATGTCGACGCCCAGTTCGGCGGCCCGGGCAAGGGCTTCTACCGGATCGTGACCAGTCCCTTCGAGGCCCGCCGGGTCATCAACGAGGGCAAGATGGCCGTGATCCTCGGCATCGAGACCTCCGTGCCCTTCGGCTGCACGTTCAAGAAGCTGCCCGGCGGCGACCTCGCGCAGTGCGACGCCGAGACCATCGACCAGCAGATGGACGAGATGCACGACCTGGGCGTGCGCCAGATGGAGCTGGTCAACAAGTTCGACAACGCCCTGTCGGGCATCGCGGGCGACGCCGGCGAGACCGGCGTGGCCGTCAACGCCGCCAACTTCCTCGAGACCGGCACCTTCTGGGACATGCGCACCTGCACCCCCGCCGACACCGAGAACCACGACAAGAACCAGACGCTGGCGGCGCCCGAGATCTCCGCCGACCAGCAGGACGCGCTCTTCGGCGCCATCGGGCAGCTCTTCGGGTCGCTGAACCTGCCGGCGCTCTCGCTCTACCCGCGCACCAACCACTGCAACGCACGCGGGCTGACCACGCTGGGTGAGCACACCATCGACGGCCTCGCGAAGCGCAAGATCGTCTTCGACCCCGACCACATGAGCGTCAAGGCCCGCAACCAGGCCCTCGACCAGGTCGAGGAGCTCGGCTACCAGGGGCTGCTCTCGAGCCACTCCTGGTCGACCCCCGACGCCTACCCGCGCATCTACGAGCTGGGCGGCTTCATCACCCCCTACGCCGGCGACTCCACCGGCTTCGTCGAGAAGTGGCGCACGCACGTCGGCTGGGCCGACGAGCGCTACTACTTCGCGATGGGCTACGGCGCCGACATCAACGGCCTCGGCGCCCAGGGCGACCCCCGCGGCGCCGACGTGCCCAACCCGGTGACCTACCCGTTCAAGGGACTCGGCGGCGTCACCGTGCGCCAGCAGCGTGCCGGCGAGCGGGTCTACGACGTCAACGCCGACGGCGTCGCGCAGTACGGCCTCTACCCCGACTGGATCGAGGACCTCGGCAAGGTCGCCGACGCCCAGCAGGGCGACGGGTCAGCGGTGCTCGACGACATGGCGCGCGGCGCCGAGGGCTACCTGCAGATGTGGGAGCGGGCCTACGGCATCGCCCCCGACTCCTGCCGCAACCCCGAGCGGCAGCTGCCGGTCGCCCAGGTGCAGCGCCGTCTCGACCGGGGCATGAGCACGCGGCAGGTGATGAAGGTCGTGGGCCAGCCCTACACCCGGCTCGGGCGCACCTTCGGCTTCTGCTCCACGCGGGGCGGCGCCGAGGTCGAGATGACCGCGACCTTCACCAAGCGCGGCAGGCTGCGCGGCGTACGCCGCTCGTGAGCGGCCGGTCGTGGCCTGACCGTCGTGGCCCGGCGGGCGGCTCGCGGTGCAGACGGTCGCTGGCATTGAAGTTACCGCCCGGTAGGCTGCATCTCACCCCCGCCGACGCCTGACGGCGTCGACACAGGGGCCTAGGCTCACGCAGGCGCGCAGGAAGCCGCGCGCCAACAGAACCCGAGGAGCACGTCCGCATGCAGACCTTCGCCATCGTGGTGTCCCTGGCGTTCACGGCGGTCGCCGTGGCGATGACGGTGCGGGCGGTGCGCTCGATCGTCGCCACCGTCCGCGTGGGCACGCCGATCAGCCGCACCGACAACCCCGCGCGGCGCACGGTGACGCTGCTCAAGGAGTCGATGCTGCACACCCGGATGCTCCAGTGGCACTGGATCGGGGCGATGCACTGGTTCGTGTACGCCGCCTTCATCGTGCTCTCCGCGGCCGTGGCCACCGGCTACGTGCAGCTGTTCAACCCCGACTTCGCGCTGCCGGTCATCGGCCACTTCTTCCTCTTCGAGTGGGTCAGCGAGGGGCTGGGCCTGCTCGGCACGATCGGCATCATCTTCCTGGCGGTGCACCGCCAGCTCAACCACCCGCGCGACAAGGGCCGCCGCAGCCGCTTCTTCGGCTCCAACCAGTGGCAGGCCTACTTCGTCGAGACCTTCGTGCTCGTGGAGAGCGCCGCGATCCTGTTCATCCGCGGCGCGGAGTACAACCTCGGCCAGATCGACTCCACCCACGCCGAGGACTTCACGCCCTTCCACTTCCCGCTCTCCAGCGTCGTCGGCGAGGCCCTCTTCCCCGCCGGGGTCGCCGGCAACGAGGCCGCCCTCGAGACGACCATCGTGGTCATCGCGATGATCAAGGTCGTCCTGGCGATGATCTGGCTGATGGTCATCTCCTCCAACCTGACCATGGGCGTCGCCTGGCACCGCTTCACCGCCTGGTTCAACATCTTCTTCAAGCGCGAGTCGACCGGTCGCGACACCGACGGCGCGACCACCGCCCTGGGCGCGGTCAAGCCGCTGACCAACAACGGCGAGCGGGTCAGCCTCGACGACATCGAGGACCTCGACGAGGACGCCAAGCTGGGCGTCGGCGCCGTCGAGGACTTCTCCTGGAAGGGCCTGCTCGACTTCACCACCTGCACCGAGTGCGGCCGCTGCCAGAGCCAGTGCCCGGCCTGGAACACCGACAAGCCGCTCTCGCCCAAGCTGCTGATCACCGCGCTGCGCGACGCGACGTACGCCAAGGCTCCCTACCTGCGCGCGGGCGAGGACGAGCGCGCGGCGCTGCTCGAGGGCGACACCGCCCTGGCCACCGAGGTCGAGCGTCCCCTGGTCGGCGAGACCGGCGGCCGCATGGACGGCCTCGACGACGGCGAGTGGTTCTACAACCCGACCAACGGCTCCGCGGTCATCGACCCCGAGGTGCTGTGGAACTGCACCTCCTGCGGCGCCTGCGTGCAGCAGTGCCCCGTCGACATCGAGCACGTCGACCACATCGTCGACATGCGCCGCTACCAGGTGCTGGTCGAGTCGAACTTCCCCGCCGAGCTCAACGGCCTCTTCAAGGGCCTGGAGAACAAGGGCAACCCCTGGAACATGTCGGCCTCGGCCCGCATGGACTGGGCCAAGGGCCTCGACTTCGACGTCAAGGTCGTCGGCGAGGACATCGAGTCCCTCGACGAGGTCGACTGGCTGTTCTGGGTCGGCTGCGCCGGCGCCTACGAGGACCGCGCCAAGAAGACCACCCGCGCGGTCGCCGAGCTGCTCGACATGGCCGGGGTCTCCTTCGGCGTGCTCGGCAACGGCGAGACCTGCACCGGCGACCCGGCCCGCCGGGCCGGCAACGAGTTCGTCTTCCAGGGCCTGGCCGCGCAGAACGTCGAGACGCTGACCGAGTACAAGGTCAAGAAGGTCGTCTCGACCTGCGCCCACTGCTTCAACACCCTCAAGAACGAGTACAAGGAGTTCGGCATCGAGCTGGAGGTGGTCCACCACACCCAGCTGCTGAACCGCCTGGTCCGCGAGGGCAAGCTCACCCCGGTCCAGGAGGGCGCGGGCGCCCACAAGCGCTCGATCACCTACCACGACCCCTGCTACATCGGTCGCCACAACGGCGTCTACACCCCGCCCCGCGAGCTGCTGCAGATCCTCCCCGGCGCCGAGGTCGTCGAGATGGAGCGCAACTCCGAGCGGTCCTTCTGCTGCGGCGCCGGTGGCGCGCGCATGTGGATGGAGGAGAACACCGGCGAGCGGATCAACATGAACCGCACCAACGAGGCCGTCGGCACCGGCGCCGACCAGATCGCCGTCGGCTGCCCCTTCTGCCGCGTGATGCTCTCTGACGGGCTGACCATGAAGCAGTCGAAGGGCGAGGCCCGCGAGGAGGTCGAGGTCCTCGACGTCGCGCAGATGCTGCTCGCCTCGGTCAAGGGCGAGATGGCCACCAAGGCCGCGCCCGGCTCGGCCGCCGCCCCCGCCAAGGCGGCCCCGGCCGCCAAGGCCGCTCCCGCTGCTGCTCCCGCCGAGGACGTCGCGACCAAGGCGGAGCCCGAGGCCGGCGACGAGACGATCACCGACGACACCGTCGTCGAGACCCAGGACGCCGGTCCGCTGGCGAAGGCCAGCGGCGGCTCCAGCCTCTTCGACTCCCCCGACGCCGCCGCGGCCGACGACAAGCCGGCCGGGGCCACCTCGGGCGGCTCGCTCTTCGACACCCCCGAGACCGCGGCCGACGACAAGCCGGTCGCCGAGGAGGCCCAGGCTGCCAAGCCCGAGTCCTCCGGCGGCTCGCTCTTCGACCTGGGTGGCGACGAGCCCGCACAGGCGGAGACGAAGCCCGAGGCGAAGGCCGAGCCGGCGCCCGAGGCCGAGGCAGCGCCCGCCGCGCCGGCCGACGACCTCGGCTCCGGTGGCTCGCTCTTCGACCTCGGCGGTGACGAGCCCGAGGCCGCGGCCACCGAGACCGAGCCGAAGCCGGCGGCCGAGGCGGAGCCGAAGGCTGCTCCGACCGAGGCCGCCCCGGCGGCCGAGGCCGACCTGGGCTCGGGCGGCTCGCTCTTCGACATCAGCGCCGACGAGCCGGCGGCCCCCGCCGCCAAGACCGAGCCCGCGACGACCGAGGCAGCGCCCGCTGCCGAGGCCCCGAAGGCGGAGACCCCAAAGGCGGAGACCCCGGACCTCTCCAGCGGCGGGTCGCTCTTCGACATCGCCGCCCCCGCGCCCGCGGAGCCGCAGGCCAAGGCCGAGGCCAAGGCCGAGCCGGAGCCCGAGCCGCAGGCGAAGGCCGAGCCCGAGCCCGAGCCCGCAGCCGAGCCCAGCCCGGCAGCGGAGGCCACCCCTGCTCCGGCAGCAGCCCCGGCCGCGTCCGGGTCGGCGACCGCGCCGAAGACCGACGTCGACCTCGACGCGATGGGCTCGCTCTTCGACATCGAGGCCCCCGAGGCCACGACGGTCGAGCGTCCCGCCGCCCCGGCCCAGCCGGAGCCGCAGGCCGCCCAGCCTGAGGAGCCCACCGAGACCGAGGCCACGGCCGCCTCGGCTGCCTCGGCTGCCTCGACCGACGTCCCGGACGGCGCCGCGCTCAGCGCGGCCGCCACCCAGGCCGCCGGCACCGCCGAGGAGACGCCGGCCCCCGAGCCGGCCGCGGCCGAGACCGTCGTCGAGGAGGCACCGGCTGAGGAGGCACCGGCTGAGGAGGCAGAGCCGGAGCCGGCCGAGGCGCAGGCCGAGGAGCCCGCGCAGGAGGAGAAGCCGAAGCCGGCCTCCAGCGGCGCGACGCACACGCCGAGGACGGACGTCGACATCGACGGGTCCGGGTCGCTCTTCGACCTCTGAGCAGGTCGGCAGAGCAGCCGACGAGAAGTGTGGAGCCCCGGATCAACCTGGTTGGTCCGGGGCTCCACACTTTGCGCAGGGCTGGAGCTGCCCGGTCCAGCCGCGACGGGTCAGCACCGCCGCCACCGCACGGGCCGTGGCGCAGGGCCGGTCGACCGCCTGGCCCCAGCCGATGCGCAGCGTCTCGCCGCCGGCGCTCGCCACGGCGTGGGCCAGGTCGCGGTCGAGGTCGCGGTCGCGCTGGCGCACCGAGGAGTGGTGCAGGCGCCCGTCGAGCTCGACGGCCACGCCCTGCTCGGCGTACACCACGTCCTGCCAGGTGGTGCGTCCCTCGTGGTGGGCCCGGGCCTGCCGGCTGCCGACCGGCAGCCCGTGGGCACGCTCGACCCGGGTGAGGTACTCGTGCTCGAGCACCGAGCAGGTGCCCTCGGCCACGTCGAGGAGCACCCCGCCGACCCAGGCGCGGCGCCGGGCCCAGGGCCGGGCGTCGAGGGCGGCGACCAGCCGCTGGGCGGTGGTGCGCCGCGAGCCGCAGGCGTCGGCCAGTGCCGCGATCGAGGCCAGCTCGTCGTCGCAGGCGAGCGCGACGTCGAGAGCCGCCTCCTCGTAGCGCACCCGTGGCGGTCCGGCGTTCCAGCGCACCCGCGCCGCGTAGCCGTCGACCCGGTGCACGACCACCCCGCGGGGCGGGTCGAGGCGCCGGCCGCGGTCGACGGTGACGTGCAGGAGGTCGGTCTCGCGGCCACGGCGGCCCGGCCCCTCGGCGGCGCGCAGTGCGCTCTCGTGCGACAGCGCGGCGGGCGCCGCCCACAGCACCGCCGCCCACGCGCGCTGGGCCCAGTCCAGCGGCCCGGTGTGGTCGACGTACACCCCGCGGTGCACCTCGCTCAGGTCGCGGCGGCGCAGCATCCGTGCCACGCCCACCCGGTCGACGCCCTCGAGGTCGAGCAGCTGTCGGCGCGCCACGACGCCGCCCTGGTCGCGCAGCAGGCGGGAGATCTCGTCCATGGCCCGACCCTGCCCGGGGCGGGCCTCCCGCGCCGGGCGCGCGGGGCCGCCTGTGGAGAGGCCGGCGCCGGCGGGCCGCTGTGGACGTCAGTCGTCGTCGGCGGCCCCGTCGGGCACGTAGACCGGGCGCAGCCGGGCCCAGCCCAGGAAGACCGCGGAGACCACGAGCATCGCGATCCCGGCCCACAGGTTGGCGTTGACGCCGCCCGTCTTGTCGGTCTCGGGGTCGGCGAAGGCCCCCATCAGCACCAGGATCACGCCGTACGCGCCGATCAGCCACCCGATGATGTTGCGGATGTCGAAGGCTCCGGCCTGGTGGCGCCGGGTCCCGCCGGTGCTGGACCCGGCGCTGGACTCAGGGGTGGTCTCGGGGGTGGTGTTCTCAGGCATCGGGGTCTCCTCAGAAGGCCACGTTGAGTGCGATGACGATGACGAGCGCGATGCTCGCCAGCGGGACCGTGCGGCGGTACCAGGGGTACGACGCCTCGTCGGGGTCGGTGCGCTCCTCGCGCGGGGTCTCCGAGTAGACCAGCCCGCGCAGCGAGCCCTCGGGCTTGGGGGCGGTGACCAGCGAGACCGCGACGCTGACGACGATGTCGACGGCGAACGCCGCTCCGGCGGCCACGAAGGCGGCGCCCTGGCCGCTGAGCGCCAGCACCCCGATGCTCAGCCCGCCGAGGGTGCCCTCGGCGAGGAAGCCCACCAGGACCGCGGCCGACGTGCCGGCGACCAGGCCGGCCCAGCCCGCCGTGGCGGTCATCCGCTTCCAGAACATGCCGAGGATGAACGTCGCGAAGAGCGGGGCGTTGAAGAAGCCGAACAGCGTCTGGAGGTAGTCCATGATGTTCGAGAAGCTGGAGGCCAGGTAGGCGGTGCCGATCGCGGCCACGGTGGCGCCGACGGTCGCCAGACGACCCACCTGCAGGTAGTAGCGGTCGGGCCGGTCCTGCACGCCGTAGCGCTGCCACAGGTCGAAGCTGAAGACCGTGTTGAACGCCGAGATGTTGGCCGCCATGCCGGCCATGAACGCCGCGAGCAGGCCGGCGACGGCCACACCGAGCAGGCCGTTGGGCAGCAGGTCGCGCATCAGGTAGATCAGCGCGTCGTTGTACTGCACCGTGCCCTCGGCCCCGCCGGTGACCTGCTCGCCGGCCTTGGTGCGCGCGATCTCGCTGACCAGCACGGCGGCGATCATGCCGGGCAGGATGGTGATGAACGGGATGAAGATCTTGGGGAAGGCACCGATGATCGGGGTCTTGCGGGCCGCGGAGATCGAGTCGGTGGCCATCGCGCGCTGGACCTCCACGAAGTTCGTGGTCCAGTAGCCGAAGGAGAGCACGAAGCCCAGGCCGAGCACGATGCCGACCACCGACAGGATGTCGGAGGAGAAGCCCGTCAGGGCGGTGCCGGGCCAGGAGTTGAGCTGCTCGGCGGCCGAGGGCACGCCGGGGCCGCCCGCGTCGGCGGCGATGCGCTCCTTGAGCCCGTCCCAGCCACCGACCCGGGAGAGGCCCAGCAGGGTCAGCGGGAGCAGGCCGGCCACGATGACGAAGAACTGCAGCACCTCGTTGTAGATCGCGGCGCTCAGGCCGCCGAGGGTGATGTAGCTGAGCACCACGGCCGCGGCCACGACCAGGGCGATGATCAGGTCGATTCCGATCAGCGCCTGGATGATGCTGCCGAGCAGGTAGAGGTTGATGCCGGCGATCAGCAGCTGGGCCACGGCGAAGGAGATCGCGTTGACCAGGTGGGCCCCGGTGCCGAAGCGGCGGTACATGAACTCGGGCACCGAGCGCACCTGCGAGCCGTAGTAGAACGGCATCATCACCACGCCGAGGAACAGCATCGCGGGGATCGCGCCGATCCAGAAGTAGTGCACCGCGGGCAGCCCGAACTGCGCGCCGTTGGCGCTCATCCCCATGATCTCGACGGCGCCGAGGTTGGCGGAGATGAAGGCCAGCCCGGTGACCCAGGCCGGCAGCGAGCGCCCGGACAGGAAGAAGTCGACCGAGTCGGAGACCTGGCGGCGCGCCACCACCCCGATCGTCAGCACGAAGCCGAAGTAGATGGCGATGATCAGGTAGTCGACGGGGTGCGCCGAGATGATCGTGTCGCCGGCCCAGACCGTGGTCATCGAACAGCCGTCCTTCCGAGAGACTCGCGTGGCGCCCGCGGACAGCGGTCGTTGTCCGGTCGTTGTGCTGCGCAACCAGTGGAGGCTAGTGCCGGACGCGGCACGACGAGCCACCCCTCCGGGGGAGGGTCGCGGACCCGAGTGACGCCACTGTGACATCAGAAATGACGTCACTACCTCTTGCAGTGGCGTCACCATGGCGTCATAGTGGTGCGCATGGACATCTCCCCGTACGTCGAGCGCCTGCGCCACGACCTGCTCGCCGCCGCGGAGGCCGGCGGCCCCGAGGTGCGCTCCGCGACGGAGCGGCTGACCTACGCCCTGGACCCGGCTGTGCGCCTGGCCCTGATGGAGGCCGTCTCTCACGCAGCGGCCGAGATCACCTCAGCGCTGCCGACCGGCAGCGTCGACGTCCGGCTCGACGGCCGCGACCTCGACTTCGTCGTCGACACCACTCCGCCCCCGGCGCCCGCCCCTCCTCCGCCCCCGCCCCCGTCGACCGAGGAGGGTGACGACGGCGTCGTCGCCCGGGTCACGCTGCGCCTGCCCGAGCCGGTCAAGGCCCGCGCCGAGGAGCTGGCGGCCCGCGCGGGCACGTCGCTGAACAACTGGCTGGTGGGCGTCGTGCGCGACGCGACCAGCGAGAGCGGCGACCGGGCCGTGCGCGTCGACGTCGACCTGTCCTCCCTCCCCTTCGGCGGCGGTCGCGGGCGCCGGCTCAACGGCTGGATCTGACCGGCACCGACACCTCCCCGACCACCAGCGCACCCGCAGGGACGGCCCTCCGGCCGGTCCCGCGGACGAGCACACCCTCATCCCAGTCGTCCCCGGCATCCCAGGAGCCACCATGACCCACCACGAGCTCACCACCCCCGACCCCGTCGACCTGCACGTCGAGATCGGCAGCGGGCTGGTCCACCTCGACCTCACCGACCGGACCGGCACCACCACGGTCCGCGTCGAGGGCCGCGACGCGGCGCAGGTCGCGGTCGACCACGACGGCGGCACCGTCAGCGTCGTCGCGCCGCGCCGCGGCCTGCTCGGCGCCGGCACCAGCCCCCTGCAGGTGCACGTCAGCGCCCCGCCGAGCAGCCGACCGGCGATCCGCACCGGCAGCGCCGGCGTCGTGGTCGAGGGCGTGGCGGGCGCCACCCGGGTGCGCACCGGCTCCGGCGACGTACGCCTCGACGTCCTGGAGGGCGAGTCGAGCGTCGAGACCGGGTCGGGCGACCTGGGCGTCGAGCACGCGCGGGCCGGGCTGCGGGTCAAGACCGGGTCGGGGCAGGTGCTGCTCGGGGACCTCGGCGCCGACGCGACGGTCTCCACGGGGTCCGGCGACGTGCGGGTGCGCCGCAGCGCCGGCGCGTTCACCCTCAAGACCGGCTCGGGCGACCTGCGCGTCGACGAGGCCGGCGGCGACGTCTCCATGAGCTCGGGCAGCGGCGACCTGCTCCTGGGCCGCATCACCCGCGGCCGCGTCGACGTCAAGGGTGCCTCGGGTGCACTGCGCGTCGGGGTGGCGCCGGGGACCCCCGTCTGGGCCGACGTGCGCACCCTCTCGGGCCGCATCCACTCGGCGCTGCCGCCCACCGGGGCGCCCGCCGACGGGCAGGACCACGTCGAGGTGCACGGCGTCCTGGTCAGCGGCGACGTCACCCTGCACGAGGCCTGACCCCTGCCCTGCCCCCTCCGCACCATCCACCACACATCGACCCAGGGAGAGCCCCATGAACGAGCAGCACACGATGATCGAGGCCGAGGCCCGCGCGCTGGTCAGCGACCGCCTGGTGCGCGCCCGCGCGCCCCGGATGCCCGCCACCACGCTGCCGCGGCACCGGCTGGCGCGCGGCCTGCGGCGCGTCGCCGACCGCCTCGACCCCTGAGGCCGGCGCCCCCGCCGGGGGCTACGGCTCAGCGCGACGCGCAGGCGACGCAGGTGCGGGCGCCCGGTCGGACCTCGAGCCGCGCGGCGGGGATGTCGCGCCCGCACCGCTCGCACACGCCGTACGTGCCGGCGGCCTCGCGCTCCAGCGCCGCGTCGAGGTCGCCGAGGCGCCGCTCACCCTCGCGCAGCAGCGCGGCGACCTGGGAGCGCTCGAAGGCGATGGTGGCGCCCTCCGGGTCGTGCTCGTCGTCGGCGTTGTCGCGCTCGGAGGCGGCACGGAAGCCCTCGAGGTCGGCACGCAGCAGCGCGAGCCGCTCGAGCACCTCGGCGCGCTCGGCCTCGAGCCGGGCCCGGGCGCCCGCGGGCCCGCTCACAGGAAGCGGGCCGAGGCCCACCGCGACCCGACGTCGAGGTGGGGGTAGGCCTGGTCGATGCCCGCGTAGACGTCGCGGTAGTGCCGCGCCACCTGGGCCACCAGCTCGTCGGGCAGCACCTCGGTGGTGCGCGGGGTCTGGTTGGGCCGGGACTCGGTGTCGGGCTCGATCGGGGAGAGCCCCAGGTCGGCGGTCAGGGCGGCCAGCGAGGCGGGCTCGAAGAGCGTCTCGTAGAGCACCACGTGCACCTGGTCGGCGGGCAGCGCCTCGCGCACCCGCGCCAGCGTCAGGTCGTAGCGGGTGCGCGCCGCGACCTCGTCGCCGGTGTGCAGGCGCCGCACCCAGTCGGCCGAGCCGCCGGGGTAGCGGGAGGGCTGGCGCATCTGCATCATCCGCACCGCCGACCAGATCCGCTCGACGGGGTCGCGCAGCGACATCAGCACCCGCATCTGCAGCCCGCGCCGCTCGACGCCCTCGCGCAGCATCGCCAGGCGCGGCGCGCCGAGGCCGCCGTACGCCGGCGTCAGGTCGCCGGTCAGCCGGGCCCGGCCGGGCCCGACCAGCGAGGCGAAGTAGTCGAAGTAGGAGTCCGGGTCGAGCATGAACGTGGCCTGGCGCAGCGCGCGCACGTCGGCGCTGCGTCCGCCCGTGGCCAGCGTGTCCAGGGCGGTGCGGCCGCGCTTGAGCACCCGCTTGAGCCCGGGCAGGTCCTCGTCGAGGTCGAGCCGGTCCCAGACGTGGTACTCCTTCATGAAGCCCAGGTCGGTCTCGGCGGAGGAGCCGAGGTAGTCGTGCAGCCAGGCCGTGCCGCCCTTCTGGCAGCCCGTGCCGAGCAGGAAGACCGGGCGGTCCTCGTCGGGGCGCAGGTCGTCGGCCGGAGCCATCAGATCGTGGTGCGGTGGAAGCTCTGGAACGAGCGCGAGGGCGTCGGGCCGCGCTGACCCTGGTAGCGGCTGCCGTACTTCTCCGAGCCGTAGGGGTGCTCCGAGGGCGAGGTGAGCCGGAAGAAGCAGAACTGCCCGATCTTCATGCCGGGGTAGAGCTTGATCGGCAGCGTGGCGACGTTGGCCAGCTCGAGGGTGACGTGCCCGCTGAAACCGGGGTCGACGAAGCCGGCGGTCGCGTGGGTGAGCAGGCCCAGCCGGCCCAGGGACGACTTGCCCTCGACGCGCGCGGCGATGTCGTCGGGCAGCGAGACGACCTCGTAGGTCGAGCCGAGCACGAACTCGCCGGGGTGCAGGATGAACGCCTCGTCGCCCTCGGGCTCGATCATCCGGGTCAGGTCGGACTGGTCGGCCGCCGGGTCGATGTGCGGGTACTTGTGGTTCTCGAAGACCCGGAAGAACCGGTCGAGGCGCACGTCGATCGACGACGGCTGCAGCATCGTGGGGTCGAACGGGTCGAGGGCGACCCGCCCGGCGTCGATCTCGGCCATGATGTCGCGGTCGCTGAGGAGCACGGGCGCCAACCTACCGCCCGCGACCCGCCCGCGGGAGCAGCCGGGCACCGGGGAGAATGGTGGCCATGAGCTCGAGCCCCCGCTTCGCCCGCTACGTCGCCCTCGGCGACTCCTTCACCGAGGGGGTCGGCGACCACGACCCCGCGCGTCCCAACGGGGTGCGCGGCTGGGCCGACCGGGTCGCCGAGGTCCTGGGCGCGCACGACCCCGGCTTCGCCTACGCCAACCTCGCCATCCGCGGTCGCAAGCTCGCGCCGATCCTCGACGAGCAGCTCGAGCCGGCGCTGGCGCTCGGGCCCGACCTCGTCACCGTCTACGCCGGTGCCAACGACATCATGCGGCCCTCGGTCGACCTCGACACGCTGCTGGCGTCGTACGAGGAGATGATCGCGCGGCTGCGCGCCACCGGGGCGGAGGTGCTCGTGTGGACCTCGGCCGACCCGGGCGGCTCGGCGACGTACAAGCTGGTGCGCGACCGGTTCCGCCGCTACAGCGAGGGCGTGCGCGAGATCGCCGCCCGCCAGGGCGCGCGGGTGCTCGACTACTGGCACCTCGGCGAGTACGCCGACTGGCGGATGTGGGACGCCGACCGGATGCACATGGGCCCGGCCGGCCACCAGCGGATGGCGATCGAGGTGCTCGACACCCTCGGGGTCGCCCACGACCTGGAGCCGCTGGTGCTGGCCGACCCCGGCCCGACGTCGTGGGCGCAGCGGCTGCGCACCGACGCCACCTGGGTGCGCAGCTTCCTGGTGCCGTGGGTGCACCGCCGGGTCACCGGACGCTCGTCGGGCGACGGGATGGCACCGCGCTACCCCGAGTACACCCGGATCGCACCGGCCGGCGCGTGATCGTCTAGCATGGCCGCGCACCACCTCGGTGGTGCGTGCGGACGTAGCTCAGTTGGTAGAGCGCGACCTTCCCAAGGTCGATGTCGCGAGTTCGAGTCTCGTCGTCCGCTCCACGAATGCCTCCCCCGCCCCCTCGGGCGTACTCTCGAGGCGAATGACCGTCCGCTCGAGCCCGCCGGGCCGCTGCGCGGACGGTCGAGAGGCACACGTCATGACGACGGCCACCGCACCCTCCTCCCCCGCCTCCTCGCCGGCCGGACCGCCCGACGCCGGCCACCTGCGGCTCCGGCTCACCGAGCACCAGGGCCACGACCACCTCGACGGCGGGTGGTGGCCGCGCAGCCGCGACCTCAGCGTCGAGCTGCGCGAGCTGGTCGACGGCTTCCCGCCCGACCGGGGCCGCATCGTGCGGGTCCTCTACTCCCCGCCGGCCTGGGAGAACCGCCCCACCCGCTCCCTGCCGGTCGCCGCCGGCCAGGTCAAGGTCGGGTTCTTCCCCCACGACGACACCCACCTGGTGCACCTGACGATGACGGACCGCAGCGTGTGGCTGCTGGCCGTCGTGCCGCCGGAGTTCAGCGACGGGCACGGCGAGGAGGCGCTCCTGGCCGCCGCCACCCCCGGCAACCACCACGACGCGAGCGACCTCCTGCACACCGTCGAGGGCGAGGCCGCGAGCATCGTCGCCGACCACTGGGCCGCCGGCGTCTGAGGTCACCCGCCCGGTGGGCTCGCGGCGTCCTAGGCTCGGGGCATGACTCCACCAGCGACCAGCGGCGCGGGCGGGGCCCCCGGTGAGTTCACCGGCTTCCCGTCCGCCGCCCTGGACTTCTACGACGACCTCGAGGTCGACAACACGAAGTCGTACTGGGAGGCCCACAAGCACGTCTACGCCGCGTCGGTGAAGGCGCCGATGACGGCGCTGTGCCAGGCCCTGGAGCCGGAGTTCGGGCAGGCCAAGATCTTCCGGCCCTACCGCGACGTGCGCTTCGCGAAGGACAAGACGCCGTACAAGACCCACCAGGGGGCGTTCGTCGCGGTGGGCCCGGCGACCGGCTGGTACGTCGAGATCTCGCCGCGCGGCCTGCGCACGGGGGCCGGGTTCTACGAGGCCGCGGGCACCCGGCTGGCCTCGTTCCGCGAGGCGGTGGCCCACGAGCGGTTCGGCCCCGAGCTGGAGTCGCTGGTCGCCGCCGCGGTCGCCGAGGGCTTCGAGCTGGGCGGCGAGCGCCTCAAGACCTCGCCGCGCGGCTTCGACGCCGACCACCCGCGCATCGAGCTGCTGCGCCACAAGTCGCTCACGCTGGGCCGATCCCACGGCTTCGAGCCGGTCATCCACACCCCCGCCGCCCTCGACCTGGTGCGCGACGACTGGCGGACCCTGCGTCCCCTCGTGGAGTGGCTGGCGCGGCACTGCCAGGACTGAGGTCCGCCGCCGGGTCAGGGGGCGCGGTAGGTGGCCATCGTGCGCTCGGGCTCCCAGAAGGCGCGCATGGAGCGCACCCGGCCGTCGTCGCCGACGGTGTAGACCATGACGAGGTCGGTGTGGGTGGAGCCGCCGTCGGCGAAGGCGGTGTGGATGGTGCCGACGTTGGCGCAGGTCGAGCCGTTGGCGAAGGACTCCCTGATCTCGAACCGGAAGGTCGCGATCGGCTCGATCGCCAGGCGCCAGAACGCGGCGATGCCCTCGTGGCCGTGGTGGCCGCGCCCCTCGGGGTCGAACATCGAGGGACCGACGGGGTCCTCCAGCACCGCGTCCTCGGCGTAGACGCCGAGCCACTCCTCGAGGTCGCCCTTGGCCACCGCGGAGTACGAGCGCATCGACGCCGTCCGGGCCGGGTGCTCGTCGAGCGTGGCGTGCCACTCCACGGCGGGTGAGCTGATGGCAGGCGGGAGCGAGGTGGTCATGCGAGGCATCGTAGGACCGAAGTGGAACATGTTCTAGCGCCAGGACGGGAGCGAGGCCAGGGCGTCGACGAGCCGTGACGGCGACGACACCCGCAGTTCACCCGCCCGCCGCGAGGCGCTGCGAGCGTGAGCACCATGAGCAAGCGCAGGTTCGTCCTCCACATCGGGCTCGAGCACTCCGGCGCCGACGGCGTCGCGGCCGGGCTGGCCGAGCACCGCGAGCGGCTCCTGGAGCTGGGCGTACGCAGCCCCGCCCGCACCCCCGACGACTCGCTGCGCGCCGCGATCGAGATGCGGCGGCTGCACAAGGCCTGGGGCTTCAAGCGGCGCGAGGTCGAGGGCGCCTGGGCCGACCTGGTCCGGCGCGCCCGCAAGCAGGGCGCCACCGCACACGCTGCGGTGGTCGTGAGCGAGGAGCTGCTCGCGGGCGCGTCGCCCGACCAGGTAGCGCTGCTCCTGGACTCCCTGGGCGGCTTCGACGTGCACGTCGTGGCGACGCTGCGCGACCCCGCCTCCCAGCTGGTCGACGGCTGGGCGGGGGCGGTGCGCGCCGGCGGGTCGCTCTCGCTGCGCCGCTACTCGCGCCGCGTGCTCGACAGCGGCCGCGAGACCGAGGAGGCCCGCGACTTCTGGGCCGGCCAGGACGTGGCCGCGGTCCTGCAGCGCTGGCGCTCCGAGCTGCGCAGCCCCGACCGCCTGCACGTCGTCGTGCCCGCCCCCGGCCAGGACCGCACCGAGGCCACCTGGCGCACCATCGCCGAGCTGGTCGGGGTCCAGGCCGAGGGCCTGCCGATGCGCGAGCCCGAGCGCAGCCCGCTCGGCCCGGTCGGCCTGGGCGTGCTGCGCCACGTCAACCGTGCGGTCGACGGCCGCGCCCAGGTCCGCGAGTCGCGCGCCGCGCTCGACGAGCAGCTGCGCGTCCACGAGCCCGACGGGCTGGGCCAGAGCACCACGGGCGGCCTCTCGCCCGAGCTGCACGACGAGCTCTGCGACCTGGCCGACGCCTGGGCCAAGGCGGTCGCCGAGGGCGGCTACAGCCTGGTGGGCGACACCGCCCACCTGCAGCCGGCCTCCCCGCTGGCGCTGGGAGCGGCGTACGCCGCCGACACCAGCACCACCGACCAGCGCCTGGCCTCGGCCACCGACGCCCTGGCCGACCTGCTCGTGGAGACGACGCGGCTGCGCGAGCACAACGACGAGCTCGAGGCGCGGGTGGCCAAGCTGGCCCGCAAGAAGGCCACGCTCAAGGCCCGGCTCGCCGCTGCCATGGGCTAGTCACCCGGTCGAGCGACGCCGGGCGTCAGTGCGGCTGCCAGGCGTCCTCGTCGGCGGTGCGCTCGGTGACCTGTGCCGGCAGGTCGCGGTCGGCGAGCTGCCGGATCGAGACCTGCTCGAAGACGTCGCGCAGCGAGCGGCGGGCCGCGATCCACACGTGCTGGAGCACCTCGGCGGACTCGTTGTACTCCACCGCCTCGGGACGCAGCCCGTAGACCGAGACCAGCGGCCCGTCGACGGCGCGGATCACGTCGGCCACCGAGACGCCCTCGGGCTCGCGCGCCATCCGCCAGCCACCGGACTGCCCGCGCTGCGACATCACGATGCCCGCGCGGCGCAGGTCGGCGAGGATCGCCTGCAGGAAGCCGTGCGGGATGTCCTGGACCCGGCCGAGCTCCTCGGCGCTGACGGCCTTGCGGTCGGTGCGGCCCGCCATCTCGATCAGCGCCCGCAGGGCGTAGTCGGACTTCGCGGAAACTCGCACGAGTCCAGTGTCTCAGACGAGTCGATCAAGCAACTCGACTATCAGGGTCCGCGACCCGGCCGGGTGATCCTGTTGCGAGTCAAGTTACTGGCCCGTACCATTCAAGTTACCGACCAGTATGACCTGCGTCTGCCGGCCGGCCGTAGACCTGACGACGAAGAAGGTGGGGGCCGTGAGCCACTACAAGAGCAACCTGCGCGACATCGAGTTCAACCTGTTCGAGGTCCTGGGCCGTGACGAGGTGCTGGGCACCGGTCCCTTCGGCGAGGTCGACAGCGACACCGCGCGCGAGATCCTGGCCGAGGTCGACCGGATGGCCCGCGAGGAGCTGGCGGCCTCCTACGAGGACAGCGACCGCAACCCGCCGGTCTTCGACCCCGAGACCAGCACCGCGCCGATCCCCGAGTCCTTCAAGAAGAGCTACCAGGCCTGGATGGACTCCGAGTTCTGGCGCCTGCAGATCAACGAGGAGCTCGGCGGCACCCCCGCCCCCTCGAGCCTGGTCTGGGCGCTCGGCGAGCTCGTCCTCGGCTCCAACGCCCCCGTGTGGATGTACGGCGCCGGCGCGCCGTTCGCCGGGGTCGTGCACCGCAACGGCAACGAGCGCGACAAGCGCATCGCCGAGATCATGGTCGAGCGCCAGTGGGGCGCCACGATGGTGCTGACCGAGCCCGACGCGGGCTCCGACGTGGGTGCCGGCCGGGCCAAGGCCACGATGAACGACGACGGCTCGTGGAACATCGAGGGCGTCAAGCGCTTCATCACCTCGGCCGAGCACGACATGAGCGAGAACATCATGCACCTCGTGCTCGCGCGCCCCGTGGGCGTCGAGGGCGCGGGCGGGCCCGGCACCAAGGGCCTCTCGCTCTTCCTGCTGCCCAAGCACCACTTCGACCACGAGACCGGCGAGCTGACCGGTGAGCGCAACGGCGTCTACGTCACCAACGTCGAGCACAAGATGGGCATCAAGGTCTCCAACACCTGCGAGGTCACCTTCGGTGAGAAGGAGCCTGCCAAGGGCTGGCTGCTCGGCGAGGTGCACAACGGCATCGCCCAGATGTTCCAGGTCATCGAGAACGCCCGGATGATGGTCGGCACCAAGGCCATCGCCACCCTGTCCACCGGCTACCTCAACGCGCTGGAGTTCGCGAAGTCGCGCCAGCAGGGCGCCGACCTGACCCAGTCGGGCGACAAGACCGCCCCCCGCGTGGCGATCACCGCCCACCCCGACGTCCGTCGCTCGCTGATGGTGCAGAAGTCGTTCTCGGAGGCGATGCGCTCCCTGGTCTTCTACACCGCGGCGTGGCAGGACAAGATCATGGTCGCCGAGCACGAGGGCACCATGGACACCGAGGAGACCAAGCTCGCCGAGGCCGTCAACGACCTGCTCCTGCCGATCGTCAAGGGCTACGGCTCCGAGCGCTCGTGGGTGCTGCTGGGCACCGAGTCGCTGCAGACCTTCGGCGGCTCCGGCTTCCTGCAGGAGTACCCGATCGAGCAGTACGTCCGCGACGCCAAGATCGACACCCTCTACGAGGGCACGACCGCGATCCAGGGCCAGGACTTCTTCTTCCGCAAGATCGTCAAGGACCAGGGCAGGGCGCTGGGCCACCTCGCCGCGCAGATCCAGGGCTTCATCGACAGCGAGGCCGGCAACGGTCGCCTGAAGAACGAGCGCCAGCTGCTGGCCACCGCCCTCGACGACGCCAACGCGATGGTCGGACACCTCATCAACGACCTGATGAGCGCCCAGGACGAGATCCGCAACATCTACAAGGTCGGGCTCAACACCTCGCGCCTGCTGATGGTGCTCGGCGACGTCGTCTGCGCCTGGCTGCTGCTGCGCGGCGCCGAGGTCGCGCTGGAGAAGCTCGGCGGCGACGTGTCGGCCAAGGACAAGTCGTTCTACGAGGGCAAGGTCGCGGCCGCGCAGTTCTTCGCGTCCTACAACCTGCCCAAGATCAGCAGCGAGCGGGCGATCGCCGAGACGGTCGACCTGTCGCTGATGGACCTCGACGAGGCCGCGTTCTGACCTGAGGCACAGCACGACCACGGGCCGCCGTCGGCTCCGCGCGAGCGGGTGCCGGCGGCGGCTCGGTGGTTGACGACCGTCCCGCTGTACCGACCGTGCCTTCGGTTGGCGAGGCCAGACAGCCGACTGCGGCGGTGTCGCCGTCGGAAGGACCGACGACCTCCCCGAACCATCCGCTCGTGCCGAGGTCCGTGCAGCCCGGGGACTCCGCTCCGGGCCCGTAGCCGAACGGGCACAACGCTTCGCCAGGCAGCCCCGACACCGGCTCTCCGCAGGGGCGCACGGCGCGACGGGCTGTTGTGCCCGTTCGACTACGACCTGCTCGAGCGGAACTGACGCGGGGGCTGGCATCCGACTCTGCCGAGCAGCGGTCGCGTCGGCTTGATGGATCTCGGGGCGGGCTGCGCGCAGAGACAAGGATCAGCAAAGATCCGGGAATGGACCTCGATCGCATTGCTCGACTCTTCGCCGACGGCCCGATGCCGCTCATCCGCACCGACTTTTCTGCGGACGCTGCATGGCACAGAGTGGTTGAGGAGGTGTCGCGGGAAGTCGACCTCGTCGGTGACGGTGATGCGTACACCCCAAACTTGGAGGCAATCTCAGACACTGGCTTCGACTCAATCTCTGCTGAGATCCTCGCGAGCGCTTGGCCGCGGGAGCACCACGGCTACGTCATCTTCGCGGACCACCGCTCGATGCGAGAGGCGAGATCCGGCGGCGAGTTGACGGTGGTGTTCGTAGACCTGAGCGCTGATGAAGAGGATGAGGAGGAGTTCGGGTGGGTCTTCGGCCAGGCGTTCAGGTGCATAGCGAGCGAAGTCGCTTCAATCGAAGCCAACCTGTCGATCGCGAACATGGACTTCCCTGATTTCGCCGGTGCCGTCCATGACGACGGGGTCTTCCGAGGTTTCTAGTTCCGCGCGCTCGTCTAGCAGCCGCGATGAGCGCGGTCGCGCCGATGTCCAGATGCGGGTCGGCATGCTCGATGGCGGTGGATACTGGCTCGATGCCCATCGTCCAGAACCTCGCACGTCTCGATGAGGCGACCCTCGTCGCCTGCTCGTCGTCCGTCGCAGTGCTCGACGACGTCTGTTCGTTTCGCGCGCTGGACCGCGACGAGTATCTGGACCTCGACTGGGCACCAGCACCTTTGGAGCAAGCAGCCAGAATCGCGCAAGTCCCCGCATCCCTGCTCGAGGGACTGGCCCGCGCCACCGCAGGGGGCGAGGAGGCCAACGCGGCGTACCGGGAGATGCCTGACAGCATCTGGGAACATCCCGTGACGTCGCTCAACCCGACCGAGGTGCGACGCGTGCACGAGCAGTTGCAGGAGCTGAGACGCGTTGACTTCCTCTCTTCGGCCACAGCGACTGAGGCTTTCGTCCGAGCTGGCGCAGAGTTCTCGCCACCCGAGGCTGATCCTCTCGAGAACCTCCGCCCACACTTTCAAGCGCTTTGCGACTTCTATGCGACAGCGGTCGAGCGGAGACTGGGCGTTCTGATGTGGTGGGACTGAATGTCCGGATCTGCTCCGTCTGGCCGGAACCGAGTGAGCGTCCGTACCGTCGGAGCACTATGCGAATGACGCCGACACTGGCGGTAATGGCGCTGCTTTGCGCCTGCACTGCTCCCGCTACGGACAACGAGCCGTCGGCTCAACGCCAGGAAAGCGCGACGCCTGCCGATGCCCCAGCAGGGCTCACCTGCGCTCGCCAGAAGCGAGCGCAGGCGTACCCGGGACGCTCGTTTGCGACAGTGAGCAAGGCAGCGAGGTGGGGAGTCCCAGCAAACGGGGAGGTCGGGGACGTTCTGAAGAGGAACAGGTACACGGTGGTCTTTGCCATCCTCGACGACTCGGGGGATGTTGTGGCGGAGTTGGGCATCGAGCGCCTCAACGGAGGCTGGGCGCGAGCCAGCCGTACGACCTGCGCGTAGTGCATTCATCTGCCGCGTCGAGGGCGCCCGCGGCCATCCCGTTCGCCCGTTGGGCGGCGCAGCGACCGCCCTCCTCCAGCCCCGGCGTCCTTGGGGTGCGCACCGGACGGATCGCCTGAGCGCTGTAGCGGGCCGGTTGCGCAGGTCGCTACGCCACCACCCCGCGCGGCGTCGAGGGCCATCCACAGCCGCGCGTAGACCCTGGACACGGCCGGCCGACCCCCCTAGAATAGAACACATGTTCGAAGCCGTCGTCGACCCACTTCCCGGTACGCCGGGCGAGTGTGTCGCGATGCTGGAGGAGCTCGAGGCGCTGAAGTCCCACCTGGCTGCGCGCCAGGCCAGACTCGCCGCGCACCTCGACGACCTCCAGGGCGACGCCTCGGCCCGCTCGGTCGGCGCCCAGGTCGCGCTCGCTCGCCACGAGTCGCCCCACCGCGGCACCCGGCTGCTGGCGATGGCCTGCACCCTGGTCGACGACCTGCCCCACGTGCTGGCGGCCCTCGACGACGGACTGATCAACGAGCACCGCGCCGAGATCCTCGCCAGCGAGGCCGAGCACGTCCACTCCGCCCTGCGCCCCGACTACGACACCGCCCTGGGCGAGCTGCTGGGCACCGGGGTCCCCCTGGGCGACCGGTCGCTGCGCCTGGCCGCGCAACGCATCGCGATGCGCCTCGACGACCAGGCCGCCGCCCGCCGCCGCGAACGCGCGCACCGCAACCGCCACGTCACCTCCCGGCGACGCGAGGACGGCACCACCCAGATCACCGCGGTCGTCTCCGACGTCCACGCCGCCGCGATCATGCAGTCCCTGCACCAACGCGCCGCCCAGCTCAAGAACCAGCCCGACGAGGACCGATCCCACTCCCAGATCGTCGCCGACCTGTTCGTCTCCCGCCTCACCGGCCAGATCACCGCCACCCACACCCCCGTCGCGCTCAACATCGTGATCTCCGCCGAAGCGCTGCTCGGCGACGGTGACGAGCCCGCCGAGGTCGTGCCCATGTACGGCGGCGCCGGCGGACCCATCCCCGCCTCCGTCGCTCGGCGCCTGGTCACCTGTGCCCCCGAGATGGGCACCCGCGTCCGGCGCCTCTTCGCCGACACCGACCAGCTCGTCGCCATGGAATCGACCTCGCGGACCTTCGACGGCCTCCTGCGCCAGTTCATCACCCTCAGGGACCGGACCTGTCGCACCCCCTGGTGCAACGCCCCCCTCCGCCAGCACGACCACATCACCCCCGACCACGCCGGCGGCCCCACCAGCGCCCCCAACGGCCAAGGCCTCTGCACCGCCTGCAACCAGCTCAAGGAAGAACCCGGCTGGCACCACCGCCTCCTGCACCACTACGACCTCGACCCCCACGACGTCGAGACCACCTCACCCGCCGGCCAAACCACCCGCACCCGCGCCCCCGACCCACCCGGCCTCATCCCACCCGACCCCACCTGGACCGAGGAATCACCCGGCCACTGGGTCCTCAGCGCCTGAAGTCTGCGGCGGTCGACGAAGGCTCAGGCCCGCAGGTGCCGCCGCGCCGCGCCGCGCACGGCGTCGCTGAGCCGGTCGAGGACCTCGGAGCCCAGCCGCCAGCGCTGCCAGTGCAGCGCCACGTCGAGGTGCTCCTCACCCGCCAGCGCGACGAGCGCCCCGGCCTGCAGGGCGGGCACGAGCTGGGGCTCGGGCACCATCCCCCAGCCGAGCCCGGCCTCGATCGCGGCCACGAAGTCGGCCGAGGTCGGCACCCGGTGCACCACGCGGGGCGGGGCCGCGCCGCGTCGCGCCAGCCACTGGTCCTGCAGGGCGTCCTTGTCGTTGAAGACGACCATCGGCAGCCGCGACCAGTCGGGACGCACCGCCTCCCCCGGCCCGACCAGGGCGGGGGCCGCCGCGGGCCGGTAGCGCAGCGTCCCCAGCGGCTCGACCCGGCAGCCCTGCACCGCCACCGGGTCGCTGGTCACCGCACCCAGCACCCGGCCCTCGCGCAGCAGGTCGTGCGACCACGCCTGGTCCTCGACGTGCAGGCCCAGCGCCACCCCCGGCCACTGCGCCACGACCGCCAGCACCTCGCGGAACCAGGTCGCGAGCGAGTCGGCGTTGACCGCCACGCCCAGGTCGAGCCGCGGGACAGCCCCGTCGGCGTCCTCCGGGTCGAGGCCCAGCTCGGCCCGGGCCTCGGCCGCGAGCAGCGCCTGGGCCCGCCCGAGCCGCACCAGCACGGCGCCGGCGTCGGTGGGGGTGCACGGCGTCGCCCGCCGCACGAGCACCTGGCCGACCTCGGACTCCAGGGCGCGGACCCGCTGGCTCACCGCACTGGGCGTCACGTGCAGCGTGCGGGCGGCGGCCTCGAAGGTGCCGGTGTCGCAGACCGCGACCAGGGCGGCGAGCTGGGGTGCGGCGTACGTCATGAAGCAACGCTAAGGCATGCGCAGGAACATTCGCTGTCCTTCACGCACAGCGGCGCCTAGCCTCGTCGCATGACCTCCACCGCCCTCGCCGGGCTGCTCGCCGGGCTCGGCCTGATCGTCGCGATCGGCAGCCAGAACGCCTTCGTGCTGCGCCAGGGCCTGACCCGCCAGCAGGTCGGGCCCGTGGTCGCGGTCTGCGCGCTCTCCGACGCGGTGCTCATCGTCGCCGGCGTGGCCGGCATCGGCACCCTCGTCGAGCAGGCGCCCGGGGTGCTGGTGGTGGTGCGCTGGGCCGGCGCGCTCTTCCTGGCGACGTACGCCGCCCTGTCGCTGCGGCGGGCAGCTCGCGGTGGCGAGACGCTCGAGGCCGCGGCGCAGGGCGTGACCCGGCTGGTGCCGGCGGTGCTGACCACGCTGGCGCTGACCTGGCTCAACCCGCACGTCTACCTCGACACGGTGCTGCTGCTCGGCTCGCTGGCCAGCGGCTACGGCGCCGACGGGCGCTGGGCCTTCGCCGCCGGCGCCGCGCTGGGCTCGGTGGTCTGGTTCGTCGGGCTGGGCTACGGCGCCCGGCTGGCCTCGGGGCTCTTCGCCCGCCCCGGCGCCTGGCGGGTGCTCGACCTGCTGATCGGCATCGTGATGCTCGCCCTGGCCGTCTCGCTCGCGCTGGGCTGACTCCTGGGCTGACCGCTGGGCTGGACCTCAGCGCACCGGCCGGATCGGCCCCGCCCCCGGCTCCACGGCCTCGAGCACCTCGACCGCGTCGCCCTCGCGGATCGTGACCGGGCGCCCGTCGGGCAGGTCGGGCACCAGGTTGGTGCCGAACCAGGTGGCGCCGTCCCAGCGCCGGATCCTGGCCAGCGAGGCGATCGGCTCCTTGCCGCCCTCGGCGGTGCCGGGGTCGAGCGTGGTGATCACGCAGCGCGCGCAGCCCTTGACGGCGCGGAAGTCGACGCCGCCGATGCGGACCCGGCGCCAGTCGTCCTCGGCCCAGGCCGTCACGCCGTCGACGACGACGTTGGGGCGGAAGCGCGTCATCGGCAACGGCTCGTGGGCGCCCTGGCTGCGCTCGAGCACCACGTCGTTGAGGGCCGCGAGCGAGGCCGTGGTGGTGACCAGCAGCGGGTAGCCGTCGGCGAAGGAGACCCGGTCGTCGGGGGCGGCGTACTCGGCCGAGACGGGCCTGCGGGTCGGGTCGTCGAGGTGCACCAGGCGTGCGGGGCGCCCGAGCACCTCGCCGAGCCAGGCGTCGGCCTCCTCGGCGTGGGCGGCGGTCAGCTCGGAGCGCCACAGCCGCACCGGCACCTGGCGGCCCGGGTCGGGGTCGGCCACGTCGAGCGGCTCGGCACCCGGCGCCCGCACGCGCAGCCCGGCGGCGGTGATCTCGGGGTCCAGCAGCAGCAGCGGGTGCACCTCGCGCGCGGTGAGCGCCAGGCCGTCGGGGTCGACGACCATCCAGCGCCGGTCGCCGGCCAGGCCCCACGGCTCCACCGACGCCGCGTCGAGCCGCTCGCCGCGCGCCGACTTCAGCGGGTAGCGGTGGACGGAGCCGAGCCGGGCGCTCACCCGGCACCGCCCAGCGGCAGCGTGAGCACCGCGGGCGCCCCGTCGACGACGCGCACCGGCACGCCCCAGTCCTGCTGGTGCATCCGGCAGGCGGCGCCCTCACCGCCCTCGACGTCGCAGGAGGCGGCGCGGGCCGCGACGTGCAGGACGCCCTCGCCGGCGTGCGGGTCGAGCACCAGCGAGCGGGTCAGGGCGGTGCCGCGGCCGCCTCCCTCGCGCAGCAGCCCCGGCGGGGTGGCCTCGACGACCAGCTGGGAGGGCGGGCCGAACCTGTCGTCGACCTTCTGCCCCGGCGGCGGCTCGAAGGTGACGACCAGCTCGACCGCGCCGGAGACCTCGGTCACCGGGCGCTGCGTGGAGTGCGCGAACCCGTCGACGGTCGCCACCGAGCCGAGCGGCACCCGGGCCAGGCGGTGCGCGGCCGACTCGACGACCACGAGCACCGTGGGGTCCTCGGGGTCGAGGTGGGCGCCGCTGGGCTCGGCCAGGCCGGTGGCCAGCGTGCTCAGCGTCGCGGTCGCCGGGTCGAAGCGGCGTACGGCGCCGTTGTAGGTGTCGCACACCGCCACCGAGCCGTCGGGCAGGACGGTGACGCCCAGCGGGTGCTGCAGCAGCGCCTGGTCGGCGTCACCGTCGCGGAAGCCGAAGTCGAAGAGGCCGCTGCCCACGGCCGTGCCCACCTGGGCGTCGGCGTCGACCCAGCGCAGCGACGAGGTCTCGCTGTCGGCCAGCCAGAGCCGGTCGCCGGCCGGCGCGAGGCCGGAGGTCTGCGCGAACCACGCCTCGGCGGCGGGGCCGTCGAGCAGCCCCTCGTGGGCGGTGCCGGCCGCGACCGCCACCTCGCCGGTGCGCGGGTCGAGGGTCCACAGCTGGTGGATGCCCGCCATCGCCACCCACACCCGCTCGCCCCACCAGGCCACGTCCCACGGCGACGAGAGCCGGCTGGTGCCGTCGCCGCTCATCCACTGGGTGCCGTCGCCGGCCAGGGTGCGCACCTCGCCGGTCGCGAGCTCGAGCCCCGCGAGCCGGTGCCCGACGGTGTCGGCGACCACGACGTCGTACCCGACCTCGGCCGCCACGTCGGGCGGCAGCAGGCACAGCCCGTTGGGCTCGCGGAAGCCGCCGGTGCGGCGCACCACGGCTCCCCCGGCGTCGAGCTCGACGACCTCGTCGTGGCCGGCGTCGGCGACCAGCACGCCGCCGCCGGGCAGCGGCACCGCCTTGGCCGGGAAGCGCAGGTCGGTCGGCTCCACCACCGGCGGCACGTACGGCGACCCGGCGGGCTGCAGCGTGCCGCGCTCGCGGTGCTGGGGCACCAGGTCGGCCAACAGCGCCTCGATCGCGTGGGCGTGGCCCTCGCCGGCGTACTGCGCCACCACGTAGCCCTCGGGGTCGACCAGCACCAGGGTCGGCCAGGCCCGGGCGGTGTAGGCCTGCCAGGTCACCAGCTCGGGGTCGTCGAGCACCGGGTGGTGCACGCCGTAGCGCTCGACCGCCGCGGCCAGCGCGACCGGGTCGGCCTCGTGGGCGAACTTCGGGCTGTGCACGCCGACCACCACGAGCTCCTCGGCGTACGCCGCCTCGAGGGGGCGCAGCTCGTCGAGGACGTGCAGGCAGTTGACGCAGCAGAACGTCCAGAAGTCCAGCAGCAGGAAGCGCCCGCGCAGGTCGCTCAGGGACAGGGGGCCGTCGGTGTTCAGCCAGCCACGACCGACCAGCTCAGGGGCTCGTACGCGCACCCCGCCATTGTGGCGGGCTCACCCGAACGCGTCCGGGCCGGGCCCGGCCTGCGATACCGTGGCCCCCTGAGACGACGGAGGTCGCACGCCATGCCCCACCCCGACCTCCGGGCAGGTCCCGAGGCCGACCTGCACGTGACCTACGACCGCTACGCGCGGATGGTGCGCCGCTCGCTGGGCTCCGACATCGCGCTGGTCAGCCTCGTGGAGGAGCACCGCCAGGTCTTCGTCGGCGCCGACGGGCTGCACGTCGAGACGGCCGGCGAGGTGGCGGACTCGCGCGAGACCCCGCTGACGCACTCCTTCTGCCAGTGGGTGGTGGCCGACCAGGCCCCGCTGGTGATCTCCGACGCGCGGCTCGACGACCGGCTGCACACCAACCTGGCGATCCCCGACCTCGGCGTCATCGGCTACGCCGGCTACCCCATCCGCGACCACCGCGGCACCATCGTCGGCTCGCTCTGCGCGATCACCCACGAGCCGCGCGAGTGGACCGGCGAGGACCTCGCGTCGCTGCAGGACCTCGCCGCGGCCTGCTCGAGCGAGCTGGCCCAGCGCGGGCTGCGCGAGGAGGCCGCGCTGGCCGCGGAGTCGGCGGCCACCCTGACCCGGCGCAGCAGGGTGCTGCTGGCGCTGAGCGAGGGCCTGGCCAGCACCCGCACCCTCGGCGACGTCGCCGTGGCCGTCGAGCAGGTCTCGATCGACCAGCTGGGCTGCTCGCGCGCCGGCATCTGGATCGACGACCCCAGCCTGCTGGCGGGCACCTCGGAGCCGGCGCGCGCCGACGCCACCCTGCACTACGTGCCCCGCACCGGCGACGACTGGCGCTCAGCGCGGCTCAACCAGCAGCTGGGCCTGGACCACTCCAACCCGCTGGGCAGCGCGATGGTGCGCCACCGGCCGGTGTGGTTCCGCGACCGTGCCGCCCAGAACGAGCAGTACCCCGATCTCGACCTGTCCGCGCAGATCGGCGAGGCCCGTGCCTTCCTGCCGCTCTACGACACCGACGGTCTCGCACTGGGGGCGATGGCGCTGCTGTGGGACGAGGCACGCGACCAGACCGCCGAGGACCTGACCACGATGACCGCGCTGGCGTCGTACACCGCGCAGGCGCTGAGCCGCGCGCTGCTGGTCCAGGAGCGGCTCGACGCCCTGGTGACGCTGCAGAGCGCGCTGCTGCCGGCGCTGCCGCGCAGCACCGCCCACGAGATCGCCGCGCGCTACCGGCCCGCGGCGGCGCGCGACCAGGTCGGCGGCGACTGGTACGACGCCGTGGTGATGCCCGGTGGCGACACCTCGCTGATGATCGGCGACATCGTCGGGCACGACCTCGGCGCGGCCGCGACGATGGGCCAGGTGCGCAACATGCTGCGCGCCATCACCTGGGCCGTCGACGACCGCCCGGCCGCCAACGTGCGGCTGCTCGACCACGCCCTGCACGACCTCGAGGTCGAGGGCCTGGCCACGCTGGTGCACGCCCGCATCGAGACCGACGCCGACTCCGAGGGCAGCTGGCTGGCCTGGACCAACGCCGGCCACCCGCCGCCGCTGCTGCTGTGCCCCGACGGGCGGGGCCGCTACCTGCAGGACGGCCCGCCCGACCTGATGATCGGCGTGCTGCCCGACGTCGAGCGCGCCGACCAGCGCACCCTCGTCGACGACGGGTCCACCCTGCTGCTCTACACCGACGGGCTGGTGGAGCGGCGCGGCGAGCACCTCGACGAGGGCCTCGAGCGGCTGCGCGAGGCGGGCTCGCGCCACGCGCACCTGCCGGTGGAGAAGTTCCTCGACGCGGTGCTGCGCGACCTCGTCGACGCCGACCTCGACGACGACATCGCCGTGATGGCGGTGCGCTTCACCCCCACCGGCTGAGGCGGACCGCCCCGGACAGGGGATCAGCCCTGGTCGCGGCGCTCGTGCAGGCGCTGCTGGGCGGCCTCGAGGTAGGCCAGGCAGGGGGCGTCCTCGTCCGGGTGCCGCTCGGTGAGGTGGAAGGTCCAGCGGTCCATCGCGGCCAGGTAGCCGTTGTCGGCCCCGGGCCGGTACGTCGACCAGGGGCGGCGCTCGGTGCGGCCGGTGGCCCGCGCAGACGCGGCGGTGGTGCACTGGGCGCAGGCGATCCGGTAGACGAAGGAGTCGTCGGCGCCCACGTCGATCGTCACCGTGGACAGTGCGCCCGCCTCGGCCGCGGCCTTGCGGGCCCGTGCCGATCGTGTCGCCGCCATGGGCACCCCTTCCCTCGACGCGCGAGCCTACGGGGGCCTTAGGCTGCGGGCCATGAGCGCCCCCGACGACAGCGACCTCCTCGCCGGCTGGACCCAGACCTGGTGGCAGGCCATCGACGACTTCACCACCCTGCTCGAGGACCTCGACGAGGCCGAGTGGGACACCCCGACCGACCTGGCCGGCTGGGACGTGCGGGCGGTGGCCTCCCACGTGGCCCACCTCGAGCAGGTGCTGGCCAGCGGCGTCGAGGAGCACGCCGAGGTCGGCGAGCCGCCGCACGCCACGGGCCTGATGAACCTCTACACCGAGATCGGCGTCGTGAACCGCCGCGAGGCCTCGCCCGACGCGATCATCAACGAGATCCGCTCGGCCGCGACCACGCGGCGTACGGCGCTGCTGGCCGACCCGCCGAGCGACGCCGCCGCCGCGCCGGAACGCTCCTTCGGCGGGGTGCCGTGGAGCTGGGGCACGCTGCTGCGCAACCGGCCCCTCGACGTGTGGATGCACGAGCAGGACGTGCGGCGCGCCACCGGTCGGCCCGGCGGGCTCGACAGCGCCGCGGCGCAGCACACGATCGAGTACCTCTCGGAGTCGATGGGCTACGTGCTGGCCAAGAAGGCGGGCGCGCCGGCGGGGACGACGCTGGTGCTCGAGGTGGAGGGCTGCGAGCCGACCGCCTTCGCGGTCGGCGACGACGGTCGCGGGCGCCCGGTGGCTGCGCCGGCGACCCCGACCCTGGCCCTGGGCATGGACCGCGACACGTTCGTGCGGCTGGTCGGCGGGCGCTGCGCGGCCGAGCCGGGCGCCGTACGCGTCGAGGGCGACCAGGAGCTCGCCGCCCGCGTGCTCGACCAGATGGCCACGACCCCGTGAGCCGCGAGGTCACCACCGACACCTGGCGGCTCGCCGACATCCCCGACCAGGCCGGGCGCACCATCGTGGTCACCGGGCCGTCGGTGGGCGGGCTGGGCCACGCCACGGCGCTCGAGCTGGCCCGCCGCGGCGCCCGCGTGGTGCTCGCCGGGCGCACCGGGGCCAAGCTCGACGAGGCCCGCGACGTGATCGAGGCCGAGGTGCCGGGAGCGGACCTCGAGGAGATGCTGGTCGACGTCTCCGACCTCTCGTCGGTACGCCGCGCGGCGGCCGCCGCCGGCCGGCTGGGCCCGATCCACGTGCTGGTCAACAACGCCGGCGTGATGGCCACGCCGTACTCGCGCACCGCCGACGGCCTCGAGCTGCAGATGGCCACCAACCACTTCGGGCCGTTCCTGCTGACCGGGCTGCTGCTGCCCCAGCTGGTCGCCAGCGAGGGCGGGCGGGTGGTGGCGGTGTCGTCGCAGTTCCACCGCGCCGCGCGCAGCGCCCCGCTGGAGGACCCCCGCGACACGGGGCGCCGCTACTCGCGGTGGCCGGCGTACGCACGCTCCAAGCTGGCCAACCTGCTCTTCACCCACGAGCTCGACCGGCGCTGCCGGGCCGCCGAGGTGCCGGTGCTCGCCACCGCCGCGCACCCCGGCTTCGCCGGCAGCCACCTCGCGGTCAACGGCCAGTACGGCCGCACCAGCGGCGGCGTCGCCTCGATCCTCGACGCCGCCATCAAGGCGGTCTCGCAGCCGGTGGCCCACGGCGCCTGGCCGACGCTGATGGCCGCCACCGCCGACCTGCCGGGCGGCACCTACTGCGGCCCGGGTGGGCTGGGCGAGATGTCCGGCGCCCCGCAGGTGGTCACCTCGCGGAGCCTGGCCCACGACGAGGACGCGCAGCGGCGGCTGTGGGAGATCAGCGAGCAGGTCACCGGCGTCCAGTACCCCTGACCGGCCCTCAGCGCTGCTCGTCACGCACCCGGACGAGCCCGGCGAGGGTGGCGGCGTACGCCGCACCGTCGGGGCCGAGGGCGAGCGCCGAGCGGTGGGTGTCGTGCAGGACGCCGCGGCCGGTGCGCACGGAGAAGGCGGGGCGTCCGGTGCGCACGTCGAGGGCGGAGAGGTACCACGCGTCGACGCCCCACCAGCTGCGCCGCTTGGTCCAGGCGTAGAGCAGTCCCGCGGCCGGCGCGAGCGCGGGGGTGGCGGAGGGGGCCACCGCCTCGGAGGTCCAGGCCGGCACGCACTCGCGGCCCACCACGTCGACGCGGGCCAGGCCGCCGGCGGGCACCCGGCCGAGCAGGGTGCGCAGCGGGCCGTCGTAGCCGTGGGTGTTGGCGACCACGACCCCGCGCCCGACCGCCACCAGGGCCCCCTCGGCGGCCGAGGCGTCGTCGTCGAAGAGCTCGCTCTGGCAGACCCGGGCGCCGTCGGCGGCGTCGTGGACCACGACGTGCATCCGCGGGTTGGCGTTGTCGGTGATCGCCACCAGTCCGTCGGCCAGCACCGTCGCGGGCGAGCCGCTGCCCTGGCTGCGCTGGCCGGGCTTGCGGCCGCTGCCGCGCTCGTAGGCGCTGCGCCAGGTGGCGACCGGGTCGCCGCGGCGTACGTCGAGGCGGTGCAGCGCGGCCTGGGTGACGACGTAGACGCCGCCGTCGGGGCCGGCGGTCAGCGGCTGGTCGACCTCCTCGCCGAGCTCGAGCAGCCGCGGCGGGCCGCCGAGGGGGTCGACGAAGCCGGCGCGGCCCTGGCGGGTGACGAACCAGGTGCGGTCGTCGCTGTCGGGCCGCACCGCCAGCAGGCAGTCGTCCTCGGGCAGCACCCCGGTCAGGTCGTGGGTCTCCTCGGTGGTCAGGTCGGCCTCGCCGGCGCCGTCGGCGGTGGCGACCACGAGGATCCGCCGGTCGGCGGTCGGCACCACCACCCGGTCGAGCCCGTCGAGGTGGAACGAGACCTCGGCGCAGGCGTCCCCCGCCTCGGCGGGCGGGTCGGGCAGGTCCTTGCTCGCCAGCGGCCGCAGGGAGTCGGCGTCGACGACCCGCAGGCGCTGGTCGTCACCCTCGCCGCACAGCACCACCAGCCGCCCGCCGGAGGTGAAGACCAGGCCGCCGCACTGGTCGGTGCCGTAGAGCGCCGAGTCGACCTCGGGGCTCAGCCCGAGCGGCCCGTCGCCGGCGGCCGCGTCGGCGTCGGGGGCCACCACGCTCAGCGGCTGCGGGGTGAAGGGCCGCCCGGTGTAGCCGGGGGTGACCAGGGCGCCCGACCCGCTGGGCAGCGGCAGCAGCCCGTCGGGGGCGACGACGACCAGCCCGGTCAGCACCACGGCCGCCAGCGCCCAGGCGGCCACGACGCGGGAGCCGGGCCGCCACGCGCGGCGTACGCGCGGGTGGGCCAGCGACGCGAGCGCCAGCAGCGGCACCAGCGGGCCCAGCCAGAACCACAGCAGGCCCAGGCCGAGCAGGACCGCCGTGCGCCAGAGCCTCACCCGCTCAGCGCTGGCGCGAGCCGAACTCGGGGGTGATCCGGGCGAAGGCGGCCTCGCGGGCGACCTTGGTGTTGCGCGCGAAGAGCAGCCACGCCTGCTCGACCCGTTCGCGGGCGAAGGTGTGGCGGGCCGAGGAGGTCCAGGTGTCGTCGAAGAGCCGCTTGGCGGCGGCGAGCTGGTCGGGCGAGCGGGCCTTGAGCTGCTCGGCGAGCTCGAGGGCGGCGGCGACCGGGTCGCTGTCGACCTCGGTGACCAGGCCCAGGTCGTGGGCCTCCTTGCCGGCCAGCGTCTCGGCGGTCATCGTCAGCCGCTTGGCCACGTCGATGCCCACCAGCTCCTTGAGCGAGCGGACCCCCGACATGTCGGGGATGATCCCCCACTTGCCCTCGAGCACCGACCACCTGGAGTCGGGCGTGGCGATGCGGAAGTCGGCGGCCAGGGCGATCTGCAGCCCGCCGCCCAGGCAGTGCCCGTGCACCGCCGCGATCACCGGCACCGGCAGCCGCCGCCAGGCCCAGCAGGCCTCCTGGAAGGTGTTGGTGCCGCGCCAGGGCCGCGGCACGAAGGCCAGCGCCACCCGGCCCGGCGTGCGCATCACGGTGGCGAAGTCGAGACCGGCGCAGAACGCGTCGCCCTCGCCGGAGAGCACCACCGCCCGGATCGACCGGTCGCGGCGCAGCATCCGCGCCGTCGAGACCAGCTCGTCGAGCACGTCGAGGGTCAGCGCGTTGAGCTTGTCGGGGCGGTCGAGGCGCACGTGGGCGATGCCGCCCTCGATGGTGCAGGCGACGTGTCCGGGCCGGTGGGTCATGCGCTCATGATGCATGATGCACAGATGAGCCACGAGCGTGCCGGGACCACCGCCGAGCCAGCCGACCTCATCGACGTCGCGCAGGTCGTGACCGCGTACTACACCGGCGTCCCCGACCCCGAGGACCCCGACCAGCAGGTCGCCTTCGGCACCAGCGGGCACCGCGGCTCCTCGCTGCGCACCGCCTTCAACGAGACCCACATCCTGGCCACCACGCAGGCGATCTGCGACTACCGCCGCGAGCAGGGGTACGACGGCCCGCTGTTCATCGGCCGCGACACCCACGCGCTCTCGGAGCCGGCGTGGTCGACGGCGCTGGAGGTCCTGGTCGCCAACGACGTCACCGTGCTGGTCGACGACCGCGACGGCTACACGCCCACCCCGGCGGTCTCCCACGCGATCCTGCGAGCCAACGGGTCTCGACCGGCGGGGTCGGGATCGGGGCTGGCCGACGGCATCGTGGTCACCCCCTCGCACAACCCGCCCGCCGACGGCGGCTTCAAGTACAACCCGCCCCACGGCGGCCCGGCCGACTCCGACGCCACGAAGGTGATCGCGGCGCGGGCCAACGAGCTGATCCGCGGCGGCCTCGACGGCGTGCGGCGGGTGCCGTTCGCGCGGGCCCGGGCGGCAGCGACGGCGTACGACTTCCTGGGCACCTACGTCGACGACCTGCCCACCGTGGTCGACCTCGAGGCGATCCGCCGGGCGGGGGTGCGCATCGGCGCCGACCCGCTGGGCGGGGCGTCGGTGGCCTACTGGGGCGAGATCGCCGATCGGCACGGCCTCGACCTCACCGTGGTCAACCCGCTGGTCGACCCGACGTGGCGCTTCATGACCCTCGACTGGGACGGCAAGATCCGGATGGACTGCTCGTCGCCGTCGGCGATGGCCTCGTTGGTGGCCCAGAAGGACGCCTACGACATCGCCACCGGCAACGACGCCGACGCCGACCGGCACGGCATCGTCACCCCCGACGCCGGGCTGATGAACCCCAACCACTTCCTGGCCGTGGCGATCGGGCACCTCTTCGGCGGCGCCCGCCCCGGCTGGCCGGCCACCGCGCGGATCGGCAAGACGCTGGTCTCGTCGTCGATGATCGACCGGGTCGCGGCCTCGCTCGACAAGCCGCTGGTCGAGGTGCCGGTGGGCTTCAAGTGGTTCGTGCCGGGGCTGCTCGACGGCTCGTTCGGCTTCGGCGGCGAGGAGTCGGCGGGGGCCTCGTTCCTGCGCCGCGACGGATCGGTGTGGACCACCGACAAGGACGGCCTGCTGCTGTGCCTGCTCGGCGCCGAGATCCTCGCCACCAGCGGGTCGACGCCCTCGCAGCAGTACGCCGCACTGGTCGCCGAGCACGGCGACCCGGCGTACGCCCGGGTGGACGCCCCGGCGACCCGGGAGGAGAAGGCGGCCCTGGCCGCGCTGAGCCCCGACGCGGTGAGCGCCACCGAGCTCGCCGGCGAGCCGATCACCGGCCGGCTCACCGAGGCGCCCGGCAACGGCGCCGCGATCGGCGGGCTGAAGGTCACCACCGAGTCGGCCTGGTTCGCCGCACGCCCCTCGGGCACCGAGGACGTCTACAAGATCTACGCCGAGTCGTTCCGCGGCGCCGACCACCTCGCCCAGGTGCAGGCCGAGGCCCGCGAGGTCGTCGGCGCCGCCCTGGGCGACTGAGGGGCCCGTCGGGCCGTCAGCTCATGCCCATGACGAGCGCCGCGCCCAGCGCCATGCCGACGATCGTGGTCACGATGGAGCCGATGCCGACGTAGAGCCCGAAGGGCTTGTCGCCCTTGGAGTGGGCCACGAAGCCCAGCACGGCGCCGATCGGGCCGAGCACGATCGGAAGGACCACCAGCGCGAGGACGCCGAGGACGGCGCCGATGATCGACAGGGTGCGCCCGGGCTTGGTGCCGGCGGTGCTGGTCTGGGTCTGGGACATGGGTCTTCCTCTCGTCGGCGGTGGCGCCCGTGGGCGCCGCGTCCTGGCAGGCATGCCCGGTCGCGCCGACGTCTACACCTCACCCCCAGTCGCCTGGGGAGGGCGCGTCAGGTGCTGATGTCGGGGTAGGGCATCGAGACGTGCGAGAGCCGGGCCGCGTAGTCGAGCTGCATGCCGAGCGGCTCGTCGAAGTCGCGCTCGAACATCGCGATCCACAGCGTCAGCGTGAGGAACGGGTGCGCCCCCATCTCGAAGAGCCGCACGTGGTCGTGGGTGGCCAGCGCGTCGCGCTCCTCGTCGGTGAAGCGCAGCCAGGTGCTCTTCTCGGCGTCGATGCAGCTGAGGATCCGGTTGGCCTCCTCGGCCTCCCACCAGGCCACGGTGCCGGCCGGGTCCTCGCGGTAGCGCTCGGTCAGCGCGGCGTCGCGGTCGATGGTGAAGAGGAACTTGTCGACCAGGTACTTGCTCACAGCAGGGACCCCCTCGAGGTCAGCGGCGGGCCGTCCAGCAGGTCCGGCTCGGGATACCAGGTGAAGTAGGCCTCCATGGTGTGGAACAGGCTGAGGTTGTCGGCGTAGTCGGCGCGGGCGTGGCCCGCGATGCCCAT
This sequence comes from Nocardioides salarius, assembly GCF_016907435.1. Classification (NCBI taxonomy): domain Bacteria; kingdom Bacillati; phylum Actinomycetota; class Actinomycetes; order Propionibacteriales; family Nocardioidaceae; genus Nocardioides; species Nocardioides salarius. Next base: position 2,480,686 of record NZ_JAFBBZ010000001.1, on the reverse strand, counting down.
CATCAGCATGAAGTCCATGAAGCCGTGGGTGGCGTTGCCCGGCTCGTGCAGGCTGTCGAGGCTGACCCCGGCCAGGCAGCCGTCGATGTCGCCCTGCGCGATCCACTCGACGGCCTTGGCGTCGAACTCGGGGTCCGGTCCGGTCGGGCCGAACTGGCGCGGCCCGCCCAGCTCGAGCGAGAGGTGACCGGTGCCGATGACCGCGACCCGCAGGTGGCTGGGCCAGGCCTCGATGACCTCGCGGATGGTGCGGCCCAGCTGCACGAAGCGCTCGGGACGGGGCAGGGGCGGGGCGAAGATGTTGGTGTAGATCGGCACGATCGGCAGGTCGTTCTGCGGACGCACGGTGAAGATCGGGCAGGTGATGGAGTGGTCGACGCGCAGCTCGTTGGAGAAGGCCAGGTCGAAGCCCCGGTCGATCCCCTCGCGCAGCATGTAGGCCGAGAGCTCCTCGTCACCGCGCAGCAGCAGCTTGGGCATCCCGAACTCGCGGACCTCGTTCTCCCAGTTGCCGTCGTAGAACGGCGCCTTGCCCACCAGGAACTGCGGCATGTTGTCGAGCCACAGCTGGTGGAAGTGGTCGGAGCCGACCATCACCAGCACGTCGGGCCGCGCCCGCGTCAGGGTCTCGCGGTAGGCCTCCACCCGGCGTACCCACTCGGCCGCGAAGGGCGGCGCCTCCTGCGGCGCCAGCTGGCTGGTGCGGTAGTAGAACGGGTGGTGGGTCGTGGCCAGGATGGCCACCAGCTTCGCCATCTCAGGCGCTCCTCTCGGCCGGCGTCCGCCGGGATCGTGTGGATCGTGTGGATCGTGTGGATCGAGTCGTACAGGTGTCCGCATGACGGTGCGGAAGGGCCGATCCTGGCCTCCTGAGCGTCCGCTGTGCGAACATCATCGGCACAGAGCTCGGGACACCAAGCACAGGAGGACGGTCGTGGCAGGTCGTGGCAGTGGACCGGACTTCGTCGAGGCCCTGGCCCGCGGGCTCGACGTGCTCAGCTGCTTCGACGCGCGGCACCGCGAGCTGACGCTCGCCGAGGTCGCCGCGGCCACCGACCTGACCCGCCCCACGGCCCGACGCCTGCTGCTCACGCTCGAGGAGCTCGGCTACGTGCGCGCCGGCGCGGGCCGCTTCGCGCTGACCCCCCGGGTGCTGCGCCTGGGCTCGGCCTACGCCAGCTCCCTGGGCCTGTGGGAGATGGCGCGACCGCACCTCGAGGCGCTGGTCGCGCGCACCGGGGAGTCGTCGTCCATGTCGCAGCTCGACGGCAGCGACATCGTCTACGTGGCCCGCGTGGCGGTGCCCAAGATCATCGCCCTGCGCGTCGACATCGGCACCCGCTTCCCGGCGGTCCACGCCTCGCAGGGCAAGGTGCTGCTCGCCGCCCTCGACGACGACCAGCGCGCCCGCGCACTGGCCGAGCCGACCCGCTCGGGCCTGCCCGAGCCGGCGTACGACGCCGCCGCCCTCGCCGACGAGCTGCGCACCGTCCGGGCGCGGGGCTGGGCGCTGGCCGACGAGGAGCTGGCCCGCGGGGTGCGCTCGGTGGCGGTGCCGGTGCGCGACGGCGAGGGGGTGGTGCGCGCGGCCATGAACGTCACCGTGCACGCCGCCGAGACCAGTCTCGAGACGCTCACCGACGAGCACCTGCCGAGGCTGCTGCACACCGCCAGCCAGGTGGCCGCCGACTGGGCGCTGTGGCAGGCCCGCCCCCAGGTCGGGGGCTAGGCGCGCGCGGAGGTCCATCGCCGGCTCAGCGGGTGTGCGTGGAGGAGTCGGCGTACTCGGTGTAGGTGTAGGGGTTGTCGAGGACCTTGGACTCGGGGATCTCGGGGTTCATCCCGGCGGCCCACTCCTCCTCCCCCAGGCTGGAGCGCAGGTGCTCGACGGTCTCCTCGATGACCCGGCGGGCCTTGCCCAGGTCGGCGCCGACCAGCTTGTGCTCGTGCTTGACCACGCGCCCGTCGACCAGCACGGTGTGCACGTCGCCGCGCTGGGCCTGCAGCACCACGTGCCCGAAGGGGTTGAGGATCGGGAACATCACCGGCGAGTCGTCGTTCTTGACCAGCACCACGTCGGCCTTCTTGCCCACCTCGAGGCTGCCGACCACGCTCTCCATGCCCAGCGCCCTGGCACCGCCGCGGGTGGCCCACTCGACGACGTCGGCGGCGCGGACCGCCAGGTGGGTCACGGTCTGGTTGGCCGACTGCGCCTCGTGGTGCTCGCGGGTGTGGTCACTGCCCAGGGTGGAGCGCATCGCGGAGAAGATGTCGGCGCTCTGCCACACGCTGGTGTCCATCGACAGCGAGATCGGGATGCCGTGGCGGCGCAGCGCCCAGCTCGACGGGTAGCCCTGCCCGCAGGTCGACTCGCTCTCCGAGGCCACCGAGGCCGTGCCGCCGGTGGCGGCGATGCGCTGGTAGGAGTCGTCGCTGAGGCTGGCGGCGTGGACGTAGACGGTCTCGGGGGTCATGAACCCGTGCTCGTGCATCAGCCGGATGCCGTCGTCGTTGGTCGCCCCCCACACGCCGGCGTGGGTGGTGACCGGGGCGCCGAGCTCGCGGGCGACCTCGAAGGCCGCCTTCTCGGGGAACGCCGGGTCGCCGGTGACGTCGAAGGCCATCTGGAAGCCGAGCATGTCGCTGCGGGTCATCCGCCGCTCGACGAAGTCGCGGAACTGCGGCGAGGCCGACCACTCCCACGGCCCGGCCTGGATGTTGCCGTAGGCGAAGACGAAGCGGCCCGGGACCTCCTCGAGCGCGTCGACGGCGGCGTCGGCGTGGTCGACGGTGTGCAGGTTGTGCGACCAGTCGACGCTGGTGGTGACGCCGGCCTCGAGCGCCTCGAGCCCGCTGAGCAGGTTTCCGGCGTAGACGTCCTGGGGGCGGAACTTGCGACCGTGCTCGAGATAGTTCCACACGAAGTACTGCGTCAGGGTCCAGTCGGCGCCGTAGCCGCGCACGGCGGTCTGCCACATGTGGCGGTGCGTGTCGATCATGCCCGGCATCACGATGCCGCCGGAGGCGTCGATCTCGACGGTGCCCTCGGGCACGGGCAGGGCGTGGCCGATCGCCTCGATCCGCTGCCCGACGACCAGCACGTCGGCTCCCTCGAGCACGGTGCGCTGCGGGTCCATGGTCAGCACCGTGCCGCCGCGCAGCACCACCGCGGGCGCCGCCGCGAGGTCGGCCTCGGAGAGGTGCGTGGACGGGCGGGCGGACGGGGTGGCTGACGTCATCTCGGGTGACCTCCGTGCTGGGTGCGGACATCTGTCCGTTGTGCCGCCAGCGTGGAGTAACGTGGGTCACGTGTCAACCCCCTCCGGGTACCTGGTCGCCACCCCTTGACACCAGCGCGACCGTCAGGACAGATTGGCGGACACATGTCCGCTAGACGGCAAACTCAGGAGCCACCGTGACGACCACCCGCACCGACACCCCGGGCGAGACGCCCCCGACGGGCCCGCTGGCCGGGCTCCTGGTCGCCGACTTCTCGCGGGTCCTGGCCGGTCCGTACGCGACCATGCTGCTCGCCGACCTGGGCGCCGAGGTGGTGAAGGTCGAGAGCCCGGCCGGCGACGACACCCGCCACTGGGTGCCGCCGCGGCGCGGCGACGTCGGCACCTACTACCTGGGCGTCAACCGCAACAAGCGCTCGATCGTGCTGGACCTCAAGGACGACGACGACCTGTCGGTGGCCCAGGAGCTCTCCCGCCGCGCCGACGTCTTCATCCACAACTTCAAGCCCGGCGGGCTCGACCGGTTCGCCCTGGGCTACGACGACGTCGCGGCGCGCAACCCCGCCAGCGTCTACTGCTCGATCAGCGGCTTCGGCTCCGCCGGCGGCGCCTCGCTGCCCGGCTACGACCTGCTGGTGCAGGGCATGTCGGGTCTGATGAGCCTGACCGGCAGCCCGGAGGGCGAGCCGTACCGCGCCGGCATCTCGGTCTTCGACGTGATGACGGGGCTGCACTCGGTGATCGGCATCCTCGCGGCGCTGCGCCACCGCGAGAGCACCGGCGAGGGCCAGCACGTCGAGACCAACCTGCTCTCGACCGCGATGTCCTCGCTGGTCAACCAGACCTCGGCGTACGTCGCCGGGGGCGTGGTGCCGCACCGGATGGGCAACTCCCACCTGAGCCTGTTCCCCTACGAGCCGCTGGCCACCGGTGACGGCGACCTGATCGTGGTCGCCGGCAACGACGGGCAGTTCCGGCGCCTGGTCGAGGCCATCGGCGCCCCCGAGCTGGCCGACGACGAGCGCTTCGCCAGTGTCGGCGACCGCAACGAGCGGCGCGAGGAGCTGCGCCCGCTGCTGCTCGAGCGCCTGGCCACCCGCTCGGCCCAGGAGTGGTTCGCGCTGCTGTCGGAGGCCGGCATCCCCTGCGGGCCCATCAACGACGTGCAGGGCGGCGTCGAGCTGGCCGAGTCGCTGGGCCTGGAGCCGGTGGCGATGGCCGGCGACGTGCCGACGGTGCGCAACCCGATCCGCTTCAGCGCCAGCCCGGCGCGCTACGACCTGCCCCCGCCGGGGCTCGACGAGCACGGCGAGGAGGTCCGCGCCTGGCTCGGCTTCGGACCCCACCCCCACCAGACCCCGCCGGCCGACCCGCCGGTCCCCTCGGCCTGAGGAGCTGACGTGAGCGACCCGACCCTCCCCTCCTTCCCCACCTCGCTGGGCACCTCCGAGGGCACCACCATCACGCTGATGGGCCAGGACCTGGCCACCGAGCTGATGGGCGAGGTCTCCTTCGGCGAGCTGGCCTACCGCCTGCTGACGCTGGAGGTGCCCACCCCGCAGCAGTCCCGGCTCTTCGAGGCCGTGCTCATCGGCCTGGCCGACCACGGCTTCACCCCGACCGCGATCGCGGCCCGGCTGACCTGGCTCAGCGCCCCCGACTCGATCCAGGGCGCGCTGGCCGCCGGCCTGCTCGGCGGGGGCTCCCGCTTCCTGGGCGTCACCGAGGACACCGGCCGCTTCCTCGGCGAGGTGCTGGCCGGGCTCGAGGAGCACCCCACCGACGAGGCCGGCTGGGACGCGGTCGCCGAGGCCGCCGTACGCCGCCGCAAGGAGGCCGGCCGCTTCGTGCCGGGCCTGGGCCACCCCGTGCACAAGGACGGCGACCCGCGCACCCCGCGGCTGGTGCAGATCGCCCGCGAGGAGGACCTCTACGGCCCGCACCTGGCGCTCTTCGAGGCGGTCGGGCGCACCCACGAGACCGTCCTGGGCCGGCGGCTGCCGCTCAACGGCGCCGGCGTCAGCGGCGCGGCCCTGGCCGACCTGGGCATCCCCCAGGAGCTGCTGCGCGGCACCGTGCTCCTGGCGCGGTGCGCGGGCCTGCTGGGCCACATCGCCGAGGAGATCCGCCGCCCGATCGCCAACGACATCTACATGAGCGTCGACCGCAACGCGGTCTACGTCGACCCCACCGAGACCGCACCGGAGGCCTGATGCGCGCCGCGCAGCTGCACACCTGCGGGGAGCCCCCGCACGTCGTCGACGCCGAGGCGCCCACCCGGGCGCCCGGCCAGGCGCTGGTGGCGGTCGGCGCCGCGCCGATCACCCCGCTCGACCTGCTCTGCGCGAGCGGCACGTCGTACTTCGGGCGGCCGGACACGCCCTACGTGCCGGGCGTGCAGGGCGTCGGCGTGGTGCGGGAGTCCGACACGCTGGCGGCGGGCACGCGGGTGTGGTTCCCGACCACCGCGGGCATGGCGCCCGGCGACGGCGCGATGGCCGAGCTCGCGGTGGCCGCCGACGACGAGCTGGTGCCGGTCGGCGACGCGGTCGACGACGTGCACCTGGCCGCGCTGGGCCTCTCGGCCATCGCCGCCTGGACCGCCCTGCTGCTGCGCGGCGGCCTGCGCGCCGGCGAGCGGGTGCTGGTGCTCGGCGCCAGTGGCGTGGTCGGCCAGGTCGCGCTGCAGGCCGCGCGGCTGCACGGGGCCGGGGCGGTCTTCGGGGCCGCGATGGAGGAGGGCGCCGACGACCGCGCCCGCGAGCTGGGCGCCGACGGGTTCGTGCGGCTGCGCCGCGACGACGACGCGGACGACCTGACCGGGCGGATGCGGGAGGTGGTCGGCGAGGTCGACCTCGTCCTCGACCCGCTGTGCGGGGTGCCGGCGAGCGCCGCCCTGGCCTGCCTGGCCCCGCACGGGCGCCTGGTCAACCTCGGCAGCAGCGCCGGCGCCAGCGCCACCTTCTCCTCCGCCCACCTGCGCAGCGGCAGCCGCTCGGTGCTGGGCTACACCAACAACGACCTGACCCCCGAGCAGCGCCGCGAGGCGCTGGCCCAGATCGAGGAGCACGCCGCGGCCGGCCGCCTCGCGGTGCCCTTCGAGGCCTTCGCCCTCGACGAGGCGGCGACTGCCTGGGCCCGCCAGGCCGCGGGCGAGGTCCGCGGCCGCGCCGTGCTCGTGCCCGGCGCACCGAGGGGCTGAGCCGTACCCGGCGCCGGTCGGGGAGAGTGGGCCCCATGACCCAGCAGACGATCCTGACGATGGGCGGGGGCGGCTTCTCGATGGCCGACGACCCCGCCGTCGCGACCCCCCTCGACGACTTCCTGCTCTCGCTGGTCGAGCGCCCGCGCGGCGCCGGCGGGCTGCCGCGGGTCTGCTTCGTGCCGACCGCGAGCGGCGACGCGGCGTCGTACGTCGACGGGTTCACGACCGCCTTCGCCGGGCGCGCCGAGACCAGCGTGCTGCCGCTCTTCTCCTACGACCAGATCCCCGGCGGCGACCTGAGGGCGCACGTGCTGGCCCAGGACGTCGTCTACGTCGGCGGCGGCTCCACCGCCAACCTGCTGGCGCTGTGGCGTCTGCACGGCCTCGACGAGGTGCTGCGCGAGGCGGCGGCCGCCGGCACGGTGCTCGCCGGCATCAGTGCCGGCATGAACTGCTGGTACGACGGCTCGGTCACCGACTCCTACGGCCCCCTCGCCGCCCTGCCCGACGGCCTGGGGCTGCTGCCCGGCAGCGCCTGCCCGCACTACGACGGCGAGGCCGAGCGCCGCCCCACCTACCTCGACCTCGTCGGCACCGGCGCCCTGCCCGCCGGCTACGCCGCCGACGACGGCTGCGCCCTGCTGTGGCGCGACGGCGAGCTCGTCGAGGCGGTCTCGGAGCGCGAGGGCGCCGGCGCCTACCGGGTGCACCGCGCGGGCGACGCCCTCGACACCGGCGACGCCGTGGAGTCCCTCGAGGTCGCCGAGAGCCCCCTCGAGGTCCGCCTCCTCCCCTGACCCCACCGCTGCGCGAGCAGCGAGGAGCCCCAGCGAGCCACCGCTGGTCGAGCAGGGAGGAGCGCCAGCGACGAGCGACGCCGAGACCCAGTGAGGACCGCGGCCGCCGTACGCCATGGAGTCGCCGGGTTTCGAGACGGTTGCTGCGCAACCTCCTCAACCAACGGCTCCGTTGGTCGAGCAGGGAGGAGCGCCAGCGACGAGCGACGCCGAGACCCCGTGAGCTGCCCACTCGTCGTACGCCATGGAGTCACCGGGTTTCGAGACGGTTGCTGCGCAACCTCCTCAACCAACGGCTCCGCTGGTCGAGCAGGGAGGAGCCCCAGCGACGAGCGACGCCGAGACCCCGCAAGCACCACGCCCGCCGTACGTCGCCGGACCGGGCCGACAGCAGAGTGGTCACTCCCGACAGTTCGTGCCCACCCGGCGGTGTCGTTCGTGACCACTGCACCGCCCGCGACCGCTCGCCGTACGCCATGGAGTCGCCGGGTTTCGAGACGGTTGCTGCGCAACCTCCTCAACCAACGTCGGCAACCACCGTTGGTCGAGCAGGGAGGAGCGCCAGCGACGAGGGACGCCGAGACCCCGTGAGCTGCCCACTCGTCGTACGCCATGGGCTCACCGGGTTTCGGCGACGCTCGAGCCTTCGGCCCTCGCTGCTCAACCAACGGCGGAGCCTTCGCTGCTCAACCAGCGGTGGGGAGGACCACCACGGGGTCGCCGGGGTGGGCGAGGCCGGGGCGGACGACGTGGCCGTCGACGCCGAGGGTGGGGGTGCCGCGCAGCGCGGTGAGGGCGGCGAGGACGCCGGGGCCGCGGGTGCCGGTGGCGGGGTCGAGGTCGAGCACCGCGCAGCGCGGCGTACGGGACGCGACCCGCACGACGGCGGAGCCGACGGCCACGTCACGACCCACCCAGCCGTCCTCGACGAACGCGCCACCGGCCTCGACCACGAGGTTGGCGCGCACGCGCGCGGGGTCGAGGTCGCCGAGCGCGGCGACCGACTCCGCGCCCACCAGGCTGACCGAGCCGCCGTAGACGACCCCGCCGACCGGCGCCCGCGCCAACCGCACCGACACTCCGAGGTGGACGGAGGCGGCCTCGGCGAAGGGCCCGTCGACCAGCTCGAGCGCCACCTCGCGGCCCCAGTAGTCACAGGTGACCGACTCCCCCGGGAACGACGCAGGAGCACGCAGAGGAGCACGACCCGGCACCTGCAGAGCCAGGTCGTCACCGACCTCGTCGAGCACCATCCCCACCAGCCCCGGGTGCGCCACGGTGCGCAGCACCCGCCGCGCGGCGACGTCGACGAAGCACCAGCGCCGGTCGCCGACCACGCCGTCCGCGGCGAGCACCAGGCGCTCGCGCGCGAGGTGGCGCGTGCCCTTCGCGGCGGCGTACCCGACCCTGCTCACCCTCACCCGGGCGAGCCTGCCAGACCCCGGGCTCGTCCAGACCAGTGCGGACTGGTGAGGTACGCATGTGACCCAGGACTCCTACGCCGCCGGCCCCACCGAGCCGGCCCTCCCGGACACCACCATCGGCGCCGACCTGTCGCGCACCGTCGCCGCCCACCCCGACCGCGAGGCGCTCGTCGAGGTCGCCAGCGGACGCCGCTGGACCTGGCGCGAGCTCGAGGACGACGTCGACCGGGTCGCCAAGGGCCTGATGGCCGCCGGCATCGCGGTCGGCGACCGGGTCGGGATCTGGGCGCCGAACTGCGCCGAGTGGACCCTGGTGCAGTACGCCGCCGCCCGCACCGGCGCCGTGCTGGTCAACGTCAACCCGGCCTACCGCACCCACGAGCTGTCCTACGCGATCAACCAGAGCGGGCTGTCGCTGATGGTGGCCGCGACGTCGTTCAAGTCCAGCGACTACACCGCGATGCTGCGCGAGGTCGCGCCGCAGTGCCCCGACCTGCGCCGAGTGGTGCACATCGGCACCGACGACTGGGACGCCCTGGTCGCCGGCGGCGCCGACATCACCGACGAGGCGCTGCGCGAGCGCGCGACCTCGCTGCACCCCGACGACCCGATCAACATCCAGTACACCTCGGGCACCACCGGCTACCCCAAGGGCGCGACGCTGACCCACCGCAACATCCTGGGCAACGGCTTCATGACCACCGAGCTGATCGGCCTGGGCCCCGACGACCGGCTGTGCATCCCGGTGCCCTTCTACCACTGCTTCGGCATGGTGATGGCCAACCTGGGCTGCACCTCCCACGGCACCACGATGGTGATCCCGGCGCCCGGCTTCGACCCCGAGACGACGCTGCGCACGATCGCCGAGGAGCGCTGCACCGGCGTCTACGGCGTGCCGACGATGTTCATCGCGATGCAGTCGCACCCCACCTTCGCCGAGCACGACCTGTCGTCGCTGCGCACCGGCATCATGGCCGGCTCGGTCTGCCCGGTCGAGGTGATGAAGCGCTGCGTCGACGACATGCACATGAGCGAGGTGGCCATCGCCTACGGCATGACCGAGACCTCGCCGGTCAGCTGCCAGACCCGCGTCGACGACGACCTCGAGCGGCGTACGGCGACCATCGGGCGGGTGCACCCGCACCTGGAGATCAAGGTGGTCGACCCGGTCAGCGGCGAGACCCTGCCCCGGGGCACCGCCGGGGAGTACTGCACCCGCGGCTACTCCGTGATGCGCGGCTACTGGGACGACGCCGACCGCACCGCCGAGGCGATCGACGCCGACGGCTGGATGCACACCGGCGACCTCGCGGTGATGCGCGAGGACGGCTACTGCACGATCGTGGGCCGCATCAAGGACATGGTGATCCGGGGCGGGGAGAACATCTACCCCCGCGAGATCGAGGAGTTCCTGCACACCCACCCCGACGTCGAGGACGTGCAGGTGATCGGGGTGCCCGACGAGCGCTACGGCGAGGAGCTCTGCGCGTGGCTGAAGCTGCGCGAGGGCGCCGAGCCCCTCGACGCCGCCGCTGTGCGCGCCTTCTGCGAGGGCCGCCTCGCGCACTTCAAGATCCCCCGCTACGTGCTGGTCGTCGAGGAGTTCCCGATGACGGTGACGGGCAAGATCCGCAAGGTCGAGATGCGCGAGGAGACCACGCGCCTGCTCGAGCTGTGAGCCCCGCGCCTGGCCTCAGCCGCTCGACGCCGCCGGCGGGGTGGGGCGCACCGAGCCGCCGAAGTACATCGCGGCGATCTCGGGGTCGTCGATGATCGAGGCGGCGGGGCGCTGGGTGACCACGCGCCCGCTCTCCATCACGATGCCGTCGGTGGCCATCCGCATCCCGAAGCGCACGTTCTGCTCCACGATCAGGATGGTCTTGCCGCTCTCCTTGAGCGTCATCACCGACTCGTAGAGCACCTGCAGCGCCTTGGGGTCCAGGCCCAGCGACGGCTCGTCGAGCAGCAGCAGCACCGGGTCGAGCATCAGCGACCGGGCGAACTCGACCATCCGGCGCTGGCCGCCGGAGAGGTTGCCGGCGTTCTCGGCGGCCCGGTCGGCCACGATCGGGAACAGCTCGGCGACCTGGTCGTAGCGACGCTTCACCAGGGCGCGGTCGCGGCGGATGATGTAGGCGCCCAGCATCACGTTCTCGCGCACGCTCATGTTGGGGAACAGCGCGTTCGACTGCGGCACCTGGGAGACGCCCCGCTCGAGGATCTCGGCGGCCGAGCACTGGTGGGTGGGCTGGTCGCCCAGGTGGATCTCGCCCAGCCGGGGGCGCAGCAGGCCGCTGACGGTCTTGAGCACCGTCGACTTGCCGGCGCCGTTGGGGCCCACGATGCAGGCCACCGACCCCTTCTCGACGGTGATGTCGACGCCCTGCAGCACGTCGCCGCCGCCGTAGCCGGCCACGACGCCGGAGATGTGGAGCATGGTGCTCATGAGCTCGCCGCCTTGTCCTCCAGCACGAAGTCGTCGCCCAGGTAGGCGTCGATCACGGCCGGGTCGTTACGGATCTGGTCGGGGGTGCCCGAGGCGATGGCCCGGCCCCGGGCCAGCACGTGCACGGGATCGCACAGGTTGAGCACGAACTGCATGTTGTGCTCGACGATGAGGAAGGTCTTGCCGTAGGAGTTGAGCTCCTCGATCATCTCCCCCATCCGCTCGATCAGCACCGGGTTGATGCCGCCGGCGGGCTCGTCGAGCAGGATCAGCTGCGGGTCGAGCATCAGGATCTGGGCGAGCTCGACCAGCTTCTGCTGGCCGTAGGACAGCGCGTGCGCCCGCTGGTCGCGGAAGGCGCGCATGCCGACGTACTCGAGCAGCTCCTCGGCCGCGCGCGCCTCGGCGCCGCTGACCGCGATCTTGCCGAGCTGGCCCAGCGAGAAGGAGCGCTGCGCGGCCACGACGTTCTCGAGCACCGTCATCTCCCCGAAGAGCCGGGTGATCTGGAAGGTGCGTCCCAGGCCCTGGTGGGCCCGCTTCCACGACGGCAGCGTCTCGATGCGCTTGCCACCCAGCAGGATCTCGCCGGAGTCGGCGCGGATGGTGTCGTCGATGAGGTTGAAGAGCGTCGTCTTGCCCGACCCGTTAGGCCCGATCAGCCCGGTGATGGAGCCCTCGGGCACGGTGAAGGTCGCGCCGTCGACGGCCCTGACCCCGCCGAAGCTCTTGCGCAGGTCGCGCACCTCGAGCAGCGCCCGGTCGGGGATCTCGGAGCGATCGACCAGCTGCACGCGGTCGGTGAGCGAGGCCAGGCTGCCGCCGCTGCCGATCCGGGCGCCGACCAGGCCGGCCTTGCCCGACGTACGCCGCCGCGAGAGCAGCGCCTCGAGCGAGGGCAGCAGGCCCTTGGGCAGGAAGATCACGACCAGGACCAGCAGCCCGCCGAAGAGGAAGAGCCGGGTGTTGCCGCCGCCGAGGTTGTTGTTGGCGTACTCGTTCATCAGCTCGATCAGGAACGCGCCGAGCACCGGGCCCCACAGGGTGGCCTTGCCGCCGATGAGCAGCGAGAGCACGATCTGCACGCTGAGCAGGATCGAGAACATGCCGCGCGGGTCGATGAAGGTCAGGTAGTAGCCGTAGGCGGCGCCGGCCATGCCGACGAAGACGGCGCTGGCCACGAAGGCGATGATCTTCTCGACCGGCAGGTTGATGCCGATCGTGGCCGCCTTGGTCTCGTCCTCGCGGATCGCGATCAGGCCCATCCCGAGCTTGGTGCGCCGGATCCACCAGGTCATCAGCAGCTGCATCGCCAGCACCGCGACCAGCACGTAGTAGAAGGGCCAGTTGATGATGTCGCGGTCCCACGAGGGCAGCGGCAGCGACAGGCCCGCGGTGCCGCCGGTGACCGAGACCCAGTTGACCGCGATCACCTGGACCAGGAAGAGGAACGCCACGGTGATGATCACGAACGCCGGCCCGCTCGAGCGCAGCGAGACCAGCCCGAGCAGCAGCGCGACCAGGGCCGCGACCAGGCCGGCGACGGGCAGCCACCACCAGGGGCTCACCGACTCGAACCGGCCGGCCAGCACCCCGATGGTGTAGCCGCCCAGCCCGATGAAGGCGCCCTGGCCCAGCGAGACGTACCCGGCGAAGCCGGTGATGATGTTGAGCCCGCTCGCCCCGATCGCGAAGACCAGCGAGAGGATGATCATGTTCTGGTAGTAGATGTCGTCGCTGAGGATCGGGAAGATCAGCAGCAGCAGCGCGGCGACGGCGGCGACGCCGCGACCGATCCACAGGGTCGAGGGCGTACGCCGGGCCGCGGGCGCAGCCTCGGCGGGCTCGGTGGTGGTGGCGGGGGCACTCATGCCATCACCGTGTCCTCTCTCAGGCGGGTGCCCAGCAGGCCCTGCGGGCGGATCAGCAGCACGGCGAAGACGATGGCGTAGGGCACGGCCGTGGCCCACGACGGCGAGACGTACGCCGAGGTCAGGGTCTCGGCGACGCCGAACATCAGCGCGCCCAGCACCGCCCCGTTGAGGCTGCCCATGCCGCCCAGCACGACGATCGCCAGCAGCCGGGCGATCCACTGGTAGTGCGAGCCGGGCACGAACGGGTAGAGCACCCCGGTGATCGCCCCGCCCGCGCCCGCGGCGGCGATGCCGAGGGCGAAGACGAGGGCGGCCACCGAGCTGACCTTGATGCCGACCAGGGCGGCCGACGAGGGGTTGATCGCCGCCGCGCGGATCGCCCGGCCCAGCCAGGTGCGGTTCAGGATCACCCACAGGGCCAGCAGCACGACGATCGCGAGGATGCCGCCGTACAGCTGGGCCTTGGGGATGAAGAGCGAGCCGACCGTGAAGGACTCGTCGGTGTACGACGGTCGCAGCGACGTCGAGTTGTTCCCCCAGATCTCCCCCATCGCACCCTCGAGCACCAGGGCCAGGCCGAAGGTCAGCAGGACCGTCGACGACATCGGTGCGGTGCGGATGGGCTTCACCAGCAGGTGGTAGGTCACCCAGCCGAGCCCGAAGATGACCGGGGTGGTGATGAGCACCCCGAGCAGCGGGTCGATGCCGAGCGAGCTCCACAGCGTGTAGGTGATGAAGGAGGCCAGGACCAGGAAGGCGCCATGGGCGATGTTGATCACCTTCATGACTCCGAAGATCAGGGTCAACCCGCTGGCTGCCAGGGCGTAGACCCCGCCCAGCAGCAGCCCGAGGAGGAGGTTCTGGAGGAGCTGGGTCATCAGCCGGCGCCGCCTGGCTTCCAGCCGAGCTCGATGTCGGAGGTCGCGGCGTCGGGGGGCAGCACGATCTCGGGCTGGCCGTCCTGCCACTGGCCGATCAGGAACTCACCGGTCGGGCTGCCGTCCTCGTTCCACGACAGCGGGCCCAGGATGGTCTCGACCTCGTTCTCGCGCAGCCAGTCGGCCATCGCGTCCTGGTCCTCGACGTTGCCGATCGCCTCGACGGCGGCCTGCATCACCTGGGCGGCGGCGTAGCCGTCGGCGGCGTCCTCGGGGACCTCCTCGGAGCCGTACATCTCCTCGTACTTGGCCACGAACTCGGCGTTGCCGGGGGTGTCGGCGTTGGGCGAGTGGCTCACCGCGTAGAGGACGCCCTCGGTGTTGTCGGCGCCCACGCCGTCGGCGTACTGCGAGCCGAAGGAGGGGGCGTTGGTCTCGTAGAACATCTCGGGCGCGAAGTCGGCCTTGAGCATCGAGCGGGTCAGGCCGATGCCGTCCTCGAACTGTGCGCCGTGCACGACGAGGTCGGGGTCGGCGCTCTTCATGGCGTTGACGATGGTGTCGAAGTTCTTGGTGTCGATCGCGTAGGTCTCCTCGTAGACCGTCTCGATGCCGGCCTCCTCGAGGATCGCCTGGATGCCCGCGACGTTGGGCGCCGCGAACGGGTCGTCGAGGGTCGGGAACGCCGCGGTCTCGGGGCGCTCGCCCTCGGGCAGCGCGGCGACCCACTCGGCGAAGACCTTGCCCTGCTTGTCGGAGGTCGCCTGCTGGGCGAAGAAGAGGTACTCGTAGCCGCGGTTGAACATGTCGGGGGAGCCACCGGCCGGCTCGACGAAGAGCATCCGGTTCTTCTCCGCGACCGCGGAGGCCGGGAGGTTGAGCAGCGAGGAGAAGGTGCCCAGCAGCATGTCGACCTTGTCCTGGCTGATCAGGGCGTTGTAGTCGGAGACGATGGTGTTCTGGTTGGAGGCGTCGTCCTTGATGACCAGGTCGACGTCGCGGCCCAGCAGGCCGCCGCTCTCGTTCACCATCTCCTTCCAGACCTGGTAGCCCTGCTCGGCCGCCTGGCCGGGCTGGGAGAACTCGCCGGTCAGGGGCAGGGACGTGCCGATCATGATCGGGCCGTCCTCCGCGGAGCCGCTGCCACCGTCGTCGTCACCGCAGGCGGCCAGCCCGAGTGACCCGAGTGCCAGGACGCCGATCAGGGCCGCAGCCTTGCGGCTGCGGCGGTTCGAGACGTGGGACATGATTCCTCCTCGGTCACCCCGCAATCGATTGCGGTTACCTCAGTGTTGTGAGTGGCGCCACACCTTGTCAAGCATCACGGCCACAGGTCGGTCTGCCGCTCTGGACCGCTTGCGATGTGCGCGCCGCCCAGGTCACAAATGCGTTGCAATCGGTTGTGGCCCATGCCAGCCTCGTCACCATGTCCACCGACCTGCCGCAGCACGCCGAGGTGGTCGTCGTCGGCGCCGGCCACAACTCCCTGGTCTGCGCCGCCTACCTGGCGCGTGCCGGGCTGGAGGTCCTGGTCCTCGAGGCGGGGCCGGGCGTCGGCGGCAACACCCGCACCGAGGAGCTGACCCTCCCGGGCTTCGCGCACGACTCGTGCAGCAGCGCGCACGTGCTGATCCAGAACAACCCCCTGATCCGCGACGACGAGCTCGGACTGCTCGCCGATCACGGCCTGACCTATCTCACCACCGACCCGGCCGTCGTGCTGCCACAACCAGAAGGTCGGCCCCTGGTGGTGCACCCCGACCTCGACGCCACCTGCGCCGAGCTGGCCCGCTACTCCCCCGCCGACGCCGAGGCGTTCCGCGCGCTGGTCACCGAGTGGCGCTCGGGGCTGGGGGCCGCGCACGGGCGGTGGAGCTCGCACCTGCCCCAGCCCGACGACGAGACGACCCGCGCCTACCTGGCGCTGCGCGAGCGCTCGGCGTGGGAGGTGGTGCACGAGCGCTTCACGCACCCGGTGGTGCGCTCCTTCATGGTGTGGATGGCGATGGCCACCATCCAGGACCCGCGCCGCCCCGGCACCGGGGCGCTGCCCTCGTCGCTGGCCGCGGGGCGCATCGACTTCGGCTGGACCACCCCGGTCGGCGGCAGCCAGGCGCTGCCCGAGGCGCTGGTGCGGGTGCTCGAGCAGCACGGCGGGCGGGTGGTCTGCGACGCGCCGGTGGCGGCGGTCGAGGCCGACGCCGACGGCGTACGACGGGTGCGCACGGCCGACGGCCGCGCGGTGCGGGTGGGGCGGGCGCTGGTGGCCGGCGGCCACCTGGCGCAGCTGGCGGGGATGCTGGAGGGCGTCGAGGCGACCCCCGACCTGGTGGCGGCGCGCGAGGCGTGGCGCCCGGGGCTGAGCGTCTTCGCGGTGCACGCGGCGCTGCGCGCCGACCTGGCGTTCGGCCCCGAGCGGATCGCCAGCGCGGCAGCGGGCTACGGCACCAGCGAGGGCATGGCCCGTCACCTCGACAAGCACGCGCGCGGCGAGCTGGAGACCGACGACCCGTGGCTGCTGGTGGTCAACCAGACCGCGGTCGACCCGGGCCGCGCCCCGGGCGGCGGCACCTTCAAGATCCTCACCATCGCCCCGCACGACCTGGCCTCGGGCGAGGACTGGGCCGACGTCAAGGACGCCTACGGCGCCCGCCTGGTCGAGCTGGTGCGCCGGCGCTGCGCGGGCCTCGAGCCCGACGACATCCTCTCGATGCGCTGCGAGTCACCGCTCGACGTGGCCGCCCACAACCCGCAGAACATCGGCGGCTCCTGCCACGGCGGGGAGTTCTGGCTCGACGGCACCAGCGACGGCGAGATCGTGCCGGGCTGGCAGCGCTACGACACCGACCTGCCCGGCCTCTTCCTCACCGGCGCCACCGTGCACCCCGGCGGCTCGGTCTCCGGGCGGCCGGGCCGCAACGCGGCGCGGGCCGTGCTCGGGGCGCTGGCGATCGACGTCGGAAGCGTGATGGGTCCGAGCTGACGCGCCCCGGTGCGGGTAGCCCAGTTCGCCCAGATTGACGCAGGTTCCAACGCGTCCCAGGGCTCCGCAACTGACCGGGAAGTTCATCTACAGTCGCTTGATGCAGTTTGTGTCACGCGCGACTTCCCCACGTGGCAGCATGTCCAAGTGAACCCTCCCCCCGCCGACACGACTTCTGAGGTTCTCGCCGGGTTCGAGAGCCGGTTCACAGAATTTGCGGACGCATTCGCGACCGGTCAATACGTCCTGTGGTTGGGGTCGGGCATCTCGCGAGACCGGATGCCGCCGGTGCCAGACCTTGTACGGGCTGTGCTGGAGTTGCTCCGGTCGAAGATCGACCCTGCGGACCCCGACTGTCGGTTCCAGGCAGCGCTCAACAAGGTGCTGGCGCTTTCATCGCTCTCCCACGAAGCGAAAGCAGCGTTGGACCTGACGGTGCCGGTTGAAAAGTGGCCGGTCGAAGGCGACCTTGTGCGGTCGTTAGTCAACAACTACTCCCAGGTTCTGGGCGTTCGAGTCGCAAACGAAGAGCCTGACTACCTGATGTGGACGGGTTTGGACGTGCCGAATACGTACGGCAACCGTGACATCGAACCTGATGTGGAGCACCTCTGCATCGGGATCTTGATGCTCGAAGGTGTCGTAGACTCGGCAGTTACCTCAAACTGGGACGGTCTCGTCGAGAAGGCGGTCCACGAACTTTGCCCTGATGCCGACAAGGTGCTGAGAGTCGTGGTCGACTCTGAGGACTTCCGTAGACCGAGTGGCCGCAGCGAGCTGATCAAGTTCCACGGATGCGCCATCCGCGCAGTTGAAAATCAGACGAAGTACCGACCGATGCTGATCGCTCAGGAGAAGCAGATCTCCGGCTGGTCAGTGCAGCCGGCCAACGCGTACATGCGAAACAAGCTCCAGGCCTTGGTCGGTGAACGCAATACGCTGGTCATAGGTCTTTCGCTGCAGGACGCGAACATGCACACGATGTTCGCCGCATCCGCCCAGGATCTGGGGCGCCACTGGCCGGCCCAACCCCCAGCGCTAGTGCTGAGCGAGCAAAACCTGCAGCCGCGTCACGAGATGGCTTTGCAGTTCATCTACGGTGACGACTTCGATCACAACGAGGGCGACATCGTCTCTTCTGCCGTACTCGGCTCTTGGGCCAAGCCGACCCTCTTGGCGCTGGTGCTGTGGACTCTGACCGAGAAGCTGGCCGCGCTGACCGAACACGTCCCGACTCCCGGACTCTCGAAGGCCGACGTCACACGGCTGAAGGTTGACCTTCGGAGGGCGCGTACGACTCTCGGTTCGCTTGTAGGCGAGGAACCGAGCGGGTTTCTCCCCACCCTAATCAGTGCGGTCACCGCGACGATGTCGATGTTTCGTGAGGGTCGGGCCGCCAACGGCGATCGTACGTACATGCCGTTGACCGTCTCTCCGGTCGCGCGCGCAGCTCACAGCCCGGACTTCCCGGCAGCGTCACTCGGTCGATTCGCGATCGCGTTGTCGATGCTCAGCCGAGGGCATCACGCATCTGATTGGGCGGCGGCCCCCGAACCCATGGCTGGATCGTTCCGTGTGAAAACAGGTGCTGGCGACCAGGAGGTCTTTCTCGTCCGGGATACTCGCGAATCTCTGGAACTGGAGCTCTCGCACGATTTCGACGCCGCCGTGGTCGTGATCCACGCTGATCGTGAAGTGCCTCGGTCTACCCGTTCTCCGCGTTCCGCGTACGGCCGCAACGGCAGCACCGGGGTCGGACGATTCAGCATCGAAGAACTTCTCGATGATTCGGGCTCAGCCGACGATCTGTATGTAGCGTTCAAGATGGCGGGAGGGTTCAAATGACGGGCGTGGAGACTGTCCTGGAAGTTCTCGAGGGCGCAGACTTCCTCCGCCTAGCGAAGCCGTTGACGGTTGCAGGCGTTGAGTTCGAGTTCGAGGCCGCGGCCCGCGGCACCGGCGCATCCCACGACCTGGTGGTCGTGGCCTCCTCGTCGATGCCCGCCCGTCGACTGCTGCGTCTGGTGGGAGTGCTAGCCAGGACGCTGGACATGGCACAGTCACCGCGGCCCGTGACCGTCATCGTCTTGGGACCGATGGCGGCATCTGACAAGTCGGATCTCGAACGCAGCGCCCGAGTCCTGATTCTCGACACCGAAGACCCGACGGTCGAGCAGGTGGAGCGCGCTGCCGCTGTCCTGTTGCCGATCCGGCTGCCGTCGGTGATGGACACCGGAGGCGATCCACTGGGCGAGGTGATCACCGTGCTCGGGCCAGATGCGACGGCTGAGCACACGCGCTTTGTGGATGCAGCAGTCGGTGGGCCAGAGCGAGTCCGGACCGTCTTGCTTGACTATGTGGACACAGCGGTCTCCGAAGGCGAGGGCATCGATGACTGAATGGCCACTAACGAGTCTCGCTGTCAGCGACTTTCGCCGGATCGAGGGCACTCGGACAATCCCGTTGGATGCCCCTATCGTCCTTATCCACGGTCCCAACGGCACCGGAAAGACAAGCATCCTCTCCGCGCTCGAGATGGCGCTGACGGGACGCGTTGAGTCGATGGCTCGGCAAGACAACCGCTATACGGCTCATCTGCCGTTCACGGGCCAGGAATTTGCAACTGTCCAAGTGGATGTCGCCAGCGCGTTGCGTCCGTCTCTCATGGAGCGGATGACTGTGGGCGGAAGCCGAGTGGCCGGGGAGCCTGCCCTGAACCGTGACCTGGCGCGGTTCTTCAGTGAGCGCTGCTATCTCGACCAAGCGTCCCTCGGTCGGTTACTGGAGTTGTACCAGTTGCGCGACGGCAAGCAGGAGTCACTGCTCGCTCGATTCGTGAACGAACTCCTCGGACTCGAGCACCTAGACGCGTTGCGAAGCGGACTTCATGACGCGACGGACCTTCGGCTCTTGAAGAATCTCGCAACCAATCTGGCCGAGGCCGACAACACCGCGAAGCGCGCGAGTGTCGAACTCAAGCAAGCCTCGTCGACGCGGGAGAACGCTGGGCGGGAGTTCGAGCAAGCCACAGCCGCAGTTGCCCAACTACTGACGGCTGCAGGGATCGATGTTGCTGAAGCAGACGTCGACCAGTTGCTGGAGTTGGCGCAGGACGGTGCCGGTGTACCGGATCCTGTTCTCCCCCGTGCCCTAGACGTTGACCGTGAGCTCGCCGCGCTACGTGGACGCATCGAAGCTGTAGCTGAGAGACCGACAAGTCAACGGCTCTTCGACGCGAGAACCGTCTTAGACGAGACCGTCGCGGCGAACGCTACGTGGCGGGAGCGCAGACAGCCTTCCATTCTGCGGTGGGCCGACGCTGCTTCCTCGGCGGGCATTGATCTGTCGAATGGCTGGTCCGAAGGCCTTGCAGGCGAGCTGACTAAGGTCTCCTCGCTCCTCTCACGTCAAGACCAAGTGCGTCGCGAACAGACCGCGGCCGAGCAGCTCCTTGCGTCGCACGAACGCGACTTGGCGGGTACGACCGAGCAGTTGACTGCCGCACAGGTTGAAGCATCCACGCTTGTGGAGGGGCTGGCGACGCTTAGTGGAGTCATCACCGACAACACGTGCCCGGTGTGCGACCGCGACTTCGCCGAGCTCCGGATCGGGCACCTAAGCGACCACCTCGACACCAAACTCGCTCGCCTAGCTGAACAAGGCGCCGCTCTCACTACACTGCGCCGCCGACGCGACGAACTCGCTCAAGAGGTTGGCCAGCTCGTACAGGCTCGAAATCTAGTCGCAGCGCAAGTGCTCGACGCCGAGGGGCTTGGTGCCCTCGAGAGCCGGCGCTTGCTGCTGGAATCGTTCGGCCGGCAATTCGACGAGCTCGATCCGATCATTCGCGAAGGTGAATCGGTCAACGCCGCCGAGCGGGACGCTCGGCGCGTCGTCGAACAACTCGAGACCGCCGACCGCGAGTATGCGCACATCGACGCCGAATTGGCCCGCTTCGCTGCCGATCTCGATACAGCCGTGGGCCTCGAGGAGTCGGCCCTGCAGGCCTGCCGGCGCCTTTCCGAGCTGTCGGCCGCGGCGATCGAGGCACTACAAGTTCGCGAGGTAGCTCGCCGTAATCTTGCTGAAGGGGCGAGGCGGCTCAACGCGGCCAAACTCGAACACAAGCGCCTTACGACGCTGGTGGCCGAAATTCTCGAGCGAAAGTCGAAGTGGGAGTCGCGCGTGACGGAGGCGAAGCGGCGCCAACGGGTCGCGCGCGAGGTCCATGACGCAGCATCGGCGGCACGCACCACCATCGTCCAACGCGTTTTTACGGAGTCCCTCAACAACGTGTGGGCTGACCTGTTCATGCGTTTAGCTCCCAGTGAGGAGTTCATTCCCGCGTTCGGCATTCCGTCAGCCACAAAGACGACGCTTGAAGTTTCATTAGAGACGAGGCTGCGCAACGGTGAACTGGGAGGTCCGCCGCAGATGATGCTGTCGGCAGGCAACTTGAATACCGCCGCGCTCTCACTGTTCATCGCACTGCACCTCGCAGTCGAGCCGCGCATGCGGTGCCTTGTTTTCGACGATCCGGTTCAGGCGATGGATGAGGTCCATGTTGCACAATTCGCCGCACTGATCCGAACACTGGCCAAGCAACTCAAGCGTCAGGTCGTTATTGCAGTTCATGAACGAGAGCTGTTCGATTACCTCACCCTCGAGCTAAGCCCCGCGTACGCGGGCGACACTCTTATCACCGTCGAGTTAGGCGACCGCGCCAACGACGTAGACCGCGGAATTCGACGCCGCGAATATAGCGAGGATCGGGCGATTACTGGCTGAGCGCCCTTATGTCATGCGTTTGAGCAGAAATGACCGCGTCCGGACGAGATCGACGAATAGCGCACGTTCTCCACGCGCGGCCAGGCGCGAGATACTCGTCGAGGCGCGCTTCAAGCCTGCCCTGACTCGTGCCACGTGACCGTGTATCGGGGAACTCGTCGGTGCCTTTGCAGGTGAGCGAGTTGCGGCGGCGCTGATCGACACACCCCGGGTCTCGGTAGGG
Organism: Nocardioides salarius; assembly: GCF_016907435.1. Classification (NCBI taxonomy): domain Bacteria; kingdom Bacillati; phylum Actinomycetota; class Actinomycetes; order Propionibacteriales; family Nocardioidaceae; genus Nocardioides; species Nocardioides salarius. The sequence continues at coordinate 2,458,829 of NZ_JAFBBZ010000001.1, read as the reverse complement.
TCCGGTCGGTGGTGTTCGTTCGGAGGTCCCCGGGGCGGTCGGGCAGCACGAAGGTGCAGATCGCGGAGCGTCGTGACGGGCGCGATGTCGTGGTCGAGCACGTCGGCACGGCCCGCACCGACGCCGAGCTCGCGGTGCTCATGGCCAAGGCGCGCCAGCGGCTGCACGAGGGTCAGGAGACCCTCGACCTCGAGGGCATCGGGCTCGAGGATGAAGGCGTGGCGCACCGGCCAGGCCTCATCACGAGCAAGCGCTCGGGGCTCTTGTGGCAGGCGCTGAGCGATGCGTACGCCCGGCTGGGGTTCGACGCCATCGGCGATGAGGCCTTCGCTCAACTCGTGCTGGCGCGGATCATCGAGCCGACCTCGAAGGCCGACTCCGTGCGGGTGCTGAACGAGATCGGAGTGGCATCGGCCTCGCTGCGCACGATGTTCCGTGCGCTGCAGCGCACCCAGGACCACGACTACCGGGGCCAGATCGCGACTGCCTGCTTCAGCCACGCCACGACTCACGGCGACGTGAGCCTGGTGCTCTACGACGTGACCACGCTGTACTTCGAGGCAGAGAAGGAAGACGAGCTCCGCAAAGTCGGCTACAGCAAGGAGCGCCGCGTCGACCCCCAGATCTTCGTCGGCCTGCTCGTGGACCGGCACGGGTTCCCACTCGAGATCGGCTGCTTCGAGGGCAACAAGGCCGAGACCTTGACGATCATCCCGATCGTCAAGCAGTTCGCCGAGCGCCACGGCATCGCGGACATGGTGGTCGTCGCCGACGCCGGAATGCTCTCCTCGTCTAACTTGAATGACCTCGATGAGGCCGGGCTGCGGTTCATCGTCGGATCGCGGGTCACCAAGGCGCCGAAGGATCTGGAGTCCCACTTCCGCTGGCACGGCAACGCGTTCACCGACGGTCAGATCATCGACACCATCACCCCCCGCGACCAGCGCGGCACCGCGGTCAAGGTCAGCGACCCGAAGGTGAAGGCCGAGCCGGTCTGGGACCCGGCCGTGCACGCGAAGTCCTGGCGAGCGGTGTGGGCCTACTCCCGCAAGCGGGGCGTGCGTGACAACGCGACGCTGACGCTGCAGGAGAACAAGGCCCGTGCCGTGGTGGCCGGGGAGAAGGCCGCCAGGACGCCGCGGTTCGTCAAGAACCGCAACGGCGCCACCGAACTCGACGAGGCCTCGCTGGCCAGGGCGCGCGACCTCGTCGGGTTGAAGGGCTACGTCACGAACATCGAGGGCGAGCTGATGTCAGCGACCGAGGTGATCGGCAGCTACCACGACCTATGGCACGTCGAGCAGTCATTCAGGATGTCGAAGACCGATCTGGCTGCGCGGCCGATGTTCCACCACACCCGCGAGGCCATCGAGGCGCACCTCACGATCGTGTTCGCCGCCCTCGCGATCGCCCGTCACCTACAGAACCTCACCGGACTGAGCATCCGAAAGATCGTCGCCACCCTGCGACCGATCCAGCAGATCACGGTCCGCATCGCCGGCCACGAACACGTCGCCGAGGACCCCATCACCCCAGCCGCCAAAGCGATCCTGGACGCGCTCAACATCAACCCTCAGTGACACACCCCGGCGGCACGAGTCAGGCGGCCTCGTGGATCACGACGTGCGGATCAAGGCCATGCACCGAGCAGTCGGACTCGTAGAGGTCATCCGTCATGGGTAGACCCTCTCACCGCCGGGCAGACGAAAGCCCCCTCGGCTGTCACTCCGAGGGGGCATTCTGGGTCTAGCTACTCGATCTCAGCGGGCGGCTCGGTCGGGGGGTCAGGCTCACTCGACTTGGCCTTGCGCCATGGGAACCACGAGCCGATGGCTTCCAGCTTCGAGACTCCCTCAGGCTGCTTGGCGATGCCGTAAAGCCCAGCCATAAAGACGCCGGCGATGAGTACGAGTCCACCGGCGAGCCACTTGGCACCGTCCCCTTCAATGTGAACGTGGGTCTCGTGCTTGGTCTCGATGGGCTCGTTCGCGTCTTGCTCCGACATGCTCAACAACTCCTTGACAGCGCGTCGACCACGGGACCGGAGTCTGAGTCGCGCACTGCTTCATCGGGTTGTTGGTGGTTAGGCGACGTCCCTCCGGTCGACGTTGCCTATTACTTGATCAAGGTCCACGGGTGGCCTCGCTACATAAGTCCGCTTGTGTATGGCGGATCACTTTGAATCGAGATCGCCTCCGGCGGAGGACGTCTCGGTCTTTCGGTTCGTGCAGAGCGAGCATACGGACGAGTTCACGCCTGACAACCCACCTGTGTAGCCCAACGTCTCGATCACGCGGTGAGGCCTCTTGACCGACGCCGATGGTAGGAACGATCCATGGCAGAGCGAACGATCACCGAAGACAACCTCGGGGCATGGGTGATTAAGTGCGACCCTGAGACGAAGTTTGACTTGCCGGGCGCTATCCACGATGGCCTTCAAACGATCGAGACATGGAGCGTCGTACCCGGCTACCGCTCAGACATGATGGCGTCGAATGACAAGATCATCCTCTGGGTTTCCCCTGTGCGTCAGGCTGAGGTGAGACACCGCTACTGAGTTCCTTCCCTCTGCACGGGCGAGAAGCGAGACACCTGATGACCATGACGTTGGCTGATGCTGCCCGGATCGATGATGGGGTGGTGAGCCCGAGAGCAGACCGTCCGAAGCGACGCACGTTCACCGCCGAGTACAAAGCGAAGATCCTGGCCGATTACGACGCCGCCGACCGCGGCGAGCGCGGTGCGATCCTGCGGCGGGAGGGGTTGTACTCCTCCCACATCGTGGAGTGGCGCAAGGCCGCCGAGTCTGGCGCCGCCTCAGCGCTGGCCCCCCAGGCCAAGGACCGTCGCGAGCGGCAGCGGGATCGGGAGGTCGAACAGTTGCGCGCCCGTGCGGAAAAGGCCGAGGCCGAGTTGGCCAGGACGAGGGCCGCGTTGGACATCGTGGGAAAAGCACACGCGCTCTTGGAGACGCTCTCCGAGAGCACGGGCACGCCGAAGCCGCCCGGACGGTGATCAACCCTGCCGTCGACGAGCTCGCCGAGCTGACCTCGGTGACCAAGGCGTGTGAGCTGCTGGGACGACCCAGGGGCAGCCACTACCGCGCCAAGCAGCCTCGGTTGCACGGCCCGAAGCCGTCGCGTCCGAGGCCGCCGAACGCGCTCACCGTGGCCGAGCAAGCCGAGGTGCTGGAGGTGTTGACCTCGCCGAGGTTCTGCGACAAGTCGGTGGCCCAGACCTGGGCGACGCTGCTGGACGAGGGCACCTACCTGTGCTCGATGTCGACGATGCACCGGCTGCTGCGCGCCCACGGTGCGGCCGGCGAGCGGCGCCGGCAGGCCACCCATCCTGCCAAGACGAAGCCCGAGCTGTTGGCCACCGCGCCGGGGCAGGTCTGGTCCTGGGACATCACCAAGGTCCGCGGCCCCCAGCGCGGGATCTGGTTCCAGCTCTACGTCGTGCTCGACATCTACTCCCGCTACGTCGTGGCCTGGACCGTGCAGGCTGTCGAGGACTCCGAGATCGCCAAGACGATGCTGGAGAAAGCGATGGGCGTGCACGGCATCCCTCAGGCGATCCATGCCGACCGCGGGACGTCGATGACCTCCAAACCCGTCGCCCAGCTGCTGCTCGACCTCGGCGTCGACCGCAGCCATTCCCGGCCGCGGGTCAGCAACGACAACCCGTTCAGCGAGGCCATGTTCAAGACCCTGAAGTACGCCCCGGTCTTCCCCGAGGCGTTCGGCTCGCTGGCCGACGCGAGAGCGTTCTGCGAGGACTTCTTCGGCTACTACAACCACGAGCACCGTCACTCCGGGATCGGGCTGCACACCCCCGCGTCGGTCCACCACGGCACCGCAACCGAGATCCGGGCCCAGCGGCAGCACACCCTGGACGCAGCCCACGCCGCTCACCCCGAACGGTTCGGCACCCGCCGACCCCAGGCCCCGAAGCTCCCCCAGGCCGCCTGGATCAACCAGCCATCACCGGAGGCCCTCATACAGACCGCGTGACGAGACGTGTCTCAGACTGCTTGACATCTTCCGTTCCGGCAACAGTCGGCGCATGACTCGAGGCATCTGGGGCGTCGGGCGGGTCACCGGTTCCGTTGAACCCGAGGACCAGGACGGATACTTCAGCGACCTTGGCTACTGGTTGGACAGGGACGCACGTGTAGCAGTCGAAATGTTCGTTCCGGTCGACATCCCGCTCTTCGGCGAAGCGGTGAGTGCCGAGGACATCAAGGCCGCCGGCATCGACGATCTGGAGGTCTTCCGGTCCCCTCAGGGGTCGAACCCGTCGTGGGTGTCGAAGGACCAGCTTGAACGACTCGAGGCACTCCTGCCGGACTGGACGGACGAGGAATCCGACGAGACGGTCACCGTCTCGGACTACGGCGCCGGGTTCGGCTCGCCCGCCAAGAACGCCGTGGTCGAAGCCATCGCCATGGCCGAGGTGATCCGGGTCTACGGGACCGACTGGAAGTACAAGGAAGTCAGCGCCGACAAGGTCGGCTGGGACATCACGTTCACCCACAAGAAGACCGGCGAGGTTGTTCGTGCCGAGGTGAAGGGCGTCAGCGGCACCCAACCGATCGTGTTGTTGACGGCCAACGAGATCAGGGCCGCCGAGAACCAAGCTGGCTGGTATCTCGCTGTCGTGACCTCAGCTCTCAATAAGCCCAGGATCACGGAGTACTCAGCTGATCAGGCGCTTGATGCAGCCAAGCCCTATGTCTTCAAAGCCCACCTGCCCGACGCGTAGCAACGACGGGCGCCGCTTCCCCAGCCGACGCCCGCCGATGTACTGCTAGATCAGCCCTGCTCCCTCAGGGAGCCCTTGGGGTTGCGCTCCGCCTGGGCGCGGGTGATGAACTCCCCGGACCCAGCGTTGCGGTAGTGCGTCCCGGAACTGCGATTGGCGCCGGCCTCACGGACCGACGTCTTGGGATGACGGGCTGCGGCGGCGTTGCTGATGTACCGCCCGGTGATCGAACTACGGTTTGCCACTAGGCCCTCCAAGGACCTCGTGCAGGAGCTTCATCAAGTAGTCTTCTCGATGCGACTCGTGATGGCTCTTCGACTGGCTCCTGCTGGTTGGGGAGCCACACACTTGCGGGGCTCCATCAGTTGGTCGTTGTGACCGCCTGACATCTCTGTGTAAGTGCCAGAGTTCGAGTTACCCCCCGAATTTCTTCGGACTCTTCGCCGTGAAGCGACCGCTCGCTGCGTTAGACACGATGCGTCGGGACACGTCGTTAGACACTGTCCGCCTCGCTGCTTTCGCCGATCGCGTTCCCAGTGAGCTGCGCTCCACCTGTGCCTTGATGTTCTTGCTTGTCACCCCAGCCCCTTTCGCTGAAGACCCTCGCGCGCACGCGCGAGCATCCGCTCCACCGCCTTGGTGGAGACACCCAAAACACGTGCAATGTCGGGCTGCGTGTAGCCCTCCGCCGTCATGAACATGGCCTTACGAACCCGGGGATCGGTGATCTCGGCCATGGCCTGCGACGACACAATCGCTGCGACCACCCGGCGGTCGACCCCTGTGCGTCAGGCTGAGGTGAGACACCGCTACTGAGTTCCTTCCCTCTGCACGGGCGAGAAGCGAGACACCTGATGACCATGACGTTGGCTGATGCTGCCCGGATCGATGATGGGGTGGTGAGCCCGAGAGCAGACCGTCCGAAGCGACGCACGTTCACCGCCGAGTACAAAGCGAAGATCCTGGCCGATTACGACGCCGCCGACCGCGGCGAGCGCGGTGCGATCCTGCGGCGGGAGGGGTTGTACTCCTCCCACATCGTGGAGTGGCGCAAGGCCGCCGAGTCTGGCGCCGCCTCAGCGCTGGCCCCCCAGGCCAAGGACCGTCGCGAGCGGCAGCGGGATCGGGAGGTCGAACAGTTGCGCGCCCGTGCGGAAAAGGCCGAGGCCGAGTTGGCCAGGACGAGGGCCGCGTTGGACATCGTGGGAAAAGCACACGCGCTCTTGGAGACGCTCTCCGAGAGCACGGGCACGCCGAAGCCGCCCGGACGGTGATCAACCCTGCCGTCGACGAGCTCGCCGAGCTGACCTCGGTGACCAAGGCGTGTGAGCTGCTGGGACGACCCAGGGGCAGCCACTACCGCGCCAAGCAGCCTCGGTTGCACGGCCCGAAGCCGTCGCGTCCGAGGCCGCCGAACGCGCTCACCGTGGCCGAGCAAGCCGAGGTGCTGGAGGTGTTGACCTCGCCGAGGTTCTGCGACAAGTCGGTGGCCCAGACCTGGGCGACGCTGCTGGACGAGGGCACCTACCTGTGCTCGATGTCGACGATGCACCGGCTGCTGCGCGCCCACGGTGCGGCCGGCGAGCGGCGCCGGCAGGCCACCCATCCTGCCAAGACGAAGCCCGAGCTGTTGGCCACCGCGCCGGGGCAGGTCTGGTCCTGGGACATCACCAAGGTCCGCGGCCCCCAGCGCGGGATCTGGTTCCAGCTCTACGTCGTGCTCGACATCTACTCCCGCTACGTCGTGGCCTGGACCGTGCAGGCTGTCGAGGACTCCGAGATCGCCAAGACGATGCTGGAGAAAGCGATGGGCGTGCACGGCATCCCTCAGGCGATCCATGCCGACCGCGGGACGTCGATGACCTCCAAACCCGTCGCCCAGCTGCTGCTCGACCTCGGCGTCGACCGCAGCCATTCCCGGCCGCGGGTCAGCAACGACAACCCGTTCAGCGAGGCCATGTTCAAGACCCTGAAGTACGCCCCGGTCTTCCCCGAGGCGTTCGGCTCGCTGGCCGACGCGAGAGCGTTCTGCGAGGACTTCTTCGGCTACTACAACCACGAGCACCGTCACTCCGGGATCGGGCTGCACACCCCCGCGTCGGTCCACCACGGCACCGCAACCGAGATCCGGGCCCAGCGGCAGCACACCCTGGACGCAGCCCACGCCGCTCACCCCGAACGGTTCGGCACCCGCCGACCCCAGGCCCCGAAGCTCCCCCAGGCCGCCTGGATCAACCAGCCATCACCGGAGGCCCTCATACAGACCGCGTGACGAGACGTGTCTCAGACTGCTTGACATCTTCCGGACCGGCGACGAGTGCTCAGTGTGGAAGTCCATCTCCGTCACATCGTCGGTGAAGCCGTGCAGCCAGTCAGAGTCCAGGTCGTTCAGGAAGTCCCGGTAGATGTTCGGGAACTGGAAGACGCATTGGCCGATGAAAAAGGTGCGGAGCGAGGCGCCCTTAGTCGGGTCCCACCTGCGCTTCATCAGCACCTTGTCCCGGAAATACTTGAGGGCCATGGCCACCGTGTAATTGGCCAGACCCTCGATCTCCTGCTGGGTGAAGTCCCGCTCCAGGACCCGCAGCCCGTATCCCTTCTGCTTGCACCGCTCGAAGACGATCTTCTTGGCGATCCAGCTCTTCAGCACGGCGTAGCCATACTTCGCCAGCTCATTCGCGAAGTAGTCGTAGAGGTTCCCCTCGTACTTCGCCAACGCCAGCGCCGTCACAAGGTCGACGTCGCCCTGCAGCCGGTCGACGCTGTCGGCCAGGTTCTGATGGTCAGACTCCACCAGCCACGCCTCGGGCACCTGATCCCTCGGATGCCGTTCTAGTGGCTCGCCGAAGCGTCCGGGCTCCCCCGGCTCCCGCTCCGGCTTGGCAGCCATGCGTCTCTCCTCATCGGGCAACGGCAGCTCGCAAGCTCCCTGTCGTTCCCCTCTTAAGTGCCGCCTCGGGCGTATCCCCCCGTACTTTCTCGATTTTTTTCTTGGGAAGGTCGCTGGCCCGCAGTCTTAGTGTGGCGCCCGCCTCCGACAGTCTGCTGAAACACCGCCTGTGTGTCGTCGCGCCAAGGTCTGGAGACTGGACGCATGACACTCGTCCCGACCTAGACGTCCGACGTACCGATGTGACGGCGGTCTCGCTCTACCGGACGCGCTTCGGCACTGGAAGCAGGCGCAACCGCTACCTGAGCAATGCACGTTCATGATGCCGCGATCCGCGCGTTTAGCAGACGCGTCATACCGCCGCTTTCGCTCTGTCGGAAGGCGGCGCCGATTGCGCACACGACGCCGAAGGCGAAGTCGAAATCGGCGATCACCCGGACGTTCTTGGCGCTAGACGCGGGCAGCGAGGCAGGTCATCTCCTCCTCGGTGATGACGCGAAGGTCGAGCAAGGCAGCCAGCAGAACTCCCGGTGCCGCGTCGGATGCCCCGAGGGCACCGGGCCTGACCGGCCGGATACGGTCGCTCAGGTTCTGAAACGCGTTCCGTGCCAGGTAGCCGCGGGTGCGGAACTGGACGAGGTCCGCATCAGCGCGGGGGCCGTCCACTGCGGGCTCGAGAGAGCTGAGACCTGACTTGGTGTTGCTGGCCAGCGTGATCCCTCGGCCGCCGCGCAAGCGACAGGCATCCCCGGCGCCAGGGGACAACAGTGCGGACGTCTAGCGACGCTTGCTCCGCGTCACGTCAAGGGTGCTCGCTGGGTGCAATGTCGGAAGCGCGTGTAGGCGCACCTCGTGCTCGACGTCGGTCACCAGGTAGAGCACGGCTGGACCGAGCACTATGAAGGAAACGAAGGAGATCGCGCCCAACGGCTGGATGCTGACCGCCTCAAGGCGGTCGGGATCCTGCTGCGCAAGCCACGTGAAGGTGCCAATCATCATGCCGAGGGACGCGCAGAACAATCCGGGACAGACCGCGAGTGCGATCGGGACAACCACATTTCGCAGCGACGTGGCGAACCGCTCGCGGAGTGTGCCCTTCGGCCCCTCCTCAGTGGCCTGAAGGCGCTTCGGGGGGTTGTAGTGCGCCTCGACCGATCGGCTCATGTGAGTGCGCGGGCGCTCGATCGACTTGCCGTCGTAGAAGTTGCGGGTCACCTCGGCCCTACCCACCAGCGTTAAGTACTGGCTGAGGAAGACCTCGCTAAGCCCAAAGAAGACTGGGATCGCGGCGATGAGGTAAAAGGGATCGCCTAGGACGTTAAGGGTGAAGTCTCCCCAACTAGTGGCGCGGATTTGAAGTCGTTGGACGGTTTGCCTTCTTGAGGATCTCCTCTGCGGTCTTGGTCCAGACGAAGGGGTGGGAGCGGTCGTTCCAGCCGTCGATGAAGGCGCGGATCTTGGTGTTGAGGTCACGCACGGACTTGAAGACGCCGCGGCGGATGGTTTGTCGCTCGACGATGCCGAACCAGACCTCGACCAGGTTCATCCACGAGGCGTGGGTGGGGGTGAAGTGGATCTTGAACCGCGGGTTCTCCTCCAGCCACGCCCGGACGTTCGTGTGCTTGTGGGCGGCGTAGTTGTCCATCACCAGGTGCAGCGCGACCGGGTCGCCGTCCTGGTCGACCACCTGACTCGTGCCACCGGGGTGTGTCACTGAGGGTTGATGTTGAGCGCGTCCAGGATCGCCTTGGCGTCTGGGGTGATGGGGTCCTCGGCGAGGTGTTCGTGGCCGGCGATGCGGACCGTGATCTGCTGGATCGGTCGCAGGGTGGCGACGATCTTTCGGATGCTCAGTCCGGTGACGTTCTGCAGGTGACGGGCGATCGCGAGGGCGGCGAACACGATCGTGAGGTGCGCCTCGATGGCCTCGCGGGTGTGGTGGAACATCGGTCTCGCAGCCAGATCGGTCTTCGACATGCGAAAGGACTGCTCGACGTGCCACAGGTCGTGGTAGCTGCCGATCACCTCGGTCGCTGACATCAGCTCGCCCTCGATGTTCGTGACGTAGCCCTTCAACCCGACGAGGTCGCGCGCCCTGGCCAGCGAGGCCTCGTCGAGTTCGGTGGCGCCGTTGCGGTTCTTGACGAACCGCGGCGTCCTGGCGGCCTTCTCCCCGGCCACCACGGCACGGGCCTTGTTCTCCTGCAGCGTCAGCGTCGCGTTGTCACGCACGCCCCGCTTGCGGGAGTAGGCCCACACCGCTCGCCAGGACTTCGCGTGCACGGCCGGGTCCCAGACCGGCTCGGCCTTCACCTTCGGGTCGCTGACCTTGACCGCGGTGCCGCGCTGGTCGCGGGGGGTGATGGTGTCGATGATCTGACCGTCGGTGAACGCGTTGCCGTGCCAGCGGAAGTGGGACTCCAGATCCTTCGGCGCCTTGGTGACCCGCGATCCGACGATGAACCGCAGCCCGGCCTCATCGAGGTCACTCAAGTTAGACGAGGAGAGCATTCCGGCGTCAGCGACGACCACCATGTCCGCGATGCCGTGGCGCTCGGCGAACTGCTTGACGATCGGGATGATCGTCAAGGTCTCGGCCTTGTTGCCCTCGAAGCAGCCGATCTCGAGTGGGAACCCGTGCCGGTCCACGAGCAGACCGACGACGATCTGGGGGTCGACGCGGCGCTCCTTGCTGTAGCCGACCTTGCGGAGCTCGTCTTCCTTCTCTGCCTCGAAGTACAGCGTGGTCACGTCGTAGAGCACCAGGCTCACGTCGCCGTGAGTGGTCGCGTGGCTGAAGCAGGCAGTCGCGATCTGGCCCCGGTAGTCGTGTTCCTGGGTGCGCTGCAGCGCACGGAACATCGTGCGCAGCGAGGCCGATGCCACTCCGATCTCGTTCAGCACCCGCACGGAGTCGGCCTTCGAAGTCGGCTCGATGATCCGCGCCAGCACGAGTTGAGCGAAGGCCTCATCGCCGATGGCGTCGAACCCCAGCCGGGCGTACGCATCGCTCAGCGCCTGCCACAAGAGCCCCGAGCGCTTGCTCGTGATGAGGCCTGGCCGGTGCGCCACGCCTTCATCCTCGAGCCCGATGCCCTCGAGATCGAGGGTCTCCTGACCCTCGTGCAGCCGCTGGCGCGCCTTGGCCATGAGCACCGCGAGCTCGGCCTCGGTACGGGCCGTGCCGACGTGCTCGACCACGACATCGCGCCCGTCACGACGCTCCGCGATCTGCACCTTCGTGCTGCCCGACCGCCCCGGGGACCTCCGAACGAACACCACCGACCGGACCCTACCGAGACCCGGGGTGTGTCAATCAGCGCCGACGCAACTCGCTCACCTGCAAAGACACCGACGAGTTCCCCGATACACGGTCACGTGGCACGAGTCAGGCCGGACGTTCGTGTGCTTGTGGGCGGCGTAGTTGTCCATCACCAGGTGCAGCGCGACCGGGTCGCCGTCCTGGTCGACCACGTGCCGGTAGGTGCGTTCGATCTGCTTGAGGAACGCCAAGAACTCCTGATGGCGGTGTCGCGGCTTCAATGCGGCAGTGACCTGGCCGGTCGCGACGTCGAGGGCGGCGAACAACGTCGAGGTGCCGTGACGGTAGTAGTCGTGGGATCTGCGTTCGATCCGGCCTTCCTGCATCGGCAGGATCGGCACGGTGCGATCGAGTGCCTGGATCTGGGACTTCTCATCCACGCACAACACGATCGCGTTCTCGGGCGGGGCCAGGTAGAGCCCGCAGATGTCGGTGACCTTCCCGACGAGCTCGGGGTCGGTGGAGAACCGGAACGATTCGGCCTTCCACGGCTTGACCCCATACGAGCGCCACGCGCGGGCGACCGAGGTGTTGGAGATCCCCAGCCGGTCCGCGAGCAGCCGCGACGACCAGTGCGTGACACCGAGCCTCTTCGGCGGCGGCTTCAACGTCGCGGCCACGATCTGGCGCTGATCCAGCCTCCGAGGCCGACCCGGGCGCGGGGCATCGGCCAGCCCGGCCAGTCCCTTGGCCTGGTACCGGCTACGCCACGACAACACTGTGGTCACCGTCGAGTCGACCAGCTCCGCGATCCGTGTGTTCGCTACGCCGTCCGCGGCCAGCAGCACGATCCGCGCACGCTTCGCGGCTGCCGCCGGAATCGTGGAAGCGCGAGTCCAGCGCTCGAGCTCATCTCGATCACCAGGTCGAAGAACCAAGGCAGGAGCAGGACGATTTGCCATGCCCCATGATTTCAGACCGAACCCTCTACTGACTTCCGCCACGCGGCACTAGGGTCCTTCTCGGTCGCCAGATATTCCGCCGCGAGCTTTGCGGGCTCGATGTGGAAGTAGATGACAGTGAGCCACACCAGCCAGGGCCAAGCGACCCGCCAGGCTGAGGTCAACTGCCGACCGACCAGTTCGGCGACTGCAGCCCGATGGAGGTCGCCGAGGATGGCGTACTGCTTGGACCCGGCATCAAGCGCGGTCATCGCTTCGCGGAGGGTGCTCTCTCGACGCCGAAGGCGCACGGTCTTGGTCAGACCAAGGATGAGACCGGTCGCGGCAGCGAGCCCGGCGAGCAATGGTCCGACGGCAAGGATGGATTCGAGCACGGCTGATCTTCTCGCAGCCGTCCGACGCGTTGGGCTAACGGTGACTTCTTTTCGCCGCGAGCCGGTCGCCAGGGCAAGAGCGGCGACGAGGACGCCGTGGGCGTTTCAAGGACGCCGTGGGCGTTTCAGTCTCGGAAGTGAGCCCGGACCTGAGCCGCTTGATCAGGTGTTAGCTCCCAGCGGGCATAGGGAACGCTCTGCCAGCCTTGATCGCGGAGCCACCTGCGGATTGCTCTGTCGCTCACGCCCAGCTCGGCAGAGAGCTGCTTAGGTGTGGCCGGCTCGTTCATTCCTCGAACCTAAACGTCGGATCGCCGCCCTGTGAAGGTAATGCCAGTTCGGGGCCGCACCTTCGCGGCCCGCGTTCAGGCGGCGGTCGACGAGTACGTTGGCTCGGTGACCACGACGATCGCCTTCGAGAATTACCACTTCAACCTCGAAGACCTCTACAGCCGAATGTGGGAACTCGCCGTTGACGATGCCGGGAACGGCACACGGCTCTTCAAGCCACGCCCCGGAGGCCGCGAGGCGCTCAAGTGGCTCATCGAGGACCTGTGCGGCGCGACGGCTGACCCAGTACGCACGACCCGAGCGAACAACGCCCTTAGGCAACAGGTCCATCGAGCCCTCGTCGATACCGCCTGGGCAGAGCGAATCAACCAGGTCTCCTTCCGCCTTTTCAGGACTCCCGATGATCTAGCCCGAGCCGATTCCCAGGACCGCCACCTTCCCATGAGCGACGCAGCTGATGAAGCCGCTGCCGATGGAGTCCCGATCCTCGACGTACCCGCGGATGACGTCTCGACCGAGAGCGACACGCTGCGTCTGGCGGACCTCGAATGGTCCGCGTGGCATCCGCTCGATCAAGCCGCGAAGGAAGCAACAACGAGGCCCGGCGTCTATGCCGCACGCAGCGATGGTCAGATCGTCTACATCGGCATGGCGGGAGAGCGCCGAGGCCTCGGCGTGCGCGGACGATTGCAGATCTACGGGCGAGGCCGCGGCGCGGTATCAGGGCTCGGTGAGGCCGCACTCGACCGAGCGTTGGCCGACCCAGCCTGGTTGGCACAGCGGCTAGCAACGCTCTTGACCGAAGGCCCATCACGGAGCAAGCACTGGGCGGTCGCCGCGCTTCAGCGTGCCGAAGTCGAACTCTGCTGGGTCGCAGCACCAGACGGTGCGACAGCACGCGAGTGGGAGACACAGGTCCTGCAGGAGCTTGAGGACGTCGCCCTTTGGAACCGGGCGCGACCAAGCGCTCGGGAGCACAGTCATCGCACCTGAGTCATTCCGCCGCCTGCGGGACCGTCCTCTCGCTACCTTCTGTCTTGTTCTCGCACTACCGCCGCCCGCGCGTGGCAACGTGACCTCCACGCATCAGCGTTGAGGAGGACCCGATGAACTCACACCCAGTGGCCTTGAGTCGCCTCACGACGGTCGCCGTCAGAAGTATTTGGAAGCACGAAGCTCACGACTTCACGTTATGGCTTCTCGAGAACGCCGATGTCCTGGGTGACGCTCTCGGGATGGAACTGCAACTCACCGAGGCCGAACGCAGGGTCGGCGGCTTCGCGCTAGATCTCATCGGCACAGACCTCGCCACGAACACCGTGGTGATCGTCGAGAATCAACTGGAGCAAACAGATCACTCACATCTCGGCCAGCTTCTTACCTACGCTGGCGGCACCGACCCGTCGACGATCGTGTGGTGTGCCCCTACCTTCCGAGAAGAGCACCGAGCGGCGCTTGACTGGCTGAACGAGCACACCGACGAAGAAACCCGGTTCTTTGGAGTCGAGATCTCTGCCGTACGCATCGACGAATCGCGCCCGGCGCCACTCTTCCGCGTGGTCGCGAAACCCAACGACTGGACCAAGCAGTTACACACCGAGCGATCGGCCGTCACTCTCTCGCCCAAGTCCCTGGCATACCAAGAGTTCTGGGGCGAACTGCTAGGCCGAATCCGCTCCGAGCACCCAACCTGGACCAGGTCCACCGCAGGTTCGTCGCAATCGTGGATCACGCTGCCCTACGGCACATCAACGATCTGGTACGGAATGGCGTTCACCGTCACCGGCCCACGCGTAGAGCTGTACTTCGGCGGCCCGGATGCCTCAGTCAACCTCGCCGAGTTCGAACGGTTTGTGGAACACCGCCTCTTGCTGGACAACGAGTTCGCGGGATCGATCAAGTACGACCCGCTTCCTGGCAAGAAGGCTTGCCGGATCCACGTCGACCGACTGCAGGGAGACGTACTTGATGCCGACTCGCGGATCGAGTTCCTCGACTGGTTCATCTCAACAATGGCGAGATTCCGTCCGCTGACGCAGCAGATCCGAGCGACCCTCGAGTCAGGCGCCTGAGCGAACGCGTCGTGGTCGTGAGTCACTCCGCCGCGATTCACTGCGCACTCTGCGTCATGGTGTGCGCGCGGGGGAAGGTTGAGCAAAGATTGCAGCATGGCTGAGGAGAAGAAGTCGTGGTGGCGAGACACGAAGGGCAAAATTGAAGCCCAGGTTGACAGCAAGAAGGCACAGGCAGCCGACGGCGCAGTAGCGGCGGGCGACCGAACGATCCAGAAGGAATTCGGCTTCACCAAAGTCGAGATCTACGACAACGGGTTCGTCCGCGTCAGCAAGATGATGACGCCCCTCACACCCTACGAGAAGCTGCACTCGATCAAGTTCCAGCAGCAGACGCAGGATCGAAGCGGCGTCGGTCAGGTATGGGCCGGTGGACCGCTCTCATCCTCTCAACGGCGGACCCTCTCGCTCACGATCGCAACTGACGGGACTGCTGCACGAGTAGGTGACATCTGATCTGTGGTGCCGAGAGGTGCCGCTGGAAGGATGTACACCGTGCCCAAGCCCTATCCCCAGGAGTTCCGTGACGACGTCGTGCGCGTCGCGCGCAGCCGTGAGCCAGGCGTCCACCTCAAGCAGATCGCTGCTGATTTCGGGATCAGCGAGTCCTGTCTGACGGGGTGGATGAAGAAGGCCGACGTCGAGGACGGCGCCAAGCCCGGCCCGACGAGCGAGCAGGCTGCTGAGAACCGCGAGCTTCGTAAGCGGTTGCGGCTGCTGGAGCAGGAGAACGAGGTCCTGCGCCGCGCGGCGGCCTATCTCTCCCAGGCCAATCTGCCGGGAAAATGATGTACCCGCTCGTCCGCGAGCTGGCCGCCAAGGACACCCCGATCCGGGTGCCCGTGACGGTGACGTGCCGGGTGCTCAAGATCGCTCGTCAGCCCTACTACCGCTGGCTGGCCAGCCCGGTCAACGACGCCGAGCTGGTCGAGGCCTACCGGGCCAACGCGCTGTTCGACGCCCACGGCGATGACCCCGAGTTCGGCTACCGCTTCCTGGTCGATGAAGCCCTCGAGGCGGGCGAGTCGATGGCAGAACGCACCGCGTGGCGGATCTGCTCGAGCAACGGCTGGTGGAGCGCGTTCGGCAAGCCCAAGCGCGGCAAGGCCAAGAAGCCAGGCCCGCCGGTCCACGACGGCCTATGCGCCGTGGTCGACAAGCACGGCGTGACCCGCCACGAGTTCGACGCCGACGCTCCCAACGAGTTGTGGCTGACCGACATCACCGAGCACCGCACCGGCGAGGGCAAGCTGTACCTCTGCGCGATCAAGGACGTCTACTCCAACCGGATCGTGGGCTACTCCATCGACTCACGAATGAAGTCCCGCCTGGCCGTCGCAGCACTCAACAACGCCGTCGCCCGACGAGGCGACGTCGCCGGCTGCGTGGTCCACAGCGACCGCGGATCCCAATTTCGAAGCAGAAAATTCGTCCATGCACTGAACCGCCACGCCATGGTCGGATCGATGGGCCGCGTCGGCGCCGCCGGCGACAACGCCGCCGTGGAGAGCTTCTTCGCGCTGCTGCAGAAGAACGTCCTCGACCGGCGCACCTGGGCCACCCGCGAAGAGCTCCGGATCGCGATCGTGACCTGGATCGAACGGACCTACCACCGACGCAGACGACAGGCCTCGCTCGGCCGATTGACCCCCATCGAGTACGAGACCATCATGACCACGAACGAGACCACGACAACCACTCAGGCTGCGTGACCTGACCTGTCACCTACTCGTGCAGCAGTCCCGACCGCAAAGTTCATGCCCTCGTGACGGAGCACCAGATGCTCAGCGGCGACGAGAAGGCGGGCCTGGCGCTAGAGGCGGCTGGCAACGCCGTCCTTGGAGTGATCAAGAACGCCACGCCGATGCAGGTCAGCATCACCAACCCGCCTCCGCCGACCGTGGCCGACATCCCCGATCAGATCAAGAAGTTGGCCGACCTCCACGCAGCAGGCGTACTCACCGATGAGGAGTTTGCTGCCAAGAAGGCGGACCTTCTCGATCGCATGTGACCGCCCCGCCTGACGGCTCAGGCGGTGGCCTCCACCGCCGCGAGCGAAGCGCGTCCTTTCGCCGCGAACTTGGCGGCGCCCATGTCCACCTGAGGCAGACCTAGCGAGCGACGACCGACCGTCTCCCGCAGCCAATGAGCGGGTACCGGTCGAACAGATCAGATCAGACCACCGGCCGTTCTCACTGGACGTCGGGGCCAGCCGTGTGCGCGGCGCGGCTGGACGCGTCCTGGGCGCCCGCGGTTACTGCTGCATCAGCAGCAGTGGAGGCAGGCGCCGGCCGTCCCGAGTGCCCGGTGCCCTGCTTCTGAGAAGCGACGCAGCCACTCTTTTCGTTCTCGCTCATCACGGGCTGTCGAAGTCCCCTGCGCCTGTCGGCGAGTCCCTTTACCGTGCGTGGAGACGTTAACGGCCGAACCGGCCACTGATGGCAGGAGGGGAGGACGCATGCAGCAGCGCAACGTCGCGCACCGCGACAGCTCGCGTGCGCCCAGCGTCCACGCAAGAAGGTCGCGCGCATGAGCGAGATCCACGGCGAGTTCGCTGACATCGAGGGCGCCTTCGAGCGCCCCATGCTCAAGCTCCTGAACCGCTCCGACCGGCAGGTGCTGTTCGCGGTGCTGCGGCTGGCGTTCACCCGCGAGCACCAAGGTCTCGAGGCGCCGGTCCTGCACAGGCGCGTCGAGCAGTACCTGGCCGACCTCGACTCGGTCGGCATCGAGGTCCCCAAGTTCGGGTCACCCCCGACCATCGACGGCAAGCTCACCTGTCGCCGCTGGATGGACGCCGATGCCCTCGACAAGCGACGCGACGTCAAGACCGGCGTCGACTTCTACTTCATCGCCTCTCCGACGCTCACCGCGCTCTCGCACATCGGCACCATGACGCGCGACCGATCCGGGGTCTCCGAGCACCGGGTCGGGACGATCATGGATGCGGTCTCGAAGTTGAACCGCAACATCAACCCGGACGTCAACGAGCGCATGCGGATCCTGCAAGCCGAGATCGACGAGCGCGCCGCGGAGCTTGATCGCCTCGACAAGGGTGGTGAGCTCGAGCCCGTCGACGACGACTACATCATCGACGGCTTCGACAACCTGCTGCGCCTGTTCAGCGCGCTCCCTGGCGACTTCGGTCGGGTCATCGAGCGGATGGCGGACCAGCGTCAGGTCGTGGTGAACAAGTTCCACTCCGACACCGGCCGCCTCGGCGACCACCTCATCGAGTACCTCGACATGGCCAACGGCCTGATGAACGGCACGCCGGAGGGCCGCGCGTTCATCGGAGCTATGGAGCTGCTGCGCGACGATAAGGCCAAGGTCGACTTGCGTCGCAACATCGAGTCTCTGCTGAACAACCCGCAGGCCCAAGCGCTGCTGCGCGAGACCGAGCAGCGCGACCTGCGCAACCTCCTGCTCCTGATGATGCAGGGCTTCGACTCCGTCCTCGACGCCCGCGACTCCATCTCCACCGTCCTGCGCGAGCAGATCCTTTCCCACAACCTCGACCGCGACATCGCGATGGACGCGGCGCTGCGGTCGCTGGAGAAGTCGGTGACGTTCTCGTTCAAGGTCGGACGAGCCCAGGACAAGATCGCGTGCGAGGTCCTCCCGCACGGCAACGACGTCGACGACTTGCCCAACTCTTTCTTCGACCCCGCCGACGATCTCCCGCCCGAGCCGCTTCCCGAGCGCAAGCAACGGCAGCTCGACCCGGCAGCGACGTTCGCGAAACTGCTCTCCCAAGGCGGCCCGTCGCTGCGCGCGCTGCGCTCGGCATTGATCACCGCCGCCGAGGACCTGGACCTGGACAACCTCCCGCCGGACGCCCCGGTGCCCACCGTCGGGGACGTCTTCGGGTCGCTGCCCGACGACCTGCGCCGTCCCGTCGAGGTCATCGGGCTCATGCACCTCTCCGGTGCTGCTTCGAAGGCGCACCGGGCACGCCGAGCCATCGCCAACAGCGGGGCTTCGACGTCCGCGCTCGACGCGGACATGTCGGTGCCTGCGGATCTGACCGAGCTCGACCCGAACGGTGCCATCGAGCGCGAGCGGTTCCGCTGCGTCCGACCCGACGGCACCGAGGTCGTCCTGCTCGGCCCGCGGGTCCGCCTGAACCGCAACCTGATCGACCGACTGCGCAAGACCGAGAAGAAGGCCGGAGCTGCCTCGTGACCATGAACGACCTGGACCGCGACGACGAGTCCGTGCTCGAGGACGAGAGCGTCGAGCTCGACGACTCCGAGGAGGACTCGGACGAGGCGGTCGACGCCATCATCACCGCTGGCCTGGACCCGGACGCCGACCCACTGGACCGGCCGCCGCTGTTCGACGAGGACACCGGCGTGCTGACCTTAGAGCAGCGCAACACCATCAACGCCCTGGTCAAGGCCCGCTTCATCACCCGCGACGAGCGTCCCGAGGTGTGGCGCACCCTCATGGAGCACCGCAAGATCATCACCTCGCGGCTGCACGAGCAGTTCAAGCACCTGCACGTCTATCCCGAGCGCGGCATGGCGTACGCCGCGGATGTGTCCCAGCCCGAGGACGGCCGCAAGTTCGTTCTCCTGGGCACCGGACGGAAGTTCACGCGCGAGGAGACCGCCATCCTGGTGTACCTGCGGCATCGCTACAACGTCGAGATGGCCGCCGGTCAGCCGGTCGCGGTCGTGGAGAAGTCCGAGATCATCGAGCACGTCGAGCAGATGCAGCCTCAGTGGGGCAACAAGTCCGCGGCCACCAAGCGCATCGTCTCCTCGCTGGAGCGCGTGAGCTCGAAGTTCGGTCTGCTGCCCAACGTGCCCGGCTCGCCGGACACCTACCGCATCCACCCCGCCATCGAGATGTTCTTGAGCCTGGAGGATGTGCGCAGGCTCGACGAGGCGTTCCGCACCTTCTACGCCGACTCCAGCACCAACCCCGAAGACCACCCTGAGGCGTTCTCCGCGGGCGCTTCACTTGGTGACACCGACGACGAGGACGAGGTGCTGCTCGATGAGTGAGCTGACTGACGAGCAGATGCGCGTCGACATCGACACCAACCTCGACCGCGAGGACACCGACCTGCACGTCGATGAGGAGGCCGAGCCGAGTCTCGACCTGGGCGTGAGCGCCACAGCGCTGCGCAACGGCGAGCAGTGGCGCGCCGAACGTCTCCAGCTGTGCAACTGGGGCGGCTTCGACGGACACCACGAGATCGACATCGACTGGGCGACCACCCTGCTCACCGGCGGCTCGGGCACCGGCAAGTCCACCATCGGCGACGCATGGCTGGCGCTCGTCCAGCCCGGGGCCACGCACTTCAACGCCGCCTCGAACCCATCGAAGTCCCGAGCTCGCGGTGAGGGCAGCCGAAGCAACATCTCCTACGTCCGCGGACACCTGGACCGCAAGACCACCGAGTCAGGCACCAAGGAGATCCGCAAGCTGCGCGGCGCCAACGGCGCTGTGTGGGGCGGAATCGCCATGACGTTCCTGTCGACCTCCGGCCGACGCTTCACCGCGCTCAAGCTCATGCACATCCCGCCCTCGGCGCGCGTGGACTCCGACGCGCCGCCGAAGATGTTCACCATCGACGGGCCCGTGGATCTGGAGAGGCTCGCCGCTGCCGCACCTGAGCGCTTCAACGCCATCGCGGTCAAGAGCCTGCTCCCAGGCGCCCAGGGCCACAAGAAGCCCGGCCAATTCCAGGACACGATCGCGGCCAAGCTCGGCATCGGGGGAGCCGACGCGAACGGCGCCAAGTACGCGCTGCGGATGCTTGAGCGCATCCAGTCCGGCGAGCAGGTCCGCAACATCAACGACCTGTTCACCAAGTTCGTCCTCGATGCACCCAAGACCCTCGCCGACGCCGACAAGGCACTGTCGGAGTGGGACAAGCTCGAGGAGGCTATGGAGGTCCTCGACCTGAACCGGCGCAAGTTCGAGGTCCTGTGTGACATCCGCGACCTGCACGCCAAGGTCGAAGCAGCCCAGGGGGACCAGCGCACGTTCAAGGACCTCGGCCTGGACTCGGAGTCGTCGCCGTGGGCACTGTGGTGCGCCCGCGAGGAGGAACGCGCCCTCGACGAGGCGTGGGACGCGAACCGGGAGCGCCGCGCAGCGCTCGAGGAAGATCTCTCGGCAGCCCAGGCTGTCGAGAAGAACACGAAGATCGCGCACGACACCGCTCGGCGTGCGCTTGATGACTACAGCCGCGGCGAGCTCGGCGTCCTGCGGGACGACGCAGCCCGCGCAGAGGCTGCGCTCGCAGAGACGATGAGCCGTCGCAGCGCACTGGCCGCGCGGATCGCCCCGCTGGGACCGCTGCCCGATGACGAGGCGAGCTTCAACGCCCTGCGCCTCCAGGCGCAGACCGAGCGTGAAGCGTTCGCTGCAGCGAAGAAGAAGCTCGACGACGACAAGTACGCCGCGATCTCTGACAAACGGAACATGGAGGCCGCGGTCGAGACGCTGCGCCAGGACAAGGAGTCGTTCGGATCCCGACAGGGCCGTGTTGACCCCGGCATGGACATGGTGCGCAACCAGGCCGCTCAGATCGCGCGCATGGACCCTGCCGACCTCCCGTACGGCGCCGAGCTCATCGACATCGCCGAGGGCCAGGAGGAGTGGCGCGAAGCGATCGAGACGATCCTGTGGCCGGTCTCCTCGTGCATCCTCATCAACGAGGAGAAGCTCGAGGAGTTCTCCAAGGCGATCGACAACGCAGGTCTGCGCGGGCGGATCAACTTCGAGGGCGTGCCGCTGTTCGAGATGTCGCAGGCCCGCCCCGATGCCGACCGGGTCGGCGGGAAGCTGGTCTTCAAGGACTCACCCTTCGAAGGCTGGCTGCGCGATCGGCTGGCCAAGCCGGACCTGAACGCGCTGTGCGTGCGCACCCCCGAGGAGTTGCGCTCACCTGACCGCACCGAGGTGCGGGTGACGCTGGCGGGTCAGACCCGACGAGGCAAGCGCGGGTCGGCAGGTAAGCGCAACCGGCGCGCCATCATCGGCTTCAGCAACGAGCTGGACCTCGAGGCCATCGACCTGGAGATCGCCGAGCTCGAGCCGCTCATCGAGAAGGCCGCGGCACGCTTCGACGCGCTCGACACCGAGCAGAACCGCCTTATGAGGCGCCACGAGGCGTCCGGCGCCTTGCTGCACGAGGACTGGGCGAATCTCGACGCTGCCGCAGCTGAGACCAAGCGGGACACGCTGGCCAAGATGCTCTCGGACGCCACCACCGGAGACTCCAAGCTGGCTGTGTTGCAGCTCGAGGCACAGACCACCGAGGGCGAGTACTTCTCTGCGCGCGACCTGCGCAGTGAGGTGGAGAAGGAGCAGGAGGACGTCGAGGAGGATCGGGAGAAGATCCGGCGACGGAAGGACAACACCGTCACCCCGCGACTGGAGCGCCTAGACCGCGCGGGCCTGGAGGTCACCGAGGCCCAAGATGAGCTGCTGCGCCGGTTCGCCCGCGGTCTGGATGAGCACTGGTCGCTGCTGCCCAAGGCGCACGCCGACCTCCGGCAGAAGCTGGTCGCGGAGCAGCGGACCGTGAACGCCCAAGCCAGCGAGCACGAGATGGCCCTGCTGGGCTGCTTCCGCCACTACCTGACCCAGTGGGGCGAGAACCACCCGTCGCTGGAAGCGGACCTGCGCTGCTACCCCGACTTCGTCGCCATCCTCGAGGAGATCGAGTCCTACGGTCTGCACCAGGCCGAGGCCCGTTTCCGCAAGGACCTGGCGCACTGGTCGGGGCAGCAGCTGCTGCGGCTGCACAACGCCTTCGACACCTCGTGGGACGACATCACCTCACGGATGTACTCCATCAACAAGCTGCTGGAGGACCTGCCGTTCGGTGTCCGCCACGAGCGTCTCGACATCCGCGTCGACCGGGCCCAGCCCGCCGAGGTCACCGACTTCCGCCGCGATCTGAAGACGCTGGCAACTCGCCGCACCGAGGAGCTAGAGCAGTCCGAGGTCATGCCGTACTTCGAGTCGGCTCGCGTGCTGCTCGCCAAGATCCGCAAGCCCGAGGACGTGCGCTACAAGGCGGTGCAGGGTGCGCCGTCGCGTGCTGCTCTGCTGGATGTGCGCAAGCACTTGAACATCGAAGCCGACCGCATCGACGCCACTGGGGCCGTCGGAGGCACCTACGACACCCTTGGCACGCAGTCGGGTGGCGAGAGCCAGGAGCTGTTGGCGTTCATCCTGGGCGCTGCGTTGCGGTACCAGCTCGGAGACAGCACCTCGAATCGCCCCTCGTTCGCTTTCGTGGTCCTCGACGAGGCGTTCGTGAAGGCCGACCCCGAGTTCGCGGGTCGCTCGATGGAGGCGTGGCAGAAGCTGGGCTTCCAGCTGCTCGTCGCGGCGCCGGTCGACAAGTTCACCGCCCTCGAGCCGCTGGCACAGCGGTTCCTGCTGACCGAGAAGGAAGAGGACGAGCGCTCCTACGTCACCCCCATCGACCGTGAGGAGGCGATCCGGTACGCGGAGGCCGCAGCGGAGCGAGGAGACCACATCGGCGACCCTGAAGACGACCCCGACGAGGACGCCGAGGACGACCCGGCGTGAGCACCAAGTCCACGAGCAAGAGCCGCGTCGCCGAGCGCTTCACCGCCGCGGCCGTCACTGACGCCGTGCGGTCGTCGCTGACCAACCACTGGGCCACCCACGCGGTGTCCGGTACGGCGTGGCCGCGGGAGGTGTCGTTGGGCCGCCACGGTTCCGCGGACGTTGAGACGCAGTGGGATGAGGTCTTCCCGGCCATCCTCACCCTGAGGTCCTGGGCTCGCGAGCAGGGCCTGGTGCTGCGCGGAGAGGCTCAGCGGATCCTGCGGACCTCCCAGGAGATCCCGCGCGCGGTGCTCATTCCGTCCGTCGAAGACGCCGCACGTCTGGCAGGCGCGCCCTGGCCCGCGCAGGTCGACCGCGCAGCGGCGCGAGCCGCAGCCCTGCGTGAAGCTCTCGCCCGCCGCACTGACCTCGAGGACGACGAAGCCCAAACCACCGCGACCCGACTGCTGAAGAAGGTCATCGACTGGCCCGATGTCGACTTCGACCTCCTACTGCGCGTGGCCGCATGGATCACAGCGAACCCGCAGGTCGCGGTGGGACTCACCCGCCGTCAGGTGCCCATCCCGGGCGTCCACGGCAAATGGCTGGAGTCCAACGAGACACGCCTGCTCGAGCTCACCGGACTCACCACCCTGGGTCTGACCCCCAGCCACCCGCCCAGGATCCACTTCAACTACCTCGACGCCGCCTATCTCGCCGACCCCGGCAACCGTCGCCACGACTCGCTCACCCACCGCGACTCAGCCCGGCCCGCCTACCAGCCCCAGGTCATCATCATCTGCGAGAACAAGGACTCGGCCATCAACTTCCACCCCGTGCCTGGCGGGATCGCGGTCGAGGGCGACGGTACGGGTGGCGGCACGATCGCTGCGATCGACTGGATCCGAAACGCACCCACGCTGATCTACTGGGGCGACATGGACGCCGCGGGTCTGGAGATCCTCTCGGGCTTCCGCGCCTGCGGGCTCGAGGTCAATTCCGTCCTCATGGACGTGGCCACCTACGAGACCTACCGGGAGTTCGGGACGAACATGCAGCCCAACGGCACGCCGATCAAGGCGCTGGGGCCCAAGCCGGACCGGCTCCTGACCGCCCCTGAACGGGACCTGTACGAGCGCGTCGCCGACCCCACTTACACGGGCGTGCGGCGCGTCGAGCAGGAACGAATCCCGCTCGCCGTAGCTCGCGCCGCAGTCCAGCAGATGCTTGACCGAACCGCTTAGCTCACTGGCCACGAGCACGGATCTGCTGCACAGATCGCGGGTCAGTCTGACCTGCCCCATTCCGCCGCAAGAGAACGACCACGAGTGCCCGGTCATCAGAGAAGAGCAAGTGCGACCTGCTGGCGGCAGCGAACCCGTCCCGTCGTCCTTGATGCGTCCGCTGGCGACTCACTCCCGCTACGCGGACTGCGTGCCCGACGGAGAGGCCGGGACGGCCCGGGCCACGGCGTTGCGCAGCGCGTCACTGAGGCTCGCCGGGTGCTCGTGCACCTCCTGGGCCGGGGACCGGCCCTCCAGATTGGCGTTCGGCGCCGCGGCCCAGGCGAGCACGTCGGCGTCGCTCCAGCTGGCGGGCGCCAGCAGCTCGCGTAGCGTCGTCCATGCGGGCGCGACGGCGACGCGGTCCTCAGCGACCCGGACGAACTGGAAGCCGGGGTAGAGCAGGCCACCGCGGCGCTTGACCCCGGCCATGCCCTTGCGCCGCCGAAGGTTCGCGGTGAGGGAACGGGCCGACTCGGGACGTGCACCCGTCAGGAGCGCGACCTGGACGGCTGCGAGCATCCCCCACTCGCGCTCGACGTCGCGCCAGCGCTCCTCACGCAGCGCGGCCTGGGCCAGGTGACCCGGACCGACGTGAGCCGAGGAGTCAGCCAGGACCTTCGCGACGAGACCGATGGTGGCGACCTCGTCCATGGCGCGCAGCGCCCGCGGCGCGCCGTGTCCTTGTCGACACCAGCCGGGACCGGGACGTTGACAGTGCTCACGGCGTCCACCCTTCTGACGACCACGATAGTCCCCACGCCGACGTGGTCATCGTGTGTCGGCGGCCACGAGAAACTGCCCGGAGACGGCCACGAGGCTGCCCGCTGGCGGACATGAGAACTGCCCGCTGACGGTCATGGGATCTGCCCGACACGACGTCGTCTGCCTGACCGCCTTGCGCGGTTAAGGCCCCTTCCTCGGGTGCGATGAGCGGTGCTGAAGCGCCCCATTGCCCCCGAGGAAGGGACACCGTGAAGTCTGCCGAGGAGATCATGAAAATCTTGGATGCCTACGACCTGACCGGGTCGTTGCGCGATGCCGGCGAGCTGGCCGGCTGCTCGCACCACACCGTGAAGCACTACGTCGAGCGCCGCGCTGCGGCCGGCGTGCTGGACAAGGCCGCGGCGCGCCCGCAGTTGATCGATGCCTACCTGGACAAGGTCGAGGAGTGGGTCGAGCGGTCCCAGGGCAAGGTCCGCGCCGACGTGGCCCACGAGAAGCTCGTGGCGTTGGGCTACACCGGCTCGGAGCGCACCACCCGCCGGGCGGTCGCGAAGGTCAAGACCGACTACCGCGCCGGTCGGGTGCGGGTGCACCGGCCGTGGGTCACCGAGCCGGGGATGTGGCTGCAGTACGACTACGGCGACGGCCCGGTCGTCGATGGTGTGAAGACGGTGCTGTTCGTGGCCTGGCTGGCCTGGTCGAGGTTCCGGGTCGTGCTCGCGCTGCGGGACAAGACGATGCCCAGCGTGTTCGCTGCCCTGGATCAGACGTTCCGGCGCCTGGGCGGGGTGCCGACCTACGTGCTGACCGACAACGAGAAGACCGTCACCGTCGAGCACATCGCTGGGATCGCGGTCCGCAACCCGCAGCTGGTCGCGTTCGCCGAGCACTACTCGGTGGTGGTCCACACCTGCGTGCCGGCTGATCCGGCGTCCAAGGGCGGCACGGAGTCGTCGGTGAAGATCAGCAAGGCCGACATCGTGCCGAAGGACACCAACCTGCGTGAGGCCTACACCAGCTTCGCGGAGCTCGAGGCGGCGTGCGAGGCGTTCTGCGCCAAGGTCAACACCCGGGCGCATCGGGTGACGAAGCGACCGCCGGACCAGATGCTCGCCGAGGAGCGGGCCCGGCTGCACCCGGTGGCGGCGGCACCGCACACGGTCGCGTTCGGGACCACCCGCATGGTGCCGGGCAACACGCCGATGGTGACGTTCGAGTCCGGGCAGTACTCGGTCCCGCACACCCTGCTCGGGGCGACGGTGTGGGTGCGCGCCCAGGGCGTCGGTGATGGTGAGCAGGTCGTGATCGTCCACGTCGGCGAGGCTGGCCCCCTCGAGGTCGCGCGCCACCGACGGGCCACTCCCGGCAGCCCGCAGCTGATCGATGAGCACTTCCCGGCTCAGCCGTCCGGGCCGCTGGATCGACGACCCCGCGCGAGGAACACCGCGGAAGCAGACTTCCTCGACCTGGGCGAGGGCGCGAGGTTGTGGCTGGTCGAGGCCGCCGCCGCAGGTACCACCAAGATGCGGGTCAAGATGGCCGAAGCACTCAGCCTGGCCAAGCTGTTCGACCCCGTCGAGGTCGACTGGGCGCTGGGACATGCCGCCGTGCACGGCCGGTTCGCCGAGGCCGACCTGTCCTCGATCCTCGACCACCACGCCCGAGCCCCGAAGACCGGTGAGCACCGGGCCAGCGAAGACTCCTCGCTGACCCAGGGCACCAGCGCGTGGGCCCGACTCGGCCAGCCCGACGACCACGATGACCACGACGCCCACGACGGCCACGGCGTGGATGGGGTGACTCGATGACGACCACGACAGCGGCCGCGCCGCCGCTGCCCACCGAACTCGAGGACCTGCTGCGCAAGCTGCGGCTGCCCCACGTCCGCCGCCACGCACCCGAGGTGGTGGCAACCGCGAAGGCGCAACGCTGGGAGCCGGTGGAGGTGTTGAAGGCGCTGTTCGGTGAGGAGGTCGCCGGCCGGGAACGCTCCGCCCTGGCCACCCGCCGCGCCGCGGCGGGGTTCCCGACCGGGAAGACGTTCGATGCCTGGCAGCCCGAGATCTCCTCGATCCCCGCACCGACCCAGCAGGCGCTGCGGACCCTGGAATGGGTGCACCGCCGCGAGAACCTCGTGCTGTGCGGGCCATCGGGGACCGGGAAGACGTTCCTGCTCGAGGCGCTGGGCCAGCAGGCCGTCGAGGCCGGGCTGAAGGTCGCCTGGTTCACCCTGGAAGACCTCGGGGTGCTGCTGCGTCGCCATCGTGCCGACGACACCGTGTCCAAGGCCATCGCCCGCATTCTGCGAGCCGACCTCGTCATCGTCGACGACATCGGGCTACTCCCGGTGGCCACCGACGCCGCCGAGGGGCTCTACCGCCTCGTCGATGCCGCCTACGAGAAACGCTCGGTGGCGATCTCCTCGAACCTGCACCCAGCCGGGTTCGACGAGCTGATGCCCAAGACGCTGGCCACCGCCACCGTCGACAGGCTGCTGCACCACGCCCACGTCTGCCAGACCTCAGGTGAGTCAGTCCGACTCACCCAGGCACTCGCCGGCCAGGGGGTGAACCCCTTGAGCTGACCACCCTGGACCGGGTGGTGGCCGCAGCCCCCGTGGGCAGATCCCATGGCCACCACCGGGCAGATCTCGTGACCGTCACCGGGCAGGTTTCATGACCGCCCCCGGGCAGTTCTCACTGGCCCTTGACAATCGTGGTCAGCAGGCGCACCAACTCGTCACCGGCGGAGCCAACCTACAGTCCATCCATGGATGCCATCCAGCTGACAGCACTCCTTCCCGCCGGGCCGAGCCCCACAGACTTCAAGGTGCACTTCGCGGTGTGGAACGGAGTGAGGCACCCGATCGACGTCCTGGCGACCGATCAGGAAGAGTGGCAGGGCTGGAACTCGTGGCGCAGCGTGAAGGACGACTTCAACCGGGAGCTCATCTTCTCGGTCGCCCAGGACAAGCACGACCCGACGCTGTGGCTCTTCGGCGGGATCTGGCAGGTGCTGGAACGCCGGCCGGAGCCGCACGCGCGCTCGTACACCGTGGCGCTGCGTGAGGACCTGATGGGCCCGTTCATCCGCCGCCTGTACATCCGCCACAGGCGGACCGGGAGGAACATCCGACGCACCATGGAGTCGGTGCTGCCCACGATGACGGTCTCGTCCATCCTCGAAGAGCCGTTCGCCGGCGACCCCTTCCCGGGGCACGACCGCATCAACCACAGCCTCGCCGACCTGCAGGCCGTCGTCGCCCAGTCCAGAGCCGACTGGCGGATCGCGCTCGAGAGCATGAAGGGCGTCTACGTCATCCACGACAAGGAGACCGGGCAGCGATACGTCGGGTCCGCCTACGGCGACACCGGCGTGTGGCAGCGCTGGTCGACGTACGCGGCCACGCTGCACGGCGGCAACGTCGGGCTCAAGGAGCTCGTCGACGAGAAGGGCGAGGAGTACTACCGCACCAACATGCGGTTCGCACTCCTGGAGTACTGGTCGATGCGGACGGACGACGACCACGTGCAGGAGCGGGAGTCGTACTGGAAGGACGTCCTGCACGCCCGATCGCTCGGCCACAACAAGAACTGACCCGGCGCTACCGTGCCAGTCATGCCCATCAAGCTCGAGAACGTCGGGATCGCCGTGCGCGACCTCGACGCGACGATCGCCTTCTTCACCGACCTCGGCCTCACCCTCGTCGGCCGCGACACGGTGAGCGGCGAGTGGGCCGACACCGCGGTCGGTCTCGACGGCAACCACGCCCACATCGCCATGCTGCAGACCCCCGACGGCGGCGGTCGCCTCGAGCTCTTCGAATACATCCACCCCGACGCCATCGAGACCGAGCCCACCCGGCCCCACGAGATCGGCATGCACCGCGTGGCCTTCTCGGTCGACGACATCGACGAGGCGCTCGAGATCGCCGCCAGGCACGGCTGCCACCCGCTGCGGGGCGTCGCGACGTACGGCGACGTCTACAAGCTGACCTACCTGCGCGGCCCCAGCGGCATCCTCGTGATGCTCGCCGAGGCTCTGCAGAAGGACTGAGCAGAGCCCCAGGCTGCGCGGCCCCGCCCCGGTGTCAGGCGAGGATGCGCAGCGGGTGCTCCACCAGGTCGCTGAAGGCGGCCAGCCACTTGGCGGCCACCACCCCGTCGACCGGCCGGTGGTCGACCGACAGCGTCACCCGCATCACCTGGCCCACGACGAGCTGGCCGTCCTCGACGACCGCCTCCTCACGGGCCGCGCCGACCGCGAGGATCGCGGCGTGGGGCGGGTTGATGATGGCGGCGAACTCCTCGACGCCGTACATGCCGAGGTTGGTGACGCTCATCGAGCCGCCCTCCAGCTCGTCCTGCTTGAGCTTGCCCTCCCGGGCGCGGGCCGCCAGGTCGGCGACGCGCGCGGCCAGGGCCGTCACGCTCAGCGACCCCACGTCGCGCACGACCGGGGTGAGCAGGCCGCGGTCGGTGGCGACCGCCACCGCGATGTCGGAGGTGCTGAAGGCGCGAGTGGCCTCGGCGGTCCAGACGACGTTCATCTCCGGCACCCGCTCGTGCGCCGCCGCGACCGCCTTGACCACCAGGTCGTTGAGCGAGACCCGGGTGGTGGCGCCGTCGTTGAGCTCGGCGCGCAGGGCGATGAGCTTGTCGACGCGCAGGCTCGCGCGCAGGTAGAAGTGCGGGGCCTCGCGCTTGCTCTCCTGCAGGCGGTTGGCCACGGCGCGGCGCATGCGGGAGTGCGGGGTGTCCGTGTACGCCGCCTCGGTGGTGGGGGGCGGTTGCTTCGTGGGTGCGGGGGTCTCGGC
Source organism: Nocardioides salarius (assembly GCF_016907435.1). Classification (NCBI taxonomy): domain Bacteria; kingdom Bacillati; phylum Actinomycetota; class Actinomycetes; order Propionibacteriales; family Nocardioidaceae; genus Nocardioides; species Nocardioides salarius. The sequence continues at coordinate 2,428,842 of NZ_JAFBBZ010000001.1, read as the reverse complement.
GACGCTCGCTGGCGCTCGCTGCTCGACCAACGGCGTGGTGGGGGTCTCGGCGACGCTCGCTGGCGCTCGCTGCTCGACCAAGGGCGTGGTGGGCTGGTCGGCGCGGGCCGCGACGGCGGCGTCGACGTCGCGGCGCAGGATGCGGCCGCGGGGGCCGCTGCCGTGGATCTCCTCCACGGGGATGCCGGCGTCCTTGGCGATCTTGCGGGCCAGGGGGCTGGCGAAGATGCGGCCGTTGTTTGGTTTCGAGACAGGCGCTGGCGCGCCTTCCTCAACCACCGTGGGGGCGCGTTCCTCTACCGCCGGGGCGGAGGGCTCGGCGAGGGGGGCACCGGACTCGGGGTCGGTGGGCACGTCGCGGCGCTCGGGCACGACCGGGTCGGTGGCCTCGGCGACGCCGAGCTCGGCCAGCAGCGCGTCGAGGTCGTCGACCTGCTCGCCGGGGGCGCCGAGGACCGCGATCGGGGAGCCGATCTCGACCTGGGCACCGGGCGGCACCAGGGTGTGCAGCACCACGCCCGCGTCGTCGGCCTCGATATCGACGGCCGCCTTGTCGGTCTCGACCGTGGCGAGCACGTCGGAGCCGGCGAAGTCGGCGCCGACCTGCACTATCCACTCCGCCAGCACCGCCTCGGTGTCGTTGGCGGCCACGCCGGGCATCCGCAGCACGTGGGCCATGTCAGTACCTCGCGATCTCGTGCAGCTCGGCGACGACCTCGTCGACCTGGGCGATGGCGGCGCGCTCGAGCACCTTGCTGATGCTCGGCGAGGCCTCCGCGCCGGTCACCCGGCGCACCGGGGCGTCGAGCAGGTCGAAGAACCGGCGGGTGATCTCGTCGGCCAGCCACCCGCCGTACGACGTGCCGACCGCGCCCTGCTCGGCGATCAGCACCTGGTTGGTCTTGGTCAGGCTCGCCTCGATGGTCTCCCAGTCGATGCTGGCCCGGTCGAGCCAGCGCAGGTCGATCACCTCGGCGTCGACCTGGCCGAACTCCTCGACGGCCTGCAGCACGTACTGGGTCATCCCCAGGTAGGTCAGCACCGTCACGTCGCTGCCCTCGCGGCGCACCGCGGCCTTGCCGACCGGCAGGCAGTAGTCGAGGTCGTCGACCGGGCCGGGGCCCTTGGAGGTGTAGAGGTCGACGTGCTCGAGCACCACCACCGGGTCCTGGCAGCGCAGCGCGGTGTTCATCAGGCCCACGTAGTCGTAGGGCGTCGAGGGCGCCACGATCCGCCAGCCCGGCGAGGTCGCGAAGATGCCGGCCGGGTCCATCGAGTGCTGGGAGCCGTAGCCGGTGCCCATCGCGACCTTGGAGCGCAGCACCAGCGGCACCGCGCCGGTGCCGCCGTACATGTGGCGCGCCTTGGCGATCTGGTTGAACAGCTGGTCGGCCGCGACCCACATGAAGTCGGCGTACATGAACTCCACGACCGGCGTGCAGCGCCCGTCGATGGCGATGCCGCCGGCCAGGCCGGCGAAGGCGTTCTCGGAGATCGGGGTGCCCAGCACCCGGCCGGGGAACCGGTCGGTCAGGCCGCGGGTGGCGCCGTTGGTGCCGCCGTTGAGACGGTGCACGTCCTCGCCCATCACCACGATGCCCGGGTCGGTCTCCATCCGGCGCCCCATCACGGCGGCGACCGCCTCGATGAAGGTGGTCTCCTCGGTGGCCACGCCCTCCGCGGAGGGCGCACCCTCCATCTCGGAGAGGTCGCCGCGCACGCCGACGTCGACGAAGGTGGGGTCGGGCCACTCCGCGGGGCGGATGCGGCGCTGGCCGGGCTTGCCGTCGGGGTCGGGCTCGAGGATCACCTCGCCGAGCTCCTCCATGACCGCCTTGGCCTGCGAGCGGGCGCGGGCCAGCTCGTCGGCGTCCATCAGGCCGCGCCGCTCGAGGTGGCCGGCCACCTGGGCCAGCGGGTCGCGCTCGCGCCAGGCCTTCTCCTCGGCCTTGTCGCGGTAGCCGAATGCGGAGCCGGCGAAGCCGCCGTTCTGGTGGAAAAAGCGGTAGGTGTCGACCTCGACGACGGTGGGCCCCTCGCCGCGGCGCATGTGCTCGACGGCCTCGCTCATCGCCAGGTAGACCGCGAGCGGGTCCATGCCGTCGACCTTCCAGCTCGCGATCGCGAAGCCGGGCCCGCGCCCGGAGAGCCGCGGCTCGGCGGTGGCCTCGTGCACCGAGGTCGACACGGCGTACTGGTTGTTCTCGATGAAGAAGCACACCGGCAGCGCCCAGGCGCCGGCCAGGTTCATGGTCTCCAGGGTCGAGCCGATGTTGATCGCGCCGTCGCCGAAGTAGGTCACCGAGACCGCGTCGGTCTCGGACTGGCGGTGCGACCACGCGAAGCCGGCCGCCTGCGGCACCCCGCCGCCGACGATGGCGTTGGTGCCCATCGCGCCGGCGTCCTTCCACTGCAGGTGCATCGACCCGCCGCGCCCGTGGGTCCAGCCCCGGTCGAGGCCGCAGATCTCGGCGAGCGTGCGCAGCAGCACGTCGCGCAGCTCCTCGGTGGCCGGGGCGAGCGGGTCGAGGCCCTTGGGCTCGATGTGGTGCAGCGCCTTGGCCAGGAACTGGTGGTGGCCGCGGTGCGAGCCGTTGACGGTGTCGGCGCTGGTCAGCGCGAGCACCGAGCCGACCGCACCGCCCTCCTGGCCGATGGAGGAGTGCGCCGGGCCGTGCACCAGGCCGGCGGCGGCCAGGTCGAGCACGTACTGCTCGAACGTGCGGATCCAGACCAGCTGGGCATACATCGTGCGCAGCAGCTCGGGGCTGGCGGCGTCCCAGTCGTCGGTCGTGGCCACCAGCTCGGTCCACGGTGCGGCGGGCAGCAGGGGGTGGTGCTCGGGCATGTCGCCTCCTTCGGCTCGAGACGCAGCGTGACACAGGATTGGATCCAAAATCTAGAGATACGACCCTGGACATGCCTCGATCTGAGTGGTTTGCTCGCTTTTGGCGCCAATCAGCGTCGCATCGTCCGACGAAGGGGAGGCCCACGTGCCGCTGCCCGGTCTGCGCCGCCTCGACCACGTCGGCTTCACGGTGCCCGACCTCGAGGAGGCCCACCGCTTCCTGGTCGACGTGCTGGGCTGCGAGTACCTCTACTCCCTGGGCCCCTTCGCCCACGACGACAGCGAGTGGATGAGCGAGCACCTCGACGTGCACCCGCGCGCGGTGATGGTCGAGAACCGCTGGTTCCGCTGCGGCGAGCAGGCCGTCCTCGAGGTCTTCCACTACTCCTCCCCCGACCAGCAGGTCGTGCGCCCGCGCAACAGCGACGTCGGCGGGCACCACCTGGCCTTCTACGTCGACGACCTCGACGCCGCGGTCGAGCACCTGCGCGAGGCCGGGGTGCGGGTGCTCGCCGGCCCGACCGCCAGCCGCGGCCCCGCCGAGGGCAACCGCTGGATCTACTTCCTCGCCCCGTGGGGGATGCAGATGGAGCTGGTCAGCGCGCCGGGCGGCAAGGCCTTCGACCGGCAGGATGGTGCCTCGTGGACGACATGAGCACCCAGAGCACCGAGAGCCCCGAGACCACCGAGGGCAACGGCAGCGCCGCCTCGACCCGGGTGGCCGCCCAGCTGCGCGAGGCGATCCTGCGCGACGAGCTCAAGCCCGGCGAGCGGATCCGCCAGGAGGAGGTCGCCGCCCGCTTCGGCGCCAGCCGGCTGCCGGTGCGCGAGGCGCTGCGGATGCTGGAGTCGGAGGGCCTGACCCAGCTCGAGCCGCGCAAGGGCGCCCGGGTGACCCGGCTGAGCCAGCACGAGGTCGAGGTGGTCTACCGGATGCGCGAGCGGCTCGAGCCGCTCGCGCTGGTCGAGAGCCTGCCCAGCCTCACCGACGCCGACCTGGCCCGGCTGCGCGACATCCAGGACCAGATCGAGGCCAACGACGACCTCGAGCGCTTCCTCGACCTCGACCGCGAGTTCCACCTGCTCACCTACAGCGGCTGCACCCTCGACCCGCTGGTCTCGATGGTGGTGCGGCTGTGGAACTCCACCCAGCACTACCGGCGCGCGTACGTCGCCCTGGGCGGCGGCAGCCGGATGTGGGTCGTCAACTCCGAGCACCGCCTGATCCTCGACGCGATCGAGCGCCGCGACCCCGTCGACGCCGAGCGCTACCTCGAGGGCCACATCCGCCGCACCCGCATCGAGCTGGGCAACCACCCGGAGGTCTTCACGTGAGCGACCCGACGACCGTGGACGTCAACGGCGTCAGCGTGACCCCGACCAGCGACGGCGACACCCCCCTGCTCACCGTGCTGCGCGACGAGCTGGGCCTGCTCGGCAGCCGCTTCGGCTGCGGCCAGGGCCTGTGCGGGGCCTGCATGGTCGACGTCGACGGCACCGCGATGCCGTCCTGCCAGACGCCGCTGTGGCAGGTCGCGGGCCAGCAGGTCACCACGGTCGAGGGGCTCGGCACCGACGGGCGCCCCCACCCGGTGCAGCAGGCCATCCTCGAGCGCCAGGCCGCCCAGTGCGGCTTCTGCCTCTCCGGGATCGTGGTCGCGGCCGCCGCGCTGCTCGCCGAGGAGCCCGACGCCGACGCCGACCGGGTCGCCGAGGCACTGGACCGCAACCTGTGCCGCTGCGGCGCGCAGCGGCGGATCATCGACGCGGTCCTGGCCGCCGGGGGTGCCCGGTGACCACCACGACCGCGGGCGCCCCCGCCGCCACCCTGCCCGCCCACGTCGCCGAGAACCCGCGCCTGGGCTCGTGGGTCACCGTGCGCGACGGCCTGGTCGAGGTGCACCTCGGCAAGGTCGAGCTCGGCCAGGGCATCGTGACCGCGATGGCCCAGGTCGCCGCCGACGCCCTCGGCCTGCCCACCTCGGCGATCCGGATGGTCGCCGCCAACACCGCCACCGGCCCCGACCAGGGCCTGACCGCCGGCAGCCTCTCGGTGCTGCAGACCGCCCCCGCGCTGCGCCACGTGGGCGGGGTGGTGCGCGCCCTGGCCGGCCCGGCCCCCAGCGGCGCCGAGCCGCCGACGGCGTACGTCGACCGCATCGGCGCGCTCGACCCGGCCACCGACCTCACCACCCAGGTGCCCGCCGGCCCCGCGCCGCAGGTCGCGGTGGGCCGCGACGAGCCGCGCCTCGACCTGCCCGACAAGGTGCTGGGCCGCCCGCGCTACCTGGGCGACCTGCGCCCCGAGGGGCTGCTGCACGGTCGGGTGCTGCGCCCGCCCTCGCCCACCGCCCGGCTGGCCACGCTGGCCGACGACTGGTCGGCGCCCGGGGTGCGGCTGGTGCGCGACGGCTCGTTCCTCGGCGTGGTCGGCGAGCGGGAGGTCGATGTCGACCGGGCGCTCGAGCGGCTCGCCGCGGCCGCCACCTGGACCGAGCAGGACACCCTGCCCGACGAGGACGACCTGCCGGCCTGGCTGCGCCAGGGCCCGCACGAGGAGATCGAGGTCGTCGACGAGGACGGCGCACCCGGAGCCACGAACGGGGCCGGGACCGCCACGCTGACGGCGTCGTACTCCAAGCCGTTCCTGGCCCACGCCTCGATCGCGCCCAGCACGGCCCTGGCGCGGTGGGGCGACGACGGCTCGCTGCACGTGCACAGCCACAGCCAGGGCATCCACGCCCTGCGCGACGCGCTGGCCGCGGTGCTCGGCCTCGCCACCGACCAGGTGGTGGTCGAGCACGTCGAGCAGGCCGGCTGCTACGGCCACAACCCCGCCGACGACGCCGCCCTCGACGCCGCCCTGCTGGCCCGCGCCGTGCCCGGGCGACCAGTGCTGAGCCGCTGGAGCCGGCCCGACGAGCTCGCCGCCGGGCCGCTGTCGCCGCCGGCGACCGCGACCCTGTCGGCCGAGCTGGTCGACGGCCGGATCGCCGGCTGGAGCCACGACGTGTGGAGCCTGGGCCACAGCTCGCGCCCCGGCTTCCGCGGCACCCCCGGGCTGCTCGCCGGCGCCCACCTGGCCGAGCCCGTCCCGCTGCCCGACCCGACCGACCCGCCGCTGGTCGCCGGCGGCGGCACCACCCGCAACGCCGTCCCCCTCTACACCGTCGGCCCGCGCCGGGTCACCGGCCACCGGCGGCTGCAGGCGCCGCTGCGCACCTCGGCGATGCGCGCGCTGGGCGCCTACCTCAACGTCTTCGCGATCGAGAGCTTCATGGACGAGCTGGCCGAGGCCGCGGGCGCCGACCCGGTGGCCTTCCGGCTCGCCCACCTCGACGACCCGCGGGCCGCGCACGTGCTCGAGACCGCCGCCCGCCTCGGCGACTGGCACGACCCCCTGCCCGACGACGTCGGCCGGGGCCTGGGCCTGGCGCGCTACAAGGACAAGGGCGCGTGGTGCGCGGTGGTGGCCGAGGTCGCCGTCGAGGCCGACGTGCGCGTACGCCGCCTCACCGTGGTCGCCGACATCGGCAGCGTGGTCAACCCCGACGGCGCGCGCAACCAGCTCGAGGGTGGCGCGACGCAGGCCACCAGCTGGACCACCAAGGAGCGGGTCCGCTTCGACCGCCGCCGGGTCACCAGCACCGACTGGGAGACCTACCCCGTGCTGCGCTTCGCCGAGACCCCGCTGGTCGAGGTCCACCTGGTCGAGAGCGACGCCCCGTCGCTGGGCGCGGGCGAGGCCGCCCAGGGCCCCACGGCGGCCGCGATCGCGAACGCCGTCCACCGGGCGCTGGGGGTGCGGGTCCGAGACCTGCCCCTCGACGCCGCCGCCGTGGTGCGGGCCATCGAGGCCCACGACTGACCACACGACCAGACGACCCGAAGACCCGAAGACCGACAGAGGAGACCGCATGCCCCGCATCAGCTACGTGCCGATGGACCAGATGGACGACCAGATGCGCGCCGAGATGGAGCGCTGCGCCCGCGACGGCACGCCCCGCCCGGAGAGCTCGGCGGTGCGCGCGCACTCCCCCGAGGTCTTCAAGACCTTCACCGACTACTGGCACGCCACCTTCCGCTCCGGCGAGCTCGACCACGCCATCAAGGAGCTGTGCCGGCTCTACATCACCCGCACGACCAACTGCCAGTTCTGCGGCAACCAGCGCTCCTCGAGCGCGGCGCTGCCGGAGTACGCCGACGACGACCTGCTCAACTTCGAGGACGCCGAGTCCTACGACGAGCGCCAGAAGGCCGCGCTGGCCTACGCCCAGGCGATCGCCTGGGGCGAGCAGGACCTGGACGGGTTGTGGTCGCGCCTGCACGAGCACTTCACCGAGACCGAGCTGGTCGAGCTGGGCTGCTTCGTGGCGCTGACCTTCGGCCAGCAGTCGTGGATCCGCCTGCTCGGCATCGGCCACCAGGAGTACGCCGTCGAGGGCATCTCGTCGACGACCGGGCTGGCACCGGGCGTGGCGGCGTCGCATGGCTGAGCCGACGAGCAGCACCCGCGTGGTCGAGCGCGCCGACGCCGCCCCCGACTTCCTGCGCCGCAAGACGCTGACCGCCCACAACGAGGCGACGATGCGCACCGTGGTCGACACCGGCGAGTTCGGCACGTTCACCACCGACGAGCCGGTCCCCCACGGCGGCAGCGGCGAGGGCCCCTCCCCGCTGCAGGCCGTGCTCGGCGCCCTGTGCGGCTGCGAGGCGGTCACCTTCAACCGCACCGCCACCGACCTGGGCTTCAGCTACGACTCGCTCGACTTCGAGGCCGCCTTCACCATCGACATCCGCGGCCGCCTCGGCGACCGCACCGTGCGTCCGCACTTCCAGACCGTGCGCGTGCGTGCCGTCGTGGCCACCAGCGAGACCCCCGAGGCCTTCGCGGCCGTCGTCGAGGAGACCGAGGCCCGCTGCCCGGTGATGAACCTGATCGTCGACGCCGGGGTCGACCTGCGGGTGGAGTGGGTGCGCGACGCGGGCTGAGCCGCCCCGACCACGAAGAACAGCACTGCAACGGCCGCATTCGTTTGCAGCAAACCCCTGGCAGGGAGCTCCCCCGGAGCGCGCCCGAGCCTGCCCGGATGCGGCCGGAGAGGCCGGCCACCCGGCCGGTCCACAGGCGCGCCCAACTCCTGTACAGGCGCGAAAGCAGGCTCGTCCAGCATGTGACGGCAACCACATCCAATTGCCCGAATCCGTTGACACTCGCGTCGGCTCGGTGCTTCACTTTCGGTGCAATCGATTGTAGTTCTGCTGGGGTGTCAGCGTCGGGCTCAATCGACCTGAGGAGAGAGAGGGTCTCGTGACACGACGAAGCATCGGCTCGAAGCGAGTAGCGGCAGTCCTGAGCATCGGAGTCGTCCTGATGGCGGCTGCCTGCTCCGGCGGCGACGACGACGACGCGCAGGGCGCGGACGGATCGAGCGGCAACGGCCAGCTGAAGGTGAGCATGCCGGTCATCCCGCCCAACTTCGTGCACGTGATGCCGTGGGTGGCCCAGGACCAGGGCTTCTACGACGACTTCGGCGTCGACGTCGAGCTGGTGAGCCTGGACTCCGGCGTGACCGCCCTGCGCGGCGCCGAGGCCGGTTCGGCCGACATCGCGGCCGTGCCCACGCCCACGCTGATCAACGCGGTCGCCCAGGGCGGCTCGGCCAAGGCGTTCTACACCTACTCGCCCAACCTCGACGTGCAGATGGTGGTCAGCGACGACATCGGCTCCTGCGAGGAGCTCGAGGGCCAGGTCGTGGGCGTCGACGAGGTCGGCGGCTTCGCGGAGGTGCTGACCAAGAAGTTCTACACCTCCTGCGGCCTGACCCAGGACGACGTCAAGTACGGCAACTTCCCCGGCGCCGAGGGCCAGGCCATCGCCCAGGGCCAGGCCGTCTCCGGCGTGCTGCACATCGACGAGGCGGCCGGCGTCATGCAGCAGTTCCCCGACGCGGGGCTCAAGTCGCTGGTCAACCTGTGGGAGGTCGTGCCCGACTGGCACTACGCCGGCTACGCGGCCCCGACCGACCTGCTCGAGGAGAAGCGCGACGAGATGGTCGCCTTCACCGCGGCCAACATCGCGGCCAACGAGTTCATGAGCGACTCCGCCAACAAGGAGGCCGTGCTCGACACCGCCGTCGAGGTCACCGGTCTGGACCGCGAGATCCTCTCCGACACCTACGACACGTTCCTCGAGGACGGGCTGTTCCCGAGCGACAACGGCTACCCGCAGGACATGGTCGACTACACCGCCGACCAGCAGGTCGAGCTGGGCAACATCGAGGAGGGCGACAAGCCCGCCTACGAGGACCTGGTCGACACGACCATCTACGAGGACGCCCGCGCCCTCGTCGACGAGCAGTCCTGATCCGTGAGGGGGTGGCCCGCCCGGGCCACCCCCTCCCCCGGCTTCTTCGAAAGGCTCCATCCAGTGGCGAACGTTGACATCACCGGCCTCAGCAAGCACTTCGACTCGCTCAGCGTCTTCGACGACGTCGATCTGCACGTCGGCGACAACGAGTTCGTGTCGATCCTCGGCCCCAGCGGCTGCGGCAAGACGACCCTGCTGCGCATCGTCGCCGGCATCGAGGAGCGCACCTCGGGCTCGGTGCTGGTCGACGGCGACGAGGTCGAGCGGCCCCGCCCCGACACCACCCTGGTCTTCCAGAACTTCCGGCTGCTGCCCTGGCGCACCGTCGAGGACAACGTCGCCTACGGCCTGCGCCTGCGCGGCAAGAGCAAGGCCGAGTCCCGCGCCGCCGCGCAGCCCTACATCGCCATGGTCGGCCTCGAGGGCCGCGAGAAGAAGTACCCCTACCAGCTCTCCGGCGGCATGCAGCAGCGCGTGGGCCTGGCCCGCGCGCTGGCCATCAAGCCCGGCACCCTGCTGATGGACGAGCCCTTCGGCGCCCTCGACGCCCAGACCCGCGAGCTGATGCAGGACGAGCTGCTGCGCATCTGGAGCAACGACAAGCGCACCGTCATCTTCGTGACCCACTCGATCGACGAGGCCATCGTGCTCTCCGACCGGGTCATCGTCATGCAGTCCAACCCCGGTCGCATCGTCGAGGACATCACCATCCCCTTCGAGCGCCCCCGCACCCCCACCGCGATCCGCACCGACCCCCGCTTCGCGCGGCTGCGCGCCGAGATGTGGTCGCTGCTGCGCCAGGAGCCCCTGAGCACCGAGCTCAGCCCCGAGCTGCTCAACGGTGTGAGCGGTGAGTGACCGCGGCCTCTCCCGCAGCCGGGTCCTGCAGCTGAGGGTCGGCTTCGCGCTGTTCGTCCTGGCCGCCTGGTACCTCGTGGCCCTGACGATGGGCGGGCTCTTCCTCGCCCCGCCCCACGAGATCGCCTCCCGGCTGGGCGAGTCGATCGCCAGCGGCGAGTTCACCACCTACCTGGCCCCCACGGCGTACGTCGTGGCGGTCGGTGCCGGCCTCGGCGTCGCCGTGGGCGTGCCGTTCGGCCTGCTCATCGGCCGGGTGCGGATGCTCTACTGGCTCACCGAGGCGCCGATCAACATCTTCTACACCACGCCGCTGGTGGCGCTGATCCCCTTCATCCTGGTGATCGTCGGCTTCAACTACACCTCGAAGATCTTCATCGTCTTCCTCTTCACGGTGCTGCCGATCATCATCAACACCTCCGCGGGGGTGCGCACCGTCGACCGCGACCTGGTCGAGCTGTCGCACTCGTTCTGCGCGAAGGAGTGGACGGTCTGGCGCGACGTGCTGGTGCCGGGCTCGCTGCCCGCGACCATGACCGGCCTGCGGATCGGACTGATCCACGCCCTCGTCGGGGCGGTGCTCGCCGACTTCTACGCCGGGGCCAGCGGCTTCGGCTACCTGATCATCCTCTACTCCAACCGCTTCGACATCGCCGGTGCGCTGGGCCCGGTGCTGGTGCTCGCCGCCGCGGGCGCCGGTGTGGCCAGCCTCCTCAAGATCGCCCAGCGACGACTCTCACCCTGGCAAGGAGTGTCATGACCCAGGTCAGCGACGCCATCGGCACGCCCCGCACCGTCACCCCGCGCCCCCGGCGCGCCGGCATGTCCGCCGCCACGAAGGAGCGCCTGTGCTGGTGGAGCGGACTGCTGCTGATCCCCGTGGTCTGGCAGCTCTACTCGATGGTGGCCGAGAGCCCCCTGATCGTGGGACCCATCGAGGTCGCGCAGGCCGCCGAGGGCATGCTCGCCGACGGCTCCCTGTTCACCGCGGCGCGCGAGAGCGCCCTGGTCTTCGCGGCCGGCATGGCCGCCGGCACCGCCGTCGGCCTGCTCATCGGGATCCTGGTGGGCCGCTTCCGCACCGTCGACGTGATGCTCGACCCCTACATCTCGGCCCTCTTCGCGACCCCCCTGGTCGCCGTCATCCCGATCCTCATCGTGGCGCTGGGCTTCGGCTTCCAGGCCAAGGTCGTGATCGTGGCGATGTTCGCGTTCTTCCCCGTGGCCATCAACACCGCGGCCGGAGTGCGCGGCGTGCCGCGCGACCTCGACGAGCTGGCCGCGTCGTTCTGCTCCTCCGAGCTGCAGACCTGGCGCGACATCCTCGTGCCCGGCGCCCTGCCCTTCATCGTCACCGGGGTCCGCCTGGCCGTGGGCCGCTCGCTCATCGCCGTCGTGGTCGCCGAGTTCTCCACCGCCGTCACCGGCCTGGGGTTCCTGATCCTGGTCAACTCCCGGCGCTTCAACATGGCCGAGGCGCTGGTGCCGGTCGTCGTGCTGATGGCCACCGGCTTCCTGCTCTACACCCTGCTGAAGAAGGTCGAGGCGCGCCTGGCGCCCTGGATCCTGCGCAGCTCCGACTGATGGGCTCCGACTGATGACGGCCGACCGCGAGGCGGCGCTGCCGCCGCTGTTCAGCCCCGACGAGATGGCGCGGCGCCGCAGGGCGCTCGACGAGGTGCTCGAGGCGCACGGCCTCACCCACGTGGTCCTGCACGGCGCCAACCGCTCGGGCAGCGCCGTGCAGTGGCTCACCGGCTGGCCGGTGACCCGCGAGGCGCTGGTCGTGCACAGCCACGGGTCCACCGGCGTGCCCGACACGCTGCTGGTCAACTTCTACAACCACGTCCCCCAGGCCCGCCGCGTCGCCGCCGACGCCGACGTGCGCTGGGCGGGCTCGCGCACCCACGAGACGATGCTCCAGGAGCTGGCGCGCCGCGGCGCGCTGGGCGGCGGGGTCGGGGTCGTCGGCGCCCTGCCGATGATCGGCCACGACACCCTGCGCGGGGCCGCCGACCGGGTGCTCGACCTCTCCGGCGCCTACACCCGGCTGCGCCTGCGCAAGTCGCCCGAGGAGCTGGCCTGGCTGCGCCGCGCCGCCGAGCTGACCGACCTGTCCTGCGCCGCGATGCGCGACGGGGCCCGCCCCGGCAGCACCGAGCACGAGCTCGGCGCCCTGGTCGAGGGCGCCTACCTGCCGCTGGGCGGCACCAGCTACATCCACTACTTCTCGATCACCTCGATGGCCGAGCCCGCCCAGTGCGTTCCCTCGCAGTGGCCCAGCGCCCGCCGGCTGCACGCCGGCGACGTGGTCTCCTGCGAGCTGAGCACGAGCTGGGGCGTCGACTACCCCGGCCAGCTGCTGCGCACCTTCACGGTCGGCGCGGAGCCCACGGCGCAGTACGCCGAGCTGCACGCCGTCGCCGACGAGGCGCTGGCCCGCGTCGAGGCCGTGCTGGCCCCGGGCGTGGCGCCCGCCGAGGTCGTCGAGGCGGCCTCGGTGATCGAGGAGGCCGGCTTCACCACGGTCGACGACCTGGTGCACGGGCTGGGCGGCGGCTACCTGCCGCCGGTCTTCGGCTCGCGCAGCCGCACCCTGGAGCCGCTGCCCACCACGACCTTCGAGGCGGGGATGACCGTGGTCGTCCAGCCCAACGTCACCACGCCCGACGGCACGGCCGGCGTGCAGACCGGCGAGCTGCTCCAGGTCACCGACGGCGGCTGCGCCCGGCTGCACTCCTTCCCACGCGGGATGGGCCGCATCGCCTGATGCGGCCCATCCCGGGGGGTGGAGCGGCCGGGGTCACCAGGTGACGGCGACGTACTTGGACTCGAGGTAGTCGAGCATCCCCTCGTGGCCGCCCTCGCGGCCCACGCCCGACTGCTTGGTGCCGCCGAAGGGGGCGGCCGGGTCGGAGACCACGCCGCGGTTGAGCCCGACCATGCCGGAGTCGAGGCGCTCGCTGACCCGCAGTCCGCGGGCCAGGTCGCGGGTGTAGACGTAGGACACCAGGCCGTACTCGGTGTCGTTGGCCATCGCGACGGCCTCGTCCTCGTCGGTGAAGGTCACCACCGGGGCCACCGGGCCGAAGATCTCCTCGCCGAGGATGCCCGAGGTGCGCGGCACGTCGAGCAGCACGGTCGGCTCGTAGTAGAAGCCCTCGCGGTCGGGGCGGCTGCCGCCGGTGACCACCCGGGCGCCGTCGGCGACCGCGCCGTCGACCAGCTCGGCGACCTTGGCAGCCGACTCCTCGTTGACCAGGGGGCCGACCTCGGTGTCGTCGTGGGTGCCCGGCCCGACCCGCAGCGCCGCCATCCGCTCCGCGAGGCGGCGGCTGAACTCGTCGGCGACGTCGGCGTGCACGTAGAACCGGTTGGCGGCCGTGCAGGCCTCGCCGCCGTTGCGCATCTTGGCGATCATCGCCCCGTCGACCGCGGCGTCGAGGTCGGCGTCGTCGAGGACCAGGAAGGGCGCGTTGCCGCCCAGCTCCATCGAGCAGTTCACGACCTGGTCGGCGGCCTCGCGCAGCAGCACCCGGCCCACCTCGGTGGAGCCGGTGAAGGACAGCTTGCGCACCCGCGGGTCGTGCAGCATGGCCGAGACCACGGCCCCGGAGCGGCGCGCGGGCAGCACGTTGACCACGCCCGGCGGCACGCCGGCGTCCTCGAGGATGCGGGCCATCAGCAGCGCCGTCAGCGGGGTGTCGCTGGCCGGCTTGAGCACCACCGTGCAGCCGGCGGCCAGGGCCGGGCCGATCTTGCGGGTGGCCATGGCGGCCGGGAAGTTCCAGGGCGTGACCAGCACGCAGACCCCGACCGGCTGGCGCAGCACCAGGATCTTGTTGGCCCCCGAGGGGGCGGTGGTGACCTCGCCGCCCGCGCGCACGGCCTCCTCGGCGTACCAGCGGAAGAACTCGGCGGCGTAGGCCACCTCGCCGCGGGCGTCGGTGAGTGCCTTGCCGTTCTCGAGGGAGATCAGGAAGGCGAGCTCCTCGCCGCGCTCGCGCATCAGCTCGAAGGCGCGTCGCAGCACCTCGGAGCGCTCGCGCGGGGGCGCCGCGGCCCACGCGTCGGCAGCAGCGGCGGCGGCGTCGACCGCCGCCATCGCGTCGTCGACGGTGCCGTCGGCCACGCTGGCCAGCACCCGGCCGGTGGCGGGGTCGAGCACGTCGAACCGGCCTCCGTCGGAGGCCGGCACGACCTTGCCGCCGACGCACAGGTCGAGCGGCAGGTCGGTGATCTGGTCGAGGGTGAGGTCGCTCATGGCGAGACCTTTCGCGCGGTGGGTCGGCTGGGGATCAGTAGGGGTTGGTGACGAAGAGCTCGTCGGCCGGGAAGAGCGTGAGCACCTGGGGGCCGTCCTCGGTGATGACGATCTCCTCCTCGATGCGGGCCGCGGAGTAGCCGTCGGAGGCCGGGCAGTAGGTCTCCAGCGCGAAGACCATCCCCACCTGCAGCTCGACCGGCTCCTTCATGGAGTTGAGGCGGGAGATGATCGGGCGCTCGTGCAGCCCCAGGCCCAGGCCGTGGGCGAACTGCAGCCCGAAGGCCTCCATCTCGCTGTCGAAGCCGAACTCCTCGGCCTTCGGCAGCAGCGCGGCGACCTCGTCGGTGCCGACCCCGGCCTTGATGCCGTCGATGCCGCGGTCCATCCACTCGCGCGCCTGGGTGTAGGCGTCGCGCTGGGACGGGGTCGAGCTGCCGACGGCGAACGTGCGGTAGTAGCAGGTCCGGTAGCCGTTGAAGGAGTGGATGATGTCGAAGAACGCCTGGTCGCCCGGGCGGATCAGCCGGTCGGTGAAGTTGTGCGGGTGCGGGTTGCAGCGCTCGCCCGAGATCGCGTTGACGGCCTCGACCTGGTCGGAGCCCATCTCGTAGAGCCGCTTGTTGGCCAGCGCCACGATCTCGTTCTCGCGCACGCCGGGCTTGAGCGCCTCGGTGATGTCCTGGTAGACGCCGTCGACCATCGCCGCCGCCTGGTTGAGCAGGACGATCTCGTCGTGCGACTTGATGCACCGCGCGTCGAGCATCAGCTGCTGGGCGTCGACGACGCGCAGGCCCTGGCGCTCCATCTCGAAGAGGAACGGGGGCTCGACGATGTCCATGCCGACCGGCAGGTCGGCCACCCCCGCCTCGACCAGCAGCGACTTGATCTCGGAGACCGCGCTCTGCATCAGCCCGACCGACGGGGCCACCGCGCCGCGGAAGCCCAGGAAGCCGGCGCGGTAGTTCTCCTTCGGCACCCAGCGCGAGTGCTGCTGGTGGTGCTTGACCGCGGAGCCGAAGTCCCACAGCACCGGCTCCTTGTCGCGGGCCAGGAGCGCGTAGCGGATCATCTTGTCGCCCAGCGCACCGCCGATCCACGTCTGCGTGGTGTAGCGGATGTTGTAGAAGTCGAAGAGCAGGAACGCCCCGCACTCGCTGCTCTCGAGCGCCGCCTTGGCCCGGCCCAGGCGGTAGTCGCGCAGCCGGTCGAAGTCCACGCGCCGCTCGTAGTCGACGCCCATGTGACCGGGCGCCGGCAGCGGTCGACCCGCCACCGGGCTCACCCGCCCAGGCCGTCGTCGACGACGACGTCCTCGGGCTTGAGGCTGATCCCCGACGCGGCGGCCTGCAGGTCGAGCAGGATCGCGAAGTCCTCGGAGAGCCGCCCGCTGCTGACGCTGGCCTGCACGGCCGCCGCGGTGGCCGCGGCCACCGGCATCGGCACGTCGAGGTCGTGGGCCGCGGCGAAGCCGAGGTCGAAGTCCTTGCGCAGCAGCACCGGCGTGAAGGTCGGGGTGTAGTCGAGGTTGACGAAGGCCGGGGACTTGTAGCGGGTGAAGACCGAGCCCATCACCGAGTTGTTGAGGAACTCCAGGAAGGCCGCGCGCGGCATCCCGCCCTTCTCGGCCAGCACCGTGATCTCGGCCAGGCACTGGGTGACCACGCCGAGCATCAGGTTGTGGCAGATCTTGGCCAGCCGGGCCACGTCGCCCTCGCCGACGTACGTCGCTCCCTTGCCCAGGTGCTCGAGCAGCGGCGCGACGCGCAGGTAGGTCTCCTCGGGTCCGGAGACGACCAGGCTGAGCCCACCGGAGGTGACGACCTTGCCGTTGCCGCTGACGGGCGAGGCGAGGAAGTCCACGCCGCGCTCGGTGCAGGCCTCGCGCATCGCCGCCGACGACTCCGTCGAGACCGTCGAGCAGTCGACGACCACCGAGGGCACGTGGTCGGGGTCGGCCAGCAGTCCGCCCTCGCCGACGAGCACCTGCTCGAGGTCGGCGGGCGTGGAGACCATCGTGAAGACGACGTCGTGGCCGCGCAGGTCGGCGATGGTGTCGGCGACCGAGCAGCCGACGTCGGTCAGCGCCTCGGCCTTGGAGCGGGTGCGGTTCCAGACGGTGACGTCCTCGCCGGCCCGGGCCAGGCGGGTGGCCATGGCAGCGCCCATCCGGCCGGCTCCGATCCAGCCGATCCGCAAGGTGCCGGGGGTGGGTGCGTCGGTGGTGTCCATGGTCAGCCTGCCTTCGTGGTGAGGGGGTCGGTGGAGATGTCGGTGGTGTCGTCGGTGGAGATGGTGGGGGCGGGAGCGCCGGTCAGCCGGGCGGCCAGCCAGTCGGCGGTGCGGGGGCGGTGCCAGGGCGCCAGGTCGGCGCACCCGTGGTTGCCCTGCTCGAGCATCAGCAGCTCGACCGGCCCGGAGACGGCGTCGCGCAGCCGCACGGCGTGCTGCCAGGGGATCAGCCGGTCCTGGCGCCCGAAGACGATGAGGAGGGGGGCCACCACGTCCGCGGCCACCGGCTCCATGCCCAGGCCCAGGGCGACCTGGCGGGCCTCGTCGTCCGTGGCCACGCCGGCGCGCACCCGGAAGGTGTCGCGGGTCAGCTGCGGCAGCCCGTCCCAGCACTCGCCGAAGTTGAAGGGACCGGCGAGGGAGACGCAGGCCGCGGCCCGCTCGCCCAGCGCAGCGGCGACGCGGGGGGCGTAGTAGCCGCCCAGGCTCACGCCCCACACGCCCAGCCGGCCGCGGTCGATCTCGGGCAGGTCGCCCAGCGCGGTCCACAGCGCCTCGGCGACCGGCGACCAGTCGCCACGGATCGGCAGGTCGTACTCCGCCTCCCCCTGGCCGGGGCCGTCGACGGCGAGCGTGGCCAGGCCACGGTCGAGGAAGCCCTGCTCGGTGGTGCGCAGCTCCTCCTTGGTCGAGTCCAGGCCGGGCAGTATCACGACGACGGGGTGCGGGCCGTCGCCGTGGGGCAGGCGCAGCACGCCCACGAGCCGGGTGTCCTCGAAGGGGACCTCGACCCGTCGGCCCGGAGGGTCGAGGTGGGGCAGGGCGTCGGTGAGGCAGTCCACGGCCCGGCGGTGCGCGGCGCGCATCTGCTCGAGGTCGTCGACGAAGACGAACTTCGCGAAGTGGTGGTAGACCGACGCCTGCGCGAGGTGCTCGCCGGCCGAGCGGTGCCGCCCCTCGTCGAGCGCGGCGCGGCCCAGGGCCTCGTGCTCGGCGCCCTTCTCGGTCCACGCCGAGCACCACTGCTCCCAGCTCTCGACACCGCTGGTGACCCGCGCGAAGTCGCCCGCGGTCACGCCGTTGGCGGTGAACCGGGGCCCCCAGTGGGAGATCGCCGACGCGACCCGCTCATCCATGTGCACTCCTGTCCCACCCCTGGCGGGAACGCCCCGCCGTGGGTTCTGCAATCGACTGCAGCCTGACCTAGGCATCAGCCGGATGTCAAGCGCCACCAGTCCCGTGCAACTCGGGCTGCAATCGACTGCACAATCCGGTACGGTTCTCAGGTGACTGTCACCGTCGTCGGCTCCTTCACCCCCTCCGTCCTCCTCGACCTCGCCGCCTCCACCGGGCAGCTGCGCGAGCACGGGCTCGACGTGGAGGAGGTGCCCGTCTCCTCCTCGCCCGGCCAGTTCCGCTCGCTGCTCGACGACGAGCTGCACGTGGCGCTGACCAGCCCCGACAACGTGATGGCCTACCGCTTCAGCCCCGCCAACCCCCTCGGCGCGCTCGCCGACGTGCGCATCGTGGGCGCCGTCGACCGCGGCATGGGCCTGGGGCTCTACGCCCGCCCGGGCCTGGGCCGCGACGACCTGGCCGGCGCCCGCGTGGGGGTCGACGTGCCCACCTCCGGCTTCGCCTTCGCCCTCTACGCCCTCGCCGACGCCCTGGGCACCTCCCGCGACGACTACGAGCTGCTCACGCTCGGCTCCACCCCGCGGCGCCTCGAGGCGCTGCTCGCCGGCGACTGCGACGTGACCATGCTCAACGCCGGCAACGAGCTGGTCGCCGAGGCCGCCGGCTGCGTGCGGCTGGCCGGGGTCGAGCGCCTGGGCGCCTACCTGGGCACCGTCGTGGCCGTCGCCGGCGAGCGCCACCTGCCCGAGGCCGAGGCACTGGTGGCGGCGTTGCTGGCCACCGGGCGCGACGTGCTCGAGGGGCGGCTCGACGCCGAGGCAGCCGCCGCCGCGGCCGCGCGCCTGGACCTCACCCCCGACCTCGCCGCCCGCTACGTCGCCCGGATGCGCAGCGCCACCGAGGGCCTGGTGCCCGACGGCGCGGTCGACCGGCCCGCGCTCGAGACGCTGGTGCGGCTGCGCACGACCTACCAGCCGGTGCCCGCCCCCGGCGGCGGCGACGTGCTCGACGCCGCCCTCGACGAGGACTCCGGGCTTGTCCACCCGCGCTGAGGCGGCGGCGCCACCCGGCCCGGCCTCGCCCATCCGGCTGCTGCAGACCACCGCCTTCGTCAGCACCCTCGACCGCTTCGCGATGCCGCCGCTGCTGGTGGCGATCGCCGCCGACATGGGTGCCCCGCTCTCGTCGGTGGTGCAGGCCGCCGGGGTCTACTTCCTCGTCTACGGGCTCTCCCAGCCCTTCTGGGGCGTGGTGTCCGACCGGCTGGGGCGGGTCCGGACGATGCGGCTGACCCTGCTGCTGGCCGGGGTGTGCACGATCGCCTCGGCCCTCACCGGCTCGCCGGCGGCCCTGGGCGCGGCCCGGGGCCTGGCCGGTGGCTTCTTCGGCGCCGCCTACCCCGCCACGCTGATCTACCTGGGCGACACGGTGCCGGCGGCCGTGCGGCAGCGCGACATCGCCCGGCTGATGGTCGGGGTCGCGCTCGGCACCGCGCTGGCCTCGGTGGGCGCCGGGGCGCTGGCCGACGTGGCGAGCTGGCGCGTGACGTTCGTGATCACCGGCGTGGCCTCGCTGGCCCTGGCCTGGGCGCTGCACCGCCTCCCCGAGCCGGTGCAGGAGCAGCGCGCGCCCTCGCCGCTGCAGTCGCTGGCGCTCATCGGCCGCTCCCGCATCGGGCTGCTCGTGCTCTGCTTCGCCTTCACCGAGGGCGCGGTGCTGCTCGGCGCGCTGACGTTCCTGCCCCCGGCGATCGAGAGCGTGGGGGCCTCGGCCGCCCTCGCCGGCGCGGTCACCGGCATCTACGGCGTCTCGGTGCTGATCAGCTCGTGGGCGGTCGGCCGCCTCTCCCAGACCTGGCACCCCAGCCGGCTGATCGGCGGCGGCGCTGTCGCCGGCGCCGTGGCCTGCGTCCTGATGGCCATCAGCCAGCAGCCGGTGATGGGCGGGGTCGCGGTGGTGCTGGTCGGGGTGGCCTGGACCTCGATGCACTCCTCGCTGCAGACCTGGGCCACCGAGGTGCTCCCGGGCGCCCGCGCGGTGATGGTCTCGTTCTTCGCCGGGTCGCTCTTCGTGGGCAGCGCGGTCTGCGCGGTGGCCGTCGCCGGGCCCGCGGCGGCCGGCGACTACACGGCCGTGTACGCCGCCCTCGCGGTGCTGGCGCTGCCGCTCGGGCTCGCCGCGGCCTGGGCCCGCGCGCGCTGGCAGCGCCCCGCGGCCCCGACGTCCCTAGGATGAGCACCGTGCAGACCCCGACGCTCCGCGACGTGGCCGAGGCCGCGGGGGTCCACGCGGCCACCGCCTCCCGCGCCCTCAACCCCGGCACCCGTGGCCTGGTCAACGCCGAGACCGCCAAGCGGGTGATCAAGGTGGCCGAGAGCCTGGGCTACCGGCCCAACCCGATCGCCCGCGGCCTCAAGACCGCCAAGTCGGGCACGATCGGCCTGGTCATCCCCGACCTCACCAACCCGTTGTTCCCCCCGATCGTGCGGGGCATCGAGGAGGTCCTCGAGCCGGCGGGCTACGGCGGGCTCATCGTCAACACCGACAACGACCCGGGCCGCGAGCGCACCCTCATCGAGTCGCTGCGCTCGCGACAGGTGGAGGGGCTGATCGTCGCCACCGCCCTGGTCGAGCACCCGCTGCTCGAGCAGCTGGCGCGCGAGCGGGTGCAGATGGTGATGGTCAACCGGCGCCCCGGCGGCATCGACGTCCCCTCGATCACCCCCGACGACGCCGCCGGCATCGCCCTCGCCGTCGAGCACCTCGCCTCGCTGGGCCACCGGCGCATCGCCCACCTGGCCGGGCCCACCTCGACCTCCACGGGCGTGACGCGCGCCCGGGCGTTCCGCAGCGCCGTGCACGACCTGTCCCTCGACGTCGACCCCGCCCTGGTCGTGGAGTGCTCGCAGTGGACCGAGGACGCGGGCGCCGAGGCGCTGCGCGGCCTGCTCGACGCCGGCCAGCGCCCGACCGCCGTGGTCGCGGGCAACGACCTGATCGCCCTGGGCTGCTACGACGTCTTCGCCGAGCGCGGCATCTCCTGCCCCGACGACGTCTCCGTGGTCGGCTTCAACGACATGCCCTTCCTCGACAAGCTGCGCCCGCCGCTGACCACGGTGGCCATCCCCCACCAGCAGATCGGCGCCGAGGCGGCGCGGCTGCTGCTCGACGCCATCGCCGAGCCCGACCGCCCGGCCCGCTCGGTGCTGCTGCCGCTGAGCCTGGTGGTGCGCGGCTCCACCGCCCCGCCCCGCTGAGCGCGGGCACGGATTCCCGGGCCCTCGCCGCGGCGCACTAGCATCGGGGACGCAGAGGGTTCAACGCGCGCTTGGAGGTGGGTTCGGCGCGTCGCTGTGACGCACCCGAAAGGCACCACCCGTGAGCCCCCTGTCCTCCTACCGGCGACTGATCGCCCTCGCCGGCCCCACCTACGTCCTGGTGGCGTTCCTGGGCCGCCTGCCGCTGGCGATGAGCCAGCTCGGCACCCTCCTGCTCGTCTCGACGGCGTCGGGCAGCTACGGCCTCGGCGGCCTCTCGGCCGGCGCACTGGCCGTGGCCAACGCCCTGGGCGCCCCGGCCGCCGGCTCGCTGGCCGACCGGATCGGCCAGCGCCCGGTCGTGCTCGTGCAGTCGCTGCTCGGCGCGACCGGCCTGCTGCTCCTCGTGGCGACAGTCGGCGGCGACGCCGGTGACGCGACCGTCGTCGCGGTCGCCGCGGCCACCGGCCTCGCGATGCCCCAGGTCGGACCGCTGGCGCGGGTGCGCTGGCGGCCGCTGACCAGCGGCACCGGCCCGCAGCAGCGCCGCCTGGTCGACGCCGCGTTCTCCTACGAGGGCGCGGCCGACGAGGCCTCCTTCGCGCTCGGCCCCGCCCTGATCGGCCTCGCCGCGGTGCTCGTCTCCCCCAGCGGTGGTCTGGTCACGGCCGCGGTGCTGCTGGCCGTCTTCGGCAGCGCCTTCGCCCTCGACCCCTCCGCCCGGCTGGTCCCCCGCCCCGACGCGACCGTCCACCCCGGGCGCCTGGTCAGCGTCGTGTTCGTCGTGCTCGCCGCCGCGCAGCTGCTCGTCGGGGTGCTCTTCGGCGCCACCCAGACCGGCGCCACGGTGCTGGCCACCGAGGCCGGGCAGCCGGGGGTCGCCGGCCTGGTGCACGCCACGCTGGGCGTCGGCAGCGCGGTGGCCGGCATCGCGACGGCGTACCTGCCCGAGCGGATCGGCCACGAGCGCCGCGCCCTGGTCGCCGCGCTGGCCCTGGCCGCGCTGAGCTGGCCGCTGCTGCTGGTCGAGGGCCTGCTGGGCGCCACCGCGGTGGTGCTGGTGCTGGGCTGCGCGGTCGCGCCCTACATGATCGCGGTCTTCTCGCTCGCCGAGCGCGTGGTGCCGCGACCGCGCGTGGGCGCGGCGATGACCACCCTGGCCAGCGCCACCGGCATCGGCTACGCCCTGGGCTCCTCGGTCGCGGGCCGGCTCGCCGACGCGCACGGCTCGACGGCCGCCTTCTCGGTCACCGTCACCACGACACTGCTGGCCACGCTCCTGATGGCCACCCAGCAGCGCCGCCTGCGCGCCGCGACCGAGGCCGGCAGCGGCCGCGACGAGGCTCTCGCCAGCACCCCCGCGTAGTGCCATGCTCGGAGGATGCGGGTCGAGCAGGCCACCTCCGAGCAGTACGACGCGCTGGTCGCGCTGGGCGTGCGGCGCAACCGGCACCTGAGCGAGACCGACGCCGGCTGGCAGCTGATGGTGCCCGAGACCTGGCCCGGGCTGGTGGCGCTGCGCGCGGTGCGCGGCGACGGCACCACGATCGGCTACGGCTGGGTCACGCGTGCCGCGCACCTGCCGCCGGGCTGGGCGGTCGAGTGGATCACGGTGAGCGCCGAGGCCGAGGGGTGCGGCGTCGGCTCGGCGCTGCACCGGGCACTCGCCGCACGCACCCCCACGGGCACCACGCTGCTGACCACGAGGGTCTTCGACGACGAGCCGCGCAGCCTCGCGGTGGCACGGCACTGGGGCTACGAGGTGGAGGAGCTCTCGATCGAGTCGGCGCTGGCGCTGGTCGACCTGCCCGAGCCGCTGCTGCCGGCCGGCGTCGAGCTGGTGGCCTGCGACGACCTGCGGGTGCGTGACCAGCCCGCCCTCGACGCGATGCTGCGCGCCAGCCAGACCAACCCCGAGGCGGTGCACGGCGGTCGCTACGTCACCGCCGGGTCGCTGCGCTCCTCGAGCCGGGGCGCCCGCCCGGTGGGCGTGCTGGCCCGCGTCGAGGGACGCCCCGCCGCGATCACCCACGGCGTCGTGGTCGGCACCGAGCTCTTCGTGGCCTACACCGGCGTCGACCCGGCGCACCGCGGCCACGGGCTGGCACTGACGGTGAAGATGCAGCTGCACCGCCGTGCCGCCACGGCCGGCGCCAAGGTGGCGTCGACCCAGAACGAGGAGCACAACCGCGGCATCCGCGCCGTCAACGCCGCCCTGGGCTACGAGGTCCGCCAGGGCACCTACCGGCTGCGCAAGCCGGTCGGGCGCGCCTGATCAGGCGGCGGTGGCGAGCTTGCGCGCCTGCTGCTGCAGCCGGGCCTGCGCGGCGCGGCGCACCTTGGGACCCTTGGTGGTCATGCCGTAGAGCAGCTTGAGCTGGCTGGGCAGGTTCTTGGCGTTGGTGGTGGCCATCCAGCCGTTGGGCAGCGAGAGCCGCACGACCTTGTGCCAGGCCGAGTAGACCTGCGCCGGCAGCGAGGCCTCGTGGTAGTTCAGGCCGTACTCGTCGAAGAGCGCCTTCACCTTCACCGCGACCTCGGCGTACCGGTTGGAGGGCAGGTCGGGGAAGAGGTGGTGCTCGATCTGGTGCGAGAGGTTGCCGGTCATCAGGTGCATCGCCTTGGAGCCGGAGATGTTGGCCGAGCCGAGCATCTGGCGCACGTACCACTGGCCCCGGGTCTCCTTGACCGGGATCTCCTTCTTCTCGAAGGTCTCCACGCCCTCGGGGAAGTGGCCGCACATGATCACCGAGTGCGTCCACAGGTTGCGCACCAGGTTGGCGGTGGCGTTGGCGGCCAGGGTCGGCAGGAAGGAGCCGGTCGGGATCGACAGCGCCGGGTGCACGACGTAGTCCTTGGTCGCCTGCTTGCGGATCTTGCCCAGGGTGCCCTTGACGTTGGCCTTGAAGACCTCGGAGCGCTTGTGCTTGGGGGTGCGCAGGTTCTTGCCGAGCTCGAGGTCGTAGGCGGCGATGCCGTACTCGAAGAAGCAGGCGTTGATGAAGTTCCACAGCGGCTGGGCGAGGTACATCGGCACCCAGCGCTGGTCCTCGTCGACGCGCATGATGCCGTAGCCGAGGTCGTTGTCCTTGCCCACGATGTTCGTGTACGTGTGGTGCACCTCGTTGTGGCTGTGCTTCCACGCCTCGCTCGGGGTGGCGTTGTCCCACTCCCAGGTGCTCGAGTGGATCTTCGGGTCGCGCATCCAGTCCCACTGGCCGTGCATGATGTTGTGGCCGATCTCCATGTTGTCGAGGATCTTGGCCACGCTCAGTCCGAGGGTGCCCAGCACCCAGGCCGGCGGGAAGACGCTGGCCAGCAGCACCGCGCGCGAGCCCAGCTCGAGCTTGCGCTGCACGTCGATGACCTTGCGGATGTACGCCGCGTCGTCGGCGCCGCGGGTGTCGACGACCTCCTGGCGGATCGCGTCGAGGCGTGCCCCGATCTCCTCGATGTCGGCGTCGCTGAGGTGGGCGATGGGGTTCTCGGGCTTGCGGGTGATGGCAGTCATGGGGATCTCCTCGAGTCGATCGGGGGTCGGTGGTCGATCGGGGTCAGTGGTCGATGGCGCAGGCGCCGGCGGCGGCGCTCACGCAGGTCTGGACGAGGACGCCTCGCGGGTCGGTCTCGCCGGGCACGGCGGTGGTGACCTCGCCGTTGCGCAGGTCGCGCACCGAGCCCTCCTTCAGCGGCAGCACGCAGCCCATGCAGATGCCCATCCGGCAACCGCTGGGCATCAGGACGCCGGCCTCCTCGGCCGCGTCGAGGATGGGGGTGGCGCCGTCGGCCTCGACGACCGTGCCGCCCTGCTCGAAGGTGACCGCGCCACCCTCGCCGGGCGCGACGCGGGCGGTGCGGAACTGCTCGACGAAGAGGTCGACACCGGCGGTGCGGTGGTGCTCCTCGAGGGCGTCGAGCAGCCCCGACGGGCCGCACGCGAAGGTGCGGCGCTCGGCGAGGTCGGGCACGAGCTCGTCGAGGTCGGCGACGTCGAGCACCCCGTGGGTGTCGTCGTAGCGGGCGACCAGGCGGATCGCGCCGGCCTCGTCGAGGGCGACCAGGTCGTCGCGGAAGATCGAGCTGGGCTCGGTCGGCGCGACGTGGACGACCACGATGTCGAGGTCGTCGCTGCGACGCAGGCGCAGCACGCCGGTGTCGGTGGCCGGGAAGAGGTTGCGCAGCATCCCGATGACCGGGGTGATGCCGGAGCCGGCGGTGACGAAGAGCAGCTTGGTGGGCTGGCCGACCACGGTCTCGGGCAGCACGAACTCGCCGGCCGCCTGCTCGAGGTGGACCATCGTGCCCGCGGTCGCGCGGTGCACGAGGAAGTCGCTGACCCTGCCGTCGGGCACGGCCTTGACGGTGATCGAGATCAGCCCGTCGCGGCGCGGGCCGTGGGTCAGGGAGTAGGCGCGCCAGTGGCGCACCCCGTCGACGTCGATGCCGATGCGCAGGTACTGCCCCGGCACGTGCCCGGCCCAGTCGGCACCCGGCTTGATCTCGATCGTGGCCGCGTCGTCGGTCTCGGGGCGCACCGCCACGATCCGCCCGCGCAGCGGGGCGCCGCGGCGCAGCGGGTGGAAGACGTCGAGGACGTCGTCGACCTCGAGCGGGGTGACGGCGGCCTCCGCCACGCGCCGGGCCTGCCGGCGCAGGGCGGCCGACCACGACGGACGGGCCGTGGTGGCGGGTGCACGGAAGGCGGTGCTGGTCATGGGCTCCACTCTGCTGGACCGAGCCGCTAAAGTCCTGTGCAGACGATGCAGACTTCTGCCTCACTATTGTTCGGAGCGAACAACATGGCTCGACGGCTCCCCGCGCACATCGCCGGGCACGGCCTCCAGCTGCCCGCGCAGGCGGTCACCGAGATGCGCGCCGACCTGGCCTCGGTGGCCGACCGGGTCGTCGCGGCCATCATCGCCGAGGTGCCGTCGTACGACGACGCGCTGACCGGGTCGATGGGCGAGAACATCCGCAACGCGGTGCAGCTGGCGCTGGGCGGGTTCCTGTCGCTGGCCGGCGGCCGGCGCGGCGCCGACCCGCGCACCCCCACCGCGCCGTCGGTGGAGGGCGCCTACCAGCTGGGCCGGGGCGAGGCGCGCAGCGGGCGCACCACCGACGCGCTGCTGTCGGCGTACCGCATCGGGGCGCGGGTCTCGTGGCGGGAGATGTCGACGACGGCGGTGCGCACCGGCATGGACGCCGAGACGCTGGGCGGCTTCGCCGAGCTGGTCTTCGCCTACATCGACGAGCTGTCGGCGGCCAGCGTCGCCGGGCACGCCGACGAGCTGGCCACCACCGGCCGGGTGCGCCAGCGGCTGCTGGAGCGGCTGGCCCGCCAGCTGCTGACCGGCGCGCCCGCCGAGACCGTGCTCGAGACCGCCACCCGCGCCGAGTGGGAGCCGCCGACGACGCTGACGGCGGTGCTGATGCCCGACTCGCAGGTGCGGCCCGTGCTGGTCTCGCTGCCGGGGGCGACGATCGCGGTGGCCGAGGCCCCCGACATCGAGGAGGGCGGGCTGCTGCTGGTGCCCGACGCGCACGGGCGGGCGCGCGGCGCGCTGCTGCGCACGCTCGAGGGCCGCGACGCCGTCGCCGGGCCGGCCCGGCCCTGGCTCGAGGCCAGCGCCTCGCTCGACCGCGCCCGGCGGGCCAAGGCGCTCGGCCTGGGCCCCGACACCGAGGCGCACCTGCCCGAGCTGGTGCTGGCCGCCGACGCCGACGCCCGCGCCGACCTGCGCGCGGCGGTGCTGGCCCCGCTGGACGACCTGCGCCCGGCCACCGCCGAGAAGCTGACCGAGACGCTGCGCGCGTGGCTGCTGCACCAGGGCCGGCGCGACGCGGTCGCCGAGGAGCTCTTCGTGCACCCCCAGACCGTGCGCTACCGGATGGGCCAGCTGCGCGAGCTCTTCGGCGACGACCTCGAGGACCCGGCCACGGTGCTGGCCCTGGTGATCGCGCTGGGTTGAGGGGGGTGGGGGTGCTCGCCGTACGGTGGCGCGCATGACCTCTCGCCGCTCCCGCACCCTGCGGGCCGCCGTCTCGACCGCCTCCGCCGCCCTGCTCCTGGGCGGGCTGGCGGCCTGCGGCGACGACGCGGAGCCCACCGCGTCGACCTCGTCGCCCTCGCCGACCCCCTCGGCCGCCGAGGAGCGGGGCGGCAGCAGCCGCGAGGGCGCCCGCGACAGCGACTACCCGACGTACGTCGCTCTGGGCGACTCCTACACCTCGGCGCCGTTCGTGCCCGAGACCGACCGGGGCGACGGGTGCCTGCGCTCGAGCGGCAACTACCCGAGCCTGGTCGCCGAGGAGCTCGGCTCCGAGCTGGTCGACGTCAGCTGCGCCGGGGCGCAGACGGTGTCGCTGGTGGGGGCCCAGCAGACCTTCGACGGCGAGACCCGCCCGGCGCAGTTCGACGCGCTCCACGGCGACACCGACCTGGTCACCGTGGGCATCGGCGGCAACGACCTCGGGCTCTTCAGCAAGCTCACCGCCGGCTGCGTCGGCGCGGCCGAGCAGGAGGCCGGCGGCACCCCCTGCACCGACGCCGCGACCGGCACCGCGACCGCCGACCTCGACCAGATCAGCGAGCGGGTCACCTCGGCCCTCATCGGCGTGCAGGACCGCGCCCCGCAGGCCCGGGTCGTGCTGGTCGGCTACCCCCAGCTGGTGCCCGCCGAGGGCTCCTGCCCCGACCTGCTGCCGCTCGCCGAGGGCGACCTGCCCTTCGCCCGCACTGTCAACCGCGGCCTCGCCGACGCCCTCGAGAACGCCGCCGAGGCCGCCGAGGTCGAGTACGTCGACACCTTCGCGCTGAGCCGCGGCC
This sequence comes from Nocardioides salarius, assembly GCF_016907435.1. Lineage (NCBI taxonomy): Bacteria > Bacillati > Actinomycetota > Actinomycetes > Propionibacteriales > Nocardioidaceae > Nocardioides > Nocardioides salarius. The sequence continues at coordinate 2,401,050 of NZ_JAFBBZ010000001.1, read as the reverse complement.
ACGACATCTGCGCCGACGAGCCGTGGGTCAACGGCCAGGTCAACGATCCGGAGCGGGCCCTGGCCTTCCACCCCTTCGCCGCGGGCCAGGAGGCGGTCGCCGACGAGCTGCTGCGCCTGCTGGCGCAGCCCGTCCCGAACGCCTGACCCCCGCCCGGTCCGTCAGCCGAAGGTGGTGAACACCTCTCGGCCGGCCACCCAGGTCCCGGCCACCTGCATGTCACGCAGCTGACGGGCCTGCTCCTCGGCGGAGCCGTGCGGCAGCGGGTCGGCGTCGAGGAGCACCAGGTCGCCGCGGCTGCCCGCGCCGACGGTGGGCTGGGCGTCGACGGAGGCCGAGAGCACCTCCTGCGGGGTCAGGGCGTGCTCGCCGTGCCAGGCCTCGCGCTCGTCGCCGCTGCGGTGCACCGCGGCGGCCATCGCCAGCCACGGGTCGAGCGGGGAGACCGGGGCGTCGGAGCCCATCGCCAACCGCACCCCGTCCTCGAGCATCCAGCGGAAGGCGAAGCAGCGCTCGGAGCGCTCGCCCCAGATCCGCTCGGTCAGGTCGCGGTCGTCGAGCAGGTGAGCCGGCTGCACGCTGGCGCGGATGCCTAGGCGCGCCATCTCGCGCACGTCGGCGCGGTTGACCATCTGGGCGTGCTCGATCGAGCCGCGCGCCCCGGTCTCGGCGTACGACGCCAGCGCCTCGGCGACCGCGGCGTCGCCGATGGCGTGCGTGGCGACCTCGAGGCCGGCGGTGTGGGCGGTGCGCAGCAGGTCGCGCAGCTCGGCCCCGGACAGGTTGGGCTGGCCGGAGGGGTACTCGAGGCGGTGGGCGTCGCCGTACGGCTCGCAGCACCAGGCGGTGCGGGTGTTGAGCGAGCCGTCGCTGATGATCTTGAGCGGGCCCATGGTCAGGCGCGGGTCGACCGGGCCGGCGCCGAGCAGGTCGAGGCGCAGCGGGTCGCCGCTGCGCAGGCCGTGGGCGAGCACCGGCTCGAGGCCCTCGGCGTAGGTCGCCATCCGCACGCGCAGCACGTCGCAGCCCTCGACCCAGCGCTCGGCCCACTCGGCGGCGCCGCCGCTGAACTCGAAGTCGACGAGGCCGGCCACGCCCATGGAGGCGGCGTGGTCGAGGGTGCGGCGGTAGGCCTCGGGGGAGGTGCCGTCGTTGCCGACGAGGCTGGCCAGGCGGGGGTAGGCGGCGAACCACTCGGCCTCGCGGACCACGGAGTCGCGCACCGGCATGGCCAGGAAGAGCAGCGCGACGGTGTTGAGCCAGGCGTGGTGGCCGTCGCCGGAGATCAGCACGACGGGGGTCTCGCCGGAGACGGCGTCGAGCTCGCTGACGGTGACGTCGCGGTCCCAGCCGGCGGAGCGGTGGCCCCAGCCGATGACGGGGAGGTCGGGGTAGTCCGCGACCCGCTCGGCGACCATCGCGAGCGCGGCCTCGGGGCTGCGGGCGCCGGCGAGGTCGAGGCGGCCCGAGGAGAGGGTCCACTGCGCCAGGTGCACGTGCTGGTCCCACAGGCCGGGGATCACCCACCGCCCGTCGGCCCGCACCTCGGGTGCGCCGGGGGGTCGTTCGAGGCTCTCGCCCACGGCCGTGACGACGCCGTCGGTGACCTGCACGTCGACCGGCTCGTGGGGCACCTCGTCGCCCGCGTGCACCGGGACCAGGCGCGCGTGGCGGATGATCAGGCTGCTCATGGCGCAACGGTAGGGCCGGGGCGGCCGCACCGACGAAGCGGCGTCGAGGGTCTACCGTGGCCACGTGAGCGCGCGCGGACTCGGGTCGGCCACCGCCCTGGTGGTGCTGCTCGCCCTGGGGGGCGGGGCGGCGGGGTACGCCGTCGCGCGCGCCGACCACGAGCCGCCGGCCCCGCTGGGCGAGGTGCGGCCGCTGGTGGCCGTCGACCCGGCGTACCCGACGGACCGGCCGGTGCTGGTGCGCGAGGACCGCGACGAGCCGCCCCTGGCCGGTGACGTAGCGCTGCGGCGGGTGGTGCTGGGCACGCCGCCGTTCACGGTGTCGCTGGCGGTGCCGCGCGACTGGGTGCGCAGCGACTCGGCGGGGGGCGAGTGGCGCTGGTACCCGCCGCCTGGGCCGGACGCGGCGGAGAACCTCTACTTCCTGCGGGTGCGCCAGGTGGCGAACCTCTTCCAGAGCGTGCCGGCGGCGCGGGTGGCGCGGCGCTCGGCGCTGGCCACGGCCTCGGAGGTGCAGAGCCTCGAGGTGGTGGAGGAGACCTACGACGGCCTGGAGGTCAGCTACGTCTCGGAGGGCTACCGGCGGCACTCGTTGGAGCGGTGGCTGACGACGCCGGGCAGCGGCGAGACGGCGCAGTACTACCTGGGCATGATCGGGCGCGGGGCCGACCGCGACGCGATGGAGACGCTGATCGAGCGCATCGCGGCGAGCGCCGAGGTGGGCTGAGGCGAGGTGGGCTGAGGCCGGGTCTCAGGTCTGCTCGGCCGGACGCGTGCGGCCGGTGTGGGCGACGGCGAGCCGCAGGACGGCCCAGGCGACGCCGGTGAGGGCGCCGGCGAGCAGCACCAGGCCCAGGTCGGGCTGGAAGAGGCGGATCGTGGCGAGCGGCGCGCCGAAGAGGCGGGGCACCAGGAAGAGCAGGACCCAGGCCGCGGCCGTGGTGGTGAGCAGCGGGAACCACAGGCTGAACCGGCCGGCGACGCCCGACTTCGCGCGGAGCGCGCCGCGGTGGCGCCACGCCCAGAGCATGCTGAGCAGGTAGCCGACCGGGAGCAGCAGCAGCGCGACGTACAGCGCCTTCTGCGACCAGCGGGAGCCCTCGCCGTCGTAGTCGAGGTCCAGGGCCGTGGCGGTCACGGCGTTGAGCAGCTGGGTGGTCTCGCCGAACCCGATCCCGCTGCCGGCGTTGGCGAGCACCACGGCGCCCGTGCCCCGGTCGGGCCGCATGGTCGCGAGCGTCTCGACGCCCGGGGTGGTGCCGCCGTGCCACACCTGCCCGCTGCCGGGGTCGACGAACCAGCCGAGCCCGTAGTGGGGCGAGGCCGGCCCGGCGGGCCGCATCATCTGGGCCTTGCCCTCGGCGCTGAGCACGTCGTCGCGACCGTTCATCATCGTCTGCAGGTAGCGCGCCAGGTCGGCGGCGCTCGCGACGACCCCGCCCTGCGGGGCCGAGACCCGCTCGGTCGGGCCCGGGGCCAGCGCGCGCCTCGTGCCGAACCACGGCCGGTGCCCGGTCGCCATCTCGTCGTGCACCTGGCCGTCGGCGACGAAGCTGTGGGTCATGCCGAGCGGGCGCAGGACGTGGGCGGCGACGTAGGCGTCGTACGGCTGGCCGCTGACGACCTCGACCACGCGACCGAGGAGCTGGTAGTTGAGGTTGGAGTACTCCCAGCGCTCGCCAGGCTCGTGGGCGGGAGCCACGTCGGCGAGGTGGGCGACCCGGCGCTCCAGCGCGTCGCTGCCCTCGACACGGGGGTACGACGCGTTGCCCTGCAGCGTCGAGAAGCCGCTGGTGTGGCTGAGCAGCTGGCGGGTGGTGACGTCGGCGGCGGGCCGGTCGGCGAGCTCGTCGAGGGTCTCGGCGAGCGTGGTGTCGAGGTCGAGCTCGCCCGCCTCGACCAGCTGCATCACGGCCAGCGCGGTGAAGCTCTTGGAGATCGAGCCGATCACGAACGGGGTGTCGGGGGTGACCTCGTCGTCCTCGCCGAGGCGGCGGACCCCGCGGGCGCCGACCGAGGTGGGCTGCCCCTCGGTCACGACGGCGTACGCGACCCCGGGGACGCCGGCGGCCGACATCTCCTGCTCGACCACGGCGTCGAGCCCCTCCACCGAGCCCTGGGCGGAGCCGGGCGAGGCGGTCCCCGTGACGAGGACAGCCAGGGCGGCGAGCACCACCACGAGCCGAGCGAGCATGACCACCTCCCCGCCCGACGATAGTCCGACTCGCGCTCAGGCGGCGTGGTCGATGCGGCGGGTGCCGGTGGGGTCGACGAGGTAGATGGCACCGAAGCGGTCGCGCCACAGGAAGATGCCGGGGAAGGGTTGCTTGACCCGCAGGTGTCCGAACGTCTTGACCCGGTGGTGGGTGGCGGTCATCGGTCCGTAGTTCCCGACCTCGCTCGACCCACCGGCCACCCCGGGCGCCCAGGGGTCGGTGTGGTCTGTCTGCATCGTGTTGCTGGTGCAGGAGGAGTAGGGGAAGACGTCGGCCGGCGAGATCACGCGCACGGCCCGTCTATGTCGGGCCGGGATCTCGTAGGCATCCACGGGTACTTGTCCGAGTGGGTCGAAGACCGGGCGGATCGTGAACCTCGCGTGCGGGCCCAGGACCTCGCGGACCCACTCCCGGGTCACCGGGCCGTGGCCCTCCACCCTCGCGATCGCCGGGACGCCACCGGTGCCGCTGTCGGTGGTGGTGTCGTGGCCGTCGAGGTGGACCACCATCTCCACCCTCGGCGTGAGCCCGGTCAGGTCGAGGTCCTCGGGGCGGGTGTCGGGGTTGGCGAGCATCAGCACCGCCAGCACCCGCCGTTCGTCGGCGCACACCACCGTGGTGGCCTCGTCGGGCTGCTCCTCGCCGACCGGCTGGCGGATCGGGTCGGCGGCGTGCGGGTCATCGGGCAGCTGCCCGCGCAGCCGCTCGGCCAGCGCCCCGATGGTCGCGTCGAGCTGGGTGATGACCGGGATGGGGGCGCGGATCAGGAACGAGGCCATCCCGTGCTCGGGCTTGCCGACGATCTTCGCGAACGTCGCCCGTCGGGCACGCTCCTCTTTCTCCCGCGCCAGCTCCGGTGCCGCGGTCGCGACCTTGCCGACCACCAGCGCCTCGAACCGGGTCCAGGGGATCCGGCCGTCCGCGGACTCCGCGACCTCGGCATCGACCCAGGCGGCCTCCAGCGCGGTCAGCTCACGGGTCTTGGTCACCACGAACCGGGCATAGGAGGACCGCACCTCCCCGGCCACCACCCGTGCCCACAGCACGGGGTGGCGGTGGTGCAGGTCCTGCGCGTCCGCGATCAGGGACGCCGCCGCGTGGGTGGTGCGCCCGATCCGGACACCCAGCTCGGCGGCCGCGAACTCACTGACCGGCGCGGTGCCCTCACCGCCGTACTGGCGCGCCTTCTCCCGCCCCGGCAGCACCGCCACCTTGGGATCCAGCACCCCAGGGCGGGCGGGGTCGTGCAGCACCGCCCACCGGTACGCCACCCGCAACAACCCCACCTCAGCCCGCTGCGCCGCGGTCGCGAGCTCGGCAGCGGTGTCGAGGACAGCCTCCTCCGACATCTCCTCCACCACCGCGTCCTTGAGCATGAGACCAGCCAAGCACCCGCCGCCGACACTCGAGAGAAGTCGCAGATCGATGCTGTGGAGGACATCGGCACGACGGCATCCCGCCGCGATCGTGTCGCGAGTCGTGCTGTGCGAGAGGTCGTCTGAGAGGTCAGCCCTGGAAGTGCGCGCGGACCTCTGTCGCCTGATCCGATGTCAGTTCCCAGCGGGCGTAGGGGACGCTCTGCCAACCCTGATCCCGGAGCCACCGGCGGATGGTTCTGTCACTGACGCCCAGCTCCACCGACAACTGCTTCGGGGTGATCGGCTCTGTCATTCTTCGAGCGTAGTCTCACGTTCGCCGCGCTGTGAAGGTCGTCAGCCGGCCGCGGCGACCGAGGGGGAGGCACACACCCAATGCGACCAAGGTCGTGCACCTCAAGGATCAATTCACTCTCCGGAGTCGTAGACCCCTGACACGACTCGTTGATGGGTTTGGTTGCGGATCGCTGCAGCGTCAGCCAGTTCGGGCACGAAATAGCCCACGCCCGGCTTCCCGGTCTCTGCGCCGACCACGAAGGCTGTGAGGCGGGGGGACCAGGACCAGGTTCCACCTTGGTCTCGAAGGTGAGTGAGCACTTGACCCATCAACCGTGCCGGTAGGGGCGCCTCGCCTGGTTCGGTGATCCTCTCAGCCAACCAGCCGTAGCTGACGGGGTCCGCGCCCGCGCGAACGACTGGCAGAAGCACCTGCTCAGCGCGTGCTGCCAGTTCGGGTATGGATCGAGACTTCGCCACTCCCACAGCGTGTCACGAGCGGCTGCTGCCCTCGCCGCACTCAGGGTCGTCGTCGGAGCCATGGGAGCGGACGCGTCCCGGCCGACGCGGTCCTGATCGGAGCAGTCGAAGCGGTCGTCTGGCACGCGGTCCGCCGGCGATTGAAACCGTTCTCTCGTCGCGCGCTCAATCGGCGAGGCGCCCACAAACCGACTCCCTCGGTCAGTCCCGAGTCGGCCGGTAGCCCCACTCGAGGGCGCTCTCACGGGATCGCGCGCGACCGCGGAGCCGGATGGTCCCTCGTGAGCGGCCACCCGCACCTCGCTCCACGGCGCGACGGGCACCGGCGACGACGTGCACGCGCTGGGTGAACACCACGAAGCGAGCCTCCTCGACAGTGCTCCCCGCCGGGGTCACGTCCACCGCGAGCCACAAGCCGTCCGGCTCAAAGCCGACGACGGCCTTGCCCGTGCCGGCGCGCTCCTTGCTCACGGCAGCGGAGGTGACCTGGAGGTCGAACTCGACCGCTCGGGCGTGCGCCCCGCGGGTCCTCCGCAGCAGCTGCGTCGCCTCGACGAACGCCCGCTCCTCCGAGGAGATGACGCCCGCCCGGATCCACGGCGCCTGTGGGCCGGTGGCGCCGATCCCGGGTCGGACCTTGTCGCCGTTGACCCAGACATCTCCCCAGCTCATCCACGCATCCTCGCACTGGTCCTGGGCCCGGCGTCCGGAGGAGGTGGACCCCTTGGTCCGGCTGGTCCTGGCGGTAGTCCATAGTTGACCCGTGCCGGGCTCGTCAGAGGCCGGCTCCGCGGACGTGGTGTAGTTGCAGCGCGCTTCCCTTCCAGGGAAGAGGTCGAGGTTCAAATCCTCGCGTCCGCTCCACAAGCTCGAGAAGTGGCGCTGCTGAGGCAGCGCGACGCTGGCCAAGGGCACCCGGCCAGGTCGACAATGCCTGATGGAGCCCACGCGCAGGCCACGCGGCGCCGCAGGCAGCGACGCAGAACCTCCGGACATGTCCTGGAGCACCCTGTACAGGTTCGGGGGCTACGCGGCGGTCCTCTACGTGCTGCTGGTGGCGGTCCCGGTGGTGCTGATCTTCACGGCGCCGCTGCCGCCCACCGAGGGTCGGGAGCTGCTCGAGTACATCGCTGACCACCGGGTCGTCTACCTGACCCAGCTGGTCTGCTTCGTCGGGCTGGCGGTGCCCGCGCTCGTGGTGTTCGGCGCCGTCGCCGTGGCGCTCAAGGGCGTCGACAGGTCGGTCGCCGCCATCGGCGGCCTCCTCGGGATCGTCTCCGAGGTCATCGCCCTCGCCACGGCCAGCAGCCCCCAGTCGCTGCACGGCGGGCTGGTGCTGCTCAGCGGCTCCTACGTGGAGGCCGACACCGAGGCCGAGCGGGCGGCGCTGGTCAGCTCGGCCGACGCGCTCATCGCCGCCACCAACGCAGTCGGCTGGGGCGGGGTCCTCACCGCCGCCGCCATCCTGGTCCTGTCCACGCTCATGCGGCACAGCTGCTTCGGCAGGACGGTGGCGTACGTCGGCATGGTCACCGGCGCGCTGGGCGTCGTCTCCGAGGCGCTGCAACCCGTGCTCGGGTTCGGCTACCTGCTCTACGGGCTGCTCCTGCCCACCTGGTTCGCGCTGGTGGCCTGGAAGCTCCTCACGGCAGGTCCACATGCCGCCGGCGCATCGCCTCGCGAGTGACGCTGCGAGCCTGCCCCTCGTGGATGTCGCCCACCCACTCCCAGCCCGGCTCGGCCGAGTCGCCGAGGCGCGGGTCGTCGGGGCGACGGCCGTCGCGCAGGGCGTGCAGGTAGGCACGGTCCTGCTCGATCCGGGCGCCCACCTCGTGGCCTCGAGCGACGGAACCGTGGCCGGGGACGACGACGTCGACGTCCCTCGCCGCCTCCTCGAGCACGTCGAGTCCGACGAGGTACTCCGCCACCGGGTCGTTGTCAGCGCCGAACTCGTCGAGCATCGGGATGAAGACGTCGGAGAGCATGTCGCCCGCGATGAGCATCCCGCTGTCCTCGACGACCAGGGCGGCGTGCCCGGGCGAGTGCGCGGGATGCTCGACGACCCGGATGCGCGGGCCCTCCCAGGGGAACTCGGCGGCGCCGTCGGGGAGTCCTTCGACGAGGCCGTACAGCTCCAGCGGCGTGTCCTCGGCGATCTCCGGCGGCAGGCCCGCCGCAGCATGGTCCCGCCAGTCCACCTGCGCGCGAAAGGCGCGCAGGAGCGCCGCACAGCGCCGAGTGCCGTAGCGCGGGACGTCGCCGAAGGCGTCGTGCCAGAGCACGTGGTCCCAGTCCGGGTGCGTGGCGAACCCTGCCACCACAGTCCGGTCCAAGGCGCCGACGTCACCCGCGAGGCAGGTCATCTCGGCCCACGTGATGCCGGGGTCCACGAGCAGCACCCCGCTCCGGCCCTCGACGACCACGGTGTTGTTGCGCAGCAGCTCGCTCTGGTGGACCAGGGTCCCCGTCGCCACCTCGGTCAGCACGGGCGTGCCCGCCTCGTCAGTCGTCGATCAGTCATGAGGCTGAGACCCGTCGTGCTCGACCGTTTCATCGGTGCCCTCAGACCTTCCCCCGCAGGATGCGCGTGAAGTAGGTCAGCGGCAGTCCGTAGCGGTCGGCGTACCAGGTCATCACCCGCGGCTTGGTGAGGTCGGGGAACGGCACGGTGGGGGCAGGGCGCCCGTCACGGTCGACCTCGACGAGCATCAGCCGACGACGGGAGGTGGTGATCGGCATGACCGTGTAGCCGTCGTAGTGCTGCGGGGGCTCGGAGCCGGCGGTGGTGATGTTGTGCGAGAGCACCTCGACCTGCTTGCGCAGGCCGCCGCCGGAGGGGCGGGTGCGCAGGTCGGCGACGTCGCCGAGCGACCAGACCGACGGGTGCCGGCGGTGCCTCATCGTCTGGGGGTCGACGTCGACGAGCCCGGCGTCGCCCGCCCCTTCGAGGTCGCTCTCGGTGACCCATCGCGGCGCCCGGTAGTGCGGCACGACGTGCGCGTAGGTGACGTCGTCGAGCTCGACCTCCCCCGCGGGCGTCGTGAAGGTGACGCGGCGGTCGGCGAGGCCGGTGACCCGACCCTCGCGCAGCACCCGCACGCCGTACGACGCCAGCACCTGCTCGAGCCGCCCGTCGGGCCCGGCCAGGCCGAGCGGCGTCGGGCCGGGGAGCACCAGGTGCACCTCGATGTCGCGGAGCACGCCCTGGCGGCGCCAGTGGTCGCAGGCCATGAACAGCGGCTTGAGCGCGGTCGCGCCGCAGGGTGCCGGTTCGGGCGGCACCGTGAAGACCACCCGGCCCGCGCGCAGGTGGCGCAGGGCGGACCAGACGACCGGGGCCGTCTCGATGACGAACGTCGACCCGGCCCAGCCGGCCGCCTGGGCCTCCCGCAACCCGGGGGTGGCGTCCCAGTCCTCCTCGAGGCCGGGGCAGACCACGAGCGTGGTGCACCCGACCTCGCGGCCGCTGGCCAGCCGCACGCTGGGGCCCGCGGGGTCGACCGCGACGACCTGGTCCTCGATCCAGGTGGCGCCCTCGGGCATCACCTTGGCCGCGGGTCGCTCGAGCGACGACATGGTCGCCTCGCCCGAGCCGACGTAGTTGAGCAGCGGGCGGTAGCGGTGCACCGCCTGCGACTCGACGACCGCGACGTCGTCGGCGCCGTCTCGCAGCAGCCGCGCCGCGAGCGAGACGCCGGCGTTGCCGCCGCCGATGATCAGGACGCCCCGGTGCTCCATCGAGCCAACGTAGCCGCGCCGGCTACACCCCCCTGTCCTCGTCGGGCATCAGGATCCACAGCACGGGGTAGATCAGCAGCTGGCTGCCCGGCACGACCATCAGGATCAGCACGAACAGCAGCCGCGCGATCCACGGGGTGAGGCCGAAGCGGCGACCCAGGCCGGCGCAGACACCGCCGAGGATCCTCCCCTCGCGCGGGCGCACGAGCCCCTGGTTGCCGAAGCTGGCACGGATGTCGGTCATGGCGTTCCTTCCTGGTGGTGGCTGATGACTCCAGTGTGGATCGCCCGAGCGCTGCGGGCCATCGGGATCCGCCCTGGTCCGACCCTGACCAAGGTCCCGAAAGTTGTTGTGCTGCTACAGTTGCGTCAAGCATTGACACAAACTCCGGGGAGCACACCATGAGATTCGTCGTGTACGTGTCGGGACTCCTCGCCATCGCGGGCTTCTTCGCCGTCGTGGAGGTCAGGGTGCGGAGGAAGAAGGCCGAGTCCGAGCTCGAGACCTTCGCCGCGGGCGTCCCGGCACCCCTGACGCCCGAGGTGCGTGAGTGGCTGCGACCTCAGCTCGCCCGGCGCTACTTCTACCCGCAGATCGGTGGGACCGTGGGGCTCACGGCCGCCCACGTCGCGATGTTCCCCGAGTGGGGCGAGCTGCCCTGGTACTGGTTCGAGGTGCTCATCGGGTCGATGACCGGCGCCGTCGCGGGGGCGCTCCTGGCCGGCTACCGCACCACGCCCCTCGTCGACGGTCCCCGGCGCACCGTTGACCCGGTCCGACGTCGCGTGTCGGACTTCTGCAGCCGCTCCCGCGTTCTGCGGCTGCGGCTCGCCCCGGTCGTGTCGGGTGCCGCGTTCGTGGTCGCACTGGTCATCGCGACGTCGTACGACGGTCCGACGACCCGGCGCGCGCTGGTCACCTGCGCGCTCGGCCTCGTGCTGACCCTCGCCCACCAGTGGGTCGTCACCGCGGTCGTGACCCGCCCCCTGGTCGCCAGCTCGCCCGACGGGCTGGCGTGGCAGAGGGCCCTCGTGGCCAAGACCGTCGATGCGTTGCCCTACCAGGCCTTCTTCATCGCCGTCTTCAGCGCGGCGATCGCCCTCTTCGCCGCGGCCGTGACCATCCGCGACCTGCCCCTCCCGGTCCTCCTCCTCAGCGCGGGGCTGGCGGTGCTGACGCTGGCGTCGGTGGTGGTCGTGGTCGTGGCCATCCGCGACGAGAAGCAGCCGTCACCCCAGCAGGAGAGCACCCTGCCGTGAGCATCGCCATCGACACCGCCTCCAGCGTGCCGCCGTACGAACAGCTGCGCGCGCAGATCGCGGCCATGGTCGCGAGCGGCAGCCTCGCGGCGGGCACGCGCCTGGCCACCGTGCGGCAGATGGCGGCCGACCTGGGGCTCGCGCCCAACACCGTGGCCCGGGCCTACCGCGAGCTCGAGGCCGACGGCCTCATCGACACCCACGGCAGGCGCGGCACCTTCGTCCGCTCGGCCCGTACGCCGAGCCCGGACCTGCGCGCGCTGGTCGCCGACTACGTCAGCGCCGCCCGCGCCCTGGGGCTGACCTGCCCCGAGGCGCTCGCGCTGGTGCAGGAGGAGTGGACGAGCTGACCGGCCCGCTCAGATGCCCGAGGTCTCGACGCTGTCGAGCACCCGGTTGGCGGCCGCCCGGTCGAGGCTGCGCACCTGCACCCACAACAGCCGGTTGCCGGCGACCTGCACCACCCGCTCGACCGTCACCCCCGACCCGCCGCAGCCGGTGTGCAGCACCGTGACCGACGGGCTCTCGCCCTCCTCGACCACCGGCGACTGCTCCTGGTCGCACTCGGGGTGGGTCGGCATCAGCTCGGGCAGGGCGCTGCCGGGCATCAGGCCCAGGAACACGCCCTCGGCCTCGCGACGCGGGTCGGTCCAGGCCGGGTCGGTGCCCACCGAGAGGGCGGCGTAGGAGCCGGAGCCGTCGGGGCCGGCCCAGCCGGAGCCGCCGACGCTGCGCTCCCAGTCGGCCGGCACCTCGACCGAGAGGGTGCCGCCCTCGTCGCCCACCACGCGCAGGTCGGGGCGTGCCTCCCGCTCGATCGCGTGCCCGGCCCAGGCACCGCCGGCCGCGGCCAGCAGGCCGGCCACGACGGTCGCGGCGACCAGGCCGCGTCGACGCCGGCGCGTCGGCGGCTCGGGCTCGGACAGCGGCGCCGACGGCACGTGCAGCGAGGGCCGGTTGCCGGGCTGGGTCAGCTCGGGGTCGACCGGCAGCCAGGGCGCGGTCGCCGCGCCCCCGGCCCCGCGCACCGCCGGCTCGAGCGCCGCGGCCAGCTCGGCCACGAACGTCTCCACGTCGGGCCAGCGCTCCTCGCGCTCGACCGCCAGCGCGCGGCGTACGACGCCGTCGACGGCCGCGGGCAGGTCGCCGCCCAGCGGCGCGGGCGGCTGCGGGTCGGCCGCGGCGCGCAGGCTGGCGTGGGAGAAGGCCGGTCGCCCGGCGAGCAGGAGGTAGGCGACCGCGCCCAGGGAGTACTGGTCGGCCCGGGCGTCGGGGGCCTCGGCCTGCGCCTGCTCGGGCGCCACGTAGGAGGGGCTGCCGGCGACCATCGTCAGCCGCGACGACACGTCGAGCGCCTTGCCCAGGCCGAGGTCGCCGAGCATCGCGCGGACCTCGCCCTCGACGGTGCGGAACAGCACGTTGGCCGGCTTCACGTCGCGGTGCAGGATGTCGCGCGCGTGCAGCGCGGCGAGCCCCGAGCCCACCTGGCGCACGATCTCGAGCGACTGGGCGGCGCTGAGCCCGTCGATCTCGAGCCGGTCGGCCAGGGTGCCCTGGTCGGCGTACGACATCACCAGGTAGGGCCGGCCGTCGTCGAGCTCGCCGGCGTCGTAGACGCTCACGACGTGCGGCGACTCGACGCGGCGCAGGTAGCGTCCCTCCTCGAGGAAGCGGCGTCGCACCTGCGCGTCGTCGGTCCAGTTGTCGGCCAGGACCTTCACCGCGACCGGGGAGTCGAGGTGCTCGTCGTAGGCCAGCCACACGGTCGCGAAGCCGCCCGAGCCGATGCGCCGGCGCACGGCGTAGCGGCCGAGGCGCTGGGGGATCCGCTGGCCGGTGGACACCCAGGCATGATGGGCCATGGAGGTAAAGGAGACCAGTGGGCGCACCGCGGGCGTACGACGCCGACGAGATCGACGACCTGGCCCGGCGGGCGCAGGCCGGTGACCGCCCTGCCCTCGAGGAGCTGCTGACCGCCGTCCGCCCGCGGGCGCTGCGGGTCTGCCAGGGCGTGCTGCCGCACTCCGCCGACGCCGAGGACGCCTGCCAGGAGGCGCTGATCAACATCGCCGGCAAGATCGGCGGCTGGGCCGGACGCGGCCGCTTCACCACCTGGATGCACGCCGTCGCGGTCAACAGCGCACGCACCACCTACCGCCGGATGAGGAACCAGGCCGTGCCCGCCGACCCGCAGGCCGAGGGCGGCGGCCGTCTCGAGCGACCCGACCCGCGCACCACCAGCGTCATCGCCGGCACCCGCCTCGACCTGCTCGAGGCGATGGAGACCCTCGAGCGCGAGCACCCCCAGCTGGTCGAGCCGCTGCTGCTGCGCGACGTCTACGGCCTGCCCTACGACGAGATCGCGCGCCTGGTCGACGCCCCGCTCGGCACCGTCAAGGCCCAGATCCACCACGGCCGGCGCCTGGCCCGCCCGCTGCTGCGCGGGGACGACGCGTGAGGCGCGCGCTGCTGGCTGTCCCCCTCCTGGCGCTCGCCGCCTGCTCGGGCACGGCCGAGGAGCCGCTGCTCGAGCGGCCGGCCGGCGCCGAGGCACCGGCCCTCGTGGTGCCGGCCGCGGCCGGGGCGGCGGCGTACGACGGCGTGGACGACCCGGCGCTCGACGTCGCGCTCAGCGAACCGGTCGAGGACTCGGTCTACCCGCGCATCGGCGACCCCGGCGTCGACGCGCTGCACTACGACCTCGACCTGGCGTGGGACCCCGACGCCGAGGTGCTGACCGGGCAGCAGGTGCTCCTGCTGCGCTCGACCGAGGACGACGACGAGCTGCAGCTCGACCTGAGCCCCGAGCTGCGGGTCGGCTCGGTCACGGTCGACGGCGAGGAGGCCGACTTCCGCCACGAGGGCAAGGACCTGGTCGTGGTCGCCGACGTGGAGGCCGACGAGCGCTACGAGCTCGCACTCGACTTCGAGGGCACCCCGCTGCCGGTGCCCGCGCCGACGACCCGCGGCGACTTCGCCACCAACGGCTGGACCACGATGCCCGACGGCTCGACCTGGACGATGCAGGAGCCGCACGGCGCCTACACCTGGTACGCCGTCAACGACCACCCCTCCGACAAGGCGCTCTACGACATCGCCGTGACCGTGCCCGAGCCGTTCACCGGCGTCGCCAACGGTGAGCTGGTCGACACGACCGAGGCCGACGGGCTGCGCACCACGACCTGGCACCTGGCCGAGCCGGCGGCGTCGTACCTGATGACGATCGCGACCGGCGACTACGTGCTCACCGAGGACGACTCGGCCAGCGGGGTGCCGATCCAGTACTGGGTGCCGCGTGAGCGGCAGCGCCTCGCGCGCACCCTGGCGCCGACGCCCGAGGGGCTGGCCTGGCTCGAGGAGATCCTGGGCCCCTACCCCTTCGACACCCTGGGCATCCTGCTGGTCGACAGCGAGAGCGGCATGGAGACCCAGACCATGATCACGCTCGGGATGACCGACTACGCCACCTCGCCCGCGGTGGTCGTGCACGAGCTCGCGCACCACTGGTGGGGCGACGACGTGACGCCCGCGGACTGGCGCGACGTGTGGATGAACGAGGGCATGGCGATGTACCTGCAGGGCATGTGGGAGGTCGAGCACGAGGACTACACGCTCGAGCAGCTGATGGACTACTGGGCCTCCTTCGAGGACGAGGAGCGCGCCGCGGCCGGCCCGCCCGCCGACTACGACCCCGCCACCTTCGGCGAGTCCAACATCTACTACGGCCCCGCGCTGATGTGGCACGAGCTGCGCCGCGACCTCGGCGACGAGCTGTTCTTCGAGCTGGTGCGGGCCTGGCCGGCCGAGCACCAGAACTCCACGTCGTCGTACGACGAGCTCACCGCGTGGTGGTCGGAGCGCTCCGGGCGCGACCTCGCCGGGTTCTTCGACGACTGGTTGCTGGGAGCGGTGACGCCGGCGCGGGGGTAGTGCCGGCGGCTGCAGGAGTCCCCGGCCGGCCGGGGACTCCTGCGCTTGTCAGGGGTTGCACCACCCATCAAGCGCAGGAGAAGGCTGACAAGTCCGTTGCGCCGGCGACCCCGATGCACTGCGATGGCCCCATGCGGTTCCTGGTGCTGGGCGGGTCGGTCTTCCTCTCGCGGGCGGTGGCGCTCGAGGCGGTCGCGCGCGGCCACGACGTCACCGCCGCCTGCCGCGGCTCGTCCGGGTCGGTGCCCGAGGGCGTGCGCCACGTCCCCGTCGACCGGCTCGCCGGGCTCCCCGACGAGCTGACCTCGACGGCGTACGACGCCGTGGTCGACGTGGCGCGCTCGCCGTCGTGGGTGCGGGCGGCGGTCGCGGCGTGGCCCGGGGCGCGCTGGACCTTCGTGTCCACGATCAACGTCTACGCCGACGACGCCACCCCCGGCGGGCGGCCCGGCACGCTGCCGCTGCGCGAGCCCCGCGACGACGCCGACCTGCGGGAGGAGCCCGATGCCTACGGGCCGTTGAAGGTGGCCTGCGAGCAGGCGGTGCTCGACGAGGCCGGCCAGGCCTGCGTGGTGCGGCCCGGGCTGATCGTCGGGCCCGGCGACCCCACCGGCCGCTTCACCTACTGGCCGGCACGGCTCGGCGGAGCCGGCGACGGAGAGCCGGTGCTGGCCGGCGGGTCGCCCGACGACCTGGTGCAGGTGATCGACGTGCGCGACCTGGCCCGCTGGTTGGTCGACGCCGCCGAACGCGGCCTGACCGGCGTCTTCGACGGGGTCGGGCCCGCGATGCCGCTCGGCCGGCTGCTCGACGAGGTGGCCGCCGGGGTCGGCGCCACGCCGCGCTGGGTGTGGGCCGACGACGAGACGCTCGAGGCCGCGGGGGTGGCGCCCTGGATGGGCCCGCGCTCGCTGCCGCTGTGGCTGCCGCGCCCGGCGTACGACGGCATGCTCGCCCACGACTGGACACCCTCGCGCGACGCCGGGCTGCGTGTGCGACCGGTCGGCGAGACCGCCACCGACACGCTGGCGTGGCTGCGGGCCACCCCCGACGCGGTGGTGACCGGGCTGACCCGGGCCGAGGAACAGGAGGTGCTCAGGGCCCTGTCGTGACGTCGGCCCAGCGGGTCGGGTCGGTGCGGCATGCCTCGAGCAGGTCGGCGACGAGGGTCGCGTCGGAGCCCAGGAACGCCACCGGCACCGACACCTCGTCGGCTGCGACGACCGGCCCCCCGACCGTGCGGGCTCCGAGCGACGTCGAGGCCGCGCCGAGCGTCGTACGACGGGCGGCGACGGTGGAGGCGTGCAGCACCAGCCGACGCCCGGGGTCGGCGACGAGGCGCACCTCGGCCAGCTCGGCCCACGCCACGGCCGTCGCTCTGCGCCAGCTGCGCGAGGTGACGCCGTCGGCGTCGAGCACCAGCGACGGGGCCCGCAGCCGTCCGCTGAGCACCTGCACGAGGAGCGGGAGGCCCAGCGGCAGCAGCACCAGCGCGAGCACGACCGCCCCCGCCGACCCCTCCAGGCTCCCGCGGGCGGCCCAGGAGCCGAGCAGCGTGAGCGGCAGCAGCAGGATCAGCGCCAGCAGCGCGACCAGCAACCCGGCAAGCAGGCGCGAGCCGGGGAGCTCGAGGCGGTCGGGGCGGCGACGCACCACGAGGCGTCCGCGGTGCAGCGTGGCGGGCAGCAGGGTGCCGAGCAGCAGCACCGACCAGCCTCCGACGAGCAGCGCCGTCGCCTGCACCGCGATCAGGACACCCCAGCCGTCCGTCGCCCCGGCCACGAAGCCGAGTCCGGCGAGCGCGACCGTCAGGCCCACGAGCAGGTGCGTGCCGATCGTGCGCCCGAGCGGCAGGGCGGGCAGTGATCGGTGGCCGACGGGGAGCCGGACCACCTGTCGGTGTGCCGTCCGGTCGTCAGTGGCGCTCACGGACCGCATCGTCTCAGTTCCAGAAGGTCAGGGCGTCGCCGACGTCCCCGGCGACGTCCACGACCCCGCTGCCGAAGTCCTCGAGGCCCTGGTCGATCTTGTCGCGGACCTCGTCGGGCACCCAGCTCTCGTAGGCGTACTCCGCGGCGAGGCCCACGCCGACTCCCACCACCGCGGCCCCCGCGGCGACGGCGATCACGGGCGCCCCCACACCGAGGAGCGCCGCGCCCCCGACGACCGCGGCTCCGCCGAGCACCCCGCCCACGACCCCGCCCACCTCACCGACGACGACCGTCGAGGGAGACGCGCCGCCCGCGACCTCGGATCCGGCGAACCCGAGCGTGGCGATCGTCCCGATCACCGGGAGACGGCGAACCACCCGCTCGGATCCCTCCGCGAGGGCGTCGAGCCCGCGTGCGGCGGCGCGGTTGCCTCGCACGTCGACGGCCTCGCCGGCCGCGCGGCGCGCCGGGTTGCCCGAGCGACGCTGCGCCTTGGCCTCCCGCGCCTCGTCGCGCAGACGGGCTCCCTCGACCCGGGCCCGCTCGGCCGCCTCCTTGAGGGCGCGGGTCCGGGCGTCGATGCCGAAGCCGGTGACCGCGGCGGGCAGCTTGCCCAGCACGTCGGTCACCACGGTCGCCAGGCTCGGCCCGTGGACGTCGGACCAGAAGCCCTGCAACCGCTCCTCGATCCACTGCTGGTGCTCGCTCAGGTCGGCCTGCACCTCGCCCAGCAGCCGGTTGTAGGTCTCGACCCTCGTCAGCTGCTGCTGGAACGCTGCCACCCGGTCGGCGTGCGCGTCGGACTGGGCCGGTGTCGGCCCCGGGCCGAGGTCGGCGGGCGCGACCGCGTCGGCCGGGCGCTCGATGACCTCGCCGGCGACAGTGAGGCCCACCGCGGCGGCCTCACCCCGGCGCGACGCCATCCGCTCCTGCAGGCGCTCGAGACGACCAGCGTAGGCATCGAAGCGCTGACCGGCCTCGCGCAGGTGGTCGACCTGCTCGTCGGCGGCCTGCACCAGCTGTCGGGCGAAGCCGCGGTAGGCGACCGACGCCTGCCCGTCCCAGGTCGCCAGGGCGCGCGAGCGGGCGGTGGCAGCGTCGTCGCCGGCGGCGTCCACCGCCTGCCGCAACGTGGACCTGAGGTACGTCGCGGCGGAGCGGACCGACGCGGCGCTCCCCTCGACCCCGGTGTCGATCACGGGTGGTCCCCGCCGGGGTCGACGTCCGTCTGCATCCGGGTGAACTCGGCGCCGACCTCCTGGTCGGTCCCGTAGAAGTCGGCGGCGACGGCGCGCAGGACGCCCGCCGTGCCCCGGTTGGCCAGGGCCAGGTCGTCGGCGTCGGAGACCAGCTGGGCGAGGATGGTGCCCAGGATGCCGCTGGCCAGGCCGCCGTCGACGGACCCGGGCAGCGTCGGGGCGGTGCCCTCGATCCCCTCGGCGCCCGTCTCGTGCAGCCCCGCCACCACGCGGGCGTCGGCGTCGCTGATGCGGATGTCGCTCATCGCGCGGCCTCCGCGCCGTGCCACTGCTCGCGGGGCAGCGGCTGGTCCATGGCCACCACGTCGTAGGGCGAGGTCCGCCCGAGCTCGCCGAGCTGGTCGGTGCGGTACAGGACCCACGGCTGGGCAGGGCCGCAGCAGGCCGCGAGCCGGTCGAGGGCGGTGTAGACGAGCAGCGCGACCCGACCGTCGGCGAGCCGGCGCATCTCGACCTCGGGCTCCTCGGCCGACGACCCCGGACGGACCGGGAGGTAGAGCACGGGCGGGACCGGCTTGCGGTCAGGGGTCGGGCTGTCAGGTGTGCTCACAGGCGTCCTCGGGTCGGGGTCACCGTGAGCATGGCCACCGGACCTGCTCCTCAAACGCGCCGACGGCCTACTCTTCGGCGCATGGCCAGGCTGACCTCCCACGACCTCATCGACCTCGTGCTCGACGAGGGGTCGTGGCGCGGCTGGGACGAGGCACCGGCGTACGGCGAGATCAGCGAGCAGTACGCCGCCGAGCTCGCGGCGGCGCGCGAGAAGGCCGGCACCGACGAGGCGGTGGTGACCGGCGAGGGCGTGCTGCGCGGGCGCCGGGTGGCGGTGGTGCTGGGCGAGTTCGGCTTCCTCGCCGGCTCGATCGGGCGGGCGACGGCCGACCGGCTGGTCGCCACCATCAAGCGGGCCACCGCGGAGGGGCTGCCGCTGCTGGCGGCGCCGATCAGCGGCGGCACCCGGATGCAGGAGGGCACGCCGGCGTTCGTGCAGATGGTGCGCATCGCCGAGGCGGTGATGGCCCACAAGACCTCCGGGCTGCCCTACCTGGTCTACCTGCGCCACCCCACGACCGGCGGCGTGATGGCCAGCTGGGGCTCGCTGGGCCACGTGACGGTCGCCGAGCCGGGCGCGCTGGTGGGGTTCCTGGGCCCGCGGGTCTACCAGGCGCTCTACGGCGAGGACTTCCCCGAGGACGTGCAGACCTCGGAGAACCTCTACGCCCGCGGCATCATCGACGCCGTCGTCGCACCCGAGGACATCGCCGACATCCTGCACCGCGCCCTCGACATCATGCTGCCCCCGCGCGAGCAGATGGCACAGGTGGGCGACCCCGGCGACGACGACATCCCCGACGTCGACACGTGGGAGGCCGTCACCCGCTCGCGCGACCCCGAGCGTCCCGGCGTACGCCGCCTGCTGCGCTACGCCGCCTCCGACGTGGTGCCGCTCAACGGCACCGGCCAGGGCGAGGCCGACCCGGGGCTGCTGATCGCGCTGGTGCGCTTCGGCGACGTGCCGTGCGTCTTCCTCGGCCAGGACCGGCGCGGCCAGACCAAGGCGCACCCGCTCGGGCCGGAGGCGCTGCGCGAGGCGCGGCGTGGGATGCGGCTGGCCTCCGAGCTGCGGCTGCCGCTGCTGACCGTCATCGACACCCAGGGCGCGGCGCTGAGCGTGAACGCCGAGAACGGCGGCCTGGCCGGCGAGATCGCCCGCTGCCTGGGCGACCTGGTCACCCTCGACGCGCCCACGCTGAGCCTGATGCTCGGCGAGGGCAACGGCGGCGGGGCGCTGGCGCTGCTGCCGGCCGACCGGGTGGTGGCCGCCCAGCACGCGTGGCTCTCGCCGCTGCCGCCCGAGGGAGCCAGCGCGATCGTGCACCGCGACCTCGACCACGCCCCCGACATGGCGCGCCAGCAGCGGGTGCGCGCCCTCGACCTGCACGAGGCGGGCATCGTCGACCGGGTCGTCGCCGAGCGCCCCGACGCCGCCGAGGAGCCCGAGGAGTTCTGCCGCCGGGTCGGCGCCGTGCTCGCCCACGAGCTGGCCGGTCTGCTCACCCGCGGCGCGGGCACCCCCGAGGAGCGGGTGCGCCGCTACGAGTGAGTGGGCAGCCTCGCGCTGACCAGTGCCGGCCAGTAGTCCGAGCGCCCGAGAGCCAGTGGGAAGAACTCGGCTGCGTCCATCGCGCCCACCACCTCGCAGCTGGCCCGCATCCCCGTCTCCACGTACACCGCGTCACGCTGCTCCAGGATCTCGAGCTCGTGCAGCGGGTCGTGCACCGTCCCGCCCAGGGTCAGGGACGCGGGACCGGTACGAAGCACCGTCGTGTGCTGGGCGAACTCGGCTCGCATCAAGGTCGGGGAGCCGATGAGGCCGCTGCCGTCGGGCGCGAGGTCGTACTTGACGTTGTAGTTGCGTCCGAGCACCTCACGCGGTCCACGATCCTCCCCCAGATCGGCCTCGATCCGGATCAGCTCGTGCCCGTGCCGTGCGAGGACACCGGTCATATGTCCGTCGTTGCGGTGGATCGTCGAGCTCCCGAGCTTCTTCGGCTCCCCGTAGAGGTCACGCCCGAACAGCAGCGGCATGTCGCTGTTCATGAACATGGTCAGGACGTAGTCGCCAGTGACGCCTTCGTCCTGGGCGCTGACGTAGACAGCCGACGCCGCGAAGTCGCCCACGCAGTTGCTGCGCCATCGGCTGACCTGCGCCGTGAGTCGCGGCTCGTCGCCAGGCTCCAGCTCGGCTGGCAGGATGGCTCTCACCGTGCCGGGGTGGGTCAGGAAGTCGACGCTGAGCGACTCCCCGCCCACGAACTCGACACCCGACAACGTCGTGCGGATCGCGGCGATCTCCTCGGCGGTGCGGCGGTAGCCCATGTTCTCTCCTCGGGGTCGGGGCGTTCTCAGGAGCGCGGCACGACACGGCCGAGCGGAAGGGTGAAGTCGGTGAGCGAGGTGAAGGCGTCCAGCACCCGCAGGGGCCGGAACACCTGCCACGGGTCAGCAGCGCTGCCGGAGCCCAGGTCCACGGCCCCGCGCCCACGCCAGAGCTCGGGCCGGCCGTCTGCGCCACGGTGCGCGCGCGGCCGGACGTCTACGGCCACGAGCTCGTCGACGACCGGCGGACGCCCTGCCTCGGAGGCGGGGACCATGCGGTGGCTCAGCGTCGGCAGCATCTCCGCGGCCGGCAGCGACACCAGCTCCTCGCCGGACACCAGCCGCTCAGGTTGCATGGAGAGCGTCATCAGGCGCACACCGCGCGGCCGCTCGACCGTCATGACCAGCTGCTCGGCTCCCGGGCCCCCTGCCTCGCGACCGGACCAGGTCAGGTGGGCCAGCTTCTTGCCGTAGCCCCAGAGCTCTCGCCCCGCAGCCATCGGTGCCTCGGCATCGGTGACGATCACCGGTTGGTACCAGAACCGTTCCCCTGCGACCTCGACCCGCACCACGAGGTACGCCTCGAGATAGGGACCGAAGGTGGAGGACGGGTAGTGGCAGGCCCAGGCCGCGCACACGGCCGGGTCGCTGTCCGGCTGCACACCCGCAGGCAGGTACGCCGCCAACATCGCCGCGTCGGCCTCGTAGACGACCCAGGTCTGGCGCGCGCCGCGGAACTCGAAGGGTGGCGCTGGGTAGAGAGGGGCCGCCACCGGCATGGAGGCGGCCCCAGCCGGACCGACCGGACTCATGCGTGCCGCCGGGTCGGCGGCCACAGGGGTTCCTCGGTGCTGAACCCGGGGTCGGCGCCCCAGCGGTTGCGGTAGGTCACGGTGTGTGCCGGCTGGCGCGGGGCCACGCCCCACCGGCCCTTCGGGTAGCCCATCGCCACGGTGGCGGCCAGGGTCCAGCCGCGGTCGGGTGGGACGCCCAGCAGCGCCTTGGTCGTGTCAGGCCTGAAGATGTCGAGGACGTTGGTCATGGCGCTTCCCACCCCCTGGGCACGCGCCGCGAGCATCGCGCTCCACACGGCGGGGAACGTCGAGCTGCCGTCACGGTCGTTGCGGGAGAAGGCGAAGAACAGCAACGGCACCTCCTCGAGGTGGTCCGCCAGGTACTGCACGCTCGAGCGCAGCCTCAAGAACTTGCGAGAGGTCTCGGCCTGGGGATCCGCCTCGGCAGCCGCGGCCTGCGCGGAGTAGTGGCCGCGCCACAGCAGGCGAACCGAGTCACGATATGGCTCCGCGAGCTGCCCCTTGACCGTCGGGTCGTCAACGAGCAGGAAGCGCCACGCCTGGCTGTCGCCGCCGCTCGGTGCCCGTACCGCGGCGTCCATGATCCGCGCCTGCACTTCCATCGGGATCGGATCCGGGTGCATTCGTCTCATGGCACGCGTCGTGTACAGCACCTCCCAGACACCCACGTCCGGGAGCGGCGCACTCATGCCGCGGTCCAGCCGCCGTCGACGACCAAGTTCGACCCGGTCATGAACCCCGAGGCGTCCGACGCCAGGAAGAGCGCCGCGGACACGATCTCCTCCGGGACACCGAACCGGCCCATGGGGATCTTCGAGAGCAGGTGACCGCGCCACTTCTGGTGGCCGCGCAGGGCCTCTGTCATGTCGGTCTCGAAGTAACCGGGCGAGATGGTGTTGACGCGCACGCCCCGCTCAGCCCACTCGAGGGCGAGCGTGCGGGTGATGGAGTCGACGGCGCCCTTGCTCGCGGAGTAGGCCAACATCCGCTCCATGCCGACCTGCCCGTGGATGCTGGAGATGTTCACGACGGCTCCCCCGCCGCTGTCCAGCATCAGCTTGCCGGCCTCGCGTGCGCAGAGGAACGTGCCTGTGACGTTGATGTCCAGCACGTGACGCCACTCCTCGTCCTCGAGGAGCTCGGCGCGCTTGAACGTCGGACTGATGCCGGCGCAGTTGACCAGGACGTCCAGGCCGCCCCACTCCTCGCGGATGATCGCGGCGGAACGCGACACGGCCTCGCTGTCGGAGACCGAGCCGACCAGGACGAGGGGCTCACCACCCATCGCCTCGATCTCCACGGCCACCTCCTTGATCCCGTCAGCCGAGCGGGCGGTCAACGCGACCTGGGCGCCTGCGGCGGCGAACCCGAGGGCCATCGCCCGACCCAGGCCACGACTGGCGCCCGTGACCCACACGCGGGACCCGGCGAGGTCGAAGGTGACTGAGCTGGGGACGGAAGGTGCATTCATACGACGGGAGCTCCTTGACAGTGGACGGCCCCGTTCGCGGGCGCGCCCGAGGGCAGTGTGGTGGCGGCGGGGGGGGCGGGGGCGAGGTCAGGCCCGAGGCACGATCGCGGCCTTGACGACGTGGTCGTCGGGGTGAGGCGCTCCGAGGGCCCGGTCCGCATCTTCGAGGGCGTATCGATGGGTGACCATGGCGCCGAGAGACACCCGCCCGGTGCTGATCAGGTCGACGGCATCTGCGAAGTCCGAGTCCACGTAGGCGAACGAACCGCTGACACGGTGCGCGCCGACAGGCCAGGGCACGGCGGCGTCGTTGAGGCCGACCAGCACCACCGGCGCGGTCGGGGACAGCAGGGACAGCACCGCGGTCACCGCGGCGGGCACCCCCGACGCGTCCACGAGGGCGTCGAACGTGGCTGTCTCGGCGAGCTCGCCCGGTGCCCAGGCACTGGCGCCCACGTCCCGAGCTGCCGCGCGTCGCTCGGCCAGGGGCTCGACCACCTCGACCTCGAGACCGAGGGCGATGGCGGCGCTTGTCACCGCCAGTCCGACGGCACCGGCGCCGGTCACCAGCAGGCGCCGCTTCGACGCGGGACCGACGAGGCGCACGGCGTGCAGGGCGACGGCCAGGGGCTCGGCCCAGAGCAGGTCGAAGGGGTCGACGTGGTCGGGCACCGGCAACAGGTCTCGACCGACCACGACGTCTGGGACGAGGAGCTGCCGCGCGAAGGCTCCCTGCACGCCGTAGCCGAGCGATCGCCCGGCCGTGGCGCCGCACAGGTGCGTGTCTCCCTCGGCGCAGTAGTCGCAGGTCCCGCACGAGCGCATCGGACGCACGGCTACCCGCTCACCCACCCGCAGGCCCTCGAGCGCGTCGCCCAGCGCCGCCACGGTCGCGGACAGCTCGTGTCCCATCACCTGCCCGGGCTCGATGTAGTGACCGTGCGCGTACGACGCCAGGTCGGACCCGCATACTCCGCATGCCTCCACGTCGAGGAGCACGTCGCAGCGGCCCAGGGGCGGCTGCACGAGCTCTTCGACGCGTACGTCGTGGGGGCCGTGGAAGACCAGGCCCGGCGTGGTGGTTCCCATTCAGTGCATCTCCTGCCCACCGGTCACGTTCAACGCCTCACCGGTGACGAAGGACGCGCCCTCGGATGCCAGGTAGACCGCTGCCGCAGCGACGTCACCGGGCACACCGAACCGACGTGCCGGGATCTGGCGAGCCAACCGGCGCCGGTACTCGTCCTCCGAGCGGCCCGCGGCCCCCGAGAACGTCTGGTAGACGCCGCCCTGCACGGCCAGCAGCGGTGTGTCGATGGTGCCGGGACAGATCGCGTTGACGGTGACGCCGTGCTCGCCGAGCTCAGCCGCCATGCTCTGGGTGAGACCGATGACCGCGAACTTGGACGCGGAGTAGGCAGCTAGGAGCGGCATCCCGGTCTTGCCGGCCTGCGAGGCGATCGTGATGATGCGACCCGCGCCCCTGGGCACCATCCGACGTGCCGCCTCGCGGGCACAGAGGAACGCGCCGGTGGCCATCACGTCGATGTTGACCTGCCAGTCGCGCAGGGTCAGCTCCGTCACCGGCGTCAGCCCGATCGCCAGGCCTGCGCAGTTCACCAGCACGTCCACCCGCCCGTGCTCTGCGACCGCGGCGTCGAACAGCGCCTCGACCTGCTCCTCGTCGGTCACGTCGCAGGCGACCGGCAGGACCGGCCCCAGCGCGTCG
The DNA here is from genome assembly GCF_016907435.1 of Nocardioides salarius. NCBI lineage: Bacteria > Bacillati > Actinomycetota > Actinomycetes > Propionibacteriales > Nocardioidaceae > Nocardioides > Nocardioides salarius. The sequence goes on along the minus strand of NZ_JAFBBZ010000001.1, from coordinate 2,375,998 downwards.
AGCTCGGCCGCGGCCTGCGAGAGGTGGTCCGGCGGCGCCACCTCGTAGTCGGGATGGCTCGCGAGGGGTGCCCCGACGTCCGAGAGGACGACGGCGTCACCCAGGCGCAGGAAGGACTCCGCGATCGCGCGGCCCATGCCTCCTGCTCGAGCGCCTCCGGTGACGACGACGACGCGATGGTCTGGTCCGCCCGCCTCGCTCATCGCCGCCTCATCACGAGGAAGCTCGCGGCGAACACGGCCAGCAACAGGATGATGCCGCGCACCGCGTACTGCCAGAACGTCTCGACACCCATGATCGACAGGCCGTTGTTGATGACCCCGATCAGCAGCACCCCCACCACCGTGCCGAGGATGTGGAACCTGCCCGGGCGCAAGGTAGAGGCTCCGATGAACGCCGCCGCGAACGAGTCGAGCAGGTAGGTGTCACCGACGCCCTGGGGCCGGCCGACACCCAGGTTGGCGGCCACGACCATGCCGCCGAGGGCAGCGCACGCCGCCGAGATCCCCAGCGCGATCAAGGCGTAGCGCCTGACCGGGATGCCGGACAGCCGCGACGTCTCCGCATTGCCCCCGATGGCGTACATGTGGCGACCGATCTGGGTCTGCTCGAGCAGGACGTAGAGCACGACAGCGACGACGGCGAGGATCACGACCGGCGTCGGGATGGGGCCGACCTCCCCCTGCCCCATGATGAGGAACCCGTCGGGGATGCCTGAGAGGACCGTCTGGGAGTCCGAGACCCCGAGAGTGACGCCGGTGAGGATGGAACCCATCGCCAGGGTGACGATGAAGGCGGACACGCCTCCGTACGCCACCACCACTCCGTTGAAGGCCCCGATCGCCAACGCCAGCGCCAGCACGATGAGGACGGCGAGGATCGGGCTGCTGAGCGTGCCCTCCGCCAACCACTTGCAGGCCAGGAAGCCACCGAGCGTGGCCATGCCGGCGAGACTGAGGTCGAAGAGACCCTGGACCAGCGCCACCGTCAGTCCGAGGGCAATGATGCCGAGGATGGCCACCTGGTTGAGCACGTTGAAGAAGTTCTGGCTGGTCGCGAAGACCTCGGGCCGCAACAGGCTGAAGACGGCGATGCACGTGACCAGGCTGGCGATGGTCCCGTAGCGGCTCACCAGGTCGACGATCTTGTCGCCCCTCGATGACTGCTGGCGCGGGTGGTTCGCCGGTGGCGCCTCCACCACTGGGGTTGTGCTAGTCACTATTCCTCCCGAAGGACAGTCGCATGATCGAGTTGACGGTGTTCTCGTCGCCAGCGAGCTCGCCGACGACCTCTCCGTCGTGCAGCACGAGGACCCGGTCGCAGACCCGGACGAACTCCTCGAGCTCGGTGGAGGTGAAGATCACGGCCGCGCCGTCGTCGGCGAGGCTGCGGGCCAGGGCATAGATCTCGCCCTTCGTGTGCACGTCGACTGCGGCGGTGGGCGAGTCGAGCAGGTAGACCGTGGCGCGGCTCAGCAACCAGCGGCCGATGACCACCTTCTGGGCGTTGCCACCCGACAGTGTTCGGACCTCGCTCTCGAGACCCCCACTCTTCAGGTTCAGCTGGTCCATCACCGCTGTGACGTCGCGGCGCTCCCGCCCCTTGCGCATCCAGCGCAGGACAGGATCGCTGACGTAGTCGCGGGTGGTGGCCAGGGTGGCGTTCTCGCGGATGGAGAGGTCGCTGACCAGCCCCTGCCCCAGCCTGTCGCGCGGCACGAGCGCCATCCCTGCCCTGACTGCTTGCTGCGGGCTCCGGATCTTCTTGGGCACCCCACGGACCAGGATCTCGCCCTGCGCGCGACACAGTCCGTAGAGCGACTCGACGACCTGCTCGGCTCCCTCTCCGGGAAGGCTGGCCACGCCCACGACCTCCCCGGCCCGAGCCACGAGGTCGAGGCCACGCAGCACGTCACCACGCAGTCCACGGACCTCCAGGACCACCTCACCCGTTTGTCCCGCACCGCGGTAGGCCTCGTGCGAGATCTGCTTCTCCGCGCCCACCAGCTGGTCCACGAGCGAGTCGTGATCGAGGTCCGCTGCGTCCCACGTCCCGACCAGGGCCCCGTCACGCATGACGGTGATCCGGTCGCAGACCTTGAACACCTCGCCGAGCCGGTGGGTCACGAAGACGAACCCGATGCCCTCCTCCGTGAGCTTGCGCATCTGGGCGAAGAGCGTGTCGACCTCCGCCGGCTGGAGCGCCGTGGTCGGCTCGTCGAGGATGATCACCCGAGCGTTGCTGGCCAGGGCCTTGGCGACGGCGACCATGGCCTGCTCGTGGGGACCGAGCGTAGAGACTTCGCGGTGAGGATCCAGCTCGGACAGGCCGACCCGCTCCAGCAGCCGGGCAGTGCGCCGGTGGGCTGTGCGCCAACTGACGAGGATTCCCGCGCGACGCCCCAGTCCCTCCACCATCAGCACGTTCTCGGTGATCGACAGCTCGGGGATGAGGTTGCCGTGCTGGTGGACGACCGACACACCGAGGGCCTGCGCCCGCTGCGGGTTGCGGATCTCCACCTCGACGCCGTCGACCTCGATGGTGCCGGCGCTGAGCTGGATGGCACCCGCGAGTGCCTTGATGAGGGTGGACTTGCCGGCGCCGTTCTCACCGAGGAGGGCGTGCACCTCCCCCGCCAGGAGGGAGAAGTCCATGTGGTCCAGTGCCCGTGTCCCGGGATAGTCCTTGACTGCGTCGCGGACCTCCAGGAGCGTGCCGGGGCGAGGGGTCTCCCGCCCCGGCTCGTTCTGCTTCGTCACGTCAGGTGCCTGTCGCCTCGTTTTTGCGTGTGGGTGGCTCGGATCAGACCTCACCGGGGAAGTACGCGCAGTTCTCCCAGTCGGGCTCCTCACCCTCAGCAGGCACGGTCTGCACGTTGACCAGGCAGGGCTTCATGTAGACGACCTTGCTGGGCAGCTCGCCGCCACCGACGATCGTCTCGATCGTCTCGACGGCCTTGCCACCCATCAGCGGGAAGGGGTTGGCCGGCTCCAGGACGTAGGGCGAGCCCTCCCGGATCAGGTCCCAGGCGAACGCATTGCCGTCGAAGCCCATTGCGAAGACCTTGTCCTCGAGACCGGCCTCCTCGATGGCGCGAACTGCCGACGGGGCGAGCTCGTCCCATCCCAGCCAGATGGCGTCGATGTTCTTGTCGGACTGGAGCAGGTTCGTCAGCTGGGCGTAGGAGTCCTCCACCTGCCCCGGGACCTTGACCTCGATCTCGCGGACGACCTCGATCCCCGGGTTCTCGCTGACGACGGCCTTGAAGCCGGCGTCCCGGTCCCGCAATGCCTGGAGCACCGTCCAGTTGAGCTTGACGATGCGACCGTTGCCACCGAGACGGTTGACCATCTCCCCCGTGACCAGGGTGCTGTTGATGAACTCGTTGGTGCCGATCTCAGCGTCGACACCCTCCACGAAGCCGCCGTAGATGGAGACGAACGGGATCCCCGCCGCCTCGGCCTCCTCCATCACCCCGGTCATCTGTGCGTTGGGGGAGGAGTTGTTGACGATGACGTCGACCCCGCGGCTGATGAAGTCGCTGGCGGCGTTGTTGGTCGCTGCCTGGTCCCCCTGGCCGTCGAACACCTCGACGGTCCAACCCTTCTCCTCGGCGGCCTCGACGAACTGGTCCTTGATCCCGTTGATGCTGGGCGAGTTGAGGTTCACGGCCACGAAGCCGACCGAGATGTCCTCGACGGGCTCCCCGGCAGTGCTCTCCCCAGAGGTGGTGCTGTCGTTGGAGCCTTCGCTCTCGTTGTCGCCGTCATCGCCCATGGAACACCCTGTGAGGGCCAAGGCGGTTGCGAGTGTTGCTGCGGCAAGGCGGATGGTGCGCTTCATTCCGTGCTCCTTCAAAAGCATGGGTCGAACAGGATGTGGGGATGGATCAGCTGGTGGGAGCGCTGCGGAGCGCAGACTTGACCACCTTGCCGCCGGGATTTCGCGGTAGCTCTTCCCGTATCTCGACCACGGACGGAACCTTGAAGTGGGCGAGATGATCTCGACAGAAGGCGCGGACCCCCTCGGATGTGAGGTCAGAGCCAGGCTTGGCGACCACGTGCGCAACCACGCGTTCGCCGTACTGCTCGTCCGGGACGCCGACCACTGCGGCGTCCAGGACTCCCGAGTGTTGGTAGAGGACGTTCTCGACCTCGAAGCTGAAGACTGACTCGCCTCCACGTTTGATGACGTCCTTGAGCCGATCGCGCAGGACCACGAAGCCGTCCTCGAGGACGGCAGCGTCGCCGGTGGAGATCCAGCCCTCCGTGTCCGTCAGGGGCACGATGCCGTCACCGGTCCAGTAGCCGAGCGCGACCTGGGCACCACGCACCACGATCTCGCCGATCTCGCCGTCGCCGGCCTCCTGGTCGGTCCCGGGCCGAAGGAGACGCAGCTCGGTCAGCGGCAGGGGGCCACCGACGCTGTGCGGCACCCGCAGAACGTCGTCCCCGCCCACGTAGGTGAGCATCGAGCAGGTCTCGGTCATGCCGAAGCCGTTCCCGAGGGTGGCGTCGGGCATCGCGTCGTGCATTCGCTGCAGCAGCGCGGTCGGCATCGGCGCGCCGCCGAAGAGCGCGAGACGCAGCCCGGTGAGCTCGTCTCGACCGTGCTCGTCGCTCTGCTCCAGCATGCGCCACCACATGGTGGGGGCACCGACGGTCGAGGTGCAGCCGTGCTCACCGACCGCGTCCAGGGCACGGGCCGCGTCGAAGCCGTCGAGGAGATACGCCGTCGCCCCCAGCAGAGCCACCGGCACCGTCTGCGAGCACAGGCCGGTGATGTTGAACTGCGGGACCATCACCAGCTCCACGTCGTCGGGTCCCCGACCGATCACGCTGGTGCACGTGACGGCGTTCTGCAGCGCGTTGCCGTGGCTGATCACAACACCCTTGGGCCGACCAGTGGTGCCGGAGGTGTACATCACCGCGGCGGGTGCGTCGCCACCCGGCGTGCGGTCGGGGAGGCCTCCCTCGGCGCCGCCCACGAGCAGCCGGCCGACCCCATCAGCATGGGCGACCTCCGGCGGCGCGCCGCACTGCGCCACCGAGTCGGCGGCCAGCTGCTCCAGGCCCGGCCCGACCAGCAGGAGACGAGCCCCGCTGTCACTGAGCAGGCCCCCGAGGTCCCCGGCGGTCAGTCGGAAGTTCAGAGGCACCGCGATCGCACCTGCGGCCCACACGGCGAACACTGCTGTCGTGAACGGCAACCCGTTGCCGGCCAGGACCGCGACGCGGTCACCGGGTCGCACCCCGGCACCGGCCAGGCGCCGGGCCAGGGCCTCGACCTCTGCACCCGTCTCCGTCCAGGTCAGCCCGCCTCCATCGGTCACGAACGCGGGGTGGGCGCCCCGCTCGCGCACCGTGCTGCGCAACATGTCGACGAGGTCGACCGGTAGCGAGACGTCGTAGTGGCGGACCCCCCTCTGGTCGGTGCGGGTCGGCACGGTCAGGAGGCTCACTCGGTCGCCTCCGGAGGAGCGAACAGGCCCCAGTAGCTGTCCCTCAGCTCGCGCTTGAGGATCTTGCCCGACGCGTTGCGCGGCAGCTCGTCGACGTAGACGACTGCGCGCGGCTTCTTGTACGACGCCAGGTCGCTCCTGAGGAAGTCCAGCACCTCGCTCTGGTCGGGGTGCTCCTCGGTGTCGGAGACCACCACGGCCACGGGCGTCTCGACCCAGCGCGGGTGGGGGACCCCGATGACGGCGACCTCGCGCACGGCTGGGTGCCTCTCCACGGCCCGCTCGACCTCGGCCGGGTAGATGTTCTCGCCCCCGCTGATGATCATGTCCTTGACCCTGTCGACGACGTAGATGAAGCCCTCGTCGTCCTGCCGGACGAGGTCGCCGGAGTGGAACCAGCCTCCACGGAACGCGTCCGCCGTGGCCTCGTCCGCCTTGTAGTAGCCCTTCATCACCGTCGGGCCCCGGTAGACGATCTCGCCGACCTCCCCTGGCGCCACGTCCTGACCGTCCTCGTCGACGATGCGGACCTCGACGTTGACGGCGGGCAGACCCACCGATCCCATCTTCCGCACGGCGTCGTCGGCCTTGAGGAAGCAGGTGTTCGACGACATCTCGGTCTGACCGAAAGCGTTGACGATGCCCACGGCGGGGAACGTCTCGACCAACAGCTCTAGAGTGCTCGGCGGGGCCTGCGAAGCGCCCCACAGGGCCCGCCGCAGGTTCGTCGTCTCCGAGGTCGCCGCCCCCGGCAGCTCGCAGATCTGCTGCCACTGGGTAGGAACGAAGTAGCACATGTCCGGCTTGTGCTTCTCGAGCAACCGCAGGGACTCCTGGGGGTCGAAGCTGGTCGACGGCGTGATGACGCAGGTCCCCGCGAGGTAGATGAAGGGGAGCAGCCCATTGACGCCACCGATGTGGAACAGCGGCAGACCAGAGAGCCAGGCGTCGCCGGGGCGAGCCTCCATCTCCAGGATCCAGTTGATGGTGTTCGACACCAGGTTCTGGTGGGTGAGCATCGCGCCCTTGGGACGCCCCGTGGTCCCGGAGGTGTACATCAGGAAGGCCAAGTCGTCCTCGTCGACGTCCACACCCGGGTCCTCCGGCGATCCGCCGGCCACCAGGTCCTCGTACGACAGAGCGCCCTGGACCGGTCGACCGGTGGAGGCGACGAAGCGCACGGCCGCCAGGTCCGAGGTGGAGCGCAGAGCCAGCGGGGCGAGCTCGTCGTCGGTCAGCACCGCGACCGAGTCGGAGTTCTCCAGGATGTACGCGAGCTCGCTGGCTGCCAGCCGGAAGTTCACCGGTACCGGACAGGCACCGAGCTTCTGGCACGCGAAGAACGACTCGACGACCTCCAGCCGGTTGTACATGAGCACAGCCACCTTGTCGCCGCGACCCACTCCGCGCTCGGCCAGGGCGTTGGCCAGCCGGTTCACCCGCGTGTCCAGCTCGGCGAAGGTCAGGGAGGAGTCCTCGAAGACCACAGCCGCACGGTGCGGCTCACGTCGGGCGTTGCGGGCCAGGACCTCGCCGAGGACGAGCCGTCGACTGCGGTCCAGGTCACTGGTGCGCTGTGCTGTGTGCATTGCCTACCTCGTGGAGAGTGCGTGTGGGGGTGGCGCCGGTGGTCCAGCGGGCTCGCGAGGAGACCGCCGGACCACCGGGGGCGGATGCCCGACGGGTCAGAAGATGGCCACGGGGTTGGTCGGCGACCCCGACGCGTTGGTCACGTTCAGCGGCGGGGCCGAGAGGAAGAACTCGTAGCGGTCGAGCTCGTCGCAGGTCGACGCGAGCTCCTCGAGCCACCAGACCTCGCCGAGGGTGAGCCCGAGGTCGCGGATGAGGCGGGCGTGCAGCGGGTAGACGTGCTCGGCGCCGTCCTCGAAGGGCTCGACCTCGACCGCGATGTTGTCCATCGCCAGCGCGGCGACGTCCTTCTCGGCCAACCAGTCGACGACTGCTCGGGTGATGCCCGGGGCCGAGCCCCAGTAGTCCATCTTGTTCTCGATCTCGTAGTACCACGGCACGTGACCGGTGCGCAGGACGAGCATGTCGCCCTCCCCGACGGTCACTCCCTGGGCCTCGGCACAGGCGTCGAGGTCGTCGGGCGTGATGCCGTAGCCGGGCTGGAGACGGTCGACGCCCTTGAACTTCGGCAGGTCCAGCAGCACACCGCGCCCCACCAGCGTGTCCTTCATCTGGTGGATGGAGCCTCGGCGAGCACCGGCGTAGGACTCGACGTTGCCGATCCAGAAGCCGTTGAACATCGTGTCCTTGTAGAAGAAGTGAGACAGACCGTCCCACTGCGTGCTCCCCTGCAGAGGCATGAAGATGTAGTCGTCGGTGCCCTGGAAGTTCGGGTAGTCCTGACCCGCCTTGGTGCCCGCCACGAAGTCCGACCCGGTGTAGCCGTAGAGGTGGACGACACCGGTGCGGGTCGGGTGGACCGGACCGGTGCTGTCGAGCGGGATGGCCAGGCTGACGACCTTGCCGGTCTCGATCAGCCTGCCCGCTGCCGCCACGCGTTCGGGCGTCAGCAGGTTCGCCGTGCCCTTCTCGTCCAGCTCGCCCCAACGGCCCCAGTTGTTGGGGGTCCGGTCGTTGACGTAACCGATGACCTTGCCGTTCGCGTCGATCGAGAAGACGGGCGGAGTCCACTCCTCCGACCACTGACCGTCTGCGGTGCGACCCATGCTGTTCCTCCTGAGGTGGTTGCTGCGGATGTCGTTCGATGGGGGGCGGGGGCTTAAGCGGCTGCGGCCACTGCTGCTGACCAGACCTGCGTCGAGACCCGGCCCAGCACTGCGGCGGCGTCGAGCGGTGCGACCAGGCTGACCTCGCGCTGCACCAGCTCGGTGACGCTCGGGGCGTCGAGGACCGGGCCACCGACACAGACGTGACCGCCGCGACGGACCGCCCGGACGGCCGCTCGCACGTCACCGGTCGCGACGACCACGCGGGCGCGGCCCGACGGCTCCAGGCGGCCGAGATCGGCACGCAGGGCCTCGTCGCGCAGGTCGGCGGCGAAGAGCACCCGAGAAGGCGAGACCGCGCGCACCAGGACCGCCAGCGACGAGTCAGCAGGGGCGGCCACCACGACCGTGCCGACCCGTGGCGCCTCGACCAGGGCCGCCACCGCGGTCACCGCCTCGAGCATCTCCTCGGCGACGACCCGGGGCATCGGTGCGGTGAGCTGCCGGCCTTCGACGAGGGGGCGGGTGCAGTGCAACCGCGCGCCCGCGGCGCAGGCGGCGCACACGTCGCACGCAGCGTCGACGAGGACCGCGGCAGCATGCCGCACCCCGGCGACCGCCAGGGACCTCTCGCTCGTGCTGCTCATCACCACTCCTCATCCATCCGACTCGTCGGTCGGTTCGCTGTCAGGAAAACTATGTAGCCACCATCACACTGTCAAGCAGTTCCGGTGACTCCAGTCACAAATTCTTCAGATAGCCATGGCCGAACTGCCGCTTGACGCGGCCTTGTGGCTGATCGAACATGACGGCGGGACGTCTACGCCCCGCTCAACCGTGACGGGCCGGTATAGACCGGCCAGACAGTCGGCGGCGAAACTTTTCGACCGACTGGTCGGTTGAGACCCATCGAGCGATATGCTGAGCCGAGGGCCATGACGAGCCCTCAAGAGAGGAACGCAAGGTGGAGACAGTTGATCGGGCGGCGCGTCGTCGGATGTCCTCGGGCGAGAGACGTCAGCAGGTCGTGACGCTGGCGGCCGGACTCTTCGACAAGAGCGGCTACTCGAGCACCACGATGGACGACATCGCCCGAGAGGTCGGGGTCGCCAAGCCGACTCTGTACCACTACTTCCCCAGCAAGGACGACATCCTCCACGCGATCCACGAGGAGTTCATCGACCTGCTCATCGACCGGCACCTGGCCCGTCTCGACACGGGCCTGCGCTCCGAGCAGCTCCTGCTCGAGGTCATGGCCGACATCCTCGAGCTCATGGAGACCCACCGCGGTCACGTGCGTGTGTTCTTCGAGCACCACCGCGAGCTGACCGTGGAGGCCCGTGGGCCGATCAAGCTCAAGCGGGACCGCTACGAGAAGATCGTGGAGGAGCTGATCGCCGACGGCGTCGCGACGGGAGTGATCCGCCCCGTCGACACGCACCTGGCCGCGCTCGCGACCTTCGGGATGTGCAACTGGGCCTACCAGTGGTACCGGCCCGGAGGGAAGCTCCGTTCCCGCGAGCTGGCCTACCAGTTCTGGAACTACCTGCTCTACGGCTTGGGGACCGACCAGCTGCCGGCCCTGGCGTCCGCACGCGCAGTTCTCCCGGACTGACCCGGACGCCGACGGCCGCACCCGGTCCAGCAATGCCCGTGCCCCGCATGCGTCGCATGCGGGGCACGAGCGTGCTCACGGCTCAGCGGTAGTCGTCGGCGTCCCAGGCCTCGAGGCGGCGGCCGATGTCGACGAGGCACCGCGTGGCGTCGGCACCGTCGACGGCTCGGTGGTCGAAGGTCAACGCCAGTCGCAGGATCGGCCGGATGGCGATCGTCTCCTGCCCGTCCGGCAGCACCACGACCCACGGCTTGCGCTGGATGGTGGGCATGCCCAGGATCGCGACCTGCGGCTGGTTGATGATGGCCGGCGCCGACACCGCACCCACCGAGCCGGGGTTGCTGATCGTGAACGTCCCGGCACGGAAGTCGTCCGGCTCCGGCTTGCCGTCCCGGAGCCGACCTGCGACATCGGTGATGCCCTCGGCCAGGGTCTCCAGCGTCATCCGCTGGGCCGCCCGCAGCACCGGGACCATCAAGCCTCGTGGGGTGTCGACGGCGATGCCGAGGTTGACCTCGTTCCAGCGCAACAAGCGTTCGGGCTCGAAGGTCGCATTCAGGTCGCGGTGCTCCAGCAGCGCAGCGCAGGTCGCGCGGGCGACGAACGGCAGGAACGACAGCTTCCCTTCGCCAACGCTGGCGCGCCGAGCGTTCAGCCGGGCGCGCACCTCGGTGAGTCGACCCAGGTCGACGTCGACCTCGGTGGTCATGTGGGCAGCAGTGCGCCGTGACCGTGTCATGTGCTCGGCAGTGACCCGTCGGATGCGGCTGGTCGCCACCTCGTCGTGCGGCACGTCCTCGTAACCCGCCGGCAGGCCGGCAGGTCCCGGCTTGGGAAGCGACGCGGCGGCCGGGGCCACGTCGTCGCGCTGTGCCGCCACGGGCTGGGGCCGCCGGGCCCACTCGAGGACGTCCCGGCGGGTGACGTGCCCGGCGCCACCGGTGCCTCGCACCGTGGCGAGGTCCACCCCGAGATCAGCCGCGAGCCTACGGGCCCCTGGAGACGCCGGCGACCGCCCGGAGCGCTCCAGTCCGTCAAGCACCCTCCGAACCTCTGCTTCGTGATCGAAACGGTGGGGTCGCAGCGTGGCAGGTACGGGGGGCGACGCGGGGACGGCCGCGGGCGAGGTTCCCACCGCGGGAGCAGGGGACCCGTCTCTGGTCACGACCGCGAGCGGCTCGCCGACCTGGACGACCTCGCCCTCGGCGTAGCGCTGCTCGGCCAGCATCCCCGCGACCGTGCTCTCGATCTCGGTGTCGACCTTGTCGGTGGACACCTCGCAGATCGGCTCACCGACCTCCACGGTCTCGCCCACCTGCTTGAGCCAGGAGGAGACCGTGCCCTCGGTGACCGACACCCCGAGCCGGGGCATCAGGACCAACGCGCCGTCGGGGACCGGCGTGTCCGGCGTCCGCGACTCGAGAGCCTCGGGCGGCTCGGGCTCGGAGCCCGCACCGAAGGACGTCGGGTCGGGGACGATCGATGGTTCGGGCTCGATCTCGTCGTGGCTCGCGATCGCCGCCAGGGCTTCCCCGACCTGGACGACGTCGTCGACGGCGTGCAGCTGCTGGGTCAGGACGCCGGCGACGGTGCTCTCGATCTCGGTGTCGACCTTGTCGGTGGACACCTCGCAGATCGGCTCACCGACCTCCACGGTCTCGCCCACCTGCTTGAGCCAGGAGGAGAGCGTGCCCTCGGTGACCGAGACTCCGAGGTGGGGCATCAGGACGTGCGCCATGGTTTCTCCTAGATGGCCGCGAGCGCGAGCGCTGCGGCCACGATCTCGTCCGTGGACGGAATGCAGGCCTGCTCCAGGTCGGGATCCTGGGGCAGTGGAGTGTCGGTGCCGCACACCCTCCACACGGGGGCATCAAGCGCGAAGAAGGAGCGCTCCTGGACCTGTGCCGCGATCTCCGCGCCGAATCCAGCGGTGCGCGAGGCTTCGTGCACGACCATCAGCCGGTGGGTCTTCTCGACCGACGCCACGACGGTGTCGATGTCGAACGGCACCAGGGTCCGTGGGTCGATGACTTCCAGGTCGATGTCGCGTTTCGCGAGCTGCTCCGCGGCAAGCAGGCTGCGCTCGACCATGAGGCCGGTCGCGACCACAGTCATCGTCGTTCCCTGCCTGGCCACGCGGGCCTGTCCGAACGGGACCAGGTGGTCGGAGGACTCCGGGACCGGGCCCTTCACCCGGTAGAGACCCTTGTGCTCGAAGAACAGGACCGGGTCGGCGTCGCGTATCGCCGTCTTCAGCAGCCCCTTGGCGTCGGCGGGCGAGGCTGGGACTGCGACCTTGAGGCCGGGCACGTGCATGGCGATCGTCTCGAGGCTCTGGGAGTGCTCGGCGCCGGCGCCGCCGACGACCCCCGAGGGCAGGCGGACGACGACCGGCATCGTGAATTGGCCACCGTGCATGTAGCGCCACTTGGCGAGCTTGTGGAAGATCTCGTCGGCAGCGGTGAACAGGAAGTCCGCGAACTGCAGCTCGACCACGGGGATCGTCCCGGCCAGCGCGGCACCTGCCGCACCCCCGACGATGAAGGTCTCGTTGATGGCGGTGTCGCGGACCCGCAGCGGGCCGAACTCTTCCTGCAGCCCCCGGGTCACGCCGAAGACACCACCCATGGCACCGATGTCCTGGCCCATCATCCACACGCGCTCGTCGTGGCGCATCTCCTCGGCGAGGGCCTCGTTGATGGCCCGGGCGTAGCCGATGACCCGGTCCTGCGCCTGGCTGCCTGCTGTCGTCGTCATGCCCACACATCCTCGAAGATCACGGAGCTGTCGGCTCGTGGCGCGGCCAGGGCCGCTTCGAATGCCTCGTCGACCACCCGCTTCGACTCGGCGTCGATGACGTGGCGCACGTCGCCGGGAACGCCCTCCCCCAACCGGTGGACCGGGTCGTTCGGGATCTCGTCGCCCTTGACCTGGTCGGACCGGTAGGGCTGACGATCGCCCTCGTAGTGGCCGCGGATCCGGAGCGTCTTGGCCTCTATCAGGGTCGGGCCCTCCCCACGGCGGGCGCGCTCGACGGCTTCGCTCGTGACGTCGAGGACCGCCATGGCGTCCTGGCCGTCGACCACCACGCCGGGCATGCCGTACGCCGACGCGCGATCCGCGATGTGGTCGGTAGGGCTCTGGTCCTCGAAGCGGGCGGACAGGGCCCAGCCGTTGTTCTCGCAGACCCACACGACGGGGAGCTTCCACACTGCGGCCTGGAGGGCAGCTTCGTGCCAGGTACCGCGACCCGCAGCACCGTCACCGAAGAAGACCATGGTGACGCGACCGTCGCCCAGGAGCTGGGAGGCAGCGGCGGTGCCGGCGCCCATCACGAAGCTCGACCCGAGGGTGCCTCCCTGACCCATGACGTGCTTGTCGGCGTCGGCGAAGTGGACGGTGCCGCCGCCCTTGCCCCGGGTGCTTCCCGTGACCCGCCCGAGCAGGTCACCGAAGAGCGCTTCGAGTGCCATCCCCTTGGCGAAGGCGTATCCCAGGCCTCGGTGGGCGTAGTAGAGGTAGTCGTCGGGTCCCATGGCGGCGACCGCGCCGACCTGGAGTCCCTCCTGGCCGATGCCCGGGTGCCAGAAGCCGCCGAAGCCCACCTCCTCGACGTGGCTGCGGATCCGTAGCTCTGCGAAACGGATCGTGACGACCTGGCGGTAGATCTCCTGCTGCAGCTGCTCTCTGCTCAGCCCCGTGCGCATGTCGACCACGTCGACTCCTCCTATCCAGCGGACCGACCGATCAGTCGATCTGGTTCAGAATGTCACAGACCTCAGACCGTGACAACGGTTCTTCCGTGCTGCAGGCAGGTGTCCCGGCTACCGCTGCGCGATGGCCGCCAGCCCGCGGGCGAAGTAGCTCGCCACGGACTCGCCAGCGGTCTCGAAGCCTGCTCCCGAGCCGGCGCCGGCACGGTGGCGATGGTCTATCCCGGCCGCGATCACGCCCACCTTGAAGCAAGCCAGGGCCAGGTGGAACTCCCAGTCGACCAACGGCACGCCCCCGACCGACTGGTAGCCGGCCGCGAGCCCGGACGGATCGGGCAGCCGTGGACTGGTCCACGCGCTGGGGGCGCCGACGATGAGGTCGAAGGCGGGGTCGCGGTAGGCGCACATCATCGCCACGTCGGCGACCGGGTCGCCGATCGCGCACAGCTCCCAGTCGACGACGGCTGCGACCTGTGGGGTCCCCTCGTCGAGACGGAGCAGGGTGTTGTCGATGCGGAAGTCCCCGTGGACGATCCCGGTTGAATGCTGCGCAGGGACGCGTGCTTCCAGCTCCCTCGCGAGCCGCGCACCGTCGCGACGCACCGCCTGGGCCCCCGGCCCGTCGGCGGGGGCCACGATGTCCCACTGCCCGGACCAGCGCTTGAGCTGGCGGGCGGCGTAGGCATCCGGCCTCCCGAACCGCTCCAGGCCCACAGCAACGTGGTCTACGGAGTGCAGGCCCGCCAGCACCTCGAGCAGCCGCGCAGTGACGTCGCGCACCGCGACGTCGTCGAGCCCGTCCAGGTCGGCGCGGGACTGGATCGCGCGGCCGCGGACGAACCGGGCGATCGCGAAGGGACCGCCCAGCACCGCGTCGTCCTCGCACAGGACGACGGCCGGGGGGACCGGCACGGGCGTGGCGGCCAGCGCCCGGGTCACCCGGAACTCCCGCGCGACGTCATGGGCCGAAGGCGTGCGACCCGCCCGCGGTGGCGTGCGCAGCACCCACTGCGTCGTGCCGTCGTCGAGGCGGAACGTGAGGTTCGATCGGCCACCCGCGATCAGGGATGCCTCGAGTGGTCCCTTCGGCGCTGCGTCCGCTGCAGCCATGGTCTCGGCGACGCCGGCCAGCTCGGCAGGGCTGAGCGCTGGCACAGCGGGTGAGTCGCCACTCACGCCTGGACCGCCGTGATGGCACGGACGGCACGCTTGGCGATCGACCAGCGGTGCACCTCGGACGGGCCGTCGTAGATCCGGAACGGCCTCAGCTCGCGCGCGATCTTCGCGACCGGCAGGTCACGGGTGACCCCGAGCCCTCCACACATCTGGGTGGCTCTGTCCACGACCCGGTGCAGCGCCTCAGCAGCGAAGGTCTTGGCGATCGAGGTCTCCTTCGAGGCACGTCCGCCCGCGTCGAGCGCGCGACAGGCCTCCAGCAGCAGGGCCCTCGTCGCCGCCAGGTCGATCTCGTTGTCGGCGACCATCTGCTGGACCATGCCGAGGTCCGCCAAGCACGAGCCGAAGGCCTCCCGCTCGGCGACGTAGCGCACCGCCGTCTCATGGGCACGCAGCGCAGCGCCGGTCCAGCGCATCACGTGGGTCATCCGGGCCGGCCCCAACCGGACCTGGGCATAGCGGAACCCTTCGTCGACCCCGCCCAGTACGTCATGGTCAGGCACGAAGACCTCGTTCAGCAGCACTTCGCAGTGGCCGCCGATCATCCCCAGGTCCATCGTGCCCAGGTGTCGCCCCACCTCGAGACCGGGCGCGTCGGCGGCCGACAAGAACATGGTCGCCCCGCCGGCACTTCCAGGCTCCCCACTGGTGCGAGCCATGATGATGAAGAAGCCGGCCCCGTCGGCGCCGGTGATGAAGTGCTTGCGGCCGCTGATGACCCAGCCACCGTCCACCTTGGTGGCCCGAGTCGCGAGAGCCGACGGGTCCGACCCTGCCCCCGGGGCCGGCTCGGTCATCGCGAAGGCCGAGCGCACCTCCCCCTGGACCAGGGGCAGCAGGAACCGCTGTCGCTGCGCCGCAGAGGCGATGTGGTCGAGCATGTGGATGTTGCCCTCGTCGGGGGCGTTCACATTTATCGCCATCGGCCCGAAGATCGAGTACCCGGCGGCCTCGAAGACCGGCGCTCGCTCCTGCATCGACAGCCCGAGCCCGCCGCAGTCGACGGGCCCGTGGGGGGCGAGGATGCCGGCCTCGCGCGCCTTGGCCTGCAACACGACCCTCAGGTCGTCCCCCCCAGCGGCGGCCACATCACCGTCGTGCTCGTCGTCGATCGGCAGCACCTCGGATCGGACGAACTCCTGGGTCGTCCGGACGATGGCATCGATGTCTTCCATGACGGGCTCCTCCTACTGACGCTTCACCGACCGATCAGTCGCTCGGTTTGCGAGTGTGGCAGGCGCCGGCCACGGCGTCAACGACGTCGCGGCGGTTGTCGACAGCGCTCAGGTACCGCCGACCAAGGCCCGCGCGAGCCCGAGGTGACGGCGCACGAGCTGGTCGGGCTGGAGTGGTCCGTCGTCGCGGTACCAGGAGGCGACGCCGACGCAGAGCGTCGCGACTGCCCGGGCGGCGTCCTCCGGGTACGCCGTCGCGAAGTCACCAGAGACGCACCCCGCCGAGACGATGTCCGTGATCATCTGCTGCTGCTCGTCGCGCAGACGGACGTACCGATCGCGGTTCTCGGCATCCAGGCTGCGGATCTCGGACGACGCCACGAACGCCTGCGACCGGCGAAACATGTGGAACCGCAGCAAGGACTCCACCAGGACGTCGAAGCGGTCCTCCGGTCGGTCGGAGACGGAGGCGAGTGCCGCACGGCTGCGGGACAGCAGCTCGTCCATCACACTCACCATCAGGGCGAGCAGGATCTCCTGCTTGGATCGATAGTGGTGGTACACGCCGGGAACCGAGAGGCCGGCGCCGCCGGCGATGTCCCTGATGCTCGTCCCGTGGTAGCCCTGCTCGGCGAAAGCTGACAACGCCGACTCCAGTACCCGCGGCAGCTGCGGTGGACCGTAGGACCGCCAGTCGTCGTGAGGGAGCTCCTGGGGATCGTGGGACGAATCGTCGGGCACGACCGAAGGCTACCGCCGACCCACGCCTGCGACGGCCGCGGCGGTGGTGACGGGGCACCCTGTTGACTGGCGGCATGCGCGCCCGCTCCACTGCCGCCCTCGCGGGTGCCCTCGCCCTGTCCCTCGCCGCTCCGTCGGCCCTGCTCTCCCCCGCCGCGGCGCAAGGGACGGCCGGGCCGCGCGTGAGCGAGGCGCTGGTCGCGGTGGGCGCCGAGCCGGGTGGCGCCGAGGTCGAGCTCGACACCTCGGTGTTCGTGCCCGACGGGGAGGGGCCGCACCCGGCGGTGCTGCTGACCCACGGCTTCGGCGGCAGCAAGGACGACCTGGTCGAGCAGGCCGGCGACCTGGCGGGCGACGGCTACCTGGTCCTGACCTACACCGCCCGCGGCTTCGGCGACTCCGGCGGACGCATCCACCTGGCTGACCCCGACTACGAGATCGCCGACGCCCGGGCGCTGGTCGACGTGCTCGCCGAGCGCGACGACGTGGTCACCGACGCCGACGGCGACCCGCGCGTGGGGCTCGTCGGGGCGTCGTACGGCGGCGCGGTGTCGCTGATGACCGCCGCCACCGATCCCCGCGTCGACACCGTGGTTGCGGCCATCACCTGGCACGACCTGGCCGAGTCGTTCTTCCCGCAGTCGGTGCGCGGCAGCGACGCCCCGGGGCCGTTCAAGCAGCTGTGGGCGTCGCGGTTCTTCCTCTCCACCGCCGCCCAGGGCGCCCAGGACGACCCGGTCTGCGGGCGGTTCGCCCCCGAGGTGTGCCGGCTCTTCCTCGAGGCCGCCGAGACCGGGGAACCGAGCCCGGGGCTGCTGGACCTGCTGGGCGAGCACAGCCCGGCGCCGCTGCTCGACGACCTCGACGCGCCGACGTACCTGGTGCAGGGCATGGCCGACACCCTCTTCGGCCTCGACCAGTCCGAGGCCACCGCCGAGGCGCTGCGCGAGCAGGGCACCCCTGTCGCGGTGCGCTGGAGCGACGGCGGCCACGACGACCTCGGCGGCTCGCTGGAGGCCGACACCGCGACCATCGAGCCGTGGCTCGAGCACTACCTGCGCGGTCCCGGGGTCGAGGAGACCTCCGACCTGCCGCTCCCCGAGCTCAGCTGGGCGCTGCCGCGCAGCCGGGGCCAGGACGCCTCGACCGTGCAGAGCACCGACGAGCCCGGCTCGGCGGCGTACGAGTCGCTCGAACTGGAGGGCGAGGCCCAGCCGCTGGCCAACCCGCCGGGCGGTGAGCCGCAGTCGATCACCGCGGTGCCGTCGACCGGCGACGCGGTCGACGAGTTCAGCGACGTGGTCTCGACCTACCCGCTCGCCGCGCTCCCGGGCCAGTCGGCCTCCTTCGACACCGCCGAGCTCGACGAGGCCCGCACCGTCGTCGGCTCGCCGCGGGTGCGCCTCACGGTCACGTCGACGGGGCGCAGCAGCACCCTCTTCCTGAGCCTGTGGCAGGTCGCCAACGGCGTCCCCGAGCTGTCGCGGCGCCTGGTCGCCCCGGTCACCGTCGCCACCACGCCGGGCGAGGCGACCACCGTCGAGGTGGCGCTGCCGGGCGGCACCTGGCAGGTGCCCGCCGGCTCGCGGCTGCGGGTGCTGGTCACCTCGACCGACCAGACGTACGCCGCCCCGCGCACCGCCCGCGCCGACCTCGTGCAGGTCAGCGAACTGCAGCTGCCCTCGGTCGACGGCGCCGCCGTGCTGGCCACCGACGGCGGCGGCCTCGACGACGAGGTCGTGGGCCTGCTGGTCGCGATCGGCGTCGTCGCGCTCGGGCTGCTGCTCGCCGCGGTGGTGGGCCGGCGCCGCAGCCACGGCCCCGTCGACCCCGACCTGGCCGACGTGCCGCTGGTGGTCGAGGGGCTGGTCAAGACGTACGCCGACGGTCACCGCGCCGTCGACGACGTGTCGTGGCGCGCCGAGCGCGGGCAGGTCGTGGGCCTGCTGGGCCCCAACGGCGCCGGCAAGACCACGACGCTGCGGATGGTGATGGGCCTGATCGCCCCCGACTCCGGGCAGGTGCACGTGCTGGGTCGCCGGGTGGGCCCCGGCACGCCGGTGCTGGCGCGGGTGGGCGCACTGATCGAGGGGCCGGGGTTCCTGCCGCACCTCAGCGGGCGCGCCAACCTCGAGGCCTACTGGGCCGCCACCGGCCGCGACCCCGCGGAGGCCGGCTACGAGGAGGTCCTCGAGATCGCCGCGCTGGGCGGTGCGGTCGAGCGACCGGTGCGCACCTACAGCCAGGGCATGCGCCAGCGGCTCGGGATCGCCCAGGCCATGCTGGGGCTGCCCGAGGTGCTGGTGCTCGACGAGCCGACCAACGGGCTCGACCCGCCGCAGATCGCCGGGCTGCGGCCCGTGCTCGCGCGGTACGCCGCCGCCGGCCGCACCGTGGTCATCTCCAGCCACCTGCTGGCCGAGGTCGAGCTGACCTGCTCGCACGTGGTGGTGATGCACGCCGGCCGCGTGGTGACCACCGGCACCGTCGCCGAGCTGGTCGACTCCACCGACACCACCGTGGTGACGTTGGCACCGGGCAGCGACCCCGACGTCCTGGCCGACGAGCTGCGTGGCCTGGAGGGCATCACCGAGGTCGACGCGGTGGCCGACGTCGACGAGCCGCACGTGGTGGTGGTCGCCGACCTGGAGCGCGCCGAGGTGGTGCGCGCCGCCGCCGGCAGCGGGGCCGACGTGGTCGGTGTCAGCAGCCGCCGCCAGCTCGAGGAGGTCTTCCTCGGCGTGATCGCCGCGGCCTCCGGCTCCGACCCCGACCTCAGGCAGGTGCGTTCGCGATGAGCTCCTCCACGACCTCCCCCTCGACGGCGGGCTCCACAGCGACCCTGCCCGGGCGTCCCCTGTCGCTGCGCGCCGAGCTGCGCCGCCAGCTGTCGCGCCGCCGGACCCTGTGGTCGTTCGTGCTGCTGCTGGCGCTGCCGCTGGTCATCGTGGCGGCCTTCGCGCTCGGTGACGGCGACCCCAGCGAGGGCAGCCTGGTCGACCTGGCCACCGGCGGCGCGGCCAACTTCGCGATCTTCACCACCGCGGTGTCCTCGTCGTTCCTGCTGATCGTGCTGGCCGCGCTGTTCGTGGGCGACTCGCTGCCCTCGGAGGCGTCGTGGTCGACGCTGCGCTACCTGCTGCTGGCGCCGGTGCCGCGGGCACGGCTGCTGGCCAGCAAGCTGGTCGTCGGCCTGGCGAGCACCGCCGTGGCGGTGGTGGCGCTGATCGGCTGGTCGCTGCTCGTCGGGCTGGTCTTCTACGGCCCCGCGGGGTTCAGCAACCCCAGCGGCGGCACCCTCGACTGGGCGACCTTCGGGCCCCGGCTGGTCGTGGTGGCGGCGTACCTGGTGGTCACGCTGCTGCCCGTCGGCGCCATCGCCTTCGCGCTGGGGGTGCGCACCGACGCGCCGCTGGCAGCCGTGGGCGGCGCGGTGATGGTGACGATCGTGGCTGCGATCCTCGACCAGATCGACAACCTGGGCTCGCTGCGCAACGCACTGCCGATGCACGACGCGGGGGCGTGGTTCGCGCTGCTGCGGCCCGAGGTGGTCTGGGACGACCTGGTGCAGGGCACCCTGTGGTCGGTGCTCTACACGCTGGTCTTCGTGGGGCTGGCGTTCTGGATGTTCCGCCGCAAGGACGTGCTCAGCTGAGCCTGCCCGCTGGGTAGAACGCGTTACAGTTCGGGGATGGATCGCACGTACGTCGTCTCCGGCGCCGCCTCCGGGATCGGTGCGGCCACCGCCGCCCTGCTGCGCGAGCGGGGCGACCGGGTGGTCGGCGTCGACCTGCGCGACGCCGACGTGGTCGCCGACCTGTCGAGCGTGGCGGGACGATCGACGGCGGTGCAGGCGGTGCGGGGACTGGTCGACGTCGTGCACGGCGTGGTGCCCTGCGCCGGGGTGGCCGGGCTGACCGGCGTCGACCCGGCGCTGGTGGTCTCGGTGAACTACTTCGGGGCGCTCGCGCTGGTGCACGGGCTGCGCGCCGAGCTCGCGGCCGCGCAGGGTGCCGGCGTGGTGCTGCTCGCGTCGAACTCGATCACCTGCCAGCCCGGATGGGCAGGCGACGTGGCCGACCTCTGCCTCGCCGGCGACGAGGACGCCGCCCGCGCCGCCGCGGCCTCGACCCAGGCGGTGCAGGTCTACCCCGCCACCAAGGCGGCGCTGGCGTGGTGGGCGCGCCAGGAGGGTGTCGGCGCCGACTGGGCCGGTGCGGGCATCCGCGTCAACGCCGTCGCGCCCGGCCTGGTCGCCACCCCGATGACCGACCGCCTGCGCGCCGACCCCGAGCTCGGCGCCTTCGCCGACTCCTACCCCACCGCGATCGGCCGCCCCGGCCGCCCCGAGGAGGTCGCCGCCACCATCGGCTTCCTGCTCTCCGACGCGGCCTCGCTGGTCGTCGGGTCGGTGCTCTACGTCGACGGCGGCACCGACGCGGTGCTGCACCCGGAGGTGCCGGTGGGGTGGCAGGTCAGCCGCGTGTCGACACCGGGCTAGCCGGCCCGCCGCGCCGGGGGCGTCGACGCCAGCTGCGCGGGAGCAGGGCGACGGCGTACGCGAAGCAGCACGCGGCGACCACCCGGGCCCACGGCGTACCAGACCTCACCCCGCACCTGGCCGGCCCGCACCTGCTCGCGGTCGGGCGCCTCGTTGGCGTCGCCCTGGGTGGTGAACACGCGTTCTCCGTCAGCGTCGTGCCCCATGCCGACCACGCGGTGGGTCACCATCGTCGGCTCGCCCGAGCGCGGCTGGTAGGTGATCGGCGTGCCGATGCCGATCTCCTCGGCGGACACCGGCCTGACCACCACCAGCGTCCCGGACGGGTAGGTGGGTCCCATCGAACCGGTCAGCACCGTCATCGGGGTGGAGCCGGACAGCCCAGGGACGACCACCGCGGCTCCGACCACCGCCACCGCGATGCCCAGCACGACCCACGAGCAGAGGCTGAGCAGCGATGCGGCCAGTCGCGGCACAGCCATGGGCCGATCATCCCACGATGACCGGCGTGCTGGGGTCCGGCTAGTCACAACCGACCATGCGCCTGTGGCTCTTCGGCCAATCCACGGGGGTGCCCGCGGCCCTAGCGTCAGCCGGATGACCACTACTCGCGCCCTCCGCGGCCGGCTCCTGGCCTCCCTCGTGGCCGTCGCCCTGCTGCTCCTGGCCGCCCCGGCGCCGTCGTCGGCCCACGTCGCTCCCGCCACCGCCGCGAGCGACGAGGCCGACACCCTCAAGACCGTCTACTTCGACATGTTCGCCCAGCAGCGCGTCAAGCCCCGACGGATCTTCCTCAGCGCCAACGCAGGGCAGTACCTCAAGCGGCTGCGGTGGAGCGACTGGGGCAGCGCCACGACGACCGCCGCCGGCACGTTCGTGAGCGACTGCGCCTCCTGCCCGCCCCCGGAGAAGCGGGGTGCCGAGGTGAGGATGAAGCGGCTGCGCAGCTGCACCAAAAAGGGCGTGCAGACCTACCGGAAGATCGTCGTCACCCTCAGCGAGCCCTCCGAGGGCAACGACGTCGTCCGGTTCACCCTGCCCGGCGGCTGCCCCTGAGCCGACCCCTGGGCCCTGCCCTCAGAAGAGCAGCGCGGAGGCGGGATCCTGCAGCAGCCCGGCGACGTCGGCCAGGAAACGCGAGCCCTTCTCGCCGTCGATGTGGCGGTGGTCGAAGGAGAGCGCCAGCGTGGTGACGTCGCGGGCGACGATCTCGCCGGTGGTCTCGTCGACCCAGGGCCGCTTGTTGATGGCGCCGAAGCACAGGATCGCCGACTCGCCCGGGTTGATGATGGGCGTGCCCGCGTCGACGCCGAAGACGCCGACGTTGGTGATCGTGAAGGTGCCCTCGGCCATGTCGGCGGGCTGGGTCCTGCCCTGGCGGGCGGTGGCCGTCAGCTCGCCGAGCTCGGTCGCCAGCTCGACCAGCGAGAGGCTGTCGGCGTCCTTGACGTTGGGCACCACCAGGCCGCGGGGGGTCGCCGCGGCGATCCCGAGGTTCACGTAGTGCTTGTAGACGACCTCCTGGGCGGCGTCGTCCCAGAACGAGTTGATCTCCGGCGTACGCCGCATCGCCAGCAGCACCGCCCGGGCCAGGACCAGCAGCGGGCTGACCTTGACCTCACGCAGCTCGCGCCGCGCCTTGAGCCGCTCGACGAGCTGCATGGTCGCGGTGACGTCGACGGTGACCCACTCGGTGACGTGCGGGCTGGTGAAGGCCGACTGGCTCATCGCCTGCGCCATCATCTTGCGCACGCCCTTGACGGGCTCGCGGGTCTCGCGCTCGCCAGTGGTCGACTGGTGGCTTCGCGACGGTCGGGGCGCGACCTCCTCAGCCTGCGTGGTCGCGGCCTGGACGTCGTCGCGGGTGATCGAGCCCTGGGGGCCCGAGCCGGTCAGGGTGCTCAGGTCGACGCCGAGGTCCTTGGCGAGCTTGCGCACGGGGGGCTTGGCCAGCGCGCGGGTGGACGCTTGGTCTCGAGACGGTTGCTGCGCAACCTCCTCGACCAGCGAGCGGTCGACCACCGAACGGGCGGGGACGGGCTCCTCGTCGGTCTCCTCCTCGACGGGCGGCGCCGCACCCGGCTCGAAGGCGGCCTGGGCCTGGCGGTTGGCGGCGGCCGCGCCGGCGCCGTGCCGCGCCCGGCGGGTGGGGCCGCGGTCGGCCTTGTTGCGACCCACCAGGCTCTCGCCCTCGCCGCCGCCGCTGGCGGCGGGGTTGGAGAGGTCGATCTCCATCTCGGGGGCCGGCGTGCCCGAGCTGGCGCCGGATTTTCGAGACGGTTGCTGCGCAACCTCCTCAACCTCCGGCTCACCCACGCGGATGATCGGGGTGCCCACGGGCACGGTCTCGCCCTCGGGGACGAGCAGGGCGGTGACCTCGCCGGCGTACGGCGAGGGCAGCTCGACCAGCGACTTCGCGGTCTCGATCTCGACGACCACGTCGTTGATCTCGATGACGTCGCCGACCTTGACCTTCCAGGTCACGATCTCGGCCTCGGTGAGGCCCTCGCCCACGTCGGGCAGCTTGAACTCAGGCATGCGCGTGCTCCTTCGAGGCTCTCAGTAGGCCAGGGTGCGGTCGACGGCGTCGAGCACCCGGTCGAGGTCGGGGAGGAAGTCCTCCTCGATGCGCGACGCGGGGTACGGCGTGTCGAAGCCGCCCACGCGCAGCACCGGCGACTCCAGCGAGTAGAAGCACTCCTCGGTGACCCGGGCCGCGACCTCGGCGCCGATGCCGAGGTTGACGTGCGCCTCGTGGGTGATCACGGCGCGGCCGGTGCGGCGCACCGACTCGTAGACCGGTCCCATGTCGAGCGGCGAGAGGGTGCGCAGGTCGATGACCTCGAGCGAGCGGCCCTCGGTGGCGGCAGCCTCGGCCGCCGACATCGCCGTCTTCACGGTCGGCCCGTAGGCGAGCACGGTGACGTCCTCGCCGCGGCGTACGACGCGGGAGGTGAAGAGCGGCTCGGGGGTCGCGGTCTCGTCGAGCTCGGCCTTCTCGGCGTGGTACTGCCGCTTGGGCTCCAGGAAGATGACCGGGTCGTCGGAGGCGATGGCCTGCTGCATCATCCAGTAGCCGTCGACGGGGTTGGAGCAGGCCACGACCTTGAGGCCCGGGGTGTGCGCGAACTGCGCCTCGGGCGACTCGCTGTGGTGCTCGACCGCGCCGATGCCGCCACCGAAGGGGATCCGGATGACCATCGGCATCGGCGAGCGGGCCTTGGAGCGGTAGTGCATCTTCGCGACCTGGCACACGATCTGGTCGTAGGCGGGGTAGACGAAGCCGTCGAACTGGATCTCCACCACGGGGCGGTAGCCGCGCAGCGCGAGACCGACCGCCGTGCCCACGATGCCCGACTCGGCCAGCGGCGAGTCGATGACGCGGTCCTCGCCGAAGTCCTTCTGCAGACCGTCGGTGATCCGGAAGACGCCGCCGAGCTTGCCGACGTCCTCACCCATGACCAGGACCTTGGGGTCGTCCTCCATGGCCTTGCGCAGGCCCATGTTGAGCCCCTTGGCCAGGGTGATCCTCTGCGTGCTGGCGGACATCAGCGGGCCTCCTCGAAGGTCTCGAGGTACGCCGCGAAGCCGTCGCGCTGGGCGACCAGCTCCTCGGGCATGTCGGCGTACACGTGGTCGAACATCTGCATGGCCTTGGGGTCCGGCATCGACTTGCAGCCCTCGCGCAGGTGGGCGCCGAGGTCGTCGGCCTCCTTCTTGAGGTCGTCGACGAACTCGGTGTCGATCAGGCCGTTGCGGCGCAGGTAGGCCTCCACGCGCGCGATCGGGTCCTTGAGCTTCCAGCTCTCGACGTCGTCGCTGAGGCGGTAGCGGGTGGGGTCGTCGGTGGTGGTGTGCGCGCCCATCCGGTAGGTGTAGGCCTCCACGAAGGTGGGGCCCTGGCCGTCGCGGGCGCGCTGCAGCGCCGCCTGGGTCACGGCGTACGTCGCCATCACGTCGTTGCCGTCGACGCGCACGCCCGGGAAGCCGAAGCCCAGCGCGCGCTGGTAGAGCGGGATGCGGGTCTGGCGCTCGATGGGCTCGGAGATCGCCCACTGGTTGTTCTGGCAGAAGAAGACGACCGGCGCGTTGTAGGAGGCGGCGAAGATGAAGGCCTCGTTGACGTCGCCCTGGCTCGAGGCGCCGTCGCCGAAGTGCGCCACGACCGCCGCGTCGCGCTCGGGGTCGCCGGTGCCGACGACGCCGTCGCGCTGCATGCCCATGGCGTAGCCGGTGGCGTGCAGGGTCTGGGCGCCGATGACGATCGTGTAGAGGCCGAAGTTGAACTCGGCGGGGTCCCAGTTGCCGTGGTCGATGCCGCGGAAGAGGCCCAGCAGGCTCAGCGGGTCGATGCCCTTGCAGTAGGCCACGCCGTGCTCGCGGTAGGTCGGGAAGACGTAGTCCTGCGGGCGCAGCGCGCGGCCGGCGCCGATCTGGGCCGCCTCCTGGCCCAGCAGCTGGGCCCAGATGCCGAGCTCGCCGTGGCGCTGCAGGGCGGTCGCCTCGGTGTCGATGCGCCGGGTGAGGACCATGTCGCGGTAGAAGCCGCGCAGCTGCTCGGCGCTGAAGTCCATGTCGAACTCGGGGTGGTGCACCCGCTCGCCCTCGGGCGTCAGCAGCTGCACCAGCTCGGGGCCGCCGTCGTTCTGCGAGGGGCCGAACACCTCGGCGAGGTCGGGGCCGAATCCGTCGCGGTTCTGGCCGCGTTCGGTGGCGGGATCAGGCACGGGGCACGCTCCATTCGAGTCACGGGCCGAGCGGGGTCTCCGCGGGCCGCACGCGGTCCGGGCCTGGCTCGGCGCGGGGTGGTGCGCCATCGTGCCAGGGGTCTGTGACCCGGACCACACGAGTAGCGCCAACCTACCGAACCGGTCGGCGCGCTCGCCAATCACCCACCCACCCGGATCGGCCGTGCCCGCTACCGTCGAGGCATGTCGACCTCACCGGTGCACACCTCCCTGACCGTGCTGGCTCCTCCGGCCACCGTGTTCGCGATCCTCAGCGACCCGCGCCAGCACCCCCGCATCGACGGCTCGGGCACCGTGCAGGGCACGGTCTCGGGCCCCGACCGGCTGGTGCTCGGCTCGGAGTTCGGGATGTCGATGAAGCAGGGCGCGCCCTACAAGATCACCAACAAGGTCGTCGAGTACGACGAGGACCGGCTGATCGCGTGGCGGCACAAGGGGCTGCACCGGTGGCGCTACGAGCTGGAGCCGACCGGCGACGGCGGCACCCGCGTCACCGAGACCTGGGACATCACCCGCTACCCCGCCCCGGTGCGCGCGGTCTTCCGGGCGCTCTTCGCGAAGCGGACCCAGACCGCCATCGAGGCGACCCTGCCCAAGCTCAAGGACGCCGCCGAGGCGGACGCAGGGGTGCGTTGATGTCGATCCGCACGGGCACCAAGGTCGAGCGCGCCGACTGACGGCCCGCTCCGCCTAGGACCACGCCGACTCGAGCACCCGCGAGGCGTGCTCCAGCGTCCACGGGTCCTCCGTGTCGACCATCCTGGTGATCACGCCGGTCACCAGCGCCAGCAACGCGTCGGTGGCCAGCTCGTCGCGCTCACGGCCGAGCTGCTCGCGGGCCCACTCCACCGCGCGCCGCTCGCCCTGGAGGGCCACGCCCATGCCGGGGAGCATGGCCACGTCACCCCGGGACAGCTCGCGCCAGGCCGCCCACTGCCGCTCGTGCGAGAGGTCCTGCTCGTGGTCGGGCAGGAGCAGCGCCGGTCCTCGCCGCTCCGGCACCGCGAGGTGCCAGCGATCGGACCAGCGCCGGTTCCAGATCCGCACGCGGTCCCGGGCCGCCTGCACGCAGGCGCGGCGCAGCATCTCGGACCGGTTGCCGTACTCGTGCATCAGGGTGCCCGGGCTGATCCGCACCACCGCCGCGATCTGGCGCTGGCTGGGGCCGTGCAACCCGCCCTCGACGACCAGGGCGTTGATCGCGTCCAGGACGTCGGAGGTGCGGCTGAACTCGGCGAGGGGGCGCATGCCAGGAGTCGACCACCCCGCGCCGACCGACGCGAGCGCTCCTCCACAGGCCGCCTCGCCCGACACACACCGCCCTCCCCGTTCGTCGACCGGTTGATCAACGACACCGGCCGTTGGTCAACCGATCGACGAATCGACGAGGGGGGGGCTGTCTGGGAGCGGCTGGCGCTCAGAGCCGGTCGCGGTCGTGCGGGGTGCGCCAGA
This sequence comes from Nocardioides salarius, assembly GCF_016907435.1. Lineage (NCBI taxonomy): Bacteria > Bacillati > Actinomycetota > Actinomycetes > Propionibacteriales > Nocardioidaceae > Nocardioides > Nocardioides salarius. The sequence goes on along the minus strand of NZ_JAFBBZ010000001.1, from coordinate 2,348,720 downwards.
GCGACTCGTCGGGGCCCTTGGGCACGATGCCGGTGGGGTTGATGTCGCTGTGCACCACGTAGTAGTGCGCCTTGATCTGCTCGAAGTCGATGGTGTCGCCGAACTCCGGGATGGAGTAGAGGTCGCGCGCGTAGCCCCACAGGTTCGGCATCTCGGTGAGCTTGTTGCGGTTGCACTTGAAGTGGCCGTGGTAGACCGCGTCGAAGCGCACCAGCGTGGTGAAGAGCCGTACGTCGGCCTCGGTGATCGCGTCGCCCATCAGGTAGCGCCGCTCGCCGAGGCGCCCCTCCAGCCAGTCGAGGGCGTCGAAGAGCCGGTCGTAGGCCGACTCGTAGGACTCCTGGTCGCCGGCGAAGCCGCAGCGGTAGACACCGTTGTTGACCTCGGTGAAGATCCGCTTCATCACCTGCTCCATCTCCTCCCGGCTCTCGGCGGGCCAGAGGTCGGGCGCGTCGGGGCGGTGGTGCTCGCGCCACTCGAAGAACAGGTCGTGCGTGATCCAGGGGAAGTCGTTGGTGACCAGCTTGCCGGACTCGACCTCGACCATCGCCGGCACCGTGATGCCTCGCGGGTAGTCGGGGAAGCGCGCGAAGTAGGCCTCCTGCAGCCGCTCGATGCCCAGCACCGGGTCCTTGCCCCCGGGGTCGAGGTCGAAGGTCCACGACCGCTTGTCGTGGGTGGGGCCCGGCGTGCCCAGCGAGATGACGTCCTCGAGCCCGAGGAGGCCGCGCACGATGATCGAGCGGTTGGCCCAGGGGCAGGCCTTCGCCGCGACCAGGCGGTAGCGGCCCGGCTCGGCCGGCCACAGCTCACCCTCGACCGGACCGTGCTCGGGGCGCCGCGCGCCCTGCGTGATGCGGTCGGGCACGTAGTTCATGTCGCGGTCGAAGCCGCCGGCCTCGACGTACGTCGGCTTCAGGTCCTCGCTCATCCCACCAGGTTAGGTGAACGATCAACGACCGGGCTCACCCGCGGACGAACGCCCGTGCCACCTCGAGCAGCCGGTCGTTGGCCTCCACCTCGCCGATCGAGACCCGGCAGCCCTCGCCCGCGAAGGGGCGCACCACGATCCCGGCCTCGTCGCAGGCCGCCGCGAACTCCGCCGTGCGCTCGCCGAGGGCGAACCAGACGAAGTTGCCCTGGGCGTCGGGGACCTCCCACCCGGCCGCACGCAGGCCGGCCTCGACCCGGTCGCGCTCGGCGACCAGCGCGTCGACCCGTGCCAGCAGCTCCTCGCCGGCCTCCAGCGAGGCCACCGCGGCCGCCTGCGCCACCGCGGAGACGCCGAAGGGCAGCGAGACCGCCCGCAGCGCGCCGGCGACCTCGGGCTGCGCGACGGCGTACCCGACCCGGAAGCCAGCCAGGCCGTAGGCCTTGGAGAAGGTGCGGAAGAGCACCACGTTGGGATGCGCGCGGTAGGTCGCGAGCCCGTCGACCGCGTCGTCCATCCGCACGAACTCGAGGTAGGCCTCGTCGACGACGGCCACCACGTGCGCGGGTATCCGCGCCAGGAAGGCGTCGAGCTCGGCCTGGCTGACCGCCGGGCCGGTGGGGTTGTTGGGGGTGCAGACCATCACGACGCGGGTGCGCTCGGTGATCGCCGCGACCATCGCGTCCAGGTCGTGGTGGCCGTCGGCACGCAGCGGCACCTGCACCGAGCGCGCGCCGGCCGCGGTGACCGCGATCGGGTAGGCCTCGAAGGAGCGCCACGCGTAGACGACCTCGTCGCCGGGCTCGCAGAAGGCCTGCAGCAGCTGGTAGATCAGCGCCACCGAGCCGGTCGCCGCCGCCAGGTCCTCCACGGGCACGCCCAACCGCTCGGCCAGCGCCTCGTAGAGCGCCCTGCTGCCCATGTCGGGGTAGCGGTTCATCGCCTCGACCGCACGGGTCGCGGCCTCCACCACGCCGGGCAGCGGCGGGTAGGGGTTCTCGTTGCTGGAGAGCTTGTACGCCGTCAGGCCGGGGCGCGGGGTGGGGGGCTTGCCGGGGACGTAGGCCGGGATGTCTGCGATGTGCGAGCGCGGCCGAGGCGTCGTGGGGGTGCTCATGGCGTCACCCTAGTCAGGCCCGGCGGGCCCGCCACGGCCGCAGCACCAGCACCAGCACCAGCCCCGCGGCCACCCCCAGCGCGGCCCCGGTGACGTTGTCGACCACGTCGGTGACGTCGCAGGCCCGGTCGATGCGGGCCAGCTCGAGCTGGGTCCACTCGATGCCCACCGAGTACGCCGCCAGCGCCAGCAGCCCGATCGGCACCGTCACCCACCCCGAGCGCCAGCGCGCCGCCACCACGACCAGCAGCGCCCCGGAGGGCACGAAGACCAGCACGTTGAGCAGCCGCTGGCCGCCCGAGAAGATCCAGAACCCCTCCGGGGCCGGACCGCCCAGGTCGAAGGAGCACGAGCCCATCCGCTCGTCGGCGTAGACGACCTCGGTGGCACCGTCGGCGGGCAGCAGCGTGACCAGCGCGATCACCGCCAGCGACCACAGGAGGCCGCCGAAGGACCACGCCCAGACCACCCCGGTACGCCGCTGCAGGGCCAGCGCGAGCGCCAGGCAGACCAGCCCGGACAGGACGGCCCCGGCGAGCATCGCCTCCACACCACCGACCGGGAACACGACCGCAGCCTACGTAACGGCGACCTGACACACTCGGGGCGTGCGCTTCGTGACCTGGCTCCTGACCAACGCCATCGCCCTCGCTGCGGCCGCCTGGCTGCTCGACGGGATCCGCTTCACCCCACGCAACGCCGAGCTGGCCGACAAGATCGTGCCCCTGCTGGTGGTCGCCGCGATCCTCGGCACCGTGAGCGCGCTGCTCAAGCCCGTGCTCAAGCTGCTGGCGCTGCCGTTGATCATCCTGACCCTCGGGCTCTTCCTGCTCGTCATCAACGCCGCGATGCTGCTGCTCACCGACGAGATCGCCCAGCTGCTCGACATCGGCTTCCGCGTCAGCGGCTTCTGGCCCGCGGTGGGCGGCGCGATCGTGATCACCGTCGTGACCTGGGCCGTCGACAACCTGATCGGCTCCGAGCGGTGAGGCCCGCCCCCGGCGAGCTGCCCCCGCCGCGGGAGCCCGGCCGCTACGCCGTCGCCCTGGTCTGCCTGGGCAACATCTGCCGCTCCCCGATGGCCGACGTCGTGCTGGCCCGGCGCGTCGACGACGCCGGCCTGGGCGCCCGCGTCAGCGTCGCCAGCGCCGGCACCGCCAGCTGGCACACCGGCAAGCCGATGGACCCCCGGGCCGCGACCACGCTACTGGCCGCCGACCACGACCCCACCGCCCACCGGGCCCGCCAGGTCGACCCGGGCTGGCTCGACCGGCACGACCTGGTGCTGGCCATGGACGAGCAGAACCTCGCCGACCTCGGCGGACGCAGCGAGCGGGTGCACCTCTACCGCGACCACGACCCCGTCGGCACCGGTGGCGAGGTGCCGGACCCCTACTACGGTGGGGACCAGGGGTTCGAGGAGGTGCTGGCCATGGTCGAGCGCACGAGCGCCGCGCTCGTCTCCGCGCTGCAGCAGGCGACGGGCCTGCCATGACGCGCCAGCCCGTGATCGCCCGTCGCGCCGAGGAGCTCCTCGGCTCCGCCGTGGTCGCCACCGCCCCGGTCGCCGGCGGCGACGTGGCCCGCGCCACCAAGCTGCGGCTCTCCGACGGCACCACGGCGCTGATGAAGACCCTCTCGCAGGCACCCCCCGGCTTCTTCGAGGCCGAGGCCGCAGGCCTGCGCTGGCTCGCCGAGACCGCGCCCGAGGGCGTGCAGGTGCCGGCCCTGCTGGCCGCCGACAGCGACTGCGTGATCCTGCGCTGGATCGAGCCCGGCCGGGTCAGCGCCGAGGCCGCCGCCGACCTGGGCCGCGCACTGGCCGCCACCCACCGCGCCGGTGCGCCGGCGTACGGCGCCGAGCGCGACGGGTTCATCGCCCGCCTGCCGCTACCCCAGCGCAGCGCCGACACGTGGGCGGAGTTCTACGCCGTGCGCAGGGTGCTGCCCTACCTCAAGCTGGCCCGCGACCGCGGCGCCGTGACCGACGCCCACGTCGCCACCATCGAGCGGCTGGTCGGCCGCCTGACCGTGCTGCTGCCTGACGAGCCGCCGGCCCGCCTGCACGGCGACCTGTGGAACGGCAACGTGCTGTGGGGCACCGACACCACGAGCGGCGCCGCCCCCGGCGCCCCCGCCTCGCCCTGGGTCGTCGACCCCGCGGCGTACGGCGGGCACCGCGAGGTCGACCTGGCGATGCTGGCGCTCTTCGGGCTGCCGCACCTGCCGGTGGTGCTCGCGGCCTACGACGAGGCCCACCCGCTCGCCGAGGGCTGGGAGGACCGGGTGGCGCTGCACCAGCTCTTCCCGCTGCTCGTGCACGCGTGCCTGATGGGCGGCGGGTACGGCGCCCGCGCCGCCGACCTCGCCTCCCGCTACCTCTGACGCGCACCCCTCGCTCTCAGCCACCACTCAGGGCGTCCTGGCACAGTGGGAGGGTGAACGCTGCCGACGCCCCCACGACCAGCCGGTCCACGGTGCTCGTGGTCGACGACGACAAGGCCGTGCGCGAGTCGCTGCGCCGCTCGCTGGAGTTCAACGGGTACGCCGTCGCGCTGGCCACCGACGGCGCCGAGGCGCTGGCCGGCATCGCCTCCGCCCGCCCCGACGTGGTGGTGATGGACGTGATGATGCCCCGCCTCGACGGCCTGGAGACCACGCGCGCGCTGCGCGCCTCGGGCAACGACGTGCCGATCCTGGTGCTGACCGCCCGCGACGCCGTCGGCGACCGGGTCGACGGCCTCGACGCCGGCGCCGACGACTACCTGACCAAGCCCTTCGCGCTGCAGGAGCTGCTGGCCCGCCTCCGCGCGCTGCTGCGGCGCACGGTGCCCGCCGCCGGCGACCCCGAGGAGACCCTCGCCTTCGCCGACCTGAGCATGGACACCGCGACGCGCGAGGTGCGCCGCGGCGAGCGGCTGATCGAGCTGACCCGCACCGAGTTCGCGCTGCTCGAGATGTTCCTGCGGCGCCCGCGCCGGGTCCTGGAGCGCTCGTTCATCCTCGAGGAGGTCTGGGGCTTCGACTTCCCCACCACCGCCAACTCCCTCGAGGTCTACGTCGGGTACCTGCGGCGCAAGACCGAGGCCGAGGGCGAGAGCCGGCTGCTGCACACCGTGCGCGGCGTCGGCTACGTGCTGAAGGAGTCATGAGCCCGGCCCCCGGGCCGTCCGGGCTGACCGGCTTCCGCCGCTCGCTGGCCGGGCGCGTCACCCTGCTGACCACCATGGCCGTCGGCCTCACCGTGGCCCTGGTCGCCGCCGGCACCTACCTGACGATGCGCATGCAGCTGCAGGACACCCTCGACGAGTCGCTGCTCGACCGGGCCCAGGCCGCGGCCAGCGCCGACGCGCTGCAGCAGCTGACGGTGGCCAACGACATCCCCTCGTGGGCGCTGGGCGCCGGCGACATCCGCATCGCCTTCCTCACCGCCGGCCCCGAGCCCGAGATCGTCTCGGCCGACCGCGACCCCGACGCGGCCCGCATCGCCCTGGGCGACCCCGAGACCCGGGTGGCCCTGCAGGGGCGCGGCTCGAGCCTGCGCACCGTCGAGGCCGGCGGCGAGCGCTTCCGCGTGGTCGCGGTGCCGGCCCAGAGCCAGGGCCAGGCCCTGGTCATCGCCCAGTCGCTCGACGCGCAGGAGAAGGTGATGGCCAAGGTCGGCGTGGTCACGCTGCTGCTCGGGCTCGCGGGCGTGGTGCTGGCCGGCTTCGCGGGCTGGGGCGTGGCCCGCAACGGCCTCAAGCCGGTACGCCGGCTCACCGGCGCCGTCGAGACCATCGCGCGCACCGAGCAGCTCACCCCGATCCCGGTCGAGGGCGACGACGAGATCGCCCGGCTCTCCACCAGCTTCAACCAGATGCTGGCCGCGCTCGAGGCCTCCCGCGACCGGCAGCGGCGCCTGGTCGCCGACGCCGGGCACGAGCTGCGTACCCCGCTGACCTCCCTGCGCACCAACATCGACCTGCTCAGCCAGGCCACCGCCGCCGACGGCGACCCGCACGCGCTGCGGCTGCCGCCCGAGGCCCGCCAGGAGCTGATGGACGACGTCCGCGCGCAGACCGAGGAGCTGACCACCCTGATCGGCGACCTCGTGGAGCTGGCCCGCGACGAGCCCCTGACCCACGTGGTGGGCACGGTCGACCTCGCCGAGCTCGTCGAGCACGCCGTGGCCCGGGTGCGCCGCCGCGCCCCCGGGGTCCGCTTCGAGGTCGAGACCGAGGCTTGGGAGGTGATCGGCGAGTCCGGCACCCTCGAGCGCGCGGTCACCAACCTGCTCGACAACGCGGCCAAGTGGAGCCCCGACGACGCCACGGTGCGGGTGCGGCTGGCCGGGGGCGAGCTCTCGGTCGACGACGAGGGGCCCGGCATCGCCGAGCACGACCGCCCCCACGTCTTCGAGCGCTTCTACCGCGCCGACGAGTCCCGCTCGATGCCCGGCTCGGGGCTCGGGCTGGCGATCGTGGCGCAGGCCGCCGAGCGGCACTCCGGCACGGTGCGCGCCGAGGCGTCGACGTACGGCGGGGCGCGGCTGGTGCTGCAGCTGCCCGGGAGGTCGCCGGGCCCGCGCGACCTCTAGGGTCTCGCACGTGGACCTCTCCTTCTTCACCAGCGACGGCGACACCCTCGTGCCGACCCCCATGGCCCTGAGCAGCTGGTCGGACGACCAGCTGCACGGGGTCGCCGTCAGCGGCGCGCTGGGCCGCGCCGCCGAGCGGGCCGTCGCCGACCTCGGCCGCGCCGAGCTGGTGCCGGTGCGCCTGAGCGTCGACCTCTTCCGCGCCACCCGGATGCGTCCCTGCCGGCTCGAGACCACCGTGGTGCGCGAGGGCCCGCGGCTGTGCCTGGTCGACGTGCACCTGCGCCAGGACGTGGACGGAGAGGGCGGCGGCGATGGCGATGGCGATGGGGAGCAGGTCACCACCGCCCGGGCCTCGGCGCTGTTCCTGCGCACCGGCGAGGCCCCGACCGGCGAGGTGTGGATGCCCCAGGACGCGCCGCAGCCGCCGCCGCTCGAGGTCGCCCCGGTCTCCGACGAGCCGCACGTGCCCTACCTGCGCAGCGACGCCGACTGGTCGCAGAACTTCCGCGAGCACCAGAACGCCGGGCGCAAGACCACCTGGAGCACCCCGCCCGCGATCGTCTCGGGCGAGCCGCTGACCGGCTTCCAGGCGGCCGCCGCGATGGCCGACGGCACCAGCCTGACCAGCAACTGGGGCAGCCGCGGGGTCGAGCACATCAACGCCGACATCACCCTGACCCTGGCGCGTCGCCCCGTCGGCGTCACCGTGGGGCTCGAGGCCAGCGACCGGGTCGAGCACGACGGCATCGCCGTGGGCACCGCGACCATCTTCGACCGCGAGGGCCGCCTGGGCACCACGGTGGTCACCGCGATGACCAACACCCGCCGCTCGGTCGACCTGGGCTCCGACGAGCGGGCCCGCGGCGACGACGTCTGAGGTCGCCCGGCCGGGGGCTCAGGCCTCGGGCAGGGTGGTGCCGGTGTCGCGCCACTCGCGCTCGAAGGGCAGCCGCCAGGCGCGCGGCGCGATCAGCTGGTGGATCGCGTTGGGCCCCCACGAGCCGGGCGGGTAGCTGCGCACCGGCGGCGGGTCCTCGAGCAGCGGCGTCGACTTCGCCCACAGCTCCTCGATGCCCTCCGAGGTGGTGAACAGGGTGTGGTCGCCGCGCATCGCGTCGTGGATCAGCCGCTCGTAGGCCTCCAGCACCAGCCCCGAGGCGGGGGTGTCGTGGGTGGCGAACTGCATCGAGAGCTTGTCGAGCTTCATCCCCGGGCCCGGCCGCTTGCCGTAGAAGGACAGCGACATCCGCGACTGGTCGGCCAGGTCGAAGGTCAGGTGGTCGGGGCCGTGGGTGCCGACCCCGGAGCCGGCCGGGAACATCGTCAGCGGCGGCTCCTTGAAGGCGATCGAGATGATCCGGGCGCTGTCGGCGAGCTTCTTGCCGGTGCGCAGGTAGAACGGCACGCCCGCCCAGCGCCAGTTGTCGATCTCGACCCGCAGCGCCACGAACGTCTCGGTCTCGGAGTCGTCGGCGACCTCCTCCTTGCCGCGGTAGCCGGCGTACTGCCCGCGCACCACGTGGTGCGGCTCGATCGGCTTCATCGACCGGAAGACCTTCAGCTTCTCGTCGCTGATCGGGTCGGGCGTCAGCGACGTGGGCGGCTCCATGGCCATGAAGGTCAGCACCTGCATCAGGTGGGTGACCACCATGTCGCGGTAGGCGCCGGTCGCCTCGTAGAAGGACGTGCGGCCCTCGAGCCCGAGGGTCTCGGGCACGTCGATCTGCACGTGGTCGATGAAGTTGCGGTTCCAGATCGGCTCGAAGAGGCCGTTGGCGAAGCGGAAGGCCAGGATGTTCTGGGCGGCCTCCTTGCCCAGGAAGTGGTCGATGCGGAAGACCTGCGACTCGTCGAAGACCTCGTGCACGCGGGCGTTGAGCGCCTTCGCGGACTCCAGGTCGGTGCCGAAGGGCTTCTCCATCACCACCCGCGAGCGCTCCACCAGGTCGCACTCGTCGAGCTGGTGCAGCACGTCGAGCGCCGCGCTGGGCGGCACCGACAGGTAGTGCAGGCGGCGCTTGTCGTGGATGTCGCCGGGCAGCTGGGTCTCGGCGCGGTAGACCTCGTCGCGCAGCGCCTCGGAGCCGGCGGCCTGCGAGACGTAGCTGAGCATCGCCGCGAAGGAGTGCCAGGTCTCGGAGTCGAAGTCGTCCTTGGCGAACTCCTGGCACGACGTGCGCGCCAGCGCCACGAACTCCTCGTCGGTCAGGTCCTCCAGCGAGGTGCCCACGATCTTGGCGTCGCGCAGCAGGTCGGCCTGGTAGAGGTGCAGCAGCCCCGGGAGGAGCTTGCGCCGGGCCAGGTCCCCGGTCGCGCCGAACAGGACGACGACGTGCGGCTTCTCCATGGCCCCGAGGCTAACGGTCCCTTGTTACGCCTCGAAGACGGCCAGCAACCGGTCGGCCTTCAACCGGGCCTCGGCCCACTCGGCCCCGACGTCGGAGAGCACCGTCACGCCGCCACCGGTGCCCAGGCGCCAGGTGCCGTCGCCGCGGGTGCTCAACGCCCGGATCACCACCCCGAGGTCGGCGCGCCCGTCGGCGCTGACCCAGCCGAAGGCACCGGCGTACGCACCGCGGGGCGTGGCCTCGACGGCGTCGACCACCTGCATCGTGCGCAGCTTGGGCGCCCCGGTCATCGACCCCGCGGGGAAGAGCGAGCGCAGCGCGCCGACCGTGCTCACGTCGGCGCGCAGGCGACCCGAGACGACGCTGACCAGCTGGTGCACGCTGGCGTAGGTCTCGACCTCCATCAACGCCGGCACCCGCACCGAGCCCGGCTCGCAGACGCCGGCCACGTCGTTGCGCAGCAGGTCGACGACCATCAGGTTCTCGGCGCGCTGCTTGGGGTCGCGGGCCAGGTCGTCGCGCAGCGCCTCGTCACTCGCCGCGTCGGCGCCACGGGGCGCGGTGCCCTTGATCGGCTTGGTCTCCAGCACCCGGTCGGCCCCCACCAGGGCGTAGCGCTCGGGGCTGCTGCTCAGCAGCCACCCCCGCGCGCCCGCCACGTCGTGCTGCAGGAAGCCGGCGTACGGCGCCGGGTTGAGCGTGCGCAGCCGCAGGTAGGCCGAGACCGGGTCGAGGTCGGAGGCCACCTCCTGGCGCAGGGTCAGGTTCACCTCGTAGGTGTCGCCCGCCCGGAGCCGCTCCTGCACCTGGGCGAACGCCTCGCGGTAGGCCGCGGACACAGGCCGAGGAGGATGTGCGGCAGCCTTCTCGAGACCGCCGCGCGAGCCGCCCGCTCCCTCGGAGTGCTCGAAGAACCGCACGTGGCGGGGGCGCATCCACACCGCGTCGGGCAGGTCGGTCGAGGGTCGGGCGGGCAGGTCGGGGCGGCTGGCGTAGCCGAGGTAGCCGAACCACTGGTCGAGCGGCGACCCGGCGCCCAGCTCGGCCTCGAGCACCGTGAACACGTCGTCGCCGACCACCTCGGCGCGCCCACCGGCGTGGCGGGTCACCTCGCGGCGCGTCGCGTCGTAGCTCAGCGAGACGTCGTCGGGCTCGAGCCAGCCGAGGATCGAACGGCGCCCCGACCACTCCCGGGCGCCGCCGCCGTCGAGCCAGAAGCAGCGCTCGTACGCCGCTGCCGTCCGCTCGAAGAGCGCCACGGGGTCGGTGGCCGGGTCGCTCACGCGGCCCCCCGCAGGAACGAGCCGACCAGCGCGGCGCCGTGGCGCGAGAGCACCGACTCGGGGTGGAACTGCACGCCCTCGAGCGGCAGGTCGCGGTGGCGCACCCCCATCACCACGGGCGGGTCGCCGGGACCGGCGCCGGCGCAGGTGGCGCTGACCTCGAGGCAGTCGGGCACCCGCAGCGCGGCCAGGGAGTGGTAGCGCACCACGTCGAAGCCCTGCGGCAGCCCGGCGAACACCCCGCGCCCGTCGTGGTCGAGGGCCGAGACCGTGCCGTGGGCCGGGGGCACCCGCCCGACCAGGCCGCCGTACACCGTGACCAGGCCCTGCATGCCCAGGCAGACGCCGAGCACCGGCCGGGTGGCGCGACGCAGCACCTCGACGCCCACCGCGAAGTCGCGCGGCTCGTCGGGGCGCCCGGGGCCCGGCGAGAGCACCACGTGGCTGTGCCGGAGCACGTCGTCGGGGTCGATCTCGTCGTGCTGGACCACCCGCGGCACCCGCCCGGTCACCTCGGCCAGCAGGTGCACCAGGTTCTGGGTGTAGGAGTCGTGGTGGTCGACCACGACCACGTCGGGCACGGCCGTCACGGCGACGGCTCGCCCCGGAGGTGCGACACCCACAAATGCGACAAGCCCGATGGAGCTGGGGGGCAGTCTCCATCGGGCTTCGACGCGCAGTGCGTGTCGAGAGACAACCATACAGGTCCCCTCCCGGCGGGCATCCTCCGATCGGTCATCCCTCGGTGACCAGAAGGTCACGCACCAGCGTGTGCAGCAGGTCGAAGCCGTTCTGGGTCAGGATCGACTCGGCGTGGAACTGGATGCCGCGGTAGTGCGGGCCGCGCAGCGCGTGCACGTCGCCGGTGTCGGGGTCGGTGTCGACCTCGACGCCCGCGGGCAGCGCGCCTGCGTCGCCGACCCGGCCCACGAAGGTGTTGTAGAAGCCGACCCGCTCGGTGCGCCCGGCGAGGCGCACCGGCGACTGGGTGCCCTGGAAGACGATGTCCTTGTAGGCCAGCGGCAGCCCCAGCTGGTGGCACAGCGCCTGGTGGCCCAGGCACACCGCCAGGAAGGGCTGCTGGCTCTCGAGCAGCGCCGCCACCGCCGCGCGCAGGTTCTGCATCTTGGGGTCGGTGTCGTCGCGGGGGTCGCCGGGCCCGGGCCCGACGATCACCAGGTCGTGGCCGTCGAGGCAGCCGGGCACGTAGTCCTCGTGGCGCACCACGGTGCTGCTCAGCCCGATCACGCCCATCACGTGGCGCAGCATGTTCACGAAGTCGTCCTCGCCGTCGAGGATCACCACGCTGCGCCCGGCCAGGCGCGGGTCGGGGTCCTCGTCGCCCTGGTCGGTCAGCCAGAACGACGACAACCGGCGGTTGCGGGCGTTGAGGGCGATCAGCACGTCCTCGTCGGCGGCCAGCTCGGCGACCGGGACCGTCGGCACCGGCGCGGGCGGCACCAGCCCGAAGGCGCTGAGGATGCCCCCGGCCTTGGCGTGCGTCTCGGCCACCTCGTAGGCGGCGTCGGAGTCGCGCACCAGCGTGGCGCCGGCGGTGACCTTGAGGTTGCCCTCGAGGTCGACGTCGGCGCTGCGGATCACGATCGGGCTGTCCACGACCGGTCCGCCGCGCTCGTCGCGGCCCAGGATCGCGAGCGCGGCGCCGTAGTAGCCGCGGCCCTCCGACTCGTAGGCCTTGATCAGCCGGCAGGCGTTCTCGACCGGGCTGCCGGTGACGGTGGCGGCGTACATCGTGTCGCGCAGCACCTCGCGCGGGTCGCGGTCGGTGCGCCCGGCCAGGAGGTACTCGGTGTGCACCAGGTGCGTCATCGGCTTGAGGAACGGCCCGAGCACCTGCCCGCCCTCGTGGCAGATGTCGCACATCATCTTCAGCTCCTCGTCGACGACCATGAAGAGCTCGTAGATCTCCTTCTCGTCGCGCAGGAACTCCAGCAGCGAGGCCTTCACGTCGCCCTCGCGCGGGATCCGGAAGGTGCCCGAGATCGGGTTCATCCGCACGTCGCCGTCGTGGATCGAGACGTGCCGCTCGGGGCTGGCGCCGATGAGGAAGCGGTCGCCGGTGAAGAAGACGTAGGTCCAGTAGGCGCCGCGCTCGCGCTCGAGCAGCCGCTTGAAGACGCTCAGCGCCGTCGCGGTGCCCCAGTCGGCGACCTTCGCGCGGTAGTGGCGTCCGACGACGAGGTTGGCGCCCTCGCCCTGCCCGATCTCGTCGCGGATGATCGTGTCGACGACCTTCGCGTACGCCGCGTCGTCGGTCTCGAACCCGCCGCGGTCGGTGAACTCGACCTCGGTGTCGTCGATCGCCTCGACCACCTCGGCGACCGAGAACTCCAGCTCGGTCTCGACGTCGACGACGACCAGCGGGGTGCCGTCGTCGTGGGTCTCGAAGCCGCGCTCGGCGACCTGGCGGAACGGGATCGCCAGCAGCCGGTCGGCGATGTGGCCGTCGGCCGGCGCGCCCTCCTCGAGCGGCACGTCGAGCAGCGACTCGACGACGCTGCGCCGCCCGCCCACCAGCCCGACGGTGTCCTTGTCGCCGGCCCGGGTCGAGCGCCGGATGATCGCCCACGCCTCGTGCCCCTGGATCGCCTCGATCGCGGCGCGGGCGTCAGGCATGGCCTCAGTCATGCCCCGCAGCCTACGGCTCAGGAGACGGTCGTCAGGAGCTGCGTCGCGCGCGTGAGCACGACGTAGAGCGTGGCCCGCCCGGTCTGGGACTCGTCCTCGATCTCCTGGGGCCGCACCACCACGATGCCGTCGAACTCCAGGCCCTTGGTGTCGAGACCGGTGAGCACCACGACGCGGTCCTCGCCCGACGGCGTGACCGAGGAGTCGATGGCCGCGCGGGCGCCCTTCGCGTCGTCGGCGAGCTCGGGCCACGACGCCAGCCAGGCGTTGACCTCGGAGCGCCGTGCGGCAGGGACGACGACGCCGACGGTGCCGGCCACCCGGCCGGCCAGGTCGACGACGGCCTCGCGCACGGCTGCCTCGAGGTCGGGGGCGTCCTCGACGACCCGCGGCTCCACGCCGGTCGAGCGCACCGCGGTCGGCAGGTCGGCGTCGAGGCCGACCCGCTCGGCGTACGCCGCGGCGTGGGCGTAGATCTCGGAGGAGTTGCGGTAGTTGGTGGAGAGGTGGAACTCGTGCAGCGCCTTGCCCTCGGTGGCCTCGGCGCGCGCGGCGGCCGCCTCGTCGGGCACCGGCCACGACGACTGCGCCGGGTCGCCGACGATGGTCCACGACGCGGTGCGGCCGCGGCGCCCGACCATCCGCCACTGCATCGGCGTGAGGTCCTGCGCCTCGTCGATGAGCACGTGCGCGAACGGGTCGTCGTCGATCTTGTGCGTCGGCGGCGCCCAGGCGCGCCCCGAGGGGGCGTACTCGCGGTCGGCCGCGGTCATCAGCTCGGCCACGTCGTGCCCGCCCTCGAGCAGCGAGGTGTCGGCGAGCGAGGCCTCGTCGTCGGTGCGCTCGGGCACGTCGCCCAGCGCGTAGCGCAGCTCGTCGAGCAGCGGCACGTCCTGGACCGTGAGGTCCCTGCCGAGCGGGTGCTCGGGCAGGTCGGCCCACGACTTGGCCAGCACCCGCTGCTCCTCGGACGAGAGCACGCCCTCGGCGACCCGAGCCAGCACCTCGGGGTCGCGCAGCCAGGCCAGCACCGTCGGGGCGTCGAGCGGGGGCCACCAGGCGGTGACGAAGTCGAGGAACTTCTGGTCGCCCAGCAGGTCGTCGTCGAAGGAGGCACGGCCGCGCTCGCGGCCGCGCTCGCCGCGCACCTGGCGCCACAGCGCGTCGAGCAGCACACCCGGCACCCGCGGCAGCTGGCGGTTGCGACGGCCCTGCGACATCAGCTGGCGGCGGATGCGGCCCAGCAGGCCGCGGTCGAGCACCAGCACGTCGTCGCGGTAGAACACGCGGAACTCGCTCGGGCCGCCCGGCGCCTGCTGGCGCGCCAGGCGGCGCACCACCTCGGCCATCCGGGCCGCGCCCTTCACGTCGGCCACCGACGGGTCGTCGTGCCGGGTGGCGCGCACGCCGTCGACGACCTCGCCGAGCGAGCGCAGCGCCACCGCGGTCTCGCCGAGGCTGGGCAGCACCCGCTCGATGTAGCGCATGAAGACCCCGCTGGGTCCCACGATCAGCACGCCACCGGTCTCGTAGCGGCGCCGGTCGGTGTAGAGCAGGTACGCCGCGCGGTGCAGCGCCACGACGGTCTTGCCGACCCCCGGGCCGCCGGAGATCGCCACGACGCCCTTGCTGGGTGCGCGGATCGCCTGGTCCTGCTCGGCCTGGATGGTCGCCACGATCGAGTGCATGGTGCGGTCGCGGGCGCGCGAGAGCTGCGCCATCAGCGCGCCCTCGCCGATGATCGGCAGGTCGGCGCCGGTCTCCTCGAGCGCCTCGGCGTCGAGCAGCTCGTCCTCGACCCCGACGACCCGGGGGCCGTCCGAGCGCAGCACCCGGCGGCGGATCACCTGCTGGGGCGTGGCCGCCGTGGCCTGGTAGAACACCGCGGCGGCCGGGGCGCGCCAGTCGATGAGCAGCGAGTCGCGCTCGGCGTCACGCAGGCCGATGCGCCCGATGTAGCGCGGCTGCGGGTCGAGGCCGGGGTGCAGGTCGAGCCGCCCGAAGACCAGGCCCTCGTGGGCGGCGTCGAGCTGGGCGATGCGCCGCGCGGCCTGGAAGACCATCGCGTCGCGCTCGACCAGGCCGCCCTCGTGGCCCAGCCGGCCCCGGTCGTGGCCCTCGCGGGCCAGCGCCTGGGCCGCGGCCGACGACAGCGAGAGCTGCGCGTAGACCTTGTCGACGTACGCCTGTTCGCGCGCGGTCTCCTGCGCTGCGAGATCCTCGGTCAACGCCCGCATCCCCTTCACCGTGCTGCTCCTCGTGCAAGGAGGGGACTTTACCGGTCCCTGCCAGGGGACGGCACGCCGACGCCCCTGCGCGGCTCAGGCCACGGGGCGGTAGAGCAGGATCGACCCCTCGAACGGGCGACCGCGGTCCTCGTAGAGGCGCACCTCGTAGGTGTCGCCTGCCAGCAGCTGACCGGCGATGCTGCTGCCGCCGCGCGGCGAGCCGACGAGGTCCGAGGTCAGCCCGACCCCGCCACCGCGGACCGGCTCCGCCTCGAGCCCGGCGATGCCGCCGTCGAAGGCGAACCCGACCAGCACCGGCTCCGCGTCGGCCTCGATGCGACGGGTGAACGGCTCGCCGTCCTCGGTGGCCGTCAGCGCGCCCTCGAGCTCCCAGAGCCGGCCGTCGCGCTCGACGACCCGGTCGACCGAGGTGCCCGCCACGGTGGTGGTCGCGGGCTCGGGGTAGGCCCCGATCCCGATCACGGCAGTCGGGTCGTCGACCTCGGGGCCGTCCGCGCCGCGGGTCAGGTAGGCCCGCAGGGTGTGCTCGCCGCGGGCGAGACCACGCTCCTGCGAGGTCCACCCGCCGGGCAGGTCCGCCATGCCCTCGTCGTCGCAGGATCCTCGCGAGTAGGCGGGGCGCCCGTCCAGATCGACGCTGAGCCACAGGCCCCTCGTCGCGGCCGTGCAGAACGTTGCCACCCGCACCACCTGCCTCTGGTCCAGGTCGAGTCGCACGGTCAGCTGCGACGGATCGGCGCCGTCGACTCCCGAGAAGCCCGCCGCCAGCAGCTCCTCGCCGAACGCGGAGGGTCGGAAGAGCGCCACGTCGTCCGGGCCGACCACCGCCCCCGACCCTGGGCCGGTCTGGTCGTAGACGGCCAGGCCCACCTCGGCGTCGGGCCCCAGCCCGTCGAGCACCACCCTCAGTCCACCGGTGCCCGGGTAGACCGGGACCGGCGGCTGCACCGAGCCCGAGCCCAGGACCCTCGCCACTCCCCTGCGGTGGTCGAGGAGCGTCGCCGACCCGCCGTCGAGGTCGGAGGCCGCCAGCGACACGACCCGCAGCTCCTCGCTCGGCTCGAGCGCGACCCGCACGGTGCGCTCGCCGGTCCCGACGGTGACCTCGTCGCTCAGCTCGTACCCGCGACCCAGCACCGAGACGGTGGCCGGCACCGCCTGCCCACCGACGGTGCGCGGCCCCTCGGCGGGCTCGGGGCCATCGCCCCCGACGGGGTCGAGGGTGGCCAGGCCGACCCCGGCGGCGAGCACCACCGCGGCCAGCGCCCCGGCCGTCGCGCGCCGCCGGCGGCGCAGGCCGCGCACCCGCTCGTGCACGGCCACCACACGGGGCGAGGCGCCGGGGTCGTCGACCGCCCGGGCCCGGTCCTCGAGGGTGCTGCGCAGGTCGTCGACGGTGCTCATGAGCGGTCCTCGGTCTCGGTGCGGGAGCTGGTCGTGGGGACGGGCGCCAGGGACGGGTCGATGCGCAGCTTGGCGAACGCCTTCGACGCCTGGCTCTTGACGGTGCCGACCGAGCAGCCGAGCACCTGGGCGGTCTGGGCCTCGGTGAGGTCCTCGAAGTAGCGCAGCACCACCACGGCCCGCTGGCGCCGCGGCAGCCGCTCCATCGCGCTCCACAGGTCGTGGCGCTGCCCGGCCGCCTCGGTCGGGTCGGGCGACCCGCCGGCCTCGGGCAGCTCGTCGGTGGGGTGCTCGCCGTTCCAGCGCCGGCGCCACCACGTCGCGTAGGTGGTGACCAGGATCCGGCGCACGTAGGCCTCGTGCTGGTCGATGCGGTCCCAGGCGAACCAGGCCTTGGCCAGCGCGGTCTGCAGCAGGTCCTCGGCCAGGGCGTGGTCGTGGGTGAGCAGGTACGCCGTGCGCAGCAGGCCGGAGGAGCGGGCCAGCACGAACTCGTCGAAGGCGACCTGCGCGTCGCCCGGCCGTGGTGCCACGGATCCTCCTGGGCGGGACGGGCCCGAGCGCGTCCCGGTGGTGGTGGTCATGTCCTGGTGGACCACCCGAGGATGACGGATGGTTGCCTGCGGGCCGCGATATCGTCAGTTCGCCCGTGCCCCGGGGACGTCGGTAGGTTGGGGGGACACCCGCCCCCGATCCCGAGGTCTGGCGTGCCTTCGCTCATCCCGCCGCGCCTGCCGCGGCCCCTGCTGGCCGCACTGACGGCGTTCGTCGTGCTGCTCACGATCGCGGCCGTCGCCGACATCCGCACCGACCCGCCGCCGCCGGGGAGCACCGGCGCGCAGGAGGCCCCCGGCTTCCTGACCCGGGAGCGGCCCAACATCGTCCTGGTCTCGAGCGACGACCAGCGCCTCGACGAGATGCAGTTCCTGCCCGAGGTCGAGCGGCTGATCGGCGACGAGGGCGTCACCTTCGACAACGCGCTGACCCCGCACCCGCTGTGCTGCCCCGCGCGCGCCGAGCTGATGACCGGCCAGCTGGCCCAGAACAACGGGGTGCGCGGGAACTTCCCGCCACAGGGCGGCTACGACGCCTTCGACGAGAGCCAGCACGTCGGCGTCTGGTTGCAGGAGGCCGGCTACCGCACGGCCTTCCTGGGCAAGATGCTCAACGGCTACTCCCACCAGGACGGCCGCGACCCCGGCTGGGACATCTTCAACGCCACCAGCCACGGCTACGCCGACTACTACGACTTCAAGCAATTCGACGGCGACGAGGTCGTCGGCGTCGAGGGCTACTACACCGACTACGTCGGCGACAAGGCCGTCGAGTACGTCGACGAGCTCAGCCAGGGCGACGAGCCCTTCTTCATGTGGGTCAGCCACTTCGCCCCGCACCCCTCGCGCCGCCGCAGCACCTGCGAGCAGGACACCTGCGGGCTCGAGCCGCCGCGCTCCTCGCCCACCTACCTCGCCGAGCAGGAGCGCACCGGCAAGACCCCGCACCAGGACGCCGCCGACGAGCTGGCCCGCTCGGTGACCCGCTCGCCCGCCTTCAACGAGGACGACCTCTCCGACAAGCAGGCCCTGGTGCGCCGGCAGCCGAAGATGTCGGAGCAGACGGTCGTGCGCTCGGCCCGCGGGCGCGCCAGCGCGCTGGCCAGCCTCGACGACACCATCGGCCCGCTCGTCGAGGAGCTGCGCGCCCAGGGCGAGCTCGACAACACCTACCTGGTCTTCATCACCGACAACGGCTTCCAGCTCGGCGAGCACCGCTGGTTCGGCAAGATCCTGCCCTACGAGGAGAGCGTGCGGACCCCGATGCTGGTGCGCGGGCCCGGCATCGAGCCCGGCACCCGCACCGATGCCACCGCGACCATCGTCGACCTGGTGCCGACCTTCCTCGACATCGCCGGTGCGACGCCGAGCCTGCTGACCGACGGCACCTCGCTGCTCGACCTGTGGCAGGGCCTCCAGCGCGAGGAGCTCTACCCCGGAGGCGTGCTGCTGCAGGGTGGCCCCTACAAGCCGGAGACGGGCAAGACCGGCTGGCTCTACCGCGGGCTGCGCACCGACCGCTACACCTACGCCCGCTTCCACGACGGCTTCGTCGAGCTCTACGACCGCGACCGTGACCCGGGCCAGGTGCAGTCGGTCGCCGGGCACGAGCGCTACGCCGCGGTCGAGGCCGAGCTGGCGCGCCGCACCGAGATCCTGTCGGGCTGCCGCGGGGCGGAGGAGTGCCACCAGGACTTCGGCCCGCTGCCGGAGCCGGGGCGGTAGTGCCCGGCGCGACGCGGTCGCGACCGCACCGCCGCGACATCCAGGGCCTGCGCGCCGTGGCGGTGGGCCTGGTCGTCCTCGACCACGCCGGCTGGCTGCCCGGCGGCTTCCTGGGCGTCGACGTCTTCTTCGTGCTCTCGGGCTTCCTGATCACCGGGCTGCTGCTGGCCGAGCTGGAGCGCAGCGGCACGATCTCGCTGCGCGACTTCTACGCCCGCCGGGCGCGGCGCATCCTGCCCGCCGCCACCCTGGTGGCGCTGGCCACGCTGCTCGGCTCGGTGCTGGTGCTCGGCGACGTGCGCACCGCCGAGGTCACCCGCGACGTGGTCCTCGTGGCGCTCTTCGCGATCAACTGGGACCTGGCCGCGCAGGGCGCCGACTACTTCGCGCAGGGCGCCGACCAGTCGCCCTTCCAGCACTACTGGTCGCTGGCCGTCGAGGAGCAGTTCTACCTGGGCTGGCCGCTGCTGGTGCTCGGCGCCGCCCTGCTGGCGACCCGGCTGCGCGGTCGCGGCGTACGCCGCTCGCCCGCGCTGGGGCTGCTGGTCACGGCGGTCGTCGCGATCTCGCTCGCGTGGTCGGTGAGCCTGACCGCGAGCACGCCCGAGGCCGCCTACTTCACCACCACCACCCGGGTCTGGGAGCTGGGCGCCGGGGCCGGTCTCGCGCTGCTGGTGCCGCGCCTGGCGGCACTGCCCGCCGGCCTGCGCACCGCAGCCGGCTGGGTCGGCCTCGCCGGGCTGGGCCTGTCGCTGTGGGTGATCGACGACACGAGCGCCTTCCCCGGCGCGGTCGCCCTGCTCCCGGTCGCGGCCACCTGCCTGCTGGTGGCCGCGGGCACGCCGGGTCCTGAAGCGGGTCCCGGCAGGATCGCGGCGGGCCGGCTGCTGGGGGTGGCCCCGCTGCAGTGGCTCGGGGACCGCTCCTACTCGCTCTACCTGTGGCACTGGCCGGTGCTGGTGCTGGCCGAGGCCCGGCTGGGCCGCGAGCCGACCCTCCTCGAGCTCGTCGGCGCGATCGGGCTCGCGGTGCTCGCCACGATGCTGACCCACACCCTGGTCGAGGTGCCCTTCCACACCGGGCGGCTGCGGCCGGCGCGGCTGGTCGCCCTGGCCTGGTGGCCCGCCTCGGTGGCCGTGCTGGTCACCTCGGTGGTGGTCGTCGGCGCCAACGGGCCCGACCTCGACCAGGAGTCGGAGTACTTCGCCCGCGTGGAGCGCGCCGAGCGGGCCTCGGGCAAGGACTTCCCCACCGCGACCCGCCAGCCGCGCCGCGACCTGCGCGAGGCCCTCGAGCGGTCCGACGAGCCGGTCGCCGACGAGCTGGAGCCGCCGCTCTCCGAGCTGCGCGGCGACACCTTCCACCGCACGGTCGACAACCGCTGCTACGCCCGCAGCTCCGACCAGACCTCCCACGACGTGTGCACGGTCGGCGCGCGCGACGGCCAGGACCTCGACGACGTCGTGGTCATCGGCGACTCGCACGCCGGGATGTTCCTGCCGGCCTTCGACCAGATCGGCCAGGCCCGGGGCTGGCGGGTCCACCACCTGGTCAAGACCGGCTGCACGCTGGCCGACGCGCCCTCGCTGTCCCGCGAGGACTGCACCCAGTGGCGCGAGTGGGCCTTCGACGAGGTCGACGACCTCGCGCCCGACGTGGTCGTGATGTCGACGATGGCCCAGGACGACTTCGGCGAGCAGTGGGTGGCCGGGATGCGGCGCAGCGCCGAGCGGCTGCAGGCCGGCGGCGCCGACGTCGTGGTGCTCGGCGAGACGCCGTGGCTGGACCGGGAGGAGGACCTCGTGGCCTGCCTCGACACCGAGGGCGCCACCCCCGCCGACTGCGAGATGAGCCTGGACCCCGAGGTGACGCGGATCCTCGAGGCGCAGGAGGAGCTCAGCGACGAGCTGGGCCTGGGCTTCGTCGACCCGCTGCCCTGGCTGTGCCGCGAGGAGCGCTGCCCGACGGTCGTCGACGACCAGGTCGTCTACTACTTCCGGGGCCACCTCACGGTCACGTTCGTGCACCGCCTGGCCCGGGCGCTGAACCAGAAGCTGCGCACCGAGCTCGACCGGATCGCCCGCTCCTAGGCTCAGCCCCGGCCACGGGCCAGGAAGGCGGTCATCGCCGCCTTGGCCTCCTCGGAGCCGAAGAGGCGCGCCGAGAGGGCGGCCAGCTCGGGACCGCGCTCGTCGATGCGGGCCAGCAGGTCGCGGTTGAGCAGCGCCTTGGTCTCGCGCAGGCCCTGCGGCGAGCCGCTCGCCAACGAGGCGCAGACCTCCTCGACGGCCGCGTCGAGACCCTCGGCGGGCACCACCCGGGTCACCAGGCCGTGCTCGAGCGCCGCCGCGGCGTCGAAGACCTCACCGCCCAGCGCGGCCAGCGAGGCAGCCCGGCTGGTCATCCGGGGCAGCACGGTCAGCGAGATCGCGGCGGGGGCCAGCCCGAGCTTGACCTCGGTCAGGGCGAAGGTCGCACCCTCGGCGCTGACCACGACGTCGCTGGCCGCGACCAGGCCGATGCCGCCGGCGCGCACCGGGCCCTGCAGGCGGGTCACGACCGGCTTCGGGTGCGCGGCCACGGCGCGCTGGATCGCGACGATCGTGAGGGCGCCCTCCTCCATCGAGCCGCCCGCGGCCTCCGAGAGGTCAGCGCCCGAGCAGAAGACCTTGCCGGTCGCAGCGAGCAGCACGACCCGGGCCGCCTCGTCGGCGGCGGCGCGCTCGAGCGCCGCCAACAGCTCGGTGACCAGGCGCCGCGAGAGCGCGTTGCGGTTGTGCGGGGAGTCCAGGGTGACGGTGGCGACGCCGTCGGCCACCTCGTAGCGGACCAGGGGCTCGTCAGGGGTGTTCTCGTGCGACATGCGCCACATCCTGCCGCGCCCGCGCAGGCATCCGGCGCGGGGGCCCGCTCCGAACCACCTCCATGGCCACCTCCACGTCCGACCGCACCCCCGACCCCGGCGCCTCGCCCCGACCGCCGCGATCAGAGCGGATCGCCGGCACCGCCCTGTGGGCCGGCCTGGGCGTCGTCTCCACCCTGCTGGGCATGGCCGCGGCCCACCTCGTCGCCGCCGTGACCACTCCCTCGTCGTCGCCGGTGCTGGCCGTCGGCTCGCAGGTCATCGACCTGACCCCCACCCCGCTGAAGGAGTGGGCGATCCGCCAGTTCGGCGCCGCCGACAAGATCATCCTGGTCGGCTCCGTCGTGCTGGTCGTGCTCGTCCTGGCCGGGGTGGCGGGCGTGCTGGCCCGCCGGCGCCTGGCGCTGGGCGCCGGCCTGCTGGTCGCCCTGGTCGCCCTGGCCGCGGCCGCCGCCGTCGTGCAGGGCAGCGTCACCGAGCTGCTGCCCAGCCTGGTCGCCGCCGTCACCGGCGTCGCGTCGCTGTGGTGGTTGCACGCCAAGGCGTCCGCCACCAGCGCGGCCGAGCCCGGCCAGCCCCGCCAGCCCCGCGAGGCGGGCACCGGCGCGAGCCGCCGGGGCGTCCTGGTCGCCGCGGGCGCCCTCGCCGCCGCGGCCGCCGTGCTGGGCGGAGCGGGTCGCTTCATCACCGGCCTGCGCAGCGGCAACGTCGACATCGCCCTGCCCGACCCGGCCTCGCCGGCCGACCCCTTCCCCCAGGGCCTCGAGGGCCAGGTGGAGGGCATCACCCCGCTGCGCATCGACAACGCCGACTTCTACCGCGTCGACACCCGCCTCGACACCCCCGTGATCGACCAGGACAGCTGGACGCTGACCATCGACGGCGACGTCGAGCGCGAGATCACGCTGACCTTCGACGACCTGCTCGAGATGGACCTGATCGAGCGCGACATCACCATGACGTGCGTCTCCAACAGCGTCGGCGGCGAGTTCGTCGGTGGTGCGCGCTGGCTCGGGGTGCGCCTGACCGACCTGCTCGACATGGCCGGCGTCGGCGACACCGCCGACCAGATCTACTCCACCGACTTCGACGGGATGACCATCAGCACCCCGCTCGACCTGGCCACCGACGGGCGCGACGCCATGATCGCGATCGGGATGAACGGCGAGGCGCTGCCGCGCGCCCACGGGTTCCCGGCCCGGATGATCGTGCCGGGCCTCTACGGCTTCATCAGCGCCACCAAGTGGATCACCCGCATCACCTTGACGACCTACGCCGAGAAGTCGGCGTACTGGACCGACCGCGACTGGGCCACCGACGCCCCGATCAAGGTCTCGACCCGCATCGACACCCCCAACGCGCTCGAGGAGCTGCCGGTGGGCGAGAACGTCATCGGCGGTGTGGCCTGGGCCCAGCAGAAGGGCGGCGTCGACAAGGTGCAGGTGCGCATCGACGGCGGCGCCTGGCAGGACGCCGAGATGGGTCCGTCGGTCAACAACGACTACTGGCGCCAGTGGTTCTACCGCTGGGACGCCAGCGAGGGCGGCCACACCGTCGCCGCGCGCGCCATCAGCGGCGACGGCACCACCCAGACCCCCGCTCGCGCCATGCCCTTCCCGGAGGGCGCGAGCGGCATCCAGGAGCTGCGCGTCACCGTCACGTGACGCGTGCGTGACCCGGCTCACAGCAGATCCGCACGATCTGCCCCCATCCGGCCAATCCGGGCCCGGGGCAGCACCGAACAACCAGTGTCCAGCCACCAAGTTCAGCCAACGAAAGGCACGATCCCCCATGAAGAACACCACCTTCAAGCGCACCGGCGCCCTGGCCGCCACGGCCCTCACCCTCTCCCTCGGCCTCGCCGCCTGTGGCGACGACGCCGACGAGACCAGCACCGCGTCCGAGGACACCAGCTCCGAGACCACCGACGAGCCCACCGAGGAGGAGACCGCCGAGGCCTCCGCCGGCGACCAGACCTTCGGTGACGCCTGCTCGGCCGTGCCGCAGGACGGTGCCGGCTCCTTCGACGGCATGGTCCAGGACCCGGTCGCCACCGCCGCCAGCAACAACCCGCTGCTCGGCACCCTGGTGACCGCGGTGGGCGAGGCCGACCTCGTCGACACCCTCAACGGTGCCGAGGCCCTGACGGTCTTCGCTCCCACCGACGACGCGTTCACGGCCATCCCGGAGAAGGACCTCAACGCGGTCCTCGCCGACAAGGAGACCCTCACCGCGATCCTCACCCACCACGTCATCGGCGAGCAGCTCGACCCCGAGGCCGTCGTGGGCGAGCAGGACACGCTCAACGGCGACACCCTCACCATCGAGGGCGACACCGACGGCATGACCGTCCAGAACGGCGACACCCCGGCGAACGTGCTGTGCGGCAACATCCCCACCGCCAACGCCACCGTGTACGTCGTCGACGCCGTGCTGATGCCCTGATCTTTCGCGACTGAGCATCAACGCGAGAAGATCAGCACGTGACTGAGCCAAGGCTGACCGTCGCCGGGGACCCCGAGGGGTCCCCGGCCGGCGGGGCCGCGCCCCCGGACCTCGCAGATCTCCTCCGTTCCTCCGCCAAGGGGGACCAGCAGGCGTTCGCGCAGCTCTACGACGCGGTCGCCTCCCGGGCCTTCGGCCTGGTGCTCCGGGTCGTGCGCGACCCGGCCCAGAGCGAGGAGGTCCTCCAGGAGGCCATGCTCGACGTCTGGCGCCAGTCGGCCAGGTTCGACCCCGACCGCGGGAGCCCGCTGTCGTGGTTGCTCACGATCGTGCACCGCAAGGCCGTCGACCGGGTCCGCTCGGCCGAGGCGTCCACGCGGCGCGACACCACGTACCACCAGCACAACCAGCCGGTCGAGCACGACTCGACCGCCGAGGCGGCCCACGCCTCGATGGAGGCCCGCCGGGTCCGCGAGGCCCTCACGACGCTCACCCCGGTGCAGCGCGAGGCCCTCGAGCTGGCCTACTTCGGCGGCTACACGCACACCGAGGTGGCCAGCATGCTCGACCTTCCGGTCGGCACAGCCAAGACACGAATACGCGACGGACTGATCCGCTTGCGAGACACGATGGGAGTAGGCCAGTGAACGACGTCCACGCGCTCTCCGGCGCCTACGCCGTCGACGCCCTCGACGACATCGAGCGGATGCACTTCGAGCGGCACCTCGCCGAGTGCGCCGAGTGCCGCCACGAGGTCGACTCGCTGCGCGAGGCCTCCGGCGTCCTGTCCGAGGTCGCCCCGGTCGCCCCGCCGGCGGCGCTGCGCGAGCGGCTGCTCGCCGACGTCGCCACCGTGCGTCCCCTGCCCCCGCTGGTGCAGGAGGTCCGCCGGACCCGTCGATTTCCGGTTCTGGTCGCCGCCGCAGCTGCAGTGGTAGCACTCCTCGGCGTCGGCGGCGTCGTCGCCGTCACCCAGCCGTGGGAGGACTCCTCGGTGCAGGAGGCCGGCGAGGTCGTGGCGACCCCCAAGGCGGTCACCCAGGTCCTCCAGGCCGAGGACGCCGAGACCGTCACCCGCACCTTCGACGACGGCGCCAAGGCCACCGTGACCCGATCGGTCTCGCTGGGCCAGGCCGTCATCGTCACCGAGGACATGGCCGACCCCGGCGAGGGCCTGGTCTACGAGCTGTGGCTCCAGCGCGACGGCCGGATGAAGGCCGCCGGGTTCATGCCCAAGGGTCCCGACAACGTCGTGCTGCTCTCCGGCGACGCCGCCACCGCCGAGGCGGTCGGCATCACCGTCGAGCCGGAGGGCGGGTCCACCACCCCGAACTTCGAGTCGGCCATCGTCATCGACTTCGCGAAGGCCTGACGTGGCCGGTCCCACCCCGGCTGCGCCCCGACGGGTCGCGGTGGTCGGCTCCGGCGTGGCCGGGCTGACCGCGGCGTACGTCGCCTCGCGCACCGCCCACGTCACGCTCTACGAGGCCGACGACCGGCTCGGCGGGCACGCCGACACCCACCGGGTGCCCGAGACCCGGCCCGACGGCAGCCAGCACGAGCTGGGCATCGACACCGGCTTCATCGTGCACAACCGCCGCACCTACCCCACGCTGCTGCGTCTCTTCGCCGAGCTCGGCGTGCCCACCCAGCAGTCCGAGATGTCGATGTCGATCCGCGACGACGACTCCGACCTCGAGTGGGCCGGCGCCCTCGGGCGCCGCGGGGTGGTCCCCTCGCGGGGCCACCTGGCGCGCCCGGCGTACCTGCGGATGCTCACCGAGATCCCCCGTTTCCACCGCCGGGCCCGCGCCCTGCTCGCGGCCACCGACGAGCGGGGGCGCAGCGACGAGCGGACGCTGCGCGAGTTCCTCGCCGACGGCGGCTTCAGCGACTTCTTCGTGCGCCACTTCATGGAGCCGATGGTCGCCGCGGTCTGGTCGTGCGACCCGGAGGTCTCGCTCGAGTACCCCGCGCGCTACCTCTTCAGCTTCCTGCAGCACCACGGGATGCTGAGCATCTTCGGCTCGCCGACCTGGCGCACCGTCACCGGCGGCTCGCACACCTACGTGCAGCGGGTCGGGGCGGCGCTCCAGGACGTGCGGCTCGGCACCAAGGTCACCTCGGTCCTCGAGACGCCCGGTGGCGTCGAGGTCACCGACGGCAACGGTGCCACCGCGTCGTACGACGCCGTGGTGCTGGCCACGCACCCCTCGCAGACCCTGGCGATGCTGGCCGAGCCGACGCCGCTGCACCGCGAGCTGCTCGGCGCGATGCCCTACTCGCCCAACACCGCGCTCCTGCACACCGACACCTCGGTGCTGCCGCGGCTGCACGGCACCTGGGCGTCGTGGAACTTCCTGCGCCCCTCCGACGCGCAGGAGCGCCCCGACGGTGTCGAGGGCGTCGTGGTCACCTACGACCTGACCCGCCTGCAGCGCCTCGACACCGACACCCACTACCTGGTCACCCTCGGCGGCGAGCACCTCGTCGACCCGGCCACGGTGATCGACCGGATGGAGTACGAGCACCCGCTCTACACCCCCGCCTCGGTCGCCGCCCAGGCCCGCCTCGGCGAGCTCGACACCGACCGGGTCGCGCTGGCCGGCGCCTACCACGGGTGGGGCTTCCACGAGGACGGCGCACGGTCGGGGCTGCGGGCCGTCGAACGACTGGGCCTGACCTGGCCCGAGCAGGCGACCGCGGCCGACGTCGAGGCCGGCGTCATCTACGAGACCACCATCCGCCACCAGCGCCGCACGCCGTTCAGGCGCGCGTTCACGCACCACTCGCACACCTGGCTGGTCGACCTCGACGACCTGCCCGACCACAAGTCCACGTCGTGGCTGCGCGGCTCCTTCGAGGCCCGCGACCACCTGGGCTCCCCCGACCGCAGCATCCGCGAGAACGTCGAGCACTTCCTCGACCTGCAGGGCGTCACGCTGCGCCGCGACACCCGGGTGCTGATGGCCGCGCAGCCGCGGGCGTTCGGCTACTGCTTCAACCCGATCACCGTCTTCTGGGCGCTCGCGCCCGACGGCGGGGTCGAGGCCTGCGTCGTCGAGGTGCACAACACCTACGGCGACCGGCACGCCTACCTCGTCCAGCCCGACGAGCAGGGCCGCGCCCGCACCGGCAAGGCCATGTACGTCTCGCCGTTCCACGGCACCGACGGCCACTACGAGCTGGCGGTGCCGGTGCCCGGCGAGAGCCTCGACATCGCCGTGACCCTGCACTCCGACGGCGACGCACGGTTCAGCGCGTCGCTGACGGGGAAGCGGAGCACCAGCAGCGCCCTGCGCGCCGCACCCGCCGCCCTGCGAGGATCCGCGCTGATCCGGCTGCACGGGGTGTGGCTGTGGCTGCGCCGACTCCCGATCCGACAGCGACCCGCGCACCACCAGGAAGGCGTCTCGCGATGACCATGACCCCGTCCCGACCCACCAGCCCGCCGCATGCGGAGCGCTGGCCCGGCCTCGACGTCGTCCCCTCCGGACCCCGCGCCCGCGTCTCCGCGGCCATCGCCCAGCGGCTCTTCGTCGCCGCGGTGAGCCGCCTCGACGTGACCGTGCACCTCGACCTCCCCGAGGGCCGGCGCACCATCGGCCGCGGCGGCCCCGAGATGACCGTGCACCGCCCCGACGAGCTGTGGGCGCGCGTAGGCCGCCACCAGCTCATCGGCTTCGGCGAGGCCTACCTCACCGGCGCCTGGGACGCACCCGACCTGGGTGGCTTCCTGACGGTGCTGGCCGCCGAGATCCAGCACCTGGTGCCGCAGAACCTGCAGAAGGCCCGAGCCCTGGTCGTCAAGCGGCCACCGAGCTGGATGCGCTCGAGCAAGTCGAACAGCCAGCGCAACATCGCGCACCACTACGATCTGTCCAACGACCTGTTCGAGCTGTTCCTCGACCCGACGATGAGCTACTCCTCGGCGCTCTTCGAGACCAGCCCCGCCGCCGCGCGGGCCGAGGACCTCGAGGCCGGGCAGGCCAACAAGATCGAGCGGCTGCTCGACCGCGCCGAGGTCGGCGCGGGATCACGGGTCCTCGAGATCGGCTCCGGCTGGGGCGAGCTCGCGATCCGCGCCGCGCGCCGCGGCGCCTCGGTGCGCACCATCACGCTCTCGGTCGAGCAGCAGCACCTGGCCCAGGCCCGCATCGAGGCCGCCGGCCTGGGCCACCTGGTCGACGTGGAGATCTGCGACTACCGCGACGTCACCGGCGAGTACGACGCCGTGGTCTCGGTGGAGATGATCGAGGCGGTGGGCCACGACTACTGGGCCGAGTACTTCCGCACCATCGACAAGGTCCTGGCGCCGGGCGGGGTGGTGGCGATCCAGGCGATCACGATGCCGCACGACCGGATGCTGGCCACCCGCAACACCTACACCTGGATCCACAAGTACATCTTCCCCGGCGGGCTGCTGCCCTCGGTGTCGGTGATCGAGCAGATCACCCACGAGCAGACCTCGCTGCGCCTGGTCGAGCGCCAGGCCTTCGGCCAGCACTACGCCGCCACCCTGCGGCTGTGGGACGACGCCTTCCTCGGCTCGCCCGACGAGGTCGCCGCCCTCGGCTTCGACGAGGTGTTCGTGCGGATGTGGCACTTCTACCTCGAGTACTCCCGTGCCGGCTTCGCCTCGGGCTACATCGACGTCAACCAGCTGGTCCTGTCGCGTCCGGAGGACTCGTGAACGGCGTCGCGCAGCGGCTGGCCCTCGCGCTCGAGCCGTTCCTGCGCGGGCCGCTCCCGGTGCGCCTGGTGGCCTGGGACGGCTCCGCGACCGGCCCGGCCGACGGCTCGGTGCCGACCGTCGAGCTGCGCAGCCCCGACGCCGTACGCCGCCTGCTGTGGCACCCGGGCGAGCTCGGGGCCGCCCAGGCCTACGTCACCGGTGAGCTCGACGTGCCCGAGGTCGACGGCTGGGACCTCGACTCGGCGCTGACCCACTCCTTCGCGGTCGCCCGCGAGCGCGGCCTCTCCGGCGTGCGCCCCTCCCCGCGCGCCCTGGTCGAGGCCGTGCGCACCGCCGCCGGCCTGGGCGTCCTGGGCCGCCCGCCCGCCAACCCGGCCTCGCAGGCGCGGGTCCGCGGCCGGCTGCACTCCAAGGTGCGCGACCGCTCGGCGATCTCGTTCCACTACGACCTGTCCAACGAGTTCTACTCGTTGATCCTCGAGCCGCAGATGGCCTACTCCTGCGGCTACCACTCCTCCCCCGAGCAGTCCCTCGAGGACGCGCAGCGCGCCAAGCTCGACCTGGTGTGCACCAAGCTCGGCCTCGAGCCCGGCATGCGCTTCCTCGACGTGGGCTGCGGGTGGGGCTCGCTGTCGCTGCACGCCGCCGAGCACTTCGGCGCGCAGGTGACCGGCGTGACCATCGCCGCGGAGCAGAAGAAGTTCATCGACGCCCGGATCGCCGAGCGCGGCCTGGGCGACCGGGTCGAGATCCGGCTGCAGGACTACCGCGACGCGGTGCCGGCCCCGGGCCAGGAGTACGACGCGGTCGGCTCCCTGGAGATGGGCGAGCACGTCGGCCAGGGCAACTACCCGACGTACGCGAAGGTGCTGCACGACGCGGTCCGCCCCGGTGGGCGGGTGCTCGTGCAGCAGATGTCGCGCGCGGGCAGGTGGCCCGGCGGCGGACCGTTCATCGAGAGCTTCATCGCCCCCGACATGCACATGCGCCCCGTCGGCGAGACCGTCGGCCTCCTCGAGGCCGGTGGCCTCGAGGTGCGCGACGTGCACGCGCTGCGTGAGCACTACGTGCTCACGGTGGCGGGGTGGCTCGAGCGCTTCGAGTCCAACGTCGAGGTGCTCACCAAGCTCGTGGGCGAGGAGGTCGTGCGCGTGTGGCGGCTCTACCTCGTCGGCGGCGCGATGGCCTTCCGCGACGGCCGGATGGGCGTCGACCAGGTCCTGATGGTGCGCCCGGGCGGCACGCACACCCTGCCGTCTGTACGAGACTGGTGACATGGACACCGCGACTGCCCTGACCGTCTCGCTGCTGGCCGGGCTGGCCTGCGTCGTGGTGGTGATGACCGCGACGGCGCTGCGGGCCCGCCGGCTCGGGGTGGTCGCGGTCGTCGACGTCGCGTGGGGCCTCGGCTTCGTGGTGGTCGCCCTGGTGACCGCGCTGGTCGGTCTGGGCGCCGACGGGGCCGACTGGCACCGCTGGCTGGTGCTGGCGATGGTCGCGGCGTGGGGCGGCCGGCTCGCCTGGCACGTGCGCAGCCGCGCGCTCGGCGCCCACGGCGGCGAGGAGGACCCCCGCTACCGGGAGATGCTCGGCGGCTCGCTGCAGGAGGTCGGGATCGGCACCGCGGTGCGCCGGGTCTTCCTGGTGCAGGGCGTGGCCCAGTGGTTCGTCTCGGTGCCGGTCGCGGTCGGCGCGGTGCTGGCGCTCGAGCACGCGTGGGTGCTGGTGCTCGGTGTCGTGGTCTGGGGCGTCGGGCTGGTCTTCGAGGCGGTGGGCGACCGCCAGCTGAACGACTACATGTCGCGCCCGCGAGACGAGCGCCCGCCGGTGATGGACCAGGGCCTGTGGGGCTGGACCCGCCACCCGAACTACTTCGGCGACGCCTGCGTGTGGTGGGGCCTGTGGCTCGCCGCGGCCGCCTCGACCGGCTGGGTCGCCGCCCTGGCCACCGTGCTGTGCCCGGTCGCGATGACGCTCTTCCTGCGCAACGTCACCGGCGCCAAGCTGCTGGAGAAGAAGATGAGCCAGCGCGACGGGTGGGACGAGTACGCCGCCCGCGTGCCGATGTTCTTCCCCCGCCCCCCGCGCTGACCCGGCCCACATCTCGCGCTGACCCGGCCCGGACTTCGCGTCGAGCCGGCCCGGACTTGCGCTGCTGGGGACAATGGCAGCATGCCGTCGACGTCCGACCAGGTGGCAGAGGCGATGCGGGTCGTGGCCCGCGGCGACTACCTGCCGCCGGGCCAGCGCGACCGCGCCGGGGACGACGCCCCGGTGCAGATCGGCCACGGCCAGACCAACAGCCAGCCCCGCACGGTCGCCGACATGCTGCGCCTGCTCGACCCGCGCCCGGGCGACCGGGTGCTCGACGTGGGCTGCGGCTCGGGCTGGACCACCGCGCTGCTGTCGTGGCTGGTGGGCCCGTCGGGGACCGTGCTCGGTGTCGAGCTCGAGCCCGCCCTGGTCGAGATGGCCCGGGGCAACCTCGTGGCGCGGCAGGTGCCGCGGGTGCGGGTCGAGCAGGCCGACCCCGACCGGCTCGGCCGGCCCGCGGAGGCGCCGTACGACGCGATCCTGGTCTCGGCCGAGGCTCGCGAGCTGCCGCAGCCGCTGCTCGACCAGCTCGCCGACCCGGGCCGGATGGTGGTGCCGGTCGCGGGCGAGATGGTGCTCGTCGAGCGTCGGGACGGCCGCGACCACCTCACCCGGCACGGCCGCTACCGGTTCGTGCCCCTGAGGTAGCGCCTCAGGCGAGGCCGGTGAGCTGGGCCGAGCGCTCCCACAGCCCGTCGATGAGGCTCTGGTCGCGGGCCTGGCGGCTCTCGCGGCCGTCGATGGTGAAGCGGCTGAAGTAGCGACCGTCGATCTCGGGGTCGGGGCCCCGGTGGGCCAGCGCGACCAGGGGCGCGGCGCCGTCGGCCACGGTGATGGTCGCGAACCGCTTGAGCGGCGAGCGGTAGAGCAGGCCGACCAGCCACGAGTCGCGGCCGAACGAGCTGCCGACCGGCCCCGGGTGCACCGCCACCGAGCGGATCGCGTCGTCGGCCCAGCGCTGGGTGATGCCCCGGGTGAAGAGGATGTTCATCAGCTTGCCCGTGCCGTACGCCGGGAACTCGATCGCGCGGCGGCGCTCGTAGTCGAGGTCGTCGAGCACGACCCGGCCCATCAGGTTGGCGATGCTCGAGGTGTTGACGACCAGCGAGCCGCCGGCCGCGGCGAGGCGGGGCCGCAGCAGCTGGGTGAGCAGGAAGGGCGCCAGGTGGTTGACCTGGAAGTTGGGCTCGTGGCCGTCGTGGGTGCGCCGCGCGGGCGAGAAGGTGCCGCCGGCGTTGTTGAGCAGCAGGTCGAGGCTGCCGACCCGCTCGCCGACCTGCTCGGCCAGGCGGCGTACGTCGTCGAGGCGGGAGAAGTCGGCGACCAGCGGCTCGGTGCCGACCGCCTCGGCCACCGGCCGCAGCTTGTCGGCGCTGCGCCCGGTCACGTGCACCGTGGCCCCCTCGGCGGCCAGCACCCGCGCCGCCTCCGCGCCGATCCCGTCGCTCGCGCCGGTCACCAGGACCGTGCGGCCCGCCATCGTCTGCTCAGTCATGGCTCGAGCCTAGTGAGACGACCAACGTCACCGTTGGTCGAGCAGGGAGGAGCGCCAGCGACGAGCGACGCCGAGACCCCGCAAGCACCGCGCCCACCGCAACCACTCGTCGTACGCCATGGACTCACCCGGTTCCGGCGACGCTCGAGCCTTCGGCCCTCGCTGCTCAACCAACGTCCGCGGCCGGCCGACCGTCGACGCCCTGCAGCCAGCGCCTCACCTCGGCCCGCGACCCCAGGCGTACGACGACCGGCGGGTGCGGCGCCGCGGCCACCAGCTCGGCGATCCTCGCCCGCTCGGTCGACCGGAACCTCAGCACCGAGACCAGCAGCTCCCACGACACCCGCTCCCGCCACCCCTCGGGGACGTCCGGCCGATTCTGGCCCCGACCCCAGCGGCGGGCCACGACACCGCGCAGCGCCGTGCGCGTGGGGTGGTCGAGGTGCACCACCAGGTCGGCCGCGGCGATGCGCTGCGCCAACGTCGAGGCGTAGTGGCCGTCCATCACCCAGCGCGGCTGCGTCACCAGCTCCTCCACCACGTGCCGGCGCCAGCGCGGCCGGTCGTCGGCGTAGCCGTGCGCCGGGTCGTGGAACAGCCGGTCGAGTGCACGACCGGGAGGCCGAGCCGGGCGCCCAGCTCGGCCGCGATCCGGGACTTCCCCGTGCCGGGCGAGCCGACGACGAGGATGCGCGAGCAGGCCATCGCCCCATCCTGCGGCACCCGCCCCCCGGGTGGGGCGCCACCTGGCAGGATTCCGGGCGTGAGCGAGATGTCCCCCGGCGAGACCGGCGACCTGGGCCACGAGCTGGTGCGGCTGGCCTCCGCCGACAACTTCCGCGACCTGGCGGGCCCCGGTCACCGCACCGCGGACGGCGCGCCGCTGCGTCCGGGGGTGCTCTACCGCTCCAACGAGCTGCAGCTCAGCGACGCCGACGTGCACCGGCTAGGTGCCCTGGGGCTCGGGGAGATCTTCGACCTGCGCGAGCAGCACGAGGTCGACGCCCACCCCGACATCGAGGTGGCCGGCGCCAGCTGGCACCACCTGCCGGTGCCGGGCATCCCGATGGACCAGGTGGTGGCGCTGTCGAGCCGCGAGGAGGCCGACGAGGCGATGCGCGCGGTCTACCGCGGCTTCGTCGACGACGAGCTGGCGCGGGTGAGCTTCGCCGAGCTGCTGACCCGCCTGGCGGCGGGCGCGGCGCCCCAGGTCTTCCACTGCACCGCCGGCAAGGACCGCACCGGCTGGGCCTCCGCGCTGCTGCTGCGCCTGGCGGGGGTCCCCGAGGAGGCGGTGCTCGCCGACTACCTGCGCACCAACGAGGTCAACGGCACCCGCGAGAAGTACCTCGCGATGGTCGCCGAGCACCTGGGCCCCGAGAAGGTCCCGGTCTACGAGAGCGTCATGGTCGCCGAGGCCGGCTACCTCGCGGCCGCCGACGAGCGGGTGCGCGCCGAGCACGGCGACCACGCGACGTACGCCGTCGAGGGGCTGGGCCTCAGTCGCGAGACGGTGGCGGCGCTGGTGGCGCGTCTGCGCTAGACCCCGCACCGGATCCCGCACCGGGCGCCGGTACGTCGAGCACGGTCGTGGGCGGCTGGCGGCGCAGCTCGTCGGGGTCGGGCGGCGCCGGTTCGTCCTCGCTGAACTGCACGTCGATGACCTCGTTGACCTTGTGCCGCTGCGAGCGCACGTAGTAGGCGTAGGCCCGCTTGTCGGCGGAGGTAAGGTCGACCTTGTCGATGAAGAGTGTCAGCAGCGCGCGCGGGTAGAGTCGGCGCGCCAGCACGACGTTGACCTCCATCCCGATCACGCCCATCACCGCCGCGATGTAGATCAGCCCGACCAGGCCCAGCACCAGCGCGAACGTGCCGTTCATGCCGTCGGTCTCGCTCAGCACCGCGGTGACGTAGAGCGTGCCGAGCCACTGCAGGCCCTGCCAGAAGGCGGCCACCACGAAGGCGCCGGGCGCGGCCTGGCCCACGCTGAGCCGCCGGGCCGCGGCCAGCCGGAACAGCGCCGTGAGCACCGCGCCGACCAGCAGCATCGTGACCAGCCGCACCACCCAGCGCAGCGACCCGTCGACGCTCACGCCGAGCATGTCGGTCTCCGAGCCGAGCGCCGAGACCACCGAGACGCCCAGCACGGCGACGCCGGCGGAGGCCAGCAGCACCAGGCTCTTGAGCCGCAGCACCACGGGGTTGGGCCGGTTGTGCCGCGGCACCGCCCAGGCGATGTTCTGCGCGTTCTGCAGCGCCTGGCCCAGCCCGAGGGCGCCGTACGTCGCGGTGAGGGCACCGACGACGACCGCCGTCGTGGAGCCGCTGAGGCCCTCGGGGCGCCCCAGCTCGTCGCCGATGATCGGGAACTGGCGCAGCGCCGAGCTGAGCACCGCCTCCTGCAGGCCCGGGTTGCCCTGCAGCAGGAAGCCGAGGATCGAGGTGGCCAGCAGCAGCAGCGGGAAGATCGCGATGAACCCGTAGTAGGTGATGATCGCGGCCAGGTAGGGGCCCTGGTCGTCGACGTACTTGTAGAAGACCGCGAGCGGCACGGAGACGGGCGGGAAGCGTCGTTGGAACCGGTCGGCACCGTCCAGGACTCTTCCCACCCGCCCCACGCTAGTTGGTCGGCTAGTAGGACTTCGGCAGCCCCAGCGAGTGCATGGACACGAAGTTGAGGATCATCTCGCGGCTGACCGGCGCGATCCGGCCCACGCGGGTGGCCACCAGCAGCCCCGCCATGCCGTACTCCTGGCTCGCGCCGTTGCCGCCGTGGGTCTGCACGGCGCGGTCCACGACGTCGCAGGCGGCCTCCGCGGCGGCGTACTTGGCCATGTTGGCGGCCTCGCCCGCAGCCATCTCCTCACCGGCGTCGAGCAGGGCGGCGGCCTTCTGGTTCATCAGCCGCGCCATCTCGATCTCGATGTGGCTCTGCGCCAGCGGGTGCGCGATCGCCTGGTGGGCGCCGATCGGCTGGCCGAAGACCTCGCGCTCCTTGGCGTACGCCGTCGCCTGGCGCAGCGCGTAGCGGGCCAGGCCCAGCGAGAAGGCCGCCGCCATGATCCGCTCGGGGTTGAGCCCGGCGAAGAGCTGCACGAGCCCGCCGTCCTCATCGCCCACGAGCGCGTCGGCCGGCAGCCGCACGTCGTCCATGAACACCTGGAACTGGTTCTCGGGGCTGACGATCTCCATCGGGATCGCGTTGGCCTCGAAGCCCTCGGCGTCGGTGGGCACCACGAACAGGCACGGCTTGAGCTTGCCGGTGCGCGCGTCCTCGGTGCGGGCCACCACCAGCACGTTGTCGGCCTCGTCGATGCCCGAGATCCAGATCTTGCGGCCGTTGAGCACCCAGCCGTCGCCGTCGCGGCGCGCAGTGGTGGTGATGTTGTGGGTGTTGGTGCCGGCGTCGGGCTCGGTGATCGCGAAGGCCATCGTGCCGGTGCCGTCGCACAGCCCGGGCAGCCACTTCTGCTTCTGCTCCTCGGTGCCGTAACGGGCGATGATGGTGCCGCAGATCGCGGGGCTGACCACCATCAGCAGCAGCGGGCAGCCCTGCGCCGAGAGCTCCTCGCAGACCGCGGCGATGTCGCCGATGCCGCCGCCCCCGCCGCCGTACTCCTCGGGGATGTTGATGCCCAGGTAGCCGTTCTTGGCGATCGCCATCCACAGGTCGGTCGTCTTGCCGCCGGAGCGGGCCTTCTCGACGAAGTAGTCGCGCCCGTAGGTCGCGGCCAGCTTGGCGACCTGCTTGCGCAGCTCCTGGCGCTCCTCGGTCTCGGTGAACGCGTGCGTGCTCATTGCTTCTCCTCCACTACTGCCAGGACCTCTCCGGCCGCGACCTGCGAGCCGGGTCGTACGTCGAGCGTGACCACCACACCGTCGGTGGGAGCGCTGACCGTGTGCTGCATCTTCATCGCCTCGAGCACCAGCACCGGATCACCGGCGCCGACCTCGTCGCCCTGGGCGACCAGGACCTTCACGACGCTGCCGGGCATCGGCGCCAGCAGGCTGCCGCTGGCGACCGCGTCGGCCGGGTCGGTGAAGCGCGGCACCCGCACCAGGCGCAGGTGCCCGCGCGGGGAGTCGACGTCGACGACCGCGCGGTGGGTCGGGCCGCTCAGCGCCACGTCGTACGTCGTGCGCACGCCGTCGCGCTCGAGGCTCACGGCCGTGGCGCTCACCGAGACCACGCGGAAGCCCTCGACGCTGTAGCCGTCGCGACCGCCCCACCACTGCACCACCACCGACTCGTCGGCGCCGGGCGCCTCGAGCTCGGTGCGCTGCGGCGCGGAGACCACGTTGCGCCAGGCGACCGGGGCGCCGTGCTGGACGGTGCGCTCGGCGCGGGCGCGCTCGGCCAGGGCCAGCGCGGCGGCGACCGGCGCACCCGGGTCGGCCTCGGCCCCGGCGAACACGTCGGGGTGCTCGGCGAGGAAGCCGGTGCTGACCCGGCCCGCGACGAAGTCGGGCTCGCGCAGCGCCGCGACCAGCAGGTCGCGGTTGGTGACCAGGCCGTGGATCCGGGCCCGCGAGAGGACGCCGGCCAGCCGCCGGGCTGCGGCCTCACGGGTCGTGGCGTGCACGACCACCTTGGCC
Source organism: Nocardioides salarius (assembly GCF_016907435.1). NCBI lineage: Bacteria > Bacillati > Actinomycetota > Actinomycetes > Propionibacteriales > Nocardioidaceae > Nocardioides > Nocardioides salarius. The sequence continues at coordinate 2,311,689 of NZ_JAFBBZ010000001.1, read as the reverse complement.
AGCATGGCGTCGTAGTGGGTGGAGACGACCGAGCCGCTGGCGAATCCCGCGTCGACGCGCACCCCCGGCTCCTCGCCCAGCGCGCCGGGGATCTCGAAGCGGCTCAGCACGCCGCTCTGCGGCTGGTAGTCGGCGGCGGGGTCCTCGGCGTAGAGCCGCACCTCGATGGCGTGGCCCCGCGCGGGCGGCACCTCGGGCAGGCCGTGGCCCTCGGCGACCGCGAGCTGCTGCTCGACCAGGTCGAGGCCGTGCACCAGCTCGGTGACCGGGTGCTCGACCTGCAGGCGGGTGTTCATCTCGAGGAAGAAGAACCGCTCGGTGGCGGGGTCGTAAAGGAACTCCACGGTGCCGGCGCCGCGGTAGTCGATCGCGGTCGCGGCGGCCACGGCGGCCTCGTGCATGGCGGCGGCGACCTCGGGGCGCAGCCCCGGGGCCGGCGACTCCTCGACGACCTTCTGGTGGCGCCGCTGCAGCGAGCAGTCGCGCTCGCCGACGGCCACCGCGCCGCCGCGGCCGTCGCCGAGCACCTGCACCTCGACGTGGCGCCCGGCCTCGACGTACGTCTCGACGAAGACGGTGCCGTCGCCGAACGCGGAGGCGGCCTCGGCCTGCGCGGCCGCCACCTCGCCGGGCAGGTCGGCCAGGGTGCGCACGATGCGCATGCCGCGCCCGCCACCGCCGGCGGAGGCCTTGACGATCAGCGGCAGGTCGGCCTCGGTGGCGGTCTCGACCGTGTGGTCGGTGAGCACCGGGACCCCGGCGGCCTCCATCAGCTTCTTGGACTCGATCTTCGAGCCCATCTGCTCGATCGAGGCGGGGGCCGGGCCGACCCAGGTCAGCCCGGCGGCCTCGACGGCACGGGCGAAGTCGGCGTTCTCGGAGAGGAAGCCGTAGCCGGGGTGGATCGCGTCGGCGCCCGCGGCCCGGGCGGCCTCGAGCACCAGGTCGGCGCGCAGGTAGGTCTCGCCCGGCGCGTTGCCGGGCAGCCGCACGGCGGCGTCGGCCTCGGCGACGTAGGGCAGGGCGGCGTCGGCGTCGGAGTGCACGGCGACGGTCTCGATGCCCAGCGCCCGGCAGGTCCGGAAGACCCGCGAGGCGATCTCGGCCCGGTTGGCGACCAGCAGTCGATTGATCATGGACGCGCTCACATTCGGAAGACGCCGTAGCCGGCGGCGCCGGTCCAGGGCTGGTTCTCGATGACGGACAGGCAGATGCCCAGGACGGTGCGCGTGTCGCGGGGGTCGATGACCCCGTCGTCGTAGAGCATCCCGGAGAGGAAGTGCGGCAGCGACTGCTCCTCGACCGAGGACTCGATGAAGGCGCGCATGCCCGCGTCGGCCTCCTCGTCGTACGTCGCCCCCTTGGCCTCGGCCGCGGCGCGCGCCACGATCGAGAGCACGCCGGCAAGCTGGGCGGGGCCCATCACCGCCGACTTCGCCGAGGGCCAGGTGAAGAGGAAGCGCGGGTCGTAGGCGCGCCCGTTCATGCCGTAGTTGCCGGCGCCGTAGGAGGCGCCGAGCACCACGGTCAGGTGCGGCACCGACGAGTTGCTGATCGCGTTGATCATCATCGCGCCGTGCTTGATGATGCCGCCCTGCTCGTACTCCTTGCCGACCATGTAGCCGGTGGTGTTGTGCAGGAAGAGCAGCGGGGTGTCGGACTGGTTGGCCAGCTGCACGAACTGGGCGGCCTTCTGGGCCTCCTGGCTGAACAGCACGCCCTGGGCGTTGGCCAGGATGCCGATCGGTCGGCCGTGCAGGCGGGCCCAGCCGGTGACCAGCGAGGTGCCGTAGAGCGGCTTGAACTCGTCGAAGGCCACCGCGTTGCCCGGCCCCGCGCCGTCGCAGACCCGCGCGATCACCTCACGCGGGTCGAAGGGCTCCTTGAGGTCGGCCGGCACGAGGTCGAGCAGCTCCTCGGGGTCGGCGTCCGGCTCGGCGTACGCCGCCGGCGCGGGCCGGGGCCGGCGCCCCAGGCGGGCCACGATCCGCCGCCCGATCCGGATGGCGTCGCGCTCGTCCTCGGCGAGGTAGTCGGCCAGCCCGGAGGTGCGCGCGTGCATCTCGGCGCCGCCCAGCGACTCGTCGTCGGACTCCTCGCCGGTGGCCATCTTGACCAGCGGCGGGCCGCCGAGGAAGACCTTGGCCTGCTCCTTGACCATCACGGTGTAGTCGCTCATGCCGGGCACGTAGGCGCCGCCGGCGGTGGAGTTGCCGAAGACCAGCGCGACCGTGGGCTGCTTGCGGGCGCTGGCCCGGGTCAGGTCGCGGAAGAGCTTGCCGCCCGGGATGAAGATCTCCTTCTGGGTCGGCAGGTCGGCACCCCCCGACTCGACCAGCGAGACCGTCGGCAGCCCGTTCTCCTCGGCGATCTGCGCGGCCCGGAAGATCTTCTTGACCGTCCACGGGTTGCTCGCGCCGCCCTTGACGGTGGGGTCGTTGGCGGTGATCACGCACTCGACGCCCTCCACGACCCCGATGCCGGTGACCACGGAGGCGCCGACGGTGAAGTCGGAGCCCCAGCCGGCCAGCGGCGAGAGCTCGAGGAAGGCCGAGCCCTCGTCGACGAGCAGCTCGATGCGCTCGCGCGGCAGCAGCTTGCCGCGGGTGTGGTGGCGTGCGACCGAGCGCTCGCCCCCGCCCGCGACGGCCTTGTCCTGCTCCTCGGCCAGCGACGACAGCTTCTCCAGCATCGCCTCGCGGTTGCCGCTCATGACTCCACCACCTGCTTCATCCTCTCCAGCGTCGTGCGCATGCCGTTGGCGTTGGTGCGCCGGCGCAGTCGGCCGAGCACCAGCCAGTAGGCCCGGAACGGCAGCGCGGCGGAGAGCCGGAAGTACTCGGTGACCCGCGAGCCGCCCGCGCCGTCGGGCTCGATGCGGTAGCCCCAGCTGTTGACCGTCACGTCGTCGGTGCCGACGCTGAACTCGAAGAGCCGCGGCTCCTCGCAGGCCGTGACCTGGCAGGGCGTCCAGTACGTCGGCCCCACGCCGTTGCGCTTGACGTGGCCCTTGAAGCTGGCGCCGACCTCGGGGCCGGTGGAGCCGCGGGTCCAGCGCGCCTCGAAGGTCTCGGGCGAGAACTCACCGATCCGGGTCACGTCGCTGACCAGCGCCCACACCTCCTCGGGCGGGGCCGCCATCGCGACCGTGACCTCGCCGGTCATCGGGGGTACGAGTCGGTCCAGGATCATCGGCTCTCGCCTCTCGTGGGTGCGTAGCCCAGCAGCTTGGCCGCGAGGTCGGTGAGGACCTCGGTGGCGCCGCCGCCGATGGGCAGGATGCGGGCGTCGCGGTAGTGCCGCTCCACCTCGGTGCCGTGCATGTAGCCGGTGCCGCCGTGCAGCTGCACCGCCTGGTCGCAGACGTACGTCGCCGCGTCGCAGGCCGTCTGCTTGGCCAGGCAGGCCTCGGCCACGCTCGCGCCGCGCTCGACGACGGCGCGGGTGTAGGTGCGCGCCACCTCGACCTGGCGGTGCATCTCGACCAGCTTGTGGCGCACCACCTGGTTGGCCACCAGCGGCCTGCCGAAGGTGTCGCGCTCGCGGCAGTAGGCGGCGGTCAGCTCGAGGCTGCGCGCGGCGATGCCGTAGGCGTGCACCGCCAGGGCGATCCGCTCGGAGACGAACTGCTCGGCGATCTGGTAGAAGCCCGAGCCCTCGGCGCCCACGAGGTTGCCCACCGGCACCCGCACGTCGACGTACGACAGCTCGGCGGTGTCGGAACAGTGCCAGCCCATCTTGCGCAGCGAGCGGTCGACGGTGAAGCCGGGCGTGCCGCGCTCGACGACGAGCAGGCTGACGCCGGCGTGGCCGGGCTGGCCGGTGCGCACCGCGGTGGTCACGAAGTCGGCGCGCACGCCCGAGGTGATGAAGGTCTTGGCGCCGTTGACGACGTAGTGGTCGCCGTCGCGGACGGCCGTGGTGCGCAGGCCGGCGACGTCGGAGCCGCCGCCCGGCTCGGTGATCGCCAGGGAGCCGATCAGCTCGCCGGCCAGCGTGGGCCGCACGAACCGGTCGACCAGCGCGTCGGCGCCGGCCTCGCCGCGGCCGGCGGCCGCGACCATGTGGGGCAGCGCGATGCCCGAGGTGAACAAGCCGGCGAGCAGGCCGCTGGAGGCGCCGGCCGAGAGCATCCCCTCCTGCAGGTCGACGGTGTCGAGCATCGAGCCGGCCTCGCCGCCCACCTCGGTGGGGAAGGCCAGGCCGAGCAGCCCCTGCTTGGCGGCGGCGGCGTGCAGCTCGCGCGGGATGGTGCCGGCGTCCTCCCACTCCTGCAGGTGGTCGACGACCTCCCGGCGGGCGAACTCGGCACCGAGCTCGTGGATCTCGCTCACAGCAGTCCCTCCTGGATGTGCACCGAGCGGGCCCGGGCCCACTCGCCGAGGCCCTTGGCCTGCGGGTCGAAGCGGGTCGAGGCGGCCACCCCGCGCCCGAGCAGCCCCTTGATGACGACGTTGACCGCGCCGAGGTTGGGCAGCACGTGCACCTCGATCGCCTCGTCGGGCAGCGCGGCGGTCTCGGGCAGCAGCTCCCGGACCTTGCGCGGGCTGATGATCTTGGCCAGCCAGGTCACCCGGGCGGCGTACTTGTCGTCGGGGCCGTCGTGGGAGACCCACAGGCCCAGGTTGGCGTCGCCGCCCTTGTCGCCGGAGCGGGCGTGCACGAAGGTGCCCAGCGGCAGCCGGCGGTTGAGGGTGTCGGCGGGCGCGGGGTACGGCGAGGGGCGCAGGCCCAGCGTGTGGTCGGCCTCGGCGTACGCCGTCGGGTCGGGCACCCTCTCGCGGGTGCCGTCGGGCAGCACCACGACGTGCTCGACGGCCGAGCGGTCGACGTACGCCGCGCGGTAGACGCCGTAGGGCGTGGGGGCCGCGGGCGGGCCGGTCATCGTGAAGCCGGGGTAGGAGCCGAGGGCGAGCTCGACCGCGGGGCCGGTGAACGCCTTGGCGACGGGGCCCTGCTCGGGGTCGGTGACGGTGCAGCGCAGCAGCACCGAGGCGCCCTCCTCGGTGTCGGCGTCGGCGGCGGGCGCGGTGGGCCGGCTCCAGGTGACCTCCTGGGCGGTGAGCCGTGGCGAGAGCTGCTCGCGCACCCAGTCGGCCTTGGCCTCGACGTCGAGGCCGGTGAGGACCAGCTCGACGGTGTTGCGCCACCCGCCGAGCTCGTTGACGCAGACCTTGAGCTGCTCGGGCGGTGCCTCGCCGACGACGTCGCTGACCCGCACCCGGTCGGGGCCGACCTGCTCGAGGCGCACGGTGTCGAGGTGGGTGGTGACGTCGGGGCCCAGGTAGCGGGTGGACTGGATCTCGTAGACCAGCTGGGCGGTGACGGTGTCGACGGTGACCGCGCCGCCGGTGCCGGCGTGCTTGGTGATGGTCGAGGAGCCGTCGGCCTCGATCTCGGCGACGGGGAAGCCGAGCGGCTGCGAGAGGTCGACGCCGGCCGCGGCGAGCGAGCGGAAGCCGCTGAAGTTGCCGCCGGTGGCCTGGGTGCCGCACTCGAGCACGTGGCCGGCGACCACGGCGCCGGCGAGCTCGTCGTGCTGGTCGGCGCTCCAGCCGAAGTGGGCGGCGGCGGGGCCGACGACCAGGGAGGCGTCGGTGACGCGGCCGGTGACCACGACGTCGGCGCCGGCGGTGAGGGCGCGGGCGATGCCGAAGCCGCCGAGGTAGGCGTTGGCGGTCAGGGCGCCGTCGAGGCCGAGCTCGGCGGCGCGGGCGCGCAGGTCGTCGCCCTCGACGTGGGCGACGGCGACGTCGAGGCCCAGGCCCTGCGCGACCTCGCGGACCTTGGCGGCGAGCCCGGCGGGGTTGAGGCCGCCGGCGTTGGAGACGATCCGGGTGCCGCGCTCGAGCGCCAGGCCCAGACAGTTCTCGAGCTGGCGCAGGTGGGTGCGCGCGTAACCGAGGGACTCGTCGCGCATCGTGTCCTTGCCGAGGATCAGCATGGTCAGCTCGGCGAGGTAGTCGCCGGTGAGGACGTCGAGGGTGCGCCCGTCCTCGAGGCTGCCCTCGAGCATCTCGCGCATCGCCGAGATCCGGTCGCCGTAGAAGCCGGAGCAGTTGCCGACCAGCAGTGTCGGCGCGAGCGTGCCCGTCATCGCTGCTCCCGCCCGGGGCCGGCGGGGCCGGCGAAGGCCTGCGCGATGGTGAGCCAGTGCTCGGCGTCGGCGCCGGTGGCGACCAGGTCGGTGTCGTCGCGGTGCACGCGCTGGGTGACGAGCAGGCAGAAGTCGTACGCCGACCCGGTCACGGTCTGGGTGGCCTCCTCCGGCCCCCAGGCCCAGGTCTGCCCCGAGGGCGAGACGAGCTGCACGCGGAACGGCTCGGCGGGCGGCTGCTGCTCGTGCACGGAGTAGGCGAAGTCGCGGGTGCGCACACCGAGATGGGCGACGTGGCGGACGCGGTCGGTCGGCTCGTGCCGCTGGTCGAGGGCGTCGTACACGTCGAGGGAGTGCGCCCAGGTCTCCATGAAGCGGGCGGTGCCCATCGAGGTCGGCGACATCGGCGGGCCGAACCAGGGCATCTTCTCGCCGGCGGGCACCTCGCGCAGCGCGATGGTCAGCTCCTCACGGGCCTTGCCCCAGCGGGCGAGCAGGGCCTCGGGGGCCAGGCGGGCCACCTCCTCGGCGGCGGTGTCGACGAAGCCGGCGGGGTCGGCCATCGCGGCGAGGACGACCTCGTCCCAGGCGACCTTGCCCTCGGGGGTGTGGCTGCGGGCCGCCAGGGCGGCGACCTCGTCGGTCCAGGCCAGGTGGGCGACCTGGGTGGCCACGCTCCAACCGGGGGCCGGGGTGGGCGTGGCCCAGCCGTCGGCGTCGAGCCCGGCGACGGTCGACCAGAGCTGGTCGCCCTCCGCGCGCAGGTCGCCCAGCAGGGCCTCGAGCAGGTCACTCATCGCGTTCTCCTCGTGAGGGTGGTGTCGAGCGTGTCGGCCCAGCGGTCCAGGATTCGGGCACGGCGGGCGGCGTCGTCGGTGACGGTGTTGGCCAGGCCGAGGCCGCGGACCAGGTCGAGGGTGGCCTGCACCAGCTCGCGGACGCCGTCGACGGACTCGTCGGCGTCGAGCAGGTCGACGGTCAGGCGGTGGGTGTCGCGGCCGACCCGCTGCTCGAGCGGACCGACGGAGGCGTGCAGGCCGGGGTCGGTGCGGGCGGCCACCCACAGCTCGAGGGCGGCGACGAAGACCGGGGAGGTGAAGTGGTCGGCGAGCACCTGCAGCACGCCCCGGGTGCGCGGCACGTCGGGCGGCAGCGCGGTCGCGGCGGCGGCCAGCTCGGCGCCGCGCACCTCGGTGAGGTGCTCGACGGCGGCGACGACCAGGTCGTTCTTGGTCGGGAAGTGGTGCAGCTGGGCCCCGCGGCTCACCCCGGCCCGCTCGCTGACCAGCGTGGTCGTGGTGCCGGCGAAGCCGCGCTCGACCAGCAGCTCGACGGTGGCGTCGAGGAGCCGCGCCCGCATCAGCCGGGTGCGCTCGCCCTGGGGCACACGGGTGGGGGCGCTGGTCACGAGCACAGCCTGGTGGCTCATCAACAAACAGTCAAGCCTGACTTTTGTTGACCAGGGCGCCGGCGCCAGAAGTGGGCTTTACTTTTCCGGGTGAGCACCCGCCTGTCCCCGCTCGCCACCCCCGCCTTCCGCTACTTCTTCATCGGCCAGGTCGTGAACCGCGCGGGGTCGTCGATGTCGGGCGTGGCGCTGGCGTTCGCCGTGCTCGCGATCAGCGACTCGGCGGCCGACCTGGGTGTGGTGCTCGCGGCGTGGAGCGTGCCGTCGGTGGTGTTCATGCTGCTGGGCGGCGCGATCGCCGACCGGCTGCCGCGGGCGGTCGTGCTGCGCGGGTGCAACCTGGTGCTGGGCGTCGCGCAGGGACTGACGGCCTTCCTGGTCGTCACCGGCCTGGCCGAGGTGTGGCACCTGGCCGTCCTGCAGTTCGTGGCGGGCACGGTCTTCGCGGTGAGCTACCCGGCGTTCCTGGGCATGGTGCCGATCCTGCTGCCGGTCGCGGAGCGCAAGGCCGCCTTCCTGCTCATCGGACAGGCGTCGAGTGCCGTGGGCATCCTGGGCCCGGCACTCTCGGGATTGCTGGTCGCGACCGCCGGCCCGGGCTGGGCGCTGGGCTTCGACGCGGCGACGTACGTCGTGGCGGCGGGGTTCCTGTCGCTGGTGCGACTGCCGCCGGGCGATCGCAGCGGCGCCGCGACGAGCGTGCTGGGCGACTTCGTGGCGGGGTGGAGCTTCGCGCGTCAGCTCGGCTGGGTGATCCCGGCGGCGTCGGCGTCGCTGGTGTTCAACGCGCTCGTCAGCGGCGCCATCGGGGTGCTCGGCCCGAGCATCGCCGACGACACGATCGGCAGCACGGGCTGGGGCCTGGCCCGCTCGGGCCAGGCGGTCGGCGTCTTCGTCGCGGCGTTCTTCCTGGCCCGCGTCAGCCTGAAGGTGCCGCTGCGCACGATCATGATCACCTTCCCGATCTGGTGCCTGCCGATGCTGGTGCTCGGCACCCACGTGAGCACCTGGCTGCTCACCGCCTCCTTCGTCATCGCCGGCGCGGCGCTGAGCCTGCTCGACCTGGCCTGGAACATGACGGTGCAGGAGAAGGTGCCCGAGGCGATGCTGTCGCGGATCATGTCGATCGACGGGTTCTTCTCCTTCGTCGCCACGCCCATCGGCCAGCTCGCCGTCGGGCCACTGGCCCTCGCTTTCGGGGCCGGCCGGGTGCAGCTGGGCTGCTTCGCCCTGGCCGTCCTGGTCGGCGCGGTCGCCGCCACCCGGCGCACCGTCACCGACGTCCGGCTCACCGGCGCGGAGCCCGAGGCGACCGGCCGGACCTGAGCAGGGGTCAGCGCCCGGTCAGCTCGAGGGTGCCGAGGGTGGTGACGGCGTAGCTGTGCCCGTGGTGGTCGCGCCAGAGGTAGTCGCCGTGGTCGGTGCGCTCATAGGTCCAGTAGTCGTGGGTCTTGGCGCGGTGGTGGTGTCGGCACAGTGGCGCGAGGTTGCCTGGATGGGTCTGGCCGGGTGGGCCGCCGAGGTGGAGCGGGATGTAGGGGGTGATGTGGTCGAGGTCGCAGCGCGGGGAGCCGGTGTCGCAGAACGGGAAGACGCAGTGGGTGTCGCGGCGGGTGACCAGGTCGCGCATCCAGCGGGGCGGGTCGTGGTCGTCGATCGCGTCGACCCGTGCCATGTCGAGGACCGGCAGCACGCTGACCGAGGCTGCGCCTGCGAGCCAGTCGCGGATCTTCGCCACCGTCGCGGGGCCGAGGCCGAGCACCTGACCGACCTGCGTCGTGTCGGCCGCCAGGTCCTCGGTGGTGATGTCGATGGCCAGCCGCACCCGAGGCCGGGGTGCACCGAGGCCGTCGAGCACGACGCCGAGTGCCTCGACCTGCCGCACCCCGAGCCCCGGGTCGAACTCGGGGTCGACCCCGGGATCGGCGGGCGGGGCGGTGGTGTCGGTGATCAGGTCGTGCAGGCGCTGCAGGGTGGGGGTGTCGCCGGTGATGCCGAGCCAGGAAGTGCCGGCCCACTGCCCGCCCTCCCCGGGGCGGCGGTGGCGCAGGGTGATGCCCCACTCGTGGGTCTGGGCGTGTTCCTCGGCGACCTCGAGGCTCTCGGGGTCGAACAGGGCGGCTGCGTCGGCGACCGCCCGGTCGATGCGCGTCGGACCCACGGAGTCCACCACCGGCGCCAGCACGGTGTCGACGTGCGCGGCCGCCTCCGGGGAGAGCCCTTGGGTGGCTTTCGCGACCCGACGCGCGCGCCACAGCGCGACGTCGAGGGACTCCACCCGGGCGTGGATCTTCGGCAACCGGTGCCGCAGCTCGAGCGCCTCGGCCATCAGGCTGGTGGTCGCCGCCGGCGACATCCGCATCACCGCGGCCAGCTTCTCGGCCGAGAACTCCGCGACCGCAGGCACCCCCTCGCCGCCGATCCAGGCGTCGCAGTCCCAGACCCGCTCCTGCTCGCCCCACGAGAGCCGGCTCTCGTCGTCGATGGCGGGGTTCAGGTCGCACCAGCGCAGCACCACCCGCAACCGACGCCGCTCGGCCCTGCGGACCTCCGCCTCGGCCTCGTGGGCGAAGTCGAGCAGCCACTCAGCGTCGAGGTCGTCGACCTCGAGGGGCTGGCCGTGGCTGTCGGTCTCGATCATGACCCGATTCTACTCGAACACACGTTCGAGCACAAGGGTCGATCGGCCACTGGGGACAGGCCCTGGGAGCCTCCTGGGCGTCCCTGCTGACAGTGGGCACGACCGCGGGACAGGTCCCCGCACACCCGGACCGAGCTCGCGTAGCCTCGACCCATGGGCACGGCTCGGACGCTGGGGTTGGCGGGGGCACTCGCGGTAGTGGTCTCCCTCGCCCTCGTCGCGTGGTGGCTCCTGCGCCCGGACACTTCCCCCGCCGTGTGGCGCCCGGCGCCTGGTGTCGTCATCGACGAGCAGACCACCACCATCGACGTGGTGGTCTCGCGCGTGGAGTGCAGCTCGGGCCGGACCGGGGACGTCGTCGATCCCGACATCGAGATGCGTCCGGACGAGGTGGTCGTCCGCTTCCGCGTCAGCCCGGGCACCCCTCGTGAAGCCACCTGCCCGGGCAACGAGTGGGTTCCCTACTCCGTCGCACTGGAGGGCCCCCTCGGCGATCGTCGGCTCGTGGACGGCGAGTGTCTCGACCAAGGGGCCGGCGCCCGGACATCGGAGTGCCGGGACGACCAGGGCATCCGCTACACCCCATGAGCAGCCGCGAGAAGGTCCTGGCAGAAGAGTTGCTGCAGTTTCTTCGCCGCGAGTTCGAGAAGCGCTCGACCTACTTCGCCGAGCACTACGTGACGGGCGCGGCGACCCCGGACGGAGACGTGACGGTCGTCTACTCCGCCGGGGGAGGTCGCTTCCTCTTCGGGCGTTCGTGGAACGTGACCGAGCTGCGGGCCGCCTTCTCGCCCTGGGAGCCCGAGGACCTGGCCGAGATCCTGTGGATCGAGGACGTGAACTGCCCGAACGGGACGGGCAGGACGGACGTCGCGCGGGCCGGGTGACCCGCCGCGACCTCCCGGGGCGCGGACTCCCGGCCTCCTCGTCTCATCCGGCGACGAGCTCGTCGATCTGGTTGATCGCCGCCGACGAGCCCTCGACGATGCCCATGTCGAGCACGGCCTGCAGCGCCTCGGCGCTGGCGTAGGTGCCGACGTACGTCGCTCGGGTGCCGCCGTCGTGCTCGACGAAGGTGACGACGTTGGAGCTCACCGGCAGGTCGGTGTTCTTGGTGAACTGCTCGTCGAGCGCGAAACCGTCGTCGAAGGTGAAGCCGAAGGGCTCGTCGACGCTGACGACCTCCCAGTAGCCGTAGTAGCGCTCCCCCTCGGGGCTGGTCATGTAGTAGTTCGTCCGCCCACCGGGGGCGAGGTCGTGGTCGACGAAGGTGGCCGGGTAGGTCGGCGGCCCCCAGACCCGCTCGAGCTGGCGCGGGTCGGCGTACACCTCCCAGATCCGCTTCGGGGGCGCCGCGAAGTCGGCGACGATGGTCAGGGTGCGGGCGGCGAGGTCGTGCGATACGTCGGTGACGGGCATGGTGCTCAGTCCTTCGGGATGTGAGGTGGGGGTGCCGGCTCGGCACGGGGATCGGGCTCGGCGATCAGCTCGTCGATCCGGGAGATGCGGCCCCGCCAGAGGGACTCCAGCTCGGTGAGCATCGCGCCCACCGACCGCACCGCTGCGACGTCGCCGCTGGCGAGAGCCTCGCGGCCCTGCCGACGCTTGGTCAGCAGGCCCGCCCTCTCCAGCACGGCCACGTGCTTCTGCACCGCGGCGAAGCTCATGTCGTACGACGCCGCGAGCGCCGAGACGGAGTGCTCCCCGGCCAGCACCCGGCGCAGGATGTCGCGCCGGGTGCGGTCGGACAGTGCGTGGAACCAGGCGTCCGCCGCGTCCTCTCCGTCCATGGAACCAACATACAACCAATTGGTTGTAGATTGTCAAGGCCCCCGTCTACTCGAGCCGGGCCACCAGCGGCAGGCGCGACCGGCCGGTGAGGCCGACGACGGCCGAGGTGAGCAGCGGCAGACCCACCACCACCCCGAGGACCAGCAGCCACGGCACGTCGAGGTAGTGGCTGGGCCCGCCCGCACCCTCGCCGAACCCGTACGGCGCCGTCAGCGGGTAGGTGATCGCCACCCCCGGCACGGCGCCGACCAGGGCGCCCAGCACCGCACCCACCAGACCCACCACCAGCGCGTACGCCGCCGCCACCCCGCGGCGGGTGCGGGGCGTCGCACCGACCGCGGAGAGGGTGGCCAGGTCGGGCCGGGCGTCGGAGAGCGCCAGGAAGGTGGCGGTCAGGGTGCCGCCCAGCATCAGCACCGCGCCGAGGCCGGCCAGCACCAGCTGCACGATGACGGTCTCGTCGTCGGCCTGGTAGCCGCGCTCGGCGTACACCGACGCGTCGGCGGCCACGCCCCCGACGGCCTCGGCCACGTCGCGCTCCTGCCCGGCCGGCACCGGGCCGGGCAGGTAGAGCCCCACCTCGCGCACCGGCGCGGCGAGCCGCTCGGCGGCCGCCTCGGAGAGCACGCCCTGCAGCGGTGCGTAGCCCTGCTCGACGACGACGAACGTGGCCGGCAGGACGGCCCGCTCGCGGCGAGCATCGGGGCCGCGCACCCGCAGCACCACCACGGCCTCGTCGTCGGCCACCGGCGCGTCGACGTAGGCGAGCACGCCGCCCGCCGCGAGCGTGCGGTCGGCGGCCTCCCGCTCCGAGTCCGAGAGCCCGGTCGCGGGCCCCGGCACCTCGTCGGCCACCAGCACGCTGGAGGAGAACGAGCCGCCGTACGACGACAGCACCGACTCCCCGCCGGTGCGCCGGAACTGCACGTCGGTCCAGCGCCCCTCGTCGGGATCGACGCCGTCGAGGCGGCGCACCTCGAGGTCGGGCGCCACGCCCGCGACCGTGGCCTCGAGCAGGTCGTAGTCGGCGCGGCGCCGGTAGTCGACGACGCTGACGGCGTCCATCGGCAGCGTCGCGGTGTAGGTCTCGCGGTTCTGCGCCTCGTCGCTGGTGATCGCGATCCCCAGCGCGACGACTCCGGCCACGGTCGCCGCGACCGCCGCCACGGCCGGGACCGTGCGACTGCGGTGCCGGGCGGCGTCGCGGGCCGCGAAGCGCAGCGGCAGCGGCAGCCCCCTGGCCAGTCGCGCCACCGCGACGACCACGACGGGCACCAGCAGGACCATGCCGAGCACGCTGAGCAGCGCGGAGGCGGCGATCGCGATCTCGCCGCCGTCACCCGCGCCCGTCCGAGCACCCCACACCGCCGCGGCGAGGCCGGCACCCAGCAGCACCAGGCCGACCAGCGGGGACCGGCGCGAGGCGCGCGCGTCGCCGCGCCGGCCGGCCAGCACCGCCACGACGTCCTGCCGTGAGGCCAGCCACGCCGGCACCATCGCGGCCAGCAGGGCGCTGACCAGGCCGAACCCGGCGACCGCGAGCAGGTGGCTCCACGTGACGTCGAACGGCCCGAACCGGGTGCTCGAGAAGCGCTGGACCAGCGGCATCAGTGTTAGCGCGCCGAGCAGCCCGAGCAGCACACCGAGCACGGCGGCCACCGCGCCGAGCACGACCCCCGAGGCCAGCACCACCCTGCGCGCCTGCGCCGGGGTGCCGCCCGCGGCAGCCATCAGCGCCAGGGTGCGGGCCTGACGGCGCGCCCCGACGGCGAACGCCGGTCCGGCGAGCAGCACGACCTCCAGCAGCACCATCACCACGACCAGCACCAGCACGGTGATCACCGAGGCCTCGAGCAGCTGGGAGCCCCACTGCACCTCCATCGGCAGCTCGTCGTCGGCGGGCGGGTCGAGCATCACCGCGCGGGAGAGCACCGTGGCCCCCGCGGCGTTGAGCTCGAGCACCTGGTCCCAGGTCACCGGCCCACCACCGACCAGGTAGCCGGCCGTGCCGTTGTCCTCGAGCCCAAACGCACCGGGCAGACCGAACGCCCGGGGCTGCCTGGTGTAGCGGGCGCTGCGCGCGGTGCCCACGATCGCCAGGCTGGTGCCGTCGGCCAGGGTCAGCACCTGGCCCGGGCCACGCTCGAGCAGCTCGGGACTGACCACGACCTCCGAGGAGTCCGCCGGCCAGCGACCCTCGACCAGCTCGACCAGGCCCGCGGCCAGCGGGTCGTCGAGCCGGGTCTCGAGGACGTCGGCGTCGCCGAGGCCGAGCTCGGTCTCGAAGCGCACCCAGCCCTCGTGGAGGACGGCGGTGGGTCGTTGGCCGAGGACCTCCTCTATGCCCGCCGCCGTCAGCGGGTCGGCCCTGCCCCCGCCCTCGAACGCCTGCCCCTCGCCCGGGTCGGGCTTCTGGTAGACCTGCCCGGCACCGCGCTGGACCTCCACGAGCGCCGCGGCCCCGCCCAGGCGGCGTTCGAGCACCTCGCCGCCCGAGACCTGCGAGGTGCTGTAGACGGTGTCGGCGATCGCCACGGCCGCCACCGGCAGCGCGATCATCACCAGCACCAGCAGGCTGCGCCCCCGGGCGCGCAGGGCGTCACGTCGAGCCACCCGCAGCGCCAGCCGCCAGCTCCTCACGACCGTGCGCCCAGGTCGAGCAGCGACTCGACCGGCTCACAGCCGGACTCGTCGACCACCACGCCGTCGCGCAGGAAGACCACCCGGTCCGCCCAGGCGGCGTGCCGGGCCTCGTGGGTCACCAGCACCCCGGCGGCGCCGGCGTCGCAGCGCGCCCGCAGCAGCCGCAGCACCTCCTCGCCGGTCTCGCTGTCGAGGGCACCGGTGGGCTCGTCGGCCAGGACCAGCCGGCGCTCGCCCACGACGGCGCGCGCGATCGCCACCCGCTGCTGCTGCCCACCCGACATGTCGTCGGGGAAGCGGTCGGCGAGCTCGGCGATCCCGACCTCCTCCAGCGCCCGCAGCGCGGCCTGCCGCGCCGCCCGGGTGCGGGCGCCGTCGAGCTCGAGGGGCAGCGCGACGTTCTCGGCCGCCGTCAGCGCCGGGATCAGGTTGAAGCCCTGGAAGACGTAGCCGATCGACGTACGCCGCAGCCGCGAGCGCGCGGCCTGGGGCAGGGCGACCAGGTCGGTGCCCTCCACCTCGACCCGGCCCTCGGTGGGCTGGTCGAGCCCGCCGGCGATGGTCAGCAGCGTCGACTTGCCGGAGCCGCTGGGGCCCATCACGGCGACCAGCTCGCCGGCGTGGGCGGCGAAGGAGACCCCGCGCAGCGCCTCGACCCGGGTGGGGCCCTCGCCGTGCACGCGGGTGACGCCGTGCAGGCGCAGCAGCGCGCTCATCGGGCGCTCTCCTGGGTGCCCTCGCGGCGAGCCCGCGCCCGGGCCACGGCCTCGCGCAGCCGGTCGGCCGACTGGGCCAGCCAGCGCTGCTCCTCCGCGCGCAGGCGCGCTGCCTGGGCGGCCTGCAGCTCCCCGCTCATCGGCCGGCCTCGTGTTCGTCGCGCTCGAAGCGGGCGGGGGTGATCAGTGGCTTGGACCGGGTGGCCGCGCGGCGTACGCGGGCCTCGCAGTGGTCGAGCCAGCGGATCTCGGCCTCGGCGGCGAAGACCAGCGAGTCGAGCACCAGGCTCCAGGCGAGGTCGGTGCGACCCGTCGACGCGTCGGCCTGCCGCTTGAGGCGGGTGTAGTCCTGCAGCGCCCCCATCGTGGCGCTGCGCTGGCGCTGGATCAGGGTGCCGACGTCGACGCCGGGCACGGTGACCGCGAGGGCCAGCTTGATCGCCAGCTCGTCGCGCGGCGGCTGGGTGCGCGCGACCGGGGTGGTGAACCAGGTGGCGACCTCGTCGTGGCCGGCGGCGGTCAACCGCCAGATCTCGTGGCCCTCGTCGTCGGCACCCGCGGGCTCGACGAGCCCGTCGCGCTCGAGCCGGGTCAAGGTCGTGTAGACCTGCCCGACGTTGAGTGGCCACGCCGACCCGGTGCGGGCCTCGAACTCCGTGCGCAGCTGGTAGCCGTACATCGGCTCCTGCTCCAGCAGCGCCAGCAGCGCCTGCTTGACCGACATCTCGTGCCTCCACCCGTCGAGGACCCGCGTCCTGGGGACATGCCTACCGGGTATGTATACCACGTATGCATACCCGGTAGGCAACGGTTTTCCGCCGGCACGCACGAGGCGGCCGCCCCGGTCCCCGGGACGGCCGCCTCTGCGTGCTGGGTGGTGCTGGTTGCTAGCTGGTCACTCGGTGGAGACCGACAGGACGGTCGGCGCGAGCGCACCCTCGTAGGTCAGCAGGCCGAGGTACTCCGCCCCCTCGTCCAGGCCGGTCCAGCTCACGTCGAAGGACGTGGGCTGCTGGGCCTGGGTCGGCACCGGGTTGGGGTCGACGGTGAGGTCACCGAGGTCCGCACCGGCTCCGACGAGGAAGGTGTCGAAGTCGTACTCGACCGGGCTGCCCTCGGAGCCGGCGGCGTAGCCGTCGACCTCGAAGAAGTACGCCCCGGCCACGGGAGCGGTGATGTCGACCCGCTCGTCGGCCGAGCCGGTCGCGGACTGGCCGGCGTAGGCGTAGATGGTCGCCGGGTCGCACGAGTCGGCGGCGTACACGTACAGGTCGAGGTCGCTGCTGTCGTCGATCGCGTCGAGGTCGAAGCGGGCGAAGTCGACGCCCTCGGGGATCTCGATGCACTCCGACAGCACGCTGTCTCCCTCGTCGACGGAACCGTCGGCCGAGATGCCCTGCGCCAGGCCGGCGGTGCCGATGGCCAGCTCACCGGTGGTCGACGGGGTGATCTCGACCGTGGTCGAGCCGTCGGTGGCGGTGCCCTCGACCGAGAGCGGGGCCTTGACCGAGACCGGGCGCAGCGCGACCGGCAGACGCATCTTGGTCGGGCCGACCAGCGTCACGACACCCTGCGAGAACTCGCCCAGCGGCGCGTCGGTGCGGGTGAACTCGATGGTGAGGTCCTCGATGTCGCCCTTGCGCTTGGCGGTGACGGTCGCGGGGACGCTCGCCTCGAAGCCGGGGACGTTGACCTTGACCTTCCAGGTGCCGGCCATGGTCGAGACCATGGTACGGGTGAAGGAGGTCGTGCCGGCCACCTGGCCCTGAGCCATGGAGGGCAGGTTGACCTCGGTCGCCGGGACCGCCGGGACGCCGGTGGGCAGGCCCTGGCCGGTCAGGAAGCCGCGCCACTCGCGCGCGCCGGAGCCGATGTGCCAACCCGGGTTGAAGAACTTCTTCGGGTTCACGATGCCGGCGCCCTGGGCGAGGGCCTCGCCCGAGCCCTTGCCGTCGGCGGTACGGGTGCGGTTGGCGGTGGTCATCATCGCCGACTGCACGTCCTGGGGCGACCAGGTCGGGTAGGTGCCCATCAGGAAGGCGCCCAGGCCCGCGACGTGCGGGGCGGCCATGGAGGTGCCGGAGTACAGGTCGTAGTCGCGCCCGGCGTTGGTCGGGGGCGAGACGGCGGCCAGCACGCTCGAGCCCGGTGCGGCGATGTCGGGCTTGAGGATGTCGGACTCGTTGGCGACGGCCGGGCCGCGCGAGGAGAAGCCCGAGACCTGCGGCAGCGGGGTGACCTTGTCGGTCTTGTTGCCCAGGCGGAACGCGGCGGTGGCGTCGGTGCCGGCCTCGTCGAGGTACTCGTAGACCGTCGCGCCGTCGACCTCGTCGAGGTGGATCGTGGGGACCGAGTGGAAGTCGGCGTCGAGGCTGTTCTCCGACGGGTTGACCATCACCATGCCGACACCGCCGGCGCGGGCGACCTCGGCGGACTTGGCCACCCGGTCGTAGGCGCCGCGGTCGCAGACCACGATCTTGCCCTCGGCCAAGGCCGGGTCGAGGCTGTCCGGGCCGCACAGCGCGGCGTCGGCGAGATCCTCGGTGCCGGCCACCGAGACCGAGTCGACGAGCGGGGTCTGCGGCAGTCGGGTGCCCGAGATCGAGGCGCCGACCAGCTTGGTGCCATCACCCAGCTTGACGGTGTTCTCGAAGTTCACGTGCGTGGTCGAGGCGACGGTGGTCAGCCACGGGCTGTTGTGCGCCACGGTCGAGGCGTCGGGGCCGCTGTTGCCCGCGGAGGCCGCGACGAAGACGCCCGCCTCGGCCGCGCCCTCGAAGGCCACCTCGACGGAGTCCACGACGGTGTCGGTCGCGCCCGAGATCGAGAAGTTCAGCACGTCGACGCCGTCGGCGACGGCGTCGTCGATGGCGCCCAGGATGGCGTCGGTGTAGCAGCCGCCCGTGTCGGGGTCGGTGTCCTCCCAGCAGACCTTGTAGACCGCGATCTTCGCGGCCGGGGCCATGCCCGAGAGCTTGCCGAACTCACGACCCTCGACCTCGACGCCGCGCACGATGTTGCCCGCGGTCGTCGAGGCGGTGTGCGAGCCGTGCCCGCCGCCGTCACGCGGGGAGAGGAACTCGTCCTCGGCCATCTCGATGGCGCCCGAGGCGATCTGGGCCTCGAAGGAGTCGGAGTAGTAGCGCGCCCCGACCACCTTGTCGTTGCACAGCGTGACCTCGAACTCCTCGCCGGCCTCGCAGACGCCGGTGAAGACGCCCCCGTCGAGCTTCTCCATGCGGGTGTTGCCCTCGGCGTCCATCGAGATGTCCCACTTGGTGCGGGGCTCCTCGCCGATGGCGTTGCCCGAGAAGGACTCCGACTCGGGCCAGTAGCCCGAGTCGATGACGCCGGCCACCACGCCGTCGCCGGCCTTGGGCCGCGGACCCTGCTTCTTCCAGGCGCCCTTCTTGCCGGTCATGCCCAGGAAGTCACCGGTGTTCCAGGTGTCGAGCTCGCGCGCCTGGTTCTTCTCCACCAGCAGCACCCGGCGGTCGCCGGCGAGCTCGAGGGCCTGCTTCGCGCTGAGGTCGGCGACGAAGGAGTTGCTGGCGATGGTGGTGCTCAGGACCGGCTCGACGCCGGCATCGGCGGCGACGGTGCGCTGGGTGCGCTCGAGGTGCGCGGTGTAGGCGCGCACCTTGTCGCTGTCGGCGCGGAACTGACCACCCTGGGGGGCCCGGGTGGCGGCGAAGCGGCGGTCGCCGCCGGCGTACGTCGCGGCCGCGGGGTCACGCAGCACGACGACGTAGCGCCCGGCGTCGTAGGACGTCAGGGCGTCGGCGCCGGTGGGCGCCTGGGGGGTGGCGGTCTCGTCGGCGGCGGAGGCCGCCGGCACCGAGGCCGCGACTCCGGCCGCGAGGAGTCCCGCGGAGATGAGGCCGATGCCGCGCTGGCGCGTGGAACGGCTCGCTGCAGTGGTGTGCACGAGTGTGATGTCTCCTGTGGCTGCCCGAGAACCCGCCGTGCGCCGACACCGAGACGGTCGGTCGCGAACACGGGGGTGGGATAGACCACAATTCATCACCCCCCTTCAGGTCAAGGGGTTGCCCCCAGGGGCATGGCAACGGTTTCGTAACGGTGACCGTCGCGTGACCTCCCGGGTGAGGTGCCGGCGGCGTCGCCGAGACTGTCCCCATGACCACCACCCTGATCACCGGCGCGTCCTCCGGGCTCGGCGCCGAGATGGCCCGCCAGCTCGCCGCGCGCGGCGAGGACCTCGCCTTGTGCGCGCGGCGCACCGACCGGCTCGAGGAGCTGCGCGCCGAGGTCCTCGCCGCCCACCCCGACCGCCGGGTGGCGCTGCGCACCCTCGACGTCACCGACCCCGAGCGGGTGCCGGTCGTCTTCGAGGAGCTGCGCGCCGAGCTCGGCGGGCTCGACCGGGTCGTCGTCAACGCGGGCCTCGGCAAGGGGGCCGCGCTCGGCACCGGCCAGGCCGCCGCCAACCGCGAGACCGCCACCACCAACTTCCTCGGCGCGCTGGCCCAGACCGAGGCCGCGATGGAGGTCTTCCGGGCCCAGCGCTCGGGCCACCTGGTGATGGTCTCCTCGATGTCGGCGATGCGCGGCATGCCCAGGTCGATGACGACCTACGCCGCCACCAAGGTCGGCGCCGCGTTCCTCGCCGAGGGCCTGCGCACCGAGCTGCACGGCACCGAGCTGGGCCGCACCGTCGACGTGACCGTGCTCTACCCCGGCTACATCGCCTCGGAGATGAACGAGCAGGTCGCGCAGCAGACCCCGCTGATGGTCTCCACCGAGAAGGGCGTGCGCTCGATGGTCGCGGCCATCGAGAAGCGTGCCGACTCCGCCTGCGTGCCCGCGCTGCCGTGGGCACCGCTGTCGGTGGTGATGAGGCACGCGCCCCTGGGCGTGCTCAAGCGTCTGCTCTGACCGCTGTGGTGAGCTCGAGGCCCGCGAGCACGTGGCTCAGCCCGCGGTGCTCGCGGGTCGGCCACGTCGCCGCCAGCGTCAGCGCGAGGTACGCCGCCAGCGCGGCCCCGCCCCACGGCAGGTCGCCCAGCCCCAGCGCGAAGACCGGCGCGAGCCCGGTGGCGAGCTTGACCACCCGCTGGGGGCCCACCAGCCAGCGCGAGCGGCTCGTCGTGCGCAACGAGACCACCCACTCCCCCACGGTGCGACCGGCCCCCAGCACCAGCACCGCCTCGAGCGCGAACGGCACGCTCCACTGCAGCAGCACCTGCAGGTCGCGCCACGGGCCCACGTCGAGCACGTAGACGTTGAGGAACCGCACGCCGATCGCCACCGCCGCCCCCACGGCCACCACGAAGACCACGTCGCAGGCCATCCCGACGACCCGTCGCCCCCAGGTCACCCGCTCGGGCAGCGGCCGGGCCCGCGGGTCGCGGCGCCGCACCACCGCCCACGAGGCCAGCGAGCCCAGCACCGCCCCGGTCGCGTTGAGCAGCACGTCGTCGACGTCGAGCAGCCGGTAGGCGCAGTCGTAGAGGCCCCAGATGCCGGTGCCCTGCGTGGTCTCGACCAGCACCGAGGCCGCCAGCCCCAGCAGGCCCGCCACGACCACGCCGCGCCGCAGCACGCGGCGTACGAAGAACCCGAAGGGCACGAAGAGCAGCACGTTGAGGGCGACCTGCAGGAAGGCCGGCTGGCGCAGCAGCGCCCGCACACCGCCCTCGTCAGGCAGCGCGACCCGGCCCACCGAGGTGAGCGGGTCGAGCTGGGTGGGCCGGCAGGTGAAGGAGCCGGGGTCGGGCAGCGGCAGCAGCGTGTAGGTCCACAGCGCCAGGCCGTAGACGGCCGCGGCCAGCAGGAGCAGCAGCTCGCCGGGCGGCAGCCGGCCGGTGCGGCGGTAGCGCACCGCCGCGGTCGGCACCAGCAGCAGCACCGCGACGACCGAGCCCAGCCCGACCGCCCAGAGCGCGTTCATCGCCTGGGTCGACATCGCGGTGGCCCGGCTAGCGGTAGGTCACCTGGTCGGGCGCGAGGTGCTCGTGCTCGTTGAAGGTCAGCAGCCGCGGTCCGCCGCGCCCGACGACGACCCGGGTGACCGAGGTGTTGGCGCACACGGTGTTGAGCCGCTGCCAGGTGGCGGCGTACGTCGCGTCGTCGGCCTGCTCGCCCAGCAGCAGCGCCGCGCCCACCGCGGCCACGACCCCGCCCGAGGTGACCACCACGACGCTGCGCCCGCTGCCGGCCTGCTCGGTCACGGCGTCGAGTGCGGCGCGGGTGCGCGCCCGGAAGCCGCGGTAGGTCTCGTCGTAGTCGGCGTCGTGGTCACCGGTGCTCCAGCGCTCGGTGGCCCGCTCGAAGACCTCCTGGAAGGCGCGACGGTCGAGCTCGCCCTCGGGCAGGTCGGGGTAGGCGCCGACGACGGAGAGGTGGTCGAACTCGTCCCAGCGCTCGTCCTCCTCGTGGGCGGGGCCCGCCTGCCAGCCGGCCCCCTCGGCGAGCGCCTCGAGGGTCTCGCGGTGCCGGCGCATCGAGCCGTGCACGACGCCGGTGGGGGCCACCCCGCGCTCGGTGAGCCAGCCCCCGAGGGTGCGGGCCTGCTCCCAGCCGGTGGGCGAGAGCACGTCGTAGTCGTCGGCGCCGAAGGAGGCCTGGCCGTGGCGGACCAGCAGCACGACGCCCATCAGCGGGCGGCCAGCAGGCGTCGGCAGCGCTGCTCGAGGTAGGCCACGACCTGGCCGAGCGGGGCGTAGGCCTCGTTGGTGGTCTGGCCGTGCACGTAGCGGTACCAGATCTGCTGGGCGATGACCGCGAGCCGGAACAGGCCGAAGACCTCGTAGAAGGCCAGGTCGTCGGCCGAGGGGGCGTGGCCGGTGCGCTCGCAGTAGCGCCGCACCAGCTCCTCGCGCGTCCACATGCCCGGCGCGTTGGTCGGCTGGCGGCGGAAGAGCTGGAACATGTCGTCGTCGTCGGCCTGCACCCAGTAGGCCAGGGTCGAGCCCAGGTCCATCAGCGGGTCGCCGACGGTGGCCAGCTCCCAGTCGAGCACCGCGACGACCCGCGGGTCGCCGGGACCGCCGTCGAGCACCAGGTTGTCGAAGCGGTAGTCGTTGTGGATCAGCACCTGCGCGACGTCGGCGGGCTGGTGCTCCTCGATCCAGCCCAGCACGTCGGACCAGTCGCCGGTGTCGTCGGTGCGCGATCCCTCGAGGCGCGTCGTCCAGCCGCGCACCTGCCGGGCGACGTACCCCTCGCCACGGCCCAGGGCGGCCAGCGCCGGCACCTGGGTCACGTCGACGGAGTGCAGCTCGACCAGCACGTCGAGGGCGCGCTCGCAGAGCAGCCCCACCGCGGCAGGGTCGACCTCGCCCCACGAGGCAGGCAGGTCCTGGCGCAGGATCGTGCCCGGCACCTGCTCCATCACGTAGAACGGCGAGCCCAGCACCGACTCGTCGCTCTCGTGGCCCACCATCCGCGCGACGTGGTCGAAGACGGGCGCCAGCGCCGCCTGGATGTCGTGCTCGCGACCCATGTCGTGGGCGCCGGCGGCCTTGCGCCCGCTCGGCGGTCGCCGCAGCACCAGGTCGTACGTCGACCCGTCGGGGCGCGGCTGGCGCACCAGGTAGGTCAGGTTGGAGGCGCCGCCACGGAACTGGCGCACCTCGGCGACCTGGTCGATCCCGGTGCGCGGGGCGAGCCACGCGGCGAGCGCGTCGGTGTCGAAGGCGTCCTCGTCACGGACCCGCCCGGCAGGGTTGTCCTGCTGCATCGGCTGCGTCTCCTGCGTCTCCTGCGGTGGGGGGCTCAGCGCAGCGACATCGAGCCGGACACGTCGGCCGCGAACGGCAGCTCGGCGTGCTCGGCGATGCGGGCGTCGAGGTTGGCGGCGACGTCCTCGGGCCACGGAGCCGTCTTGCGGGTCTCCATGTCGATGTGGAGGAAGATCTCCTCCATCACGTAGCTGACCCGCTCGTGGGTGTCGTCGAGCAGGTAGACCAGGGCGTGCGCGGCCCGCTCGGAGCGGCCCAGCAGCCGCACCCGTGCCGACATCCGGTCACCGGTGCGCAGCTCGGCGAGGTAGGTCAGGTGGTGCTCGGCGGAGAAGATCGCGTGCCCCTCGGCCGGCCACATCTGCGGGATGCCCAGCTCGACGAGCGAGTAGTCGAGGCCCTCGCTGGCGATGCCGGTGTAGTGGCGCACGTTGAGGTGGCCGTTGGCGTCCTCGAAGGCGACCGGCACGGGCTGCTCGGCCCAGGCCGGCAGACCGACGAGGTCGGCGTAGGTGGGGTGCGCGTTCTTGCTCTCTGGAGTGCTCACGGGGCACGACCTTACTGATCCTCGGCCCCACCCACGCCGACCCGGCCCATATCTCGCGCCGAGCCGGCGCAAATGTCACACCGGCCCGGTCCCGGAGCCCCTCGAGGAGGGGCGTCCGGGCCGGGCCGGTGCGTGGTGGTGCGGGACCAGGCGGGATCAGGCGGGGAAGGACTCGCCCTTCTCGGCCATCTCGCGCAGGCGGTCCGTGGGGCGGAACCGGTCGCCGTACGCCGCCGCGAGCTCGTCGGCGCGACGCACGAAGGCACTCAGGCCCACCTCGCCGTCGGCGTGGGTGTAGCCCTGCATGAACTGTGCCGCGCCACCGGTCATCGGCGGGAAGCCGATGCCCATGATCGAGCCGATGTTGGCGGCCGCGGCGGAGGTGATGACGCCCTCCTCGAAGCACTTGGCGGTCTCGAGCGCCTCGGCGAAGAGCATCCGGTCACGGCAGTCGGCGATCGGGGGCTGCTCCTCGGCGAGGGGGAACATCTCGGAGAGGCCCTCCCACAGCGTGACGCGCTTGCCCTGCTCGTCGTAGTCGTAGAACCCGGCGCCGCGCAGGCGACCGGCACGGCCGGCCTCGAGCATCCGGTCGACCACGGCGGTGCCGGGGTGCTCGGCGACCGGCTTGCCGTCGCGCTCACCTGCCTCGCGGGTGGCCTTGGCGATCTTGCCCATCAGCTCGAGGTTGAGCTCGTCGGAGAGCTGCAGCACCGGAGCCGGGTAGCCGGCCTGGCTGGTGGCGCGCTCGATGGTCCAGGGCGCGACGCCCTCGGCGAGCATCGCCATGCCCTCGTTGACCATGAAGCCGATGACGCGCGAGGTGTAGAAGCCGCGCGAGTCGTTGACCACGATCGGGGTCTTGCGGATCTGCTGGACCACGTCGTAGGCCTTGGCCAGCGCCTCGTCGGAGGTCTGCTCGCCCTTGATGATCTCGACGAGCGGCATCTTGTCGACGGGGCTGAAGAAGTGCAGGCCGATGAAGTCGGCGGGGCGGTCGACGCCCTCGGCGAGCTCGGAGATCGGCAGCGTCGAGGTGTTGGAGCACAGCAGCGCGTCGGGGTTGACGTGCGGGGCCACCTCGGCGAACACCTTGGCCTTGAGCGCGGGGTCCTCGAAGACCGCCTCGATCACCAGGTCGCAGCCGGCCAGGTCGGCCGGGTCGGCGGTGGCGTGGATGCGCCCGAGCAGCTCGTCGGACTTCTCCTGGGTCAGCTTGCCGCGCTCGACGGCCTTGGCGTTGAGCTTCTCGGAGTAGGCCTTGCCCTTGGCGGCGTTCTCGGCCGAGACGTCCTTGAGCACGACCTGCATGCCGGCGCGGGCGCAGGAGTAGGCGATGCCCGCGCCCATCATCCCGGCGCCCAGGACACCCACCTTGGTGGCCTGGAACCGCTCGACGCCCTGCGGGCGCAGCTTGCCGGCGCCGATGGCCTGCAGGTCGAAGAAGAACGCCTGGATCATGTTCTTCGAGCCCTGGTTGACGATCAGGTTGGTCAGGTAGCGCGACTCGATGCGCGAGGCGGTGTCGAAGTCGCGGCTGGCGCCCTCGACCGCGGCGGAGAGGATCGCGCGGGTGGCGGGGTAGACGGCGCCCTTGGTCTGCTTGCGCAGCAGCGCCGGGAAGGCCGGCAGGAACGCCGCGAGGCCGGGCGAGCGCGGGGTGCCGCCGGGCATCTTGTAGCCCGGCGCGTCCCAGGGGTTGGCGTGCGCGTCGGGGTTGGCCTGGATCCACGCCTTGGCCGCGGGCACCAGCTCCTCGCGGGTGGCGACGAGCTCGTCGACCAGGCCGGCCTCCTTGGCCTGGGCGGGCTTGAACTGCTTGCCCTCGAGCAGCACGCCCATCAGGGCGTCCTGCAGGCCCAGCATCCGCACGGTGCGGGTCACGCCGCCACCGCCGGGCAGCAGCCCGAGGGTGACCTCGGGCAGGCCGAGCGCGACCTTGGGGTCGTCGACGACGATGCGGTGGTTGCAGGCCAGGGTGATCTCGAGCCCGCCGCCGAGCGCGGCGCCGTTGATGGCGGCCACGACCGGGCGGGGCAGCTTCTCGAGGCGGCGCAGGGCGGCCTTCATGCCCTCGGCCATCTCGAAGACGGCCGCGGCGTCCTCGGGGCCGGTCTTGACCATGCCCTTGAGGTCGCCACCGGCGAAGAAGGTCTTCTTGGCGCTGGCCACGACCACGCCGGTGACCGACGACTCGTCGGCGGCCAGCTCGTCGTACAGGCGGTCGATCGCGGCGTCCATGGACGACCGGTAGAGGTCGTTCATGGTGTTGGCGGACTGGTTCGGGTCGTCGAGGGTCAGGGTGACGATGCCGTCGGCGTCCTTGTCGTAGCGGACTGCCGTCTGGGTCTCGGTGCTGCTCATGTCTGTGTTCGTGTCCTGTTCGGTCTCAGGGAAGTCTGGTCGGTACGGCGCTGCGGGTCGCCGTCAGACCAGCTCGACGATGGTGGCGATGCCCATGCCGCCGCCGACGCAGAGCGTGGCGAGGCCGCGCTTCTGGTCGCGGCGGGCGAGCTCGTCGATGAGCGTGCCGAGGATCATCGCGCCGGTGGCGCCCAGCGGGTGGCCCATGGCGATGGCGCCGCCGTTGACGTTGGTGATCTCGTGGCTGATGCCCATGTCGCGCATGAAGCGCATCGCCACCGCGGCGAAGGCCTCGTTGATCTCGAACAGGTCGATGTCGCCGACCTCGAGCCCGGCCTTGGCCAGCGCCTTGCGGGCGGCGGGGGCGGGGCCCGTGAGCATGATCGTCGGGTCGGCGCCCGAGACGGCCATCGAGACGATGCGGGCTCGCGGGGTCAGGCCCAGGTCGGCGCCGACCTGCTCGCTGCCGATCGCCATCAGGGCGGCGCCGTCGACGATGCCGGAGGAGTTGCCGGCGTGGTGGACGTGGTCGATCTTCTCGATCCAGTGGTACTTCTCCAGCGCCACGTCGTCGAAGCCGGCGTCGCGGCCGGGCTGGGCGAAGGACGGCTTGAGCCCGGCCAGGCCCTCGGGGCTGGTGTCGGGACGGATCGTCTCGTCGTGGTCGAGGATCGTCAGGCCGTTGAGGTCGCGCACCGGGACCACGGCGTCGGCGAAGTAGCCGTTGGCCCAGGCCTTCGCGGCACGGTGGTGCGACTCGGCGGCGTAGGCGTCGACGTCGTCGCGATTCCAGCCCTCGATGGTCGCGATCAGGTCGGCGCCGATGCCCTGCGGCACGAAGCCGGTGCTCAGCGCGGTGGCCGGGTCCATGGCCCAGGCGCCGCCGTCGGAGCCCATCGGCACGTTCGACATCGACTCGACGCCGCCGGCGACGATCAGGTCCTCCATGCCGCCGCGGATGCGGGCGGCGGCCTGGTTGACGGCCTCGAGGCCCGACGCGCAGAACCGGTTGAGTTGCACACCGGCGACGGTCTCGGGGTATCCCGCGGCCAGCGCGGCGGTCTTGGCGATGTCGCCGCCCTGCTCGCCGACGGGGGTGACGACGCCCAGCACGACGTCGTCGACGCGGTGCGGGTCGAGGCTGGGGTTGCGGGTGCGCAGCTCGTCGAGGAGCCCGACGGCGAGGTCGATGGCCTTGACCTCGTGCAGCGAGCCCGCCGCCTTGCCCTTGCCTCGCGGCGTGCGGATGTGGTCGTACACGAATGCTTCTGCCATGACCGTCCTCGGTTCTCGTGGAGCGCCGCGACCGCCGGGAGGCGTGGGCGCGCGCGTGCTGACTCGATTGTGACACTATTACTGTCAGTGTCGTCAAGGACCAGGGCGACCGGGTTGGTCAAGAAGGAGTGTGATGGGCACCACGTCGGAGTCCGGGGCCGCGGACCTGCTCACCCTCGAGGAGCTCACCTCCCGGGTCGGGATGAGCGTGCGCAACGTGCGCTTCTACACGACCAAGGGCCTGGTGCCGCCGCCGATCCGGCACGGCCGCTCGGGCTACTACAGCGACGACCACGTGGCCCGGCTCGAGCTCGTGCGCGAGCTGCAGGGCCACGGCTTCACGCTCTCCGCCATCGAGCGCTACCTCGCGGCGGTGCCCGACGAGGCCACCCCCGAGCAGATCGCGCTGCACCGCACCATGCTCGCGCCCTGGCAGGCCGAGGCCACCGAGACGATGACCCACGCGGAGCTGGCGACCCGGGCTGGGCGCACCCTCGAGGACGACGACGTGGCGCTGCTGGTCGCGCTGGGCATCGTGCGCCCGCGCAGCGGCAGCGACCTGCTCGACGTCACCCCCACCCAGCTGACCGTGGGCCTGGGCCTGCTCGACCTCGGCTTCCCCACCGCCGCCGCGACGGCCGCCGCCGAGGTGTACGCCCGGCACGGCCGCCAGGTCGCCGAGGAGCTCAACGAGCTGTTCCGCACCGTGGTGTGGCCCGCCTACAAGGAGGCGGGCGCCTCGGCCGAGACCGTGCGCGAGGTCGTGGAGCGCATCAAGCCGCTGTCGATCTCGAGCCTGGTGGCGGCCTACGAGGCCGCGATGGACCAGACCCGGCGCGAGCAGATCCGCGCCCGCGCCGACCGCGCCGGCCGGGGCTCCACCGCTGGGTGACCCCGGCACAGGGGTCGAGTCCCTAGTGTGGGACTCATGAGCCTCACCGTCCTGGTCACCGGCGCCACCGGATTCGTCGGTCGCCGACTCGTCCCCGCCCTCGTCGAGGCCGGCCACCAGGTCAAGGCCATGACGCGCAACCCCGACACCTACGACGGCCAGGGCGACCCGGTCTTCGGCGACGTCAACGACCCCGGCAGCCTCGCCGCCCCGCTCGAGGGCGTCGACGTCGCGATCTACCTCGTGCACTCCCTCGACGACAACGACTTCGAGCGCAAGGACGCCGAGGCCGCGAAGACCTTCGCCCTGGCCGCCGCGGCCAACGGGGTGCAGCAGATCGTCTACCTCGGCGGTCTGGGCAAGGAGGGCTCCCAGCTCTCGCCCCACCTGCGCTCGCGACGCGAGGTCGAGACGCTGCTGGCCGGCTCCGACGTGCCGGTCACGGTGCTGCGTGCCGCGATCGTCGTCGGCGCGGGCGGCATCTCGTGGGAGATGACCCGCAAGCTGGTCAAGAACCTGCCGGCCATGGTGGTGCCCAAGTGGGCCGCCACCCTGACCCAGCCGATCGCCCTCGACGACGTGATCCGCTACATCGTGGGGGTCACCGGGCTGGAGAAGGCCTACGGCCAGGTGCTCGAGATCGGCGGCGCCGACCAGCTGAGCTACATCGGGATGATGCAGGAGGCCGGCGAGGTGATGCTCGGGCGGAAGGTGCCGGTGCTCAAGGTGCCGGTGGGCACCCCGCTGCTGTCGTCGTGGTGGATCAAGCTGATCACCGGCGTCAACGCCACCACCGCCGGCAACCTGATCGACTCGATGGGCACCGAGGTCGTCCAGACCGACTACACCATCCGCGACCTGGTGCCCGGCGAGCCGCTCACCTACGCCGAGGCCGTGCGCCGGGCCCTGGAGGAGGGCCCGCGCTGACGGCCGGCGCCTCCGGCGCTCCGCTCCAGGCCTGCGTCTGGGTCAGCCACAGCAGGTAGCCCAGGGCGGGGAGCACCAGCACCACCGCGAGACCGACCGCGACCAGCAGCCCCTGCAGGGTCGCCGGCGCGCCGGCGGCCTGCGCCAGGGTGACCTCGTCGACCAGCAGCCAGGGGTACTGCGCGACGCCCCAGCCGCTGACCACCGACGCCACGGCCAGCACGGCGCTCCACCGGGCGGGACCGAAGCGGCGTACGGCGACGAGGGCCACGGTGGTGGTGCCGGCGACGAACGAGACCAGCACCAGCGGCAGCGCCCGCCCCGTGAGCCCGGTCCACAGCGTGGGCGCGTCGTCGTGGAGCGGCACCAGGGCCGCCAGCACCACGGCTCCGGTGACCAGTCCTACGACCAGCACTCGCCGGCGCAGAGCGGCGGTGAGCCCGGTCTTGCCGGCCCGCGCGGCGTCGGTGACCAGGAAGACCCCGGCGAGGAAGGCGCAGGTGCCGACGGCCACGACCCCGCCGACCAGCGACGTGGCGCCCGTCCAGGACGACCACGGGTCGCCCTCGCCGGCCGCGGGCACCCGACCGGACGCGATCGCCCCGGCGACGGTGCCGAGGAAGAAGGGGGTGACCACGGACGAGGCGGCGAAGACCACGCCGAAGAAGCGCGCCTGGGCCACCGTGGCGGCGTACTTGCGGAAGGCGAACGCCGAGCCGCGCAGCACGATGCCGACCAGGGCCAGGACCAGCGGCACCGCCAGGGTGGTGGCCACCGCGGCGAAGGTCGAGGGGAAGCCGGTCCACCACACGACGAGCACGAAGATCAGCCAGACGTGGTTGGCCTCCCAGACCGGGCCGATGCTGTGGTCGACCTGGCGGCGCAGCTCGGCCCCGCGCCGGGTCCCGCCCGCGGTGAGGTCGTAGAAGCCGGAGCCGAAGTCGGCCCCGCCCAGCACGGAGTAGGCCACCACCCCGGTGAACAGGGCCGCGGCGACCGCGATCTCGAGGCTCATCGGCGCTGCTCCTCGACGCGCTCGAGCTCGGGGCCGTAGGGGCTCGGCAGGCTCTCGTCGCCCTCGCGCCAGCGGCGGGCCATCGAGCGCAGCACCAGCACGGCGCCCACCGTCATCGCTGCGTACAGCAGCGCGGAGGCGCCCAGCACCCACCACAGCGCGGTGGAGGCGTTGCCCGCGGCCTCGGTCGTGCGCATCACCCCGTAGACCACCCACGGCTGACGACCCACCTCGGTGGCGATCCACCCGGCCTCGAGCGCCACCACGGCCAACGGCCCGGCGGCCACCGCGGCCCGCAGGAGCCAGGTGCCGCCACGCGCCTCGGGGCGCAGCAGGTCGTGCCCGCGCCAGCGCGCGACCCAGTAGACCAGGGCGAGCAGCGCCAGCGCGGTGCCGATGCCCACCATCGACTGGAAGGCCAGGTGCGTGATGTTGACCGGCGGCTGCTCGTCGAGCGGGATGGTGTCGAGGCCCTGGACCGGGGCCGTCAGCGAGTTCCTCGCGATCACGGACCCGAGGTAGGGGATGTCGATCGACCAGCGCACCTCGCCGTCGACCAGCAGTCCGCCCAGCCGCAGCGGCGAGGGGCTCTCGGTCTCGGTGGCGAGCTCGAAGGCGGCCAGCTTGGCGGGCTGCGTGTCGGCGAGCCGCGAGCCGAGCAGGTGCCCGATGGCCGGCTGCAGCAGCGCCGCCACCGACGCGAAGGCGAAGGGCACCGTGAAGCCGAGCCGGTGGTGCCGGTCGCGCCGACCGCGCAGCATCCCGGCGGCGTACACCGCGGCGATCGAGAAGCCGGCGACCATGAAGGCGGCGACCCACATGTGCAGGAACTGCCACAGCACGCCGCTGTTGAACATCGCGGCCCACGGGTCGACGTCGGTGACCTCGCCGTCGACGATGCGGAAGCCGGTCGGGTTGTTCATCCACCCGTTGACCGCCAGCACGCTGAAGGTGCCGGCGATGCCGGTCAGGGCCATCGGCACCAGCATCAGCAGGTGCCGGCGAGGCGGGATCCGTCCCCAGCCGTAGAGGTAGATGCCCAGGAAGATCGCCTCGAGGAAGAAGGCGACCCCCTCGAAGGCGAACGGGAGCCCGAGCACGTCCCCGAAGCGGCCCATCAGCCCGGGCCACAGCAGGCCCATCTCGAAGCTCAGCACGGTGCCCGAGACCGCACCGATCGCGAAGAGGACGGCCGAGACCTTCGCCCAGCGCCGGGCCAGCACGAGCGCCAGCGGGTCGTCGCGGTGGACCCCGCGCCAGTGCATCACCAGGATCATGGTGGGAAAGGCGACGCCGAAGCAGGCCAGCACGATGTGCCAGCCCAGCGAGAGCGCCATCTGCTGGCGCGCGGGCAGCAGGCCGGCCGGGTCGGGGACGTCGGCCGCGAGGGTGGTCAGTCCGGTGAGGAGGTCCACGCCGTCGACGGTACGACGGCGAGCGACCGGCGCCCAGACTTTGTGAAGCGATTCACGAAGTCGTTGGGCCGCGTCAGGACAGGAAGATCAGCGGCAGCAGGAACAGCATCGACAGCGACCAGGTCAGGTGGGTCAGCACGGGGGCGAGGATGCCCCCGGAGGCCCGGCGCTGCAGGCCCACCACGACGCCGAGCAGCACGGCTGCGAAGCCGAGCATCACGTTGCCGGTGGCCAGCGTGGCCACCGTGTAGGCCACCGAGGTCACCGTGACCGGGTGCCGGGTCACCGCGGCGTAGCCCGCCCCGCGGAAGAAGAGCTCCTCGGCGATGCCGTTGAGCGCGGTCACCACGACCAGCAGCGCGATCGGCGTCTCCTCGGTGTAGCGCAGCACCGAGCGGATCTGGCTGACCAGTGGATCGGCGAACGGGATCTCCCGGATCACCAGGGCACCGGCGACGAAGACCGCGACCAGCAGCGCCCCGAGCAGGATCGGCGAGAGCACCGGGCGTCGCAGCCCGTCACCGCGCGCGATCCGGCCCAGGTGCAGCGGGCCGGAGGCGAAGGCGCCCACGGTCCACACCGCGGCGAGCACCAGGGTCAGCAGGTAGAACTGCTGGCTGCCCGGGTCGGTGCGCAGCGTGAAGCCGAGGACGACCGCCCCGACGAGGACGAACCCGATGGTCACGAGCTGGCGGCGGCGCAGCGCCGTGGGGGTCTGGCGCTGGTCGCGCGGGACCATCTCCCACAGGCTGCGGCGTACGAACTCGCGCACCGGGCTCATCCTCTCGTCGGGTGGATCAGCGCACTCCTGCGCTGAAGCTCGCTGCGTTGTGGGAGCCACCGCCGGCGGGACGACCGCCGCCACGACGGGCGGCGGGCTTGGCGCCCTGCTTGGCAGCCGGCTTCGAGCCGGGCTTGCCGCCCTGGCGGGCGCCGCCCTGGCCGGCCTGGCCGCGCGGGCCTCCCTGGCCGCCCGAGCCGGAGCCCGAGCCCGAGCGACGGCGGTTGCGGTTGCGGCCGCCACCGCCGCCGGCCGCGCCGCCACCACCGGTGGAGCCGGTCGCGGGACGCGGGGCCTCGACGACGATGCCGCCGGGCACCAGCACCCGCTCGCCGGGGGCGAGCTGGGAGAGGACCGGGTGGCCGAGCGCGTCGACGCGGGTGATGGTCGGCTTGATGCCGGCGGCCCGGGTCAGGTCGCGCACGTCGCGCTCCTGCTCGGGGGTCATCAGGGTGATGACGGTGCCGGCGGCACCGGCACGGGCGGTGCGGCCCGAGCGGTGCAGGTAGGCCTTGTGCTCGGCCGGCGGGTCGGCGTGCACGACGAGCGAGACGTCGTCGACGTGGATGCCGCGCGCGGCGATGTCGGTGGCGACCAGGGTGGTGGCCCTGCCCGAGTGGAAGGCGTCCATGTTGCGGGTACGCGCGTTCTGGCTCAGGTTGCCGTGCAGCTCCACGGAGGGCACGCCGCTCTTGTTGAGCTGGCGCGCCAGCGCCTTGGCGCCGTGCTTGGTGCGGGTGAAGACGACCGTGCGGCCGGGGGCGCTGGTCAGGTCGACCAGCACCGGCACCCGGTGCTCGCGCGGCATCCGCAGCACGTGGTGGTCCATCTGGACGACCGGCGACTGCGCGGAGTCGGCCTGGTGGGTCACCGGCTGGCTCAGGTAGCGCTTGACCAGCACGTCGATGGCGTTGTCGAGGGTGGCCGAGAACAGCAGGCGCTGGCCGTCGCGCGGGGTCGCGTTGAGCAGGCGGCGCACCGCGGGCAGGAAGCCGAGGTCGGCCATGTGGTCGGCCTCGTCGAGGATCGTGACCTCGATGTCGTCGAGGCGGCAGTGGCCCTGCTTGATGAGGTCCTCGAGACGACCGGGGCAGGCGAGGACGATGTCGGCGCCGCGCTTGAGGCCGGCGACCTGCGGGCCCTGGCCCACGCCACCGAAGACGGTCTGCATGGTGAAGCCGTGCACCTTGGCCAGCGGGACCAGCGACTCGTGGATCTGGGCGACCAGCTCGCGCGTCGGGGCCAGCACGAGCGAGCGCGGCTTGCCGGCGCGGGCCGTGCGGCCGGACGCGGCCAGGCGGGCCACGAGGGGCAGCAGGAAGGCGTAGGTCTTGCCGGAGCCGGTGCGACCCCGGCCCAGGACGTCGCGTCCGGCCAGGGAGTCGGGCAGCGTCGCGGCCTGGATCGGGGTCGGGGTGGTGATCCCCGCGGCGTCGAGGACGCGGGTCAGGTCGGTGGGGACGCCGAGATCGGCGAAGGAGGGTGAAGACACGTTAGGACTACTCACTGTTGGCGTGTCTCGCCAGAACGTGCTGCGCTCGATGTGACACGCAGCAGCCTCTCGCAGGAGAGGGACGCGGCGCCGAGGCGCGCGGGGGGCCCGAGGCAAGACTGGACGGGCTGCTCCCCAGCATAGGGGGAGCAGCCCGGGACGACCTACTCGTCGCAGGGTGTTCCGCACCACTACCGCCGAGGCGGTCGGGCGCGGGTCGCCACCTGCTACTTGGTGAAGCCGTCCTTGATGTCCTTGCCGGCGTCCTTGATCTTCTCGCCGGCACCCTTGAGCGAGGCGGAGGCCTGGTCGCCCTTGCCCTCGCCCTCGAGCTCGGGGTCGTTGGTGGCCTTGCCGACGCCCTCCTTGCCCTGACCCTTGAGGTCCTCGGCCTTGTTCGACGCCTTGTCAGCGATGCCCATGGTGTTACCTCCTGGTAGCGGATGACGTGCACCCAATGAACCAGGCACCCACCGCCCCCTGCTCACCCCCGCGGATGCCCGCTGGCTCGAGGGGTCAGCGGAAGGTCAGCACCCCGTCGTCGATCTTGTCGTGGCGGATGGTGCGCAGGTCGGTGAGGTAGTTCTGCTTCAGCATCCACGGAGCCCGGTCGCCCTGGCGGGGCAGCTGGTCGAGCGCGCGCACGACGTACCCCGACTGGAAGTCCATGAAGGGCCGCTCCCCCACCGTGGGGTCCTTGTCGACGACGAACATCGAGGCGCCGCGCTCGCGCATCTCCTCGAGCACCCGCACGGCGAAGTCGGCAACGAGGTCGGCCTTGAGGGTCCAGGAGGCGTTGGTGTAGCCGATCGTGTAGACGAAGTTCGGGATGCCCGAGAGCATCAGCGACTTGTAGGCCATCGTCTCGTGCATCTTGACCTCGGCGCCGTCGACGCTGAAGCGGATGCCGCCGAAGGCCTTGAGCTTCAACCCGGTCGCGGTGACCACGATGTCGGCCTCGAGCTCCTCGCCCGAGCTGAGCCGGATGCCCTTCTCGGTGAAGGTCTCGATGGTGTCGGTGACCACGGAGGCCTCGCCCTTGCGGATCGCCTTGAAGAGGTCGCCGTCGGGCACGAAGCACAGCCGCTGGTCCCACGGGTTGTACGCCGGGCGAAAGTGCGTGTCGACGTCGAAGTCGTCGGGCAGCTGCTTGACCGTCTGGTCGCGGATCAGCTTCTTGCCCCACTCGGGCTTGCGCTGGAAGAGCTGGTAGGACACCACGGCCTCGAGGATGTTCTTCCACCGCACGACCGGCTGCTTGACCTTGGCGGGCAGCCGCGAGAGGCGCTGGGCCAGCGGGTCGGAGCCCGGACGGGTCAGCACGTACGACGGCGAGCGCTGCAGCATCGTGACGTGCTCGGCGGTGCCGGCCATCGCGGGCACCAGCGTGATCGCGGTGGCGCCGGAGCCGATCACCACGACCCTCTTGCCCGCGTAGTCCATGTCCTCGGGCCAGAACTGCGGGTGCACGACCTGGCCACCGAAGGACTCGACACCGGGGAACTCCGGGGCGTGGCCCTGGTCGTAGTCGTAGTAGCCCGAGGCGCCCCACAGCATCGAGCAGGTGATCTGCCGCTCGCGGCCGTCGTGCTCGTAGGTCACCGTCCAGCGGCGCTCGTCGCTGCTCCACGACGCGGCGCTGACCCGGTGGTCGTAGCGGATGCGCCGCTCGACGTCGTACTCGCGGGCGACGGTGCGCACGTAGTCGAGGATCAGCTCGCCGTCGGCCAGCGCGGTGTCGCTGGGCCAGGGGCGCCAGCGGTAGCCGAAGGTGAACATGTCGGAGTCGGAGCGGATGCCGGGGTAGCGGAACAGGTCCCACGTGCCACCGCTCGCGCTGCGGCCCTCGAGGACCGCGACGCTGGTGCCGGGGACGCGCGAGAGGACCTGCGCGGCCGCGCCGATGCCGGAGAGGCCCGCGCCCACGACGAGCACGTCGACGTGCTCGGGGGGCTGCTGGGCCTGCGGCTCGGGGGCAGGGGTGGGCTCGGGAGTGCTCATGGACGAGCACGGTAGTCCAGATCCGACTCTATTGACAGATGTTCAGCAAGGATTCCGGGTGGGCCCGGTCACCGGGCGAAGAGCTCGACGAAGCGGGCCAGCAGCCGCGGCGGCTCGCTCACCGTGGCGGCCCGCGCGGCCGCCAGGGCGTCGTCGAGCCCGCCGGGCGCGGTGTAGCCGTGGTCGCGGTAGATGCTCAGCCGGTGCACCAGCCCGTCGACGTCGAGCTCGGGGTGGAACTGGGTGGCGTAGACGCGACGCCCGAGCCGGAAGGCCTGCACCGGGCAGGTCGCGGAGCCGGCGAGCAGCACCGCGCCCTCGGGCAGCCGGCTGACCGCCTCCTTGTGGCCCACGAAGGCGTCGAAACGTGCCGGCAGCACCCCGAAGAGCGGGTCGGCGACACCCTCCTCGCTCAGGCGTACGTCGACCGCGCCGACGGGCTCGCCGTGGGTGCGGTCGACCAGGCCGCCGCGCAGCGAGCCGAGCGTGCCGATGCCGTAGCAGGCACCCAGGAAGGGCGAGTCGGCCCCGATCACGCGCAGCGCGAGCGCGCGCAGCTCGGCCTCGACCCGGTGCTGGGTGACGGTCTTGGCCTCGCCGGGGTCGGAGAGGTTGAAGGGGCTGCCGCCCAGGACGATCCCCGACCAGTCGGCGGGGTCGACAGGGCCTCCCAGCTGCTCCTCGAGCGGTGCCCGCTCGAGCCGCACGCGGCGCAGCCCCGACTCGTCGAGACCGGCGCAGCGGCGCAGGGCGTCGTACTCGCCGTCGGCGGCGTCGTCCTCGGCGCGGGTGCCGAGGAACAGGAAGGGCCGCACGCCGCGCAGACTAGTCGGCCTGCACCGCGACCCCGCGCTCGAGGAGCCCGTCGACGTCGGCGACGCCCCAGGCGGCCAAGGCCTCGCGGGTGTGCGACCCGGCCTTCGGGGCGGGCGGGAGGTCGAGGGTGGCGGCGGTGCGCGAGAAGCGCGGCGCGGGCTGCGGCTGCGCGATGCCGTCCTTGGTCACGAACGTCTGGCGGGCCTGCAGGTGGGGGTGCTCGACGGCGCGGCTGAGCGGCACGATGCCGGCCACGCAGGCGTCGGTGCCCTCGAACAGCTCGACCCACTCGGCCTGGGTGCGCCGGGCGAAGGTCTCGGCGAAGAGGGCGCGCATCTCGTCGTACCGCTCGAGGTCGAGCTGGCCGGGGCAGCGGTCCTCGACGCCCAGCAGGCGCACCAGCTCGGCGAAGAACTGCGGCTCGAGCGCGCCGACGCTCATGTGCTCGCCGTCGGAGGTCTCGTAGACGTCGTAGAAGGGGGCGCCGCCGTCGAGCAGGTTGGCGGCGCGCTGCTCGCTGAAGGTGCCCGAGGCCAGGAACGCGGCGCCCATGGCGTTGAGGTGGGCGGTGCCGTCGACGATCGCGGCGTCGACGACCTGGCCCTGGCCGGAGACCCTCGCCTCGAGCAGGGCGGCGAGGACGCCGATGACCAGGTAGGTCGACCCGCCGCCGAAGTCGCCGACGAGGTTGCCGGGGAAGTGCGGGCGCGACCTGTCCTGGCCCAGGCCGTGGAGGGCGCCGGTGATGGCGATGTAGTTCATGTCGTGCCCGGCCGCGGTGGCCAGCGGTCCGTCCTGGCCCCAGCCGGTCATCCGGCCGTAGACCAGGGCGGGGTTGCGCTCGTGGCACTGCTCGGGGCCGAGACCGAGGCGCTCGAGCACGCCGGGGCGCATGCCCTCGACGAGCACGTCGGCGCCCTCGACCAGGTCGAGCACGGTGGCCACGGCCTCGGGGTCCTTGAGGTTGAGCGCCACGCTGGGCCGCCCCCGGTTGAGCAGGTCGTGGCTGCCGCCGGTGAGCATCTGCCCGCCCGGGCGCTCGACGCGGATCACGTCGGCGCCCAGGTCGGCCAGGATCATGCAGGCGTGCGGGCCCGGCCCGATCCCCGCGATCTCCACGACCTTGACGCCCTTCAACGGGCCCGTGCCCCTGCCCAGCTCGATGCTCATGGCGAGCATCCTGACAGCATCGCTGTCACGGTGCTAGGGGCGGTCCAGCACGCGGCGCAGGAAGGCCCGGGTGCGCTCCTCGCGGGGCTCGGCGAAGATCTGCGCCGGCGGGCCCTGCTCGAGGATCCGCCCGCCGTCGAGGAAGGCCACCTTGGTGGCGACCTCGCGAGCGAAGGCCATCTCGTGGGTGGCCAGCACCATGGTGGTGCCGGCCGCGGCCAGGTCGCGCACGATGCCGAGCACGTCGCCGACCAGCTCGGGGTCGAGCGCCGCGGTGACCTCGTCGAGCAGCAGCAGCGTCGGCTGCGTGCACAGGGCGCGTACGACGGCCGCGCGCTGCTGCTGCCCGCCGGAGAGCCGGTCGGGGTGCTTGTCGGCGTGCTCGGCCAGCCCGAAGCGCTCCAGCAGCTCGCGGGCCCGCTCGCGCGCGGCGCGGCGGCCCAGGCCGTGGGCGTGGCGCGGGGCGAGCGTGCAGTTCTCCAGCACCGTCAGGTGCGGGAAGAGGTTGTAGGCCTGGAAGACCATCCCGATGCGCCGGCGCACCTGCATCGGGTCGACGCGCGGGTCGGAGATCTCGCGGCCCTCGAAGGTGATCACCCCGTCGTCGATCTCCTCGAGCAGGTTGAGGCAGCGCAGCAGCGTCGACTTGCCCGAGCCCGACGAGCCGATCAGGCAGACCACGTCGCCGGGGTGGACGCGCAGGTCGACGTCGTCGAGGACCACCCGGTCGCCGTAGGTCTTGCGCAGGCCGGTGACCTCGACCAGCGGGCTCACAGCGCCCCCGCCCGCTCGCGCTCCATGACGCGACGCTGCAGCCAGTCGGTGAACCGGGCCAGCGGCACGGTCAGGGCGATGAAGAGCAGCGAGACGACGACCAGCGAGGTGTAGTTGAAGTTGTAGGCGCTGTAGTCGCGGGCGGCGAAGACGCCGTCGTAGGCGCCCACCAGCGAGACCAGGGCGGTGTCCTTCTGCAGCGAGATGAAGTCGTTGAGCAGCGGCGGCACCACGCGGCGCACCGCCTGGGGCACCACCACGTGGCGCAGGGTGCGCACCGGGCCCAGCCCCAGCGCCCGGGCGCTGGCGATCTGGGAGGGGTGGATCGACTCGATGCCGGCGCGGAAGACCTCGGCGACGTAGGCGGAGTACGACAGGATCAGCGCGACCGTGGCCCACACGAGCCGGTCGTTGGTCAGGCCCTGCAGCTCCAGGGCCGGCACGCCGAAGCCGAGCAGCACCACCAGCAGCAGCGTCGGGATGCCGCGCATCACGTCGGTGAAGGCGACCGCCACGATGCGCGCCGGCGCGAGCCAGGCCGAGCGGGTGCCACGCATGATCGCGACCAGCAGGGCGAGCAGCAGGATCGCCGGCTCGGCGACCAAGAAGATCCGCACGTTGAGCCAGAACGCCTCGAGCACCAGCGGGAAGGACTCCTTCGCGTCG
Source organism: Nocardioides salarius (assembly GCF_016907435.1). NCBI lineage: Bacteria > Bacillati > Actinomycetota > Actinomycetes > Propionibacteriales > Nocardioidaceae > Nocardioides > Nocardioides salarius. The sequence continues at coordinate 2,272,555 of NZ_JAFBBZ010000001.1, read as the reverse complement.
GACCACGAGAAGAAGGTCTCCTGCACGCGCTCCCAGCCCGGCGAGAGCACCAGCCCGAGGCCCAGCAGGGCGAAGAAGACGACGGTCGAGGCGCTCGCGGTGCCGGAGCGGCGTACGCGCAGGCGACGGCGCTCGGCGCGCCGGGCGAGCTCGCGCTCGCTGGGGCGCCACGCCCCGGGACTGGTGGGCACTACTGCAGCTCGGGCACGCCGACGACGTCGGAGAGCCACTCCTGCTCGATGTCGGCGAGCTCGCCGTCGGCCTCCATGGCCTGCAGGGCGGCGTCGACGCAGGGCACCAGCTCGCTGCCCTTCTCGAAGAGCATCCCGAACTCCTCCTGCTCCCCGGTCTCGGGCTGGAACTGCCCGACGATGGTGCTGCCGGGGATCTCGACGGCGGAGATGTAGAAGGCGGTGGGCAGGTCGGCCAGCACGGCGTCGACCTGGTCGTTGGCCAGCGCCTGCTTGGCGGAGTTGGTGTCCTCGAAGACGGCCGGGTCGACCTCGGGCTCGATGATGTCGCGGATCGCGGTCAGCGAGGTGGTCCCGGTCTGCGCGCCCAGGCGCAGGTCGGCGAGGTCCTCGAGGCTGGCGGCCTCGGCGCCGGCGGTGCCCTCGAGCGCCACGACGGCCTGCGCGGCCTGGTAGTAGCCCTGCGAGAAGTCGACGACCTCGGCACGCTTCGGGGTGATCGAGATCTGGTTGATGTCGAAGTCGAAGTCCTTGGCGCCGGGGGCGTAGGAGGTGTTGAAGGGCACCCGCACCCAGCTGACCTCGTCGTCGGAGAAGCCCAGGCGCTCGGCGACGGCGTAGGCCACCGCCGACTCGTAGCCCTCGCCGTTGGTCGGGTCGTTGTCGGCGAACCACGGCTCGTAGGCCGGCGAGTCGGTGCCGACGGTGAGGGTGCCGCCCTCGAGCAGCATGTCGTCGGTGACGCAGGCGGCCGGGTCGACCTCGGCGGCGGGCTCCTCGGAACCAGCGTCGGAGCCAGCGTCGGAACCAGCGTCGGCGGCGGTGGTCGGCTCCTCGTCGGCGGGCGCGCAGGCGACCGCTCCGAGCAGCAGGGGCAGGGAGGCGAGGGCGGGGACGACCGCAGACCGGCGCAGCATGGGGGAATCGTAGGACGAACCCGGTCTTGCAACTAGTTGCATAGGTCGGGCACGATACGACCATGGCCCTCGAGCACGCCCTGCTGGTCGCCCTGAGCGAGCAGCCGGCCGCCGGACTCGAGCTCAGCCGACGCTTCAGCCGCTCCATCGGCTACTTCTGGGGCGCCACCCACCAGCAGATCTACCGGGTGCTGGGCCGGATGGAGTCCGACGGCTGGCTGCGCGCCACCACCGTCGAGCAGGCAGGGCGCCCGGCCAAGAAGGTCTACGAGGTCGCCGCCGCCGGCCGCGAGGTCCTGGCCGCCTGGCTGGGCGAGCCGAGCGCCACCCCGCCGCTGCGCTCCGACCTGGCGGTCAAGATGCGCGGCGCCTCCTTCGGCGACCGCGCGGCCGTGCTCGACGTCGTGCGCGCCGACCTCGCCGAGCACCGCGCCCGCCTGGCGCGCTACGAGCAGCTGATGACCCGCGACTACCCCGACCCGACCACCCTGGGCGGCCTCGAGCTCGACCAGTACCTCGTCCTGCGCGGCGGCGTGCTGGCCGAGCAGACGTCGATCACCTGGCTCACCGAGTACCTGGAGGCACACGCATGAGCGCCAACCCCTACCCCCACCTGCTGGAGCCCCTGCGGCTCGGGTCGCTGACGCTGCGCAACCGCGTGGTGATGGGCTCGATGCACACCGGGCTCGAGGACGCGCCGTGGGACGTGCCCAAGCTGGCGGCGTACGCCGCGGAGCGTGCGCGGGGCGGGGTCGGGCTCATCGTCACCGGCGGCTACGCACCGACCAAGCGCGGCTGGCTCAAGCCGTTCGCCTCCGAGCTGACCACCCGGCTGCAGGCGATGCGGCACCGCCAGGTCACCGACGCGGTGCACGACGAGGGCGGCGCGATCGCGCTGCAGGTGCTGCACGCGGGCCGCTACGGCTACCACCCGTTCATCCACTCCGCCTCCGACCGCAAGAGCCCGATCACGCCGTTCAAGCCCTCGGCGATGTCGGCGCGCCAGGTCGACCGCACCGCGACCGCGTTCGCGCGGACCGTCGCGCTGGCGGTCAAGGGCGGCTACGACGCGGTCGAGATCATGGGTTCCGAGGGCTACCTGATCAACCAGTTCCTCGCCGAGCGCACCAACCAGCGCGACGACGAGTGGGGCGGCAGCGCCGAGAAGCGGATGCGCTTCCCGCTCGAGGTGGTGCGCCGCACCCGCGACCTGGTCGGCGACGACCTGCCGATCATGTACCGGATCTCGCTGCTCGACCTGGTCGAGGGCGGCCAGAGCTGGGACGAGGTCGTCACCCTGGCCCACCGGCTGACCGAGGCCGGCGTCAGCGTGCTCAACACCGGCATCGGCTGGCACGAGGCCCGCATCCCCACGATCATCACCCAGGTGCCGCCGGCGGCGTGGCGCTCGGTGACCGCGCGGCTCAAGGCCGAGGTGTCGGTGCCGGTGTGCGCGTCCAACCGGATCAACACCCCCGAGCTGGCCGAGTCGATCCTCGCCGAGGGCGGCGCCGACCTGGTCTCGATGGCCCGCCCGCTGCTGGCCGACCCCCAGTTCGTCACCAAGGCCGCCGCCGGTCGCGGCGACGAGATCAACACCTGCATCGCCTGCAACCAGGCCTGCCTCGACCACACCTTCTCCAACAAGACCGCCTCCTGCCTGGTCAACCCGCGCGCCTGCCGCGAGACCACGCTGGTGCTCGCCCCCACGCGCGTACGCCGCTCGGTCGCCGTCGTCGGCGCCGGCCCGGCGGGCCTGGCCACCGCGGTCTCCGCGGCCGAGCGCGGCCTGGCGGTGACCCTCTTCGAGGCCCAGCCCGCGCTGGGCGGGCAGTTCCGCCTGGCGATGGCGGTGCCCGGCAAGGAGGACTTCGCCGAGACGCTGCGCTACTACACCCGGCGCCTCGAGGTGCTCGGCGTCGACGTGCGGCTCTCCACCCGCGCCACCGCCGCCGACCTGGCCGGCTTCGACGAGGTCGTGGTCTCCACCGGCGTCGAGCCGCGGCTGCCGGTGATCCCCGGCGGCGACGACCCGCGGGTGGTCTCCTACGCCGACGTGCTCTCCGGCCGGATGGTGCCCGGCAAGCGGGTCGCCGTCATCGGCGCCGGCGGCATCGGCGTCGACGTCAGCCACTGGCTGGTCCACGACCCCGCCTCCCCCGGCCCCGACGAGGAGGCCGGCGTCGAGGAGTGGATGGCCCACTGGGGCGTCGGCGACCCCAGCCTGCACCGCGGCGGGCTGACCGAGCGCAAGCCGCGCGAGCCGTTCCGCGAGGTGACCCTGCTCCAGCGCAAGACCTCGATGATCGGCAAGGACCTGGGCAAGACCTCGGGCTGGGCGCACCGCGCCGTGCTCAAGCAGTCGGGCGTCACCCAGGTCGCGGGTGCGGCGTACGAGCGCATCGAGGGCCGCGACGACGCCGTCGTCCTGCACGTCACGGTCGAGGGCGAGCCGCGCGAGCTCGTCGTCGACCACGTGGTGCTGTGCGCCGGCCAGGAGTCGGTGCGCTCGCTCTTCGACGACCTCACCGCGGCCGAGACCCACCCCGGCCTGCACCTGGTCGGCGGGGCCGACGTGGCCGCCGAGCTCGACGCCAAGCGCGCCATCGAGCAGGGCACGCGCGTCGCCGCGGCGCTGTGAGGCGGCCGGGGACGGCTGGCTAGGGTCGGGGCATGCCGGGCGAGGTCAACCGAGACGACAGCTGCCTGTTCTGCGCGATCGTGGCAGGCACCATCCCCTCCACCAGGGTCGACGAGGACGAGCGGACGGTGTCCTTCATGGACATCAACCCCGCCACCGTCGGGCACCTGCTCGTGGTGCCGCGTGCGCACGCGGTCGACCTGACCGACATCACGCCCGACGACCTGGCGGCCTGCGCACTCACCGCCCAACGGCTGGCCAGGCGCCAGCTCGAGGTGCTGGGGGCCGACGGGGTCAACCTGCTCAACTGCACGGGCGAGGCCGCCTGGCAGAGCGTCTTCCACTTCCACCTGCACGTGGTGCCGCGCTACGGCGACGACCCTGCGCGAGACGGGCTGTCGCTGCCGTGGACCCCCACGCCGGGCGACCCCGACGCCATCGGCGCCACCGGCCGGGCCCTGCAGGGCGGGGCCTGAGGATGCTGCGCGACCTCACCGACTCCGAGGCCCGCGCGGCGCTGCCGCTGAAGTGGGGCGCGGTGCCCGAGGGCACCATCCCGGCCTGGGTGGCCGAGATGGACTTCGCGCCGCCGCCGGCGGTGACCGCGGCCCTGACCGCCGCTGTCGGTCGCGGGATGCTCGGCTACTCGGCGTTCCCCGGCACCGCCCAGCCCGCCGACCTCGACGCCGCGTTCCGCGGCTTCGCCGAGCGGCACTGGGGCTGGGACGTGCCGCTCGACTCCTCCACCCCCGTCGGCGACGTGGTCGCCGGGCTGCGCCTGGCCCTCGACGAGCTCTGCCCGCCGGGCCCGGTCGTGGTGCCGCTGCCCTGCTACCCGCCGTTCCGCGAGGTGGTCGCCCTGGCCGGGCGCGAGGCGGCATACGTCGGCCTCGACCCCGACCACGACCACGACGACCGCGCCGCGGCGGCCCTCGACCTGGCCGCCGTCGAGCGGCACCTCGAGGCCGGCGCCCGCACCGTGCTCCTCTGCCACCCGCACAACCCGCTGGGCCGGGTCGCGCACCGCGCCGAGCTCGAGGCGCTGCGCGAGCTCGTGCGCGCCCACGGCGCCCGGGTGCTGGTCGACGAGATCCACGCGCCGCTGGTGCTGCCCGGGCAGGAGCGGTTCGTGCCCTACCTCAGCGTCGACCCCGAGGCGGTGCTGGTCACCAGCCACTCCAAGGCCTTCGGCACGCCCGGGCTGCACGCCGCGCAGATCGTGCTGATGGACCCCGACGAGACCCGCCGGCTGCGCTCGGTGCCCGTCCCCGCCAACCACGGCCACTCCGGGCTCGGCATGGTCGCCGGCTCCGCCGCCTGGCGCGACAGCGACCTGTGGCTGCACGCCCTGCGCTCGCGGCTGCGGGTCAACGCCGAGGACCTGGGCGAGCTCGTCGCCGAGCACCTGCCCCAGGCACGGCTGTGCCCGCTCGAGGCGACCTACCTGGCCTGGCTCGACCTGCGTGCGTACGGCGTCGCCGACCCGGCGGCCGCCGCGCTCGAGCACGGCGTGCGCCTGGCCCCCGGCCACGACTACCAGCCGGGCCTCGAGGGCCACGTGCGCCTCAACATCGCCACCTCCGAGAAGCGGCTGGTGCAGGTCGTGGAGCGCCTCGCCGCCGCCCTCACCTGACGCTGGTCGAGCAGGGAGGAGTGGTCACTCCCGACGGTCCCGGCCGGCCCGGAACTGTCGTTCGTGACCACTGCGCCTCCCGCGCCCGCTCGCCGTACGCCATGGGGTCACGCGGTTTCGGCGACGCTCGAGCCTCCGGCCCTCGCTGCTCAACCCACGACGGCGCCTCGCTGCTCAACCAACGACGGCGTCAGACCTCGAGGCGGCCCTTGCGGCGGACGAGGGGGCGCTCGGCGCGGGGCAGCCAGGTGCGGGTGACGTGGTCGACGACGTGGACGCCGGGGGGCGACTCGATGCGGTGCAGGCCGGGCACCTCGTGGCCCAGGCCGTCGCGCAGCGCGGAGTAGACCTGCCACTCGCGGCGCTTGCGGGGGGCGCGGGAGGTGTCGAAGTCCATGTCGCTCCAGTGCGCGAACTCGTCGCGGTCGAGCCACTTCAGCTCCACGCACAGCCCCTCGGGGGCCACGATGCGGGTGGTCGACTCGGGGAACTCGCGCACCTCCCACTCGAAGGCCTTCACGAAGGTGAACTCCGGGCCCATCGGGTAGATCCACGGCTCGAGGAAGCGGAAGCCGAGGTCGAGCCAGGCGACCTGCTCGCTCTCCACCGAGAGCGGGTGGCGCGGCACGGCGACGACGGCGTTGGAGTCCTCGAGCTGCCACGACAGGTCGCGCAGGATGCTCACGCCCTCGCGGGTCAGCACCATGTCGCCGTCCCACTTCATCGAGTAGGCGGTGCGCACGTGGGAGAACGACCAGTTGTAGAAGTGCGTCAGGGAGTGCACCGAGTCGGGCCGGGTGGCCAGGTGCTCGCTGCCGGCGCGCGAGACCTGGAAGGGGTACGACGTCACGGTGATCCGCTCCCCCGCCCCGCACTCCTCGGCGACCCGCTGGGCCACCTCGGGGGTGCCGTCGTCGGAGAGGTTGTCGACGATGACGACGTGCTGGACCGCCTCGAGCATCGGCGGCAGCACCCACGGCAGGTTGTGCGCCTCGTTCTTGAGCCGGAACACGCAGGTCAGCCCGGGCCGCAGCGCACCGTCCTTCCAGGGCCAGCGCACGTCGTAGGCGCTCTCGCCCTCGAGGCAGGCGATGTCGGCCCCGCGCACCGGGCTCATCCGCGCTCCCGCCCGGCGGCCTTGCGCAGCCCGCGGCGCACCGAGGGCGGCACCATCGCGCGCACCGAGTGCGGCACCCGGTCGACGGCGCTCGGCGGCGCCGACTGGGTGCGGGCCCCCTCGCGGCGGGCCGCGTCGGCCGTCGAGCGGGTCAGCGCCTGCGCCTCGTCGTACATCTCGGCGTACGCCGCGCGCAGCTCGTCGAGGGTGGCCTGCACCTCGGGGGTGTCGCCGCCCTCGTCGGGCAGCTTGTCGAGGGCCTCCCAGGTCTCCTGGGCGATGTCGCGCAGCCGGCGCGGCACGTCGACGTCGGCCCAGGTCAGCGCCACGCGCCGCAGGGAGGGGTCGACGAACTGGTGGACCTGGCGGATGTCGTTGGCCGAGGCCGACTTCACGGCGTCGAGGTCGAAGCGCTGGCCCAGCCCGAAGACCGGCACGGTCCAGTCGTCGAGCATGTCGTGGTAGCGCACGAAGGCGCGGGACGAGCCGCGGGTGCTGCGCTCGACGTGGAGCATCATGTTGACCCAGGCGGCGGTGCGGTGCACCTCACTGGTGCGGGCGTCGTAGACGCGCTGCTTGGAGCCGACCACCTCGGTGACCGGGCGCAGCATCGTCACGTAGCCGGCCTCCGCCTCGCTGCGCATCGCCGCGGAGCGCCACAGGCCCAGGAACCAGGCCAGGCGCGGGTCCTTGACGACCAGCTCGGGTCCGCCGGCGACCAGCTGCTCCTCGAGCCAGGTGTGCAGCCGGGTGCGCAGCGGCTCGAAGTTGTTGAGCCGACCGGTGTCGAACCACGCCGAGGGCCGCGCGTCAGCCATCGAGACGTTGGTGCGCTCGAGCAGCTCGTCGTGCAGGTCGACGACCCACTGCGACTCCGCGAACCCCTTGGGGTTGGTGTCGTCGGCGGCCACCTCGGGCGCCGGCACCGTCATGCCGAGGGTCTGCAGCGCCCCGGCCATGGTGCTGGTGCCGCTGCGTCCCGACCCGACCACGAAGACGACACGGCGCTGTGGCGGGGCCGGGTCGACGAGCTGGGCAGGGGACTCCGAGGGGGTGGGCGCGTCGACCATGGACCTCAGACTAACGACGTCGGGCCGCTCAGCCGACCGACCGGGTCTGGGCGGCGATCACCGCGGCGTACCACTCGAACGACGCCTTGGGGGTGCGCGCCTGCGTCTGGTGGTCGACGTGGACCAGCCCGTAGCGCTGCTCGAGGCCGTGCACCCACTCGAAGCTGTCGAGCAGCGACCACACGTAGTAGCCGCGCACGTCGACCCCGCGCTGGCAGGCCGCGGCGACGGCGCGCAGGTGGGCGTCGAGGTAGGCGATGCGCTCCTGGTCGTCGACCACCCCCGACCCGTCGGGCCCCGTCGAGTACGCCGCCCCCGACTCGGTGACGACCACCGGCGGCAGCGCCGCGCGGTAGCGGGCGCGCAGGGTGATCAGCCACTCGCGCAGCGAGTCGGGCACCACCGGCCACCCGATGTCGGTGACCGGGTAGCCGACCAGCTCGCACACCTCGAAGGGGATCGGGGAGTCCTCGGGCGCCGCTCCGATCTTGATCGGGCTGTAGTAGTTGACCCCGTAGAAGTCGAGCGGCTGGCGGATCGTGGCCAGGTCGCCGGGACGCACTGCCTCCTCGACCAGCGGCGCCAGGTCGACGGGGTAGCGCCCCAGCAGCATCGGCTCCAGGAACAACCCGTTCCACAGGGCGTCGAAGAGCTTGGTGGCACCCACGTCGGCGGGGTCCTCGCTGACCGGCCACATCGGGGCGTGGTTGTTGGCGCAGCCGACCGAGGAGGCCCCGGCGGCACGCAGCTCGACCACCGCACGGCCGTGGGCCAGCAGCAGGTGGTGGGCGACCGGGAGCGAGTCGAAGCCCATCTCGCGGCCCGGGGCGTGCATGCCGGTGGCGTGGCCCATGATCGTGGCGACGTTGGGCTCGACCACGGGGATCCAGTGCTCGACCCGGTCGGCGAGGCGCCCGCCGACCACGGCGGCGTACTCGGCGAACGCCTCGACGGTCTCGCGGTTGAGCCACCCGCCCTCGTCCTCGAGGGCCTGCGGCAGGTCCCAGTGGTAGAGCGCGGCCATCGGGGCGACGCCCTGGGCGAGCATCTCGTCGACGAGCCGGTCATAGAAGTCGAGGCCGGCGGCGTTGACCGCCCCGCGCCCGGTGGGCAGCACCCGCGACCACGAGACCGAGAAGCGGTGGCCCCCGACCCCCAGACGGGCCATCAGCGCGACGTCGTCGCGGTAGCGGCGGTAGGAGTCGCAGGCCGGCTCACCGGTGGTGCCGTCGAGGACGGCGCCCGGCAGCTTCGAGAAGGTGTCCCAGATCGAGGGACCCCGGCCGTCGACGTCGGTGCTGCCCTCGCTCTGGAAGGCCGACGTGGCGGTGCCGAGCCGGAAACCCGGCGGCAGCTCGGGAAAGGAGGCTCGCACCGGCACAATGATGCCGTGACCGTGGAGATCCGTCGGGGGAACACCCGCTTCTTGACCCGGGTGCCCGGGCGACTGACCCGGCACGCCTTCTCGTTCGGCGAGCACTACGACCCCGAGCGGCTCTCGTTCGGGCCGATGGTCTGCCACGACGACCACGTCGTGCGCGGCGGGCAGGGCTTCGAGGAGCACGCCCACAGCGACCTCGAGATCGTCACCTGGGTGGTCTCGGGCGCGGTGCGCCACGTCGACGACGCGGGGCGCGAGGAGGTGGTGCCCGCCGGCTCGCTGGCGGTGCTCTCGGCAGGCAGCGGGGTGCGTCACTCCGAGACCGCCGTCGAGGGGGCCGGCCCGACCCGGTGGGTGCAGACCTGGCTGCGCCCCGACGCCACCGGCACCGACCCGTCGTACGCCGTCGCGGCGGTCGACCCGGGTGCGCGCGGGCTGGTGCCCGCGCCCCTGGGCGTCGGCGTCGACGGGGCGAGCCTGGCGGTGGCGCAGCTGCGGGGCGGCGACACCCTCGAGCTGCCCGTCGCGCCACGGGTGCACGTCTACGTGGTGCGGGGCGCGCTGCTGCGCTTCTCGCTCGCCGAGCCGCTGGCGGTCGGCGACTCGATCTGCGCCACCGACGAGCCGGCCCACCCGGTGGTCGCGGCGGTCGACACCCAGCTGCTGGTGTGGACCTTCACGTCCTGAGCCCGGAGGACCGGCTCGAGGGGTAGCGCTCAGCGCTTCTTCGGCTTGCCGATCTTGATCATGAAGCGCGTCTTGACGGTCTCGGTGCCGTCGTTGACCTTGAGGATGATCCGGTACTGGCCGCGGAAGTCGTAGCGGTTGATCGCCCGGATGCCTCGGCCCTTGTTGCCGTCGCCGAAGTCCCAGCGGTAGGTGAGCGGGTCACCGTCGGGGTCGGTCGCCTTGACGCGGAACCGGATCGGCGACTTGACACGGGCCTTGCCCTGGCCCTGCAACGGCTTGGCGGCGATCCGCTTGACCTGCGGCACCCGGTTGCCCGGTCCGGTGGTGACCGTCTCCGTGGCGGTCGCGGTGGCCGTCGCGGTGGCCGTCGTGGTCGCCGTCGTGGTGGCCGTGGCCGTGGCGGTCGGTTGGCTGGTCACCGTGGTGGTCGCGGTGGCGGTGGGCTGGCTGGTGACGGTGGTCGTCGCCGTGGCCGTCGCCGTGGCCGTCGTGGTGGCGGTGGTGGTCGCGGTGGCGGTCACCGTGGCGGTCGGGTCGGGCGAGGGCGTCTTGTCGCCGATCCGGTAGGTGCACGGGCTGGTCGCGCGGTCGGCCACGTCGTCGGTGATGAGCAGGGAGCGCAGAGAGGTGATCGAGAAGCCGCTCAGCACGTCGCCGACCACGAACGCGTCCTGGGCCGGGCTGGCCGTCGTCAGGTCGCTCGCGGCGAGTGTCACCGTGACCAGGTCGAGGGCCGGGTCGAAGCTGCCGGCCAGGCCCGTCTTGAGCGTCGTGCCCGACCCGTCGGTCAGCGTGTAGGTGCCGGGCGCCTCGATCGGCACCTCCGGCTGCAGCAGCGGCCGGTCGGCCTCGACGACGTAGTCCTGGCCACCCAGGACGAACGCCCAGCGGAAGAGCTCGCTGGTGCCCCGCAGGCCTCCGCTGAGCACCGACAGGTCGGTGACCTTGATGTGGAAGGTGATCGCGTCGTCGGTGGCGTTGGTGCTCACCCACGCCTCGCGCAGGTCGAGGCCGTCGGGGTCGAGAGCCGGATCCACCGGCAGGATCAGCAGGTCGTTGACGTCGCCGGCGGGGTCGGTGAAGCGCGCGTCGAAGGAGCAGGCGCTCTGCGCCTGGGCCGGGCCGGCGGGTCCGCCGACGGCGGAGACCACCGCCAGCACGGGGAGACCGACGAGCGCGGTGCCCACGGCGGTGGCGACCGCTGTGGACCGGGTGCGCGACCTTCGGGAGGACAGGGGGGACATGGCGGGGCTCGCTTCCGGTGGGGGACCAGGTACAGGTCCAACGCACGTCCACCCGAGGAGTGACTCGCGGCCCGTCGACGGTCTAGACCCCTTGCCGGTGACGCGCCGCGACCCCGTCGGTCCTCGGTCGACGGGGTCACGGCGTGTCGGCGCCCGGGAGGGCAGCGGCCGCCCCCTGGGTTCGAGCTGACCAACGAGCCGGTGCCCGCCGGGTCACCCCGGGCGCGACGAGGTCTGGACCACGCTCAGCCGAGGGGGCCCGGGCCGAGGGGCCCGGGGCCGCTCTGCCCCGGTCGACGCTCCTGGCGCAGGTCCTCCTCGCCGAGCCCGCCGAGGTGGGTGGCCAGGGCCACGAGCAGCAGGAAGCCGCCCCACACCAGCCCGGCGACGAGCACCATGCCCGGTGCCGCCAGGTCGCCGGTGAGCCGCACCAGCAGCAGCGAGGCCGCCGTGGCGATCGCGATGGTCCAGCCGCCCCGCCGCGCCAACCGGCCCGGCCGGGTCTGCGGACGCCCGGAGGTCTGCGCGGGCTCGCTCACACCGGCCACTGTAGTGACGAGGGCCGCGCCGCCCGCCGCGCCCCGACCGCGGGCGCTGCGGCAGGCTGGACCCATGGAACCCGACGGCACCCGTGAGCGGCTGGCGGCCTGGCTCGAGCAGCTCGGCCTGGTCGACCACCTCGGCGAGGCCGGCCTGCCGACGATGACGCGCGACGCCGCGGGCCGCGCGGTGTGGACCGACCCGGGCACCGGCGCCGAGCTGAGCGACGACCAGGTCGCCGAGCTCGACGCGGTGCTGCACCAGGAGGGCAGCGACCCCGGTCACGCCGTGCCCGTGCCGCTGCTGCAGATCGCCCAGCAGGCGCGGGTGCACGACGAGCTGCTGACCAGCCCCTGGCACACCTACGAGTCGCTGGCCCGGCTGCGGGGCTCGACGGCCGAGCGCACCCGCTTCGCGGTGCACAAGGCGGCCGGGCAGCACCGGCTGCTCGTCGTCACCGGCCCGACCGGCGCGATGGTGCCCGCCTTCCAGCTCGACGCCGCCGGCGAGCCGCGGCCCGAGCTCGCCCCCCTCCTCGAGCCGCTGCTCGGCGCCGGCATGGACGGCTGGCGGGCCTGGGCCTGGCTGACCCGGCCCGCCGCCCTGGCCGCGGGCCTGGTGCCCGAGCGGGCCGCCGGCGGCGACGACCCCGACGACGCCGACGTCGTACGCCGCGCTGCACAGCGGCTGGCCCGCACCCTCACTGGCGAGGGGTGACCCGCGCCTTTGCAGAGGGGCACACGCGTGCCCCTCTGCAAAGCGCTGTCAGCCGATCACCCGCAGCGCGCCGGGGCGCACCTCCACCACGGCGGGCGCCCGGCCGAGGCCCGGCAGCTCGCCGAGCGGCTCGCCGTCGCCGCCCACCGGGAGCGGGGTGCGGCCGTCGGCGTTGAGCTCGACGCGGGCGCCGCGCAGCACCGTGACCTGGGGCAGGTCGACGTGGGAGCCGTCGTAGATCTTGGGGAACGAGCGCACCAGCGCGGTCCGCGAGGCGGCCTCGACCACCACGACGTCGAGCAGGGCGTCGTCGACGACCGCGCCGGGGGCGACCTTCATGCCCTTGCCGTAGTAGGCGGAGCCGGCCACCACGACCAGCCCGGCGGCGTACTGGCGCGCGTCGCCGTCGACCGCCACCCGGAACCGGCCAGGCCGGTACGTCGCGATCGCGCGGACCGCGGCCAGCGGGTACTGCAGCTTCTGCGGGGTCCAGCGCATCCGGTCGACCATCGCCGCGGCACGGGCGTCGATGCCGGAGTAGACGGACCCGGCCACCAGCCGGCTCGGCCCGCCGGGGAGGGTCCAGGCCAGCAGGTCGACCTCGCGCACCGGCGCGTGCAGCAGGTGCTCGGCGACCGCGGCCGGCTCGGAGGCCAGCCCCAGCATCCGCGCGAAGTCGTTGCCGCGGCCGGCCGGCAGCACCCCCAGGACGCCACCGGCGGTCGAGACCGCGCCGGCGAGGTGGGAGAGCATGCCGTCGCCGCCGACCGAGACCACGACGTCGCCGCGCCCGACGGCGGCCCGCACGAGGTCGTCGGTGGCCCGCGGGCCCGGCGAGTAGGTCACCTCGACCGAGGCGCCCGCCTCGCGCAGCAGCCGCGCGACCGGCACCACGGCCTCGGGCGCCGCGCCACCTCCGGAGGCGGGGTTGACCAGGAACGTGAAGGTGCGATCGGGGGCGCTCACGGGACCAGCACCCCGGGGTTGAGCACGCCGGTGGGGTCGAGGTCGGCCTTGACCGCGCGTAGCACCGAGGCACCCAGGTCGCCGATCTCGGCGCCCAGCCACGGCCGGTGGTCGGTGCCGACGGCGTGGTGGTGGCTGATGGTGGCGCCGTCGGCGACGATCGCGTCGTTGGCGGCGGCCTTGGCCCGGCCCCAGCGCTCGATCGGCGCCTCACCCGCGCTGGTCGCCACGGTGAAGTAGAGCGAGCAGCCGGTCTCGTAGACGTGGGAGATGTGGCACAGCACGATCGCCGAGCCGCCCTCGACGCCGAGCTCGCGCTCCAGGGCGCCGCGCACGTCGGCGTACAGCGCGTCGACCTTCGACCAGAAGGTGGCGGTCTCGAGGGTCTCGACCAGCACGCCCACGTCGAGCATCGAGTCGCGCAGGTACGGCGCGTGGAAGCGGCCGTGGGCCCACGACGCGCCCGGCTCCTCGCCCAGCGGGGTGCCGCCGAGGCCGGTGAGCACCTCGGTGACGGCGGCGCGGCGGGACTCGACCTGGGCGGGCGTGCCCTCGTGGCCCACGATCATCAGGCAGCCGGTGGACTCCTCGCCGATGGCGTCGGGGCGAGCCAGGTTGAGCCCGGTCTCGGCCTCGTCGGAGAGCCGCAGCACCGTGGGCAGCGTGCCCGACTGGGCCAGCGTGCGCATCGCGGCGGCGCCCTCGACGAAGGAGCCCCAGCGCCAGCCCTCGTAGACCTTCACCTCGGGCAGCCGGCGCACCCGCACGGTGACCGCGGTGATCACGCCGAAGGCGCCCTCGGAGCCCAGCACCAGCTGGCGCAGGTCGGGGCCGGCGGCGTTGGCGGGCGACGAGCCGAGCCGCCACTCCCCGCGCGGGGTGGCCACCCGCAGGCCGACGACCATCTGGTCGAAGCGGCCGTAGCCGGCGCTCGACTGGCCCGAGGAACGGGTCGCGGCGAAGCCGCCGATCGAGGCGTGCTCGAAGGACTGCGGGTAGTGGCCCAGGCAGAGCCCGTGCTCGGCGAGCAGCGCCTCGGCCTCGGGGCCGCGCAGGCCGGGCTCGAGGGTGGCGGTCATCGAGACCTCGTCGACCTCGAGCAGCGCGTCGAGGCGGACCAGGTCGAGCGAGACCAGGCCGGCGAAGCCGTCACGACGCGCGGCCAGGCCACCGGTGACGCAGGTGCCGCCGCCGAAGGGAACGACCGCCAGGTGGTGCTCGACGGCGAGGGCGAGGACGCCCGCGACCTCGTCGTGGCTGCCCGGGCGCACCACCGCGTCGGGGGCGTCGGCCAGGTCGCCGGCGCGGGCGCGCAGCAGGTCGGGGGTCGACTTGCCCCGGGTGCGCAGCCGGCGCGAGGCGTCGTCGACGTGCACGTGGTCGGGCCCGACCACGTCGGCCAGCGCCGCCAGCACGTCGTCGCCGAGGCCCACCGGGGGCAGCTCGACCTCGGCGGCGGCGGGCGTCTCGTGCAGGCCGAAGGCGAGCTCGACGAGCCCGCGGGCGGCCTCGGGGAGCGCGGTCGCGGCGGCCGGGTCGCCCCAGCGCTGCGGGTGCATCTCGCGCGGGTGCGCACCGGTGGACGGGGAGCCGTGGGGAGCAGCGGTGTCGTGGGTCACGTGTTACAGTGTGACACATGACGTCACTGTGTCACAACGATGCGCCGCAGGACCCACGCGACGCCTACCTCGACGCGGCCCGCGAGTGCATCCTCGACGTCGGCTGGCGGCGTACGACGCTCACCGAGGTCGCGCGCCGCGCCGGCGTCTCGCGGATGACGATCTACCGCTCCTGGGCCGACATGCCGACCCTGCTCGGCGACCTGATGACCCGCGAGTGGTCGGGGCTGGTCGCGCGCACCGTCGCCGACGAGGGACCTGGCGACACGGTCGAGCGGATCGTCGACGAGGTCGCACGCACCGTCGACGCGCTGCGCCGCAACGAGCTCTTCGTGCGCATCGTCGAGCTCGACCCCGAGCTGGTGCTGCCCTACCTGCTGCACCGCCGCGGCCGCTCGCAGGAGCTGATCGCCACCCTGCTCACCGACGAGCTGGCCCGCGGCCAGGCCGCCGGCGAGGTGCGCGCCGGCTCGCCGCTGGCGATCGCGCGCGGCCTGGTGCTGGCCGCCCACGGCTTCGTGCTCTCGGTCCACACGATGGTCGACGACGACGTGTCGGCCGCCGACCTCGACGCCGAGCTGCGCCACCTGCTGGCCCGGGCGCTGCGCCCGTGAGCGCCGAGACCCACCTCGGGACCCGCATCCGCGCCGGCCTGGCCGAGGCGCCCGTCGACGTCGACCTCGTGGTCGTCGGCCTCGGCGTCACCGGCGTGGGCGTCGCCCTCGACGCGGTCACCCGCGGACTGTCGGTGCTGGCCGTCGACGCCCACGACCTCGCCTTCGGCACCTCGCGCTGGAGCTCGAAGATGGTGCACGGCGGGCTGCGCTACCTGGCCCAGGGACAGGTCGGCGTCGCCCACGAGAGCGCCGTCGAGCGCGGCATCCTGATGCAGACCACCGCGCCCCACCTGACCCGCGCGATGCCGATGCTGATCCCGATCACCTCCGGCACCGCTCCCCTGCAGCGGCTGCTCTCGCGCAGCGGGCTGGCCGCCGGCGACCTGCTGCGCCGCGGCGCGCGCACCAGCGCCGAGACCCTGCCTCGCCCGCGCCGGCTCTCGCGCACCGAGACCCTCGCGATGGCCCCCGGCCTGCGCCCCGCGGGGCTGGTCGGCGGCCTGCTCGGCTGGGACGGCCAGCTCGAGGACGACGCCCGCCTGGTCACCACCATCGCGCGCACCGCCGCGTCGTACGGCGCCCACGTGCGCACCCGCGCCCGGGTGCTGCGGGCCAGCGGCACCGAGGTGTCGCTGCGCGACGAGACCACCGGCGGCACGACGACGGTGCGGGCACGTGCGGTCGTCAACGCCGCCGGCGTGTGGGCCGGCGACCTGGCCGACGAGGTGACCCTGCGCCCCAGCCGCGGCACCCACCTGGTGCTGCGCGGCGACCGGCTGCCGGGGCTGCGCACCAGCGTCTTCGCCCCGGTGCCCGGCTCGACCAACCGGTTCGTGATGGTGCTGCCCCAGCCCGACGGCACGATCTACGTCGGGCTGACCGACGAGCCCGCGCCCGGTCCGGTGCCCGACGTGCCCCAGCCCACCGAGCCCGAGATCGGCTTCCTGCTCGACGTGGTCGCCGCGACCTTCGCGACCCCCCTGCGCCGCGACGACGTCGTGGGCGCCTACGCCGGGCTGCGGCCGCTGCTCGACGTCACGGCTCCTGACGGGTCCGAGGGGTCCGGCCAGACCGCCGACCTGTCGCGCCGGCACGCGGTGCTGACCGGGCGCAGCGGCATGGTCACGGTGGTGGGCGGCAAGCTCACCACCTACCGGCGGATGGCCCAGGACGCCGTCGACGCCGCGGTCGCGGCGGGCGGGCTGGTCGCCGGGCCGTGCACGACCGCGACCCTGCCGCTGCTCGGCGCCGCGCCGCGCCCGGTGCTCGACGCCCTCGAGGAGCCCACCCGGCTCGTACGCCGCTTCGGCACCGACGCCGCCCTGGTGCTGGCCACCGCCCGCGAGATCGCGGCCCGGGCCGGCGAGCCGCTCACCGACGAGGAGCTGCTGGCCCCTGCTGCCGCGCAGGTGCCGGTGACGCTGGCCGAGCTCGTCTTCGCGGTGACCCACGAGGGCGCGCACGACGTCGACGACCTCCTCGACCGGCGTACGCGGGTGGGACTGGTGGCCTCCGACCGGGCGCTCGCCGAGCCGCTCGCCGAGCGGGCCCTCGCGCTGGTGGGGCGAGCGATGAGTTCCTGAGCCTGGCCGGGTCGGAGCGGTGAGCGCACACTGTGAGGAGCACACCCGATGACGGCACCGGCGACGGAGACCCCGCGCATGACCTCTCGCACCACCCCCACCCCGGCACCCACCCCGGCACCCACCCCGGGCTCCAGCCCGGCACCCAGCACGGCGCAGGCCGAGCTGGGCGACTTCCCGGCCCTGACCCAGCGCTACTCGCGCGAGCTGCTGGCGCACTGCTACCGGATGAGCGGCTCGGTGCACGAGGCCGAGGACCTGGTGCAGGAGACGTTCCTGCGCGCCTGGAAGGCCTCGGCGGCCTTCGAGGGCCGCTCGTCGGTGCGGACCTGGCTCTACCGCATCGCGACCAACGTGTGCCTCTCGAGCTTGGAGGGCCAGCCCCGGCGGCCGCTGCCGACGGGCCTGGGCACCAGCGACCAGCCCGCCGGCGACGCCCTCGAGCAGGACCACGAGATCGCCTGGCTCGAGCCGGTGCCCGACGCCGCGGTGGTGGTGGAGGAGCGCGACTCGATCCGGCTGGCCTTCGTCGCAGCGCTGCAGCACCTGCCCGCTCGCCAACGGGCGGTGCTGATCATGCGCGACGTGCTGCGCTGGAGCGCGGCCGAGGTCGCCGAGGCCCTCGAGACCACGAGCGCGGCGGTCAACTCCGCGCTGCAGCGCGCGCACGCCCAGATGAGCGCACGGGCGCTGACCCAGGACACCGTCGAGCCCGACCTCACCCCCGAGCAGCAGCACCTGCTCGAGCGCTACGTCGACGCGTTCTGGCGCAAGGACGTCGACCAGATCGTCTCCATGCTCACCGCCGAGGCCGTCTGGGAGATGCCGCCCTTCACCAGCTGGTTCCGCGGGCGGGCCAACATCGCCTGGCTGATCGGCAACGAGTGCCCCGGCGGCACCCGCGACATGCCGATGATCGCCACCCGCGCCAACGGCCAGCCGGCGTTCGGGATGTACATGCGCGGCCCGGGCGGCGAGTTCACCCCGTTCCAGCTGCACGTCCTCGACGTGACGGGACCCCCTGACGCACCCGAGATCCGCCAGGTCGACGCCTTCTTCGACCCCCGGCTCTTCACCGCGTTCGGCCTGCCCGCGAGCCTGCCGGCCGACCACGTGCCGCAGGGCACCGACCCCCGTCCCGGCGCTCCGGGATGAGCAGGCGGCTCGACCACGCGGTCGGGCTGCTGGAGCGCTCCCTGGTCGGCACCCGCACGGTGCTGGGCCTGGTCGAGCCCGGCGACCTGGGGCGAGCCACGCCCTGCGCCGCCTGGGACCTGGCGACCCTGCTGGGCCACATGGACGACTCGCTGGGGGCCTACCTCGAGGCCAGCCAGGGGGCGCTGCCGCTGGTGCCGGCGCTCCCGCCCGCGGCTGCGGCGTACGACGACCCGGCCGGGCGGCTGCGGGTGCGGGTCGGCACGCTGCTGGGTGCGTGGGCAGGGGCCGCCGAGCGGGACCTCGACCGCGTCGGGCTCGACGGCCCGTCCGGGCTGGCGGCCGACCTGCTCGTCTCGACCGCGGCGCTCGAGGTCGCGGTGCACGGCTGGGACGTCGCGCGCAGCCTCGGTGCGCCGAGCGCGCAGCAGGAGGCGGCCGCCACGGTGCTGCCGCCCGCCCTGGCCCAGGCGCTCCTGCCGGTGGCGCGCCGCACCGTCGCGGCCGGGCGCACCGAGGGGCTCTTCGCGGGCCCGCTGCCCGCCCGCCCGGGCGACGGGCCGGTCGAGGTGCTGCTCGGGCTGCTGGGCCGACCCGGCCGGCAGCGCTGACTGGACCGGAGGAGACGTTCCCGGGGAAAAAGCCCCGGGTAAAACTTTACCTTCCTACGCTGCTGCCATGCCGCACACCCGATCGGGGGGCCCGACCACCCGCATCGCCGCCACCACCCCGCTCCAGCACGCCGGGTCACTGCTGCGCGCCGGGCGAGTGCGCGACGCCGCGTCGGCGCTCGCCGCCCTCGCCGCCACCACCCCCTCGGGCCACACCGACCAGGCCGGGCTGCTGGCCGCCCGGGCCGAGGTCCTCCTCGGGCGGGGCGACCTCACCACGGCCGCCACGCTCGTCGCGCCGCTGCTGGCGCTGGTCGCGGCTCCGGGGCCCAGCGGCCAGGCCGGCGCCGCCGTCGCCCACCACGCGCTCGGCGAGCTGGCGGCGGCCGCCGGCGACGTGGACTCCTCGGTCGAGCACCACGCGCGGGCCGGCGTCCTGGCCCCCGGCGCCGACCCCGAGCAGCTGCCCTGGCGGGCCAACCAGGCCCTGGCGCTGGCCCGGGCGCGCCGCAGCGAGGACGCGGCCCGCCAGGCCCGCGCCCACCTGCGGGTCGGCCGGGCGGTGGGGTCGGCGTACGCCGTCGCGCACGGCCTGCGCGCCCTGGCCACGGTCAGCCCCACCACCGAGGGGGTCGGGCTGCTCGAGGAGGCGCGCGCGGCGCTCGCCCCCATCGACGCCGCGCGGCTGGCCGCCCAGGTCGACACCGACCTGGCGGGGCTGCTGGTGCTCTCGGGCAGCGGGTCGTCGCTGCAGGTGCTGCGGCTGCTGCGCGACGCCGAGACGTACGCCGCCCAGGAGGGCCTGTGGCCGCTGCGCCAGCGGGCCCGGCGCCTGCTCGACCTCGTCGGCGCCGGCACCGAGAGCCGCAGCGAGGCGCTCGCGGCGCTGACCCTGGCCGAGCGCCGGGTCGCCGAGCTGGCCGTGCAGGGGCTGAGCAACCGCGAGATCGCCACCGCGCTGGTGGTGACGGTCAAGGCCGTCGAGTGGCACCTGTCGCGGGTCTACCGCAAGGTGCAGATCACCTCGCGTCGCGAGCTCGCCGGCGCGCTCATGAGCTGAGGCCGGTCCAGGTCAGGGTGCGGCCGTGGCCGTGCGTCCAGGCCACGGCGCGCGCGTCGAGGCCGAGCACGAAGGACCCGGGCGGCGGGGCCGGACCGGTGCCGGTGACCGCGGGCAGCACGTCGGGACCCTCGTTGCTGAGCCAGTGGCAGGCGCCCTCGGCGACCAGTCCGCGCAGCAGCGACTCGGCCTCGCGGCGAGCAGGCTCGGGCAGGTAGCTCAGCACCGCGCTGTGCTGCACCACGACCCGCCCGTGCGCCGAGGCGCGCTCGACCAGCGCCGGCAGCTCCTCGACCAGGTCGCCGGCCACCAGCTGCGGCGGGTCGCCGCGCGCGACCTCGACCGCGCTCGCCAGCACCCGGCGCCGGTCGTCGTGCTCGGGCCAGACCAGCGCCTCGAGCCACGCCGTCGCGTCGGCGTCGGTCACGTCGAGGGGGTGCAGGTCGACGCCGCCGCGCCAGGCGATGGTGGGCAGGTCCCGGGGCAGGGGGGCCCGGGCACCGTCGTGGCCGCTGATGCGGCACTCCAGCACCGGTCGGTCGCCGTCGACGCCCACCTCGTGCACGACCCGCCCGTCGGCGGCGCGGTAGCGGTGGCCCCAGCGGTCCGGGTAGAGGCACAGGCCGGCGCTCGCCCCCACCTCGACCAGCGCCAGCGGGCCGGGGCCGAGCGCGGCCAGCGCCGGCAGCAGGGTGGCCATCCGCCCGGCCTCGTTGGTCTGGGTGCGCCGCTCCAGGATCGTGGCCCGGATCGACCCGTCGTCGCCCAGCAGCGCCGCACGCAGGGCGGCGTACGGCGCGGGGGTGGCGACGCCGTGCCACCGCGCGGCCGCGAAGACCAGGTTGGGCTGGCGGCGCGGCGCCGGCAGGGTCTCGAGCCAGGCCCGCACCTCGGCGTCGCCGACCACCCCGAGCGCCCACTCGGTGAAGCACGGCGAGTCGTCGGTGTACCTGGCGAAGTCCTCGTAGACCGCCACCACGTCACCCTCGAGCAGCATGCGCCCCATCATCGCCGACCCGGCCCAGACTTCGCGCTGACCCGGCCCGAACTTCGCCCCGACCCGGCCCGAACCGGCCCGGGTAAAGGCCGGTGCTGCGGGGACCGCCCACGTGGGGGAGGCTGGGCACGTGACGACGTACCTCATCATCGGCGTGCTCGGTCTCCTGCTGCTCCTGGTCTCGCTGGTGGTCGGCGACCTGCTCGACGGTGCGCTCGACGCCCTGGCCGGCGACACGTTCTCGAGCGCGGTGATCGGGGCCTTCCTCTCGGCGCTGGGCTTCGGCGGCGCGCTCGCCGAGGGGCTCGGGGCACCGCTCCTGGTCTCGGCGCCCGCCGGGGTCGCGGCAGGGGTCGGCTTCGGCTGGTTCGCCGCCTGGCTGACCCGGCTGCTGCGCGACGACACCTCGGGCACCTCGCCGCGCACCGACGACACCGTCGGCCGCGAGGCCGTCGTGCTCACGGCCATCCCCGCCGACGGCTACGGCACGGTCAAGGTGCTGGTCGGCGGGCACGAGATGCGCCTCAACGCCCGGCTCGACACCGACCACCCGATCCCCGTCGAGCCCGGCACGCGGGTCCACGTCACCAGCACCGTCTCCCCCACCGCCGTCACGGTCGCGCCCACGTGGCGCGAGCTCGGCTGATCCCCGGCACCACCACCGGCACCACCACCCGGCACCACCTCGCCCCAGTCCTCCCAAGGAGTCCCGTGTGAACACGTCCGTGCTGATCCCCGTCGGCGGATTCGTCGTCCTCTTCGTCCTGCTGGTGCTCC
This sequence comes from Nocardioides salarius, assembly GCF_016907435.1. Classification (NCBI taxonomy): domain Bacteria; kingdom Bacillati; phylum Actinomycetota; class Actinomycetes; order Propionibacteriales; family Nocardioidaceae; genus Nocardioides; species Nocardioides salarius. The sequence goes on along the minus strand of NZ_JAFBBZ010000001.1, from coordinate 2,251,029 downwards.
TGGTCACCAGCCGCTACAAGGTCGCCGGGCCCAACGAGGCCTTCATCGTCACCGGCCGCAAGGGCAAGGCCGTGGTCAACCCGGAGACCGGCGAGCTGACCACCGACCTGTCGGGGCAGAAGGTGATCCTCGGCGGTGGCACGTTCGTCATCCCCTTCGTGCAGAAGCTCGGCACCCTCGACCTGTCCTCGCGCCGGATCTCGGTGCAGATCCGCGGCGCGGTGTCGGGCCAGGGCATCAAGCTCAACGTCGAGGGCGTGGCCATCGTCAAGGTCGGTGGCAACGCCGACCAGATCCGCCTGGCCGCCCAGCGCTTCCTCTCCCAGCAGGCCGACGTCGAGTCCTACACCCAGGAGGTGCTCGCCGGTGCGCTGCGCTCCATCGTGGGTGGGCTGACCGTCGAGCAGATCATCCGCGACCGGGCGGCCTTCGCCCAGCGGGTGGCCGACGAGTCGGAGAACTCCCTGACCGGCCAGGGCCTGATCCTCGACACCTTCCAGATCCAGGACGTCACCGACGACGGCACCTACCTGGCCGACCTGGGTCGTCCCGAGGCCGCCCGGGTCGCGCAGGAGGCGCGCATCGCCGAGGCGAACGCCCGCCAGGCCGCCGAGCAGGCCCAGATCGCCGCCGAGCAGGAGATCGCGATCTCGCAGCGCGTGCTGGCGCTCAAGCAGTCGGAGATCAAGGCCGAGACCGACGCCGCGTCCGCGCAGGCCGCGGCCGCCGGCCCGCTGGCCCAGGCCGACCGCGACCAGTCGATCCTCACCGAGCAGGAGAAGGTCGCGGTGCGGCAGGCGGCGCTGACCGAGCGCCAGCTCGAGACCGAGGTCCGCAAGCCCGCCGACGCCGAGCGCTACCGCGTCGAGCAGGAGGCCGAGGCCCGCCGCAGCGCCGAGATCGCGGCTGCCGAGGCCCGCAAGGCCTCGACCATCGCCGCCGCCGAGGCCAAGGCCCAGGAGGCCCGGCTCTCGGGTGAGGCGGAGAAGTCGCGGCGCGCGGCGCTCGCCGAGGCCGAGGCGATCGAGGGCGAGCGCCGCGGTGCCGCCGAGCGCGCGCGGCGTACGGCGGAGGCCGACGCGACCCGCGCCGAGGGCGAGGCCCAGGCCGCGGCAACCCTGGCCGTGGGCCAGGCCGAGGCCGAGGCGATGGACCGGCGCGCCGAGGCGTTCGCGCACTACAACGACGCCGCGGTGCTGCAGATGCTGATCGAGGTGCTGCCCAAGGTCGCCAAGGAGGTCGCGGCGCCGATCAGCGCCATCGACCAGCTCACCGTGATCTCGACCGACGGTGCCGGCGCGATGCCCAAGCAGGTCACCGACAACGTCACCCAGACGATGAGCATGCTCAAGGCCACCACCGGTCTCGACCTGGAGGCGCTCATCAAGAGCTCGGTGGGCAAGGCCGCCGCGAGCAGCGGCCTCGAGGCCTCCGGCGCCGACCAGTGACGACCGGCCCGGACCTCCGCAGGTGGAGGTCCGGGCCGGGTCGGCGCGACATCTGCGCCGGGTCAGCGCGAGATCTGGGCCGGGTCAGGTGACGGGGAGGGCGACGTACGTCGTCTCCAGGTACTCCTCGATGCCCTCGAAGCCGCCCTCGCGGCCGAAGCCGGAGGCCTTGACGCCGCCGAAGGGTGCCGCGGGGTTGGAGATCAGGCCGGTGTTGACGCCGACCATGCCGAAGTCGAGCGCCTCGGCCATCCGGATCGTGCGGGACAGGTCGCGGGTGTAGACGTAGGAGGCCAGGCCGTACTCGGTGGCGTTGGCGGCCGCGACGGCCTCGTCCTCGGTCGTGAAGGTGGTGATCGGCGCGACCGGGCCGAAGATCTCCTCGGTGTTGATCGCCGACTCGGCGGGCACGTCGAGGAGCACGGTCGGCTGGTAGAACCACCCGGCGCCGTCGGGGCGTCCGCCGCCGGTGACCACCCGGGCCCCGTCGTGCACGGCGTCGGTGACCAGCCGGGCGACCGAGTCGACCGCGTCCTCGTCGATCAGCGGGCCGACGTCGACGCCCTCGTCCTGGCCGCGGCCCAGCGAGAGGGCGCCCATCCGGGCGGCGAGCTTCTCGGCGAACTCGGCGGCGACGTCCTGGTGCACCAGGAAGCGGTTGGCCGCGGTGCAGGCCTCGCCCATGTTGCGCATCTTGGCCACCATCGCGCCGTCGACCGCGGCGTCGAGGTCGGCGTCGGCGAAGACCAGGAACGGGGCGTTGCCGCCCAGCTCCATGCTCACCCGCTGCAGCTGGTCGGCCGACTGGCGCACCAGGGTGCGGCCCACGCCGGTCGAGCCGGTGAAGGAGACCTTGCGCAGCCGGTCGTCGCCCTGCAGCGCCTGGCTCATCTCCTTGGCGTGGGTGGAGGGCAGCACGTTGAGCACCCCGTCGGGCAGCCCCGCCTCGCCGAGGATGGCGGCCAGCGCCAGCATCGTGAGCGGCGTCTGGGCCGCCGGCTTGACCACCATCGTGCAGCCGGCGGCGACCGCCGGGCCGATCTTGCGGGTGCCCATCGCCAGCGGGAAGTTCCACGGGGTGACGAAGAAGCACGGCCCGACGGGCTTCTTGATCGTCAGCAGGCGGCTGCCGCCGGCCGGTGCCTGCATCCACCGGCCGTGGATGCGCACCGCCTCCTCGGAGTACCACCGGAAGAACTCGTTGCCGTAGCCGACCTCGCCCTTGGCCTCCTTGACGGTCTTGCCCATCTCGAGGCTCATCAGCATCGCCAGGTCGTCGGCCCGGTCGGCGATCATCTCGAAGGCGCGGCGCAGGATCTCGCCGCGCTCACGCGGCGGCGTCGCGGCCCAGGCGGGCTGGGCGGCCACCGCGGCGTCGAGCGCCTCGACGGCGTCGCCCACGGAGGCGTCGGCGACCCGGGTCAGCACCGAGCCGTCGGCCGGGTCGTGCACGGTGAAGGTGGCGCCGTCCTCGGCGTCGCGCCAGCGGCCCCCCACGAGGAGTCGGCGGTGCTCGTCGGGCAGCAGGGCGGCGAGGTCGGGGGTCAGGTCGGGACCGGTCATGGCGCGATCCTCGCACCACGACCGGCTCCACCCAACGCCCTTCACCCGTCCGGCGGGTCGTGGCATACTCGGACACGTCGACTTCGGAGGGAGCACTCAGAAGACGGCTGTGGACCCCTCGCCGACCCCATGCGGCGAGGGGTTCACCTCTTTCGCAGCATCGCCTCGACGAGCGGGCCCGCGGTGCGCGAGCCCGACTCGCCCACCTCGACGTACGCCGCGACCGCGAGGTCGCCCTGGGCGGCCACCATCCAGGCGTGGGTGAGCACCTCGCCGTCGCGCTCGAACTCGGCGGTGCCGGTCTTGGCCAGCACGGCCGGGCCGGGCAGGTCGGCCAGCCCGCGACCGCTGCCCGAGACCACCACCTCGCGCAGCATCGAGCGCAGCGCCTCGGCCTCGCCCCTCGTCAGCGGTGCGGCCCCCTCGGGCGGCTCGTCGGTGTAGCCCTCGACCAGCGTCGGCACCACGGTCGCGCCCTCCTGCACGCTGGCGACCACGGCCGCCATCGCCATCGGCGAGGCCAGCACCCGGCCCTGGCCGATCAGCGCGGCGGCGGCCTCGGTGTCGGTCTCGGGCTGGGGCACGCTGCCGAAGTACGCCGGGAAGCCGAGGTCGTGGTCGATGCCCAGGCCCAGCGTGGCGGCGGCGTCGTAGAGGTCGGTGCCGTCGATGCGCCCGCCCTCGGCGATCAGGGCGGTGTTGCACGAGCTCGCGATCGCCCGCCGCAGCGGGATCGGCCCCAGGTCGGCCGCGGGGTAGTCGGAGTAGTTGGTGAAGCGGCGCCCGTCGACGACGACGCCGGGGGTGCAGCGCACCGTCGATCCCGGGGTCAGCCCGGAGCGCAGCAGCGCCAGGCTGGTGACGATCTTGAAGGTGCTGCCCGGCGCCGCCTGGCCGAACGTCGCGACGTTCGTCGCCCCGACCCCGGGCCCGTTGGCGGCCGCCAGCACCTCACCGGTGCTGGGCCGCAGGGCGACCAGGGCGCTGGCGGGGCCGACGCCGGCCAGCAGCTGCTCGGCGGTGCGCTGCAGGTCGACGTCGAGGCTGAGCACCAGGTCGTCTCCGTCGGTGGCCGGCATCGCCACCAGCTCGCGCTCGCCCCCGCTGGCGCCGGGGGCGTCGTCGACGGCGCGCACCAGCATGCCCGGGCTGCCGCGCAGCTCCTCGTCGTAGCGCGCCTGCAGGCCCGAGAGGCCGGCCCGGTCACCCATGCGGTAGACGCCGGGCTGGTCGGCCATCATCTCGGCGGTCACCTCGCCGACGCTGCCCAGCAGCTCGGCGGCGAAGTCGCGGGTCGGGGCCAGGGGCTGCTCGTCGGCGATGGCGACCACGCCCGCGGTGGACCCGGCGGCCCGGGCCACCGGGCCCGGGACCTCGGCGGCCCGGTAGACGATCGCCTCGACGAAGGCCCGCTCCCCCGCCGCCTCGACCCGGTCGCGGTACGCCGCCACGTCGAGGTCGGCGAGCCCGGCCAGGCGCTCGGCGGCGCGCACCGCCTGCTTCGGCGAGACCGCCCCGCGGTCGACACCGAGGCGCACGACCGGCCGCTCGGTCACGATCGGCTCGCCCCCGGCGCCGACGACGTCGCCCCGCGACGCGCCCAGGGTGGAGGCGTCGAGCACCTCGCCCTCGACCAGGCTGGGCTCGACCACGCCCGGCTGCCACACCGCGCGCCACTCGTCGTCGACCAGGCGCAGGCTGGTGGTCGACTCGTAGGACCACTCGCCCGCCGGCAGCGCCCAGGTCCAGCCCAGGTCGACCTCGGCGACGTCGCCGCTGCGGCTGACGTCGAGCACCTCGACCCGGGGCTCGACGCCGCCGAAGGCCGGCTCCAGGCCCGCGACCAGCCCGGCATGGGCCTCGTCCGCGGCAGCGGCCGCCGGCTCGGCCAGCGGCACGGAGCCCGGCGTGCCCGCCGCGAGGGCGGCGGCGTACGCCTCGGCGGCCGGGCGCGGCTCGGGCCCGCTCAGCGTGTCGGCGACCTGGTCGCAGCCGGTGAGGCCCGCCGAGGCGAGCACCCCCGCACCGAGGAGGGCCAGGGTCCCGAGTCGTCGCATGCGACGTTCCTACCAGCACCCGCCCCCAGGACGGGTGCAGGCAGGATCAGGGCTTCTTGTGGCGCGGCTTCCTGCGGTCGAAGTCGCCCGCGGGCTTGTCGCCGCGCGGCGGGCGGGAGCCGCCGCCGCGGGGACCGTTGTCGGCGCGCAGCTCGATCAGCTTGCCCGAGATGCGCGTGTCGGCCAGCGCCGAGAACACCTCGGGGCCCAGGTCGGCCGGCAGCTCGACGAGCGAGAAGTCGGGCCGGATCTGGATCTTGCCGAAGTCGCTGCGCGAGAGGCCGCCCTCGTTGGCCAGCGCACCCACGATCTGGCGCGGCTCGACCTTGTGGCGCTTGCCCACGTTGATGCGGTACGTCGCCAGGTTGGCGTCGCCGCCGCGGCGCGGGGCCCGCTCGGCGCGGGCCTGGCCGGAGCGCTCGTCGCGCCCGCTCGGCGCGGAGCGGCGCTCCTCGCGCTGGGCGCGGGCCCGGTCGGCCTCGGGGTCGATCAGCAGCGGGGTCTCGCCCTGCGAGAGCACCGCCAGGGCCGCAGCCACGTCGACCTCGGGCACGTCGTGCTCGCGCACGTAGTGGGCCACCACGTCGCGGAAGCGGTCGATGGTCGCGGTGTCGGCCAGCGCCTCGGTGATCTGGTCGTCGAAGCGCGCCAGCCGGGTGGTGTTGACGTCCTCGGCGGTCGGCAGCTGCATCTGGGTCAGCGGCTGCTTGGTGGCCTTCTCGATGTGCTTGAGCAGGTAGCGCTCGCGCGGGGTGATGAACGAGATCGCGTCACCGGTGCGACCCGCGCGGCCGGTGCGGCCGATGCGGTGCACGTAGGACTCGGTGTCGGTGGGGATGTCGTAGTTGACGACGTGGCTGATCCGCTCGACGTCGAGGCCGCGGGCGGCGACGTCGGTGGCGACCAGGATGTCGAGCTTGCCGGCCTTGAGCTGGTTGACGGTGCGCTCGCGCTGGGCCTGGGCGACGTCGCCGTTGATGGCGGCCGCGGAGTAGCCGCGGGCCCGCAGCTTCTCGGCCAGGGTCTCGGTCTCGTTCTTGGTGCGGACGAAGACGATCATCCCCTCGAAGTTCTCGACCTCGAGGATGCGCGTCAGCGCGTCGACCTTCTGCGGGTAGGAGACCGTGAGGTAGCGCTGGGTGATGTTGGCCGCGGTGGTCGCGCTGCGCTTGACCGTGATCTCGGCCGGGTCCGACAGGTACTTCTTGGACAGCCGGCGGATCTGCGCGGGCATGGTGGCCGAGAACAGCGCCACCTGCTTGTCGTCGGGGGTGTCGGCCAGGATCGTCTCGACGTCCTCGGCAAAGCCCATGTTGAGCATCTCGTCGGCCTCGTCGAGCACCAGGAAGCGCAGCTGCGACAGGTCGAGCGTGCCCTTCTCGAGGTGGTCCATGATCCGGCCGGGGGTGCCGACGACCACGTGGACGCCGCGGCGCAGCGCCGAGAGCTGCACGCCGTAGGCCTGGCCGCCGTAGACGGGCAGCACGTGCACGCCGCGCATGCGGGCGGCGTACTTCTCGAACGCCTCGCAGACCTGCAGGGCGAGCTCGCGGGTGGGGGCGAGCACCAGCGCCTGCGGGCTCTTCTGCGCGACGTCGAGGTTCGAGAGGATCGGCAGCGCGAACGCGGCGGTCTTGCCGGTGCCGGTCTGCGCCAGTCCGACGACGTCGCGGCCCTCGAGGAGGGTCGGGATCGTCGCGGCCTGGATGGCCGAGGGGGTCTCGTAGCCCACGTCGGACAGTGCCTTGAGCACCGGCTCGGACAGACCGAGATCGACGAAGGTCGGCACCTGCTCGTCGACGGTCGTGGGGTCGGTGTCAGAGGAAGTCACTGCCATAAGGTAGTGCGTCTCGGCCGTCGGCCCCGATTCCTGCGCGCGGTGGCCTGGATCACGCCCCGCCGCCCGGGTCACCTCAGGGGTCACTCCACGGTGACCGACTTGGCCAGGTTGCGCGGCTTGTCGGCGTCGAGACCCAGGTGCTTGGCGGCGTGGTAGGCCAGCACCTGCAGCGGGATGGTGAGCAGGATCGGGTCGATCTCGCGCTCGTTGCGCGGCACGTCGATGCGGTGCGTGCCGGGCGCCGCCGACAGGTCGCCGAGGTCGACGCCCTCGTGGGTGACCACGACCAGCGGGCCCCGGCGCGCGGCGATCTCGTGCAGGGCCGCGACGTTGCGCTCGACCAGCTCGTCGTCGGGCACCAGCGCCACGGTCGGCACGTCCTCGCTGATCAGCGCGAGCGGGCCGTGCTTGAGCTCGGAGGTCTGGTACGCCTCGGCGTGGCGGTAGGTGATCTCCTTGAACTTCTGGGCGCCCTCGCGGGCCACGGGGAAGCCGCGCACCCGGCCGATGAAGAAGAGGCTGTCGCTGGCGGCGAGCCGCTCGGCGACCTTCGCGAGCTCGTCGTCGCGGTCGAGGACCGACTGGATCTGCTCGGGCAGCTGCTGCAGGCCGGCGATGAGCCGCTTGCCGTCGGCGATCGACAGGTCGCGCACCCGGCCCAGCTGCAGGGCCAGCAGCGAGAAGGCCAGGAACATCGTGGTCAGCGCCTTGGTGCTGGCCACGGCCACCTCGGGGCCGGCGTGCAGGTAGATGCCGCCGTCGCACTCGCGCGCGATCGCGCTGCCCACGACGTTGACCAGGCCGACCACGCGCCCGCCCTTGCGGCGGATCTCCTGCACCGCGAGCAGGGTGTCGATGGTCTCGCCCGACTGGCTGACCGCCACGTAGAGCGTGTCGGGCTCGATGACCGGGTCGCGGTAGCGGAACTCGCTGGCCGCCTCGGCGTCGGCGGGGATGCGGGCCAGCTCCTCGATCATCGAGGCGCCCATCTGCCCGACGTAGTAGGCGGAGCCGCAGCCGAGGATCTTGACGCGCCGGATGGCCCGCAGCTCGCGGGCGTCGAGGTTGAGCCCGCCCAGGTGGGAGGTGCCGAAGCGCTCGTCGAGCCGGCCGCGCAGCACCCGCTCGGCGGCGCGGGGCTGCTCGAGCATCTCGGCGTGCATGAACGACTCGTGCTCGCCGATCTCGTACGCCGCCGGGTCGACGTCGACGCGGGCGGCGTCACGGTGGGTGCGGTGCAGCTGGGCGGTGTCGTGGCGGTAGGTGGTGAAGCCCTGCGCGGTCACCGTGGCCATCTCGCCGTCGTCGAGGTAGGCGACGGTGGTGGTGTAGCGCACCAGGGCGGCCAGGTCGCTGGCCACGTGCATCTCCTTGTCGCCGACGCCGACGATCAGGGGGCTGCCGTTGCGGGCCACCACGATGCGGTCGGGGAAGTCGGCGTGCACGACCGCCAGGCCGTAGGTGCCCTCGACGGCGCCCAGGGCGTCGGCGACCCGGCCCTCGAGGGTGTCGGCGCCCGAGCGGGCCACCAGGTGGGCCAGCACCTCGGTGTCGGTGTCGGAGGCCAGCTCGACGCCCTCGTCGGCGAGCATCGCCCGCAGCGAGGAGGCGTTGTCGAGGATGCCGTTGTGCACGACCGCGACGCGGCCCGCGACGTCGGTGTGCGGGTGCGCGTTGTGGTCGGTCGCCGGGCCGTGGGTGGCCCACCGCGTGTGGCCGATCCCGACCTTGCCGCCGAAGCGGGCCGGCACCTCCTCGGCGAGGTCGCGCACCCGCCCCGAGCGCTTGGCCACGCGCAGCGCGCCGCCGGTGCCGAGCACGGCCATCCCGGCCGAGTCGTAGCCGCGGTGCTCGAGGCGGCCGAGCCCCTCGAGCAGCAGCGGGGCTGCCTGCTGGGTGCCGATGTAGCCGACGATTCCGCACATGGTGGTGCCTCCTGGGTGGTCGTGCCGTGGTTCGTGCAGGGTGGTCGTGCAGGGGTGGACGGCCTCAGCCGTAGACGATCCGGCGCAGCTGGCGCTCGGAGAGGACGGGTGGTGCCACCACGCGCTCGGCCAGCTCGGCCGCGACGCGGGTGAAGATCTCGGGGTTGCGCAGCCCGCGCGCCTGCAGCGCGGCGTGGCGGCGGCGTACGTAGTCGTCGACGCCCTCGCGGTGGAAGGCGACGACGTCGCCGACGACGCGGCGCGCCTCGGCCTCGTCGAGGCCGGTGGTGGCGACGAGGTGCTGCACCAGCGGCGCCACCGGGTCGGGGGCGCCGGCCGCTCGTCGTGGGACCGTCACGAGCCACAATCTGCTGGATCGACCACCCGTCGCGCAACATCCTGCCCGAATTCGGGCAGGAATCGGGGGAGTCGACCATTCCTTCACCGTCAGTGGATCCGGTCACATCCGCCGTGGTACCTTAAGTGAACAGAAGGTGAACAGGAGGTGTCCGATGACGGACTCGCAGATGACCGGTGGCCCGACCCGCAGCTGGGTGATGGTGACCGACGCGGACGGACGTTCGCACCTGGAGTCGCGCTGGACGACGCCCGAGACCGCCTCGGCGGCCGCTGCCGCCCCGGCGGCGCAGCCCGCCCAGGCCGCCTGAGGCGTCCCGCACCGCATCCAGCACACGACGAGCCGCGCCCCGCCCGGGGCGCGGCTCGTCGTGCGTGCGAAAGATTTCTTCCGTCGCCGGGAATGGATCGACACACTCCCGCCTTGAGGTAGTTGAAGATTCACCCACCAACCTCAGGAGACCGCCATGGCCATCTTCCGCAAGAACACCACCACCGACACGACCGGCACGACCAGCGCGACCAGCACCGCCCCGGCCGCCGGCTTCGACGCCCCCACCAGCGTCCTCGAGGACATCTCGGGCGACTACACCATCGACGCCAGCCACAGCCGCCTGGGCTTCAGCGCCCGGCACGCGATGGTCACCACCGTGCGCGGCCACTTCACCGACTGGTCGGGCACCGCCCACGTCGACACCGCCGACCCGGCCGCCTCCTCGGTCAGCCTCACCATCAAGGCCGCCTCGATCGACACCGGCAGCGCCGACCGCGACGGGCACCTCGTCTCGGCCGACTTCTTCGACGCCGAGACCCACCCCGACATCACGTTCGTCTCCACCTCCGTGGCCCGCGACGGCGCCGACTGGGCCATCACCGGCGACCTGACCATCAAGGGCACCGCCCGCCCGGTCACCATCGAGTTCGAGCCCACCGGCTCGGCCCAGGACCCCTTCGGCAACGTGCGCATCGGCTTCGAGGGCGGCACCGCCATCAACCGCAAGGACTGGGGCCTGACCTGGAACGCCGCGCTCGAGACCGGTGGCGTGCTCGTCTCCGAGAAGATCAAGCTCGACTTCGACGTCTCCGCGATCCGCAACGCCTGAGCCCCCACGGGGAAAATCAGGTGCCGGGCCGGCCCGGCGGGCGCATCATCACCAGATGAGCACCCGCACCGCCGGCCCGGCCCTGCCGCCGGGGCTGCGCACCCGGCCCCTCGTCCTCGACGACGCCGAGGCCGTCACCGCCCTGGTGCGCGCCGAGGAGACCGTCGACCTCGGGGCGCCCGAGGTCGACGTCGAGGACATCCGCTCCGACTGGCTGCGGCCCAGCTACGACATCGCCACCAGCACCATCGGGGTCGAGGACCCCGAGGGACGCCTGGTCGGGTACGTCGACCACGCCGGTGACGACGTCGCCTACGCCGCGGTCGACCCCGCCCACCAGGGCCGCGGCATCGGCACCTGGCTCGCGGCCTGGGTCCAGCAGCGGGCCCGCGAGCGCGGCGCCACCCGCATCGGCAGCCAGGTGCCGCAGGGCAGCGCCGCCGACCGGCTGATGGCCGACCTCGGCTACCGCGAGCGCTGGACGGCCTGGGACCTCGAGCTGCCCGACGACGTACGCCTTCCCGACGCGCCGCTGCCGGCCGGGCACACCCTGCGCGACGCCACCGCCGCCGACCACGAGGCGGCCTGGACGCTGCTCGAGGACTGCTTCCTCGAGTGGGCGCAGCGGCCCCGCCAGCCGTTGGCCGACTTCGGCGCCCGCATCTGGGGCCGGGAGGGCCACCAGCCCTGGAACCTGCGCCTGCTCCACGACGGCGCCGGCGAGCTGGTCGGCGCCACGCACGTGCACCTGTCCGGCGCGGGCGGCTACGTCGCCAAGGTCGGCGTACGCCGCGAGCGACGGGGGCAGGGCCCGGCCGCGGCCATGCTGGTCGACGCCTTCGCGCTGGCCCGTCGGCACGGCGCGACCCGCTGCTACCTGTCCACCGACTCGCGCACCGGCGCGCTCGGGCTCTACGAGCACGTCGGCATGGTGGTCTCCTCGACCTGGGTGAACCGCGCGATCGACCTCTGAGCCCCGCCCGCCAGGGTCTGGGAGGCTGTCTCGGTGAGCAGCCCGGCGAGCACCGCGGACCCCGACCTGCGCGGGGCCGGTCTCCAGCGCTCGTTGGTCGCGCTGATCCAGGTGCTCGGCCTGGCGGTGTGGTTCTCGGCCACCGCGATCGCGCCGACGCTGCGCGGCGAGTGGGGCCTGGGCGACACCTCGGTGGTGTGGCTGACCGGGGCCGTGCAGATCGGCTTCGTCGTGGGCGCGCTGACCTCGAGCGTGCTCAACCTGCCCGACCGGATGCCGCCGCAGCGGCTGGTGGCGCTGTGCGCCTTCGGCGCGGCGGGCTCGACCGCCCTGCTGGCCGCGGCCGCCGACGGGCTGTGGCTCGCGCTGCCGCTGCGCTTCCTGACCGGGGCGTTCCTGGCCGGGGTCTACCCGGTCGGGATGAAGCTGATGGCGTCGTGGTCGCTGCCGGTCGACCGCGGCCGCGCCTTCGGCGTGCTGGTCGGGTCGCTGACCCTGGGCTCGGCGCTGCCGCACCTGATCAGCGCCTCGGGCCCGCTGCCGTGGCGCGCGGTGATGCTGACGGCCTCGGCGCTCACCCTCGGCGCCGGCGTCGTGGCGCTCACGGTGCTGCGTCCCGGCCCGCTGCTGGCCCCCGGTCAGCGCCCGCGGGCCCGGCACGCGCTGGCGGGGCTGCGCACCCGGGCCCCCCTGCTGGCCAACCTGGGCTACTTCGGGCACATGTGGGAGCTTTACGCCCTCTGGACCTGGCTGCCGGCCTTCCTGGTGCACCAGCCCGCGTGGGCGCTCTCGGGCGCCGGCGTGAGCGCGCTGACCTTCCTGACCGTCGGGGTCGCCGGGCTGGTGGGCGCGCTGCTGGGCGGGTGGGGCGCCGACCGCTACGGCCGCTCCCCCGCCGCCGTGGCCGCGATGGCCACCAGCGCGGGCTGCTGCCTGCTGGCCCCGCTGCTGTGGTCGGGCAGCCCCGCGCTGCTGGTGGTCTTCCTGCTGGTGTGGGGCGCGTCGGTGATCGCCGACTCCGGCGTCTTCTCCACGGCGCTGAGCGAGAGCGCCGACCAGCGCTACGTCGGCACCGCGCTGAGCGTGCAGACCGCGATCGGCTTCACGCTCTCGGTGGTGACCATCCAGCTGCTGCCTCTGCTCGCCGACGCCGTCGGGTGGCGGTGGGCGTTCTGGCTGCTGGCCCCCGGGCCCGCCCTGGGTGCGCTGGCGATGCTGCAGCTGGGCCGCCTGGGCCGGGTGACCGGGCGGGGGCGGGTCAGGGCACCTCGACGGTCGTGACCACCGAGGTCACCGACGCCCGGCGCGGGGTCGAGGAGAAGCCGAAGTCGGGCGCCGGGTGCACGTCGGCGAGGGCCCCGAGGTCCCGGCCCTCGAGGCGCCCGGTCATCGCGGTGACGGCGTGGTGGTCGGTGGCGCCGTACCACTCGCGCCGGCCCTGGCCGGCCGAGCCGCGCGCGCGCACGCCCCTCATCACCACACGGGCGACTGGGTCGACGGCCGCACAGAAGGCCGGCGCCGTCGCCACCGCGTCGGGCACCAGCGCCAGCAGCCGGCCCAGGGGCGTGCGCCCGCCGAGCGCCAGGTCGAGGTCGAGCGACGCGGAGCGCACCGACCAGGCCCCGGGCGGCCCGGTCGTCCCGAACGCCTCGACCCGCACCTCGTCGAAGGTGTACGTCGAGGCGATGAAGTCGGCGACCCGCTCGGTCGGGGCCAGCAGGAGCCGGTGGCCCGAGGGCAGCGCCACCATCGCGTCGGAGAACGGGCCCCAGGGGGTGCGGTCCCAGCGCCCGACCACCACCCGCACGCCCGAGGCCGACCCGACGCCGGCGATCCGGCCGTGGAAGCGACGTCGCTGCGCTGCGGGGGCCACCGGAGCCACAGCGGTCACCGGATCGGCGCGCCCGAGATCGCCCGCGCGATGACCAGGCGCTGGATCTCGGAGGTGCCCTCGAAGATCGTGTAGATCTTGGCGTCGCGCGCCATCCGCTCCACGGGGTACTCGCGGGTGAAGCCGTTGCCGCCGAGGATCTGCATCGCCTGGCCGGTCACCGCCACCGCGGTCTCCCCGGCCACCAGCTTCGACATCGAGCCCTCGGCGGCGTCGAAGGAGCGGCGCGAGGCGGCCATCCACGCGGCGCGCCACACCAGCAGCCGGGCGGCGTCGATGCGCGAGCGCATGTCGGCGAGCGCGAAGGCGATGGCCTGGTTCTCGATGATCGGGCGGCCGAACTGCTCGCGGGTGCGCGCGTAGTCGAGCGCCACCTCGTAGGCCGCCCGCGCGATGCCCACGGCCTGCGCCCCGACCGCGGGCCGGGTGCGCTCGAAGGTGGCCATGCTGGCGTTGCCCTGCGCGGCGCGGGAGCCGTCGCGGGCCCGGCCCAGCCGCTCGTCGAGCCGCTCCTTGCCGCCCAGCAGGCAGCGCCCCGGCACCCGCACCGCGTCGAGCACGACCTCGGCGGTGTGGGAGGCGCGGATGCCGTGCTTGGCGAACTTCTGGCCCTGGCTCAGGCCCTTGGTGCCCGGGGGCACCACGAAGCTCGCCTGCCCGCGGGCCCGGAGGTCGGGGTCGACGACCGCGGTGACGACGTGCACGTCGGCGAGGCCACCGTTGGTGGCCCAGGTCTTGGTGCCGTTGAGCACCCACTCGTCGCTCGCCTCGTCGTACGTCGCCCGCGTGCGCATCGCGCCGACGTCGCTGCCGGCGTCGGGCTCGGAGGAGCAGAAGGCGGCCAGCCGCAGGTCGCCCGGCTCGCCGAACATCTGCGGCACCCACTCGACCACCTGCTCGTCGGTGCCGCCCGCACGCACCCCGGCCGCGGCCAGGGCGGTGCCCACGATGGAGAGGCCGATGCCGGCGTCGCCCCAGAAGATCTCCTCCATCGCCACCGGGATGCCCAGGCCCGAGCGGTCCATCGACTGGGTGGCGAAGAAGTCCACCGAGTAGAGCCCGATGCGAGCCGCCTCCTCGAGCACGGGCCAGGGGAACTCCTCGCGCTCGTCCCACTCGTGGGCGGCGGGGCGGATCACCTCGGCGGCGAAGTCGTGCAGCCACGAGCGCAGCTCGAGGTGGTCGGGACCGAGGTCGAAGTAGGGGGTCGCGGCATCGCTCACCTGGCGAGGGTAGAGCGCGGCGCGCTAGTTGTGGCCCAACCGGTCGAAGGCGCGGGTGGCGGCGTCGACGATGTCGTCGGGCCCGGCGTCGATGGAGCCCTCGAGCCAGGCCGAGACCAGCTTCTCCACCCCGCCGATGAACATCAGGCCGGCGAGCTCGCCGTCGCGGCCCTGCAGCGCGTCGGTGCCGTAGAGCGCGGCGGCCTCGGAGGCGGCGTACGCGCCGAAGCCGCGCAGCATCGCGCTGCGCGGGCCGCTGAGGGTCGGGCGGGCGGCCGCGCGCAGGATCGCCACCCGCCCCTTGCGCGGGTCGTCGGTGATGACGTGCACGAAGGCGGTGACGGCGGCGCGCACCCGCTCGGCCGGGCCGCCCTCGGTGCCGGTGATGGCCTCGTCGACCACGGTGCGGATCTCGTCGGTGATCTCGCCGAGCAGGGCCAGGAGGGCCTCGTCGAGGTTGGCGAACTGCTCGTAGAAGTAGCGCTCGGTCAGGCCGGCCTCGTTGCAGATGCGGGTCATCGTCACCGGGGGCCCGTCGACGCGGGCCCAGACCTCGAGCGCGGCGGCCACGAGCTGCTCACGACGCGCGGCGACGCGTTCCTGGGCACTCTGCCCGCGGTAGCGACCCGCCTTGACGGCCATGGGGGCATGGTGCCACGAGCCGACGCCGGGTCTCGTCACCCGCCCGGCTGCCCGAGCAGAATATTGACAGGACGTCCTGCCTGAATCAGGATCGGCCCGTGCCCTCTTCTTCCCGCCACCCCGACCTGCCCACCGTCCGCGACCGGGTCGTCGTCGTCACCGGCGCCGCGCGCGGCATCGGCCGCGCCACCGCCGCCCGCTTCGCCGAGGCCGGCGCCCGCGTGCTCGTCGGCGACCTCGACACCGAGGCGGCCCGGGAGGCCGCGCTGGCGATCGGCGCGGCCGTCGGCGACCCCGGCCGCGTGCGGGCCGTGCACGTCGACGTCACCGACCGGGCGTCGTACGCCGCCCTGGTCGCCGAGGCCGAGGCCTGGGGCCCGGTCGAGGTGCTGGTCAACAACGCCGGGATCATGCCGCTGGGCCTGCTGCTCGAGCAGGGCGAGGCCAGCATCGACACCACGATCGCGGTCAACCTGCGCGCCGTCGTGACCGGCACCCGCCTGGTGGCGCCCGGCATGGTCGAGCGCGGCCGCGGCCACGTCGTCAACGTGGCCTCGGCGGTCGGCCGGGTCGGGCTGGCGGGGGGCGCGGTCTACTCGGCGTCCAAGTTCGGGGTGGTCGGCTTCTCGGAGGCCGCGCTGGGCGAGCTGGCCCCGCACGGCGTGCACGTCTCGTGCGTGCTGCCGACGGTGGTGGCCACCGAGCTCGCCGCCGGCGTGCACGCCACGCGGGGGATGCGCCCCTGCACCCCCGAGGAGGTCGCCGACACGGTGCTCGACGTGGTGCGCCGGCCCCGCTTCGAGACCTGGGTGCCCGGCTACGCCAAGGCGCTGTTCCACACCTCCAACGCGCTGCCCCGCCGCGCCCGCGACCTGCTGAGCCACGCCCTGGGCGCCGACGCCACCCTGACCCACGTCGACACCGGCGCCCGGGCCGACTACGAGCGCCGCGCCGGTCGCTGACCCGGCCCGGATCTCGCGCCGACCCGGCCCGAACTTCGCACCGAGTCGGCCCGAACCGACCTCCTGCAGCCGGCAACCTCCGTACCCTGGGGCTCGTGGCCTCCTCCCGCTCCCGGTGCGTGGCGCTCCTGGTCGCGGCCGGGCTCGCGCTGACCGGTCTCCCGACCCAGGCCACGGCCGACGCGCCGGCCGTGGCCGAGCGCGACCCGCGCCGCACCCAGGGGCTCTTCGTCGACCCGTTGATGCCGGCCGCCCAGCAGGGCCCGGCGTACGCCGACATCGCCAAGCGGGCCCAAGCGCTGTGGCTCTCCAACGAGTACTACCCCCGCGACCAGGTCGCCGACGTGGTGCGCGCCTACACCTCGCGCGCCGCGCAGGCCGGCAAGACGCCGATGCTCGTGGTCTACGCCATCCCCGACCGCGACTGCGGCCTGCACTCCTCGGGCGGCCTGCCCGGCGGCGACGCCTACAAGGACTGGGTCGCCCAGGTGGCGGCCGGCATCCGGGGCAGCAAGCCGCTCGTGGTCGTCGAGCCCGACGCCATCGGCTTCTACGGCCACGACGAGTGCGCCAACGGCCGCCAGCGCCTCAAGCTGCTGCGCGCCGCCGTGCGCCGGCTCGACAACGCGGGCGCCTGGGTCTACCTCGACGCCGCCCACTCCGGCTGGACCCCGTACGCCGACCGCGCGCGGCTGCTGCGCAGGGCCGGGGTCGGCCTGGGCCGGGGCATCAGCACCAACGTCGCCAACTACCGGCGCCTGGCCAAGGAGAAGACCTACGCCGAGGCCCTGCTGCGCGAGCTGCGCCGCGACGGCGTCACGGGCCTGCGCTACGTGGTGGACACCTCGCGCAACGGGGCCCGCAAGCCGGTCGACGGCGACGTGACCAACCCGACCTGGGCCCGACTGGGCAAGGCACCGCGGCTGCGGTTCGACGGTCGTTTCGACGGCACCCTGTGGGTCAAGCACCCCGGCGAGTCGGACGGTCCCGTCAACGGCGGGCCCTCCTCGGGCCAGTGGTGCGACCTGCTGGCCGACCGCCTGCTGGGCCGCGCCGACCCGGGCCCCGGCTGCTGAGGCTCACCAGCCCCAGGAGCCCGGGATCCCCTTGAAGGGGCCGACCACGCGGCTGGTGATCCAGCCGCCGTAGAAGCCGCCCTCCTGGGCGGTCACCAGCTCGCCGTCGACCCGGCAGGCGTCCACGCCCAGCGGGGTCACCGCGACCGCGTCGGCCAGTGCCGCGAAGGCCGGCGTCGGGGTCCGGTAGGTCCACGCGGCCCGCTCGGCGACGACCGGGCGGCCGTCGGGTCCCGGGCCGCCGACCAGGTCGAAGTAGGACGCCCGCCCCTTCCACTCGCACGCCGAGGAGCCCTCCGCCGGGCGCAGCGCACCGTCGACGAAGGCCTCGCGCGGCAGGTAGTAGGTGGGCGGGTGGCTGGTCTCCAGCACCCGCCACGACCGCGTGGTGCGCGCCACCACGACGCCGCCCAGCTCGACCTCGACGCTCTCGGAGGACTCGTCCAGGGCCGGAGGGCGCGGGTAGTCCCACACCGACTCCTGGCCGGGGCCGGGCTTCTCCGGTCGGGGGCGCACGCGGCCCGTCAGTGCTCGGCGCCGGGGCGCAGGTGCATCAGGTCGAGCGCGGTGGTGAGGTCCTCGGCGCTCTCGTAGGCCTCGGGGGCGTGGTCGATGAGCACGCCGGCCCAGGTGGGCTCGTCGGTCAGCACGTCGCTGCCGAAGTACTCCTCGATGGCCTCTGCGGCCTGCCGTGTGTCGAGCGTCATGCAGACATCGTGCCAGGCCAGAAGGGGTGAGGGGAGTGGTGGCCGCGATCCTTCACCCAGGTCCCCACCCTTGGGGATGGAGGGTGCCCCTCGGTGACCCGGTAGGCATGAGGGGTGACCGACTCCAGCAGCGCGCCCACCGAGGACCTCGCCCCGCACGTCCTGGTGCTCTTCGGCGCCACCGGCGACCTGGCCGCCCGCAAGCTCTTCCCGGGCCTCTACCGGCTGGCCGCCCAGGGCCGCCTGCCCGAGCAGTACGCCGTCATCGGCAGCGGGCGGCACTCCCCCGGCAGCGACGACGACTTCCGCCAGCAGGTGCGCGAGGCGCTGCAGGAGGGGGTCGACGACCTCGACGACGACGTGGCGGACGCCCTGCTCGAGCGGGTCTCCTTCTGCACCTCCGACGCCGACGACGGCGCCGACCTGGCCGCGGCCGTGCGCGAGGCCGAGGATCGCCTGGGCGGTGACGACACGAGCCGGGTCCGCCGGCTCGTCTACCTGTCGGTGCCGCCGGCGGTGATGACCTCGATGATCGCGATGCTCGGCCGGGAGGGCCTGCACGAGCGGGCCCGCCTGGTGGTCGAGAAGCCCTTCGGTCTCGACCTCGACTCCGCCCGCGAGCTCGACGCGGCGCTCAAGGACGTCGTCGAGGAGGAGCAGGTCTTCCGCATCGACCACTTCCTGGGCAAGGAGGCGGCCCAGAACATCCTCGCGCTGCGCTTCGCCAACGGTCTCTTCGAGCCGGCGTGGAACCGCCACCACATCGAGTCGGTGCAGATCGACGTGCCCGAGGACCTGGGGCTCGAGGGCCGCGGCAGCTTCTACGAGTCCACCGGCGCGCTGCGCGACATGATCTCGACCCACCTGGCCCAGCTGCTGGGCCTGGTGGCCCTCGAGGAGGCCCGCCGCTTCGACGCCGACGAGCTGCGCGACGCGAAGTCGGCCGTCTTCGCCGCGATGCGGCCCCTCGACCCCGCGCGGGTGGTGCTGGGCCAGTTCGAGGGCTACCGCGACGACGAGGACGTCGCCGACGACTCCGACGTGGAGACGTTCGTGGCGCTGGAGGCGTGGATCGACAACGACCGCTGGCGCGACGTGCCGTTCTACCTGCGCACCGGCAAGGCGCTGGCCCAGGGCCGGCGCACGATCACGCTGCGCTTCCGCACCCCGCACACCGAGATCTTCAACGGCTCGGTGGCCTGCAACGAGCTGGTGCTCGAGCTGACCGACGACCCGCGGGTGCACGTCGACCTGCAGGCCAAGAAGCCCGGGCCCGACATGGACCTGGTCAAGGCCACGATGAGCCTGGACTTCGCCGACGACGTCGACGAGGGCGACCCGCTGGAGGCCTACGAGCGGCTGCTGCTCGACGTGCTGCGCGACGACCGCACCCTGTTCACCCGCTCCGACGAGGTCGAGCGGATCTGGGAGGTCTGCCAACCGGTGCTCGACGCCGCCCTCGAGGTGCACCCCTACGCCCAGGGCTCGTGGGGCCCGCAGGCCGCCCTCGACCTGCCCAGCGGCGGGTGGTACCTCGGCCGCTGAGCGCCGCGACCGGGCGGCTCAGCGGGCGTTCTCGCGCAGCGTGGCGCCGCGGGCGCCGCGCACGGTGAGCACCGCGCTGGCCACCGCGACCGCGCCGAAGAGCGCCGCGGTCACCAGCGCCAGCAGCGCCAGGCGCGCCGGGTCGACGCCGGCGACGAGCGCGGGGGTCGACAGCGTCTCGGCGTAGCCCAGCGTCACCGTGCGCAGCACGACGTACTGCGCCAGCGCGCCGGCCAGCAGCCCCGCCACGGCGGTGCTGCCGAGCACCACGCACAGCTCGAGGAGCACCGCCCGCACCACCTCGCGCCGCGAGACCCCGACCACCCGCAGCGAGGCGGCGTCGCTGCGGCGCGACGGCAGCTGGACCGCGGTGCTGACCCCCAGCGCGGCCACCGCCATCACCAGCACCAGCACGGCCACCACGGCGTAGAGCCGCAGGGTCAGGGCGTAGGCCTCACCGTCGAGCCCGTCGCGCACCTCGGCGTAGGTGCGGTCGCGCGCCAGGCCGGCGGCACGCAGCTCGTCGGCGACCGCCTCGGGGGTGTCGGCGCGGGCGAGCACCACCACCTCGGAGGAGTCCTGGTCGTAGACCTCGCGGTCGATGCTGACCATCTCGTAGTCGATCAGCAGCCCGCGCGGGCCCAGCAGCGGCACGCTGGCGGCCTCCACGACCGGGTCGACCGGGAAGCTCAGCGGCGAGCTGGTCGAGAAGGCGTTGGGGTCGGGCTCGGTGCGCGCGTCGACGCCCTTGACGACCGGCAGGGCCGCGGGCAGGTCGCCCGCGGTGAGCTGGAGGATGGCGGGCTCGTCGGCGGCGGCCTCGATGCGCAGCACGCCGCCCTCGTCGCTGAGCCGGGTGACCGCCCCGGGTGCGGAGGCGTCGGGCGAGACGCCCCAGCCGGCGCCGCTGACGGCGCCCTCGACCGGCTCGCCGTCGACGAGCACGTCGCGGACCTCGATGGTGCCCGCGACCGTGGTCCGCAGCGCCGCGGGCCCGCCCACGGTCAGCCCCTCGAGGCGGCAGCCGTCGCGGCAGGCACCGACCCGGGTCTCGGTGGTGCCGGTGCCCGGCGCCACCGGGAGGAACGCGAAGCGGACCTCGCCCTCGGCGGTGACCAGCCGCAGCCGCAGCACCAGGTCGTCGGCCGAGCGGGCCCGGTTGTCGACCTCGACCCCGATTCGTGCCCCCTCCAGCACCGGTACGACGCCGCGGGGGCGCAGCCGGTCGGCGATCTCGCCGGTGGAGGTGCCCGGCGTCCACTGCTCCGACCACTGCGCCACCCGCTCGAGCCGGGAGGTGTCGGCGACGGTGAAGACCGGGCCGGTGCTCGACAGGGTGCCGGCGGCCATCAGCCACCGCCCCTCGGGGTCGGCGGAGCGGGTCAGCGCCACCGTGCGGTCGAGCGAGAGGTCGGAGGACCAGACGACCGCCGCGGGGGCGCGGGTGGCGGCCACGCTGGCGCGCCACTGCGCGGCGGAGTCGTAGACGCCGGCCCCGAAGACGCAGATGGCGATCGCGGCCGTGACCGGCAGGATCACCAGGGTGCCCTCGCGGCGCCGGCTCAGGGCGCGGGAGGCCACGAAGGTCGACAGCGAGGTGTCGCGCGGCCCGCGCCGGGTCCACCAGCCGGCGAGCGCGGCGGTGCCCCGGGCGCCGGCCAGGCCGGCGACCACCGCCAGCAGCACCGGCAGCACCAGGTCGGTGACGTCGGGCTCGCCCGGGCCGGTGCTCGACAGCTTGCTCAGCAGCACCACCAGGGCCGCGGCCACCAGCGCGAGCTGGGCCAGCACCGCCCCCCGGCGCGCCCGCACCGGGCGGCGTACGCCGCTGAGCTGGGCGGCGAGGTCGACACGCAGCACCAGCCCGACCGCGACGACCGCGACCAGGGCGGCCCCGAGCCCGACGCCGAGACCGGCCGCGGCCGAGGTCCACGGCAGCGGCACCGGCAGCCCGGGCACCAGCCACGCCTCGACCAGCAGCCACGAGACGCCGAGGCCGAGCCCGGCGCCCGCGGGCACCGCGACGCCCAGCAGCACCAGCGGCTCGGAGAGCCCCAGCGACCACATGCGGCGGCGCGGCAGCCCGCGCAGCGAGGCCAGCGCCAGCTCGGGCAGCCGCAGGTCGGCGGCCGCGGTGAGCAGGCGCAGCAGCAGCGCGAGCGCGACCAGCACCAGCGAGAGCACGGCGGGCGCCACGGAGCTGCGCGCGGTCTCCTGCTGGGCGCGGACCTCGGCGGCCACCCCGTCGACGTCGT
Organism: Nocardioides salarius; assembly: GCF_016907435.1. Classification (NCBI taxonomy): domain Bacteria; kingdom Bacillati; phylum Actinomycetota; class Actinomycetes; order Propionibacteriales; family Nocardioidaceae; genus Nocardioides; species Nocardioides salarius. The sequence goes on along the minus strand of NZ_JAFBBZ010000001.1, from coordinate 2,229,462 downwards.
TGATCGAGCGGGTCTCGAAGGTGCCGCGCGCGACGTCGAGGTCGAGCGCGCCGAGGTCGTCCTGGGCGGCGGCGACCGCGCGGACCTCGTCGAGCCCGTCGAGGTCGAGGTCGGCGGGCGGCTCGAGGCGACGGTCGACCAGCACCTCGAACCCGACGCCCGACAACCGGTCGAAGGTGTCGGCGCCGGTGAGCAACGGCGCCGGCCGGTAGGGCTGGTTGCTCGGCGCGGGCGTGGGGGTGCGGGAGGAGAAGCGCGACAGGTCGAACCACCAGTCGGCCTCCTCCGGGCCCGGCACCCGGTAGAGGCCGACCACCTCGAGGGTGCCGACGCCCCCGACGTCGAAGGTGGAGCCGACCGAGAAGTCGGTGAGCCCGGCGTCGCCGGCGAGCATCAGCACCTCGCGCGGCCCCGCCGGGCAGCGGCCCTCGACCTCGAGGTGCTCGCAGTAGCCGTCCTTGGTGGCCAGCCGCACCAGCCCGCCCAGGCCCGGCGTCTCGTCGGTGCGCACGAAGGTCTGGGGGGCGACGTAGGCCCCGCCCGCGCCGGCGCCGGCCTGCTCGGCGAGCGCGACGGCGTCGGCGGCGGCCTCGACCGGGCCGGTGCCCGGCGCCGGGGCGTGGACCCAGCTGAGCCCGGTGAGCGCGTTGGGCGCGTCGGCCAGGCGGGTCACCAGGTAGGAGTTGGTCACGGCGACCTGGAAGACCGGGCCGAGCACGGCCGAGCCGACGGCCAGCGCGACCAGCAGCACCGATCCGACCGAGAGCAGCAACCGGGCGCGCAGGCCCCGCACGACCGTGGCCACCAGGGTCCTCATCGCGCCGCCTCCTCGCGCAGGACGGCCGGGCGCGAGCGCTCCGCGGAGGGTCGCCGGCCGCGACCGACCACCAGGGCCACGACCGCGGCCACGACGAGGCCCAGCAGGAGCACCGGCAGCCGGTCGAGGGAGGTGCGCAGCGCGACGGCGTGGTCGGGCACCTCGACCAGGGCCAGGTCGCCGAGCAGCCACAGCACGCCGGCGGCGGTGCCGAGCAGGGCGGCTCCCACCGAGACGACGACCAGGCCGGCGACCTCGAGCCGGACGGCGCCGCGGACCCGGCGCACGTCGAGGCCCACGACGCGCAGGGCGGCGACGTCGCGCAGCCAGGCCGGCCGCTCGCGGGCCACGGCGGTGCCGAGGACCAGCAGCGCGACGAGCAGCCCGAAGCCGGCGACCAGCAGGTAGACGCGGGCCTGCGCGGCCCCGGTGTCGTCGCTGAGCCCGGCGCGCACCTGCTCGAGGGTCCGCAGCTCGCCCCCGGTCTCGTCGAGCACCTCGTCGAGAAGCGCCGGCGGGGTGTCGGCGCGAGCAAGCAGCGCCACCTCGGCGACCGGCACGGTCGGTGGCGAGCCGACGAGTGCGCGCGGCAGGTCGGCCAGCACCCCGTCGGCCTGCACCAGCGGCAGCGCCGGCACCCGGGCCACGACCTGCGCGGGCAGGTCGAGCCCGCCGGGCGAGTCGAGCACCGGCTCGCCGTCCCAGGTCGCGCTGCGGGTGGCCAGCACCGGCACGGCGGCGGAGCCGGGGTCAGGCACGGCGACCAGCGGGGTCGACGAGGTCACCGCGAGCAGGCCGCCCGCGACCGGCACGGGACCGCCGATGCGGTCGCCGCGGGTCTCCTGCGCCGGCGACCAGCCACGCTCGAGCAGGTCCTGGTCGCCGAGGACCAGGGAGTCGAGGGTCCAGGGCAGCTGGCTGTCGTCGGCCCGGCGCTGCAGGGTCACCGCCACCGGCTCGCACCCCTCGGCGCAGCCCACCTCGGCCGAGGCGGTGGCGGGCGCGCCGTCGAGACCGACCTCGAGCCGCAGCCGCACCTGGCGCGTGCCGCCCGTGACGTCGCGCAGGGTGAGCAGGACCTCCGGGCGCACCCGCCCCTCGAGCCGGCGGCTCACGCCGCTGACGGTGGCCACCACGTCGGTGCCCTCGACCGGCCCGGTGCTGCCGGCCGCCGCGTCGTCGACCAGCTCGTCGACCACCGTGGCCAGCCCGGCGGCGGACGTATCGTCGTGGAAGCCGCCCAGCACCCGCTCGTGGCGCGAGAGGTCCAGGAAGGCCCGGCGGGCGGGCACGCTGCCCTCGCCGGGCACCAGCACCGCCGCCATCAGCCAGCGGCCGTCGGGGTCGAGGCGACGGGTCAGCTCGAGCGCAGGCTCGGCGTCGGTCTCGAGGTCGATGCGCAGCGGGGCGCCGGCCACCAGCCGGGCGCTGCGCTCGGTCCACTGCTCGACCTGGACCGCGGCGGTGAGCGCGACGCCTGCCACGACGGCCGCGGCCACCAGCACCTGCACCGCGCCCCCGGCGCCGGCCGCACCGGCGACCCGGTCAAGGCGGCGGGCGGCCAGGAAGCCGGCCAGCCCGCCGCGCGGGCCCCGGTGGCGCACCCACCGCCGGGCCAGCAGCCGCAGCAGCCACAGCGCACCCGCGCCGACGGCCAGCCCGACCAGGGCCGGCCCGGCCAGCACGACGAGGTCCGGCCCGCCCGCGTCGTCGGCCGGGGTCACCGAGCTGCGGTAGACCGCGACCGCCGCACCGACGACGACCAGCACCTGGGCGAAGGCGGAGGCGAGCGTCGTACGCCGCGGCCTGGCGACCGCCGCGACCTGGTCGGCCAGCGGCTCGCGCAGGGCCGCCCCCATGCCCACCAGCAGCGCGACGAGCCCGGCCAGCACCACCAGGACCGCGGCCGTCAGGGCGTCCGTGCCCACGAGGGCGGCGGGGTCGGTGAGCCAGGCGGAGGCGCTGAGGTGGGCGACCAGCAGCCCCAGGCCGCCGCCCAGCAGCCCGCCCAGGACCAGCACCAGCAGCGGCTCGAGCGCCAGCAGCACGTAGAGCTCGCCGCCCTCGAGGCCGCGCAGCCGGGCCAGCGCGATCTCGCCCCGCCGGGCCGCGGCCAGCTCGCGTCCGGTGGTGGGCAGCGCCACGAGCGCCAGCAGCAGCAACGGCACCGCCAGCGCGCCGGAGGTGCCGGCGGCCTCGGAGAAGCCCAGCACCGCCACCACGCCGGCGACCACGACGGTGGTCAGCGCCAGCAGCGGCGCCAGGGTGCCGCGGCGCGACCAGGCCCCGCGCAGGGTCCGGGCCAGGTCGCGGGTCAGGGCGCGGGTCACCGGCCGGCCGGCGGGCGCCGGAAGGCGGAGTGGTCGACCGGGGCCGGGTGCTGCTCGGGCTGGTGCTGCTCGGGCTGGTGCTGCTCGGGCTCCCTCTGCTCCGGCTGGTGCGGCTCCGGTGCGGGCTGGGGTGCGGGCTGGGGTGCGGGCTCGGGTGCCGGGTCGGGGTGGCCGGGCAGGGGCACCGGCTCGGTGTGGTCGACCAGCCGGCCGTCGTCGAGGGCGTGGTGGGCGTCGCAGGCGTCGACGACCGCGGGGTCGTGGGTGGCCACGACCACCACCGCGCCGCGCTCGGCCTCGCGCCGCAGCTCGGCCAGCACCAGGGCGCGGTTGCCCTCGTCGAGCTCGCTGGTGGGCTCGTCTGCGAGCAGCACCCCGGCGCCCACGCACAGCCCGCGGGCCAGCGCCACGCGCTGCATCTGCCCGCCCGAGAGCTCCTCGACCTGGCGGTCGGCGAGGTCGGCGATGTGGAAGCGGGCCAGCGCCGCGACCGCCTGCTCGTCGGCCGCGACCGGCTCGACGCCGCGGGCGCGCAGCGCCACCGACACGTTCTCGCGCGCCGACAGGATCGGCACCAGGCCGTAGACCTGCAGCACGAAGGCCACCTCGGGGCGCGGGTCGCCGGTGCCGCGCCAGGTGGGCGCGCCGTCGTACGTCGCCTCGCCGGCGGTGGGCTCGAGGAGCCCGCCGACGATCGAGAGCAGGGTGGTCTTGCCCGACCCGCTGGGGCCCGACAGGGCGGTCATCTCCCCGGCGCGCAGCACCAGGTCGATGTCGGCCAGCAGCGGTCGGTCGACCTCGTAGCGCACCCCGCGCACGTGCACGTCGCTCACGGCCGGCCCCCCTGCTCCTCGGGCGGGCGCGAGACGACCAGGCGCTCGTCGTCGTCACGGGTCTCGGGCTCGATGCGCACCAGCGTGCCCTGCGGCCACTGCTCGGCCAGGTGGGTGGGTAGGTGCACGACGCCCTCGGCGCCGATCACGACGTACTCCGCGCCGTCGCGGCCCTCGAGCCCCACGCGTCCGCCCTTCATGGTCACCGTGCGCGGGAAGGTGGCCGCGACCTCGGGCTGGTGGGTGACCACCACGATCGTGGTGCCGAGCTCGTCGCCGAGCTCGTGGACCAGGCCGATCACGGCGTCGCGGTCGTCGTGGGAGAGCTGGCTGGTCGGCTCGTCGGCGAGCAGCAGCTGCGGCGAGGTGGAGACCGCGCAGGCCAGGGCCAGGCGCTGGCGCTGGCCGCCCGACATCGTGGAGACGACCTGGTCGGCGACGCCCTCGAGGCCCACCCGGGCCAGCAGGTCGGTCTCGGGGACGGCCGCCCGGCGCTCGGCCGAGCTGAGCGCCAGCCGGGCGAAGGCGATGTTCTGGCGGGCGGTGGCGTAGGCCAGCAGGTTGCGGGTGGCGCCCTGCAGCATGGTGCTCACCCGTCGGGAGCGCAGCCGGGCCAGCTGCGGCTCGGGCAGCCGCGAGATCTCGTGCTCGCCGAGGAAGATCCGCCCGGCGCTGGGCTTCTGGATGCCGCCGAGCAGGGTCAGCAGCGTCGACTTGCCCGAGCCCGACGGGCCCAGGAAGGCGACCCGCTCGCCGGGGCGGATCGCGAGGTCGACGCCCTGCAGCGCGACCACGTCGTGGCCCTCGAAGGTGCGGTAGAGGTGCACCACGCCGGAGCACCGCACCCCGATGCCGCCGGGGTGGTCCAGCTCGCCGATGTCGACCCCCGGCTCGAGCACTGCCACGTCTGCGCCTCCCTTGTCCGCGGCACAGCAGACCCCACCGGTCACCGGCGGCGCAACACCGGGGCCGCTTCGTTAAGGACCTGTGACTCGCGGGGTCGCGGGCGGCGCGGCCGCGAGCCCGGCGCGGCAGGCCCGCTCGAGGGCGCGGTGGCGCCGCCAGCGGCGCAGCAGCCCCGGCACCGGGGGCAGGCCGGTGGACCCGGGAGCCTGCTCGACCTGCAGCTGCGCGCCGTCCCAGCGGCCCTGCCAGCTCCACCGGCCCCACCGCTCGAGGTCGGGCCACGACAGCTCCTGGCCCAGCAGCAGCGCGGGCCCGGGCGCGGGGGCCGGCCCGCGCAGCGCACCGGCCGGGCCGGTCACCGTGGCCTCCGGCCAGCCGCCCGCGCCGTCACCGGCCACCACCAGCAGCTGGTCCTCCCGGCTCTCCCGCGCGCCGAGCGGCGAGTCGTCGAGCACCTCCAGGTGCACCAGCAGGCGCGGCAGCCACCACCAGTGCTCGCGGCGCAGCAGCACCGAGTCGGCCAGCAGGCGCGACGGCGGCCAGCGCAGCAGCTCCTGCTCGAGCAGGGTGGCGGTGAAGACGTCGCCCTCGGGGTCCTCCTCCAGCCGGGTCCGCGCCCGCACCCCCAGCGGCCGCCAGGCGCGCCCGGCGCCCTGCGGCTCGCTGAGGCAGAGCAGCACCCGGCCGGCGGCGGCCAGCGACCGGGCCGTCTCGAGCTCGGACCAGGGCAGCGCCAGCACCGGCCCGTCCGGGCCGACCAGGGGCAGCACGCCGTGCACCCGGGGCCGGCCCTCGACCGTCCAGGCCACGTCGGCGACCACCGCGGCGCGCAGGGCGGCCTCGACGTCGGGGTCGCGGCGGACGGGACCGGGGGGCACTTCGGGCACGGCGCCACTGTAGGCAGCAGCGCTCGCCCGGACAGGGGGTGACAGCGCTCACAGGTAAAGAGCATGATGTCGACCGGCCCGCCACTCGGGTGGCCGCCGGCGCAGCGCGTCTCGACGACCACCCGACGCACCACCTCGTCCACCCGGGCCAGGAGGAGTCGTCGTGCCCGCCATCGTCGTCGCAGCCGCCGTGGGCGTGCTGTTCTTCCTGGCCTACCGCCACTACTCGAGCTACCTGGCCCGCCGGGTCTACGGCACCGACGCGGCCTTCGTGACCCCGGCGCACCAGTTCTCCGACGGCGTCGACTTCGTGCCGACCAACAAGCACGTCGTCTTCGGCCACCACTTCACCTCGGTGGCCGGCGCGGCCCCGATCGTGGGCCCGGCGATCGCGGCGTTCTGGGGCTGGGGCCCGGCGCTGGCCTGGATCGTGGTCGGCACCATCTTCGCCGCCGGCGTGCACGACATGGGCTCGCTGGCGGTCTCGGTGCGCCACGGCGCCCGCAACATCGGCAGCATCGCCCACGACGTCATCAGCAAGCGGGCCCGCACCCTCTTCCTGCTGATCATCTTCTTCCTGCTGACCCTCGTGAACGCGGTCTTCGCCGTGGTCATCGGCAACCTGCTGGTGGCCAACCCGGGCGCGGTGATCCCGATCTTCGTCGAGATCCCCCTGGCGATCGGGATCGGGCAGTACATCTACCGCTCCCGGTCGGCGGCGCTGGTGCCCTCGCTCATCGGCGTCGTGGTGCTCTACGCGCTGATCTGGGTGGGCCTGCAGGTGCCGATCGAGGTGACCGGGCTCGCCGACGCGCTCGGCGTCGACAACCCGCGCAACGTGTGGGTGGTCATCCTGTTCGTCTACGCCTTCATCGCCTCGCGCCTGCCGGTCTGGGTGCTGCTGCAGCCGCGCGACTACATCAACTCCCACCAGCTCTTCATCGCCCTCGGCGTGATCGTGGCCGGCATCGCGGTCGGGTGGAACACCATCGCGGCCCCCCTGGTCAACGACGTGCCCGAGGGCTCGCCGTCGATCTTCCCGTTCCTGTTCATCACCATCGCCTGCGGTGCGATCTCGGGCTTCCACTCCCTGGTCGCCTCGGGCACCACCGCCAAGCAGATCGACAACGAGGCCGACGTGCGCCACGTCGGCTACCTCGGTGCGGTCGGCGAGGGCGCGCTGGCCGTCGGCGCGCTGCTGGCCGTGACCGCCGGTGTCGCCGCCACCCGCGCCGACTGGTCGGCGCTCTACCCCGACTTCGACACCGCCTCCGGCGGGGCCGTGGGCAACTTCGTCAACGGCGTCGGGGTCTTCGCCAACAACCTGGGCGTGCCGCTCGACCTCGCGGTCATCTTCGCCGCCGTCGTGGTCATCTCCTTCGCCGCGACCACCATGGACACCGGCGTGCGGCTGCAGCGCTACGTCGTGCAGGAGATCGCCGAGGTGCTCGGCTGGCAGCGCCTGGCCCGCAACCTGACCCTGGCCGGCATCGTGGCCGTGGTGGTGCCGCTGGCGATGGCGCTGCTGCCCGGCGGGGGCGAGGCCGGCTACACCTTCGGGGTGCTCTGGCAGCTCTTCGGCACCACCAACCAGCTCACCGCCGGGCTCGCGCTCGCGGTGGTCGCGGTCTGGGTGGTCCAGCGCGGGCGCAACCCGGTGGCCGTGCTGGTGCCGCTGGCGTTCCTGCTGGTGATGACGTCGTGGGCGCTGGTGGTCAACCTGCGCAACTTCGTCGACGACGGGCAGTGGGTGCTCGCCCCGCTCGACGCGATCATCTTCGTGCTGGCCGTGTGGCTGGTCGTCGAGGCCGCGCTCGCCCTGCGCCGGGCCAGCGGTCCCGGCTCCGACAGCGAGCACGAGCCGGTGCCCGACGACAGCCCGCAACGGCGGTGAGCCGCACCGCCGGCACCGTGGGGCGGGTCGTGCTGGTGCGGCCCTGGACCGACGCCCGCTCCGGCGGCGGCTGCTGCGCCGGGCCGGTGCCCTCGCGCCCGCACGAGCACGACGCCTCGAGCGACCCCGTGGGGGCGGCGTACCGGGCGCTGCGCGGTGAGCTGCCCGACCTCGACGTGCAGGTCGTCGACGTCGCCAACACCGCCTGGCTGCTGCCCGCGGTGCTGCGCCGCGCCCGCCCGCGCGTCGGAACGCTGGGCGCGGTGCGCTGCGCGCTGGGCGCCACCCGCGCCGGCTCCGTGCTCGTCGACGGGCTGCGCGTCGGCGACCTCGAGACCCTGGCGCCCGACGAGCTGGTCGCCGTCGTGAGGCGCGCGGCCACGGCGTAGGTTCTGCGCCCGTGAGGGAGCGGATGCGGGGCCTGGTGGCCGACACGAGGCCGCTGCGCAACGACCACTTCCGCCGCCTGTGGGTGGCCAACATCATCACCGTCGTCGGCGCCCAGCTGACGGTGGTGGCGGTGCCGGCGCAGATCTACGCCGACACCGGCAGCTCGGCGTACGTCGGGCTGACCGGGCTCTTCGGCCTGGTGCCGCTGGTCGTCTTCGGGCTGTACGGCGGCGCTCTGGCCGACGTCTTCGACCGGCGCAGCATCCTGCGGGTCACCACCGTCGGGCTGATCGTGACCAGCGGGCTCTTCGCCGCGCAGGCCTTCATGGGCTCCACCAACGTGTGGCTGCTGCTGAGCCTCTTCGCGGTTCAGCAGGCGTTCTTCGCGGTCAACCAGCCCACCCGCAGCGCGGTGCTGCCCAGGCTGCTGCCCCCCGAGCTGCTGCCGGCGGCCAACTCGCTCAACATGACCGTCTTCCAGGCCGGGGCGATCGCCGGTCCGCTGGTCGCGGGCATCGCGATCCCCTTCACCGGCTTCGCGTGGCTCTACGCGATCGACACCCTGACCCTCTTCGCGACCCTGGCCGCGGTCGTGCGGCTGCCGGCGCTGGCCGTGGACGGCGCGGCGGCCCAGGTGCCCGGGCTGCGCGCGGTGGTCGACGGCTTCGCCTACCTGCGCACCCAGCCGGTGCTGCTGATGTCCTTCGTCGTCGACATCGTCGCGATGGTCTTCGGGATGCCGCGGGCGCTGTTCCCCGAGATCGCGGTCGTCGACTTCGGCGGGCCCGACGAGGGCGGGATGGTCTTCGCGCTGCTCTTCGCCGCCATCCCGGCCGGCGCGGTCCTGGGCGGGGTGCTCAGCGGCTGGGTCTCACGGATCTCGCGGCAGGGGCTCGCGGTGGTGGTGTGCATCCTCGTCTGGGGCGTGGCGATGACCGGCTTCGGGCTGGCCGTGCTGCTCGCCGAGCAGTGGCGCACGCCGATGCTGGTCGCGGCCCTGCTGATGCTGGTCGTCGGCGGCGCGGCCGACATGGCCTCGGCGGCGTTCCGCACCTCGATGCTGCAGAGCGCCGCCACCGACGCGATGCGCGGGCGCCTGCAGGGCGTCTTCATCGTCGTGGTGGCCGGCGGGCCGCGGGTCGCCGACGTGCTCCACGGGGCCACCGCCGCCGGCGTCGGCGCCGGTGCCGCCGCCGCGGGCGGAGGTGTGCTGGTCGTGGTCGGCACCGTGGTGGCCGCCCTGGTGGTGCCCTCCTTCGTGCGCTACCGGATCACCCGCAGCCCTCCCGGACCCCTGGTCGGTGGCGGAGTGCATGAGGGATGATGGACCGGTGAACCCGGTCGGCGACTCCCCCCTGCTCGAGCACGGCGAGACGGACGAGCTGGCGGCGTACCTGCGCTCCCTGGCCTTCCGCCTGCTCGGCTCGCTGGGCGCTGCCGACGAGGTGCTCACGCTGACGCTGCGCCGGCTCGCCGAGGCCCGGCCCGGCTCCGTGATCGACGAGCGCACCTGGACGTGCACGACCCTGTCCCGGCTCAGCATGGTGCGGCTGCGCGAGCGGCGACCGGCCGCCCGCGCCGGTGACCCGGTGACGCTCGACCTCGACGAGCCGTTCGACCCCGTCGACCCGGCCGGCGAGGCCGACCCGGCGGGCCTGCGCGAGGGGGTCGGCGCCGACCTGCTCGCCGCCCTCGACCGGCTGGCCCCGGCCGAGCGGGTCGCGTTCGTGCTGCACGACCTCTACGACTGGCACTTCGAGGACGTCGCCGGGGCGCTGGGGCGCACCCCCGTCGCGGCCCGCGAGCTGGCGATCCGCGGCCGGTACGCCGTGCGCGCCGGCAGCGACCACGAGGCGGCCGACGGCGGCTCGGGGGCCCGGGCCCGCCAGGGCGCGGTCGTGGGCCGCGTCGTCGCCGCCGCCGGCGCCCACGACCTCGCCGCGCTGCGGGCCGCCCTGCACCCCGAGGTCCGCCTGCGCGCCGACGGCGCCGCGATCGACCTGGGCGCCGAGGCCATCGTCGAGGGCCCCGAGGCGGTCGCCGCGCACCTCGCCGAGCACGTGCACGACCTGCGGCCCGCCCTGCTCGACGGGTACGCCGCCGCGGTGTGGCGCGAGGACGAGGCCGAGCGGATGGTCGTCGGCTTCACCGTCGAGGACGCGCTGGTCCACGAGATCGACCTGGTCGCCGACCCCGCCGTGCTGCCGCTGCTGGACCTGGCACCCCCCTCGTAGCCCCTCGTAGCCCCTCGTAGCCCCTCCTGGCCCGTCCTGGCCGTCCTGGTCGCTCCGGGGCGATGAATTCGGTTGTCGGCGCCGGTCCCTAGGCTGCAAGGTCGAGGGGCGAGGCCCAGGAGAGGACGACTGATGGTGGACATGATCCAGGCCCACGGCCTGGTCAAGCGGTACAAGGAGGTCACGGCGCTCGCCGGGCTCGACCTGGCGGTGCCGGAGGGCCAGGTGCTGGCCCTGCTGGGCCCCAACGGCGCCGGCAAGACCACGGCGGTGCGGGTGCTGACCACCCTGCTCAAGCCCGACGAGGGCACCGCCCACGTGGCCGGCGTCGACGTGCGCGCCGACCCCGACGGGGTGCGGGCGCGCATCGGCCTCTCGGGGCAGTACGCCGCGGTCGACGAGCACCTGACGGGCTTCGAGAACCTCGAGATGGTCGGACGGCTCTACGGCCTGGGCCGCAACCGCTCGCGCGCGCGGGCCCGCGAGCTGCTGGAGCGCTTCGACCTCGTCGACGCCGGCGACCGGCCCTCCAAGACCTACTCCGGCGGCATGCGCCGGCGCCTCGACCTGGCCGGGTCGCTGGTGGCCGCGCCCCCGGTGCTGATCCTCGACGAGCCCACGACCGGGCTCGACCCCCGCAGCCGGGTCGGCATGTGGGACGTCATCCGCGAGCTGGTCCGCGACGGCGCCACGCTGCTGCTGACCACGCAGTACCTCGAGGAGGCCGACCGGCTCGCCGACGACATCGTGGTCATCGACCACGGCCGCGCCATCGCGCGCGGCACCGCCGACCAGCTGAAGTCGCAGACGGGCGGCGAGCGCGTCGAGGTGGTGCTGGCGCACGCCTCCGACCGCGAGACGGCCGCCCGGCTGCTGGGCGCGGTGGCCGTGGGCGAGGTCGGCGTCGCCGAGAACGGGCGCGAGCTGACCGCCGCCGTCGAGGGCGGCGTCCGCTCCTTGCGCCACGTGCTCGAGGGCCTGGAGGCCGCGGGCCTCGAGGTGCTCGACATCGGCCTGCGCCGCCCCACCCTCGACGACGTCTTCCTGAGCCTGACCGGCCACGCCGCCGAGAAGGACCCCGACGAGAACACCGACGCGGCCGAGGAGGCCCTGCGATGAGCACCACCACTCCAGGCACTCCCGGCACCGAGACCGGGCTCCTGCCCGAGCCGACCCCCGTGCCGGAGCGGCCCCACGGGGTCGTGCGCGCGCTGACCGACGGCTGGATCGTCGCCAAGCGCAACCTGGTCAAGATCAAGCGCGTGCCCGAGGTGCTGATCTTCGTGCTGATCAGCCCGATCATGTTCGTGCTGCTGTTCGCCTTCGTCTTCGGCGGCGCGATCGATCCCGAGGGCGCGGTCGGCTACCGCGAGTTCCTCATCGGCGGCATCTTCGCCCAGACCGTCGTCTTCGGCGCCACCTTCACCGGCGCCGGGCTGGCCGAGGACATGCAGAAGGGCATCATCGACCGGTTCCGGTCGCTGCCGATGTCGCACGCCGCCGTCCTGGTGGGCCGCACCACCTCCGACGTCGTCTACAACGTGCTGTCGCTGATCATCATGGCGCTGACCGGGCTGCTGGTCGGCTGGCGGATCCGCGAGGGCGCCTTCGACGCCCTGCTCGGCTTCGCGCTGCTGCTGCTCTTCGCCTACGCGATCAGCTGGGTGATGGCCTACGTCGGCCTGCTGGTGCCCTCGGTCGAGGTCATCAACAACGCCTCGTTCATAGTCATCATGCCGCTGACCTTCGTCTCCAACGCGTTCGTGCCGCTGAGCTCCTTCGACGGCGTGCTGCGCCAGTTCGTGCTGTGGAACCCGGTCTCGGCGCTGACCCAGGCCAGTCGCGAGCTCTTCGGCAACGTCGACCCCTCGACCCCGGTGCCCGACGCCTGGTCGATGCAGCACCCCGCGCTCTACACGCTGGGCTGGGTGGTGCTGATCCTCGCGGTCTTCGTGCCGCTCTCCACCCGGCAGTTCGCCCGCGCCTCCTCCTGACCCGGCCCGAACCTCCCGCTGACCCGGCGCAAATGTCCCGCTGACCCGGCGCAGATCTCGCGCCGAGCCGGCCCAGATCTCGCGCCGAGCCGGCCCAGATCTCGCGCCGAGCCGGCCCGGATCGCGCTGGGTCAGCGGGTCAGCAGCAGGGCGCGGTCGTCGCCGTCGCGGACCTCGCCGCGCCCGTCGGTGTTGGAGGTGACCAGCAGCAGGCCGTCGGAGCCGGGCAGAGCCAGGACGCTGCGCAGGCGACCCAGCTCGCCGGCGAGGTGGCCGACGGGCTGCTCGACGGGCGCGTCGCCGTCCCCCAACGGGATCTCCCAGAGCCGCTCCCCGCGCAGCGCCGCCATCCACAACGACCCGTCCCAGTGGGCCAGGCCCGAGGGCGAGGCGTCCTCGGTGCGCCAGACGACGACAGGGTCGGTCTGGCCCTCCCCGCCGCCGCTGCCCTCGACCTGCGGCCAGCCGTAGTCGCCCCCCGCCTCGATCAGGTTCAGCTCGTCCCAGGCGTTGGCGCCGAACTCCGAGGCCCACAGCCGGCCCTCGTCGTCGAAGGCGAGTCCCTGCACGTTGCGGTGGCCATAGCTGTAGACCTCGTCGTCGAAGGGGTTGCCGGGGGCCGGCTGCCCGTCGAGGGTCAGCCGCAGCACCTTGCCCGACAGCGACCCGCGGTCCTGGGCCGACTCCGGCACGCCGTTGTCGCCGGTGCCGACGTAGAGGAGGTCGTCGGGGCCGACCAGGAGGGCGCCGCCCTGGTGGTAACCCGCGCCGCCGGGGATCCCCTCGAGCAGCACCTCGGGCTCGCCGAGGCTCTGCCCGTCCCAGGGCATCGAGACGATCCGGCTGGACTCCTCGACGGTGTAGTAGGCCAGCAGCGCCGACTCGTCGGGGGTCAGCGCCAGACCGAGCAGGCCAGCCTCGCCGCCGGGGACGACGTCGGGCAGGGCCCGCAGCTCCTTGCGCTCGCCTGACCCGGGGTCCACGCGCAGGATCCGTCCGGTGTCGCGCTCGCTGAGCAGCACGGCCTCCTGCGAGGTCGCGCTCAGGCCCCAGGGGCTGGTGAGCCCGGTGGTGACCGTGCGGCTGTCCAGCGCGACCGGGTCGCCGGCGTCGACGTCGTCGCCGGGGCCGGCGGTGCGGGTCGCCTCGCTGGGTGCGTTGGCGCGCTCGCCCGGCTCGGGGTCGTCGCCGCACCCGGCCAGCGCCAGGCCCATCACCAGGGCCAGTGCGATGGCCGGAGCGGGCGCCGGGGCGGCGCGGGAGCGGCGTACGCGGCGAGTCATCTCTCCAGCCTGACAGGCCGCACCACCCTCGTGGGGTGAGCCGGGCGCAGGGCTGGGAGGATCGTCGGTGAGCTCAGGAGGAACCCCATGGAGGACATGACGGCGATCCTGGTCGTGGCGCTGCTGGGCGGCATGGCCGCCGCCGTGGTGCGCCTGCCACCGCTGATGGGCTTCCTCGTCGCGGGCTTCGTGCTCAACGTCGCCGGGGTCGAGTCGGTGCCCGCGCTCGACGTGGTGGCCGACCTGGGCGTGACGCTGCTGCTCTTCGGGGTGGGGCTCAAGATCGACCTGCGCCAGCTGGCCGAGCGCCAGGTCTGGGCCACCGCCACCGCCCACATGGTCGGCTCGACCCTGCTGGGGGCCGGGGTCGTGGCGCTGGTGGCCCTGGCCGGCGTGACGCTGCTGGAGGGCAGCGACTGGCGCACGTGGGTGCTGGTCGGCTTCGCCCTGTCCTTCTCGAGCACGGTCTTCGTGGTCAAGACGCTCGAGGAGCGCAGCGGCTCGCGCTCGCTGGGCGGGCGCACCGCGATCGGGGTGCTGATCGTGCAGGACCTCGCCGCGGTGGTCTACCTCGGCGCGTCGGCCGGCGAGCCGCCCAGCCCGTACGCCGTGCTGGTGCTGCTGCTGCTGCCGGGCGCGTGGGTGCTGCGCACGGTGCTGGCGCGCCTGGGCCACGACGAGCTGCGCCCGCTCTTCGGCCTGGTGCTGGCGCTGGTGCCGGGCTACGCGCTCTTCGACGCCGTGGGCCTCAAGGGCGACCTCGGCGCGCTGGTGGTGGGGATGCTGCTGGCCGGGCGCCCGGGCGCCGACAGCCTCGCCAAGAGCCTCTTCACGCTCAAGGACCTGCTGCTGGTCGGGTTCTTCGTCTCCATCGGCATCGGCGCCCTGCCCAGCGTCGAACACCTGCTGGTCGCCCTGCTGCTGGTGCTGGTGCTGCTGCCGCTCAAGGCCGTCGGCTTCGCGGTGCTGCTCGGCCTGACCGGGCTGCGGCGGCGTACGGCGGTGCTGGCCGGGTCGAGCCTGGCGAACTTCTCCGAGTTCGGGCTGATCGTGGCCGTCGCCTCGTCCGCCGAGGTGCTGGGCGAGGAGTGGGTGGTCACCCTGGCGACCGCGATCGCGGCCAGCTTCGTCGTCGGCACGGCGGTCGGACGCCGCCCGGAGTACCTGGTCGGCCTGCTCTCGCACCTCGTGCCCGAGCGGCCCGCGCACCGCCTGCACCCCGAGGACCGCCCCCTCGACGTGGGCCACGCCGAGGCGGTCGTGCTCGGGATGGGCCGCGTCGGCCGCTCGGCCTACGAGCGGCTCGAGCAGCTGCACGGCCTCGGCGTCGTCGGCGTCGAGAGCTCGGGCGAGCGGGTGGCCCGGCTGGTCGAGGAGGGCGTCGACGTCGTCGAGGGTGACGCCACCGACCCGGAGTTCTACGAGCGGCTGCGCACCGGCGACGTGCGGATGGTGCTGCTGGCGATGCCCTTCCACGGCAACAACCTCGACGCGCTGCAGCTGCTGCGCTCGAGCGGCTTCGCCGGCACCGTCGCCATCGTCACCCAGTACGACGCCGACCTGCGCCAGGCGCGCACCCTGGGCGCCTCGACCGGCTTCCAGCTCTACGACGGCGCGGGCACCGAGCTGGCCGACCGTGCCGCGCAGGCCGCCGGGCTGCGCTTCGACGACGACTGAGCCCGCACGGTCGCGGGCTCTGCGAGGCTTGGTCCGTGCCCGAGAGCGTGCCCGCCCCCCAGCTGTCCCTGCCCGACGACGAGGCCCGCGCGCGGGTCTCGGCCTTCGCCGACGACCTGGCCCGCCGGCGTACGGTGCGCGACTTCTCCTCGCGCCCGGTCGCCGAGGGCGTCCTCGAGGACGCCGTGCGGGCCGCGGCCACCGCGCCGAGCGGTGCGCACGTGCAGCCGTGGCGCTTCGTGCTGGTCACCGACCCCGTCGTACGCCGTCGGCTGCGCGAGGCGGCCGAGGCCGAGGAGCGCGAGTTCTACGAGCGCCGCGCCTCGGAGGAGTGGCTCGACGCCCTCGCCCCGCTGGGCACCGACGCCAGCAAGCCGTTCCTGACCGACGCCGCCGCGCTCGTGGTGGTCTTCGAGGTGCACGCGGGACCCGGCTCGCCCAAGCCCTACTACGTCAAGGAGTCGTGCGGCATCGCCGTCGGCTTCCTGCTCGCCGCCCTGCACCAGGCCGGCCTGGCCACGCTGACCCACACCCCGAGCCCGATGCGCTTCCTCGCCGAGGTGCTGGGCCGCCCGCCCGAGGAGCGCGGCTTCGTCGTCGTGGCCGTGGGCCACCCGGCCGAGGACGCCCGGGTGCCGGCGCTGGAGCGCAAGCCGCTCGACGAGGTGCTGGTGCGGGTCTGACCCCGCCGGCGCACCCTGCCGCCACCGCGGTCACCACCACGAAACTCCTGCCGGGACGACAAAGCTTCATCGTCCCGGCAGGAGTTTCATCGGGCGCCCGATGAAACTCCCGCGCCGGCCCCTCAGCCGGTGAGCTTGGCCAGCCGCGCCCGCAGCAGGTCGACGCGGTGGGCGTTGCCGTGCAGGTCGACGTAGGCCTGGGCGTACGACGCCAGCAGGGCGTCGTCGAGCCGGCGCACCGCACCGGGCGGGTAGCGGTAGTCCATCCGGGCGTTGATCTCGGTCTCGTCGACGGCCACCAGCACCTCGGAGAGCTCGCCGAGGCTGGTGACGCCGAGCTCGAGCAGCAGCCCGGAGATCCAGGCGTAGTGGTCGGTGCGCGACCAGCCGGCGTCGGCGTACTGCCCGGCGAGGAAGGCGGCCAGCTCGCGCGGGTCGAGGCGGGGGTCGGCGTCGGGGGCGACCGGCTCGTCGGTGCGCGGGTCGGTGGCCTGCAGCCGGTCGCGGATCGTGGCGAACTCGCGGTCGGCCAGCTCGAGGAGGCCCGCGGCCAGGGTGAAGCGGCGGTCGAAGTCGCGGGCGTGCTCCTCGGGCACCACACCCTTGTAGCGGATGTCGTGCTCGAACTCGGCCCACGCGTGCTGCAGCACGGTGCGGATCTGCACCGAGGCGACCAGGCCGCGCAGCGGCGCCCACGCCGGGTCGCCCTCGCGGGCGGCGTCGAGGCCGATGACCTGGTGCCGGCTGGCGTAGCCGAAGCGGCCCTCGCTGGCGGTCTCGCGGCCCATGTCGCGGTCGTCGTGGACGACCAGCTGGTCGCCGAGCAGGTCGGCGACGGTCTCGACGTCGCGCTGCACGTAGGTGATGACCCGGACCCCGAGCTGGTCGGTGACCTCGACGAGCGGGTCGCGGTAGAGCGGCTTGCCACCGGGGCGCCCGTCGGCGGTGCGCGCGGCCTTGGCGGCGAAGGAGGCGACCGACTTGGTGCGCCCGGTCACCGACAGGTAGTTGATGCCGGCCTCGTCGAGGATCGACTGCACCAGCTGCACGTAGCGCTCCCCGGCGTCGCGCAGCTGCGGCAGGCGCGCGGCGTACGCCTGGGTGGCGGCCTGCACCGGGTCGGCGCGCGGGCGGGCCCGCCGCGGGCTGGGCTCGAGGTCGTCGGGCAGCGTGGGCACCACGACGTAGCCGTCCTCCCAGCCGCCGTCGGGGCCGACGTACGTCGTGGTGGCCTCGGGGTGGGTGTCGGCGAAGAGCCCGACGTAGGCGCAGACGACCGCGTCGACCTGGTCCTCGACGACCCGCAGCTCGCTCTTGCGGGTGGCGCTCTCGACGGCGTCGCGCAACCGCGCCCAGGGCTCGCCGGCGGTGACCACCACGGTCTCGAGGTAGCCCATCAGCGCCAGCAGCTCGCTGCGCAGGCTCTCGAGGTCGCGACCGGGCTTGTTCTTGTACTTCAGGGTGCGGCCCAGGCGGAACAGCGAGACCGTCGCCGGGTGCGGGTAGACCTCGATCGCCCGGCGCTGGCGCCCCGAGCGCGGGTTGAGGTCGAGGCCCAGCAGGCCCGCGACGCGGGCGCCCCGAGGGGTCTCCTTGAACTCGGGCTTGCCGGTGTTGGCCGGGTGGGCGCCGGCGTCGAAGCGCGCGAAGTCCTTGTTGAGCGCCGCCTCGCAGCCCCGGTTGCCGCTGGGGTTGCGCACGATCAGCGGCGCGTCGATCGAGACCAGGCAGGCCCCGGCCGCCACGACGCCCTCGATCGCGGCCACGACCTCCTCGTCGCTGCGCTGCGCCGAGACGTGCACCAGCCGCGCGTCGGGGTCGAGCACGGCGATGCCCGTGGGGGCGCGCTCGCCCCAGGCGAGGTCGACGCCGACGTAGTGCATGCCCCCAGCCTGTCCTACCCGGGCTCAGGCCTCGTGGATGGGCTCGGCGGGCAGCTTCTTGACCTTGCGGGTACGACGGCGCCGGCCCGGGATCATCGAACGCATCTCCTCGAGCTTGCCGAAGCACAGCAGCCGGTCGCCGGCCTCGAGCACGTGGCGGCTGTGCGGGTTGGGGATCACGCTGGTGCCGCGCTGCAGGGTCAGCGCGGAGATGTCGCGCTCGCGCAGCCCCGACTCGCCCAGCGTCTTGCCGACCAGGTCGGAGGCGGCCTGCACCGCGATCTCCGCGACGCCGTACCCGGTCGAGACGGTCAGGCGCTGGCGCACGTCGATCTCGGGGAAGGCGACCTGGTTGTCGATGTGGTCGATGATCGAGCCGGCGATGTCGAGGTCGGTGGCGCGCTCGATGCCCTCGAGGCCCGGGGAGGAGTTGACCTCCATCACCAGCGGGCCCTCGTTGCCCTCGAGCATGTCGACGCCGGCCACCCGCAGGCCCATGATCTGCGCGGCACGCACCGCGGCGCGCTCGTAGTCCTCGTCGAGGGTCACCGCCTCGACGGTGCCGCCGCGGTGCACGTTGGAGCGGAACTCGTCGCCCTGCGCGACCCGGCGCATCGCGGCCACCACCCGGTCGCCGACGACCAGCGCCCGGATGTCGCGGCCCTTGCTCTCGCTGACGAAGCGCTGGATCAGCACGTTCTGGCGGGTGCTGTGCAGCGTCTCGATGATCGCCTCGGCCACCTTGATGGTCGGCGCCAGGATCACGCCGATGCCCTGGGTGCCCTCCAGCAGCTTGATCACCACGGGCGCTCCGCCGACCCGCTCGATCGCCGCGATCACGTCGGCGCGGTCGCGCACGAACGTCGTGGCCGGCATCCCGATGTGGTGGCGCGAGAGGATCTGGGTGGCGCGCAGCTTGTCGCGCGAGTTGGTGATCCCCCACGAGGTGTTGGGCGTGTAGACGTCCATCTGCTCGAACTGGCGCACCACCGCGGTGCCGAAGTAGGTGATGGAGTTGCCGATGCGCGGCAGGACCGCGTCGTAGTGGGAGAGCCGCTTGCCCCGGAACTGCAGGTCGGGCTCGTCGCCCGACAGGTCGATGCCGAAGCGCAGCGTGTTGAGGACCTTGACCTCGTGACCCCGGTCGAGGGCGGCCGTGCGCAGTCGCTGCGTACTGTACGACCGGGGCGCGCGGGACAGGATCGCGAGTTTCATGGGTACCCAGACTGAGAGGCGACGGTGGAGACGGATCTTTCCTACACCCTCGCAGGCTGGCGCGAGTGGGTGAGCCTGCCCGACGCCGGCGTCGAGTGGATCAAGGCCAAGCTCGACACGGGCGCGCGGACCTCCGCGATCCACGCCTTCGACCTCGAGGGCTTCGGGCGTGACGGCCAGCGGATGGTGCGCTACTCGGTGCACCCCTGGCAGGCCACCGACGAGGACGCCGTGGTCGTCGAGAGCCCGGTGCTCGACGTGCGCGAGGTGCGCTCGTCGTCGGGGCACGTCGAGGAGCGCTACGTGGTGCCGATGGCGATCACCCTGGTCGGGCGCACGGTGAGCGTCGAGATGAGCCTGAGCCGCCGCGACGAGATGGGCTTCCGGATGCTCGTGGGTCGCGAGGCGCTGCGCCAGGGCTTCGTCGTCGACCCCGGGCGCTCCTACCTCGGTGCCCGCCCGCCCGTGGCCACCCGACGCCGCAACCGGGGTCGCTGACGTGGCCCGCCCCTCCTTCGAGATCGGACCCGTGCGGGTGCGGCCGGGCCGGCGCCAGTCGCTGTCGCTGCCGATCACCCGCCTGGTGACCGGCGCCGAGGTCGACCTGCCCGTGCGGGTCGTGCACGGGCGCGAGGACGGCCCCACCGTGTGGATCGACGCCGCCATCCACGGCGACGAGGCCGTAGGCGTCGAGGTGGTGCGCCAGGTGCTCGCCGACCTCGACCCCCGCACCCTGCGCGGCACCCTGATCGCGGTGCCGATCGTCAACGTCCTCGGCTTCATGACCGGCAGCCGCTACCTGCCCGACCGTCGCGACCTCAACCGCTCCTTCCCCGGCTCGGCCCGCGGCTCGCTCGCCGGGCGGATCGCGCACCTGATGATGACCGAGGTCGTGGCCAAGTGCTCGGTGGGCATCGACCTGCACACCGGCTCCGACCGGCGCACCAACCTGCCGCAGATCCGCACCGACCTCGAGGACCCCGAGACCCGCCGGCTGGCCGAGGCGTTCGCCGCGCCGGTGATGATGCACGCGCGGCTGCGCGACGGCTCGCTGCGCCACGCCGCCCGCGAGGAGGGAGCCAAGGTGCTGCTCTACGAGGCCGGCGAGGCCTGGCGGATGGACTCGTGGGCGGTCGACGCCGGCGTGCGCGGCGTACGACGTGTGCTCGCGGCGCTGGAGATGACCGAGCCGGTCGAGGAGGAGCCACCGACGCCCAGCCTGGAGAGCTGGCGCAGCGGCTGGGTGCGCGCCCGGGGCACCGGGATGCTGCACCTCGAGGCCGAGCTGGGCCAGCGGGTGGAGAAGGGCGAGCGCCTCGGCGGCCTCTTCGACTCCTTCGGCAAGCGGGTGCGGCTGGTGCACGCCGACCGCGACGGCATCGTCGTCGGCCGCACCGAGGCCCCGCTCGTCAGCTCGGGCGACGCCGTGGTGCACCTCGCCGAGGTGACCTCGTGAGCCCGGCCACGCGCCCGGACCCCGGGGTGCCCCGCGAGGTGGTGATGCTGCGCGAGCTGCACGCCCTGCTGACCTCCATCAGCAGCGAGGAGACGCTCCGCGGGCTGCTGCAGAGCGTGGTGCAGGGCGTCGTCGACGTGCTGGGCTTCCAGATGGCGGTGGTCAACTACCTCGACGACGACGGCGTCCTCGAGGTGCTCGCGGTGGCCGGCGACGAGGACGCGCAGCGCTCCATGGCCGGGCGCCGGATGCCCGTGCAGGAGATCCTCGACGAGTTCGAGCTCGCCGACGAGTGGGGGCTGCTGCGCTTCGTGCCCCACGACCGGCTGCCCGCCGACGGGCAGAGCACCTGGGTGCCCGACCTCGAGCCGATCGAGGGCCCCGACGCCTGGCACCCGATGGACGCGCTCTACGCGCCGCTGCAGGGCCCCGACGGCGCGCTGGTCGGGGTGCTCGGCGTCGACCTGCCCATCGACGGGCGCCGGCCCGACGAGCTGGCCCGCCAGGTGCTCGAGATGTACGCCGTGCACGCCGGGCTGGCCATCCACCGCGCCCGGGCCCTCGAGCGCGAGCACGAGCTGGCCGCGGGGCTGCGGGAGTCCAGCCGCTACCGCGAGCAGGTCAACGCGGCCGTGACCCACGAGCTGAAGAACCCCCTCACCTCGATCCTCGGGCACGTCGAGATCCTCCAGGACGCCGCGCCGTCGGCGCCGCAGCTGGGCCGCAGCGTCACCTCCATCAGCCGGGCCGCGCGCCGGATGGAGTCGCTGGTGGCCAGCCTGCTGACCCTGGCCCGGGTCAGCGACCCCCAGCAGCAGCAGGCGCACGAGAGCGTCGACCTCTCCGAGCTGGTGCGCGAGGCCCACGAGCTGGCCGCGGTGCAGGCCGAGCGCGGCGAGATCTCGCTGAGCCTCGAGGGCGCCGACCGGCCGCACCGCACCACCGGCGACGCGCCCGAGCTGGCCATGGTGGTCTCCAACCTGCTCAGCAACGCCCTGAAGTACACCCCGGCCGGCGGCTCGGTGCGCCTCGGGCTGGCCACCCACGACGACGGCGTCGAGCTGACCTGCGCCGACACCGGCCAGGGCATCCCCCTCGCCGACCAGCCGAGCATCTTCGACGAGTTCACGCGCGCGCCGCAGACCGGCGACGTCGAGGTGCCCGGAAGCGGCCTGGGCCTGGCGATCACCCGGCGGGTGCAGCGCCACGGTGGCCGCATCTCCTTGGAGTCCACCCCCGGCCAGGGCACGACGGTGCGGGTGCTGCTGCCGCCCGACCCGCGGGCCTGACCTCAGCCGGTGGTCCACGACTGACCGATCGGTGGAGGCGCCCGGTCGCCGGCGCCGGTCAGACTGCGCTCTCCCCCACCCCCTTGGAGACCGCTCGTGCGTCCTTCGCCCGCAGCGTCGCGCCCCCGCGCCACGCACCGCCTCGCCGCTGCCGCCCTCGGCGTCGGCCTGCTCGCCGCCGGGCTGCCCGCCACGGCCGGTCCCGCCCCCGGCCCGGTCCCGACCTCGGCCCCGGCCTCCTCGGCGTCCACCGTCTCGGGCACCGCGGCGTCGTACGACGCCGCGCAGCGCCGGCGCGCCGCGCGCGGGCCGGCGGTGGGGGTGCAGTTCCACGGCCTGTGGACCTCCTACACCGACGCCGAGCGCGCCACGGTGCTCGACCGGCTGGTCGACATGGGCGCGGGCTGGGTGCGCCTGGACATGTCGTGGGCGATGATCCAGCCCGAGCGTGGCCGCATCGACCCGCAGGGCTGGGGGGTGCGCTTCGTCGACCGGGTGGTCGACATGGCCTCCGAGCGCGGGCTCAAGGTGCTGGCCACCTTCTGGCTGACCCCCGACTGGGCCGCCCCCGAGGCCGGCTCGCGCTCCCTGCCCGCGGACCCCCGTGACTACGCGAAGGCGCTGGCCTGGGCCGCGGAGCGCTGGCGCGGGCAGGTGCGCGCCTGGGAGGTCTGGAACGAGCCCAACAGCGCGGACTTCCTCGCCGGCGCCGACCCGGCGGCGTACGCCGACCTGCTGTGCGCCGCCCACGACGCACTGCGCGCCTCGTCTGCGACCGGTGCCGACCTCGTCTTCGGCGGCACCATGCACAACGACTCCGACTGGATCGAGGCCGCCTACGACGCCGGTGCCGGCGCCTGCTTCGACGTGATGGCCACCCACCCCTACCAGTCGCCGTCCGACACCGGCCCGCTGTCGGGCTCGGGCGAGGCCGAGTGGGAGTTCTCCCACCTGGCGCAGGTGCGCGCGCTGATGCACCGCCACGGCGACCGGCGACCGGTGTGGGTGACCGAGTTCGGCTGGTCCTCCCACCGCGACCGCGGCGACGAGCAGCCCTGGGAGCGCGGGGTCAGCGAGCGCCAGCAGGCCACCTTCACCGTCGCCGCGCTCGAGGCGCTGCGCAGCCGCTTCCCGTTCGTGCGCAAGGCGTTCCTCTACAACGAGCGCGCCCGCACCGACGCGGGCCGGCACATGAAGGGCTACGGGCTGATGACCCACGGCCTGCGGCCCAAGCCGGTCTACCGCGCCGTGCAGGCGTGGGTACGCCGCTGACGCTTTGCCGGCCGGGAGCTCAGTCGCCGGCGGCCTCGAGCATGCGCAGCAGCTCGGCGCCCATCTCCTCCACCACCGCGTGCAGCCCCTGCAGCGGGCGCACCATCACGGTGAAGTCGACGACCAGGCCGGACTCGTCCCAGGTGATCATGTCGACGCCCTGCACCTGCTTGCCACCCACGACGGTGCTGAACTCCAGCACCGCTGAGTCCTCGCCGACCCACTCGCGGTGGTAGCGCAGCCCCGGGCCGAGCACCGTGAAGGCCGCGCTGAGGTAGCCCACGACCTTCTCGCGGCCCTCCTGCGGCGTGTGCACCGCCGGTGAGCGGAAGACGGCGTCGGGGGCCACGAGGCCGGGCAGGGCGGTGACGTCGCCGGCCTCGGCGACGGCGTGCCAGCGGGCGAGGGCTGCGGTGGCGTCCATGCCCCCATCCCACCACCGATTCACGGGGCGCGCGCCGCAGACGGCATCCTGCCCAGGTGGAGACCCCCATCCCGGACTACCTCGCCGAGGTCCTCGCCGCGTGCGCCGCCGACGCCAGCGGCGCCGTCGCCGACTACATCCCCGAGCTCGCGCAGGTCGAGCCCGAGCAGCTCGGCGTGGTGCTGGCGACCGTCGACGGCGCGGTCTACGAGGCGGGCGACTGCGACGCGGGCTTCACGATCCAGTCGATCTCGAAGCCGTTCGTCTACGCCCTGGCCCTGCAGCAGCGCGGCCTCGACGCCGTGCTCGACCAGGTCGACGTCGAGCCGTCCGGCGAGGCGTTCAACGAGCTGTCGCTCGAGAAGGGCTCCGGGCGCCCGCTCAACCCGATGATCAACGCCGGCGCGATCGTGGTGCACACCATGGTCGGCGACGCCGGTGACCCCCAGGCGCGCTGCGAGCAGGTGCTGGCCGGGCTCTCCGCCTTCGCCGGACGACCCCTGGGCGTCGACGAGGCGGCGTACGCCTCCGAGAGCGAGACGGCCTTCCGCAACTACGCGATCGCCAACATGCTGCGCAGCCGCGACTCGATCGTCGAGGACCCCGAGGACGTGGTGGCGGCCTACACCCGGCAGTGCTCGGTGCGGGTGACCACCCGCGACCTGGCCCTGATGGCCGCGACCCTGGCCAACGGCGGGGTGCACCCGCTCAGCGAGGAGCGGGTCGTCGAGGAGTGGGTGGCGCGCCAGGTGATGAGCGTGATGGCCACCTGCGGCATGTACGACTCGGCCGGCGACTGGATCTCGACCGTGGGCTTCCCGGCCAAGAGCGGGGTCTCCGGCGGCATCATCGGTGCGCTGCCGGGCCAGCTCGGCATCGCGGCGTTCTCGCCCCGCCTGGACCCGCACGGCTCCAGCGTGCGCGGCGTCGAGGTCTGCAGGCGGCTCTCGGCCGACATGGGCCTGCACATGATGGACCCCCCGCAGCCGGCGCGCTCGACGATCCGCCGCACCCACACGGTGCAGTACGTCGACGGCAGCGCCGCGATGGTCTTCGCCCTGCACGGCTCCCTGCAGTTCGCGGGCGCCGAGCGGCTGGTGCGCGACCTCGCCGACGCCGATACCGACGGGGCGCTCTCCGATGCTGTCGTGCTCGACCTGACCCGGGTGCACTCGATCAACGAGGCGGCGCGGCGGATGCTGCTCGAGACCGTGCGCCGCCTGCACCTGGAGGGCTGCCGGGTCACGATCGTCGACCCCGAGTCGACGCTGCCCGACCCCGACTGCGGCGACGGGATCCGTCCCGCCGTGGTCGGCACCGTGGCCGAGGCCGCGGCGCTCGGGAACAGCTGAGGCCCGCTCAGGCCTCGGGCAGGCGCAGGGCGGCGACCACGTCGGCGTACATGCGCTGCTTGATGGTGCCCAGCGTGGCGCGGTCCTTGCCGGCCAGGTGCTGCACCCGTGCGGCGGCCGCCCCGGGCAGGGCCTCGAGGCTCGCGGTGGCGTCGACGATCCCGGCCGCCAGCGCCTCGGCGGCGGGGAAGCGGTGCCCGGTCGTCATCGAGTCGACCGCGGCGCGGGGGCTGAGCTTCGACATGACCAGGGCGTTCATGCCGGGGCTGAAGGGGATCTGGATGTCGACCTCGGGCAGGCAGACGTAGCCGCGGTCCTCGCGCATCACCCGGTGGTCGTGGGCCAGCGCCAGCATCGCGCCGGCGCCGAAGGCGTGGCCGTTGACCGCGGCCACGGTCGGCACCGGCAGGGTCAGCACCCGCTCGAAGAGCTGCTGCACCCGCGCGACGTACTCGCCCAGGCGCTCGGGGTGGGCGCCGAGCCACTCCAGGTCGAGGCCGTTGGAGTAGAACCTGCCCCCACCCGTGGTGATCAGCGCGGCCGGCTCGCCCGAGGCGGCCAGGTCGCCGAGGAGGCCGTCCGCCTCGTCGAGGAAGGCGGGGGTGAAGCGGTTCTCGTCGTCACCCAGGTGCAGCGTCCACAGCGCACCGTCCTGGCTCAGCGTCGGCATCGGCGCTCCTCTCGGTCGGGCTCATCAGAGCACACCACGCGGGCCGCACCGACACGTCCGGGTGTGCTGGCGACCCGCCCGGCCCGGAACAATCGAGGCCGGGCCCGAGGTTGGGCTCGGTGTCGGGTCGCGGACCGCGGCCCGTCCCCCACGATCGGCGAGGAGGACGCATGACGCGCATCATCATCATCGGAGGACACGGCAAGGTGGCCCGCAAGGCGACGCCGCTGCTGGTCGAGGACGGCCACGAGGTCACGTCGGTGATCCGCGACCCCGACCAGTCCACGACGATCACCAAGCTGGGCGCGGAGCCCGCGATCGCCGACGTGGCGTCGATGCAGAAGAACGAGCTCGAGGAGCTGCTGCGCGGCCACGACGTCGTCGTGTGGTCGGCCGGGGCCGGTGGCGGGTCGCCCGAGAACACCTACGCCCTCGACCGCGACGCCGCGATCCGATCGATGGACGCCGCCGCCGCTGCGGGCGCCGAGCGCTACGTGATGGTCTCCTACTTCGGCGCCGGACCCGACCACGGCGTCCCGCCCGACAACGACTTCTTCGCCTACGCCGAGGCCAAGACCCAGGCCGACGCGCACCTCGAGGAGTCGGCCCTGAAGTGGACGATCCTGCAGCCCAGCGGGCTGACCGAGGGCCCGACGACCCGCAAGATCGACGTGCACGCCAACGACGCGGGTCAGGTCTCGCGCGGCAACGTGGCCGAGGTGATCCGCACGGTCGTCGGCTCCGACCCCTCGGCCGTGGCCGGGCTGAAGATCCCCTTCAACGACGGTGACTCCCCGATCGAGGAGGCCCTGCGCCACGTGCGCTGACTGTGAGGATTCCCTTCGCAGCCTGATGCTGCTGGGCTGTGGTCGGTGACCACGGACGTGACCCATGCTCTGACTGGCCTTGTGCCTTCGCCAGGACTTGTCCGTTCGTGGTTGCCGGCCCCGGCCCGGTCGGAGTAGCTGGCCTGATCAGGAGCTTGACCGCCGGCGTTACCGCGCCGGCGTGTCCCGTCACAGTCCTGCCGAATCTCCGCCCTGGACCGGAACCACGTCCCCGTCCATGGCAAGGAGAGAACGCATGACCAGTCTGACTGATGTCGTCGATGTCGTCGATGTCGTCGATGTCGTCATCGGTGTCGATACCCACGTCCACACTCACTCGGCGGCCGCAATCGATGCACACACCGGCGCGGTGATCGAGGAGATCACGGTCGAGACCACCGCACAGGGGTACGACGAGCTCGTGGAGTTCGCTGAGGAGCACCCGCTACGCGCCTGGGCGATCGAGGGCACCGGCGGCCACGGCGCCGGGCTCACCAGGCACCTGCAGCGCGGTGAGGAGTTCGTGATCGAGCTCGATCGCCCCGAACGGGCCAAGCGTCGCAACGGCGCCAAGTCCGACCCGCTGGACGCGGTCCGGGCAGCCCGGGAGGCCCTGGCGCGTCCCCGGCTCGGCACCCCTCGTCGTGGCGGTGACCGGCAAGCGTTGTCGGTGTTGTTGGCGACCCGGCGCTCGGCAGTCGAGGGCGCCACCGTTGCTCAGCGCCAGCTGTTCAGCCTGGTCATCGCCGCGCCCGAACCCCTCCGTGCCCGGTTCCGCGGCCAGAAGCTGCCGGCGATGGTCAGGACCGCCGCCGCGCTGCGCATGCACGCCTCGTGGGACACCGAGACCACCACCACCGCCGCCATGCTCCGGACCCTGGCTAAGCGCTCACAAGAGCTGAGCAAGGAGGCCGCAGAGCACCAACGCGCGATCGTGGCGATCGTCCGGTCCTGGCGACCCGATCTGCTCGCCCAGCTCGGGGTCGGACCGATCGTGGCCGCGGTGGTGCTGTGCGCCTGGTCCCACCCAGGGCGGATCCACTCCGAGGCCGCCTTCGCGATGCTCGCTGGTGTCGCGCCCATCCCGGCCAACAGCGGCCAGACCACCACCCGCTACCGGCTCAACCCCTACGGCGACCGGCAGCTGAACCGGGCCCTGCACACCGTGACCGTCACCCGCATGGCCTGCCACCAGCCAACCCGCGACTACCGCGACCGGCGCACCGCCGAGGGCAAGACAAGTCCCGAGATCAAACGCTGCCTCAAGCGCTACATAGCCAGAGACCTTTACCGACTACTCGAACACCCTCAGACCACTTGACGATCCATAGGAGCGTCCCGGCTGCCGTCGCTGACGGTCTCGCGCACCCCTAGCCTGGGCGCGCCCGGGTCCCGGGTGCATCGTGACACCGTCGACGGAAGAGACCCATGAGCGAGCAGCACGGCAACAGCTACCCCCCGCCCCCCAACGGACAGCCCGGACAGCCCGGGCAACCCGGGTACGGCGCACCCGCCGGCGTCGGCGACGTCGCCTCCACCGGGGTGCGCATCGGGGGGTTTGTGCTCGACGTGGTCGTGCTGGCCATCATCGCCACTGTCGTCATGCTCCCCTTCGCCACCACCAGCAGCGGGGGCGGCGAGGTGGGGATGTCGGTCGGCGGCCGCGGGATGCTCGCCGGCCTGGTCGTCTCGGCGCTGTACTACATCGTCCCGACCGCGCTCTACGGCCAGACCCTGGCCAAGAAGCTGCTCGGCACGAAGGTGGTGCGCGTCGACGACGCCCAGGTGCCCGGCTGGGGAAAGGCGGTCGGACGCCAGGTCATCCTGGCGCTGCTCAACTTCTTCTGCTACCTGCCGCAGATCGTCAACGCGATCCTGCTCGCGAAGGACCCGCAGAAGCGCGGCTGGCACGACAAGGCCGTCGGCACCCGGGTCGTCACGACGCGCTAGCGGCGGGCGCCCGCCTGGCGGTCGACGATCGCGAAGACCCGCGCGGGGAAGCCGGAGCCTTCGCGCGGCTTGGGCCAGGTCGCCACCACCAGGGCACCGGTGGCCGGCACCCGGTCGAGGTCGGCGAGCAGCTCGACCTGCCACTTGTCGGCGGCCAGGATGTAGGTCTCGGCCGGGGCGGAGCCGCCGGCGACCACGGCGCCGGGGTCGGTGTCGGTGGTGTCGTGACCCACGGCGGCCACCTCGCGCTCCTCGACGAGGAAGCGCAGCGCGTCGACGCCCCAGCCGGGGTAGTGCGCGGTCCCGTCGGCGTCGCGGTTGGCCATCGCCTCGCCGTCGGGCCACCGGGTGGCCCACCCGGTCAGCAGCGCCACGAAGGACCCGGGCCCGATGCGCCCGTGCTGCTGCTCGTGGGCCGCGATGTCGGCGGGGGTGACGAGGTGGTCGACGTCGGCGGCCACCTGGCGGCGTACGTCGACGACCACCAGCGGCAGGATCATCTCGGTGACCGGCAGCTCGTCGAGGGTCCGGCCCCCGCGGGCGAAGTGCGCCGGCGGGTCGACGTGGGTGCCCCACTGGCCGATGTGGGTGTAGCGGTGGGCCAGGAAGCCGGTACCCACCGTCCCGACGCCCTCGTCGAAGTGGAAGAGCGTCTCGCGCTCCTCGTCGGGGAAGGCGAAGTAGTGCGGGATGCCCGGCCCGAACGCGTGGGTCAGGTCGATCCACTCGCAGGTCCGCAGGCGGGTCAGGACGTCGAGCAACGAGTCGGCCATGCCGCGGATGCTAGTCGCGCCCGGGTCTGCGCGAACCCCCCCTCACCCGTCCTGACGAACCTCACCGCGACACGCCGCGAGGGCGTGCGGGCCGTCAGGATCGTGGGCGCACCCGCACCTTCTGGCCGGGCTCGATGTCCACCCGCCCCTTGGCGGGCCAGCCGTTCCACCGGCGGATCTTGGCGCTGGGCCGGTCGAACCAGCGCGAGACCCGTGCGAGGGTCTCGCCCTCCTGGGCGCGGTAGATGCCGCGGTGGTTCGCGACAGGACGGCGCAGCGGGGTCGGGCACGGCGAGAGGTTGGGCTCGGTCCAGGCGGGGGCGAGCTCTCCGACCCACTTGGCGCAGGGCCCGTGGTCGAGGGCACGCGGCGAGCCGGCCCACCACGAGGTGCGCCTGGTGGCGCCGTTCCAGGTGAAGGAGAGGTGGATGTGGTCGGTGTGCGGGTCCTGGCCCTCGTAGCGCTGCCAGCCCGCGGCGGCGTCGTACCCACGCCAGATCTTGCGGTTCCAGATCATGTACATCACCCCCAGGCGCCGGGCGCGAGCCGCAGCCTCGCCCTTGACGCCGCGGGTCAGCCACGTGGTCGCGCGGCGGGCGGTGCGCCGGTCCTTGGCCTTCGAGGCGCGCAGCGACCAGTCCCACGCCCGCCCCTCCTTGTGCTCCGAGAGCCCGCCGCTGCTGCAGGCCCGCGTGATCCCACCGCTGCCTCCCCCGAACTTGGCCAGCAGCAGCCGGCGCGCCGCCAGCACGCCGGGCTTGGCGACCGGGTCGCAGGAGACCTGCCCCTGGTACGTCGGGAAGGCGTCGACCTCCTTGGCCTGTGCGGAGGGCGCGGCGAGCAGCACCGAGCTCGCGAGCGCGGCTGCGAGGGCGAGCGCCAACGGGCGCGCAGGACTGGTGAGGGGCATGAGGGTGCTCCGGGGGGTGAGCGGCGGGGGAACGAACGCCCCTGAGGGTATCCGTGCTCGGTCCACAAGAGTGTGGAGTCGCGGATGGACGTGGTGGATCCGGGACTCCACACTTCCCCGACCCCGACCCCGACCCCGTCCCCGACGCGAGGTGCGGGGCTAGATGCCGAACGGCGCGGCGTACCTCACCGTGCCACTCGGGAGGGCGCGGTCCGGATGCAGGCTCAGAGCCATGAGCGCGTCGTCCGGTACGTCGATCGAGAGCTTGATGTCGAAGAGCGATGCGCGGCGAAACCCGAACCGTGGGTAGTAGTCGGGATGTCCCAGGACGATCACGAAGGGTCCTTCGTCCCCGCGAGCCGCATCCAGCAGGGCCCGGACGGCCGCAGATCCGGCTCCTGTGCGCTGGTGCTCGGGCAGCACCGAGCACGGAGCCAAGCACAGGGCCGGGGCGTCGTCGACCCAGCAGCGCGTGAGGAGCGCATGACCGACCACCCGGCCATCGGGCGTGGTCGTCACCATCGAGAGCCCGTCGATCCACGCGTCGTCGGCGCGCAGCGCATCGACCAGGTCGGCTTCGTCGCGGGTCTCGAAAGCAGCCATGGTGACGGCGCGGACCGCGGCATGGTCGCTCTTCTTCTCCGGTCGGGTCGTCCATGCGTCGTGGCTGTTCATGCTGCCTCCTTCGGCCGTGGCTCAACATTGCCAGAGCGTCCCGGTGTCGCTGCTCAGCAGAGTCCTGCCAGTCCGGCCGTCTACTCGACCTGACGCCCGCACGCCACCATCTTCCAGTCGGTCGGCGCGGAGGTCCTCTCCGTGCCCCCGTCGGTGTACGCGACCCGAAGAGCGTTCGCCGCGGCGCCGTCCGGGCCCACACGCATCGAGACCGCGAGGTACTGGGACACGTGGGACCCCTGGGAGCCGCAGGCCTCCACCTCGACGTCGTCCAGGCCGCTGACGGTCCCGAGCGTGTTGCCGCCCCACTTGATGTAGGACGAACCACCCCTCTCGACCTGCTCGGGCACGCCCTTCAAGTAGCCGCCACGGGTCACCCTGGCGCCCCGCTCGGGGTCGTCCTCGTAGGTCAAGAGGTGGTAGGCGACCTCGGTCGGAGCGACCTCGACGTCCATGTCCGCATCCCTCAGGGTCAGCGTCTGTGCGGAGGAGCTGCAGAGCGGGAAAGCGAACGTCGCCCACCAGCCCTGAGGGCGTCGCGGCGCCTCGAAGGCGAACCCGCCGGTTCCCGCCTTCACCACCAGCCCCTCATCCGGCGCGGTGTCGGGACCCTCGGCATTCCGCGGGTCGGAGCATGAGCCGAGGACCAAGCAGGTGGCACCCCGACAAGGAGGTGCCGGCGTGGTGGTTGCGGGCGTTCGTTGTGACTCACCTGAAGCGCTCCTGGACCTTCCCAGCATGGAGACCGGGCGTGCGCGGCCAGTTGGTTGTGCGTACCGCCCGCCCTCAGTGGGCCATGTCGACGAATCGCGAGTAGTGGCCCTGGAAGGCGACGGTGATGTCGCGGGTCGGGCCGTTGCGGTGCTTGACCACGAGCAGGTCGGCCTCGCCGGGGCGGGTCGACTCCTTCTCGTAGGCGTCCTCGCGGTGCAGCAGGATCACCATGTCGGCATCCTGCTCGATGCTGTTGTGCAGCGCGATGCCGTTGGCGACGAAGTTGTGCACGCCGAGAACCGTGGCGTCGTAGACCGCCTGCTCGCCGACCGGCTCGACGCTGGCGATGGCATCCCAGTAGACGTCGTTGGTGGCCAGGACCTCCAGGTCGGCGTCGCCGAGGACGCCGGCCACCTTGGCCAGCCGTTCCCGGCTCGGCGCGTGCTTCCACATGGTCGAGCCGCCGAACGAGGTCCCCATGGCGGTGGCGAACTCGCGGTGCGTCATCTGGCGCTCAGCGAGCTCCTGGCGCACGCGTCCCCACACCTCCTGCGGCACCGTGTCGAGGTTGGTGTTGGGCCGGACGTCGCGCAGGGCCGACGCGAGACGGGTGACCTGCTCGCCGCGGGCACCGTGCACACCGATCTCGTCGAGGAAGCGCAGCTGGTTCTCGGCGCCGACCACGTGCACCTGCCACCCGTCGCGGTAACCGGCCTTGCGGGACCGCTTGATGCGCGTGAAGACGTTGTAGCGCGCCAGGAGCCGGGCCACGTCGTCGGCAAGGCGCCGGCTGGTGGAGGCGTAGTAGACCCGACCCATGCGCCGCTTCTCGTCGAGGTGCACGCACCCGTCGGTGGCCCACAGGTGGTGCAGGAACAGGCCGACCTGGTCCTTGGGGAGGCCGAAGACCCAGTCGGGCACGAACTTCTCGTGGCTGCGGCGCCCGAAGAGACCGTCCTCGTCGAGCCAGGCCGCGATCGGGTTGCGCCGACCACGCGCCAGCCCGAACGGCGCCGGGAGCCGCAGCGTCGTCACCCGGGCCGCCGGGTAGTCGTCGCGCACGGCCGTGATGCCGAAGCGGCGGTGCGCCGCCTCCGCCACCACGGCGAGGTTCGCCTCGTCGATGCTGGCGTAGCGCAGCGGCTGGCGCTTCACGAAGGATCCGTCGCCGAGCAGGTGCGCGAGCAGCACGACCTCGTCGGGGTCGCGCGGCGTGATCTGCAGCGGCGGCGGCACGTGGCGCACGGACCCGACGCGGGAGCCGACGGTCAGCTCGGCGAGCGGCACCCAGCCGTCGTAGGTCAGGAAGGGGTGGTTGCCGGTGGCCTCCACGGTGCGGCCCGAGGACAGCGTCACGCGGTACGTCGCCTTGGTCCCGCTCGGGAACGCGTGCGTCAGGGTCCGCGGCACCAGCTTGAGCCGCTCGTCGAGCGCCCAGACCGGGATGTCGGCGGCGCCCGTCTCCATCAGCTCGCCGAGGCTGATCTCGGCGTTGGTGTCGGCGCGCAGGAGCCGGGTCTCGGCGGTCAAGCAGCCCGACTCACGCAGGTCGCTCATCGCCGGTCGCTTGTCGGCGCGCTGCTCGGAGCCACGGTTGAGCTGCGAGAGCGCGATGATCGGGACCTCGAGCTCCTTGGCGAGCAGCTTGATCTGGCGGGAGAACTCCGAGACCTCCAGCTGGCGCGACTCGACCTTCTTGCCCGAGCTCATCAGCTGCAGGTAGTCGATGACGATCAGCTGCAGGTCGTGCTTCTGCTTGAGCCGCCGCGCCTTGGCGCGGATCTCCATCATCGTCATGTTGGGGCTGTCGTCGATGAAGACCGGGGCCGAGGAGACCTCGCCCATCTTGCGGGCCAGCTTGGTCCAGTCGTCGTCGCCCATCGCGCCGTTGCGGATGTGGTTGAGCGGCACCTTCGCCTCGGCCGAGAGCAGGCGCATCGTGATCTCGGAGCGCGTCATCTCGAGGCTGAAGAAGACGCTGGTCAGGTTGTTGTGGATCGACGCCGCGCGGCAGAAGTCCAGAGCCAGCGTCGACTTGCCCATGGCCGGACGCGCCGCGACGATGATCATCTGGCCCTTGTGCAGGCCGTTGGTCAGCTCGTCGAGGTCGGCGAAGCCGGTGGGCACGCCGTAGATGCCCGACTCGCGGTTGCCGATCGCCTCGATCTCGTCGAGGACGCCGTCCATGATGTCGGAGAGCGGGGCGTAGTCCTCGCCGGAGCGCTTCTCGGCGAGCTTGAAGACCTCGGCCTGGGCCTGGTCGACGATGTCGTCGACCTCGCCCTCGCCGGCGTAGCCGATCTGCACGATCTTGGTGCCCGCGTCGACCAGGCGGCGCAGCACCGACTTCTCGCGCACGATCTCGGCGTAGTAGCCGGCG
The DNA here is from genome assembly GCF_016907435.1 of Nocardioides salarius. Classification (NCBI taxonomy): domain Bacteria; kingdom Bacillati; phylum Actinomycetota; class Actinomycetes; order Propionibacteriales; family Nocardioidaceae; genus Nocardioides; species Nocardioides salarius. The sequence continues at coordinate 2,195,744 of NZ_JAFBBZ010000001.1, read as the reverse complement.
TTGGCCGCGATCGGGACGTTGGCCGACAGCGTGTGCAGGTAGGGCGCGCCGCCCACCTTCTGCAGCTCGCCGCGGCGCTGCAGCTCGGCGGCGACGGTGACCATGTCGACGGGCTCGCTGCGTCCGTAGAGGTCGATGATCGCGTCGTGGATCGTCTCGTGGGAGGGCCGGTAGAAGTCGGCGCCCCGGACGCGCTCGGTGACCTCGGAGATCGCGTCCTTGCTGATCAGCATCGAGCCCAGCACCGACTGCTCGGCCGCCATGTCCTGCGGCGGCGTGCGGTCGTTGGGGCCGCTGCGCGGACGCTCGCCGGGGGCGTAGGAGACGGGGCCGTCGCCCCAGTCCTCGTACGGCGGCTCCTCGGCCGTGCGACCGCTCTGCTCGGTGATGCTCACGTGCTCTCCCATGCCTGGTCCCGGACCGACCCCGTGCCGGCTGGGCCGGTCCCACGACGCTAGGTCCGGCCACCGACAGACCGGCGCCGGACCGCTCGCAGACCGGTCCCGCACGACGTCTCGAGGACCTCGTCCGCGTGACCGTACGTGCCCAACGGCTCCATCGGAAAGCCGGTTGTCCACAGGCCCTGGGGATAACTACCTCCGACCCGTGGACGACACGCGGTGACGTGTGCACTGCCTGGGGACGCACCTGTGGAAAGAGTGGTCAATCTGAGCTCCACTGCCCCTCTGACCTGCGGTGATGCTTATCCCCACCTGTGGAGGAGAAATTGTGGCGCGGTCGGTGCGTTCATCTCCCGGTCGCCTCGTCGCTGCCCCGGAGGTTTGTCGACAATGCTTCCGCTAGCGCACTTTCCACAACTTGTCCCCAATTCGGGACAGAGACCGCCGGCCGGTCTGGTCCGCCCGGCGCCTACGATCCGCTGGTGAGCCCACGACCCGGTACATCCGAGCACCGGGCCACCGACCGCGAGATCTGGCGGCTGGCCGTCCCGGCCTTCCTCGCGCTGGTCGCCGAGCCGCTGTTCCTCCTCGGCGACGCGGCCGTCGTGGGCCGGCTCGGCACCACCGAGCTGGCCGGTCTCGGCATCGCCGCGGTCGTGCTGCAGACCGCCGTGGGCCTGTGCGTCTTCCTCGCCTACGGCACCACCGCCAGCGTCGCGCGCCGCCTCGGCGCCGGCGACCTGCGCGGCGCGCTGGCCCAGGGCGTCGACGGGCTCTGGCTCGCGGTCGGCATCGGGGTGGTCACCACCGTCGCCGGCGTCGCGCTCACCGGCCCGCTCGTGGCCGCGTTCGGTGCCGGCCCCGAGATCAGCGCGCAGGCCACGACGTACCTGCGCATCGCCTTCCTCGGCACCACCCCGCTCCTGCTGATGCTGGCGGCCACCGGGGTGCTGCGCGGGATGCTCGACACCCGGACCCCGCTCTACGTCGCCGTCGGCGGCAACGTGCTCAACATCGTGCTCAACGTCGTGCTGGTCTACCCGGTCGGCCTGGGCATCGCCGGCTCGGCGATCGGCTCGGTCGTGGCCCAGGTGCTCAGCGCCGCCGTGCTCTGCGCCGTGGTGGTGCGCGGCGCCCGCGCCCAGGGCGCGCCGCTGGGCCCCGACCTGCCCGGCATCCGGCTCGCCGCCCGGGCCGGGGTGCCCCTGGTGGTGCGCACCCTGACCCTGCGCGCGGCCATCCTCGCCACGACGTACGCCGTCACCCTCGGCGCCGCGCCCGGCGCCGGGCTCGACGTCGACCTGGCCACCCACCAGCTGGCGATGACGCTGTGGGGCTTCCTGGCCTTCGTGCTCGACGCCATCGCGATCGCCGCCCAGGCACTGACCGGTCGCACCCTGGGCGCCGGCGACGTCGAGGCCACCCGGCGGCTGACCCGCCGGATGCTGCGCTGGGGCGTGGTCAGCGGGGTGGTCACCGGGGTGCTGCTCGCCGCGGCCAGCCCGCTGCTGGGCCCGCTCTTCAGCCGCGACCCCGCCGTCCACGAGGCGCTGGTGCCGGTGCTGCTGGTCGCGGCCCTGGGCCAGCCGGTGGCCGGCATCGTCTTCGTGCTCGACGGGGTGCTCATCGGCGCCGGCGACGGGCGCTACCTGGCCCTCGGCGGGCTGGTCACCCTGCTGGTCTACCTGCCCGTCGCGCTGCTCGCGGCGTCGTGGGGCGGGCTGCTCGCGCTGTGGGTGGCCTACACGACGGTCTTCATGGGCTCGCGGATGGTCGTGCTGGTGCTGCGCGAGCGCGGCGACGCCTGGGTCGTCACCGGCGCCGGCACGCCCGGGCCGGCCCGGCCACGGTCGAGCACGGAGTCGTAGGCTCCCCGCCATGGCCCCGCTCTCCCTGGTCGCCTCGGGCCTGCTCCTGGTCGCGCTGGTCGCCCCCGTCGGCGGGTACGACGTGCTGGCCGACTGGGCGGGCTGGGCCCTGGTCGTCGTGGCCCTGCGCCGCCTGCCCGGCGCGACCGCGACCCGGCAGCGACCGCTGCTGGTCGGGCTCGCGGTGGCCGCGGGCCTGCTGGCGGCGCTGCTGTGGTTCCCGGTGCTGCACCAGCCGCTGGTCGACGTCGACCCCGCCGTCGCCTGGGCGCTGAGCCTGCCGGCCCTCCTGGTCAGCGTGCTGTTGGCCCACGAGCTGGCGGCCGCGGCCGCGAGCGCCCACGACCGCTCGGCCCGGCGGCGCTGGCAGCTGGCACGTACCGTCGCCGTGCTCGTGGCCGTGCTGCCGGTGCTCGTCTACGGCGCTGGTCTGGACCGGCTCGAGCCCCTCGCCTTCGTGCTGGCCGACCTGCTGATCCTCGCCGTGATCGTGATGCTGCTGGTCGATGCGCGGCGACCGTGGGCCGGAGGCACCCCCCGCGACTTCGGCCGAAGCCCCGCGGACGCGGCCGGGGGTTCGTAGCCTCAGGCGCAGCGGGGCGTTGAAGCATCGACCCCGCCAGCCCCCGGAGGAACCTCGATGACCGTCCCCTCGTCCGTGCGTCGCGGCGCGACGCTGTCCGCGGCCGTGCTCGTGGGCACCCTGCTGCCGGTGCTCTCCCTGCCCGCCGCCCAGGCCGACCCCGGCTGCACCACCGAGGCGGCCCCGCCCGGCGAGCTGCCGCTGCCGCTCCCGCTCCCCGCCCCGATCGGCCCCGGCGACCGCTGCGACGACAGCGAGGCGCCGGTGACCTCCTCGGTGAGCGCCGTCCCCGCCGCCAACACCGCCGGCTTCATCGCCCGTGACTCGGTGACCTTCACCTTCACCGGCGCCCACACCGACGCCGACGCCGACCCGATCGCCTTCGAGTGCCAGTTCTTCAACACCCCCGAGGCCCCGGCCGACGACGACTGGACCCCCTGCGCCAGCCCGCAGACCTACTCCGACCTCGAGGACACCCGCCGCCAGCTCGGCGGGGTCGAGACGCCCTACACCTTCCGGGTGCGTGCGTACGACGCCGCCGACCGTGGCATCGACGCGACCTCGCCGACCAACCTGCTGCTCGGCACCGGCGGCGCCGAGACCGACCTGCCCGACACCGACCAGACGCCCGAGGAGACCAGCTTCAAGGTCGACACGCAGCGTCCGGTCGCGAGCATCTTCAACACGCCCTTCGACCGGCTGACCCCCGAGCGGCCGATGATCACCACCGACAGCCCGACGCTGCGCATCAACGGCAACGAGCCGGCCCTGGTCTTCGACTGCGACATCGACGGGCGCGCGGTGCCCTGCCGCGACGACAACGTCACCTTCCCCGACCTCGGCCCCGGCACCCAGACCCTCTCCGTCTCGGTCACCGACCGGGCCGGCAACACCTCCGCCGCGCCGGTCACCACCACCTTCACGGTGCCCGAGGACCTGGTCGCCCCGGGGCGGCGCTGGAAGACCCGGGCCTCGCGCCAGGCGTTCGGCGGCGACTACCTCGAGGCGTCGGCGTACAAGACCAAGCTCACCGTCGCCGGTGTCGACGTCCGCGAGGTGCGCCTGCTGGCCACCACCGGCCCGAAGAGCGGCAAGCTGAAGTACAAGACGCCCGGGGGCGCGTGGCGCAAGGTCAGGCTCGGTGGCAAGACCACCAAGCGCGGCCAGGTCGTCGTCGTGCGCAACGAGCAGAGCGCGCCGTTCACCGGCAAGATCGCCTTCCGGGTGATGAGCCGCGGCAAGCCGGTGCAGCTCGACGCGATCATGCTGCGCTGAGCGCCGCCTGACGACGCACGACGGGCCCGGACCTCCAGTGGAGGTCCGGGCCCGTCGGCGTGGAGCGGGTGCTGCTGGGTCTCAGGCCTTGACGACGTTGAGGGCCACCGTGGCGGACACCTCGTCGTGCAGTCGCACGGAGACCTCGTGGGCGCCGAGCGAACGGATCGGGTTCTTGACCGCGATCGTGCGCTTGTCGACGGCCTCGCCGGTCGTCTCGGTCAGCGCCGAGGCGATGTCGGCGGGGGTGACGGCGCCGAAGAGACGCCCGCCCTCGCCGGCCTTGACGGCGACGTTGACCGACGTGGCCTCGAGCTTCGCCTTGATCTCGGCGGCGTGCTCGATGCCACGGACCGCACGGCTGGTGCGCGCTGCCTTGATCGACTCGACGGTCTTCTCGCCGCCGCGGGTCCAGCGGATGGCCACGCCACGGGGCACGAGGTAGTTGCGGCCGTAGCCGTCCTTGACCTCGACCACGTCGCCCGGGCCACCGAGACCGGTGACCTCCTGGGTCAGGATGAGCTTCATCGTCCGTGCTCCTCTCAGCGACCGGTGGAGGTGTAGGGCAGCAGGGCCACCTCGCGGGCGTTCTTGACGGCGATGGCCACGTCGCGCTGGTGCTGGACGCAGTTGCCGGTCACCCGACGCGCGCGGATCTTGCCGCGGTCGGAGATGAACTTGCGGAGCAGGGTGGCGTCCTTGTAGTCGACGCCGCTCGCCTTCTCCTTGCAGAACTGGCAAACCTTCTTCTTGGGCTTGCGAATCACTGCCTTGGCCATTGTGGTGCTTCCTTTCTAGAAGCCCGCCCCGGAGTGGGTACCGGGTCGGAATGGGTCAGGTTGATCTGGACAGGTGGTGCTGGACCGAGGGTCCGGGATCAGACGGCGATCAGAACGGGGGCTCCTCGCCCACGCCCGGGGCGCCCCAGGGGTCGTTGCCCTGGGCCGGTGCCGGCCGGGACTGGCCCCCGCCGAACCCGCCGCCCTGCTGGCCCCCCTGCTGGGGAGCCGGCGAGGCCCACGGGTCGTTGGCCGGGGCACCGCCCTGGCCTCCGCCCTGCTGGGCGCCGCCGGAGTAGCCTCCGCCGCCGCCCTGGCCACCGCCGGAGTAGCCCCCGCCGCCGCCCTGTCGGGTCGTGCGGGCGACCTTGGCGGTCGCGTAGCGCAGGGACGGGCCGACCTCGTCGACCTCGAGCTCCATCACGGTGCGCTTCTCACCCTCGCGGGTCTCGTAGGACCGGGCCTTGAGGCGGCCCTGGACCACGACGCGCATCCCCTTCTGGAGGGACTCGGCGACGTTCTCCGCGGCCTGGCGCCAGATCGAGCAGGACAGGAACAGCGCTTCGCCGTCCTCCCACTCGTTGGTCTGGCGGTTGAGGGTGCGCGGCGTCGACGCGATCCGGAAGTTGGCCACGGCCGCCCCCGAGGGGGTGAAGCGCAGCTCCGGGTCGTCGACGAGGTTGCCGACCACCGTGATGACGGTCTCGCCTGCCATGAGGTCTCCCTAGCGGTGTGCTGATCCTGGTGCTGTTCGGTCGTCCGAGACAGCGTTCGCGACCATGGTGGCCGTTCGCGCCGACATCGGACAGGGGTCATCCACAAGTGGACGACCCGAGGCGTCGAGCCGGGGCTCAGTGCGCGTCGGGCCGGATGACCTTGGTGCGCAGGATCGCCTCGTTGAGGCCGAGCTGACGGTCGAACTCCTTGACCGTGTCGGGCTCGGCGTTCAGCGAGATGACGGCGTAGATGCCCTCGGCGTTCTTCTTCACCTCGTACGCGAGGCGACGACGTCCCCAGACGTCGACGGACTCGACGGTGCCACCGTCCTTGGTGATCACGTTGAGGTACTTCTCGAGGGACGGCTGAATCGTCCGCTCTTCGAGGCTGGGGTCGAGGATGACCATCACTTCGTAGGCACGCATAGCGGTCTCCACCTCCTCTGGACTCGGCGGCCACGGTCTCTCCGTGGCAGGAGGGCTGTGCGTTCCCGCGCCCGGCACGCCGCGGAGCGACGCGCTGGTGGGAGCGGGGACCGAGGACACGGACCCGTCGGTGGGTCGTGCGATCTCGGACAGGGCAAGATAGCAGCGCACCGGCGTGCCGGCCCAAACCCGGCTGTGGACGACGCCGCATGGCCGGTCCCCGCAGCGGGTAGACAGCCCGTGTGAGCCACCCCCGTCCGCCGCACCCCCCGCCGGCCCGGCCACCGGCGCGTCCGCCGACGAGCCCGCCGGCGCGCCTGGCCGGTCGCTACGAGCTCGCCGACCGCATCGGCCTGGGCGCGATGGGGTCGGTCTGGCGGGCCTGGGACCACCAGGCCGGGCGCTGGGTGGGCGCCAAGCTGCTCGACCAGGGCGCCACGCGCGCGGACGCCGGGATGCTGCTGCGCTTCGTGCGCGAGCAGTCGGTGCGCATCGCGCACCCCCACGTCGTCGCCCCCACCGGCTGGGCCGCCGAGGACCACCTGGTCGTCCTGACCATGGACGTGGTGCGCGGCGGCTCGCTCGACGACCTGCTCGCCGAGCACGGGCCGCTGCCCGAGAGCTACGTGCGGGTGCTCCTGGCCCAGCTGCTGCGCGCCCTGGCCGCCGTGCACGAGGCCGGTGTCGTGCACCGCGACGTCAAGCCGGCCAACCTCCTCCTCGAACCCACCGGCGGTGCCCGGCCGCACCTGCGCCTGGGTGACTTCGGCGTCGCCACCCTGCTCCACGAGCCCCGGCTGACCCGGCACCCCGGCGCGGTCGGCACCGACGGCTACATGGCCCCCGAGCAGCGCGGCGGCGCTCTCCCCGACCCGCGCCAGGACCTGTACGCCGCCGGCGTGGTCGCGCTGCAGCTCCTCACCGGCCGCCCGCCGGCTCCCCAGGGGCCACCGGCCCCGCCGACCCCGGCGACCCCGGCGCCGGGGGACCTCGGCGGGCTGCTCGCAGCGCTGACCAGCCCCGACCCGGCCCGCCGGCCTCCCACCGCCCTGGCCGCCCTGGAGCGCCTGCACCGGCTCGGCGTACCGCCGGGCACGCCCTGGGACCAGGAGCCCCGGCCCCCGCACGTGCCCGACCGGCTCGGCGAGCCCGCTGCGCCGCGGTCCTCCTCCGCCGGTCCGCCCCGCACCCGGACGGGGCTCGCGGCGCTGTGCCTGGCCGGCGCCTCGACGCTGTGCCTGGTGGCGCTGGGGCTGCTGCTGGTCGGCTGAGCGTCCGGCCGCCACGGCCTCAGCGGCGGCGCAGCAGCAGGAGGCCCGCGACGAGCAGCACCAGCGCGGCCAGCAGCAGCACGCTCGCCACGCCCAGCCGCTGCTCAGCCAGCGCCGGAAGGAGGAGGACCGCTCGCGGGTGCACGGGGCCAGCGTTCCCGGGACCACCCCCGACAAACCCCCGAGCCCGCGGCAAGCGCCCGCCGAGCACCGCGAGGAGGCCGGCGCCGGGCCCTGGGGCGCGTGGTCGGTGCCCGCTCCTAGGCTGGGGACATGTCGCCGCAGTCCCAGCAGATCGCCATCGGTGCCCACGTCGACCAGGCCGACCCGGTCGGGGAGGCCCGTGAGCGCGGGGTGCCGCTGGTCCAGATGTTCCTCGGCGACCCGCAGGGCTACCGGGGCCCCGAGATCCAGCACCCCGGCGGCGCGGCCGGCCTGCGCGACGAGGCCGCGGAGGCGGGGGTCGAGCTCTACGTGCACGCGCCGTACATCGTGAACGTCGCCACCACCAACAACCGCATCCGGATCCCCAGCCGCAAGCTCCTGCAGCAGCACATGGACGCCGCGGCCGAGATCGGCGCGAAGGGCCTCATCGTGCACGGGGGCCACGTCAACAAGGCCGACGACCCGTCGATCGGCTTCGACAACTGGCGCAAGGCCGTCGAGGCGACCGACGTCAAGGTCCCGCTGCTGATCGAGAACACCGCCGGCGGGGACAACGCGATGACCCGCTACCTCGAGCGGATCTCCGGCGTGTGGGCCGCGATCGAGGGCACCGACGGTGCCGACATGGTCGGCTTCTGCCTCGACACCTGCCACGCCCACGCCGGCGGCAACGCCCTCGAGACCGTGGTCGCCGACGTGCTGGCCATCACCGGACGCATCGACCTGGTGCACGCCAACGACAGCCGCGACGAGTTCGGCTCGGGCGCCGACCGGCACGCCAACTTCGGCGCCGGGCGCATCGACCCCGACCTGCTGGCCGCCGTGGTGCGCGACGCCGGCGCGCCGGTCGTGATGGAGACCCCGGGCCCCGCCGAGGCGCACGTCGCCGACGCGGCCTGGCTCCGCGATCGGCTGTAACGTCGCCGCCGTGACCCGCAGCGCGCCCCGAGCCGAGACCTCCGCCCCGATCCGGGTGCGGGAGATCACGCCTGCCGAGCACCTGGGGTTCCTCGAGACCCGCGAGTCGGCCAGCTTCCTGCAGACCCCCGCCTGGGGCCGCGTGAAGTCGGAGTGGCGCCGCGAGTCCCTGGGCTTCTTCGACGGCGACGAGCTCGTCGGCGCGGCGCTGGTGCTCTACCGTCAGCTGCCCCGCCTCAAGCGCTACCTGGCCTACGTGCCCGAGGGCCCGGTCATCGACTGGGCCGACGACGACCTGGCCCGCTGGCTGCGGCCGCTGGCCGCCCACTGCCGTGGGCGCGGCGCCTTCGGGGTGCGAATGGGCCCGCCGGTGGTCACCGCCCGCTGGAGCGCCCAGCAGGTCAAGGACGGCATCGCCGACGACGCCGTACGCCGCCTCGGCGACCTGGCTCCCCTCGAGCGCGACCACGTCGGCGCGCGGGTGCTCTCCCAGCTCGCGTCGCTGGGCTGGCGCCACCAGGGCGTGGAGGGCGGCTTCGCCGCCGGGCAGCCGCAGTTCGTCTTCCAGGTGCCGCTCGTCGACGCCGACGGCGCCGCCCTCGACGAGGACGCCGTGCTCAAGGCGATGAACCAGCAGTGGCGCCGCAACATCAAGAAGGCCGCCAAGGCCGGCGTCGAGGTGCAGTCGACCTCGGGCGTGGCCGAGGCGCTGGAGGCGCTGGAGGCGTTCCACGAGCTCTACGTGCACACCGCGGAGCGTGACCACTTCACCCCGCGCCCGCTCTCCTACTTCCGCACCATGGTCGAGGCGCTGGCCGGCGAGGGCGAGGAGCTCGGGCAGCCCGACCGGATGCGCCTGCACCTGGCCCGCCACGAGGGCGACCTGGTCGCGGCCACCATCGCGATCCGCGTCGGCACCCACGCCTGGTACTCCTACGGGGCCTCCTCCACCGAGAAGCGCGACGTGCGCGGCTCCAACGCCGCGCAGTGGGCGATGATGCGCGACGCGCTCGCCGCCGGCGCCCACGTCTACGACCTGCGCGGCATCACCGACACCCTCGACGGCGACGACAGCCACGTCGGGCTGATCCAGTTCAAGGTCGGCACCGGCGGCCAGGCCGTCGAGCTGGCCGGCGAGTGGGACCTGCCCCTCAACAAGGTGCTCTACCGCGCCTTCAGCCTCTACATGGCACGCAGGTGAGCGCGCGATGAGCCTGGTCCTGACCGTCGACGGCCCGCGCTGGCGCGAGCACCTGCGCCGCACCGCCGCGGCCCACCCCGGCCTGGTGCCCGTCGTCAAGGGCAACGGCTACGGCTTCGGGCTGGGCCGCCTCGCGCGGCGTACCCAGTGGCTGGCCGAGCAGGACCTGGGCCACGACGCCGGGGCCGGCACCTGCGACACCCTGGCCGTGGGCATGTACGACGAGATCGGCGAGGTCGCCCAGCGCTTCGGCGGCAGCATCGTCGTGCTCACCCCGTGGCGCCCGTTCGGCACCGCGCTCGAGGCCACCGCCGACGACGCGCTGGCCGACCGGCTGGTGCACACGGTGGGCCGCCTCGAGGACCTGCGCGACCTGCTCGAGCGCCGCCCCCGCGCCCGGTTCGTGCTGGAGCGGATGACCAGCATGCAGCGCCACGGCTTCAGCGCGCGCGGCCTGTGGTCGGTCGGCGAGGTGCTGCGCGCCCACCCCGGCGCCCGGCTCGAGGGCGTGGCCATGCACTTCCCCCTCGCCCACGGCTCGCACACCTCCGAGGCCTCGCGCCTGCTCACCGACGTCGTCGGCGCCGAGCTGCCCGAGGGCCCCGGCGCCCGCACCGTGTGGGTCTCGCACCTCAGCGACACCGAGCTGGCCGGGCTGGCCGCCCGCTGGCCCGAGTACCGCTTCCGCTCCCGGATGGGCACCGGCCTGTGGCTGGGCGAGCGCAGCGCGCTGACGGTGACCTCGACCGTCCTCGACGTGCACCCCCTCGAGCGCGGCGACGTCTTCGGCTACCGGGGCCGCACCGCCCCCAAGTCGGGCCACCTGCTGGTCGTCACCGGCGGCACCGCCCACGGCATCGGTCTCGAGGCGCCCACCGGCGACCTCGGCCTGCGCGGGCGCGCCGCGACCCTGGCCCGCGGCGGCCTCGACGCGGTCGGCTTCGTGCGCTCCCCGTTCTCCATCGACGCCAAGCAGCGCCTCTTCGCCGAGCCGCCCCACATGCAGGCCTCGATGCTCTTCCTGCCCGCCGGCGCCCGGGTGCCGGCCGTCGGCGACACCGTCGACGTCCGGGTGCGCTACACCGCCACCACGTTCGACCGCATCGTCGTCACCTGAGGGTGCGTCGGACCCCTGCATGAGTCCCCGGCTGACCGGGGACTCCTGCACTTGTCAGGGGTTGCAACACCCATCAAGCGCATGAGTCACCGGCTGGCCGGGGACTCATGCAGCCGGTCCGTACGCCGCCGCACCGGGTCGTGGCGGGGCCGCCAGACGTCGCGGGTGACCAGGGCCACGAGGTAGAGCTCGGCGGCGACCCGGAGCACGATGGCGACCCAGTAGAAGCCGGCGTCACCGCCCCCGCCGGCGTCGAGGAGGCCGCCGAGGTACCACCAGACCGACGCGAAGTAGAGGACCTCGCCGGCCTGCCACACGAGCTGGTCGCGCAGCCGGGGCCGGGCGAGCACCGCGAGCGGCAGCAGCCACAGCACGTACTGCGGCGAGTAGACCTTGTTGACCAGCAGGAAGCCGGCGACCAGCAGGAAGCCGAGCTGCGCCAGGCGCGGGGTCTCGGGGGCCAGCATGCCGAGCACGAAGACGCCGGCGCACCAGGCGGCGAAGAACACCAGCGAGGTGGTGTTGATCGTGGAGGGCGTGATGTCGAGGTCGGCGGCCTGCGCGGCGACCAGCCACAACGAGCCGAGGTCGGCGCCGCGCTCGGAGTTGAAGGACCAGAAGACCCGCCACTGCTCGAGGCCGGTCAGCACGGCCGGCAGGTTGGCCAGCACCCACGCGACGCCCGCGCCCAGCCAGGCCAGCCCCAGCGCGCGCCACCGGCGCTCGCGCAGGCAGATCACCAGCAGCGCGCCCAGCAGGAAGAGCGGGTAGAGCTTGGTGGCGGTGCCGAGGCCGACCAGCACCCCGGTCAGCAGCGGTCGCCCGGTCGCCCACGCCCACGTCGCGCCGGCGACCAGCACCACCGCGAGCAGGTCCCAGTTGACCAGGCCGGTCAGCAGCAGCGCCGGGGAGACGGCGAACCACAGCGCGTCCCACGGTCGCCGCGGGTGGGTGCGGGCCAGCAGCCACACCGCGAGGAGGGTGAGCACCGCGAAGCCGAGCGCGTTGACGATGACGAACGCGCGGATCTCGCGCTGGACCTCGACGTCGCCGAAAAGCGAGCCCGGGTCGGCGGCGCGGCGCGCATCGAGGTCGGGCAGGCCGGTGAGCCCCTCGGTCAGCCCCTGCGCCACCAGCGCGGTGCCCCAGGCCCAGTAGGAGATCCCGACCGGGTACTCCATCACCTCGGGGTAGCGCTCGCGCAGCGACTCGTCGCCCGAGTAGGGCCAGGCCCGCTCGACCAGCGCGCGTCCGGTGTAGAGGTAGGGCAGGTCGGAGTAGCACATCTGGCTGAAGCGGGCGTCGCTGTCGCTCCAGGTCTCGGAGTAGCAGGGCGCCTTCTGGAGCATCCCCAGCGCGACCACGACCGCGGCCAGGGCCAGCAGCACCCGCACCGGCGTCCACCAGGGGTGCCGGCCGGCGCGCTCACCCAGGGGCCCGCCGAGACCCTCGCTGAGGGTCGCGGCGAGCGGGTCCTCGCGGGTGGGCGCGCCGTCGGTCACTGCACGCGGCGGCGCTCGGCGTACGCGGCGTCGTCACGGCCCGCGCCCTGGCCCGGCGAGGGCGAGCCGCCCCCGGCGGCCGGGGACGAGGTCGACGACGGCTGCGACGTCGGCGAGGAGCTGCCCGAGGGCGACGGGCTCCCGCTCGGCCCGCAGAGGATGCCCTCGCAGTCGTCGGTGGGGCTCGGTGTCGGGGTGGGCGCCTCGGTGGTCGGCTCCTCGGTGGGGCTCGGCTCCTGGGTCGGCGACGGCTGCTTGGTGGGCGACTGCTGCGTGGGCTGCGGGCTCGACGGCGTCGGCGGGGCGGTCGTCGGCTCGTAGCCCGGGGGCGCCTCGCCGTCGACGAAGACCGGCTCGGGGAACTCCTCGACCTCCAGGCCCTCCATCAGGTCGCTCATCACCGCGAGCCAGGTGTCGGCGGGGTAGGCGCCACCGAAGTACTCCGGCAGCCAGCCCTGCAGCTGCTCGTTGCCCTTGCCGCGCACGTACATCACCGCGGTCGACATCTGCGGGGTGTAGCCGGCGAACCAGGCCGAGGAGACCTCGCCCTTGCCGTTGGTGGCCGTGCCGGTCTTTCCTGCGGCGGGGCGGCCCAGGGCGAGCGCGGCGGTGCCGGAGCCGCCGGTGACGTTCTGCTGCAGCGCGTAGGAGACGTCGGCGGCGATGTCGGCGCCCACGGCACGCTGGGTGCTCTCCTCGTGGGTGTACTCGACCTCGCCGTCGGCGCCCACGACCTCCTCGACGACGTACGGCTCGGAGTAGACGCCCTCGTTGGCGATCGTCGCGTAGGCGTTGGCCATGTTGATCGGGCTCACGGTCGCGTTGCCCAGGGCGATGCCGGTGATCGGCTCGAGGCCCGGCGAGGTCGGCGGGATGCCGGCGGCGTTCTTGCCCGCCTCACCCGGCGGGATGCCCATCGCGTTGGCCATGTCGAGGATCTTCTGGGGGCCCTTGTCCATCGCCAGCGTCATGTCGATGAAGGCGGAGTTCGCGGACTTCTGGGTCGCGTAGACCATGTCGATCGCCGAGCCGTAGCTCGCGTCGCCCTGGTTCTCGATCTCGGTGCCGTCGGGCAGCTCGTAGGGCGAGTTGCCGTCGAAGGTGTCGCGCAGCGAGAAGCCCTCCTTGATGGCCGCCGCGAGGGCGAAGGCCTTCAGCGTCGAGCCGGCCTGTCCGCCCGTGACGGCCCAGTTGTACTGCGACTGCACGTAGTCCTGGCCGCCGTAGAAGCCGCGCACGGCACCGCTGCCCGGCTCGACGCTGGCCACACCGACGTGCAGCTGCTTGTCGCCGAAGCCCTCGGGGCGCGCCTCGAGCACGCCCTCCTCGGCCGCCGTCATCGCGTCCTCGGTGAAGGTCGTGGTGACCCGCAGGCCGCCCCCGTCGATCTCGTCATCGCTGAAGCCGAGGCGGTTGAGCTCGTCGCGCACCATCTCGAGCACGTGGCCCTTCTGGCCGCCGTAGGTGCTCTGGGCCTGGATCTTCGGGAACTTCGGCAGCCGCTTCACGGCCTTCTCCGCGGCCTCGGGAGTGATGGTCTCGAGCTTCTCCATCTGGCTCAGCACGTAGGCGTAGCGCCCCTTGAGGGCCTGCTTGGAGTCCTTGCCGCCGGCCGGGTCGAAGCGCGAGGGGTTGTTGAGCACCGAGGCCAGCACCGCCGACTGGCGCAGGTTCATGTCGGCGGCGTCCTTGTCGAAGTACGCCTGGGCGGCCGCCTGCACGCCGTACGCGCCACGACCGAAGTAGATGGTGTTGAGGTAGCCCTGCAGGATCTCGGTCTTGGACTGCTGTCGGTGCAGCTTCAAGGCCAGGATGGCCTCCTTGACCTTGCGCTCGTAGGAGCGCTCCTGGGTCAGGTAGAGCACCTTGACGTACTGCTGGGTGATCGTGGACGCGCCCTGGGTGTCGTCGCCCGCGGCGTTGTTGAAGAAGGCCCGCGCGATGCCCTTCGGGTCCAGGCCCGAGTCGCTCCAGAACGACTGGTTCTCGGCGGCGACCACCGCGTCCTTGATGGAGTCGGGCATCTCGTCGTAGGAGATCGAGGTGCGGTCCTGGGTCGCGAAGCGGCCCGCCTCGGTCTTGCCGTCGGCGTAGTAGACGAAGGTCGTCTCGGTCTCGAACTCCGCGTTGGGGTCGGGGATGTCGGTGCTCTGGTAGAGGTAGAAGAACCCGCCGGCCGCGAGCAGGACCCCGACGACACCGGCGATCGAGCCCCACTTGAGGACGCTGAGGGAGCGCTGCTTCCAGGTGCGCGGCGTCTTCTTCTTGGGCGTCTTCTTCACGGCCGGGCCCGCGGCCCTGCGCTTGGCTGTCACGTCGGTGCTGCTCCAGGGGAAGGGGGCGCGCGGGGGGCGCCCGGTGGTCCGGACCGTCCATCAGGGTACGCACCCGCGGCCAGGACGCGCCGATCACGGCGCGACGCGGCTGACCACGCACTTTTCTCATCGCAGGGATATATCGCTACGATAGGTCGCATGGCACGTCGTGGAGAGACCATCGAGCTGGCAGTCCTCGGACTGCTGCACGAGGGACCCATGCACGGCTACGAGCTGCGCAAGCGGCTGAACCTGATGCTCGGCTGGGGCCGGGTGCTCTCCTACGGCTCGCTCTACCCGACGCTGAAGAAGATGCTGCGCGCCGGGCTGATCGACGAGTCCGCCCCCACCCGCACGCCCGTGAGCCGTCGGCCCCGGATCACCTACGAGGTCACCGAGGCCGGCACCCATGAGTTCGAGCGGTTGATGTCGGAGGTCGGTCCCACCGCGTGGGAGGACGACAACTTCGACATCCGCTTCGCCTTCTTCTCCTCCACCGACATGGAGATCCGGCTGCGGGTCCTCGAAGGCCGCCGCACCCGCCTCCAGGAGCGCCTGGAGCGAGTCCAGGGACAGCTGTCGATGACCCAGAAGGAGGTCGACCGCTACGCCGCGGAGCTGCAGCGCCACGGCGTCGAGTCGGTCGAGCGCGAGGTGCGGTGGCTCTCCGACCTCATCAACGCCGAGCGCGACGGCAACCACCCGGGTCGCGACGCGGCCCGACCGCAGTCCGCCCAGGCCCAGCAGTCCCCGCAGTCCCCCCGGGACGCGCACACCGACGAGAACGACGACCAGCACGTCCCACCGGACACCTCAGCCGAGGTGCCGGCGACCACAGCTCGACGACCCGGCCCCGCGGCCGGGGAGTCGTGAGACAAGGAAGGAACGACCCGATGGGTTCGGTTCGAGTAGCAATCGTGGGAGTCGGCAACTGCGCCACCTCCCTCGTCCAGGGTGTCGAGTACTACAAGGACGCCGACCCCGAGGGCAGCGTCCCCGGTCTGATGCACGTCATGTTCGGCGAGTACCACGTCAAGGACGTCGAGTTCGTCGCCGCCTTCGACGTCGACGACATGAAGGTCGGCAAGGACCTCTCCGAGGCCATCCACGCCTCCCAGAACAACACCATCAAGATCGCCGACGTGCCCACCCTGGGTGTCGAGGTCCAGCGCGGCCCGACCCTCGACGGCCTGGGCAAGTACTACCGCGAGACCATCGAGGAGTCCGGCGCCGAGCCGGTCGACGTCGTGGCCACGCTGCGTGAGGCCGAGGTCGACGTGATGGTCTCCTACCTGCCCGTGGGCTCGGAGGAGGCGGACAAGTTCTACGCCCAGTGCGCCATCGACGCCGGCGTGGCCTTCGTCAACGCCCTGCCCGTCTTCATCGCTTCCGACCCCGAGTGGGCCAAGAAGTTCGAGGACGCCGGCGTCCCGATCGTCGGCGACGACATCAAGAGCCAGGTCGGCGCCACCATCACCCACCGCGTGATGGCCCGCCTGTTCGAGGACCGCGGAGTGACGCTGGACCGCACCTACCAGCTCAACGTCGGCGGCAACATGGACTTCAAGAACATGCTCGAGCGCGAGCGCCTGGAGTCCAAGAAGGTCTCCAAGACCCAGGCCGTCACCTCGAACCTGACCGGTGAGCTCAAGGGCAAGATCTCCGACCGCAACGTCCACATCGGTCCCTCCGACCACGTCGAGTGGCTCGACGACCGCAAGTGGGCCTACGTGCGCCTCGAGGGCCGCGCCTTCGGCGACGTGCCGCTGAACCTCGAGTACAAGCTCGAGGTCTGGGACTCCCCCAACTCGGCCGGCATCATCATCGACGCCCTGCGCGCCGCCAAGATCGCCAAGGACCGCGGCATCGGCGGACCGATCATCTCGGCGTCGTCGTACCTGATGAAGTCCCCGCCGGTGCAGCTGCCCGACGACGAGGGCCGCCGTCGCGTCGAGGCGTTCATCGCCGGCGACGAGTAGCCAGCAGCTCCCAGGAGCACCAGCAGCACGACGAACGGCGCGGACCCACCCGGGTCCGCGCCGTTCGTCGTCGGACGTAACCCCGGGTGTACGGGGGTCGTTGCCCGGGGGACGCGCCCCTACCAGGGGGCGCCCCGTCTCGAGGACCACCATGCACCCCACACCCCGCCACCGCCGGCGGCTCCGGGCCACCGCCCTGCTCGCCGCCGGCACCACCGCACTCTCGGCGATCGGGGCCCTCGGCCTCGGAGCCACCGCCGGCGCCGCCCCTGCCAGCAGCCCCGCCAGCGCCCTCGCCGCCACCGCGGCCCCCGGCGACGTGGCCGCCCCGCCCAGCGAGGCCACCCTGGGCGACCTCGCCGTCGAGAACAGCTTCGTCTCCTCGGTGGGCTGGGTGAAGCCCGGTGAGACCTACCCCTCGCGGATCCTGCTCACCAACTCCGGCACCACCCCGGTCACCGGTGTGAGCATCACCGTCACCGCCCCGCGCGGCAGCACCATCACCGGCGCCCGCGCGCCGGGCGGGACCTCCGCCAGCCCGGTGCCCGCCGGCGGCACCGAGACTCTCGTGTGGACCGTGCCGCTGGTGCCCGCCGGCAGCGCCGAGTCGCCGGCCCGGGTCACCCTGGTGCTGGAGCACCGGGCCGACTCGCTGGCCCAGGAGCCCACCATCGTGTGGCGCGACCTGTCGACCACCGCCCGGATCACCCGCGCGGCGCAGAGCACCAGCGTGACCAGCCACGGCCCGAAGGTGATCCCGCCGGACGAGATCTACGACACCGCGCGCTACGGCGACCGCCCCTTCCCGATCGTCCCGGTGCAGTACACCGACCGCGCCTACCAGGCCACCCACACCGGCGACCAGCTCGAGAAGGTCATCAACGACCCGGCCTTCGAGGGCTCCACCTTCAACCTGTTCCAGGAGATGAGCCTGGGCCAGCTGTTCCCCGAGGGCACCGTGCCCTCGGCCGGCCTCGACGGCACCGACTTCACCTACGCGCCGGGCTTCGAGTTCACCGGGGTCGAGCCGGGCCAGACCTGCACCGGCGGCCTGACCTACGCCGACTCCCCCCTCGACCCGGCCGGCACCCCGCTCTACCCCGAGCGGATCAGCGACGGCGTCTACAACCTGCCCGGCAACACCGCCTACTACGGCGCCGACGCCAACGGCTCCGCGCTGATCGGCGCGCTCGCCGGCGTCGGAGCCCTCCAGGCCATCGACAGCGGCTGCGGCACGCCCGGCAAGATGGTCTACGACGCCGCGGCGATCGCCGACCCCGAGGTCGACTACTCCGACTTCGACACCGACAAGGACGGCGTCGTCGACTTCTTCATGGCCGTCTTCGCCGGCTGTGGCGGCAACGGCGCCAGCCAGCTCAGCGTGGCCGGCTGCGAGTACGCCGGCGCGCCGTACGACAACGTGTGGCCGCACTCCTCGTCGCTGGAGTTCTACTACACCGACCCGACGACCGGGCTGGCCGGCTTCACCACCGACGACCAGCTCAAGGACCTCGAGGGCCGCCCGCTCTGGTACACCGACACCGCGCGGACCACGATGACCACGACCGACAAGGGCGCCGACCTCAAGGTCTTCGTCCGGGTCGGGCCCTACAACGTCAACCCCGAGACCGCCATCGACGCCGCGAGCGTCATCAGCCACGAGTACGGCCACTCGCTGGGCCTGCCGGACTTCTACTCCACCGGCAGCCGCGAGACCTACGGCGACTGGAACCTGATGGCCACCGACCAGTCGCAGAACATGGACGCGTTCTCGCGCCAGGAGATGGGCTGGGTCGTCCCGCAGGTCCTCGACGCCTCGACGTCGGTCACGGGCTGGAAGGACTCCAAGACCGACATCGACGCCATCACGTGGCAGACCCCCGACGGCACGCCGTACACGCTGCGGGAGGGCACCGACGGCCGCGTGCAGAACTCGCAGATGTACGTCGCCAAGCTGCCCGGTCGCCAGCTGCTCGACCCGGCCGTCTTCGACTCCGGTGACAAGGCGAGCAAGACCCACGCGTGGTGGTCGGGCTCGGGCAACGACTTCGGCTGCGCTCCGCAGAGCGGTCGCAACCTCGACGTGGCGATCCCCCAGCTGGCCAGCGTGCCCGCGGGCAGCACCGTCGAGCTGTCGATGAAGTCGTGGTGGGACATCGAGTGGGACTACGACTACGGCTTCGTGCTCACCACCACCGACGGCGGCAAGACCTACACCTCCCACGAGTCGGAGGAGGGCTACACCACCTCCAACACCGACCCCACGGCCGGCAACCCCAACCAGAACCAGTGCCAGGCCACCTTCGACAACGGCCTGACCGGCACCTCCGGCAGCTACCAGGCCGGCTCGGAGGCCATCGACCGCAAGCTGGGCGAGACCCCCGAGGCGGTCTTCCTCGCCGACCGCTACGACATCAGCGAGCTCGCCGGGCAGCAGGACGGCGCGCTGCGCTTCAGCTACGCCACCGACCCGGGCCTGGCCCGGCCAGGCTGGTTCGTCGACGACCTCAAGGTCACCGTCACCGAGCCCGGCAAGGCGCCGTACGACGTGCTGGTCGCCGACCTCGAGACCAGCGGCGGTCCCGACGACGGCCGCATCTTCAACGGCGGCTGCCGCAAGGACCTGGCGGTGGCCCAGAGCTGCACCCAGGGCTGGAAGTTCCTGCAGGCCGGCGCGGCCTCGCAGCAGGACCACGCCTACTACCTCGAGATGCGTGACCGGTCGGGCTTCGACTTCGACGGGAAGGGCCAGGCCGACCGCGGCGGCGCCGCCTTCGAGGCCGGCCTCTCACTGGTCTACACCGACGAGGCGCACGGCTACGGCAACACCGGCACCGACAACCCGCCGGCCCAGTCGCCGCTCGACGCGACGCCCACCCCGGGCAGCGACACCCCCGAGCTGGCGGACGCGGCGTTCACCGCAGCGGCGGGGCGCTCGAGCTTCTCCGACGCCCCGGCGAAGCCGCACGTGGACAACTACTCCGACCCGAGCACCACGTCGGGCGACTGGGAGTTCGCGTTCGGCTGCCTCGGCTTCACCGTCAAGGAGATGACCGGCGCCGACGCGGCCCCGGCCAACAACCTGACCGGCGTGGTCGACCTGACGGTCGGCTCCGGCTGCGGCGAGTTCGACTACGGCTACCTCGACGAGGAGCCGGCCGGCGACAACACCGCGCCGCAGGCCGCGGCCAAGGCCACCCCGGCCACGGTCGGGACCGGCGACGAGGTCACGCTCTCGGCCGAGGGCAGCACCGACGCCCAGACGCCGGCCGCCGACCTCGACTACAGCTGGGACCTCGGCGACGGAGGCAGCACCAAGGACGCGACCGGCCAGGTCGTGACCACGACGTACGACACGGCGGGCACCAAGACCGCCACGGTCACGGTGACCGACCCGCAGGGCGCCGTCGACACCGCGTCGGTGACCATCACCGTCACCGAGGGCGACGGCGAGAACACCGCCCCCACCGCCGAGGCGCGGGCCAAGCCGGCGCGCGCGACCAACGCGCGCTCGGTGCGGCTGTCGGGCAAGGGCTCCAGCGACGCCGAGTCCGACGCCAAGGACCTGACCTACACCTGGGACTTCCACGACGGCGGCAGTGAGGTCGACGCCCGTGGGCGCCGCACCAAGCACCGCTTCCGCGAGGTGGGCATCCAGAAGGTGACCCTGACGGTCACCGACGAGGCCGGCGCCAGCGACACCGACACGATCCGGTTCCGGGTGCACCGGTTCTCGGCCTGCCAGTCCGGCAAGGTCGAGCGCTCCGGCTCGTGGCGCACGGTCGGGTCGCAGCGCGGGCCCGGAGGCAACTACTGCGACAACGCGGCCAAGGGCCAGGGCGGCGGCAAGGACGTGCTGCGCCTCGACTTCAGCGGCCCGCAGGCCGCCGTGGTCTACGGCACCGACGCCCGGGGCGGCAAGGCCACGGTGCTCGTCGACGGCGAGCGCGTGGGGGTGGTCTCGTTCAGGAGCGACGAGCCCTCGCGGCGCGTGGCCCTCGAGCGCCGGTTCACCGGTCTCGGCAAGGGGTCGCACACGCTCGTGCTGAAGGTCCGCTCCCGGCTGGCCTACGTCGACGGGTTCGTGACCAGGAAGTAGCGCCAGCAGCACAGCGCCGGCGCCGGTCCCCGCATGGGGCCGGCGCCGGTCTGCGTCCGCGCCGACTCCGCTGGTCGAGCAGTGACGAGCGCCAGCGAGGAGCGTCGCCGAGACCCGGTGACCGACGTGCCCGCCGTACGCCATGGGGTCACCGGGTCTCGGCGTCGCTCGAGCCTCCGGCCCTCGCTGCTCGACCAACGGTGCGGCGCTGTCGTTGCTCGAGCAGTGACGAGCGCCAGCGAGGAACGACGCCGAGACCCAGTGGGCCCCGTGCCCGCCGTGCGCCATGGGGTCACCGGGTCTCGGCGTCGCTCGAGCCTCCGGCCCTCGCTGCTCGACCAACGGTGCGGCGCTGTCGTTGGTCGAGCAGTGACGAGCGCCAGCGAGGAACGTCGCCGAGACCCGGTGACCGACGTGCCCGCCGTGCGCCACGGGGTCACGGGGTCTCGGCGTCGCTCGAGCCTCCGGCCCTCGCTGCTCGACCAACGCTGCGGCGCTGTCGTTGGTCGAGCAGTGACGAGCGCCAGCGAGGAACGTCGCCGAGACCCGGTGACCGACGTGCTCACCGTGCGCCATGGGGTCACCGGGTCTCGGCGTCGCTCGAGCCTCCGGCCCTCGCTGCTCGACCAACGCTGCGGCGCTGTCGTTGGTCGAGCAGTGACGAGCGCCAGCGAGGAACGACGCCGAGACCCAGTGACCAACGTGCTCACCGTGCGCCATGGGGTCACCGGGTCTCGGCGTCGCTCGAGCCTCCGGCCCTCGCTGCTCGACCAACGCTGCGGCGCTGTCGTTGGTCGAGCAGTGACGAGCGCCAGCGAGGAACGACGCCGAGACCCAGTGCGCACCGTGCCCGACGTGCCCGCCGTGCCCGCCGTGCGCCATGGGGTCACCGGGTCTCGGCGTCGCTCGAGCCTCCGGCCCTCGCTGCTCGACCAACGGTGCGGCGCTGTCGTTGGTCGAGCAGTGACGAGCGCCAGCGAGGAACGACGCCGAGACCCAGTGGGCCCCGTGCCCGACGTGCCCGCCGTGCGCCATGGGGTCACGGGGTCTCGGCGTCGCTCGAGCCTCCGGCCCTCGCTGCTCGACCAACGGTGCGGCGCTGTCGTTGGTCGAGCAGTGACGAGCGCCAGCGAGGAACGACGCCGAGACCCAGTGGGCCCCGTGCCCGACGTGCCCGCCGTACGCCATGGGGTCACGGGGTCTCAGCGTCGCTCGAGCCTCCGGCCCTCGCTGCTCGACCAACGACGAGTGGCCCTCGCTGCTCGACCGACGGTGGGACGGGTCAGGAGGCGAGGGTGTCGCGCATCCGCTCGAGGGTGCGCTGCATCCCCGCGCGCAGCTCGTCGGTGAAGGCGGGGACGCCGCCGAAGGCGACCTTGGTCAGCCCGAGCGAGAGGGCCGAGACGCCCTCGGGGGACTCACGCTTGTGCACGATGCGGGTGCGGGTGCCGCCGTCGAGCGGCTCGAGGGTGAAGGACCACACGGTGCGGTTCTCGACGACGCGGAAGGCCACCTCGCGGTGCGGCTCGAAGCGCACCACCTTGGCCTGGGTGGGCCAGTGCATCCAGCCCCGGTGGTTGAGGTTGATCATCCGGCTGCCCAGCCGCACCGCGCCGCCGGGCACGAAGGTGCGCCGCACCTGCGGGCTCCACTCCGGCATCCGGCGCACGTCGCTGACCAGCGCCCAGGTCTGGGCGGGGGTCGCGTCGACCTCGATCTCGGCGTGCAGGTCGGTGCTGGACTCGGGGCCGGACTGGGGGCCGGACTGGGGGCTGGGTGCGGTCGTCATGGCCGTGACCGTACCGTCGGTATGCCGTGCTCGGCTAGCGCTGTGCCCACCAGGCGAGCAGCTCCTCGCGGGCCCGCTCCTCGCCCAGCGGCCCCTCGTCCATCCGCAGCTCGAGCAGGTGCCGGTAGGCCTCGCCGACCTCGCGGCCGGGGCCGACGCCGAGGATCTCCATGATCTGGTTGCCGTCGAGGTCGGGGCGCATCGCACCCAGCTCCTCGGCCTCGGCCAGCCGCTCGATGCGCGCCTCGAGGTCGTCGTAGGTGCGCGCCAGGCGCTCGGCCTTGCGCCGGTTGCGGGTGGTCGAGTCGGCGCGGGTCAGCACGTGCAGCCGGGTCAGCTGGTCGCCGGCGTCGCGGACGTAGCGGCGCACCGCCGAGTCGGTCCACTCCCCGCTGCCGTAGCCGTGGAAGCGCAGGTGCAGCTCGACCAGGGTGCTGACCGCGTCGATGTCGTCGTTGGAGAAGCGCAGCGCCTTCATCCGCTTGCGGGTCAGCTTGGCGCCGACCACGTCGTGGTGGTGGAAGGTGACGGTGCCGTCGTCGAGGAAGCGGCGGGTGCGCGGCTTGCCGACGTCGTGCATCAGCGCCGCCAGCCGCGAGACCAGGTCGGGCCCGCCGAGGCGCTCCTCCTCCTGGTCGATGGCCTGCTCCAGCACCGTCAGGGTGTGCTCGTAGACGTCCTTGTGCCGGTGGTGCTCGTCGCGCTCGAGAGCCAGGGCCGGCAGCTCGGGCAGCACCAGCTCGGCCAGCCCGGTGTCGACCAGGAGCGTGAGCCCGCGCCGCGGGTAGGGCCCCATCACCAGCTTGACCAGCTCGTCGCGCACCCGCTCGGCGGAGATGATGTCGATGCGCCCGGCCATCGCGCTCATCGCCGCCACCACCGACTCGTCGACCTCGAAGCCGAGCTGGGCGGCGAAGCGCGCCGCGCGCATCATCCGCAGCGGGTCGTCGGAGAAGGAGTCCTCGGGCGTGCCCGGGGTGCGCAGCACCCGGTGGGCCAGGTCGAGCACGCCGCCGTGCGGGTCCTCGACCTCGCGGCCGGGCAGCCGCACCGCCATCGCGTTGACGGTGAAGTCGCGGCGCCCCAGGTCACCGGCCAGGGTGTCGCCGAAGGCCACGTCGGGGTTGCGCGACGACGGGTCGTAGGACTCCGAGCGGTAGGTCGTGATCTCGACCTGCCACTCGCCCTTGCGGCAGCCGATGGTGCCGAAGTCGCGGCCCATGTCCCACATCGCGTCGGCCCAGCCCTTGAGCAGCCGCTCGGTCTGCTCCGGGCGCGCCGAGGTCGTCAGGTCGAGGTCGTTGTGGTGGCGGCCCAGCATCGCGTCGCGCACCGGACCACCGACCAGCGCGATCTCGTGGCCGGCCTCGGTGAAGCGACGGCCGAGCTCGTCGATGACGGGAGCGATGCGGTCGAGCTCGGCGGCGACCGATCGCTGCACCTCGACCATGCTGAGGGGGGCGGGCTCGTCGTGGGGCACGGGCCGACAGTCTAGGTGCCGGCCCCCACTACAGTCGGGGCGTGGTCCTCCCCCGCTCACTGCGCCCTGCCCCCGGGGCCCGGCACGGTCGACGCGGGGGTGCCGGACGGCTGGTGGCCGGCGGCGTCGCGGGCGTCGTGGTGGCGATGAGCACGGCCGGCGGACTCGTCGCGCCGGTCCAGGCGTCGTACGCCGCCGCCGCCGACGAGGGCGACCGGGAGCCGCTCAGCGTCACGATCGAGTCGCTGACCCCCGGCGAGCTGCCCCGCTCGGGCCCCATCGAGGTCAGCGGCACCGTCACCAACGTCGACGACGAGACCTGGACCACCGTCAATCTCTACCCCTTCCTCGGCGACACCGCGCTGACGACGCCCGCCGACCTCAGCGAGGCGCGCAGGACCCCGGTGCGCGACTTCGTCGGCGCCCGGGTCACCGACCCCGGCCCGTACGCGACGATCGAGACCCTCGAGCCCGGCGAGTCGGCCGACTACTCCTTCACCGTGGCCCGGTCGCGCCTCGACGTCGACGAGCGCGGCGTCTACTGGTTCGGGGTGCACGCGCTGGGCCAGGACGCCGCGGGACGCGACCTCAACGCCGACGGCCGCGCCCGCACGTTCCTGCCCTGGGTCGGCGGCGAGGACCGCAGCCTGCGGGTCTCGGTGGTGGTCCCGCTGCGCAAGCGGGTGCTGCACGACGCGCAGGGCCGGGTCGCCGGCCTCGAGTCGTGGGAGCGGGCCCTGGCCCCCGGCGGGGCGCTCACCGAGCTCGTCGACCTCGGTGCCGGCGCCGACGACGCCTCCCTGACCTGGCTGGTCGACCCGGCGGTGGTCGACGCCGCGAGCCGGTTGGCCGCCGGCAACCCGCCGCGCTCCATCGAGCCGACGATCGACCCGGCCGACCCCGACGCCCCCGACGGCGACCAGACGGAGCCGACCGGCACGCCGGGCGCCGACGACTCCCCGGTCGCCCCGGAGACGGATCCGGCCCCCGAGGACGCCGACCCGACCGCGCCGGGGCCGACCGAGCGCAGCACCGTGCCCCCGCGCCTCGACGAGGAGGCGCTCTCCGAGCTCGACCCCGAGGCCGAGCAGCTGGCCCGCGACGCCGGCGACTGGCTCGACGCGCTCGGCGCGGCGGTGCGGCCGGGCTCGCAGGTGCTGGCGCTGCCGTACGGCGACCTCGACGTCGCCGCCGCCGCGCGCCTGTCCCCCGAGCTCTACCGCTCGGCCCGCCGGCGCGCGGGATCCGAGCTCGAGGGCGTCGAGCTCACCACGAGCCCGGCGCTCGCCTCCCCGCTCGGCTTCCTGCCCCTGGAGACGCTGGCCGAGGCCCGCGAGGACGAGACGATCCTGCTCACCGACCGGATGCTCGACGGCCAGCGGGCCGTCGACCCGCTGCCCACCGTGGTCTCCGTCGACGACCGCACGGTGGTGCTGTCGTCCTCGGGTGCCGCCGACGGCGGGCCGAGCCCGGGTGATCGGCTCTCGACGCTCGCGCTGCGCCAGCGGGTGCTGAGCGAGGCCGCCGTGCGGCTGCTCGACACCGGTCGGCGCTCCCCGCTGGTGCTGACCCTGCCGCTGGGCTGGGTGCCCGACGGCGACGGCACCGCCTTCTTCGAGGGGCTAGGCACCTCGTGGGTCGACCTCGACACGGTCGCCGAGGCGACGGCCGGGCGCCGTCCCCTGCCCGTGGACCCCGACGAGCTGCGCTACCCCGACAGCCAGCGCGAGGCCGAGCTCGGGCCCACCGACCTCGCCGCCGTCACCGAGCTCGTCGAGGCCGGCCAGCACCTGCAGGACCTGCTCACCTTCAACGACCGGGTCGGCTCGGTGGTCTCGGCGACCGCCTACCCCACCGCCTCGTTCCTGACCCGCCCGGCGCGGGCGGCGGCCCTGCGCTCGGCCCGCGCCGCGACCGACGACGTGCGCGACCTGCTGGGCGCGATCGAGGTCAGCGCACCGCCCGGGGTCACCCTGTCGAGTGCCAGCGGGCGGCTGCCGGCGACGATCACCAACAACCTCGACCAGGCCGTGACGGTGCGCCTCGACGCCCGCTCCGACCAGCCGATGACGCTGCGGGTCCCCGAGAGCATCGAGATCGGCCCCGAGAGCTCGACGACCGTGCTGCTGGGCGCCACCACCGAGCAGCAGGGCGTGCACAACGTGACCCTGGTGCTCACCGACGTCAACGACGTGCCGCTCGGCGACGTCGACGTCGTGCCGATCCGTGCGGCCCAGGTGAGCCGGGTGATCTGGCTGATCATGGGTGCCGGGGCGGCGCTGCTGCTGGGCGCCATCGTGGTCCGGCTCGTACGCCGCGTGCGCGCGGCCCGCGCCTCCTCCCGCGCCTCCTCCCGCGCCCAGCCCGACCAGTCCCAGCCCGACGCGACCCAGGAGCAGGCGTGAGCACCAGCACCGACGAGGAGCGCTCCAGCATCCTCGGCTCGTCGGCAGTGATGGCCGCGGGCACCACGTTCTCGCGCCTCAGCGGCTTCATCCGGGCCTCGCTGCTGGCCGCGGCGCTGGGCAACCTGCTGCACGCCGACGCGTTCAACATCGCCAACACGATCCCGAACATGCTCTACATCCTGCTGGCCGGCGGCGTGTTCAACGCGGTGCTGGTGCCCCAGCTGGTGCGGGCGCTGCAGCACGACGACGACGGCGGCGAGGCCTACACCAACCGGATCGTGACGCTGGCCGGGCTCTTCCTGGCCGCCGTGACGGTGCTGCTGGTCGTGGCCGCGCCCCTGGTGGTGGGCCTCTACACGACCGACTGGCCCCCGGAGGTGCGCGAGTCGACGATCGACTTCGCCCGCTACTGCCTGCCGCAGGTCTTCTTCTACGGCATGTTCGTGCTGGTCGGGCAGATCCTCAACGCCCGCGGCACGTTCGGGCCGATGATGTGGGCCCCGATCGCCAACAACGTCGTGGCCGTGGCCACCCTCGTGGTCTACCTGCTGGTCTTCGGCGCCGCACGCGAGTCCGAGCGGTTCGCCGGGTTCAGCGCCTCCGAGGAGCTGCTGCTGGGCCTGGGCTCGACCGCGGGCATCGTGCTCCAGCTGCTGGTGCTGCTCCCGTTCCTGCGCCGCGCCGGCTTCCGGTTCGTGCCGCGCTTCGACTTCCGCGGCACCGGCCTGGGCCACACCCTGCGCCTGGGCGGCTGGACGGTCGGCTTCGTGGTCGTCAACCAGGCGGCGTACACGGTCGTGATCAACCTGGCCTCGACCGGCACGGCCGGCGGCGACCCCGACGGCACCGGCGCGACGATCTACTCGGCCGCGTTCCTGATCGTGATGGTGCCGCACTCGATCATCACGGTCTCGCTGGCCACCGCGATCCTGCCGCGGCTCTCGGCCCGCGCCGCCGGCAACGACCTGCGGGCGCTGGGCGAGACGCTCTCGTCGACGCTGCGCACCGCGCTGGCGGTGATCGTGCCGTTCGCGGCCCTGCTGCCGCTGCTGGCCCCCGACCTGCCCCGCATCCTGTTCGGGTACGGCGCCGCGGCCGACACCGTCGGCAACTACGTGCCGACGCTGGCCCTCTTCGGGCCCGGCCTGGTCTTCTTCACCGTCCACTACGTGGTGCTGCGCGGCTTCTACTCCCTCGAGCAGACCCGCACCGTCTTCCTCGTGCAGTGCGCCGTGGGGCTGACCAACGTCGGGGTCGCGCTGGCCCTGGTGCTCACCACCGGCCCCGCCGCGACCGCGCCCTCGCTCGTGCTGGCCTACGCGGCGGCGTACGCCGTCGGCTCGTTCGTCTCGTGGAGCGTGCTCTCGCGCCGGATCGGCGGTCTCGGTGGCCGGGCCCTGCTGCGCTTCGTGGTGCGCACGCTGCTGGTGGTCGCCCTCAGCACCGCGGTGGCCGGGCTGGTCGCCTGGGCGCTGCACCAGGTCGGCCCCGAGGAGAGCCGGGCGATGGCCGGCCTGCGGGTGGCGGTCGTGGGTGCCGTCGACGTGGCGCTCTTCCTGGTGCTGGCCCGGCTGGTGCGCCTGAGCGAGGTCACCGACGTGCTGCGCACGCTCACCCGCCGCGTCCCCGCCCCGCAGCGCGACTGACCCCCCTACGATGGCCGGAAGCCCGTCCACCTGCCGAGCCCCCGCGAAGGAGCGCAGTGCCTCACTCGATCCGGCCCGGTGACCTGCTCGCCGGCCGGTACCGCCTCGTCGACCTGCTCAGCGAGAGCGGGAACGGGCGCTTCTGGCGTGCCCACGACCGGATCCTCGAGCGGCACGTGGCGCTGCACGTGATCTCCGCCGACGACCCGCGCTCCGAGGGGCTGCTGCGGGCCGCCCGCCGCTCGGCGACCGTGCTCGACCCCCACATCCTGCGGGTGCTCGACGCCGAGGAGCTCGACGGCCTCTGCTACGTCGTCAACGAGTGGGGCACCGGCACGTCGCTCGACATCATGCTCGGCGCCGGCGGGGTCCTCTCGCCGCGCCGCGCGGCCTGGATCGTGGCCGAGGTCGGCGCGGCCGCCACCGTCGCGCACGGCGCCGGCGTCGCCCACGGGCGGCTCAACCCCGAGAACGTCCTGGTCGACCTGCACGGCTCGATCCGGGTCATCGGCTGGTGCGTCGACGCCGCCCTGCACGGCAACCCCGACCCGCGTGTCGAGGACGACGTCGACGACCTGGCCGGGCTGCTCTACGCCGCCCTCACCGGCCGCTGGGCCGGCGCCTCGGACTCCGCGGTGCCCTCCGCCCCCCGCGAGCACGGCCGGGTGCTGCGCCCACGGCAGGTGCGGGCCGGCATCCCCCGCCCGCTCGACGTGCTCTGCGACGAGGTCCTCGACCTCTCCGGCCGCGGTCGCGGCCTGCGGGCCCCCGAGTCGTCACGCGGCCTGACCGCGGCGCTGGAGGACTTCGTGGGCGACCCGGCCGGCATCCCCGAGTCGCTGGTCGAGCGGCTGGTCTCGCGCGGCAGCGGCCCGGTGCGCTTCAGCGCCGTGCCCGAGCTCGGGCTGCGCCCGGCCGACGAGCCCGAGGTGGAGCCCACCCGCGTGGTCCGCGCCGAGGACCTGCCCCGCGACGAGCCGACGACCCCGGTCCCGGACGAGCCCGAGGAGCCCACGGTCGCGGTGCCGCTCGAGGCGCCCGCCGCCGCCGGACCGGAGACGGAGCCGGACGCACCGACTCAGGTGACCGAGATCGACAACGCCGACACGGACACCGGCACCGACGCCGGTGCCGAGCCCGGCCCCGTCGTCGAGCCGGAGGGCGACCTGCCGACCCAGGCCGGGCTCCCGTCCTTCGACGACGACGACGAGGAGCGGGAGGGCCGCAGCCAGCGGCCGGTGCCCGGACCGCCGCCGCCGCCGCTGGAGGAGCCCGCCCCGCGGCCCCTCTTCGCCCCCGAGCCCCCCGACGGTGGTCCCGTACGACGCCCCCGTCCCGGCGCCGCGGCCGCCACCGGCGCGGGCGACTACTGGCCGTGGGACACCGGGACCGGCCACGGCACCGCCACTGGTCACGGCACTGGTCACGGCACTGGGACAGGCACGGGTGTGGGCGCCCTCGGGTCGATGACCCACACCGGCAGCGGCGTCCTCGGCGAGGGCGTGGGCGTCGAGGACGACCAGGTGCCGGGCCGCAGCACCTTCCGGCTGGCCGCGCTGCTGCTGGCGGGCGTGCTGCTGGTGGTCGCGGTGGCCGTGGCCTTCAACCTGGGGCGCGGGCGCACCCCGCTGGGCAGCGTCCCCGAGGACGAGGCGTCCTCCACGCCGGGCTCGGCGGCCACCGCCTCGGCGACCCCGGAGCCGCTGACCGGCCTCAGCGTCACCGACCTCGACCCGCAGGCCGAGCCGCCCGAGGAGTACCCCGAGCTCACCGGGAACACGGTCGACGGCGACCCCGCCACCAGCTGGCGCACCTCCACGTACAACCAGGACCTCGGCCCGGCCGGCCTCAAGACCGGCGTCGGGCTCGTCGTCGACCTCGGGAGCGCCGCCGAGGTCCGCTCGGTCGAGCTCGACCTGGTCGGGGAGGGCTCCCAGGTCGAGCTCTACGTCACCGAGGAGGCGCCCACCGCGGTGGCCGACCTCGATCCGGTCGCCGACGTCACGGCCGGCTCCACCGAGAGCATCGAGCTCGAGGAGGCCGTCGCGGGCCGCTACGTGACCATCTGGTTCACCTCGCTGCCCGACGTCGGCGACGGCTTCCGCGGCGAGGTCTCGGAGATCCGGGTGCTCGGATGAGCACGCGATGAGGGGGCACCGCCAGGACGAGCGCCCGCTCGCCGAGCTCGACGACCGCGCCCTGCTGGCCGCCCACGTCGCCGGTCGCGAGGGCGCGTTCGGGGAGCTCTTCGGCCGGCACCGCGACCGGCTCTGGGCGGTGGCGCTGCGCACGACCGGCCAGCCCGAGGACGCCGCCGACGGCCTCCAGGATGCCCTGGTCGCGGCCTACCGGCGCGCCGGCTCCTTCCGCGGCGACGCCGCGGTCACCACGTGGCTGCACCGCATCGTCGTCAACGCGTGCCTCGACCGGCTGCGGGCCGCCCGCGTGCGGCGTACCGACCGGCTGCCCGACGACCTCGAGGAGTACAACGAGCGCGGCGACACCCGCACCGCCACCGCCGAGACCGAGGACCCGGCCGAGCAGTCGGTGCGGGCCGAGCGGCGCCGCGCGGTCCTCGACGCGCTGGGCCGGATCAGCCCCGAGCAGCGCGCCGCCATCGTGCTGGTCGACATGGAGGGCTACCCCGTGGCCGAGGCGGCACGCATCCTCGACGTCGCGGCCGGCACCGTGAAGTCGCGCTGCTCGCGTGGGCGGGCCCGCCTCGCGGCCCACCTCGCCGAGCTGCTCGTCGACGACGACACCGCCCCGGGTGACCCGCACCACCCGCCGACGGGGAACCCAGGAGGCCCGGCGCGCGTCAGACCGGACGACCCGCGCGGACCACCCGCGTCACCGTCCCGCCCCTGAGAGCCGGCGAGGTGGCCGACCCCGGCCACCGGCATCCGGAGGCCACGGGCGAGGATGATCCGTCGGAGCCGCACGAGACCGACCCCGCACCGCACGCACCCCCACGACGTCGAAGGAGGCGAGATGACCGGGCACCCAGCGCCCTCCCCCGGGGAGGAGGCTCGACTGCGACGTCTCCTCGCCGACGCGCGCCACGAGGCCCCGGTGCCCGCCGACGTCGCCACCCGGCTCGACGAGGTCCTGGGCCGGCTCGAGGCCGGTGAGGACGTGCCCAGCGGCATCAGCGGCACCGGCGTGCTCGAGCTCGCCGCGGCCCGCCGTCGCCGCGCGGGCTCGATGCTGGTCGCAGCCGCGGCCGTGGTCGCCGTCGGGATCGGTCTGGGCCAGGTCGTCGACCTCTCGGGCGGCTCCAGCGCCGACTCCAGCGCCGACTCCAGCGCCGGCTCCGACGGCGCCGCCGAGAGCTTCGTGAGCGCCGAGCGGGACGAGCAGCGTGAGCGCTCGGCCGCCCCCGACCGTGGCGACACCGGCGAGGGCGGGTCCAGCCCCGGTGGCGCGGCCGCCAACGACGTCGGCCCGGGCACCACGATGATGCGCGAGGAGCCCCAGCGCGCCGTCGTCGTCGTCGACCGCCGGCTGGCACGCGTGGGCGACGACTCCTTCAGCGACGACTCCGCCGTCGTGCAGCGTCGCGCCATCCGCCGCGGCGGAGGGCCCTCCGCGCGGGTCGCCCGGCTGCGGGCCGCGCCGCGCCCGGTCGCACGCCGCTGGCAGGACTGCGCACCCGCCGAGTGGGGCGAGGGCATCCCGATCGCGGTCCTCTACGACGGCGAGCCGGCCGTGCTCGCCTTCCGGGCACCCGCCGGCGACAGCCAGGTCGTCGACCTGCTGCAGTGCGGCACCGGCGGCGTGCTGCGCAGCACCACGCTCCCCCGCCGCTGACCCGCCGCTGACCCGTCGCCGACCGGCCGCCGACCTGCCTCGCGCCGGTCGCGGGTTCGTCACGGGCCGGACACCCGCCGGGCACCCCGTTCCGGGAGCGCGCGGGAATGCGGCTCACCTAGGATCGGTTGGACCCCACGGACCAGGAACCGGTCCAACCCCCTGACCGAGGAGCAGCTGGACGCATGGCCGAGAACGACATCCGCAACGTGATCATCATCGGCTCGGGCCCCGCCGGGTACACCGCGGCGGTCTACGCCGCTCGTGCCAACCTGCACCCGCTGGTGTTCGAGGGCTCCGTCACCGCCGGCGGTGCGCTGATGAACACCACCGAGGTCGAGAACTTCCCGGGCTTCCGCGACGGCATCATGGGCCCCGCCCTGATGGACGAGATGCGCGGGCAGGCCGAGCGCTTCGGCGCCGAGCTGGTGGCCGACGACGTGGTCGAGGTCGACCTGACCGGCGACGTCAAGACCGTCCGCACCGCCACCGACACCCACCGGGCGCACGCGGTGATCCTGGCGACCGGCTCGGGCTACCGCGAGCTGGGCCTGCCCAACGAGAAGGCGCTCTCGGGCCGCGGCGTCTCCTGGTGCGCCACCTGCGACGGGTTCTTCTTCCGCGACCAGCACATCGCCGTGGTCGGCGGTGGCGACTCCGCCATCGAGGAGGCCACCTTCCTGACCCGCTTCGGGTCGAAGGTCTCCCTGATCGTGCGCCGCGACGAGCTGCGCGCCTCCAAGATCATGCAGGAGCGCGCCTTCGCCGACCCCAAGCTCGAGATCATCTGGAACAGCAAGGTCGCCGAGATCAACGGCACCGACAAGCTCGAGTCGCTCACGCTGGAGGACACCACCACCGGCGAGCAGCGCTCGCTCGACGCCACCGGCCTGTTCATCGCCATCGGCCACGACCCGCGCTCGGAGCTGCTGGTGGGCCAGGTCGACCTCGACGACAACGGCTACGTGCTCGCCGAGCACCCCAGCACCGGCACCAACCAGCCCGGTGTCTTCGCGTGCGGCGACCTGGTCGACCACCAGTACCGCCAGGCGATCACCGCCGCCGGCACCGGCTGCGCGGCCGCGCTCGACGCCGAGCGCTTCCTCGCCGAGCTGGAGCACGTCGCCGCCAACCCGGCCGAGGCGCAGGAGCGCGCCGACGCCGAGGTCGTCGGAGCCTGAGCCGGCGAGCCCCGTGGGGCCGTGGAACATCGCGGCCCCCGGCGGCGTTCCTCACCCAGCACCCCGCACCACCAGCACCACCCCGGCACCCAGCCACCACCCAGCCACCACCACAGATCCCGAAAGGTCCCACCATGGGCAACATCTCCGCCGTGACCGACGCCGAGTTCGACCAGACGGTCCTGATGGCCGACAAGCCGGTCCTCGTGGACTTCTGGGCCGAGTGGTGCGGGCCGTGCCGCCAGGTCGCCCCGATCCTCGACGAGCTCGCCGGTGCGCACGGCGACAAGATCACGTTCTTGAAGATGAACGTCGACGAGAACCCCGTGACCCCCTCGTCCTACCGGGTCACCGGCATCCCGACGATCAACGTCTACCAGGGCGGCGAGGTCGTCAAGACCATCGTCGGCGCCCGCCCGAAGGCCGCCCTGCTCAAGGAGCTGGCCGACTTCATCTGATCGGCGGCTCCACCCACGCGTGACCGGACCCCCGGTGCCTCACGGCGCCGGGGGTTCGCTGCGCTCGGCCGCGGGGACCGCGACCGGCCGCACCGCGCCGCGCAGCCGCTCGATCGCGGCCTCCACCTCGTCGCGCCAGGTCAGCACCGAGCCGAGGTCCATCCGCATCCGTGGCGTCAGCGGATGCGGGCGCTGGGTGCCGAAGCCCACCCCGCCGAGGAAGCCCACCGGCAGCGCGCAGCCGGCCACCTGCGACCCGCCCCACGCGCGCGGCCCGTGCCCGGGCACCAGGTCGGTGCGCCCGAAGGCCTCCACCGCGCGGATCCCGCCGCGCCCGAGCAGGTCGCGGGCCATCGCCTGCACCAGCACCCGCCCCAGGCCCCCGCCGGCGTGCACCGGGTCGACGTACCCGCTGACGAGCAGCACGGCGTCGGGCGAGACCGGGGAGGTGGCGAAGGCGTCGGCTCCGGGCACGAACGCCGGCGGCGCGTAGACCAGGTGGCCCACGGCGCGTCCGTCGACCAGCACCACCCGGCCGCAGGATCCCCACTCGCGCAGCACCCCGGAGGTCCAGGCGGCACGCTCCTCGGCCGCCTCGCGCGGCGTGCAGGCGCGGGCCCGGCGCACCGGGTCGAGCTGCCAGACCGCGCAGGTGCGGCACGGCGCGTCGAGCTCCTCGAGCAGGTCCAGCGTCAGCCGGACGACCCTGCGTGCCACCTGCCACACCCGCCTCACCGTGGACTGTGAGCCGTTCGACCCGCCCACCACGCGATCTGCGCGTGCGCGCGAGCCCGGCATCCCTCATGCTAGACCTGTCATGGATTCCACACCCGCGCGCTCGCAGACCCGCCTCGACTCCTTCGTCGACCTCTACGCCGCGCGCACGGCCGGCATGACGGCCTCGGAGATCCGGGCCCTCTTCGCCGTCGCCTCCCGGCCCGAGGTCGTCTCGCTGGCCGGTGGGATGCCCAACATCTCCGGACTGCCGCTCGACGTCGTCGGTGGCGCCATCGGCGAGCTCGTCGAGAAGCACGGCACCGTGGCGATGCAGTACGGCTCGGGCCAGGGCGTGCCCGAGCTGCGCGAGCAGATCACCGACGTGATGCGGCTCGAGGGCATCGAGGCCCACCCCGACGACGTCGTGGTCACGGTCGGCTCCCAGCAGGCCGTCGACCTGGTCACCCGCGTCTTCTGCGACCCCGGCGACGTGGTGATCTGCGAGGCGCCGTCGTACGTCGGCGCGCTGGGCGTCTTCCGCGCCTACCAGGCCGAGGTCGTGCACGCCGAGATGGACGCGCACGGGCTGGTGCCCGAGGCGCTGCGCCAGGCGATCGCCTCGGTCAAGGCCGCAGGCAAGACGATCAAGTTCCTCTACACGATCCCGAACTTCCACAACCCCGCCGGCGTGACCATGTCGGCCCAGCGGCGCACCGAGGTGCTCGAGATCTGTCGCGAGGAGGGCGTGCTGATCCTCGAGGACAACCCCTACGGGCTGCTGGGCTTCGAGCGCGAGCCGCTGCGCGCGCTGCGCGCCGACGAGGCCGACACCGTGATCTACCTCGGGTCCTTCTCCAAGACCTTCGCCCCCGGCTTCCGGGTCGGCTGGGCGCTGGCGCCGCACCCGGTGCGCGAAAAGCTGGTGCTGGCCCAGGAGTCCGCGACCCTGTGCCCCCCGCAGTTCTCGCAGATGGCGGTGTCGTCCTACCTGGCCAGCCACGACTGGGTCGGACAGATCAAGCAGTTCCGCGAGATGTACCGCGAGCGCCGCGACGCCATGGTCTCCGCCCTCGACGACCTGATGCCCGCCGGTTGCACGTGGAACGTGCCCGAGGGCGGCTTCTACGTCTGGCTGGGCCTGCCCCCAGGCATCGACGCCAAGGCGATGCTGCCTCGGGCTGTCACGGCCCGGGTGGCCTACGTGCCCGGCACCGCGTTCTACGCCGACGGCTTCGGCTCCAGCGCCATGCGTCTGTCGTTCTGCTACCCCACCCCGGAGCGGATCCGCGAGGGCGTACGCCGCCTCGCCGGGGTGCTCGAGGCCGAGATCGAGCTGCGCGCGACGTTCGGCGCGACGCTGCCCGAGCGCGGCCTGCCGGCCGGCTACGACGCGCCCGGCAGCGACGTCAGCTGAGCAACGGCGGGGCGATGCCTGCGCACGTGGCAGGATCAGGCCTGTGCTGGACCTGACCTATCCCCCGATCATCCTCGCAGCCAAGACCGGATTCCGGCTGCTGGGCCAGCGCATCACGATGACGGGCACCGAGCACGTGCCACGTGAGGGCGGTGTGCTCCTCGCCTGCAACCACATCGGGTACGTCGACTTCGTCTACGGCGGCCTGGCCGCCAACCCCTCGGGTCGCCTCATCCGGTTCATGGCCAAGCGGGAGATCTTCGACCACCCGCTGGGCGGGCCGCTGATGCGCTCGCTGCACCACATCGAGGTCGACCGTGGCGAGGGCCTGGCCTCCTTCCGCACCGCCGTCGACTTCCTGCAGCAGGGAGAGGCCGTGGGGATCTTCCCCGAGGCCACCATCTCCCGCTCGATGGACCTCAAGGAGTTCAAGACCGGCGCCGTGCGGATCGCCGCCGAGGCCGGCGTGCCGATCGTGCCGGTGATCCTGTGGGGCACCCAGCGGATGATGACCAAGGACCACCCCCGCGACTTCTCGCGGGGCAAGACCATCTCGCTGACGGTGGGCGAGCCGATGCACCCCGACGGCAGCGACCCGGTGGGCCAGACGGCCCAGCTGCGGGAGCGGATGTCGTCGATGCTCGACGGCGCCATCGCGGCCTACCCGGCCGACGAGCAGCCCCCGGGCTCCTGGTGGGTGCCCGCGCGCCACGGCGGCTCCGCCCCGACCCCCGACGAGGCCGCCCGGCTCGACGTGGAGGAGAAGCGTGCCCGCGCGGCCAAGCGGGCCGCCAAGCGCGCCCAGGGCTGACCCTCCCCCGCTGCCCCGAGGAGCTTCATCGGCCGGCCGACGGATCTGACGGGTGGACGATGAAGCTTCGTCGTCCACCCGGGAGCTTCATCGGCCGGCCGATGAAACTCCAGATTGCTTTGTCGACAAAGTGACATGTCGATTGAGTGATGTGTTGATTGAGTGATGTGTCGCTAGATCGGCCTGTCCTGGCGGTTGCGTGGGTCGATGACGTCGATGATGCGCTGCAGGTCGTCCATCGTGGCGAACTCGACGCTGATCTTGCCCTTGCTGCGTCCCATGTCGACCTTGACCCGGGTCTCCAGGCGGTCCGAGAGCCGCTCAGCGATGTCGGCGAGACCCGGCGCCGACGGCTTGGACCGCCGGGTGCGCGGGCCGGGCCGGTCGTGGTCGCCGACGGCGACGATCTCCTCGAGCCCCCGCACGCTGATGCCCTCCGAGACCACCCGCTGGGCCAGCCGGTCCTGCAGGTCGGCGTCGTCGACCGCGAGCAGGCTGCGCGCGTGACCGGCCGAGAGCACTCCCGCGGCGACCCGGCGCTGCACGGCGGGGCTGAGCCGCAGCAGGCGCAGGGTGTTGGAGATCTGGGGGCGTGAGCGCCCGATCCGCTGGGCCAGCTCGTCGTGCGTGCATCCGAAGTCCTCGAGCAGCTGGGCGTAGGCCGAGGCCTCCTCCAGCGGGTTGAGCTCCGAGCGGTGCAGGTTCTCCAGCAGCGCGTCGCGCAGCATGTCGGTGTCGTCGGTCTCGCGCACGATCGCCGGGATGGCGGTCAGGCCGGCCTCCTGCGACGCGCGCCAGCGTCGCTCGCCCATCACCAGCTCGAAGCCCTCGTCGGCGACGCGACGCACGACGATCGGCTGGAGCAGCCCGACCTCGCGGATCGAGTGCACCAGCTCGGCCATCGCGTCCTCGTCGAACACCTGGCGCGGCTGCACCCGGTTGGGGACGATCTGGGCGACCGGGATCTCGCTGAACCAGGCCCCGTGCACCGGCGCCAGCCCGGGGTCCACGCTCCCACGTCCGTCACCATCGGGTGCACCGTCCGCGGCGGACCGGTCGGCACCGTCGGTGCCGGCGTCGTGCTGCGACGGAGAGGCGTCCTGGGTGGCACCGGGGCCACCCGTTCGCCCGACCTCGGGGCCGGCGGCGGGGGAGGTGGGAATCAGCGATCCGAGGCCCCGACCGAGGCCGCGGCGCGTGGCGGGACGAGGTGCGTTCACGAGCGGACTCCTCGGTGGGTGATCTCGCGTGCCGCCTCCAGGTAGGACAGCGCGCCGGGCGAACCCGGATCGTAGGTCATGACCGTCTGCGCGTAGGACGGCGCCTCGGAGACCCGGACCGAGCGGGGGATGGCGGTGCGCAGCACCTGGTCGCCGAAGTGCTCGCGGACCTCCTCCGCGACCCCCGCCGCCAGCCGGGTGCGCCCGTCGTACATCGTGACCAGGATCGTGGAGACCGACAGCGCCGGGTTGAGGTGCGCCTTGACCATGTCGACGGTCTCGAGCAGCTGTCCGAGCCCCTCCAGCGCGTAGTACTCAGCCTGGATCGGGATCAGCATCTCCTCGCCCGCCACCAGGGCGTTGAGCGTGAGCAGCCCCAGCGACGGCGGGCAGTCGACGATCACGTAGTCGAACCGGTCGTCCCCGGCCTCGGCGGCCGAGCCCACCCCCGGGTGGCCGTGGATGGCCTTGCGCAGCCTGCCCTCCCGGGCCACCACGCTGACGAGCTCGATCTCCGCGCCGGCGAGGTCGATCGTGGCCGGGACCACCCAGAGGTTGTCCACCTCGGGGCACGGGCTGATGACGTCGGTGAGCGGCGCGCCGTCGACCAGCGCGTCGTAGGTGCTCGGGACGCCGCGGTGGTGGTCGACGTTGAGCGCCGTGGAGGCGTTGCCCTGGGGGTCCAGGTCGATCACCAGGACCCGCTGCCCCAGCTGGGCGAGGGCCGCGGCCACGTTGACGGTCGTGGTGGTCTTGCCCACGCCGCCCTTCTGGTTGGCCACCACGAAGACCCGGGTGGCGTCGGGGCGGGGAGCCGGGGGGAGGGACCGGGACCGCAAGCGCACCGAGAGGCTGTGCTCGGCGGCCTGAGCCAGGGGAGTGGCCTCGTCCGCGAAGCCGGACGGCTGGTCGGCCAGGTCCGCCGCGGTCCGCACCTGGTACGCCGCTACCGGCGCCGCACTGGTTTCACGTGGAACGTCGGGTCCCTGGTCGCCGGTTTCACGTGAAACATCATCGGGGCCGACCATCGGAACTCCTGTGGATAAACTGTTGAAACTGTGGACAACCACGCTCAGACCGCGCTTCGGACCGGTGGATAACTCTGGGGACAGAGGTGGAGCCCCCGCGCTGCACCGACGCGGCACCACCTGGGTCACGTGGGGCCGGACCGACGCGACTGACGACGAGCCCGCTTGCCGCCAGCGCCGGAACGCCCCGCCTTCGCGGCGCCCGCGCGCTGCGGCGGCCACGATACCGAGGCCGGGTCCCCCCAGGCCACTCGCAGCACCCAGGTCGCCTCCTCCAGCACGGATTCGCCGAGGCGGCCGATCTCGGGCTCAGCGCATCGCCAGACGGCCAGCTCGGCGCGCGTCCGCTCGACCTCCTCGGCGACCGAGGAGCCCTTCATCGCCAGGAGGGCGCCCGAGGGGGCGACCAACGGCATCGACCAGCCGAGGAGGCGCTCCAGGGGAGCGACCGCCCGGGAGGTGACGACGTCGAAGGTGCGGCGCCCGTGCACCTCCTCGGCGCGTGCGCGGACCACCTCGACCTGTCCGGCGAGCTCGAGCTCGGCGACGACCTCCTCCAGGAAAACGGTGCGTCGCAGCAGGGGCTCCACCAGGGTCACCCG
This sequence comes from Nocardioides salarius, assembly GCF_016907435.1. Classification (NCBI taxonomy): domain Bacteria; kingdom Bacillati; phylum Actinomycetota; class Actinomycetes; order Propionibacteriales; family Nocardioidaceae; genus Nocardioides; species Nocardioides salarius. Next base: position 2,156,565 of record NZ_JAFBBZ010000001.1, on the reverse strand, counting down.
GACGTCTGGACGGGCCAGCGCCAGCACCACGCCGGGAAGGCCGGCCCCCGACCCGATGTCACAGACCTCGACGCCGGGCGGCACCCACTCCGAGAGCACGGCGCTGTTGAGCAGGTGCCGGTCCCAGAGCCGGGGGACCTCCCGGGGCCCGATCAGGCCTCGCTCCACCCCGGCCTCGGCCAGCAGCGAGGCATACCGCTCGACGGCTGCCATCCGCTCGGACGGGAACACCCCCCGGGCCACGTCGGGCACGGGGGGTGTTTCACGTGAAACCGAGCCCGGGGGCCGCTCCTCACTCAGGGAGGATCACCACGTAGCGACGCGGCTCGACGCCCTCGGACTCCGAGCCCAGCCCAGCGGCCGCGACGGCGTCGTGCACGACCTTGCGCTCGAACGGGCTCATCGGCTCGAGGTCGACGCGCCGACCGGACTGCCGCGCCTCGGCACACTTCTCGGCGGCCAGCGCCTCGAGCTGCGTGCGCTTCTCGGCACGGAAGCCCGAGATGTCGAGCATCAGCCGCGAACGCTCGCCGGTCTCGCGGTAGACGGCCAGACGGGTCAGCTCCTGGAGCGCGTCGAGCACCTCGCCACGAGCACCCACCAGCTGGGAGAGGTCGGCACCCACGATCGAGACGGCCGCACGGTCGCCCTCGACGTCCATGTCGAGGTCGCCGTCGAGGTCGGCGATGTCGAGGAGCTCCTCGAGGTAGTCCGCGGCGATATCGCCCTCGTTCTCGAGGCGCTCGACGCGCGAGCTGTCGCTCTCACCGGCGACGGCCGGCTCGGCCTGCTCCTGCTCGGCACTGACGTCCTGGGTCACGTCCTGGGTCACGAGGAACCTCCGTTGGTCGAGTCCGGCTTGGGGTTGCCGGTCTGCCGGCGCTGCTGCCGGGTCTGCTTCTTGGGCTGCTGGCGCTGCGCAGGGCGGCGCGGCGTCGGGGGAGCGGTCGGCTCGTCGACGGCGACCACGTCACCGTGCTTGACGGCCTTCGCCTTCTCGCGCTCGGCCTTGGCCTGGAAGGCCGGCGTGCCGGGGGCGGGGTTGTTGCGGATCACGTAGAACTGCTGGCCCATCGTCCACAGGTTGGAGGTCGTCCAGTAGAGGAGCACACCGATCGGGAAGGCCACGCCACCGAGGCCGAAGGCGACGGGGAGCACGTAGAGCAGCATCTTCTGCTGCTGCGCGTAGGGCCCGGACAGCGCGTCCGCCGGCATGTTCTTGCTCATCAGCTGGCGCTGGGTGAAGAAGGTGGTGGCGGTCATGGCGAGCACCAGCACCAGCGCCAGGAACATCACGCCCGGGTCGCCGCCGCCCTCGCGCCAGATGCCGGCCTGCCAGAAGCTGTCGGCGATCGGGATCTGGCCGAAGATCTTCGCGTCACCGAACTGGCGCGCCAGGTCCTCGGTCAGGAAGCCGTGCGCGGTCTGGTTCTTCGCGGCCTGGTCGAGCAGTCGGAAGAGGGTGAAGAAGATCGGCATCTGCAGCAGCAGCGGCAGGCAGGACGCGAACGGGTTGGTGCCCGAGTCCTTGTAGAGCTTCATCGTCTCCTGGGCGAGACGCTCCCGGTCGTGACCGTACTTCTTCTGCAGCTCCTTGACCTTCGGCTGGATCAGCTGCATGTTGCGGCTGGCCTTGATCTGCTTGACGAACAGCGGGATCAGCAGCGCGCGGATGACCAGGGTCAGGCCGACGATGGAGAGCACCCACGACATGCCGCCCGCGGGGTCGAGACCGAGCAGGTCGAACAGCTTGTGCCAGCCGATCAGGATGCCCGAGATGGCGTAGTAGAGCGGCGTCGCGATGAAGCCGAAGATGTCGCCGATGATGCCCACCGATCAGGCTCCTTGCTGGGTCGAGTGCGGGGAGGGTGCGGGGCTGCTGCGTGCCGGAGGTTCCGCACCGGGTGGTGAGGAGCCCCGCGCGGGCGGCACCGGGTCGTAGCCCCCGGCCGCCCACGGGTGGCAGCGACCGACGCGCCGGGTGGCCAGCCGCGTGCCCCTCAGACTGCCATGCACCTGCACGGCCTCGAGGGCGTACGCCGAGCACGAGGGGTGGTAGCGGCAGACCTGGCCGTAGATCGGGCTCACCACGGCGCGGTAGACGCGCAGCAGCGCGACCAGCACGTGCTTCACGGCCGTACCCGCTGCAGGCAGCGGTCGAGGTCGGTGCCGAGCTCGGCGTACGACGCCTGGGCAGCGGCGGGCAGCGCCCGGACCACGAGCACAGCAGAGCCCGGGAGCGTCGAGACGTGCTCCCGGGCCAGGTGGCGCAGTCGGCGCTTCACGCGGTTGCGAACCACGGCGTTGCCCACGGCCTTGCTGACCACGAACCCGATGCGCACCACGTCGTCGTCGCCGACCAGGAGGTGCGCCACCAGCGTCCGTGACCCCGCGCGCCGACCTCGGCGTGAGGCGGCTCGGAAGTCCGAGCCGTCACGCAGACGGTGGGCGGCGGGGAGCAACGGCCGAGGGGGCCGTCGCTCAGACCGAGATGCTCTTGCGGCCCTTGCGGCGCCGCGAGTTCAGGATCGAGCGGCCGGCGCGGGTGCGCATGCGCAGGCGGAAGCCGTGCACCTTGTGGCGGCGGCGGTTGTTCGGCTGGTACGTACGCTTGCTCACGGCTGATGTTCTCTTTCGCTGGACGTCTGTGCAGTGTCGACCCGGCCAGGACGAGGGGGTCTCCCCGTCGGCGGCGCGGGTTGTGCCCGTGCGCGGACGCACGGTCGGTGTCGCCCTTCGGCTGCCACCGCCCACCCACGACGCAGGCCCCGCGGGTGCGGGGTTCGGCGTGGACATGCGGCACCAGTCGACATCTAGTGACCGGCCAACGGTACGCGCGCGGCGAGACCAGGGTCAAACCCTCGCGACCGTCCTGTGCATCGACCCCGCGAACCTGTGGAGAACGTCTTGCTGGTGCCCGCGTGAGCGGGTTAGGTTCGAGGACGTCGACGCGCCGTTCGACGCCGCGCCGACAGGGCCCCCACCGGTCCTCAGCACGTGCGGCACGACCTCGCCGTACCGCCGCTGACCTGCGAAGACAAGATCCAGAACGGTCACGGCGTGCCGGGAGGCGACCCGGGGCGACCCGTCCCCAGCACCCCGCTCACAGCCTGTGGAAAAGCCTGTGGAACGAGGTGGCCCAGTTCGGACCAGGCAGGAGATCCACCTCGTGGAGGACAGCAGCTCGGAGCTCGGGAACGCGTGGGCCAGCGTGCTCGCGGACCTGCAGCCCAACCAGCGGGCCTGGCTGCGCGCCAGCGAGCCGGTGACCCTGCACGGGAACACCGCGATCGTGGCCGTGCCCAACGACTTCACCCGCAACCAGCTCGAGGGCCGGCTGCGCGGCCAGCTCGAGGACGCCCTGACGGTGCGGTTCGGGCGCGAGATCCGGATCGCGGTCACCGTGAACCCCGAGCTCGAGGAGAACGTCGCCGAGCCCACGCCCCTGCCGGCCGACGACTCAGGTCGATATGTCGACATGTCTCCTTCGGTGGTCCCGCCGCCGACCGAGGCGCCTCGCCAGCACGTGCCCGACGAGCGGGACGCCCCCGCCCCGGCGCAGGCCCCCAGCGCCCTGGAGACCCGGCTCAACCCGAAGTACACCTTCGAGACCTTCGTCATCGGCTCCTCCAACCGCTTCCCGCACGCCGCGGCCGTGGCGGTGGCCGAGGCGCCCGGCAAGGCCTACAACCCGCTGCTCGTCTACGGCGACTCCGGGCTGGGCAAGACCCACCTGCTGCACGCCATCGGCCACTACGTCCGCTCGCTCTACAACGGCGCCAAGGTGCGCTACGTCTCGAGCGAGGAGTTCACCAACGAGTTCATCAACGCGATCCGCGACGACCGGCAGGACCGGTTCAAGCGGCGCTACCGCGACGTCGACGTCCTGCTGATCGACGACATCCAGTTCCTGGAGGGCAAGACCCAGACCCAGGAGGAGTTCTTCCACACCTTCAACACGCTGCACAACGCCAACAAGCAGATCGTGCTGACCTCCGACCGGCCCCCCAAGCGCCTCGAGGCCCTCGAGGACCGGTTGCGCAACCGCTTCGAGTGGGGCCTGATCACCGACGTCCAGCCCCCCGACCTCGAGACCCGCATCGCCATCCTGCGCAAGAAGGCCGCGATGGACCGGCTCACGGCGCCGCCCGACGTGCTCGAGTTCATCGCCTCCAAGATCCAGACCAACATCCGCGAGCTCGAGGGCGCGCTGATCCGGGTCACGGCCTTCGCGAACCTCAACCGCCAGGAGGTCGACATGACCCTGGCCGAGATCGTCCTCAAGGACCTGATCCCCGAGGGCGGGGAGCCCGAGATCACCGCCGGGCTGATCATCGCCCAGACCGCCGCCTACTTCGGGCTGGCCATCGACGAGCTCACCGGGCCCAGCCGCGGACGGCACCTGGTGATGGCGCGCCAGATCGCGATGTACCTGTGCCGTGAGCTGACCGAGCTCTCGTTGCCCAAGATCGGTGCGCAGTTCGGCAACCGCGACCACACGACCGTGATGTACGCCGACCGCAAGATCAACCAGCTGCTCGCCGAGCGTCGCGCGGTCTTCAACCAGGTCAGCGAGCTCACCAACCGGGTCAAGCTGCAGGCCCGCCAGGGCTGAGCCCACCCCCAGATCGCCGTGGAGCCTGTGGATCAACCACCCCGGGCACTACGAACTACACGGGGAGGATCTGTGGAACCGCAAGGGAAAGCCGGGCACGACCGCCGCCCGGTGCACACGCCCACGCTGCTCGTCCGGATCCTCCTCCACAGCCCCTGTGCACGACGATCGAGCCGGCTGACCTGCGGGTTTCATGTTCCTCCACAGTTTCCACCGCTGCTATGACTCCTACGGACCTCCATCAAGGTCACGAGACCCGTCAACTCCTCCCAGGCCCCCTCCCTGGGGAAAACGCCCCGGGCCTCCCGACGGCGCCGGCCTCGTGGCAGGATTCGTCTCCCACCGCCCGCTGACCGCGCCCGCCTCGAAGAAGGACTCCCCACCGTGAAGTTCCGCGTCGAACGTGACGTGCTCGCCGACGCCGTCGCGTGGGCAGCTCGCAGCCTCCCGGTCCGACCCAGCGTGCCCGTGCTCGCGGGGCTGCTGGTCGAGGCCACCGACCAGGGCCTGCTCTTGTCGACCTTCGACTACGAGACGTCGGCACGGGCCACGCTGCCGGCGGAGGTCTCGGGCGAGGGTCGTGCGCTGGTCAGCGGTCGCCTCCTCGCCGACATCTGCCGCAGCCTGCCCGCGAAGCCGGTCGAGATGGTGCTCGACGGCGCCCGCGTCTCGCTCACCTGCGGATCCGCCCGGTTCAGCCTGCAGACCATGCCGGTCGAGGACTACCCCTCGCTGCCCGAGATGCCGGCCGCGACCGGCACCGTGCAGAGCGACCTGTTCGCCCACGCGGTCGCCCAGGCCATCACCGCGGCCGGCCGGGACGACATGCTCCCCGTGTTGACCGGCGTGCGCATCGAGATCGACGGCTCGTCGATCTCGTTGCTGGCCACCGACCGGTTCCGGCTCTCCCAGCGCGAGCTCGGCTGGGACCCCCGCACCCCCGACGAGTCGATGGCCGCACTCGTGCCCGCCAAGGTGCTCGGCGACACCGCCAAGTCCCTGACCGCCGGCAGCGAGGTGACCATCGCGCTGGCCGCCAGCGGCTCGGGCGAGGGCATCATCGGCTTCGAGGGCGCGGCCGGCGGCGGGATCCGGCGTACGACGACCCGGTTGCTCGACGGCGAGTTCCCCAAGGTCCGCAGCCTCTTCCCCAGCGAGCACCTCACGGTGGCCAAGGTCGACAAGGCGGCGCTGATCGAGTCGGTCAAGCGCGTCTCGCTGGTCGCTGAGCGCAACACCGCCGTCCAGCTCGCCTTCAGCGAGGGCGTGCTGACCCTCGACGCCGGATCCGGCGACGAGGCGCAGGCCTCGGAGTCGATCGAGGCCGACGTCGACGGCGAGGCGCTGACCACCGGGTTCAACCCCCAGTTCCTCCTCGACGGCCTGACCGCGATCGACGAGTCGGTCGTCGAGCTGGCCTTCACGCAGGCCTCCAAGCCCGTGGTGATCAGCGGATCCCCGGCCGAGGGCGACACCGACCCCGGCTTCCGCTACCTGCTGATGCCGCGGCGCCTGCTCTCGTAGGCGTGCCTGCGCACGACCTCGCAGACCGACCACCCGCAGACCGGCCCCACAGCAAGGAGCGCACCATGGACATCGGACTCGTCGGACTCGGCAAGATGGGCGGCAACATGCGCACCCGCCTGCGCAACGCCGGCCACACCGTCATCGGCTTCGACCTGGACCCCGAGAAGCGCGACGTCGACAGCCTCGAGGCGATGGTCGAGGCGCTGCCCTCGCCCAAGGTCGTGTGGGTGATGGTCCCCTCCGGCAAGATCACCCAGGACACCGTCGACGCGCTCGGCGAGCTGCTCGGCGAGGGCGACCTGGTCATCGACGGCGGCAACTCGCGCTGGACCGACGACCAGGCGCACGCCGCCCAGCTCGGCGAGAAGGGCATCGGCTTCCTCGACTGCGGCGTCTCCGGCGGGGTCTGGGGCCTCGAGAACGGCTATGCGCTGATGTACGGCGGCAGCGCCGACGACGTCGCGACCGCCCAGCCGATCTTCGACGCCCTCAAGCCCGAGGGTGACTTCGGGGCGGTGCACGCCGGCAAGGTCGGCGCCGGGCACTTCTCGAAGATGGTGCACAACGGCATCGAGTACGCCGTCATGCAGTCCTACGCCGAGGGCTGGGAGCTGCTGCAGGCCGTCGACGTCGTCGACAACACCACCGAGGTCTTCCGCTCCTGGCGCGAGGGCACCGTGATCCGCTCCTGGCTGCTCGATCTTCTCGTGGGCGCCCTCGACGACGACCCGGGCCTGGCCTCGATCGCCGGGTACGCCGACGACTCGGGCGAGGGCCGCTGGACCGTCGAGGCCGGCATCGAGAACGCCGTGGCCACCCCGGCCATCACCGCCGCCCTCTACGCCCGCTTCGTCTCCCGCCAGGACGACTCCCCCGCCATGAAGGCGGTGGCCGCCATGCGCAACCAGTTCGGTGGCCACGCCGTCAAGGGCGTGGAGAAGTCCGGCGTCGAGCCCGGCCCGGATCCCGACCTGGCATGACGTGCACGTCTCGCACCTGACCCTGCACGACTTCCGCTCCTACGCCTCGGCCGAGGTGGCGCTGGAGCCGGGCGCCACGGCGTTCATCGGCCGCAACGGCCAGGGCAAGACCAACCTGGTCGAGGCGATCGACTACCTCTCCCGGCTCTCCTCCCACCGGGTCGCCTCCGACGCGCCGCTGGTGCGCGCGGGAGCCGACCAGGCGGTGGTGCGTGCGGCCGTGGTCCGCGACGGGCGCACGGCGGTGCTCGAGGTCGAGGTGAACCCGGGGCGCAGCAACCGGGCGCGGGTCAACCGCTCGCCGCTGCCCCGCGCCCGCGAGATCGTCGGACTGGTGCGCACGGTGGTCTTCTCGCCCGAGGACCTGGTGCTGGTCAAGGGCGACCCCTCCGACCGGCGCCGCTTCCTCGACGACCTGCTGGTGCTGCGCGCCCCGCGGCTGGCCGGGGTGCGCGCCGACTACGACCGGGTGCTGCGCCAGCGCAACTCGCTGCTCAAGACCGCCGGGCAGGCGCGGCGCGGCTCCTCCTCCCAGGAGGGGGCGCTGGCCACCCTCTCGGTGTGGGACGACCACCTGACCCGCACCGGCGGCGAGCTGCTCGCCGAGCGGATCGCCCTGGTCGACGCGCTGCGGCCCTACCTGGCCCGTGCCTACCAGAGCGTCGCGCGGGGAGCGGGACGCGACGACGCGGCGCTGGAGTACCGCCCCAGCCTCGAGCTCGACGGGGCCCGCTCGGCGGGTGAGCTCGCGGCGGCCCTGCTGGCCGAGGTCGAGCGCCGCCGCGGCGACGAGCTCGACCGCGGCGTCTCGCTGGTGGGACCGCACCGCGACGACCTGCTGCTCAGCCTGGGCCACGGCGCGGGCCCGGACGAAGGGCCCGACGGCGGGCCCGACGGCGAGGGGTCGCCGCCGCGTCTGCCGGTCAAGGGCTACGCCTCGCACGGCGAGTCCTGGTCGTTCGCGCTGGCGCTGCGGCTGGCGTCGTACGACCTGCTGCGCGACGACGGCGACGACCCGATCCTGATCCTCGACGACGTCTTCGCCGAGCTCGACACCGAGCGCCGCGAGCAGCTCGCCGACCTGGTGGCCGGTGCCGAGCAGGTGCTGGTGACCGCGGCCGTGGCCGCCGACGTGCCGAAGGCGCTGTCGGGGGTGCGCTACCTCGTCGGTGGCGGCGAGGTGCGTCGTGAGCCCTGAGCCCACCGACGGATCCTCCGGCGAGGACCACGAGGACCCGGCGGCGCAGCCGGGCGAGGGCGAGGGCGAGGAGCACCGGGCCGACGGGCTCGAGCTGGCCCGCCGCATCGCCCGGGCCACGGCGGGCGCGGGCGGCTCCCCCGCGCGGCGCCGCAAGCCGCGTCGCGCGGGTGGCGACCCCGCCGGCAACAAGGGGTCCGGCTCGCACCCCGACGACCGCGACCCGCAGACCCTCGACGCCACGCTGGGCCGGCTGGTCGCCGACCACGGCTGGGAGCTCGACCTGCGGGTCCACGGGGTCTTCGGGCGCTGGGTGGAGATGGTGGGCGGCGAGGTGGCCGGGCACTGCACCCCCGAGTCCTTCGCCGACGGCCGGCTGGTGGTGCGCACCGACTCCACCGCCTGGGCCACCCAGCTGCGGCTGCTGGCGCCCTCGCTCGTACGCCGCCTCAACGAGGAGCTGGGCCACGGCACCGTGACCGTGATCGAGGTGCTCGGCCCGCACCTGCCCACCTGGCGCAAGGGCCCGCGCTCGGTGCGCGACGGCCGCGGGCCGCGCGACACCTACGGTTGAGCCGGCGAGGTCGTCGAGCAGGGGGTGGCTCCGGCACAGGCGATCTGGGGCCCTCTCGGTGGTACCCGTACCCGTCGACACCCCTGGGAGGCGCTCCCAGACACCTCCCTGCGGCCGTGAGGGAGTCTTTTCGCGGTCGCGACACCTGACACCTGGGGACGAAGCGTGTCCTGGGGCCCGCAGAGCGGTAGCATGGCCCCCGGGTCGCCTCTGGCGACCCGACCCATGTCCTGGCTCGTCGCACGAGCCTGCAACGAAGAGGTGGACGTGTCCGACGAGACCCCGACCCCGGACGACCAGCAGGACCCCACGGCGACACCCCCCGCACCCCCCGCGGTCCCGGCCGACCTGCGCCCCAACGGGGTCGACTACGACGCCTCGGCGATCCAGGTGCTCGAGGGCCTCGAGGCGGTGCGCAAGCGCCCCGGCATGTACATCGGCTCGACCGGCGAGCGCGGCCTGCACCACCTGATCTGGGAGATCGTCGACAACGCGGTCGACGAGTCGCTGGCCGGCTACTGCGACCGGATCGTGCTGACCCTGCTCGCCGACGGCGGCGTGCGCGTCGAGGACAACGGTCGCGGCATCCCCACCGACACCGCGCCGGGCCAGGAGCTGCCCGCGCTCACGCTCGCCCTGACCGTGCTGCACGCGGGCGGCAAGTTCGGCGGGGGTGGCTACAAGGTCTCCGGCGGTCTGCACGGCGTCGGCGTCTCGGTCGTCAACGCGCTCTCCTCCCACGTGGTGGCCGAGGTCAAGAACCGCGGCCACCTGTGGCGCCAGTCCTTCACCATCGGCGTGCCCGACGCCGACCTCGCGCAGGTGCGCCCGCTGCGCGACGACGAGGGCAGCGGCACCACGATCACCTACTACCCCTCGCCCGACATCTTCGAGACGATCACGCACTCGCTCGAGACGATCACGTCGCGGGTGCGCGAGTACGCCTTCCTCAACAAGGGCCTCGAGATCGTGGTGCGCGACGAGCGCCCGGCCGCCGACGCGGTGATGGACGCGGTCGAGGACGACACGGCCTCCGACGACGTCGACCGCACCGGCCCCGCCGCGATGCAGCGCGGCGCCGACGGCGGCTCCGAGCAGGTCTTCCGCTACGACCGCGGCCTCGTCGACTTCGTCGAGCACCTCAACCGCACCAAGACCGTCGCCAACCCCTCGGTGATCTCGTTCGAGGCCGACACCCCCGAGTCGGTCGAGAACCACATGAGCCTCGAGGTGGCGATGCAGTGGAACACCTCGTACGCCGAGTCGGTGCACACCTTCGCCAACACCATCAACACCCACGAGGGCGGCACCCACGAGGAGGGCTTCCGCTCCGCGCTCACCTCGCTGATGAACAACGCCGGCTTCGACTGGGGGTTGATGAAGAAGCAGGAGGACCGGATCACCGGTGACGACATCCGCGAGGGCCTCACCGCGATCATCTCGCTCAAGCTCGGCGAGCCGCAGTTCGAGGGCCAGACCAAGACCAAGCTCGGCAACACCGAGGCCAAGGGTTTCGTGCAGCGCGTCGTCAACGACCAGCTCGGTGCCTGGCTGGAGCAGAACCCGCAGGAGGGCCGCGAGATCATCCGCAAGGCCCAGGCCGCGGCGCAGGCCCGCGTGGCCGCGCGCAAGGCCCGTGACCTGGCCCGCTCGCGCAAGGGCCTGCTCGGCGGTGGCGGCCTGCCCGGCAAGCTCTCGGACTGCCAGTCCACGAACCCGGCCGAGTGCGAGGTCTTCATCGTCGAGGGCGACTCGGCCGGCGGCTCGGCCCGCCAGGGCCGCGACCCGCGCATCCAGGCGATCCTCCCGATCCGCGGCAAGATCCTCAACGTCGAGAAGGCGCGCATCGACAAGGTGCTCGGCAACGCCGAGGTGCAGTCGATCATCTCCGCCCTGGGCACCGGCATCCAGGAGGAGTTCGACGGCGACAAGCTGCGCTACCACAAGGTCGTGCTGATGGCCGACGCCGACGTCGACGGCCACCACATCAACACCCTGCTGCTGACGCTGCTCTTCCGCTTCATGCGGCCGCTGATCGAGCACGGCTACGTCTACATGGCCCAGCCGCCGCTCTACCGGCTGCGCTGGAACAAGCCGCACGAGCACGAGTTCGTCTTCTCCGACGCCGAGCGCGACGCGCTGCTGCTCGAGGGCCAGGCCCAGGGCAAGAAGCTGCCCAAGGAGAACGCGGTCCAGCGCTACAAGGGCCTCGGCGAGATGAACGCCAAGGAGCTGTGGGAGACCACGATGAACCCCGACCAGCGGCTGATGCTGCAGGTCACGCTCGACGACGCCGCGCACGCCGACGAGATCTTCTCGATCCTGATGGGCGAGGACGTCGAGCAGCGCCGCTCCTTCATCCAGCGCAACGCCAAGGACGTCCGATTCCTCGATATCTAGGTATCTAGCCCAGACCTTAGACAATCGTAGAAGCGACGAGAGAGACACAGAGACGTGACTGAGACCCCCACCGACGGCGGCGGCCCGATCGTTCCCGGCCCGGGAGGCCGCATCGAGCCGGTCGAGCTGCAGACCTCCATGCAGCGCGCCTACATCGACTACGCGATGGCCGTCATCGTCGGACGCGCCCTGCCCGACGTGCGCGACGGGCTCAAGCCGGTGCACCGGCGCGTGCTCTACGCGATGTTCGACGGCGGCTACCGGCCCGACCGCGGCTTCTCCAAGTGCAGCCGCGTCGTGGGTGACGTGATGGGTCAGTACCACCCGCACGGCGACACCGCGATCTACGACACCCTGGTGCGCCTGGCGCAGCCGTGGGTGATGCGGGCGCCCCTGGTCAACGGGCAGGGCAACTTCGGCTCACCGGGCAACGACTCGGCCGCCGCCATGCGGTACACCGAGTGCCGGATGGCCCCGCTGGCGCTCGAGATGGTGCGCGACATCGAGCAGGACACCGTCGACTTCCAGCCCAACTACGACGGCCGCTCCTCCGAGCCCGTGGTGCTGCCCGCGCGCTTCCCCAACCTGCTGGTCAACGGATCCGCCGGCATCGCGGTCGGCATGGCCACCAACATCCCGCCGCACAACCTGCGCGAGGTCGCGGCCGGCGCCCGCTGGGCGCTGGACAACCCCGACGCCTCCAAGGAGGAGCTGCTCGACGCGCTGCTCGAGCGCATCAAGGGCCCCGACTTCCCCAACGGCGCGACCATCGTGGGTCGCGAGGGCATCGAGCAGGCCTACCGCACGGGTCGCGGCTCGATCACCCAGCGCGCGGTGATCCAGGTCGACGAGGACACCAACGGGCGCACCTGCCTGGTGATCACCGAGCTGCCCTACATGGTCAACCCCGACAACCTCGCGCTCAAGATCGCCGAGCTGGCCGACTCGGGCAAGGTGCAGGGCATCTCCGACGTGCGCGACGACACCTCCGACCGCACCGGCCAGCGCCTGGTGGTCGTGCTGCGCCGCGACGCCGTGGCCCGGGTGGTGCTCAACAACCTGCTCAAGCACACCGAGCTGCAGAGCAACTTCAGCGCCAACATGCTGGCGCTGGTCGACGGCGTGCCGCGCACCCTGTCGATCGACGCGTTCATCAGCAACTGGGTCGCCCACCAGATCGACGTCATCCAGCGGCGCACCCGCTTCCGCCTGGCCGAGGCCGAGCGCAACGCCCACGTCTACCGCGGCCTGGTCAAGGCGCTCGACGCCCTCGACGAGGTCATCGCGCTGATCCGCCGCTCACCCGACGCCGACGAGGCCCGCACCGGGCTGATCGAGCTGCTCGACATCGACGACGTGCAGGCCGAGGCGATCCTGGCGATGCAGCTGCGGCGCCTGGCGGCGCTGGAGCGCCAGAAGATCATGGACCGCCTGGCCGAGCTCGAGCTGATCATCGCCGACCTCGAGGACATCCTGGCCAACGAGGCCCGCCAGCGCCGGATCATCTCCGACGAGCTCGGCGAGATCGAGGAGAAGTACGGCGACGACCGCCGCTCCCAGATCATCGCCGCCGACGGCGACCTGTCGATGGAGGACCTGATCCCCGACGAGGAGCTCGTCGTATCCATCACCCGCGGCGGCTACGCCAAGCGGACCCTGCGCCACCAGTACCGCCTGCAGAAGCGCGGCGGCAAGGGCGTGCGTGGCGCGACCCTTCGCGGCGACGACGTCGTCGAGCACTTCATCGCCACCACCAACCACCACTGGCTGCTGTTCTTCACCACGGCCGGGCGGGTCTACCGCACCAAGGCCTACAACCTGCCCGAGGCCTCCCGCGATGCCAAGGGCGGCCACGTGGCCGGGCTGCTGTCCTTCCAGCCCGACGAGTCGATCGCCCAGGTGCTGGCGATCCGCGACTACGACCAGGCGCCGTACCTGGTGCTCGGCACCCGCAGCGGCCTGGTGAAGAAGACCCGCCTGGGCGACTACAACTCCCCGCGCCAGGCCGGCGTCATCGCCATCAACTTCCGCGAGGACGACGACGAGCTGATCGGCGCCGAGCTGGTCGGCCCCGACGACGACATCCTGCTGGTCTCCCGCAAGGGCCAGGCGGTGCGCTTCCGCGCCGACGACGCCCAGCTGCGCCCGATGGGGCGCGCGACCTCGGGCGTCTCGGGCATGAAGTTCCGCGACGGCGACTCGCTGCTGTCGATGTCGGTCATCCGGGCCTCGCAGGTCGCGGCCGAGGTCGCCGCGGGCCTCAGCGAGACCAACGAGGACACCCCCGACGTCGACCCGTCCTCGGCCGGGCTGGTCGAGCCGGTCGAGCCCGCGGAGGTCAAGGCGCAGTACGTCTTCACCATCACCGACGGCGGCTTCGCCAAGCGCACCCGCATCAACGACTACCGGCTCACCAACCGCGGCGGCCTCGGGGTCAAGGCGATGGGCCTGGCCAACGAGGACCGCGGCGGCCTGGTCGGCGCCTTCATCGTGGAGGAGGGCGACGAGGTCCTCTCGATCACCGCCTCCGGCCAGGTCGTGCGCAGCCCCGTCAACGCGGAGTTCCGCCCGACCGGTCGCTCGGCGATGGGCGTGAAGTTCGTGACGCCCAAGAAGAACGACTCCGTGGTGGTCGTGGCCCGCTCGGTGGAGGCCAAGGTCGACGCCGAGGACGGGGCCGACGAGGGTGTCGACGAGGGCGCCGAGGACGGTGCCCAGGCTCTCGAGAACGCGGACGACTCGACCGCGGGTGCAACAATCGGTGCCGACGACGCGTCCGAGACGGTGGGGCAGAGCACCGAGGACGTGCCTGACGACGACACCGAGGATGAGAGCTGATGACCGAGCGATCGACCGAGTCCCGATCGACCTCCGGGTCGAAGCCCACCTCCGAGGCCGCTTCGAAGCCGGCGAAGAAGCCGGCGAAGAAGCCGGCCGCGGGGTCGTCCGCGAACCCCACGGGGGCGTCCTCCGACGACACCGCGGTGCGTCCCCCGCTCACCGAGCGGATCCAGGGCCGGGTCACCAAGGCCGCCGAGGAGCACAAGGCCAACCGTGAGGCCAAGAAGCAGGCCGCGAGCGCGGGCAGTGCCAAGGCGGCCTCCGCCTCGGGGTCGAAGGGCACGCCCCGCGGCCCACGCCGGGCTCGGTTGCGGCTGACCCGCATCGACCCCTGGTCGGTGATGAAGACCGCCTTCCTGCTCTCGGTGGCCTTCGGCATCGTCACGGTGGTCTCGGTGCTGATGGTGTGGACCGTGCTCGACGGTGCCGGGGTGTGGGAGTCGATCAACCGCACCGTGACCGACGTCGTGGGCCAGGAGAGCGCCTCCGACTTCGACGTGGAGAACTACATCGGCACCTCGCGGGTCATCGGCTTCACGATGCTCATCGCGGCCGTCGACGTGGTGCTGCTGACCGCGATCGCGACGCTGGGCGCCTTCCTCTACAACATGGCCGCCGCGCTCCTGGGCGGCGTCGAGGTCACCCTCGCCGAGGACAACTGATCCCACCCACCCCGTGCCCGCACCGCGTTTTGTCCGCGCGCGAGGGCGTCGGGTAGTCTCCCCTCTCGGTCGTCCGGGTCCCTGACCCGTGCCGATCCCGCCGGCTGCTGCCGGTGTGGGGCCTATAGCTCAGACGGTTAGAGCGCTTCCCTGATAAGGAAGAGGTCACAGGTTCAAGTCCTGTTAGGCCCACCACCATCCACGTCCCACCAGCGTGATCCGATCCGTGCCGGGAGGCTCGTCGTGAAGAAGATCCTGATGCTCCTGCTCGCCGCCGGTGGCGCCCTCGCGGCCAAGAAGAAGTACGACGAGTCGCAGGCCGAGCAGGCCCTGTGGGCCGAGGCGACCGACCCGGTCGCGAAGGGCTGATCCCGACCCTGTTCCAGGGGCCTTGGCGCAATTGGTAGCGCACCTGCTTTGCAAGCAGGGGGTTAGGGGTTCGAGTCCCCTAGGCTCCACCACCGCGGCGTCCCTCCCAGGTGCTTGACTTGGTGCCGTGACGACACCGCCCGATGCCCAGCGCCTCGTCGAGCAGCTGATGGCCGACCCCGGCTCCGCGGAGAGCCGGGCGCTCCTCGAAGGCCTGCTGAACGGCCGGGTGAGCAGTCTGCTCGAGCGGCTGCGGGCCGTCGACGCCCCGAGGCTGCTGCAGGTCCCCGCCGAGGTCCGCGGGTTCCGGGTGCGCCTGGACCTGCACGGCGCCAAGCCGCCGGTCTGGCGCCGGCTCGAGCTCCCGGGCGACCTCGACCTGCCCGCGCTGCACGACGTCATCCAGGCAGCCATGGGGTGGTACGACTGCCATCTGCACCGGTTCCGCACCGGCAGCGACCCACGTGCGCCCGGGTTCGTCACCCGTTTCGACGTCGAAGAGGGCGAGGAGGGCACGCTCGAGGACGGCGTGCGCCTCGACCAGCTGGTCGCGCAGCGGGGCGACCAGCTCTGGTACGAGTACGACTTCGGTGACGGCTGGGAGCACCGGCTGACCGTCGAGGCGGTGCTCGACGAACCGCCCGGGGCGCCGCGCTGCACGGGCGGGCGGATGGCCTGCCCGCCCGAGGACTGTGGCGGGGTCGACAGCTACCAGGAGCTGGCGGCCTGGGTGCGCAGCGGGTACGACGCGGCACACCTGCCCGCCGCCTTCGACGGGCCCGCCCACGCGCACGCCTGGCTTCCCGACGATTGGGACCCCGACGCCTTCGACCCGGCCCCGGTGGACCTCGCGCTCGCCGCGGCGGCAGCCGAGCCGGCCACCGTCACCGCCGAGCTGGCATCGCTGGCTGAGGAGCTCGAGCGCCACGGCTCCCGCCAGCTCAGGGAGGTGCTGGCCCGGCCGCTGTCGCACGGTCCCACCGACGTCGGCGAGGAGCAGGCGGCACGGCTCACCGGGACCTACCGCACCTTCCTCGACGTCATCGGTGACGGCGTGACGCTGACCGCGGCCGGCTACCTGCCGCCGGCGGTGGTCGAGCAGCTGGCGGACCGGCTGGGGGTGAGCGAGTGGTGGCTCGGCCGGGCCAACCGAGAGGACATGACCTTCCCCGTCGCCCACGTCCGCACCGCCGCCCGGGCCCTGGGCCTGGTCAGCCTGCGCAAGGGCCGGCTGGCCCCGACCGCTGCTGCCCGGCGCCTGGGCGCCGACCCGCAGTCCCTCCTGCGCCACGTGGCGGGGCGACTTCCGCTCGGCACCAGCGACGCGGACCGGCAGGCCGGCTGGATGGCCCTGGCCGTGGCCGGCAGCGGCGTACCGGCCGGGCAGTGGCGCGGCGAGATCACCCTGCTGCTGTACGCCCTCGGGTGGCGCGACGGTGACGACCGGGTCTCCCCGCCGCCGGCCCGCAGCCCGACCCTCGACGTCCTCGAGCACCTGGCCGGGGGACCGGGTGTGCGCACCCACCAGGTGCGGGAGGTGGACCCGGCGGTGGCCGCCACCGCCCGCGCGGTCACCGCGCCGACGTAGAGGAACTGGCGCCGGCTCGTGGGTCGGGTCGCATCCAGGGGATCCCCGCGTGGGCCGGGCCGGGCGGTGGCAGACTCTGCGCCGTGCTCTCTCGACCGGTCCTGGCGCTCGCTGCTGCCCTCGTGGCGCTGAGCGGGTGCAGCAGCCCGATCGAGGCGCCCGATGCCAACGAGCCGGCGGTGCCGCTCGCCACGGCGGCCGTCACCGAGCAGCGACCCCCGGCCGCCCGGGTGGTGCTCGACTACGTGCCCGCCGACGTCGCGCGGGTCACGGTCACCGACTACGAGCAGGTGGCGCTGCAGCTGGGCGTGGTCGACCTGGCCAGCGACCTGGGGGCCGGCGACCGGGCCGACTTCTGGCGCCGTGCCGAGACCGAGACCGTGCTGCTGGCCGACGGGCTGCTGCGCCCGGTGCAGCAGCGGCTGCAGCGGGACTTCTCCCTCGGCCAGGAGGACGTGCGGTGGGAGGCCCGGCTCTTCGACGACACCGGCCGTGAGGTCGGGTTCGTGCAGTCGTGGGCCGCGATCATCGACCCCGGCGTGCTGCGCCGCGCCGTCGAGGCGGGGGTCGGGCCCCTGCGCGGCGCCACGGTGCTCGCCGAGGAGAGCCTCGTGCTCTCAGGCGTCGCCGAGGAGGTCGAGGAGCCCTGGGGCGGCGAACGGCTGGCCGAGCTGGTCGCCGGGCCGGCCACGTCGACGTACCTCGAGCTCGGCTGCGTCGACGAGCCCGGTCGAGACGCCCTCGACGAGCTCGAGGCCTACACCGTCTCCTTCGGCAGCGTCCTGGCCACCGCACGGCTCGGGGCCGGTCGCCGCGACCTCTTCGATCGGCTCGAGAGCGCGGCGGGCGACGACTCCTTCTCCGAGGTCTTCACCGGCGGAGCCGCGGACCCCTCCAACGGCCGCCTGGGCTACGAGATCGCCTCGCCACCGCGGGCGGCCGCCCTCACGCTGCGCCGGGCGCTGCCGTTCGCGGCCTGCGCCGGCTGACGCTGCTGCTCGGGCGGACCGGGTCGACCGGGCTCGTCGGGGGTCAGTGGCCCGCGGCGTGCACGCTGCGCACCGTGGGCGAGGTCTCGACCTGCGAGGCGTCGGGGTAGGTGCCCAGCAGCCGGTCGGCCGTGCCGGCGCTGGTCACGGTGAACCAGTAGTTCTCGTTCTTGTAGTGGTGCAGCCGGTGGTTGCGCCACAGCGCGCGGTACCAGCGCGAGCGGGGCCGGTAGTCGCTGTGCACCAGGTAGTGGGTCCACTCGTAGCCCAGCATCAGCGCGTAGACCGAGACCAGCAGGGTGCCTGCACCCGCGAGGGTCGGGACCGCCAGCCACGCCACGACGACGTACGCCGGCAGCAGCCAGACCAGGACCGGCCACGGGATGAAGACCAGCGGGAGCAGCCGCGGGTCGGCGTGGTGTGCCCGGTGCTCGCGGGCCAGGAGGGAGTCGATGCGCAGCGGCCCGAGGCTGCGGGGGCGCCAGTGCAGGATCGCGACGTGCACGACCCACTCGATGAGCGGGAAGGCCGCGACCAGGCCGACCGGGAAGGCCAGCTCCCACCAGCTGCCGGAGCCGAGCAGCACCCGGCCGACGACGGAGGCGACCAGGAACGTGGCGATCATCGGCGGGCTGGGGTGGCGCCAGAACTCCCGCCAGGCGCCCCGCAGCGACAGGCCGGCGCGCCGCCGGGCCTGACCGGTGATCCGGGCCTCCTCGGCCGCCAGTCGCTCGGCGGCCAGGGCGTCGACCGTCCCCGGGTCGAGCCGTCCGGTCTGCTCGGTTCCGTCGGTGCTCATCGCTCCTCCTTCGTGCTGCCCAGCGCGTCGAGCGCCTCCATCAGGCTGGTGGTGGCCGGGCGCAGCACGCTCTGCGCGGCGACCCGGGCGGTGTGCGGGTCGCCCGCGGCGATCGCAGCGGTGAGCACCCGGTATGCCTCGACGTGACCCACCTCGGCCGCCATCACCGGCGCCAGCGCCTCGAGCGCGGGTTCGTAGGCGGCGCGCAGGCTGTTGAACATGAGGCGGAAGACCACGGAGTCGGCGGCGTCGACGACCTGGTCCCAGAAGGCCAGGGCGTGCACCTGCTGCTGCACCCCGTCGTCGGTGCCGGCCAGGTCGTCGAGGGTCGTGGCGAGCGTCGCCGCCAGCGTGGTGCCGCCCCGCTCGGCGGCCAGTGCCGCCGCGGCGGGCCCGATCGCCAGGCGGGCCTCCAGGATGCTGCGCACGACTGCGGCGTCCAGGGTGCCCGAGCGCACGAGCAGGCGGGGCAGCAGGTCGAGGCCGGCGGAGCGCTTGAAGTCGCGCACCAGCGTGGCGCCGCCCTGGCGCACGTCGACGAGCCGGGTCGCGGCCATCCGCTGCAGCGCCTCGCGCACAGCGGGCCGGGAGACACCCAGGACCTCGGCCAGACGGCGTTCGCTCGGCAGCGGCTCGCCGGGGGACAGCTCGCCGTCGACGACGTCGGCCAGCACCTGGTCGAAGACCTCGTCGGGCACGGAGCGGCGGTGCACGGGATGCAGGGGCATGCTCGGACCGTAGATGGGTGCGGCCCGGTGGTCAAGTGGTCTGACCACTTCTCGAGAAGGCCGCGGCGACGAGCCCCGTGGTCCGCTCTCCTATCCTGAAGGGGTGATGACGGCCCTGGCACCGCGCTACTGGGGCGCGCACCTCCTGGCGCTCGTGCTGGTGGCCGCGGCGGCGGGCCTGGGCTGGTGGCAGTACGCCGCCTACCAGGCGCAGCAGGAGGCCGAGGCCCGCGACCTGACGCGGGCCGAGCCGGTGGCGCTCGGCGACGTGATGGGCCCCGACGACCCGTTCCCGGCCCCCTCGGTCGGCCAGCCGGTCACCGTCGAGGGGACCTGGGTGCCCGGGGGCACCGTCTACGTCGAGGGTCGCGAGCACGACGGCACCGACGGCTACTGGGTGCTGACGCCGCTGGCGGTCGGCGACGACGCCGACGCCCCTGCGCTCCCGGTGGTGCGCGGCTGGGTGGCCTCGCCCGACGACGCCACCGCCCCGCCGGAGGGCGCCGGCTCGGTCCAGGGCTGGTTGCAGCCGGCCGAGGGCACCGGCGCCGCCGACGACGACCGCAGCGACGACGTGGTGCCGCAGGTGCGCACCGCCGACCTGATCCAGCACGTCCAGCAGGACCTCTACGGCGCGTACGCCGTCGTCGACCACGACGCCGAGGCCAACGCCGCGCTGGTCGGCGCCGACGCCCTCGAGCCCGCCGACCTGGCGGCGCTTCCCCGGGCCGCGGGCTCGACCGGCCTGCGCAACCTGCTCTACGCCCTGGAGTGGGTGCTGTTCGGCGGGTTCGCGGGCTTCGTGTGGTGGCGCTACGTGCGCGACCTCACCACGGCACCGGCCGAGTCGGCCCCGAGCGCGGACGAGCCCGAGGACCGCCCGGTAGCGTCGAGCCCGTGAACGACGAGCTGCGCGCCCCGCTGGCGGCGTACCGGGTGATGGCCACGATCGTGGGAGTGCTCCTGGTGGTGCTGGTCCTCATCGGCCTGCCCCTGCACTACGGCTACCTGGTCTCCGACGCCGCGTGGCTGGCCGAGGGCAGTGGCGGCGGATGGCAGCTCGGCTCCGACATCTCCGCCTACCTCGGCGTCGCCCACGGCTGGCTCTACATGATCTTCCTCTTCTGCGCCTTCTGGCTCTCGCGCCGTGCCGACTGGGAGATCGGCTTCACCGCGGTGACGCTGGCCTCCGGCACCGTGCCGCTGCTCAGCTTCTGGGCCGAGCACCGGGCCACCCGCCGGGTGCGCGCGCTGCAGCGCAGCGACGCCGCCCCCGCGGCCCGCTGACGAGCACGCCGAGGAGGATCAGATGACCACCGCGTTCGTCCTCGGCGGCGGCGGCGCCCTGGGCGCCGTCGAGGTCGGCATGCTGGCCGCCCTCCTCGAGCGCGGCGTGCGCCCCGACCTGGTGCTCGGCACCTCGGTGGGCGCCATCAACGGCGCGTTCCTGGCCCAGGACCCCGGTCTCGACGTCGTCGAGCGGCTCACCGGGCTGTGGCGCTCGGTGGCCGCCAACCGGCACGAGGTGTACGGCGACCGCCCGCTGCGCAGCGTACGACGCGCGGTCGCGACCGGCACCCACCTCTACTCCGCGCGGCCCCTGGCCACCCGGCTGCGCGAGGAGATCGGCGACGTCGACTTCGCCGACCTCGCCGTACCGCTGCAGGTCTGCGCGGCCAGCATCGAGCGGGCCGCCGAGCACTGGTTCGACAGCGGCCCGGTCGTCGACGCCGTGGTCGCCAGCGCGGCCGTGCCCGGTCTGCTGCCGCCCGCCCGCGTCGGCGACGAGCACTTCCTCGACGGCGGCATCGTCAACTCGGTGCCGGTGGCGCGCGCGCACCAGCTGGGCGCGACCCGGATCTTCGTGCTCCAGGTCGGTCGGGTCGACCGGCCGCTCCAGCCGCCGCGGCGGCCCTGGGAGGTCGCCCGGGTCTCCTTCGAGGTCGCGCGTCGGCACCGGATGAACCGCGAGCTGGCCGAGCTGCCGCCCGAGGTGGAGGCCCACCTGCTGCCCGCCCGGGGCACCTCGGCGCGCGACGACTCGGTGCGGGCCGGCACCGACTTCCGCGACGTCGAGAGCCGCATCGAGCTGACCCGGGTGGCCAGCGGCGAGTACCTCGACGCCCTGGGCGCAGCGGGAGCGAGCGGGCCCGGGCCCCGCGGCTGACATGATCGCGGCGTGAGCATCCTGCGCCGCGCCCTCACGGCGCCCCTCGTGGTGCTCCTGACCGTGGTGGTCTGGGTCAGCCTGCCGCTGTGGCTCATCGGCGCCGCCGCGCTCTCGCCGTTCGTGCCCGGGCGCTGGCGGGCCCTGCGCCTGACCTGGCTGCTGGTGGTCGCGCTCACCGCCGAGACCCTGCTGCTGGTGGTGCTGCTGGGCATGTGGCTGGCCAGCGGCTTCGGCGCGCGGTTGCGCTCGGCGTACTGGGAGGGCGTGCACTACGACCTGGTGCAGGGCACGATGTGGGTGCTCTTCAGCGAGGCCAGGCGGGTGCTGCGGCTGCGCATCGAGACCCAGGGGCCCGCGCCCGACGCGCACCCGGGCGTGCCGCTGCTGGTCTGCTGCCGCCACGCCGGGCCGGGTGACTCGTTCACGCTCGTGCACGCGCTGATGGACTGGTACGACCGCGAGCCCCGGGTCGTCCTCAAGGACACCCTGGCCTGGGACCCGGTGGTCGGCACGCTGCTGCGCCGGCTGCCCGCCCGGGCGATCAGCCCCGGGTCGGGTGAGGACCTCGAGACCCAGATCGCCGAGCTGGCCACCGGCCTCGACCGCGACGACGCGTTCGTGATCTTCCCCGAGGGCGGCAACTTCACCCAGGCCCGTCGGGACCGGGCCATCGAGCGTCTCGACGGCCTGGGGCTGCACGCGATGGCGCGCCGGGCGGAGACGATGATCCACGTGCTGGCGCCGCGGCCCGGCGGGCTGCTGGCCGCGCTCGACGCCGCCCCGGAGGCCGACGTGGTGATGGTGGCCCACACCGGGCTCGACCACCTGCTGACCGTGCGCGACCTGTGGCGCGAGCTGCCGATGGACAAGCGGCTGGTGATGCGGTGGTGGCAGGTGCCGCGCGAGGACATCCCCGCGGGTCGCGAGGAGCGCATCGCGTGGCTCTACGACTGGTGGCAGCGCATCGACGACTGGGTCGAGCAGCACCGGCCGGAGGAGCTGTCCCCCGGCCGGGCCGCCCGACGCCGGTCGTCAGGCTGACCGCTCAGCTGTCCTTCTTGTCGTCCTCGATGTCGACGACCTCGGCCGGCTCGTCGGGGGTGGTGACCGGGTGCACGGTCTCCGCCTCGTCGGCCAGCGCCTCGTCGGGCGAGGAGCCGCCCGTGTCGTCGCTGGCACCGGCCATCGGCGCGGCCGGGGTGGGCGCCGCGCCCGCACCGGTCGACGTCGTCGCCGCCGCTGCACCCGTGCCGCTCGCCGGCGGCGTGGGCACGTAGGAGGACTGCCAGTTCTGCGACTCCGAGCCGCCCTGCAGCTTCTTGGCCACGACCCCGACGACGGCCGCGAGGCCACCGACGAGGACGAGCTTCTTCAGCTTGGAGCCCTTCTTCTTGGGCTTCTCGCCCTTGAGCTCGGCGACCTTGCCGGTGGCCTTGCCGCCCAGCTCACCCGCGCGCGCCGCGGCACGCTCGTTGAGGTCGGTGGCCTTGGCGCCGGCGTACGCCGCACCCGTGGCGACCAGCGGGGCTGCCTTGGCCTTGGCGTCGGCCAGCGCGGGGGCCGCCTTCTCGCGGGCCTCCTGGCCCAGCACGACCGCGCGGTCGCGGGCGTCCACGACGTACGGCGTGGCGCGGGTGCGGGCGTCGGTCAGCGCCGGCCCCGCCTTGGCGCGGGCGTCGGCGAGCACGGGGCCCGCCTTCTCCTTGGCGTCGGCCACCAGGTGGCGGGCCTCGTCGCGGGCGGTGCTGACCGCCGACTCGACCTGGGGACGCACGGACTCGACGACCTGCTCCACGTAGTCACCGGCCTGTTCGATGAGGGACTTCTTCCTGCGCAGACGCATCCGCGTCACTTCCTCTCCTCGGTTTGTGATCCATTCGACCACGACGGCCTCGGGCCCACCCAGGCGCCCTGTGTCTCCACGGGGGCCACGCCGCGTGGTGCGAGGTCACCTGCAGGAGGGCCTTTTGCGCCTCCGTGCGAGGATCGTCCCGCACGCACGACGCGTCGTCGTACACCCAGAAGTACCCCCTCTCGCGAAAGGCAGTCATGGCGGACCCGCAGGCCATCCTCAAGACCAACCGGGGCGACATCGTCCTGAACCTCTTCCCGAACCATGCGCCCGAGACGGTCGCGAACTTCACGGGGCTCGCCACCGGCGAGAAGAAGTACGACGCCGGCAACGGCAAGACCGGCCCGTTCTACGACGGCCTGGGCTTCCACCGCGTCATCGCGGGCTTCATGATCCAGGGCGGCTGCCCCCTGGGCACCGGCACCGGCGGTCCCGGCTACACGTTCAAGGACGAGCCGCACCCCGAGCTGGTCTTCGACAAGCCCTACCTGCTCGCGATGGCCAACGCCGGCCCGGGCACCAACGGCTCGCAGTTCTTCATCACCCTGGGCGCCACCACGTGGCTCAACCACAAGCACACCATCTTCGGCGAGGTCGCCGACCAGGCCTCGCGCGACGTCGTCGACGCCATCGGCAGCACCGCGACCGGTGCGGGCGACCGCCCGGTCGAGCCCGTGGTCATGGAGTCCGTGGAGATCGTGGAGGCCTGAGGCACCCGCCTCGGCCTGCACCGAACGCCACCGCCCGACCTCGTGAGCCAGACGCCCTCGCCCGAGCCGGCGCCTGGGGTCGGGGTGCCGGTCTGCTACCGGCACCCCGACCGCGAGACCTACATCCGCTGCCAGCGCTGCGGCCGGCCCATCTGCCCGGACTGCATGCACGACGCCTCCGTGGGCTTCCAGTGCCCCGAGTGCATCTCGGCCGGCGCGCGCCAGACCCGCCAGAACCGCACGGCGTACGGCGGGCTGCGGCCCACCGACGCGACCCGCACCTCCATCGCGCTGATCGCGCTCAACGTCGGGGTGTGGCTGGCGATCGCGCTGACCGGTGGCTCGGGCAGCCGCCTGGTCGACCTGCTGGCCCTGCGCACCAACGGCGTGTGCCTGACCGGTGACGGCGGCTTCGACGTGCCCCGCGCGGTGTGCGAGGGCAACGGGACCTGGCTGCCGGGCTTCGTCGACGGCGCGCTGTGGCAGGTTCTCAGCTCGGGCTTCACCCACGTGCAGCTGATGCACCTGGGCTTCAACATGCTCGCGCTCTACATCATCGGCCCGCAGCTCGAGGCGGTGCTGGGGCGTGCCCGCTTCCTCGCGCTCTACCTGACCTCCCTGCTGGCGGGCTCGGTCGTGGTGCTCTGGTTCGCCGGCCAGTACGGCGCCACCGTGGGCGCCTCGGGCGCCATCTACGGCCTCTTCGCCGCGCTGCTGGTCGTGGCCCGCAAGGTCGGCGCCGACATGCGCCAGCTGGTCATCCTGGTCGGCATCAACGTCGTGATCACCTTCGCCGTGCCGAACATCTCCTGGCAGGGCCACCTCGGCGGCTTCCTCGGCGGCGCCCTGGTCGCGGCGCTGCTGGTGCACGCCCCCCGTGGCCCGCGCCGCTCGGCCTTCCAGCTCGTCGGGCTGGTCCTGGTCACCCTGTCGCTGCTGGCCGCGGCCGTCCTGCGCATCGCCGCCCTCAGCTGACCCGGCCCTTATCTCCCGCCCACCCGGCGCAGATCTCTCGCTGACCCGGCCCACATCTCGCGCCCACCCGGCGCAGATCTCGCCCTGCCCACCTGGTGCAGGTCTCGGCCGACTCGACGAGAGATTCAGGCCGGGTCAGGGCGAAGTACGGGCCGGGTCAGGGCGAGATCTGGGCCGGGTCGGCGTTTGGGGCGGGTGTTTGCGGGGGAGGTTGTCCACAGATGAGTCCACAGATGTGGAGAACTACACGCGTGTGATTCGTCCACAGCGTTGTCCCCAGGTGTGCAGAACCGCCCGCCACCTGACGGTGACGGGCGGTCCGGATGAAGCTCTGTGCGGGGGGCCGGAGGGGCCCCGAGGCTCACTCCCAGCGGGTGGCGAAGACGAAGCCGACGCCCATGAAGGCGATGCCCACGAACAGGTTCGACTGCAGCAGGTCGTTGAAGACCGGGATCTGGTCGAGCTTGTCGTTGGCGAAGACGTAGTAGACGCAGATCCACACCAGGCCGATGAGGAAGCAGCCCAGCATGCCGGTGACCACGCCGCGGCCGCGGCCCATCGGGGTGCTCGGGTGGGCACTGACGGCCAGGCCGAGGAAGAGCAGCCCGAATCCGATGACGTAGTTCCACCGGACCAGGTCGGCCATCCAGGCGGGGCTGCCCGGCTCGGCCTCGAAGTCGGTGGGGTCGGCGCGCACGCCGAAGTAGTAGTAGAGGACCCACGCGATGCCGGCGACGACCAGCAGCAGCGCCGCCACCGAGCGGGGAGTCACGACCGGGCCCCGCGGCTCGGCCAGCTCGTCCTTGACCTTCTGTCTCACGTCTACTCCTGCAGGTGTGGGCCGCGACGTGCAGCCTGCGGCCCCCGTGGGCTCGGTGCGCCCGCGGGTCGCGGGCTACCTTAGTGGGCATGACGCCGGGTTCCCACGCGAGGCCGACCCCGGGGGAGCCGCCCCCGGGCTGGTGGTCGCGCGTGCGCGCCCGGGCGGGCGTGGTCGCCGGCGGCTCGCCGGAGCGCCGCCGGCCCGCTGGCTGGCGGGTCCTGACCCCCACGGTCGTGCTGCTCAGCGGGAGCCTCTTCGCCGTCAGTGCCGTCAGCTCCGACGGCACCGACCTGCGGCCGGGCATCACCGACCTGACGACGCTGGTCAGCTCGGAGGCCGAGCAGTACGAGCAGCTGCGCAGCCGGGTGGAGGCGCTGACCGCGGACGTCAACGACCTGACCGACCGCCTGGCCGACCGCGACGTGGCTCGGGTGCAGGGCCGCATCGAGGAGTACGCCGACCCCGCGGGGCTGGTGCCGGTCGAGGGCGAGGGCGTCACGATCACGCTGACCGACAGCCCGCTCGGCGTCGACGAGACCGACCAGCCCGAGCGCTTCCTGGTCGTGCACCAGCAGGACATCCAGGCGGTCGTCAACGCGATGTGGCGTGCCGGCGCCGAGGCGGTGACGATCCAGGGCCAGCGGGTCGTGTCGACGACCGGCATCAAGTGCGAGGGGCCCTCGGTGACCCTGCACGGGGTGCCCTACCCGCCGCCGTACGTCATCTCGGCCGTCGGCGACCCCGAGGAGCTCGCGGAGTCGGTCGAGGGCGACCGCTACCTCTCGCTCTACCGGCAGCAGTCGGCGCAGGAGGACATCCAGATCGGCTGGGAGGCCTCCTTCGATGAGGAGGTCGAGGCGCCCGCCTACTCCGGCCTGCTCGACCTGTCGTACGCCGAACCCATCGTCTGACCCGCCCGCGCGTGGTGCCCGTGGGTCGGGCCCCGGTCAGGCGGAGGGCGCGCGCCGACCCCGGCGACCGCCGTTGTTGCCGTTCCCGTTCCCGTTCCCGTTGCCGTTGAGCAGGCCGTCGGACGGCGTGGGGTCGTCGGTCGGCTCGTCGGTGGGATCCTCCGACGGCTCGTCGCTGGGCTCCTCCTCGGAGGGCTCCTCGGTCGGCTCGGGCTCCTGGGCCACGAAGAGGTTGACGTCCTGGCCCTGGCTGAGCCGCTCGCCGGCGGCCGGGATCTGCTCGGTGACGGTGCCGGGCTCGGCCTCGGGGTCGGAGTCCTCGCGGATCACCGGGTTGAAGCCCGCGTCGCGGATCTTCTGCTCCGCGACCCGCTGGGCGTCGCCCACGACGTCGGGCACCTTCTCGGGCCCCTCGGAGACGATGACCGTGACCGTCGAGCCGTCCTCGACCTGGGTGCCGGCGGGTGGCTGCTGCTCCAGCACGAGGTTGCGGTCCTCATCGGAGGAGCGGCGCTGCACGTCGACCTCGAAGCCCTGGCCCTCGAGGGTGGTCACCGCCTGGTCGCGGAAGAAGCCGGTGACCTGGGGGACGGCCACCTCGGGCAGGCCGGCCGAGACGGTCAGCAGCACCGTCGATCCCGGGTCGACGAAGCTGTCGCCGGAGGGATCCTGGCCGATGACCCGGCCCGCCGGCCGTTCGGAGGTCTCGAACTCGGTGTCGACGCCGAAGCCCTTCTCACCCAGGATCCTGCTGGCGGCGGCCTCCTGGCGCCCCACCACGTCGGGCACGGCCACCTCCTCGGGCGCGGCCGGGAAGAGGCGTGGCCACAGCAGCACCCCGGCCACGACGAGCCCGATGACCAGCAGCCCGAGCGCGACCAGCCACCCCACGGGGCGGCGCTCCTCCTCGGCGGCGGGCAGCGGAGCCGCCTCGGCGGCCGGCACCGGTCGCGCCGCCACCGCGGTGGCGGTCGCCGGCAGGGGCGGCGGCGGGGTCGCCTGCACCGGACGCCCGGCCAGGTAGCGCTCGATGTCGGTGCGCATCGCCGCCGCGGACTGGTAGCGGTCCTCGACCCGCTTGGCCAGCGCCTTCATCACGATGGCGTCGACCTCGGGCGGCAGGGCGGTGTCGTGGTCGGACGGCGGCTGGGCCTGCTCGCGCACGTGCTGGTAGGCCACCGCGACCGGCGAGTCACCGACGAACGGCGGCCGCCCGGTGAGGAGCTCGTAGAGCAGGCAGCCGGCGGAGTAGACGTCGGAGCGGGAGTCGACGGTCTCGCCGCGGGCCTGCTCGGGGGACAGGTACTGCGCGGTCCCGACCACCGCGGCGGTCTGGGTCATCGTCGAGGAGGCGTCGCTGATGGCGCGCGCGATCCCGAAGTCCATCACCTTGACGTCGCCCGTGGGCGTGAGCATCACGTTGCCGGGCTTGATGTCGCGGTGGATGATCCCGGCCCGATGGCTGTAGTCGAGCGCGGCCAGCACGCCGCTGGTGATCTCGAGCGCCCGCTCGGGGAGGATCTTGCGGCCCTCACGCAGGATGTCGCGCAGGGTGCGCCCGGCGACGTACTCCATCACGATGTAGGGCTGCTGGACCCCGGAGCCGTCGTTGGCCTCCTCCTCGCCGGTGTCGTAGACGGCCACGATCGCGGGGTGGTTCAACGAGGCCGACGACTGCGCCTCGCGGCGGAAGCGGGCCTGGAACGTGGCGTCGCTGGCCAGGTCGGTGCGCAGCCGCTTGACGGCCACCACCCGTCCGAGCCGCTCGTCGGTGCCCTTGCGGACCTCGGCCATGCCGCCGCGGCCGAGCATCTCGCCGAGCTGGTAGCGCCCGCCGACGGTGGAAGGGGTGCCGCTCATCCGGTGGCTCCGTCCGTGGGGTTCGCCTCGGTGGGCGTCGCGGTGGGCGTCGCGGAGGGCTCGGTCGGCGTGGGGTCCTCGGTCGGGGTGGGCTCGGGAGCCTGTCCCCAGTAGCGCACGGTGACGGTGTCGCCCTCCTGCAGGGAGCCGGTCGGGTTCACCGACTCCACGGCGCCCTCCTCATGCGTGCCGTCGTTGTCGAGCTCGTCGAGGGTCACCGAGAGGCCCTGCCCGCGCAGGTCGGCCTCGACCTCGCCGACCGGGCGCCCGACGTAGTCGGAGGCGACGACCTCGACGGTGGCGGGCTGGGTCGCGGTCGGGGACGGCGGGGTGGGGGTCGGCTCGGCGGACGACGTCGTCGGCGACGGCTCCCGGGTGGGCTCGTCGGCCGGCTCCTCGTCGTCGCCGCCGGTCACCAGCAGCACGATGATCAGGGCGCCGACGGCGGCCAGCAGCAGCACCATCAGCACCACCGCCCAGGGGCCGCGGCCCGACCGGCCGGAACCGGCGGTGCCCGTGGTGCCCGTGGTCGTGCCGGTCGTGCCGGTCGCGGGGGTGCCGTGCACCGGGGTGGCCGGGGCCGACCCGGCCGCCGCGCCGGCGAGCCCCGCAGCGGCGCCCGCGCCCGCCCCGGCGGCCGGCAGCACCTGGGTGGAGCCGGGGGAGGGGTGGTCGACGACCGCGGTCGGGGCGTCACCGGCGCCGGCGGCACCACTGGGGTCGCGCAGGGCCGCGGCCATGGCGGTCGCGTCGGGCCAGCGCTCGCCCGGATCCTTCGCCAGCGCACGGCGTACGACGGCCGCGAGCGGCGCCGGCACCTCGTCGGGCAGCTCGGGCACGGGCTGGTTGAGGTGCGCCAGCGCCGTGGTCACCGGCGAGTCGGTCTGGAAGGGGCGTCGCCCCGCGAGGCACTCGAAGGCCACCACCCCGAGCGCGTAGACGTCGGAGGCGGCGGTGGCGGTCTGGCCGCGGGCCTGCTCGGGGGACAGGTACTGGGGGGTGCCCATCACCTGCCCGGTCTGGGTGACGCCGACCGCCTCGGCGGCCCGGGCGATGCCGAAGTCGGTGACCTTGACCCGCCGGTCGGGGGTGACCAGCAGGTTGGCGGGCTTGACGTCGCGGTGCACGATGCCGGCGGCGTGCGCGGCGGCCAGCGCGGTCGCGGTCTGGGCCAGCAGGTCGGAGGCGACCTCGGGATCCATCGGCTGCCCGGGGCGCAGCAGCGCCGAGAGCGGCTGGCCCTCGACCAGCTCCATCACCAGGTAGGGCTGGGCCATCGTCGAGCCGGCCCGCTCGCCCGCCTCGCCGAAGTCGTAGACCGCGGCGATGCCCGGGTGGTGCAGCGACGCGGCGTGCTGGGCCTCGGTCTCGAAGCGGCGCCGGAACTCGGGGTCCTCGGCGTACTCGGGCTTGAGCAGCTTGACGGCCACCGAGCGGCCCAGGGTGGTGTCGGTGCCGCGCCACACGGTGCCCATCCCACCGGTGGCCAGCAGCGAGTCGAGGCGGTAGCGGCGCGCGTCGTCGGCGAAGCGCTCGTCGTCGCCGCCGGTGGGCAGCACGCCGGTGGGGGTGTCGTCGCTCATCGGTTGATCACCGCCTCCATCACAGCCTTGGCGATCGGGCCGCCCAGCAGGCCGCCGGCGATCTCGCCGCGGGCCCGGCCGGGGGCGTCCTGGATCATCACCGCGACCGCCACCTCGGGGTCGTCGGCGGGCGCGAACGAGACGAACCAGGCGTACGGCGCCACGTCGTCCTGGCCGCTCTGGGCGGTGCCGGTCTTGCCGGCGACCTGGATGCCCGGGATCGCGGCCGGGCTGGCGGTGCCGTTGTCGACGGTGGAGACCATCAGCTCGGTCAGCTGGTCGGCCGTGGAGGCCGAGACCGCCTCGGAGAGCTCCTCCTCGTCGGTGGCGTCGATCTGGTCGAACTCGGGGCTCTGCACCTCGTCGACCAGGTAGGGCTTCATCACCGAGCCGTCGTTGGCGATGCCAGCCACGACCATCGCCATCTGCAGCGGCGTCGCGGCGACCTCGAACTGGCCGATGCCGCTCTGGCCGGTCTGCGGCTCGTTCATGCCCTCGGGGAAGCGCGAGGTTGCCTGGGGCAGCAGGTCCTCGAAGTACTGCTGGTTGAAGCCGAACGCCTCGGCCTGCTCCTGCATCGCCTCGGCGCCCAGGTCGACGGCCAGCCGCGCGAAGGTGGTGTTGCAGGAGTTCTCCATCGCCTGGGCGAAGGGGATCCGGTCGGAGCCGCAGTCGCGGCCCTCGTTGTCGATCAGGCCGGAGTCGTCGCTGGTCAGCGGCAGCTGGTAGCTCGGCCCGCCGGGCACGAGGTCGTCGGCTTCGTAGTCGCCGCTCTCGATCGCGGCGGCGGCGGTGACGATCTTGAAGGTCGAGCCGGGAGGCAGGGTGGTCTGGATCGACCGGTTCAGCAGCGGCTCGTCGTCGTCGGCCTCGAGCCGCTCGGCGGCCGCGTTGACCTCTTCGAGGTCGTGGGAGGCCAGGGCGTTGGGGTCGAAGGTGGGCAGCGAGACCATCGCCAGCACCTTGCCCGAGCGCGGCTCGATCGCCACGACGGAGCCCTCGCCCTCGGGGCCGACCACGGCGCGCAGGCCGTCGTACGCCGCCTGCTGGGCCGCCGGGTCGATGGTGAGCTGGACGTTGCCGCCCTGGCTCTCCTTGTTGCTGAGCAGGTCGACCAGCCGGGTCACGAAGAGCCGGTCGTCCTCGCCGGAGAGCAGCTCGTTGTAGGTCTGCTCGACTCGCTGCTGGCAGCCCTCGCAGGTGGCCGGCTGGGCGTTGTAGAAGTTGAACCAGCCGGTGAGGTGGCTGTAGAGCAGCGGCTTGAGGTAGGTGCGCTGGTAGTCGTAGCGGTCGTCGACCGGCTCGCTGCGCGCGATCGGGTCGTTGCCGACCAGGATCGCACCGCGCTGCTGGGAGAAGCGCTCGTCGAGGGCGCGGCGGTTGTTGGGGTCGTCGTTGAGCCCGTCGGCGCGCCAGAACTGCAGGTAGGTGACGTTGGCCAGCAGCGCCACGAAGAGCAGCAGGCAGAAGACCGAGATCGTGCGGATCGGCTTGTTCATCGCTGGACCCTCACTACCTGGGTGTCGTCGTCGGAGCCCTGGTCGGCGCCGCCCGAGAGGTCGGGCAGCGGTCGCCGGGCGAGGTCGGAGACGCGCAGCAGCAGCGCGACGATGACCCAGTTGGCCACCAGCGAGCTGCCGCCGTAGGACAGGAACGGCGTGGTCAGGCCGGTCAGCGGGATCAGCCCGGTGACGCCGCCGACGACCACGAAGACCTGGAGCGCCAGGACCGCCCCGAGCCCCGCGGCCAGCAGCTTGCCGAAGCCGTCGCGAGAGATCAGCGCCGCGCGAAGCGCGCGCTCCACGATGATGCCGTAGAGGACCAGCACGGCCATCAGGCCGGTCAGGCCGAGCTCCTCGCCGATGGCCGCGACGATGAAGTCGGACTCCGCGAAGGGCACCCGGCCCGGGTCGCCGTCGCCGAAGCCGCGGCCGATCAGCCCGCCCCAGGCCATCCCGAAGAGCGCCTCGAGCGGCTGCTCGCCGCGCCCGTCGGTGCCGGCGCCGTAGTGGGAGAACGGGTCGAGCCAGATGTCGACACGGGTCTGGACGTGGCCGAAGATCCGCCACGCGGCCAGGGCGCCCCCGAGGAACAGCGCGCCGCCGACCACGAGCCAGCCCGGGCGCTCGGTGGCGACGTAGAGCATCACCAGGAAGAGGCCGAAGAAGAGCAGGCTGGAGCCGAGGTCCTTCTGGAAGACCAGGATGCCCAGGCTGACCAGCCACATGCCCAGCACCGGCCCGAGGTCGCGGCCGCGGGGCAGGTCGACGAAGAGCACCCGGCGCCCGGCCAGGGCCAGCGCGTCGCGGTGCTGGACCAGGTAGCCGGCGAAGGCGACCACGAGCAGCACCTTGGCGACCTCGCCGGGCTGCAGGCTGAAGGGGCCGAGCTGGATCCAGATCCGCGCGCCGCGCACCTCGTTGCCGATCAGCGGCATCATCGGGGTCAGCAGCAGCACGATCGCGCCGAGCCCGCTGGTGTAGGTGAACCGGGTCAGCACCCGGTGGTCGCGCAGCAGCAGCAGGGTGGCGATGAACAGCCCCACCCCGACGCTCATCCAGGTCAGCTGGCGCGAGGCGAAGGCGCTGCCCTGGTCGAGGTCGATGCGGTGGATCACGGCCAGCCCGAGGCCGTTGAGCGCGGCCACGACCGGCAGCAGCACCGGGTCGGCGTACGGCGCCACCAGGCGCACGACGACGTGGCAGGTGATGATCAGCGCGGCCAGCCAGCCGCCGTAGCCGACCAGGTCGGCGGGCACGCTCTCTTCCACGCCGACACCCACCGCGGCGTAGGCGCCGATGCCGACCATCAGCGCCAGGACGAGCAGGAACAGCTCGGCGCCGCGACGGCGGCGGTGCACGAAGGCCAGGGGGCCGGAGGGACCCGAGGGGCCCGCGGAGGCGGGGGAGGTGGTCGTCACTGCGCCACCTCGCCGGTCTCGGGGGACATCTCGCCGGCCAGGTTGTCGACGATCGCCTCGGCGTCGGCGAAGTCGTCGGCGGCGATGCCGTCGCGCACGCCCTCGGAGACGAAGGCCGGCAGCCGGTCGAGCTCGACGTTGGTGGTCGCGAACGGCTCGGAGAGGTCGACCCCGGGCAGGCTGGTGTTGACGCCGCGGAAGATCACCACGGTGCCGTCCTGCTCGCCGACGTAGTACTGCGCCTGGCTCCACGACCAGGCCGCCGCGGCGACCATCCACACCACGCCCGCGGCGATGAGCAGACCCAGCAGGCGGCGTACCCAGAAGAACCGGGCGGGCTCGCGGGGCGCGTAGCGGGCGGTCTCGGGGTCGATCGGGTCGCTGGGGATGGCGTGCACGTCGTCGGGCAGGTCGGGCAGGTCGGCCTGCACCGGCTCCAGCTCGCCGGTGTCGCCGGAGCGGTGGCCGCGGAAGATGCCGGTGGGCCGGGGGCCCTTGGGGGCGCGGCGACGCAGCTCGGCGGCGGCGCCGACGAGCATCGGCTGCAGCTCGGCGAGGTCGTCGGCCCGCGCGGCGGCGGCCTCCTCGTCGAGCACGTCGGCGACCACGCAGGTGACGTTGTCGGAGGAGCCGGCCTCGAGGCTGGCGCGCACCAGCTCGACGGCGGCGTAGTCGGGGGTGCCGGTGGAGAGCACGTCGGCCAGGCGGGCGTCGTCGAGGACGCCGCTGGCGCCGTCGGAGCAGACCAGCAGCCGGTCACCGGTCTGCAGGTCGGCCAGGAAGAGGTCGGGCTCGGCCTCGTGCACGCCGTCGAGGGCCTTGAGGATCAGGTTGCGGTGCGGGTGGACCCGCGACTCGGGCTCGGTGATGCGGCCCTCGTCGATGAGGCTCTGCACGAACGTGTGGTCGTGGGTGATCTGGCTGATCTCCCCGGCCCGGTAGAGGTAGGCGCGGCTGTCGCCGATGTGGCCGACCCCCATGCGCTGGCCGTCGAAGTACAGGACGGTCGCGGTGGTGCTGGTGCCGTTGAGGGCGGGGTCGTCGTCGACGATCTCGCCGATGCGGTCGTGGGCGCGGTGCAGCGCGCCGGCGACGCGGCCCAGCAGGTCGTCGGGGCTCAGCTCCCCCGGCGGGTCCTCGTCGAGGCGGCGCAGCTGCTGGACGGCGGTGCCGCTGGCGATGTCGCCGCGGGCGGCGCCGCCCACGCCGTCGCAGACGGTGAGCAGCCACGGTCCGGCGTACCCGGAGTCCTGGTTGTCCTTGCGGACCCGCCCGACGTCGGAGATCGCTGAGTAGTGGAGCCGGAGCGGGCCGCTCACTTGCGCAGCTCCAGGATCGTCTTGCCGATGCGCACCTGGGTGCCCATGGTGATCGTGGTGGGCTGGGTGATGCGGACCGTGCCGATGTAGGTGCCGTTGGTCGAGCCGAGGTCCTCGACGAACCACTGGTCGCCGGAGGCCGCGACCCGGGCGTGCCGGGTGGAGACGTAGTCGTCGTCGAGGCGGATCGCGGCGTCGGAGCCGCGGCCGATGAGCAGGGGGGCGTCGGCGAGGTCGGCGCGCTCGCCGGCGTTGCCGCCCTCGACGACCAGGAGGTGGGTCGGCGCGCCGCGGCGCCTGCTCGGCTTGGCGGCCTTGCTCCGCTTCTCCTTCTTGGCCGGCGGCGCCTGCCCGCCCCGGGCGGTCTCGGGCACCCGGGCGCCGAACATGTCGGAGCGGATGACCGAGATGGCGGAGAGCACGAAGATCCACAGCACCGCCAGGTAGGCGATGCGGATCAGCAGCAGGGTCAGCTCAGACATCGGCGTGCTCCTGCTCGATCCGCACCGTCATGGTCGTGTTGCCGATCTTGACCTCGGTGCCGTCGCCGGCCACCGAGCTGGTCATCTTCTGCCCGTCGACGAGCATGCCGTTGGTCGAGCCGAGGTCGCGCACGTCGACGCGCGGGCGCTCGCCGGCGGCGTCGACGCGGAACTCGATGTGGCGCCGGCTGACGCCCGGGTCGTTGATGCGCACGTCGGCGTCGGTGCCGCGCCCGACCACGACGCTGCCCCCGAGCAGCGGGTGGCGGGTGCCGTTGACCTCGAGGAGCGCCTTGGCGCGACCGACCTGGGTGTGGGTGCTGTTGCCGGTGACGCGCGCCTGGGCCTGGCTGCGGATCCGGAACCGGCCGGTGGTCAGGTCGTCGGCACCCTCGAACTCGATGGTGATGGGGCCGGGGAAGGAGTAGGCGTTGGCCTGGGCGTGCTCCTCGAGCTGGCGCACCAGCTCGTCGGCCATCGCGGTGTCGTACGGCGCCAGGCGCTCGAGGTCGGTGCCCGACAGCTCGACGTGGAAGTCGTTGGGCACCAGGCGCCGCTGGCGGGAGAGGATCTGCGCGTTGTTGTCGCACTCGCGCTGCAGCGCGGCCGCGATCTCCACGGGCTGCACCGCCGAGCGGAACGCCCGGGCGAACGCTCCGGAGATCATCTGCTCGAGCCGCTGCTCGAACCGCTGCAAGGCGCTCACTCGGCCTCCTTCCGTCCTGGGCGACGCGGGGAGCCGGCTCCTGGTGCAGGCCGACCGGCCCGGCGGGGGTGCCGGGTCGCACCCGATCGTAACGGGGTCGAGCGGTGGGAGTGGGCACCCCCGACCCCCGGGGGCGGCCCGGTTTGGGGAACGGAGAGCCGCTGGGCTAACCTCATCACGCTTCAAGCGCGAGTGGCGGAATAGGCAGACGCGCACGGTTCAGGTCCGTGTGTCCGAAAGGACGTGGGGGTTCAACTCCCCCCTCGCGCACCATCACAGAGACCCGGCCCAGAGAGATCTGGGCCGGGCTTCTGCGTTGTACGGGGCGGTCGCGGGCCCTTCGGCACCTGGAAGCTGATGGGCCACGCTCCAGCTGTGCTGGAGCGGCGCGGGCGCCTGCAGCGCCGGGCCGGCCGGAGCGGCGTACGCCGCAACCTCGTCCTCGTCGAGGATCTTCCGGTCGATGCCGATCCGGTACCCGCTCCTGGCGCCCTCCTTCCACACCGCCCGGACCGGCCCCTAGGGTCGGCGATGTCGTCCTCGCTGCGCCCGCGCGGTGCCGGGCTCGCCTCGTTCACCGCGGCCTACGCGGTGGTGCGCACCGGCTGGCTGGACGAGCGTCGGGGTGCCGTGCTCTTCGTGGCCCTGGTGCTGCTCTGCGAGCTCGTGGGGTCCCTGCCCCTGGCGGTGCCCGTGCTGATGCACCCCGGCAACGTCGTCTTCGCCGTCCTGCTGCTGCTCACCGTCGGGCTCGAGGGTCGGCTCGTGCGGCGGGGTGTGCCGGCGGGCTGGGGGCTCGCGGCGCTGGGCACCCTGCTGTCGGCCTTCGCGGTCTGGAGCCAGGCCCAGGACGGGTCGCCGTTCTGCGCGCCGGGGTCGCTGCTGTTAGCGGCACGCCGTGTGGCACCTGCTCGACGCGTTCGCCGCCTGGTTCCTGGCTCAGCACTATCGGGCCCGCCGGACCCGGTCGTCGTCCTGACGCCCCGCACCGCGACACGCCGTGCCGGGGTGCGGGGCGTCAGGACGAGTGGCTCAGCCGGCGGCGCGCTCGCGGGTACGGCGGGCGAGCGCGGCCAGCGCCTTCGGGAAGATCTCCGCAGGGGGAGTGACCAGCCCGGCGCCCACCTGGCCGACGCCGGCCCGGTTACCGGCCATGCCGGTGTTGATCTGCGGCAGGATCTGCGTGCGGCAGACGAGGCCCACGTCGATGCCCGTCGGGGCTCCCGCGAACTCGAGGACCGGGATGCTCCACCGCGGGTTCTCCGCCAGCGTGATCTCCCGCATCCGGCGGGTGGTCGCCAGGGCGTCGGGCACGGTGCCGCCCACGAGCCGCACGATCGCCGGCGCGGTGGCCATCGAGAACCCACCGATGCCGGCGGTCTCGGTGATCGCGGAGTCGCCGATGTCGGGGTTGGCGTCCTCGGGGCCGTAGCCGCCGAGGAACAGGCCGTCGGCCACCTGGGCCGGGCCTGTGAACCACTGGTCACCGGTGCCGGCGACCTGGATGCCGAACTCGGTGCCGTTGCGGGCCATCGCCACCACCATCGTGGAGCCCTCGATCCCCCGGGCGGCGTCGAGGGCGAGCTTGCACGCCGGCATCGCCAGGTTGAGGAAGAAGTGGTCGTTGCCGCCGATGAAGCGCAGCGTGTCGGCGACGTCCTTGGCGTCGGCCGACGACTCCGCGAGCGCCGGTGCGAGGTCGCGCAGGAGCATCAGGGTGCCGGCGCGGTTGCGGTTGTGGGCCTCGTCGCCCATCTGCAGCATCTGGGTCAGGATGCCGGTGACGTCGACCGGCCCGGTGGCCTTGACCGCCCGGGCCAGCAGCGGTCCGAGCACCGCGGACATCCAGCGCAGGCGCTCGAGCACCTCGGGGCCGTACGCGCCGTAGCGCAGCACCTTGCCGAGCCCCTCGTTGAGCGAGCAGTAGGTACGCCGCCCGCTGGCGGGGTCCTCGAGCACGAACATCCACATCGAGGGCGAGACCACCCCGGCCATCGGACCGACGGCGCTGCGGTGGTGGCACGGCTCCAGGGAGACCGCGTCGCCCCGCTCGAAGAGCGCGACCGCGTCCTCCGGGTCGTCGACGAGGCCCTCCAGCGCGGCTGCGGCCATCAGCCCGCCGCGCAGGGGACCGGTGGCGGCCTCCCACGCGATCGGCGGCCCGGCGTGCAGGAACTGGCCGGCCTCGAGGCCGAGCACCTCGGAGGCGGGCGCCACGTCGACGAGCACCGCCTGCACGTCGAGCATCGCCTGGACCGCCCGCGCGTTGGCGTCGCGGCGCAGCGGGTCGGCCGCGACGACCGCGAGGTCGTCGGTGGTGCCGTCCATCGGGGGGCGCCAGTCGACCCGGGAGACCGGGACTGCCTGCAGGTCGACGGCGTCGGCGAAGAGGTCGACGCCGGAGGCGGCGACGCCCTCGGGAGCGGCGGTGGGGCGGGCGGGCGTCGTACGGGCGGTCATCGGGTGCCTCCGGTCAGGGCGATGGCCCGGCGCGTGGCCCGGGCGTTGGACAGGTGGACCTCGGCGCCGGCCTCGGCCAGGGTGCGGGCCTGGCGGGACAGCTGCTGGGGGTCGGACTCGGTGCCGACGCACGCGACCACCACCGGGAGGTCCCGGCCGGCGGCGCGAGCGGTCTCGATGGCGGCGGTGATGGCGGGGGCGAGCGCCCCGGCCGGGTCGGGCTCGGCGCCGTGGCCGAGCACCACGTCCATCAGGATGCAGGCGGTCGAGGGGTCGGCTGCCGCCCGGGCCAGGTGGTCCAGGCGCAGCGTCGGGTCGATCATCGGGTGCGCGCGGCCGGCGGTCAGCGTGTCGTCGCCGAAGTCGATCATCGTGTGCGCGTCGGCGCTCAGCGAGGAGTCCAGCGCCAGCTCGGGCGAGAGCGGGATGTTGCTGCGGATGCCGCCGAGCTCGGCGGCGGCGATCAGCATCGACTCGTCGCACAGCGTGCCGCCGACGAAGAGACCGCGCAGATGGGTGCCGTTCGTGCCCTCGGCGGTGCCGCCCCACGCGGGCCAGTCCGGCGCGCTGGTGCCGAGGGTGCCCAGGACGGCCTCGGCCGCCTGCGTGAGGTCGGGCTGCCCGGCGCCGAGCAGGGCGAGGTGGACGGGGGTCGACAGGCTCGCTGCGAACTCACGGAGCTCGGCGGCCACCTCAGGGGCCGGGGGCTTCGAGACCACCACGACCAGCTCGATGGTCGGGTCCGCGTCGAGGCGACGCAGCGCCTCACGGGTCGAGCGGCCCGCGACCTGGCTGCCCAGGTCGCGCCCGCCGACGCCGAGGGCTGCGCCCACGCCGACACCGGCCGCGTCCAGCAGGCACATCAGCTGCTGGCAGCCGGTGCCCGACGCAGCGACGATCCCGACGGGGCCCGGCCGGGTGGTGTTGGCGAACCCGAGGCCCAGGCCACCGACCATCGCCGTGCCGCAGTCGGGGCCCAT
Organism: Nocardioides salarius; assembly: GCF_016907435.1. Taxonomy (NCBI): domain Bacteria; kingdom Bacillati; phylum Actinomycetota; class Actinomycetes; order Propionibacteriales; family Nocardioidaceae; genus Nocardioides; species Nocardioides salarius. Next base: position 2,117,544 of record NZ_JAFBBZ010000001.1, on the reverse strand, counting down.
CACCAGCAGCCCGCGCTCGGTGGCGACGTCCTTGAGCGCGATCTCGTGCTCGAGAGGCATGTTGTCGCTGAAGATCATCACGTCGCGCCCGGCGTCGAGGGCGTCCATGGCCTCGACCATCGCGTGCTGGCCGGGCACCGAGATCAGGGCCAGGTCGGCTCCCGACTCGGCGAGCGCGCGACCGGTGGTGCGGGTCGGGGCCTCCTCGACGCTGCCGCCGCCGCGACGGCTGGAGGCGGCCAGCGCCGCGTCCACCGCGGCCAGGGCGCTCTGCACGTCGCCGTCCTCGGCGAGCATCAGGGCCACGACCATGTCGTTGGGCGTCGTCGCCGGCAGGTCGAAGCCCATCGACTCGAGCACCTCGAGGTTGAGCGGGGTCGCCATCGCCACCTGGGCGCTGCTCACGCCGGCGGTCGCGGCCACGTCCTTGCTGACCTGGAGCAGGGCGACGGAGTCGGCGTACGCGCCGGTGCGCACCTCCACGTGCTGGCGGGGTGCGGCGAGCGGGGGACTGGTCATGGTGTGAGGCTCCTTGACGCGAGGTGGTGGAGGGCGATCGAGGCACCGAGCAGGAGCCCGGCGCCGGAGGTGTGGCCGACCCGCAGCAGCGCGTCGACGTCGACAGCGACGCGGACGTCGAGGTCGGGGGCGGGGTCGGCGAGGTCCAGGACCAGCCGACGGAACTGGGGCAGCACCTCGCCGCGGGTCGCGCAGCCCAGCAGGGTGGCCGACAGGGCGGTGGTCGCAGCGGGCGCGTGGCGGCGTACGGCGTCGGCGAGGGCGAGCGCGACGGGGGCGCGGGCCGCGAACGCCGCGGCCAGCCAGCCGCAGAGCACGTCGTCACCCACCGGGGTCAGGCCGCTGCCGCGGCCGAGCAGCACCGGGACGCAGTCGGCGGACCCCGCGGCGAGGGCGGCGAGCGCGGCCGCGGGCAGCTCGGCACGCACCCTCGACGTCCGGTCGCCGACGAGGTCGGCCAGCACCCGGGAGGCCGGGTCGAGGGCTGCGTCGGGGAGTCGGGGCACCGTGGCGTCGACGACGCGGGTCACGACCGCCGCCGTGTCACCGAGGAGCGCCTGCCCGCCGCCGAGCACCGCCTGGGTCGCCCCGGCGACGTCGCCCGGCAGCCGGGGCAGGGTGGTCTGCAGGCCGCAGGGCACGGCGCTCGCTGTCGCCGAGAGCACCCCGAGCACGGCGAGGTCCGGGGCCGCGGCGGCCGTCGTCGAGCCGCGCAGGTCGAGGTAGACCGCGTCGACGCCGCGGTGGAGCACCGGCACCGTCCGGACGGGCCCGGCCAGCAGCTCGCCCACGAGGGCGGGAGCCGCAGCCACGACGCGACGGTGGGTGCTCATGCGTCCTTCCGGGTCGATGACCCCGTGCTGTCGGGGCCGCCCTCGACGCTAGTGCGCTGACGTACAGTCTGCCGATGGTAGGTATTGCCAAGTCTGAGCCGCTAGGGGTGCAACCGTTGATAAGTCCCACGTACGGCGTCCCGCTGCGGGACCTGCTCCGTCTCGAGGGGATGACAGGGGTCACCGTGCTCGCGGGCCACGGTGGCCTGGACCGGATGGTCCTCGGGGTCAACGTGATGGAGGTCCCCGACATCGCCGACTGGGTCAAGCCGCACGACCTGCTCGTGACCACCGGCTTCCCGCTGGCGTCGGGCGAGGACCAGCGCGGCGGCGCGGTGTCCTTCGCGCGCCTGGTGCGCGACCTGCACACCCGCGGGCTCGCGGGGCTCGGGATCAAGCTCGGGCGCTACGTCGACACGCTCGACCCCGAGGTGCTCGCCCTGGCCGACGAGCTCGACTTCCCGGTGCTGGGGCTGCCGATGGCACTGGCCTTCGACGAGCTGCTGCGCCAGGCCTACGGCCGGCTCAACGAGCTCACCTCGGGGGTGCTGGAGCGCATCGACGCCCTGCACCGGGCCCTGACCCTGCTCGTGCTCGAGGGTGGCGACCTCGACCAGATCGCCGCCGAGGTGGCCCGGGTGCTCGACCTGGGTGTGCTGGTCACCTCGACGGACGGTCGCGAGCGCGCCGCCGCGCTCCCCGACCCGCTGCGCCACCGGCTCGAGCAGGCCGACCTGCTCGAGCCGGGCGGACGGTTCCGGGTGGAGCGGGCCAGCACCCGCCCGGTGCCCGTCGGCGACGGGGAGGTCCGGCTGCAGCCGATCGTGGCGGGCGGGACCGACCTGGCCCGGCTGGTGTGCTTCAGCCCCCACCGGGCGCTCTCCCACGACGACGTGGGTGCCATGGAGCGGGCCGCCACCGTGGCCGCGCTGCTGGTGACCAGGCAGGAGGCGGTGGCGGCGGTCGAGAACAAGTACCGCGGCGACTTCCTCCGCGACGTCTTCCTGGGTCGGGCCGGTGACAGCACCTACGTCACCGAGCACGCGGCCAGCCTGGGCTGGGACCTCGGCGGCCCGATGCACGTGGTCTCGGCCGAGCTCGACCCGTTGGCGCCCGACGAGCCCCCGGTCTCGGGCCGGGTGCTGCGCAGCTGGCAGGAACGGTTCGCGACCGCGTGGCGCCAGGTGTGCGAGGGTCGCCGGCCGGTGGTGCCGACCGTGGACTTCACCGCCGAGGTGGTGGCCCTGGTGCCCGTCGGCGAGCCGGGCCCCGACGGGGCCGGCCCCGTGGACCGGCTGGTCTCCGCGGTGCAGGGCGACCGGGGCGGTGGCCGGCGCCCGTTCTCGGTGGGCGTCAGCCGCCTGGTCACCTCTCCCGAGCAGCTCGCCGAGGCCTATCTCCAGGCCCGGCGTGCCACCGAGGTGGGCCGTCGGGTCAAGGGCGGCAGCAGCACCACCCGCTTCGACGACCTGGGGGTGCACCGGCTGATCGCCCTGGTCCCCGACCCGGCCGAGGCGCGTGCCTTCGCCGTCGACGTGCTCGGCGAGCTCGCGCAGGACACCGAGGACGCGGCCGACCTGCGCACCACGCTCCAGATGCTGCTCGACCACAACCTCAACGTGGCCGAGGCCGCGCGCCGCCAGTTCTTCCACTACAACACGATGCGCTACCGGGTCGGCAAGCTCGAGCGGATTCTGGGCCCGTTCACGACCGACCCGCACCTGCGCCTCGACATCGCCGTGGCGCTGCAAGTCCTCCAGCTGCGCACCTGAGAACCGTGCACAAGGAGTGCCATCCTTGCCCGGACCTGCTTGGCAACACTCGCCCGTGCTCGCATGTGAGCCGCGACACTAGCGTCGCCTGGACGGTCTCGGACGAACGCAAGGAGCTGAAGATGAGCATGTTCAAGTGGGAGGTCGTCCACGGCGGCAAGACGCCACCCCCCGGCGAGGCGGTCGGACCGCTCCAGAGGCTGAGCTGGCCGCGCACCGCCGGCCTCGGCGCGCAGCACGTGGTCGCCATGTTCGGCGCGACCTTCGTGTTCCCCATCATCATGGGCCTCGACCCCAACCTGGCGATCCTCTTCTCGGGCATCTGCACGATCCTGTTCCTGCTGATCGTCAAGAACCGGGTCCCCAGCTACCTGGGCACCAGCGCCGCGTTCGTCTCCGGCGTCGTGGTGATCCGCGACCAGGGCGGTGACTCCGCCGACGTCACGGGCGCCATCCTCGTCTCCGGCCTGCTGCTGGCCGCCGTGGGCGTGGCCGTCCACTTCGTCGGCGCCCGCTGGCTCAAGGTCATCCTGCCGCCGGCGGTCACGGGTGCCGTGGTGATGCTGATCGGCTTCAACCTGGCGCCCGTCGTCGCGAACGTCTACTGGCCCCAGGACCAGTGGATCGCCTTGGCGACCGCCTCCTTCATGGTGCTCGCGGCTGTGCTGTTCCCGGGGTTCTGGTCGCGCATCGCGGTCTTCCTCGCCCTGATCTTCGGCTACGCCGTGTCGTGGCTCGCCGACCGTGTCGTCGGCCCGGTCACCTCGGTCACCGGTGACGGCTCGGGCGAGCTGGTCACCCGCGACCGCGTCGACTGGAGCTCCGTGGGTGCCGCCGACTGGCTCGGCCTGCCCGGCGGGACACTGCCCGACGGCGTGGACGTCGTCCACGGCCCCAGCTTCTCGCTCACCTTCGCCCTGCTGGTCCTGCCCGGCGTGATCGCCCTGATCGCCGAGAACACCGGGCACGTGCGGGCCGTCGCCGAGATGACCGGCGACGACCTCGACCCCTACATGGGTCGCGCCATCGGCGCCGACGGCCTGGCCACCGCGCTGGCCAGCTCCTTCGGCGGCTCGCCGACCACGACGTACGCCGAGAACATCGGCGTCATGTCGGCCACCAGGGTCTACTCCACGGCCGCCTACTACGTCGCGGCCGCCGTGGCGATCGTGCTCGGACTGAGCCCCAAGTTCGGTGCGGTCGTCAACGCGATCCCCGGCGGCGTGCTCGGCGGGATCACCGTGGTCCTCTACGGCATGATCGGTCTCATCGGCGCCAAGATCTGGGTGGAGAACAACGTCGACTTCGGCAACCCGGTCAACCTGATCGGCCTCTCGGCCGGCCTGATCGCCGGCATCGGCGGCGTGACCCTGCAGGTCACCGACGACTTCGAGCTCGGCGGCATCGCCCTGGGCACGATCCTGGTCCTCGTCTACTTCCACCTCGTGAAGGGACGCAAGGAAGAGCTCGGCTCGGGAGAGGTGACCAAGGTCCTGTGAAACCCGCCCCCTTCTCGTACTCCAGACCCACCACGCTCGAGGAGGCGCTGGCGGACCTGGCCGCCGACCCCGACGCCAAGGTCCTCGCCGGTGGCCAGAGCCTGGTGCCCCTGCTCTCGATGCGGCTCGCCGCGCCGAGCGCGTTGGTCGACATCAACGCCGTGCCCGGCCTCGACCACGTGCGCGCGGACGAGGAGGGGGTGCGGGTCGGGGCCCTGGCCCGGCACGCCGCCGTGATGGCCGACCCGGCCGCTCGACGGGTCCAGCCCCTGGTCTCGCTGGCGCTGGAGCGGGTGGCCCACCCGACCATCCGCAACCGGGGCACCACCGTCGGGTCGCTGGTGCACGCCGACGCCTCGGCGGAGATGCCGGTGGTGCTGGTGCTCCTCGGGGGCAGCATCACCGCCGCCTCCGCCACGGGCACCCGCACCATCGAGGCCGCGGACCTCTACGTGGGCCCGCTCGAGAGCACCCTGCGCCACGACGAGATCGCCACCGAGGCGTTCTTCCCGGCCCTGCCCGACGACGCCGGCGTGGCCTTCGACGAGATCGCCCGCCGCCACGGCGACTACGCCCTCTGCGGGGTGGCCGCGGTGGTGCGCGCCGACGAGGCCGGGACCATCACCTCGGTCCGGGCCGGCTACCTGTCGGTCAGCGACCTGCCGACGGTGGTGGACCTCTCCGAGGCCTTCGCCGCCGGCGCCGTCGACGAGGCGAGCCTCGACGCGGCCGCCGACCTGGCGCTGGCCTCGCTCGAGCCTGCGGCAGACATCCACGCCACCGCTGACTACCGGGCCCACCTGGCCCGGGTGCTGACGAAGCGGGTGGTCCGACAGGCCCACGACGACTGCACCGCACGACGCGAGGGAGACGCATGAGCACGAACGCCCCGACCCAGACCGACCCGGACACCGGCGAGGAGCTCCACGACGTCCGTCTGCACGTCAACGGGATCGTGCACCAGGTGCGGATCCCCGGCCGACGCCTGCTCTCCGACGCGTTGCGCCACGACCTCGGCCTCACCGGCACCCACGTCGGCTGCGAGCACGGCGTCTGCGGCGCCTGCACGGTGCTCCTGGAGGGCAAGCCGGTGCGCGCCTGCCTGATGTTCGCCGTCTCCGCGGCCGGCCAGGAGCTGACCACCGTCGAGGGGCTCGCCGCGCCCGACGGTCGGCTCGGTCCGGTGCAGCAGGCCTTCAAGGAGTGCCACGGCCTGCAGTGCGGCTTCTGCACCCCCGGCTTCCTGACCACCATCACCGCCGGCCTCCGGGACAATCCCGACCCCACCGAGGACGAGGCACGCGAGATGATCGGCGGCAACCTGTGCCGCTGCACCGGCTACCAGAACATCGTCTCCGCGGTGTGCCGGGCCGCGGAGATCGCCCGGCTCGAGCCCGAGGGGGAGCAGGCGTGACCACCAAGCTCTTCGGCCAGGCCGTCCAGCGCGTCGAGGACGACCGGCTGCTGCGCGGGCAGGGTCAGTACACCGACGACCTGATGCCCGGCGCGCTGCACGCCGCCATCCTGCGCAGCCCGCACGCCCATGCCCGGATCCTGGAGATCGAGGTCGACGCCGTGCTCGACGTCGAGGGGGTCGTGGCCGTCTACACCCACGACGACCTCGCCGGGGCCATGGCCGAGCCGCTGCCGCTGCTGATCCCGCACCCCACTCTCACCCACGGGCGCACCCAGTACGCCCTGGCCCGCGACGAGGTCAACTACGTCGGCGAGGCGATCGCGATGGTCGTGGCCGTCGACCGCTACGTCGCCGAGGACGCCGTCGCGCGGATCCGTGTCGACTACGAGGTGCTGCCGCCGGTGGTGGGCATCGAGAACGCCCGCGACGGCGACCTGCTCGTCCACGACGACGTGCCGGGCAACCGAGCCGCGCGCATGGAGCAGCAGGTCGGCGACGCCGAGGCCGCGATCGCCGCCGCGCCGCACCGGCTCAGCCTCGACCTCCAGGTCGAGCGCAGCGCCTGCATGCCGATGGAGGGCCGGGCCACCCTGGCCCGCTGGGACACCGACTCGCACCGGATGCAGGTGTGGACCTCGACCCAGACCTCGACCGGGGTCCGGGCCGCCGTCGCCTCCAAGCTGGGCCTCGACCTGGGCCAGGTCGACGTGATCACCCCCGACGTCGGGGGCGGCTTCGGTGTCAAGATCGTGCACCCGTGGCCCGAGGAGCTGCTGGTGCCGATGGCGGCCCGCGCCGTGGGCCGACCGGTGAAGTTCATCGAGGACCGGCGCGAGCACTTCATCTCCTCGGCCCACGAGCGGGGTCAGCTCCAGCACGTCGACGTCGGTTTCGACGACGACGGTCGCCTGCTCGGTCTCTCGGTGCAGTTTTGGCACGACAACGGCGCCTACACGCCGTACGGGCTGATCGTCCCCATCATCACTCGACCCAGCTGCTGGGCCCCTACAAGCCCGACAACTACAAGGTCGTCTTCGACAGCCTCTACACCAACACCGTCATCGTCACCCCGTACCGCGGGGCCGGACGCCCGCAGGGCGTCTACGCGATGGAGCGGACCATGGACGCGATCGCGGCCTACCTGGGCAAGGACCGCACCGAGGTGCGGGCCGCGAACTTCATCCAGCCCGACGAGTTCCCCTACGACCACGGTCTGCTCTTCCAGGACGGCCGCCCGCTGATCTACGACTCCGGCGACTTCCCGGCCTCGCTGGAGAAGCTCAAGGCACTCGTGGACTGGGACGACTTCGAACGGATCCGCGACGAGGCGCGCGCCGAGGGCCGCAAGGTCGGCATCGGCATCGCCTGCTACGTCGAGGGCACCGGCGTGGGGCCCTACGAGGGCGGCCACGTGCACGTCGAGACGTCGGGCAAGGTGAAGGTGTCCACCGGCTTGACCAGCCAGGGACAGGGCCACCAGACCGCCTTCGCCCAGATCGTCGCCGACGAGCTCGGGGTCCCCTTCGAGGACGTCGAGGTCGTCACCGGCGACACCCGGCGCTCGCCGTACTCGGTGGGGACCTTCGCCTCGCGGGCCGCGGTCATGAGCGGTTCGGCGATCGCCCTGGCGGCACGCAAGACCCGTGAGAAGGTGCTGCGGATCGCCGCGGATGCCCTGGAGACCACCCCCGAGGACCTCGAGATCGTCAACGGGGTCGTGCAGGTGAAGGGCGCCCCGGGCAGCCGCATCGAGCTCGGCACCATCGCGGTCCTCTCCAACCCGCTGCGCTACGCCTTCGACGAGGCGTCGAAGGCAGCGACCCAGTTCGTGGTCGGCGACCCGAGCAAGCCGCCCGTGGCCGAGGACGACGAACCGGGTCTGGAGGGCAGGGACTACTACTCCCCGCCGCGCTCCACGTTCGCCAACGGCATGCACGCCGTCGTGGTCGAGACCGACCCGGACACCGCCGAGATCACGATCCTGCGCTACGCCGTGGTGCACGACTGCGGCAACCTGATCAACCCGCTCATCGTCGAGGGCCAGGTCCACGGTGGCGTCGCCCAGGGGGTGGGCGGGGCGCTCTACGAGCGGATGGCCTACAACGAGCACGGACAGCTCGAGAACGCCTCGTTCATGGACTTCCTGATGCCCTACGTCAGCGAGGTCCCGAAGCGGATCGAGATCGACCACCTGGAGACGCCCTCGCCGCTGAACCCGTTGGGGCTCAAGGGCGCCGGCGAGGCCGGGGTCATCCCGTCGGCGGCCGTCTTCGCCTCGGCCATCGAGGACGCCGAGGGATTCCCGATCACCTCGATGCCCATCTCCCCGTCGGAGCTCTTCGCGCTCCGGCTCCACCACGAGCAGAAGCTCCAGGAAGGACCCCACGCATGAGAATCTCCGGAGAAGCCGTCCTCGAGGCCCCCGTCGAGCAGGCCTGGGACGCGGTCCTCGACCCGGCCGTGCTGGTGCGCACCATCCCCGGCTGCGAGCAGCTGCAGGTCACCGGCGAGAACAAGTACGACATGGTGGTCACCGCCGGCGTGGCCGCGATCCGTGGCACCTACACCGGCACCTGCGAGCTGCGCGACCTGCAGCCGCACGAGTCGCTGGTCCTCAAGGCCGCGGGTGCCGGGGCCCCCGGCACCATCTCCGCGGACGTGAAGGTGACCCTCGCCGACACCGGTGAGGGCACGACCCTGCTGACCTACGAGGCCGTGGCCGTCGTCGGCGGCATGATCGGCGGGGTGGGCCAGCGGATGCTGTCCTCGGTCAGCAAGCGGCTCGCGGGTGAGTTCTTCTCGTCCATCAACCGGGTGCTCACCGGAGCCGAGCGCCAGGAGGTCGTGACCGGGGGTGCCCCGGCAGCGCCGGCCGTCTCCGGGGACGCCGCCGCCGCGCCCGCGGCGGGAGTCACCTTCAGCGCACCGCCTCGCGGCGGTGGCGGCGGTGCCGCCGGGCTGCCCGGGGGCGACTTCGTCCAGGGCGCGCTGGTCGGTGGCGCCCTCGTGCTCGCCGGCGTGGTGGCCGGCGCCCTGGCCGCGCGTCGTCGGGGCTGAGCGGGTGACCGGGGTGAGCGGGATCGACCACTTCAGCACCGCTCGCGAGATGGCCGCGGCCCTGCGTGCTCGCGAGATCTCCGCCCGTGAGCTCCTCGAGCTGCACCTGACCCGGATCGAGGAGGTCAACCCGCAGGTCAACGCGCTGGTCAGCCTCGACCCCGACCGGGCCCGGGCGCAGGCGGCGGACGCCGACGAGCGCCTGGCGCGGGGCGAGCAGGTCGGCGCCCTGCACGGCCTGCCCTACGCGGTCAAGGACACCCACGCCACCGGCGGGTGGCGCACGACGTACGGCTCGCCGCTGATGGCCGACCACGTGCCCGAGGCCGACGAGCTGGTCGTCGAACGGGTCCGAGCCGCCGGTGCCGTGGTCGTCGCGAAGAGCAACGTGCCCGAGTTCGCGGCCGGCTCGCACACCTTCAACAAGGTCTTCGGGACCACGCTGAACCCCTACGACCTCGGCCGCTCCGCGGGCGGGTCGAGCGGGGGCTCCGCCGTCGCGCTCGCCGCCGGCATGGTGGCCCTGGCCGACGGCAGCGACATGGGCGGCTCGCTGCGCAACCCCGCCTCCTTCAACAACGTGGTGGGGCTGCGTCCCGGACTCGGGCGGGTGCCCGAGTGGCCCCAGCGCAACGGCTGGGAGACCACCTCGGTGAGCGGCCCGATGGCACGCACGGTGGAGGACCTGGCGCTGCTCCTCTCGGTGCAGGCCGGTCCCACCCCCCGGGTGCCGATGGCGCTGGAGACCCCGGGTGCGGTCTTCGCCGAGCCGCTCGGGCGAGCCGACGGCTCGCCGCTGGCGGGGCTGCGGGTGGCGCTCTCCGCCGACCTGGGGGGAGCCTTCGAGGTCGACCACGAGGTCGCCCGCGTGCTCGCGGACCAGGTCGCCGAGCTGGAGGACGCCGGCAGCACGGTCGTCGACGCCCATCCCGACCTGCGCGAGGCGGAGGACACCTTCCGCACCCTGCGGGCCTGGCACTTCCAGGCGAAGTTCGGCGACCTGCTGGCGGCGCACCCCGACGACTTCAAGGCGTCCCTGGCCGACAACATCCGTGCCGGTGCCTCGCTGAGCGGGGCCGACGTGGCCCGGGCCTACGCGCAGCGCACCACGCTCGGTGAGCGGATGCGCACCTTCTTCGAGTCCCACGACGTGCTGGTGATGCCGGTCAGCCAGGTCCCGCCGTTCCCGGCGGACCAGGAGTACCCGCAGGCGATCAACGGTCGGCCCCAGGAGACCTACCTGGACTGGATGCGGTCGGCCTACCTGATCACCGTGACCGGCTGCCCGGCCATCTCGGTGCCGGCCGGGTTCACCGCCGACGGTCTGCCCGTGGGGATCCAGATCGTCGCTCCCCACTCGGGTGAGCGTCGGCTGCTGGAGATCGCCCATGCCTTCGAGCAGCGCACCCGCGTGGGCGAGCGTCGCCCCGGGCTCGGCAAGGGTTGACAGGCAGAACGGCACCCTGGCGGGCCAGTTGGCGAATCATGACAATGAAATCCTGATCCGACGGCGATAGTTGACCTGTCGGAACTCGGCGGGTCTGGATGGAATGGTCCCGTGAACGGCGAAGAGCTTTCCCCAGGACAGGAGCGGCCCGTGACGCAGGACCGGCGCATCAGGATCGGCATCGACACCGGTGGCACCTTCACCGACGTCGTGGCCTTCGACGAGGAGAGCGGCGATCTCGTCTCCACCAAGACGCCGTCGACGCCGGGCAACCCGGCCGACGGCTTCCTGGCCGGCGTGGAGAAGGTGCTGGGCCTCCTCGGTCTGCCCACCGACCACGGCGACGCGATCGCCGCGGTCAGCCACGGCACCACGGTGGCCACCAACCAGCTGCTCGAGGGCAAGGTCGACGAGCTCGGCTTCATCACCACCGAGGGCTACGAGGCCATGCTGGAGATCGCGCGCCAGTCGGTGCCCGACGGCTACGGCAACTCCTACTTCTGGGTGAAGCCCGACCGGATCGTCCCCCGCCACCTGGTCAAGGGTGTCGGCGGCCGGCTGGACCACACCGGCGCGGAGGTGCGGCCCTTCGACGAAGAAGGCGCACGTGCCGCCGCCCGCTGGTTCCGCGACCGGGGCGTGAACACCCTCGGGGTCTGCCTGCTGCACGCCTATGCCGACTCCTCGCACGAGGAGCGGATGCGCCAGATCCTGCGCGAGGAGCACCCCGACGCCGTCGTCAGCGTCTCCTCCGAGGTGCTGCGGGAGTACCGCGAGTACGAGCGGGCGATGACCACGCTCGTCGACGCCGCGGTCAAGCCGAAGCTCTCGCGCTACGTCACCAACATCAAGACCCGGCTGGACGCCTTCGCCTCCTCCGACGCCGTCGGGGGGGACACGGGGAGCGGAGCCCCCCGTGCGGTGCCCTTCTACGTGATGAAGTCCAACGGCGGGGTGCTCTCGGCCGAGGAGGTCGTCCACCAGCCGATCACCACCGTCCTCTCCGGCCCCGCGGCCGGCGCCCTCGGCGCCGCGCTCATCGCTCAGGTAGCCGGCTTCGACAAGGTCCTCACCTGCGACGGCGGCGGCACCTCCACCGACGTCTCCGTGGTCATCGACGGCCAGCCCACCCTGACGACCGAGGGCAGCGTCGGCGCCTTCCCGAGCAAGATCCCCATGATCGACGTCGTCACGGTCGGCGCCGGTGGCGGCTCGGTGGCCTGGCTCTCCCCCGAGGGGACGCTCAAGGTCGGTCCGCACTCGGCCGGGGCCGACCCGGGCCCGCTGTGCTATGCCAAGGGGGGCGCCGACGTCACCATCACCGACGCGCACGTCACCCTGGGCCGGATCCCTCCCCACCTGCTCGGTGGCGAGATCCCGCTCGACGTCGACGCCGCCCGCACCGGCGTCGTGGAGCTGGCCGGCAAGCTCGGGATCACCCCCGAGGAGTGCGCCGACGGCATCCTCGAGATCTCGGCCTGGAACCAGGCCAACGCGCTGCGCCAGATCACCGTCAAGCGCGGCCTCGACGTCCGCGACTTCACCCTCACCACCTTCGGCGGCTCCGGCTCGCTGCTGCTGTGCCGCCTGATGGACGTGCTCGGTCTGCGCACGGTCCTCGTGCCGCCCAACCCCGGCAACGTCTCGGCGTTCGGCCTGCTGACCGTCGACGTGAAGAACGACTACGTGCAGACCCACGTCGCGCTGCACGACGACCTGCCCGCCGCGACCGTCGCCGGCATCCTCGACGAGCTCACCACCAAGGCCGCCCGCGCCCTGGACGGGGAGGGCTTCGCCGCCGACCAGCACCGGTTCGCGCGCACCGCCGACGTGCGCTACTTCGGCCAGGCCTACGAGGTGCGGGTGCCCGTGCCCGACGGCCCCGTCGAGCAGGGCACCCTCGACGAGGTCGCCCGTCGCTTCCACGCCGAGCACCGCGGCCTCTACGGCTACGACTTCTCCGCCGACGACAGCCAGCAGGTCGAGTGGGTGAACATCCGGGTCTCCGGCATCGGGCCGATCCAGCGTCCCGACATCGCATCCGAGACGGTCGCGGCCGACCCCGGCACGCCCGAGCCCGTCAGCCGTCGACCGGTCTGCTTCGAGCCGGCCACCGGGTACGTCGACACCCCGGTCTACTGGCGCGCCGACCTGGCCCCGGGCCAGCAGGTCGCCGGCCCCGCCGTGGTCGAGGAGTTCGGCTCCACCGTGCCGCTGCACCCGGGCTTCGTGGCCCGCATCGACACCCACCGCAACGTGATCGTGACCCGAGAGGACGTGACGGCATGACCGCCGCCCCCGCCACCGAGCCCGCCACCGACTCCGTCGAGCCCGGCACGGAGGTGCCGTCGGCCAAGGCGCCCACCCAGTTCCCCTTCGCCAGCCTGACCGCCGACGCTGGCGCAGCCGCCGACCCGGTGCTCGTCGAGATCGTGCAGGGCAGCCTGGCCTCGGTGGAGATGGAGGTCGAGACCGCCATCGGGCGCACCTCGCGCTCACCCATGATCCGTGACGCCCACGACTTCCGGGCCGGCATCCACGACCGGCTGCTGCGCAAGCTCACCGGTCGTTCCTACAGCGCGCTGGTGCACCCGATCGCCCGCGACTTCCCTCTGGAGGAGATGCGTCCCGGCGACGTGTTCTTCCACAACGACGTCTACGAGTCCGAGGGCGGCATCGGCCACCTGCCCGACCTGTGCGTCACGGTGCCGGTCTTCCACGACTCGGGGGACGGCCCCGAGGTCGTCGCCTTCGTCCAGGCCTTCGGTCACCACGACGACATCGGCGGCGCGGTGCCCGGGTCGATGCCCAGCCACGCCACCTCGGTCTTCGAGGAGGGCCTGATGGTCCCGCCGATCAAGCTCTGGGACCAGGGCGTCCCGGTGCGCTCGGCCCTGCGGATCATGACCCGCAACTCCCGGATGCCCGAGTCGCTGGCCGCCGACCTCGACGCCGAGTGCTCGGCCTGCCTGATGGGCGCGCAGCGCCTGGGCGAGCTCTTCGACCGCTACGGCCGCGCGACCGTCGAGGCCTGCTTCGACGCGATCATCGACCGCACCACCCAGACGTACCGACGCGAGATCCTCTCCAAGATCCCGGTCGGCAGCTGGGTCTGGGAGGACTACGCCGAGCACGACGGTGTCGACGAGCCGCAGCTGCACACGCAGCGCATCACGCTGACAAGGACCCCGGCGGAGGACCCCGAGGGCGAGCGGATCGTCATCGACTTCGCCGGCACGTCACCGCAGGCCAAGGGGCCGATCAACCACTGCGGTGACTACTCGGACGGCGTCTTCCTCAAGAAGTGGCTCGCCCCGATCCTGCGCAACCTGGCCGACACCCCGGAGCGGATGGCCGAGCTCGACGTCAACGAGGGCATCATCCCCCTGATCGAGATGCGCTTCCCGCCGAAGGGCACGCTGCTCACCCCGGAGTTCCCGGCCCCGACCAACGCCCGCACGTTCGTGATCCTGCGACTGCTCGGCGTGCTGGCCGGTGTGGTGGCGAAGGCGGTCGACGGCCGGATGCCCGCCGACCAGGAGACGATCCGCTACACCGGTGTGTACGGCGACGACATGGAGGGCCGCCCCTACCTGATGCGTGAGGTCCTCGGGGGTGGCTCCGGAGGGCGCTACTACGCGGACGGCGAGGACACGATCCACGTGGTGCCCGACTCGCGGAACCTGCCCAGCGAGTTCACCGAGTCGCGGTTCCCGTTCCTGGTCGAGAAGCTCGGCCTGGCCATGGACTCCGGCGGCGCCGGCCAGTTCCGTGGCGGCCTCGGCTACGAGAAGCACATCCGGATGCTCAAGGACGGCCACTTCATGTCGATCGCCGACCGGTCGATCCTGGCCTGCTGGGGCGTCAAGGGCGGCCAGGCCGGCCGGCCCTTCGAGGTCGTCATCGACCCCGACGGCCCGAACGAGCGGGTCGTCGAGGCGCTCGCCGACGACGAGCCCGTCAAGGCCGGAGAGGTGATCCGGATCCGGACCACCGGCGGCGGCGGCTGGGGCGACCCGCTGGTGCGGGACCCGGAGATGGTCGTGCGGGACGTGGTGTGGCGCAAGGTCTCGCCCGAGGCGGCCCTCGCCGACTACGGCGTCGTGCTGACGGGCTCGCTCGACGACGACACGCTCGACTTCGACGCGGCCGCGACCGAGCAGAGGCGTGCCCAGGTCGCCGGTGACCGCCCGGAGCAGGCCTTCTTCCACCGTGGGCCGGGCTACGCCCAGCTCAGCGGTGGCGCCGAGGTCGCCGACGTCGACTGGCTGTGAGCCGACCACGGGTGGGCGTCCTGGCCGGTCGCGGCAAGACCGGCCGGGCGCTCGCCCGCGCCCTCGAGAGCCACGGCGCCCAGGCCCGGGCCCTGGGCAGCGCGGACCTCGAGCGCCTCGAGGAGGCCCTGTCCGGGCTCGCGGCGCTGCACCTCATGGCGCCCAACCTGCACCCCGCCGAGCCCGACCTGGTCGGCGACGTCCTGACGGCGGCGCGGGCGGCCGGGGTGGAGCGCGTGGTCTACCACTCGGTCGCGGCGCCGTACGCGCCGTCCATGCCGCACCACCTGGGCAAGGCCCGGGGTGAGGACCTGGTCCGGCGCAGCGGGCTGGACTGGACGATCCTGCAACCGTGCGCCTACGTGCAGAACCTGCTGCCGGGGCTGCGGGAGGACGAGCCCGCGGTGCGGGTGCCCTACGACCCCGACCGGCTCTTCGGGCTGGCCGACCTCGACGACGTCGCCGAGGCGGCGGCCCGGGCGCTGCTCGACGACGGTCACACGGGCGCGACCTACGAGCTCGGCGGACCGAGGCTGGTCTCGGCACGCGACGTGGCGCAGGCCGCCAGCGCGGTCCTGGGCCGGGCGGTGCCGGTGCTGCGGGTGGCGCCGGAGGAGGCCGCCGCGACTGCGCCGGAGCACGAGCGGGCCTGGCTCCGTGCGATGTTCGAGCACTACGACCGGCACGGGCTGCCGGCCGGCGGGCTGGTCCTGCAGGCACTGCTGGGCCACAGCAGCACCACGCTGGAGCAGACCCTGGCCCGGGAGCTCGGGGACCTGGTCTCCCCGCGTTCGGCACCTGGCAAGTCCTGACCACATCCGGGCCTGCTGTTGGGTGATGTTGCCCGTGCCAAGCCGGGACGAGGACCCTAGGTTCGACACCATGCGGATCGTGATCGCCCTCGGTGGCAACGCCATGACCTCCTCCGACGGCAGTGCCCGTCCCGAGGACCAGGCGCGTGCGGTCGCGGAGGCGGCCGAGCCGGTGGCCGACCTCGTCGTGGCGGGCCACGACGTGCTGCTGACCCACGGCAACGGCCCCCAGGTGGGCAACCTCCTGCTCAAGAACGAGCTGTCGGCCTCCGTGGTGCCGCCGGTGCCGCTGGACTGGTGCGGCGCGCAGACCCAGGCCACCATCGGTGCCCTGATGCTCAGTGCCCTCGACGGCGCGCTGGCACGACGGGGCAGCGAGCGCCGCTCGGCGGCCCTGGTCTCCCGCACGCTGGTCGACGCCGCCGACCCCGGGTTCACCGCCCCGACCAAGCCGATCGGGCGCTACCTCCCCGAGGACGAGGCCCGGGTGCTGATCGAGCACGGCCAGCACTTCGTCGAGGTCCCCGACCGCGGCTGGCGCCGCGTGGTGGCCTCGCCGGAGCCGCTCGAGTGCCTCGACAGCCCGGCCGCCGACACGCTGCTCGCGCAGGGCTACCTCGTGGTCTGCTCCGGCGGCGGCGGCATCCCCACCGTGCGGCGCGGCGACGGCACCCTCGCCGGGATCGAGGCCGTGATCGACAAGGACCTGACGGCCTCCCTGATCGCTCGGCAGACCTCGGCCGACGTCCTGGTCATCGCCACCGACGTCGACTCCGCGGTCACCGACTGGGGCACGCCCCACGCCCGGCCCATCGGCGAGGTGAGCGTGGCCGAGATGCGCGCCATCTCGCGCGACCAGGGCTTCGCGGCCGGCTCGATGGGCCCGAAGATCGAGGCGGTGACGCGCTTCGCCGAGCAGGGCGGCGGCACCGGCATCAT
The DNA here is from genome assembly GCF_016907435.1 of Nocardioides salarius. Classification (NCBI taxonomy): domain Bacteria; kingdom Bacillati; phylum Actinomycetota; class Actinomycetes; order Propionibacteriales; family Nocardioidaceae; genus Nocardioides; species Nocardioides salarius. Next base: position 2,100,975 of record NZ_JAFBBZ010000001.1, on the reverse strand, counting down.
CACCTCGCTGTCCCGCATCGCCCAGGCGATCGAGGGGCACATCGGGACCCGGGTCGTGCCGGGCACTCCCGCCCCGCGCTGATCCACCCACCAGCTCCACCCGGCTCCAACCCAGCTCAAACCCAGCTCCAACCCCGCAACAGCCCAGCAACAGCCCAATGGAAGGAAGCGGACGTGCCCGCAGCAATCGAAGTACGCAAGGTGCCGATCCACTCCGTCGCCGACGCGAGCGAGCTCGCGAAGCTCATCGACGACGGCGTGATGGAGGCCGACCGAGTCATCGCCATCATCGGCAAGACCGAGGGCAACGGCGGGGTGAACGACTACACCCGCATCATCGCCGACCGCGCCTTCCGCGAGGTCATCGCGACCAAGGGCACCCGTTCGGCCGAGGCCGTGCGCGAGATCCCGATCGTGTGGTCGGGCGGCACCGACGGCGTGATCAGCCCGCACGCGACCATCTTCGCGACCCTGCCCGACGACCAGGTCGAGAAGACCGACGAGCCGCGGCTCTCGGTCGGCTTCGCGATGAGCGAGCAGCTGCTTCCCGAGGAGATCGGGCGCACCCCGATGATCGAGAAGGTCGCCGACGCGGTCAAGGTCGCCATGGAGCGCGCCGGCATCACCGACCCCGCCGACGTGCACTACGTGCAGACCAAGACCCCGCTGCTGACGATCAACACCATCCGTGACGCCAAGAGCCGCGGCAAGACGGTGTGGACCGAGCACACCCACGAGTCCATGGACCTCTCGAACGGCGTCACCGCCCTCGGCATCGCCGTCGCACTGGGCGAGATCGAGATGCCCACCGACGACGACGTGATGCACAGCCGCGAGCTCTACTCCGCGGTGGCCTCCTGCTCCTCGGGCGTCGAGCTCGACCAGGCGCAGGTCGTCGTGGTCGGCAACGTCCGCGGCGTCGGCGGCCGCTACCGCATCGGCCACTCGGTGATGGACGACGCCCTCGACCAGGACGGCATCTGGGACGCCATCAAGGACGCCGGTCTCGAGCTGCCGGAGCGTCCGCGCACCGCTGACCTCGACGGTCGCCTGGTCAACGTGTTCCTCAAGTGCGAGGCCAGCCAGGACGGCGAGGTGCGTGGACGTCGCAACGCCATGCTCGACGACTCCGACGTGCACTGGCACCGTCAGATCAAGGCCTGCGTCGGTGGCGTGACCGCCGCTGTCACCGGCGACCCAGCGGTGTTCGTGTCGGTCTCCGCGGCCCACCAGGGCCCCGAGGGTGGCGGCCCGGTGGCCGCCATCGTCGACATGGGCTGAGCCAGCCCACGCGCACGACGAAGGGGCGCCCCCCGCGGGGGGCGCCCCTTCTGTGCGTTGCGCCCTGCCGGCCCGGGGGCCGCTGGGCGAGGTCGCAGCCTCAGCCGGCGTAGCGCTGACGGCGGCGGGCCAGCACGGTGGGCGTGCTGAGCTCGGCGAGGCAGCCGAGCTCGTGGCGCAGCACGCTGCCCAGCCGGCGGCAGAACTCCTCGGGCTCCTGTGCGGCGTCGGGCCGCTCGGGGACGATCCTGTCGACGATCCCGGCGGCCCGCAGATCGTTGGCCCGCACGCCCTGCTGGCGCGCCATCTCAGGGGCCCGGTCGGGGGTGCGGTGCATGATCGCGGACGCACCCTCGGGGGGCAGCGGGGAGAGCCAGGCGTGCTGGGCGGCGATGACCCGGTCGGCGGGCAGCAGCGCGAGCGCGCCACCCCCGCACCCCTGGCCGAGCAGCACGGTGAGCGACGGCGACTGGAGGGTGACGAGGTCGGCCAGGCAACGCGCGATCTCGCCGGCCAGGCCGCCCTCCTCGGCCTCCGGCGAAAGCGCGGCCCCCGGGGTGTCGATCACCGTGACCAGCGGCAGCCGCAGCTCGGCCGCCAGCCGCATGCCTCGCCGGGCGGCCCGCAGGGCGCCGGGGCCGAGCGGGGCGAGCTCGGTCTGGGTCGAGCGGTCCTGCCCGAGCAGCACGCAGGGCGCACCCTCGAAGCGGGCCAGCGCGAGCAGCATGCCCGGGTCGCTCTCGCCCTCGCCGGTGCCGTTGAGCGGGATCACCTCGGAGGCCGCGAGCCGCAGCAGCTGACGCACGCCCGGGCGGCCCTCGTCACGCGAGCGGGTGATCGACTCCCAGGCGTCGATGTCGCCGTCGGGAGCCGGGGAGTCGGCGAGCGGGTCGGGCACCGGCCCGGGTGCCGGTGCGGTCAGCACGGCCAGGGCCCGCTCGACGATGGCCGGCAGCTCCTCGGGAGGCACGACGCCGTCGATCAGCCCGTGGGCGTAGAGGTTCTCCGCCGTCTGGACGCCGGAGGGGAAGCTCTCGCCGTAGAGCGCCTCGTAGACGCGTGGGCCGAGGAAGCCGAGCAGCGCCCCGGGCTCGGCCACCGTGATGTGGCCCAGCGATCCCCACGAGGCCATCACGCCGCCGGTGGTGGGATGGCGCAGGTAGACCAGGTAGGGGAGCCCGGCGTCCTTGTGCCGGGCCACTGCGGCCGAGATCCGCGCCATCTCGACGAAGGCGACGGTGCCCTCCTGCATCCGGGTGCCGCCCGAGGTGGGCGAGGCCAGGAGCGGGAGCCCCTCGGCCGTGGCCCGCTCGACGGCGGCGATGAGGCGCCGCGACGCCGCGACCCCGATGGAGCCCGCGAGGAAGGCGAACTCGCCGGCGACGAGAGCGACTCGACGTCCGCGGACCAGGGCCTCTCCGGTGATCAGGGCCTCGTCCTCGCCGGACCTCTCGGCCGCGGCGGCCAGCTGGGCGGCGTACTCGGGCGAGATGTCGCCACGCTCGGGCGGGGTGTCCCAGCCCACGAACGAGCCCGGCTCGACCACCCGGGCGATCAGCTCGCGGGCGGTCGTGGCGACCCGCTTCACTGCTGCGGCTCGCGAGCCCAGGCGCGGATCGCCGCGTCGTGCTGGCCGAGGGTGGGCGGCGCCTCGTGGGTCTCCCGGCCACCGGAGAATGCGTTGTCGTCGAAGCGGATGGGGGAGCCGGGCAGCTGCAGGGCCCCCTGGGTCGGGTGGTCGACGTCGAGCAGGAGGCCCTGCGACCGGGTCTGCTCCCAGTCGTAGACGTCGTCGATGGAGCGCACCTTGCCGGAGGGGATGCCGGCCTCGCCGAACAGGGCCAGCCAGTGCTCGGCCGGCTGCTGGGCGAGGACCTCCTCGATGGCGGCGGTCAGCTCGTCGCGGTGCCCGACCCGGTCGCCGTTGGTGGCGAAGCGCGCGTCGTCCACGTCGAGCCCGGTCGCGGCGGCGAAGGAGCGCCACAGCGTCTCGGAGCCGCAGGCGACCTGGACCGGCGAGGTCGCGGTGTGGAACAGCCCGTACGGCGCGATCGAGGGGTGGTGGGGCCCGGACATCCCCGGCACCTCCTTGGCGACCGTCCACCGGGTGCCCTGGAAGGCGTGCACGCCGACCACGCTGGCCAGCAGTGAGGTGCGCACGACGCGCCCGAGGCCGGTGCGGGACCGCTCGTGGAGGGCTGCCAGGACGCCGTACGCGCCGTTCATGCCGGCGAGCAGGTCCGCGATCGGCACGCCCACCTTCGTCGGCTGCTCGGGGTCGCTGCCGGTGATGCTCATCAGCCCGCCCTCGCCCTGCGCGATCTGGTCGTAGCCGGCGCGGCTGGCCTCGGGGCCGTCGTGGCCGAAGCCGGTGATCGACAGCAGGATCAGGCGCGGGTTGAGCTCGTGCAGCCGTTCGACCCCGAAGCCGAGCCGCTCCAGCACGCCGACGCGGAAGTTCTCCATGAGCACGTCGCTGCGGCGCACCAGGCCGGCGAGGACCTCGCGGTCCTCCTCGGTCTTGAGGTCGAGGACGACCGACTCCTTGTTGCGGTTGGCGGCCAGGAAGTAGGTCGACTCGCGCTCGTCGCCCTCGCCGACGAAGGGGGGACCCCAGCCGCGGGTGTCGTCGCCGGCCGGGCTCTCCACCTTGATCACCCGGGCGCCCATGTCGCCCAGCATCATCGCGGCGTGCGGTCCGGCGAGGGCCCGGGTCAGGTCGAGCACGACGAGGTCGTCAAGGGGTGCTGGATGCGGGGACATGGCCGCACGCTAGCCCCGCGCCGGGCCGGTCTGTATGGCACCACCTGCCAACGACTCCCGTGTCCGGTTGTGAGGAGTCCTTCGGGGGTGACCGGGCCGGGCCGGGCGCACGCCTAGGCTCGACGGCATGGACGCCCCCGCGCTGCTCACCCGTGCCGTCGACGCCGCGCTGGACCGGTCGGTGGTGCTGGGCTACACCTCCATCGGCTCCGGCGTGCGCCGCAGGTTCTGGCCCGCCGACCCCGAGCCCGGCGCGCTGGCCGGCAAGCGGGTGCTGGTCACCGGGGCCACCTCGGGGATCGGGGAGGCGATGGCGCGCTCCTTCCTCGACCTCGGCGCGACCGTGCACCTGCTGGGCCGCAACCCCGACAAGGTCGCCGACCACGCCCGCGAGCTGCGCCTCGAGGTGCCGAACGCCGATGTCGTCGAGGAGGTCTGCGACATCAGCGACCTCGACGCCGTGCGCACCTTCGCCACCGACCTGGCCGGGCGCGTCGAGGCGCTGCACGGGCTGGTGCACAACGCCGGGCTGATGCCGCCCGAGCGCACCGAGAGCAAGCAGCGCCACGAGATGTCGCTGGCCGCCCACGTGCTCGGCCCGCACCTGATGACCCACCTGCTGCGCGAGCGCCTGGTCGCCGGGCCCGGCTCGGTGGTGTGGATGAGCTCGGGCGGGATGTACGGCTCGGGACTGGCCACCCGCGACGACGACGAGATCGAGTACCGCCGCGGCGAGTACAAGGGCGTGCAGGCCTACGCCCGCACCAAGCGGATGCAGGTCGTGCTCGCCGACGCCTGGGCCACCGAGCTGGCCGGCACCGGCGTCCTGGTCGAGAGCATGCACCCGGGCTGGGTGCGCACCCCCGGCGTCAGCGAGAGCCTGCCCACCTTCGACAAGGTCGTCAGCCGCCTGCTGCGCGAGCCCGAGGACGGTGCCGACACCGCCGTGTGGCTGGTCGCCACCCGGCCCGCCTCCGGCGGCCAGCACTTCTGGCACGACCGCGCCCAGCGCCCCACCACCTTCGGCTGGCAGCGCGAGCAGGACCCCGACCTGCGCGCACGCCTGCTCGAGTACGTCGCCACGGTCACCGCCACGCCCCGGCTCGGCTGACCTGCAGACCCGGGCGGGGACCGGCCAGGGCAGCGGGCGGCCTCCTTTACCCGGGGTGCCGCCGCCGCTACGTTGACGCGATGGCGTCTCGGGCTCCCTCGACAGCGGCCGCGCGCACCGCCGTCGTCGCGGTCGCGGGGTGCACGCTGGTGGTGCTGCTGCTGGCGGTCTGGGCGGCCTCCACCGGGCCCGGCGAGGTCCTGCGCGGGGACGGCCCGGGTCGTGTCGTGCTGCCCTCGTCGACCGCGACGACGCCGTCGCTCGCCGACCTGGGAGCCCCGGGGGAGAGGCCGCCGCCGCGTGCCCAGGACCAGTCGCCGCTGCTGGGCCTGCTGGCGTCGGTGCTCGTGGGCCTGGTCGCGGTCGCGCTGGGGCTCGCCGTGGTGGTGGGAACGGTGCTGGCCGTGCGTCACCTGCTGCGGCTGCGCCCGCCCGCCGCCGAGCCGGGCGAGCACGTCGACTTCGAGGTCCTGGACGCGCCGTCGCGGGCCGCCCTGCGCGACGCCCTGGCGGCCGACCTCGAGGAGCAGCTCCGCGAGCTGCGCCACGGGACGCCGAGGAACGCCGTCGTGGCGAGCTGGCAGCGGTTCGAGGAGCTCGCGGCCGCGGCCGGGGTGCCCCGCCGCGAGTCGGAGACCTCCAGCGAGCTGGCCCAGCGGGTGCTCGACCTCGCCGGCGTCGACGCCCACGCGGTGAACGCCCTGGCCGAGGAGTTCCGCGCGGCGCGCTTCAGCCGCCACGAGGTCGGCGAGGACGCCCGGGTGCGGGTCCTCGCGCTGCTGGAGGAGGTGCACGCCGGACTCGGCCCGCGGCCCGGCGTGCGGCCCGGTGTGCGGCCCGGGGGACGGGCGTGACGCGGCGCTGGCGCGCACGGGTGGTGGCGTCGACGGCGCTGGTCGTCGTGGTGGCGCTGGCGCTGCAGGTCGCCGGCTTCGAGCCCGACCCGCTGCGCGTGCTCCTGCTCGGGGCGGTGTGCGTCTCGGCCGCCTGGGTCGTGATCGACGTGCTCGTCGACCCCGGGCCCGGCTGGGGCGTGGTGGTGGAGCCCGCGGTCGCGGAGCCCGGCGCCGACACCAGGCTGTCGACGTACCGGCGGATGCTGGACAGCCACCTCCAGGGTGCCGCCCCCGACCCGGCCGTGCGGGACGCGCTGGCCCGGCTGGCACGGGCGGTGCTGGCCCGGCGCCACGACCTGACGTGGGACGACCCGGCGGCCCGGGAGCGGCTGCACCCCGACCTGCTCGCGGTGCTCGACGCCGCGCCGCGGCGCCTCGACGGCGCCGAGATCGACCGTTGCCTGCACCACATCGAGGAGATCTGAGATGACCCCGTCCCTGACGGTCCAGGAGGCCGGGCGCCGCGCCGGCGACGTCCTCGCCGAGGTGGAGCGCACCGTGATCGGCAAGCACCACCAGCTCGAGGTCGTGCTGGCCGGGCTGCTGGCCCGGGGCCACGTCCTGCTCGAGGACGTGCCCGGCCTCGGCAAGACCCTGGCGGCACGCTGCCTGGCCCAGGCCCTGGGGCTGGACTTCGCCCGGGCCCAGTTCACCCCCGACCTGCTGCCCGCCGACCTGACCGGCTCCTTCGTCTACGACCAGCGCAGCCGCGACTTCGAGCTGCGCCGCGGCCCCGTCTTCACCGGGCTGCTGCTCGCCGACGAGATCAACCGGACCCCGCCCAAGACGCAGGCCGCGCTGCTGGAGGCGATGCAGGAGCGCCAGGTGACCATCGAGGGCCGGACCTTCGTGCTGCCCGAGCCCTTCCACGTGCTCGCCACCGCCAACCCCGTCGAGCACGAGGGCACCTACCCCCTGCCCGAGGCCCAGCTCGACCGCTTCCTGCTGCGGGTCTCCTTCGGCTACCCGTCCGCCGACGAGGAGCACGCCGTGCTGACCGGGCGGCTCGACCGGCGCCGCGAGGAGGTCGTCCTCGACCGGGTCACCGACGCGGCCGGGCTGCTGGCCATGCAGGAGGCCGTGGAGGACGTCGAGGTCGACGAGAGCGTCACCCGCTACTGCGTCGCCCTGTCGACGGCGACCCGCTCGCACCCGCAGGTGCTGACCGGCGCGTCCCCCCGCGGGTCCCTGGCCCTGGTGCTCGTCGCCCGGGCGCTGGCGGTGCTGCGGGGCCGCGACTACGTCGTCCCGGAGGACGTGAAGGCCGTCGCGGTGCCCGTGCTGGCGCACCGCATCACGCTGCGGCCCGAGCTGTGGATGTCGGACGCCTCGACCGAGCAGGTCGTGGCCGCGGTGCTCGCCCAGGTGGCCGTCCCGGCCACGCTGGAGCCCGCGTGGCCCGGTGGCGGGCGACGGCCTCCCTCGGCCGGGCGGTGCTGGTCGCGACGACGGCGGGCGCCCTGGCGGTCCTCCTGGGCGACCCGGTGCTGGTGGTGCTGGCCGCACCGCTGGCGCTCTGCGCCGCGCTGGGGCTGCTGCACGCCACCCGTTCGCGGCCCCGGGTCGACGTGCTGCTCGACCACTCGGTGCTGCACGAGGGCCAGGGCACGACGTCACGGCTGCGGCTCGAGGACGCCGACGCGGCCGAGCACGTGGCCAGGGTCAGCGGGCGCGCGGCGTACCTGGCGCTGCACCCCGCCGACGGCGTCGTCGGGACCCTGTGGGACCCGCGGCGCGGTCTCGACCTCGAGGTGGGCCCACGGCGGTGGGGCCTGCACCGGCCCGCCGAGGAGAAGGTGGCGCTCACGACGGCCTGGGGCGCCTGGCGGTGGGGTCCGGTGGCGCTGACGGCTCCGTCGCTGCGGGTGCTCCCCGGTCGCACGGCCTTCGACTCCCGGGCCGAGATGCCGCAGCCGGTGGGCCTCGTCGGCGCCCACCGCTCTCAGCGCAACGGGACCGGCACCGAGCTCGCCGGCGTGCGCGGCTTCCAGGTCGGCGACCGGCTGCAGCGGATCGACTGGCGGGTCTCGCTGCGCACCGGCGAGCTGCACGTCGTCTCCACCCGCAGCGAGGAGGACAGCGCAGTGCTGCTGGTGGTCGACGCGCTCGCCGACCACGGCCGTTCCGGGGGGATCGACGGTGAGGCGAGCAGCCTCGACCTCGCGGTCCGCGCCGCGGCCGCCGTCGCCGCTCACGTGGGCCGCGCCGGTGACCGCGTGGGCCTGCGGGTCGTCGGGCCCGCGGCGGCAGCGGTGGCCTACGGGTCCGGAGCCCGCCACCAGCAGCGGATCCTCACCACCCTCGCGGGCGTGCGGCCCGGCCGTGCCGCAGCCCTGACCGCTGACCGGCTCCGCCTGCGGGTCGCGCCCGGCACCGTCGTCGTGGTGCTCTCGCCGATGCTCGACGAGCTCGTCTCGACGATGACCGCCACCCTGACGCGCAACGGCCTGCCGACGCTCGTGGTCGACACCCTGCCTCCGGTGCTCGCCCCGGCGCCGGTCGCCGCCGGGACCGCGGGCGTCGAGGCGCTCGCGTGGCGGATGCGGCGCGTCGAGCGCGACCTGCTGCTCGACGAGGTCCCCGCGCACGGGTGCCCGGTGGTCCCCTGGCGCGGGCCGGGCACCCTCGACCAGGTGCTGCGCGGACTCTCCGGGCCGGCCCGGGCCCGCCGGGCGGGTGTCCGGTGAACGGGTGGCAGGTGAGCCGGTGGCTGGGGGCTGTCGGCGCGGGGCAGTGGACGCTGCGGGCGCTCGTCGCGCTGATGCCGCTGGCGGCCGTGCTGTGCACGCTCGGTGCCGGAGAGGGGCCGGCCGCCTGGTTCGTGGTGCTCGTGCTGGTCCTGGGCGTGGGCTGGGCCTGCTTCCCCGAGTCGGCCGCGGGCGCCACGGTGCTGGTGCTGGTCCTCGCCTGGTGGGGCATCGGCCTGCGCGACGGGCTGGACCTGTGGGCGCTGCCGGCCAGCCTGGCCCTGCTGACGGCGCACGTCGCGGCCACCGTGGCGTCGTACGGGCCGGTGAGCATGCCGGTCGACCCGGGCCTGGCGCTGCTGTGGCTGCGCCGGGGCCTGCTGGTCCTCGTGGCGGCGCCCGCGACCTACGCGCTGGCGCTGGTCGTCAGGGACGCCCCACCCGTTGCCGGGGTCTGGCTGGCCGGCGCGGCGGCGGTGGCCGCGGCGGGCACCGCGGCCTCGGTGCTCCTGGGCGGGCCCGACTGACCCGACCGACCCGTCTGGCCGACCCGTCTGGGGGGAGCCGGGGGTCGCGGCCGGATACTGGTCGGGTGAGCCGACGACTGAAGACCTGGCTGCTGGTGGGCGTGCTGGTCACGATGATCAACCTGCCGCTGGCCGGCAGCCTGCTGCAGCAGCGGGACCTGCGGTCCAACGGCACCCGGGTCGACGTGCCGGCCCAGCCGGTCACGGTCTCCGCGGAGGCCGGCAGCGACGTCGTCGACCGGCTGGTGGGGGTCTCGCTGCCCGACGCCGTGGTCGAGGCCGTGGTGGGCGAGCAGCGCGAGCAGGACGCCCCCGAGGCGCAGGACGAGCGGGTCGTGGTGTCGCTGGAGCAGCCGGCGTACGACGCGGTGGTGGAGAGCGGGCGCGCCGAGGTCGTCTACCTGCCCGACAACCCGAAGGTCTACCGGGTGACCGGGCGCGACTCGGGCAACGCGGCGCTGCTGACCACGTTGGTCGCCGACGGAGTGCTCGTGGTGCTGGTCGGGCTCTTCCTGCTGCTGCGCCACCGGCTGCGCCCCGAGCTGCGGCTGCTGGCCACGGGCGACCTCGAGACGAGCTCCGACACCGACGGCCTGCTCGAGCGGATCGAGGGCCAGACCTACCGGGTGCGCGGCGCGGTGGCGGCGATCGAGGACGACGAGGTGGTTCTCGAGGTCGGCGACCGGCGGGTCCGGGTGCACCTCGACGGCCACCACAACCCGGCCAGGCACCAGGAGGGCGTCGAGGTCCGCGGCACGATGGTGGGCTGAGCAGGAACTGTTGCCGGCTCGAGGGGAACTGGCGCCGGCTCGCGCCCGGTGGGTGGGGTGTCGGTGACCCGGCGGCTGCCACACTGCCTGGCATGACCGCCTTGGACGACTTCAGCGCCCGCAGCATCGACGGCCGGGAGGTGGACCTCGCCGACTACCGCGGCCAGGTCGTCCTCGTGGTCAACACTGCCTCGCAGTGCGGCTTCACCCCGCAGTACCAGGGCCTGCAGCAGCTGCACGACGCCTACGCCGAGCGGGGGTTCAGCGTGCTGGGCTTCCCCTGCGACCAGTTCGGCGGCCAGGAGCCCGGCGAGGACGACGAGATCGCCGGCTTCTGCGAGCGCAACTTCGGGGTCACCTTCCCGCTGTTCTCCAAGGTCGAGGTGAACGGCGACGACGCCCACCCGCTCTACCAGTGGCTGCGCTCGGAGAAGGGCGGGATGCTGGGCAGCAGGATCAAGTGGAACTTCACCAAGTACCTCATCGGGCGCGACGGGTCGGTCGTCGACCGCTACGCGCCCACCACCAAGCCCGAGAAGATCGCCGCCGACATCGAGAAGGAGCTCGCCCGATGACCCGCTTCTCCGCCAGCACCGAGGCCACCGCCGTCGTGAGGGCGACCCGCCAGGAGATCTGGGACCTGCTGGTCGACCCCGACGCGATCGCCGAGATGACGCCCTTCGTCAAGCGGATCACCGCCGACGGCGACCACTGGCGCTGGGAGATGAGCGGCCTCGAGGTGCTGGGCAAGAACGTCTCGCCCGCCTTCACCGAGAAGATGACCTTCACCGACCTCGAGCGCATCGAGTTCCGCCACGACCCGCCCGCCGGCACGACCGAGCGCTCGGCCGTCGAGGGCTGGTACGAGCTCTCCGACGCCGAGGAGGGCACGCACCTGGCGACCAACCTCGAGATCACCCTCGACCTGCCGCTGCCCAAGGTCTCCTCGAAGGCCGTGACCGCGACGATGGGCGGGGTCATCGAGAAGATGGGCGACCGGTTCTCGAAGAACCTGCTCGACCGGCTGGGCACCACCGAGGCCTGAGCGGGTCGGCCGGGCCGGTTCGGGCCGGCTCGGTGCGAAGTCTGGGCCGGGTCAGCGCGAAGTTCGGGCCGGGTCGGCAGCAGCCCCCGGCCGCGGTGGCCGGGGGCTGCTGCGTCGTACGCCGTCGCGGTGCGGCGGCGGGGCGGCTCAGACCCGCTGGGCCTGCTCGTCGCTGAGCTCGTCGAGCTCGCCGTCGAGGTCGCCCTCCTCGGCGTGGTAGCCGGGGCCGCGGTCGAGCTTCTCGCCCTCGACGTCGACGTCGGGGAGGATCTTGTCGAGCCAGGCCGGCAGCCACCAGGACTTGTCGCCCATCAGGTAGAGCAGCGCCGGGATCAGCACCATCCGCACCACGAAGGCGTCGAAGACGATCGCGATGGCCAGGGCGAAGCCCATCGACTTGATGATCGCGTCGTCCTGCAGGATGAAGGCGGAGAAGACCGCCGTCATGATCGCGGCCGCCGCGGTGACCACGCGCGCCGAGTTGCGGAACCCGTCGACGATCGCCTCGGGGGTCGACATGCCGTGCACCCGGGCCTCACGGATGCGGGTCACCAGGAAGACCTGGTAGTCCATCGCGAGGCCGAAGACGACGCCGATCAGGAACAGCGGGATGAAGCTGACCAGCGGCTGGCCCTCGACGAGCCCGCCCCAGCCGAGCTGGAAGACCGCCACGGTGGCGCCCAGGGTGGCCAGCACCGAGAGCAGGAAGCCCAGGGTCGCGGTGAGCGGCACCAGGATCGAGCGGAAGACGATCATCAGCAGGATGAACGCCAGGCCCACGATGATGGTCAGGTAGACGGGCAGCGCGTCGGCCAGCCGGTCGGAGACGTCGGTGGTGATCGCGGTCAGGCCGGTCACGCCGATGTCGGTGCCGGTGGAGTCCTCGATGTCCGACTCGCCCTCGCGCAGGTCGGTGAGCAGGTCCTGCGCCTCGGCGTCGGCCGGCCCGAACTCGGGCAGCACCTGCACCAGGGCGCCGGTCGAGGCCGCCGCCGGCGTGCCGGGCTCGGCGCTCGGGTCGGCGTTGGTGGCCACGACCTGGGCGTTCTCGACGCCCTCGAGGCCGGTGGCCCACTCGACCACGCCACCGAAGGCCGCGCCCTGCTCGCCGTCGGCCACGTCACGGGCGTCGACGACGACCAGCAGCGGCGCCTCGCGGCCGGGGCCGAACTCCGCGGAGATGATGTCGGAGGCCTGGCGCTGGGTGGTGTCGCTGGCGGCGGTGGAGTCGGTGGGGAAGGCCAGCTGCAGCTCCTTGAGCGGGATCGCGAGCGCACCGAGAGCCACGACGACCACCAGCACCAGGGCGACGGGGCGCTTGCCGACCCAGCGGGCCCAGCGCACGCCGTTGTTGACGACCAGGCCCTGCTCGTCGCGCTTCGGTGCGTAGCGGCGCACCTGGCCGCCGAAGGCGCGGCGCCCGAGCAGGCCGAGCACGGCGGGCAGCAGCGTGAGCGAGATCAGCACGGCGACGAACACGGTCGCGGCAGCCGCCAGGCCCATCGCGCTGAGGAACGGGATGCCCACGACCGAGAGGGCCGAGAGGGCGATCAGGACGGTCAGGCCGGCGAAGACCACCGCGGAGCCGGCGGTGCCCACCGCGATGCCCACGGCGCGGGCCCGGTCGTCGGTGTGGTGCAGCTCGGTGCGGTAGCGGGCCAGGATGAAGAGCGTGTAGTCGATGCCGACGGCCAGGCCGATCATCGTGGCCAGGATCGAGGTGCTGCTGGAGATGTCGACGACGGCGGTCATCGCGGTGACACCGGTCAGGCCGATGCCGACGCCGATCAGGGCGGTGATGATCGGCAGCCCGGCGGCCACCAGGGAGCCGAAGGTCAGGATCAGCACGAGCAGGGCCACGCCGATGCCGATGGCCTCGGAGGCCAGGCCGGGGGTGGTGAAACCGGTCGCGCCGGAGCCGTTGGCCTCGACGACCAGCCCCTGGTCACGGGCGTCGTCCATGACGTCGTCGAGGGCGTCGAGGGTCGTCATCTCGACCTCGGCGGGGCTGTCGACGTCCCAGGTGTAGGTGATCAGCCCGGTGCGGCCGTCCTCGGTCAGCGGCGAGAGGGCCGCGGCGTTGGTGCGCGCCTGCTCGACCGAGCCGCCGGAGGCCTCGGCCTGCTCGACCAGCATCTGCTCCTGCCCGGCCGCGACCTCGCCCGGGGGCAGGATCTCGACGTCGTCGGGCTGCTGCGGGAGCGCCTCGAGGTCGGCGATGAGGTCCTCGACGACGGCGGCGTTGTCGGGCTCGGCCAGGGTCTCGCCCTCGGGCGCCTGGACCACGACGTTGACGTCGGCCTGGTCGAAGGCGCTGGTGGCGCCGGGGAAGAGCTCGGCCTGCAGGTCGGCGGCCTGCTCGGAGGGGATGCCGGGGATGGTGAAGTTGTCCGACATCGGCTTGGAGAAGGCGGCGGCGAGGCCGATGATCACGGCCAGCACGACCACCCACGCGGCGATGAAGAACGGCCAGCGTCGGTAGGCGGTGGTCCCGAGTCGGGCTAGCAGGGTGGCCATGGTGTCTCTCCTGTGGGTGGCACGCTCGTGCCGGTCGTGGGTCTGGGCTGGATCAGGCAGGGGTCAGGCAGGGTCAGGCAGGGGTCAGGCCGGCCGGGAGGTGCGACCGAGGAGCTCGCCGGCCACGCGCAGGTGGTCGACGAACAGGTCGACCAGGTCGGTCTCGGTGGGGTCCTCGGCGGCCAGGTAGGCCCGCATCGAGGAGTCGAAGACGGCCACGAGCAGGCGCACCATCAGGTGGGCCCGGTCCTCGCCGAAGCCGTCGCCCTCGCGCTGGAGGATCAGGGCGACGATGTCGTCGGCGGTCTGCTCGAAGTGCTCGTGCACCGCCTCCATCAGCCGGTTCGAGCAGGTCAGCACGCTGCGGCGCAGAGCGACGGTCTGCTGGTCGAAGTCCTCGCCGGCCAGGATCGGTCGGGCCAGCACCGCGAGGTCGTCGACGAGGTAGCCGCTGGGACCGCCGGCCACGAAGGTGGCGAAGGCGTCGGCGGCGACCTCGTCGCGACGCCGGATGGGGGAGCCGACCGCACCGAGCACGGCATCGACCTTGGAGCTGAAGTAGTTGAACAGCGTGCGGCGCGACACCTCGGCGGCGCCGGCCAGGTCCTCCATGGTCCAGCCGTCGAGGCCGCGGCCCTGGGTCAGCTGCATCGCGCACCGGTGGATGCGGGCGCGGGTCAGGGCCTGCTTGGTGGGCGGGACCACCGGGGACGTGGTTGCACTCTCGGACACGTAGTGCATTCTGCACTATCAAACCAAAAGTGCAGAACTTTGTGCCGTCCGTCACAAGGTGGGGTGGTCGCGCGTCCGACTTGCCGGTAACCACCCGGTGGGCAGAGGCTGAGCACGTGTCCAGGTCAGCCACCACGTCGTCGTACTCGATCACCATGCGTCTGCACACGGCGCCCGACCACGGTGTGGTGGGCGCGGTAGCCACCGCGATCAGCCAGGCCGGGGGCATCGTCACCGCCATCGACGTGGCCGAGTCGAGCCACGAGCGCCTCGTCGTCGACGTCACCTGCTCGGCCGGCGACGCCGACCACGCCCAGGAGCTGCAGGACGTCGCGGCCGCCGTGCCGGGCGTCGAGGTCTACCGCACCAGCGACCGCGTCTTCCTGCTGCACATCGGCGGCAAGATCGAGGTCGGCTCGAAGGTGCCGCTGAAGAACCGCGACGACCTCTCGATGGCCTACACCCCCGGCGTCGGCCGGGTCAGCATGGCGCTCTACGAGAACCCCGAGGACGTGCGGCGCCTGACCATCAAGGGCAACTCCGTCGCGGTCGTGACCGACGGCTCCGCGGTGCTCGGCCTGGGCAACATCGGCCCCGGCGCGGCGCTGCCGGTGATGGAGGGCAAGGCCGCGCTCTTCAAGCGCTTCGCCGACATCGACGCCTGGCCGATCTGCCTCGACACCCAGGACACCGACGAGATCGTGCGCGCCGTCGAGCTCATCGCCCCCGGCTTCGGCGGCATCAACCTCGAGGACATCGCCGCCCCCCGCTGCTTCGAGATCGAGCGTCGCCTGCGCGAGAGCCTCGACATCCCCGTCTTCCACGACGACCAGCACGGCACCGCGATCGTGGTGCTCGCCGCGCTGACCAACGCGCTGCGCGTGGTCGGCAAGCAGCTCGACCAGGTGCGCGTGGTGGTCGCCGGCGCAGGCGCCGCCGGCACCGCGATCGTCACGCTGATGCTCGCCGCGGGCGTGGGCGACGTGGTGGTCTGCGACAAGGACGGCGCGCTGTCGAGCGACGACGACACGCTCTCGCCTGCGATGGCCGAGCTGGCCTCGCGCACCAACCACGAGCGCCGCCGCGGCGACCTGCACACGGTGCTGCACGGGGCCGACGTCTTCATCGGCGTCTCCGCGCCCGGCGTGCTGCAGGCCGAGTGGATCCCCGACATGGCCGACGACGCGGTCGTCTTCGCGCTGGCCAACCCCGACCCCGAGGTCGACCCCGCCGAGGCCTCGAAGTACGCCGCGGTGGTGGCCTCGGGCCGCTCGGACTACCCCAACCAGATCAACAACGTGCTGGCCTTCCCCGGCGTCTTCCGCGGCCTGCTCGACGCCCGGGCCTCCAACGTGACGATCGAGATGATGCTCCGGGCCGCCGAGGCCATCGCCCACGTCGTGCACGACGAGGAGCTCAACCCCAGCTTCATCATCCCCACCGTCTTCCACCCCGACGTCCCGGGCGCGGTGGCCTCGGCGATCAAGGGCTGAGCGGGCTCCTCGGCGCGGCCCCTCGGCCCGCGCTGCTCAGCCCTGGGCGGAGGAGTCGGGCGCGGCGACGCGCAGCTCCTCGAGGGGGCGCATCTGCACCCGTCGGTCCAGCGCCCGGCCCACGTCGGCGCGGCGCTGGGCGGTGACGGTGACGGCGTACGGCGCCCCGCGCACCAGCACGCTGCCCGACCACAGCCGCGGGTTCTTGGCGCCGTCGACCTCGGAGGTGCGCCACCGGTCGCGCCGCACCCCGCTGGAGGAGCGGTCCTTGACGGGCTCGACGCCGTGCAGGTCGCCGAAGTAGCGGCGAGCCGCCTTGGCCCCGCTGACCTGGCTGTAGGTGATCGAGACCGGCCCCGCCAGCTCGACGTCGCAGGTCCACATCGCCGGCCGCTTGAACTGCGGGTTCTCGACCAGCTCGTCGCGGCAGGTCTGCTGCTCGGGGTCGAAGGAGGGGAAGACGTGCTCGAGCCCGGCACGGCCGGTGGGCAGCACGCAGGAGCGCTCGTCGGTCTTGACGTCGCCGTTCCAGCAGGTCACGCCCGTGGCGTCGGTGCCGGTGGTGCTGCTGGCCGCCGGCTCGTCGTCGCCGGGCCACACCAGCGTGCTGCCGACGTACGCCGCCACCGCGAGCCCGGCCAGGAGCGGCACCACGACCAGCGCGGTGCGGGCCCGGCTGGGGCGCGAGTAGAGCGCCTCGAGCATCCCCGCGGGCAACGCCGGCTGGGTGTCTGCCTCGGAGTCGCCCTGGGGGCCGCCCTGGGGGCCGCCCTGGGGGTCGGCTGGGCTGTCGGGGCGCCGGGGAGCGCTCACGTCCGCCTCCTCGTGGTCGGTGGCACGGCGGCGACTCCCATTGTGCCCGCTGCCGCGCCCGGGCCGGTTCACCTGTGTGGCGCCCCCCGCGGTCTGGACCGGTGTGGACCAGGGACCTCCGACCCGTGCGGCCCGGCGGGGACGGGCGCACCATGAGTCATGTCCTACGGAGTGCTGTCGTCGAAGAGCGTGCACGTGCTCGTCGAGACCGTGGCAGCCACGGGGGCGACGGCATCGGACGCCGCGCTCCTGCGCTTCCAGGGGGCCTGGGGCTCGACGTGGGTGGCCGGGCGCCTGACGACCACGACGCTGCACCTGACCTTCATGCCCACCCGGGCCGCGCGGGGCGCCTCGATGCTCACTGTCGACCTGCGCGAGGTGAGCGGGGTGGAGGTGGGCGGCGGCCGCGTCTCGCGGGCGGTCGGCGTGCGGACCCCGGCGCACGTGCTGCGGATCCGGTGCCTGGGCGCGCCGGCGCTGGCCGAGCAGCTGGCGGCACTGGCGCGGGAGGCGGGGGCCCGCCGCAGGTGAGGCCGACGGCGAGCTCGAGGCCCGATGTTTACAACTAGACCCCTCTTGTCAATCTGCTTGACATTCCCTACGGTGTTGTCAAGCAGATGTCGTGACCCCCGTCACCGCCAGGAGGCTCCCCGTGGCCAGCAGCACCGCACCGTCCCCCTCGTCCCCGCAGGTCCCGCGCTCGACCGTGCCCGAGGGCTCGACCGAGGCCTGGAGCGACCACAAGCGCTACCTGTGGCTGATCGGGCTCGTCGTGCCCTCGCTGGCCTTCGTCGCCGGCGGCGGCTGGGCCCTCACCGGCTGGGGCGTGTGGTTCTGGGTCGGCCCGATCGTGGTGCTCGGGGTGGTGCCCGCCATCGACCTGGTCGCCGGCCTCGACCGCGCCAACCCGCCCGACGACGCCATCGAGGCGCTCGAGAGCGACAAGTACTACCGCTGGATCACCTACGCCTTCCTGCCGATCCAGTACGCCGGGTTCGTCGGCGCGCTCTACGTCATCGCCAACGGGGCGCCCTTCGGCCTCGGCGAGCTGAGCACCGTCGACAAGATCGGGCTGGCCCTCTCGATCGGCGTGATCGGCGGGATCGGCATCAACACCGCCCACGAGCTGGGCCACAAGCGCGAGGCCAACGAGCGCTGGCTCTCGAAGATCGCCCTGGCCCAGAGCTTCTACGGCCACTTCTACATCGAGCACAACCGGGGCCACCACGTGCGCGTGGCCACCCCCGAGGACCCCGCCTCCAGCCGCTTCGGCGAGAGCTTCTACCGGTTCTGGCCGCGCACCGTGCTGGGCTCGCTGCGCAGCGCCTGGCACCTGGAGAAGAAGCGCTACGCCCGCAAGGACACCCACCCCTTCCACCTCGGCAACGACGTGCTCAACGCCTGGCTGATGTCGGCGGTGCTGTGGGGCGCGCTCACGGTGTGGCTGGGCCCGGTCGTGCTGCCCTTCCTGGTGCTCCAGGCCGTCGTCGGCTTCTCCCTGCTCGAGGTCGTCAACTACATGGAGCACTACGGGATGCGCCGCCAGAAGGTCGGCTCGGGCACCCGCCAGCGCTACGAGCGCGTCGACCCCTCGCACTCGTGGAACTCCAACAACATCGCCACCAACGTGCTGCTCTACCACCTGCAGCGCCACAGCGACCACCACGCCAACCCCACGCGCCGCTACCAGACCCTGCGCGACTTCGAGGAGAGCCCGGTGCTGCCCACCGGCTACGCCGGCATGATCGTGCTGGCGCTCGTGCCGCCGCTGTGGCGCCGGGTGATGGACCCCCGGGTGCTGGCCCACTTCGACGGCGACCTGACCCGCGCCAACCTCGACCCGCGCAAGCGCGAGCGGATCCTGGCCGCGCACCCCGTCCCGCCCGTGGCCGGGGCTCCCACCGTCGAGCCGACCGTCGAGCCCACCCCGGCCGAGCCTGCGCCCGAGCCGACTGCGGCGGGCCGGTCGGCCGACGTACCGGCCCCGGTGGCGCAGGAGCCGCAGGACGACGAGGTGCTGGCCGCGCGCTGCCCGGGCTGCGGGCACACCTACGAGGTCGCCGTCGGCAACGAGCTCGAGGGCTTCGCCGCCGGCACCGCGTGGGCCGACATCCCCGACGACTGGTGCTGCCCCGACTGCGGGGTGCGCGAGAAGGTCGACTTCGTCGCCCTGAGCAACGCCGAGGCCCGCTGATGCGCATCGAGGTGGACCGCGACCGCTGCGAGGGACTGGGCATGTGCGAGGCGATGGCCAGCGACGTCTTCGAGATCGACGACGACGAGGTGATGCACGTGCTGGTGGAGGAGCCCGAGGAGTCGCAGCGCGCCCACGTGCACGCCGCGGTGCAGGCCTGCCCGGTGCTGGCGCTGACGCTCCAGGGATGATCCTGGCCGTCCCGGGTGGACGTGGCCCAGGGATGAGTGTCGCGACGCCAGCAGGGATGGCTGTGGCGATGCCGGCGGGGGTGGTGGTGCTTCCTACACTCGACGACGTGAGCACCGCCGCCCCGCCCAGCATGCGCGACCGCGTCGTGGACTCGGCCGTGCGGCTGACCACCGAGGTCGGCTGGGCCAAGGTGACGATGGCGCGCCTGGCCGACGACGTGGGCGTCTCGCGCCAGACCGTCTACAACGAGGTCGGCACCAAGGCCGGGCTGGCCGAGGCGATGATCCTGCGCGAGCTCGAGCGCTTCCTGGCCACGGTGACCGTCGCCTTCGACGAGCACCCCGACGACCTGGTCGAGGCGATCCGGGCCTCGGCCCGCTCGGTCCTCGAGGTCGCCCCCAGCAACCCCCTCCTGCACGCGGTCGTCTCGGCCACCCACGGCGCCGACACCGAGCTGCTGCCGCTGCTGACCACCCACGCGGGCTCGCTGCTGGCCGCCGCCAAGGACGTCATCGCGGCGCGGATCGCGCCGTACGACGTCGACCTGCGCGCCGCCGAGCTCGACGCAGCCATCGACATGGTGGTGCGGATCGTGCTCAGCCACGTGATGCAGCCCTCCGGCCCGGCCGAGGCCACTGCCGACCAGATCGCCTGGATCGCCGCTCGGGTGCTGGGCGCCTAGCCCGGCGCCGCCCGCGCCCCCACACGCGGGAGTTTCATCGGCCGGCCGACGGATCTCCTGGGTGGACGATGAAGTTTCGTCGTCCACCCGCCAGGTTCATCGGCCGGCCGATGAATCTCCAGCAGCGCGGGCCACGGAGAGCTCGCGGGCCTCGCGGAAGGCGCGGGTGACGTACTCCGGCACCGGCAGGCCCTTGTCGCGCGCCCACAGCAGCTCCATCTCGACACGGGCGATCTGGGCGGTGAAGTCGGAGTCATCGTCGATGCCGAGGGTGGCCATCAGGTCGCCGAAGTCGGCCTTCTGCTCGTCGTCGTTGGCGCCGACGGGGGAGAAGGAGAGGCGGCGCAGGTGGCGCACCAGCCACTTCTGCCAGGCCGCCAGCTCGCTCCACAGCAGCCGCGCGGAGAGCTGGTAGAAGGCGTAGTGGCCCGGCTCCTGGCGCCGGATCGGGGCGATGATCGTCTGGGCCACCGCCGTCTCGCCCATCTCGGCCACGCCGTCGTGCAGCAGGTTGTAGGCCAGCACCGCCGAGCGCTCGGTGGCCATGCCGGTGACGTAGTAGAGCATCCGCGAGACGTCCTGGAAGGCGCCGAGGTGGCCCAGCGCCCCGAGCACCTTGAGCTTGGTGCCGATCGAGTCGAGGTCGGCGTTGGCGTTGTCGCGGCCCAGCCGCACCTGCAGCTCGTCGAGGATGCGCCCGTGCTGGATCTCCTGGGGCTGCCACACGTCGCGGTAGAAGTGCACGTCGACCTCGGGCGGGTCGGGCAGCATCGTCATCAGCTCGAGCACGTTGCGGTCGACCTCGAGCTCGACGCGGGCCATGTAGTCGAGCACGTGGCCGAAGCGGGCCTCGAGGGTGACCGGGTCGATGACGGTGAAGTCGACGGAGTCGAGGGCGATGGGCGGGTGCTCGGCACCGAGCCGGTCGACGTGGTCGACCAGGCGCTGGGCCGACGGGCGGGGCTGGGACACCCTGGGATCCTAGGCTGGCCGGGTGTCCACGTCCGCATCACCCGACGGCCCCGGGCTGGTGCGCACCGGCTCGGCCACCGGTCGAGCCGTCGTGGGGGCCGCGACCCTGGGCTCGGCCATGTCGCTCTTCGACGGCACGGTGGTCAACGTCGCGCTGCGCACCATCGGCGCCGACCTCGACGCCTCGATCAACGACCTGCAGTGGATCACCAACGCCTACCTGCTGGCCCTGGCCTCGTTGATCCTGCTCGGCGGCTCGCTGGGCGACCGGCTGGGCCGGCGCCGGGTCTTCGTGACCGGCACGCTCGCCTTCGGCGTCGCGTCGGCGCTGTGCGGGCTGGCGCCCAGCGCCGAGGTGCTGGTGGCCGCCCGGGCGCTGCAGGGGGTCGCCGCCGCGCTGATGGTGCCCGGCTCGCTGGCGATGATCCAGGGCGCCTTCCACCCCGACGACCGGGCGCGCGCGATCGGCACCTGGACCGGCCTGGGGGCGATCGCGGCCGCCGCCGGACCGCTGGTGGGCGGCGTGCTGGTCGAGCACGCCGACTGGCGGCTGATCTTCTGGATCAACCTGCCGGTCGCGGTGCTGACGCTGTGGTTGGCCCGCGGCGTGCCCGAGACCCGCGACCCCGGAGCCGCCCAGCACCTCGACCTGCCCGGGGCCGTGCTCGGCGCGCTCGCGCTGGGCGGGGTCACCTACGCGCTGGTGCAGTGGGGCGACCCCGCCGCGTGGCCGGCCGTCGTGGTCGGTCTCCTCGCGGGGCTGGCGTTCGTCGTCGTCGAGTCGCGGGTCGCCGAGCCGATGCTGGCGCTGGGGATCTTCGCCGACCGCACCTTCTCGGCCACCAACGCGATGACCCTGCTGGTCTACGGCGCCCTGTCGGTGCTGCTCTTCATGCTGCCGCTGCAGCTGCAGGTGGTCGGCGGCGACGGTCCGCTCGCGGCCGGGCTGGCCACGCTGCCGCTGCCGCTGGTGATGCTGCTGCTCGCCGGTCGCGGTGGGGCGCTCGGCGCGCGCATCGGGCCGCGGATCCCGCTGACGCTCGGCCCGCTGGTGATGGCGACCGGCGTGCTGCTGCTGCTCGGCGCCGGCGAGGCGGCGTACGTCGTCGCGGTGCTGCCGGGCGTGGTCGTCTTCGCGCTGGGCCTCGCGCTGCTGGTGGCCACCCTGACCGCGACGGTGCTGGCCGCGGCCCCCGACGAGCACGCCGGCATCGCCAGCGGCGTCAACAACGCGGTCTCGCGGGCGGGTGGCCTGCTGGCGGTCGCGGCGGTGCCGAGCCTGGTCGGCCTCAGCGGCGAGGAGTACGCCGACCCCGCGGCGCTGGACCCCGCCTGGACCCTGGTGGTCCTCAGCTGCGCCGGGCTGCTGGTGCTCGGCGGCGCCATGTCGTGGGTGGCGCTCCCGCGCACCGCCTACGCTGGTGGCCGGGCCCGCGTGGGGTGAGCCCGGGGAGGAGCGCGCCATGAGGCGAGCGGGGCTGCGAGGCCGGTCCCTGTCCCGGCGCGCGCCGATGGGCGCAGCTATCGCGCTGGTCCTCCTGCTGCCCGGCTGCGGCAGCCCGGACGCCGACGAGGCCACGCAGGGCGCCGAGGCCCCCGCCGTCGCTGGCACCCCCTCGCCCGCCGACGCGGCGTCCGGGCCCGCACGCGGCACCGGGTCGGGCAAGGACTCCGAGGACGGCGACGGCTCGGCCGGCGGCGAGCAGCCCACGGTCGGTCTCGACCCGGCGTTCGCGGTCGAGGCGCCCGGGCGCCTCAAGGACCTGCCGCGCACCGCCGACATCCTGGTGCAGACCGAGAGCGGCATCACCGACGAGACGCTCGAGGAGATCCGGGCGCTGCCCGGCGTCCAGGACGTCGAGCAGTTCTCGATGTTGCAGGTCGGCATCGAGAACCGGGTGCTCAACCTGGCCGCCGTCGACCCCGCCACCTTCCGTCGCTTCACCCCCGGCCAGGTGCCCCGCAGCCGCGAGGTCTGGGACCGCGTCGCCGGCGGCGAGCTGGCCATCAGCCCCGAGCTGCAGAAGAAGCTGCCCATCGACGAGCAGGGCTTCGTCACCCTCGACACCGGCAGCCCCGAGGTGCACCTAGGGGCCCTGGCGCCGCAGATCGAGAACGCCGTCGACGCCGTCGTCAACGTCAAGTGGGGCGCCGAGCTCGGCGCCGAGCCCGGCAACGCGCTGCTGGTCTCGACCGGCATCACCGCCCCCGACAAGGTGGTCAAGCCGCTGACGCGCCTGCTGCCGCAGCAGACCTCGGTGCAGCGCCTCGACTCGGTGGCCCGCTTCGGCCTCGACATCAACGCCAAGCAGACCGCCTTCGTGGTCGGCTCGGTCTCCTCGGCGGTCGGGGTCTTCAACTACACCGTGCTCGGCGGGGGCCGGATCGCGCCCGAGCCGGCCTGGGAGCGCGCCAACATCATCACCGCCCAGGTCCCGATCCTCGGCTCGGTGCGCTGCAACAAGGCGATCATCCCGCAGCTCACCGCGGCGCTGCGCGAGGTCGTCGAGACGGGCCTGGCCGACGAGATCAACCCCGGCGAGTACGCCGGCTGCTACTACCCGCGCTTCATCGCCGGCTCCACGACGCTGTCCAACCACTCCTTCGGCCTCGCCCTCGACCTCAACACCCCCGGCAACCAGCGCGGCACCGTCGGCGAGATGGACCGCACCGTGGTGGCCATCTTCAAGAAGTGGGGCTTCGGCTGGGGCGGCGACTGGCGCTTCACCGACCCGATGCACTTCGAGGCCGTGCGCATCGTCGACGTGCGCTGAGCCTCGGCAAAGTTCGGCGCGATCCGCCCCGGCGCCCGGTCCGGCTCGTGCACGATGGTGCCGCCCGACCGTCCCCCGCCGGTCCCCTGCCCCAGGAGTCCCCTGTGCCCTTCTCCCGCCTCACCACCCCGCTCGCCGGCCTCGCCGTGGCCGCGGTGCTCTCCGTCGGCCCCGTCCCGGGCGCCCAGGCCGCACCCCCCGTCGAGGGCGACTGCGCCAAGCAGCAGGCCCAGGTCGACCGCGCCGCCGCCAAGCTCGAGCGCCTGCAGGACGTCTTCACCAAGGCCAAGCGCGAGGTGCGCAAGACCAAGAAGGCCGCGGCCCAGGCGGAGACCGAGGAGGAGCAGGCCGAGGTCGAGGAGGACCTCGACGACGCCAAGCAGGACCGCACCAAGGCGAAGAAGGCGAAGAAGGCGCAGGTCCAGCGCCTCGCCAAGGCCGAGCAGCGGCTGGCGAAGTGCGAGGAGTCCGCCGAGCCGACGGAGCCGACCGAGCCGACCGAGCCGACCGAGCCGACCGAGCCGACGGAGCCGACCGAGCCGACCGGGCCCTGAGCCGGCAGCCGAGCCGTCAGGCCAGCGCGGCGGCGACCTCGGTCGCGATCCTCGCCATCGTGGCGCGGGCACGGACCGGGTCCTCGGTCAAGAAGTAGTGGTCGACGCCCGGCGTGACGTCGTGCCACACCTCGACCCCGGCCTCGCGCAGCCGCACCGCGTAGTCGTCGCCGTCGCGGCCCAGCGTGTCGCGCTCGGCGGTCAGCACCAGCGCCCGGGGCAGCCCGGCCAGCGAGGGCGCCAGCAGCGGTGAGGCGTAGGCCTCGGCGCGCGTCGCCGGGTCGGGGAAGTACGCCGCACGCACCAGCGCCCGCAGCGACGGGGAGATCGTGCCCGGGCCGCCCCGGGGCACCTCCGTGGCCAGGTCGAGCGCCGGGACGCCGAGCACCTGCAGCCGCGGGTCGAACGAGGCCGCGTCGCGCGCCATCAGGCACACCGCGGCGGCCATCCCGCCCCCGGAGGAGAAGCCGCCCACCGACACCGGCGCCGAGGCGGCGGCCCGTGCCGCGACGTCGTGGGACTGCTCCTGGGCGCGCGGGTAGACGGCGTACGGCGCGGCGGTGAAGTCGACGTTGAGCACCCGCACGCCCGCGGTGGCGGCCAGGTAGCGGCACCACCAGTCGTCCATGCCCGGGTGCCGCATCAACCAGGCGCCGCCGTGCAGGTGCACGTGGGCCGGCGCGTCGTCGCGACCGCGCAGGGCGGGCGGGGCGTACTCGCGCACCGGCACCGGACCGTGCCGGGTGGGCACCCGCAGCCGGCGGGGCCGGGGCAGGTCGGAGCCGGCGAGGCGCAGCTCCTCGCCGTAGCGCACCGCGAAGCGGGCGCCGGCATGGATCAGCATCGCCTGGAGACGTTGGGCGGGTCGCACAACGGACCTTCGGACCCGCGGCCCGTCCGGATGGCTACGGTGGCCACATGCGAGCAGTCCAGGTCATCGACACCACCGGTCCCGAGCACCTCCAGGTCAACGACGTCGCCGAGCCGACCCCCGGCGCCGACGACGTGCTGGTGGAGGTGCACGCCGTCGGCACGTCCTTCCCGGACCTGCTGCTCAGCCGCGGCGAGTACCAGATGCGGCCCGAGCCGCCCTTCACGCTCGGCGTCGACTTCGCCGGCGTCGTGGTGCAGGGTCCCGAGGACCGCGCCGACCTCGCGCCCGGCACCCGCGTCGCCGGGGTCGCGCCCTACGGCGCCGCGGCCGAGCTGGTCGTCAACCCGGCCGTGTCCACCTTCGCTCTGCCCGACTCGCTGAGCCTCGACGAGGGCGCGGCGCTGCCGATGAACTACCTGACCGCCCAGTTCGCGCTCGCCGAGCGCGGCGGGCTGAAGAAGGGCGAGACCGTGCTCGTGCACGGCGCCGCCGGCGGCGTCGGCACCGCCACCATCCAGGTCGCCAAGGGGTACGGCGCGCGCACCATCGCGGTCTGCTCCACCGAGGCCAAGTGCCAGGTCGCCCGCGACGCCGGTGCCGACGAGGCCGTGCTGATCGACGGGTTCAAGGACGCCGCCAAGGAGCTCACCGGCGGCCTCGGAGTCGACATCGTCATGGACGTGGTGGGCGGCGACGTCTTCACCGACTCGCTGCGCGCGCTCGCCCCGCAGGGCCGCCTGCTGGTGGTCGGCTTCGCCGCCGGCCAGGGCATCCCCGAGGTCAAGGTCAACCGGCTGCTGCTCAACAACATCGACGTGCGCGGCGTCGGCTGGGGCGCCTACGCCATGATGCGTCCCGGCTTCATGGAGCAGCAGTGGGCCGAGCTGGTGCCGATGATGGAGGCCGGCACGATCCGCCCGCCCGTGGGTGCGACGTACGGCATCGAGGACTTCGGCAAGGCGCTGCTCGACCTCGACCAGCGCCGCACGCTCGGCAAGGGCGTGGTGCGGATCCGCTGAGCGTGGCCCCGCCCGCCGCTCAGCCCGGTCTGCCCGGTCAGCCCAGGGGGCGCAGCGGGTGGATGGCCACGTCGCCGGCCAGCGCCGGGCCGAGGACCTTGAAGACCTCGGCCATGTGCGGCGTCCTCATGTGGGCGTCCATGGCCTCCTGGCTGGCCCACTCCTCGACCATCACGAAGGTGCCGGGGGCGGCGTTCGACTCGAAGCAGTCGTAGGCCACGCAGCCCTCCTCCTGCTGGGTCGCGGCGACCAGGTCGCGCAGGCCCGCGCGCACCGCCTCGGCGTGCTCGGGGGCGGTGGGGATGGTGGCGACGACGCGCAGGTGCTGGGCTGCAGGGGATGTCATGGCGGCGAACCTATCGGCCCTCGCTGCCCGGCGACAGGGACGCACCGGCGATGATGGGCCCGTGGACGAGCACACGCTGGACCCCGAGGAGCGGCTGCGCCGCGCCGGCCACGTCATCCTCGACGGCGTGGTCGCCGCCGAGGCCGACCCCGACGTGCTGCCCGGCGGGCCCAACCCCGTCGAGCTGGCCTTCGGCCACCTGCTCGAGATCGGCGCGGTCGAGCTGAAGATGGACGAGGACGGCGACGAGCTCGAGCTCGACATCTCCCCGCTGATGGGCGGCGTCATGCTCGTCGTACGACGCCTGGTCGCCGAGCTCGCCGCGCGCGACCGGGTCGACCCCGAGAGCGTGGTGATGTCGGTGCGCGCCGCCATCGACCAGGCCGCCGGCTGAGCCCGCCCCACGGCGGCGCACCCGGCCACCCGGGCAGGGGAGGGCGCGGCGGCTAGGGTCGTGGGGTGAGCATCCTCGACGACGCCCGCCCGGGCATGGACCCCGACACCCGCCCCCAGGACGACCTCTTCGGCCACGTCAACGGGCGCTGGCTGGAGGAGACCGAGATCCCCTCCGACCGCTCGAGCTGGGGCCCGTTCGTGCAGCTGGCCGACGCGGCCGAGGCGCAGGTGCGCGACATCATCACCGACCTCGCCGCCCTGGCCACCGCCCCCGACCAGGAGGCGCCCGACGAGGACGCCCGCAAGATCGGCGACCTCTTCGCCTCCTTCATGGACACCGAGGCGATCGCCGCCAAGGGCATCGAGCCGGTGCGGCCGCTGCTCGACGCGGCCGCGCGCCTGCGCGACAAGCGCGACCTGGCGGCCTTCCTCGGCGAGTTCGAGCGGATCGGCGGCCACGGCCTCTTCGGCTCCTACGTCGACACCGACGACAAGCAGTCCGACCGCTACCTCTTCCACCTGGTCCAGGGCGGGCTCGGGCTGCCCGACGAGTCCTACTACCGCGACGACAAGCACGCCGAGACCCGCGAGAAGTACGTCGCCTACCTGACCCGCCTGCTGGGCCTGGCCGACCACGCCGACCCCGAGGGCGCGGCCCGCACCATCCTGGCCATCGACACCCGCCTGGCCGCCGGGCACTGGGAGCGCGCGGCGACCCGCGACGTGCAGAAGACCTACAACCTGCGCACCCTGGCCGAGCTGCAGGAGATGTGCCCCGGCTTCGACTTCGACGTCTACGTCACCAACCTCACCGCCTCGACCCGCACCGCGGCCGACGTGCTGGGCGAGGTCTGCGTGCGCCAGCCGTCGTACTTCGAGCACCTCTCCACGGTGCTCGAGGAGGTGCCGGTCGAGCAGTGGCGCGACTGGTTGACCAGCCACGTGCTGCGCGCCACCGCGGCGTACCTGCCCGACGACTTCGTCGAGACCAACTTCGACTTCTACGGCCGCACCCTGTCGGGCACCCCCGAGCTGCGGGCGCGCTGGAAGCGCGGCGTGTCGCTGGTCGAGGG
This sequence comes from Nocardioides salarius, assembly GCF_016907435.1. NCBI lineage: Bacteria > Bacillati > Actinomycetota > Actinomycetes > Propionibacteriales > Nocardioidaceae > Nocardioides > Nocardioides salarius. The sequence continues at coordinate 2,073,264 of NZ_JAFBBZ010000001.1, read as the reverse complement.
CGCGCTGGGCGAGGCGGTGGGCCGGGTCTACGTCGAGCGGCACTTCCCGCCGCGCTCGAAGCAGATGATGGACGACCTGGTGGCCAACCTGCTGGCCGCCTACCGGGTCTCGATCTCGCGCCTGGACTGGATGACCGAGGAGACCAAGGAGCGCGCCTACGAGAAGCTGGCGACCTTCCGGCCCAAGATCGGCTACCCCGAGACGTTCCGCGACTACTCCGCCCTGCAGGTGCGCCAGGACGACCTGATGGGCAACGTCGCCGCCGCCTCGGCGTTCGAGACCGACCGGCAGATCACCAAGATCGGCTCGCCCGTCGACCGCGACGAGTGGTTCATGCTGCCGCAGACCGTCAACGCCTACTACAACCCCGGCACCAACGAGATCTGCTTCCCCGCCGGCATCCTGCAGGCGCCGTTCTTCAGCCCCGACGCCCACCCGGCCGAGAACTACGGCGGCATCGGCGCGGTCATCGGCCACGAGATCGGGCACGGCTTCGACGACCAGGGCGCGCAGTACGACGGCGCGGGCAACCTCAACGACTGGTGGACCGCCGACGACAAGGCCGCCTTCGAGGTGAAGTCGAAGGCGCTCGTCGCCCAGTACGACGAGTTCGAGCCGCGGGCGCTGCCCGGCGAGAGGGTCAACGGCGCGCTGACCGTCGGCGAGAACATCGGCGACCTCGGCGGGCTGACCATCGCCCACGAGGCCTACCTGATCTCCACCGACGGCCGGGCCTCGGTCGAGGAGCGGCGCACGCTCTTCACCAACTGGGCCTACGTGTGGCGCACCAAGCGCCGCAAGGAGCAGGAGGCGCAGTACCTCACCATCGACCCGCACTCCCCGCCGGAGTTCCGCGCCAACATCGTGCGCAACCTCGACGAGTTCCACGAGGTCTTCGAGACCCGCGAGGGCGACGGGCTGTGGCTCGACCCGAGCCAGCGGGTGCGGATCTGGTGACGGCCCGGGCCTGACGTCATACGGGCGGGACGTCCGCCTGTGCGCGACGTATGACGTCCTGGGTGCTGGCCGAGCGTGGCGTCTTCCACAGGCGGGGGACGGGCGCTGCGTGCCGTCGGTGCGCGCTGGTAGACAGGGCGCCATGACCTCCCCCGCAGCGAGCCCAGCGGCGACCCCCGCTCCCACCGTCGACCGTGCCGAGGCACGGGAGGCGGCCGAGGCGCACCTGCGGGCGCTGGTGGGTCGCGACGACGCGGTGCTGCGCGAGGACCAGTGGTCGGCGATCGAGGCGCTGGCCGTCGACCGGCGCCGCGCCCTGGTCGTGCAGCGCACCGGCTGGGGCAAGTCGGCGGTCTACTTCGTGGCCACGCTGCTGCTGCGCGAGCGCGGTGCCGGCCCGACGGTGATCGTCAGCCCGCTGCTGGCGCTGATGCGCAACCAGATCCAGGCCGCCGAGCGCGCCGGCATCCGCGCGGTGACCATCAACTCCACCAACATCGGTGACTGGGAGCCGATCCACGAGGCCATCCAGGCCGGTGAGGTCGACGTGCTGCTGGTCAGCCCCGAGCGGCTCAACAACCCTGGCTTCCGCGACGAGGTGCTGCCACGCCTGGCCGCGACCTGCGGCCTGCTGGTGGTCGACGAGGCGCACTGCATCTCCGACTGGGGCCACGACTTCCGCCCCGACTACCGCCGCATCCGCACCCTGCTCGACGACCTCACCGAGGGCATCCCGGTGCTGGCCACCACCGCGACCGCCAACCAGCGCGTCACCGAGGACGTCCAGCAGCAGCTGGGCCGCGACGTGCTGGTGCTGCGCGGCTCGCTGGACCGCGAGTCGCTGCGCCTGGGGGTGGTGCACCTCAAGACCGCCGACCAGCGCCTGGCGTGGCTGGCCGACCACCTGGCCGAGCAGCCCGGGTCGGGCATCGTCTACTGCCTCACCGTCGCCGCCACCCAGGAGGTCGCCGACTACCTGCGCAGCCGCGGCCACGAGGTGGCGGCGTACTCGGGGCAGACCGAGACCACCGAGCGCCAGGCGCTCGAGGGCGACCTGGCCGCCGGGCGGGTCAAGGCGCTGGTGGCGACCTCCGCGCTCGGGATGGGCTTCGACGCCAGCCTCGGCTTCGTGGTCAACCTGGGCGCGCCGAGCTCGCCGGTGGCCTACTACCAGCAGGTCGGGCGAGCCGGGCGTGGCCTCGACGCCCGCAGCGAGTCGGCCACGGTGGTGCTGCTGCCCGCGGTCGAGGACCGCGACATCTGGGCCTACTTCGCCTCCTTGGCCTTCCCCCGCGAGGAGCAGGTGCGCGAGACGCTGGCCGTGCTCGCCGAGGAGGGGCGCCCGATGAGCACCGCGGCGCTCGAGACCCGCGTCGAGCTCAACCGCACCCGCCTCGAGACGATGCTCAAGGTGCTCGACGTCGACGGCGCCGTACGCCGCGTGCGCGGCGGCTGGGAGTCCACGGGTCGGGAGTGGACCTACGACGAGCCGCGCTACCGCCGGGTCGCGGAGGCCCGCCAGCGCGAGCAGGACGCGATGCTGGAGTACCTGCGCACCGACGAGTGCCGGATGCTCTACCTGCGCGACCAGCTCGACGACCCCGAGGCGCAGGCCTGCGGGCGCTGCGACAACTGCGGCGGGCTGCAGCTCTCGACCGACGTCTCCGCGGCCGCCATCGAGGAGGCGCAGGCCCGCCTGGCCCGACCCGGTGTGCCGGTGGCCCCGCGCAAGATGTGGCCGACCGGCATGGACCGCCTCGGCGTCCAGCTCAAGGGCAAGATCTCCGACGGCGCCGCCGAGGAGGGCCGCGCCGTGGCGCGCCTGACCGACCTGGGCTACGGCCAGGCGCTGCGCGAGCTCTTCCGCGAGGGTCCCGACGGCGTGGCCGACGTGCCGGTGCCGGTGCCGCTGGTGCAGGCCGTGATCGAGGTCCTCAACGACTGGCGCCCGCAGGTCGACGCGATCGTCTCGGTCGAGTCGGTGCGCCGCGGCGAGCTGGTCGACAGCCTGGCCGACGGTCTCTCGCGCTACCTCCAGGTGCCGCTGCTGGGCCGGTGGGCGGTGGTCGACCCCGACGTCGCGCCCGGCCAGGGCTCGATGAACTCCGCCCAGCGCGTGGCCGCCGTCGGCCGCCGCTTCGACCTGCACGCCGACCCCGGCTCCCTGGAGGGCCGCTCGGTGCTGCTGGTCGACGACCTCACCGACACCGGCTGGACCCTGACCATGGCCGCGCGGGCGATCCGCCGCGCGGGTGCCGTCGCCGTACGCCCGCTGGTGCTGGGCGTCTCCGGCTGAGCCAGCGGCCGCGGGACGTCATACCTCCCGCACCGACGGACGTCCCGCCTGCATGACGTCCCGAGCGGTGGCCCCTAGGGTCGGGTCATGCGCTTCGGGCTGACGATCCTGACCGACCTGCCGTGGGCCGAGGCCGGGCCGCGGTGGCGGGCCGCGGAGGAGATGGGCTTCGACCACGCCTGGACCTACGACCACCTGGTGTGGGGCGGGCTGCCGGAGAGCCCGTGGACCGGTGCGGTGCCGACTCTGGCCGCGGCCGCGGCCACGACGCAGCGGATCGGGCTGGGCACCCTGGTGACCGCGCCGAACTTCCGCCACCCCTACCCGTTCCTGCGCGACGTGCAGGCCCTCGAGGGCATCGCCGACGGCCGGGTGCTGCTGGGCCTGGGCGTCGGCGGCGACCGCGACTCCGAGGTGCTCGGCGGCGAGGCGCTGAGCACCCGCGAGCGGGTCGACCGGTTCCAGGAGTTCGTGACCCTGCTGGCCCGGCTGCGCGACGAGGACCACGTCGACGCAGACGGACGCTGGTTCGCCACCCGCGACGCCCGCACCCTGCCGCCGCTGCGGCGTACGCCGTTGCTGGTCGCGGCCAACGGCCCCCGCTCGCTGCGGTTCTCGGCGCGGGCGGGCGACGGGTGGGTGACCACCGGGCCGCACGCCGAGACCACGCTCGAGGGCTGGTACGCCGGCCTGGCCCGCGCCCGCGACACCTACGAGGAGGCGCTGGTCGCCGCCGGGCGCGAGCCCGCCGACCTGCCCCGCTACCTGCTCGCCGACACCGGGCGCGTGGGGCCGGCCGGCTTCGCGCTCGCGAGCGTCGGCGCCTTCGAGGACATGGCCGGCCGGGCCGCCGAGCTCGGGTTCACCGACCTCGTCACGCACTGGCCGCGCGGCGTGCAGCCCTACGCCGGCGACGAGCGGGTGCTCGAGCAGGTCGCCGACGCCCTGCCGCGGCTGCGCGGCTGACAGACCAACGGGGAAGTAGCGCCGGCTCGCACGGAACTGGCGCCGGCTCGCGGCTCAGCCCTCGCCGGCCACCAGCACCTCGAGGGCGCGGGAGCGGTCGAGGCGCTCGCGCACGTCGACAGGCACGTCCTCGAGCATCCGGTAGGCGGTGAAGAAGGCGTCGAGCTCGTCGAGGAAGGCGGGCGGCAGGTCGCCGAGGTCGCGCAGGTGGTCGGCGTGGTGGTCGGTCTCGGGCACCACGATCAGCTTGGTCTCGGCGATGTCGCCGACCTGCAGGGCGAAGGCGCCGATGACCCGGCAGCGCATGTGCACACCGGGGAAGGTCGCCTCCTCCAGCAGCACCAGCGCGTCGAGGGCGTCGCCGTCCTCGCCCTCGGAGCCGATGACGTAGCCGTAGTCGCCGGGGAAGCCGGCCGGGCCGCCCAGCCGGCGGTCGAACCAGATCTCGCCGTCCTCGGAGGCCTCGTACTTGTTGCGGCTGCCGCGGGGGATCTCCACCACCACGTCGCAGCGGCCGTCGCGGTGGAGCTGGTCGCGGTCGTCGTCAGTGCTCATCTGGTCGACCGTAGCCGGGAGCGCGCCCCGGCGACTCACCCGCGGATCGCCTCCGGCGACGGGGCGCGGGAGTAGCGTCACGCCATGGCGTCCCGGGCCTCGCGCCGTCTCCTCACCGTCCTGCTCGGGCCGGTCGTGCTGCTGGGCGCCTGCGCCGAGGACGACAGCCCGTCGTCCGCTCCCGGCGGCGACCCGACCGCGGTCGTCATCACCGAGCGGGCCCTGGCCGCCGCGGTCGAGACGCACCTGGGCCGCGAGGCCGTCGCGGCGGCCCCGCTCTTCAGCGGCGACGGCCTGCCCCCGGGCGCGGTGGGTGTCGAGCTGGCCTTCGACCGGCCGGTAGGTGACCACGCCCACGTGCGCGTGGTCGTCTCGGCCCCGGGCGCCGACCCCGATGCCCAGCAGCTCCGGAGCTGCCGGGGGATGCCCGCGACGTGGGACTGCGAGCAGGACGTGGTCGGCGCGACGTCGTACGTGCTGCTGCGCGAGGCCGGCTACCCCGAGGAGGACCCGGGACTGGTCGGGGCGGTGGGCCGCCGCGACGGGGTCGTGGTGCTCGCCACGGCCTACGGCCCCTTCGTGGCGGCCGCCGGCGACGAGGGGGAGGCCGACGACGTGGCCCAGACCCAGGAGCTGGCCGACCTGCTGCGCGCGGTGGTGACGGACCCCGGGGTGGGGCTGCGCACCAGCGAGCACTACGAGGAGGCCGGGGCGGCGATCGAGGACGACCGGTGGCTGGACTGGTACGGCCAGGGCAACGGGGCGAGCGAGCCCGAGGGCTACCGACCCACCTGAGCCGTCGACGTAGGCGGACCATCGACGAGTCATCGACGAATCAGGGTCAAGAGCGCTCTTCAACTACCCTTCCGCGACGTGAGAGCCGGACGTCCCCCCAGCCCCCGCACCCGCCTCGTCCTCGGCGGGCTGCTCGCCGCCGCCCTGGCGGCGCTGCCGCTGGTCGCCGAGCCGGTCGCCGACCAGGCGAGCGCCGACGCCGGCACGCCCCCGGTCGCGGCCGAGGGCATCCGGCCGCTGCCGCAGGTGCGCAAGGCCGCGGCGCCCGACGCGCCCAACATCATCCTGATCACCACCGACGACCAGACGCTCGACGACCTGCGGCACATGCCGCAGACCCGCAAGAAGCTGGGCAAGCACGGTGCGGTCTTCAAGGACATGGTCTCGCCGCACCCGCTGTGCTGCCCCGCGCGCGCCGAGATCATCAGCGGCCAGTACGCCCAGAACAACGGCGTGCACTCCAACGGCGGCGAGTGGGGCGGCTACATGGCCCTGCGCGAGCCCGACAACACCCTGCAGCGCTGGCTCTACGAGGCCGGCTACCACACCGCGGTCGTCGGCAAGTTCATCAACTACTGGTTCCCCGAGACCCAGGCCGTGCCGCTGGGCTGGGAGTGGTTCGACGCCTCGGCGAAGAACTCCTTCGGCTACTACGACTTCGACATGTTCACCAACGGCGAGCGCACCCGCTACGACGACGGCGAGTCCTACTCCACGACCTACACCACCGAGCGCACCGTGCAGCTCGTCGAGGACTGGAGCGCCGGGCGTGACCCGCTGCGCGACGGCGCGCCGGGCGAGGACAAGCCGTTCTTCATCTGGACCTCCTACTACGCCCCCCACGGCGAGTGCGGCGAGGGCTCCTGCAAGGTCGGCCCGGCCCCCGAGAAGCGCTACCGCGACCTCTACCCCGGCGCCACGCCGCCCAGCTTCGCCAAGGCGTCGTACGACGCCCGCCTCGACGACCCCAACCCGCACATCAAGGGCAAGGCGGTGCTCGACCGCGCGCGAATCGCGCAGTTCCACCGCCAGCGGATCCAGTCGTTGCGCAGCGTCGACGACGGCGTGACCGCGATCGTGCGGGCCCTGCGCGCGGCGGGCGAGCTCGACGACACCGTGGTCATGTTCACCTCCGACAACGGCTACCTGCTCGGCGAGCACCGCTACCTGGGCAAGACCCTGGCCTACGAGGAGGCGCTGCGGGTGCCCCTCCTGGTGCGCGGCCCGGGCATCGCGCGGCGGACCAAGGTCACCGAGCCGGTCACCACCGTCGACCTGGCCTCGACCGTCGTCGACCTGGCCGGCGCGACCCCGGGCCGCACCCTCGACGGGCGCAGCCTCGCCGGGGCCGCCCGCGGCCAGGCCCGGCTGCGCGCCGACACGGTGCTGGTGCAGGCGGGCGCCCGCTCGGCCCGCGCCGGGACCGGACCGTGGATGTTCCGGGGCGTGCGCACCGACCGCTACACGCTCACGAAGTGGCGCAAGCGCTCGGGCCGCATCCACATCGACCTTTTCGACCGCCGCCGCGACCCCGAGCAGGTCGACAACCTGGCGGGCACCCGGCGCTACCGCCCGGTGCGCCTGGAGCTGAAGAAGCGGCTGCGCGCCCTCGACGGCTGCGCGGGCAGCGACTGCTTCCAGCGCTTCGGGCCGGTGCCGGCCCCGCGCCGCGGCTGACGCCCCTCCTCTTCAGCCCCGTCGCCCCAGCCCGTCGCCTCGGCCCGTTGCCTCAGCCCGGCTGCTCAACTCGGTCGGGCCCCGCTCGTCGACCGGGCCCGGGCCTGGCCCGGTGTCTCGCCGCGCCAGCGGCGGAAGGCCCGGGCGAAGGCGGTCTCGTCGGAGTAGCCCAGGCGCAGCGCCACGTCGGAGACCCGCTCGCCCCGCTCGAGGGCCCGCACCGCGAGCTGCTCGAGGGTGCGCTCGCGCACGGCCGAGAAGCTCAGCCCGTCCTCGGCGAGCAGCCGGTTGAGGTGCCGCCCGCTGTGGGCGAGGTGCTCGGCGACCCGCTCGCGGCCCCAGTCGGGGTGGGCCAGCACCACCTCGCGCACCCGCACGGCCAGGTCCTGCTCGCCGAGCCGGGCCAGGGTGCGGTCGGCCAGCTCCCGCAGGTGGTCGCGCAGCGCCGCGTTGGCCTGCACCAGCGGCAGGTCGAGCTGGGCGGCCTCGAGCACCAGCGCGTGGCCGGCGGCGTCGAAGCGCACCGGCAGGCCCAGCACCGCGGCGTGCGCCGGGTCGGGGCCGGGGGCCGCGTGCGCCAGCTCGAGCGCGACCGGCGCGACGTGCCCGCCCGTGGCCCAGCGCGCCAGGTGCAGCAGCGTGGTCAGCGCCGCCTCCGTGCGCTCCAGCGGGCGTACGCCGAAGTCGTGCTCGAACTCGACCCGCACGAGCGGCCCGTCGCGGTGCAGGGTGAACGCCCCCGGGCCGATCACCGGCGCGTAGGCCGTCAGCTCCTCCAGCGCCTCGCCCAGCGTCGCGCAGGTCACCAGCAGCATGCCGGCGCTGTCGAGGTGCCCGACCTGCATCCGCAGCCCCAGGCGCAGCCCGGCCAGCGGGTCGCCGGCGCCCGCGCAGTACTCCTCCCACAGCTCGTCCTGCCAGGCCAGCGGCACCCGCTCGGCGGCGCGCAGCCGGGCGACCAGCGAGTCGTCGAGGGCGATGCCGGTCTCCTGCGCGGCCTGCAGCAGCGCGTGCGCGTACTGCGCGGTCACCTCGCGCCCGGGCCTGGGGTCCATGGCCCGATCATCTCCTGCGCGTCCCGGATTGCCGACCGGGCCGTCCCGAAGGGCCGGGCGCCGGCGCGATGCTGCTCCTAGGGTGACGTGGGTCACGGCACCGTCGCGGTGCCGGGGAGGAGAGGGTGATGGAGACGCACGGGTACGCCGTGGTGGGTGCCGGACCGATGGGGCTGGCCTGTGTGCGGGCGCTGACCCGGGCCGGGCTGCCCGTGACCGGGCTCGAGCTGCACACCGACGTCGGCGGGCTGTGGGACATCGAGAACCCGCACTCGACGATGTACGACAGTGCGCACCTGATCTCCTCGCGGCACATGACCCAGTTCGCCGAGCACCCGATGGACCCCGCGGGGGCGGCGTACCCCCACCACAGCGAGGTGCGCGACTACCTGGCCTCCTACGCCGAGCGCTTCGACCTGCGCTCGCACTACGAGCTGGGCACCCGGGTGGTCTCGGCCCGCCCGCACGAGGCCGGCTGGGAGCTGGTCACCGAGCACGACGGCGAGCAGCGCACCCGCGTCTTCGAAGGCCTCCTGGTCGCCTCGGGCACCCTGCACACGCCCCGGCTGCCGCAGCTGCCCGGCGAGTTCGCCGGCACCGTGCTGCACTCCTCGCAGTACCGCTCGCCGTCGGTGTTCACCGGCCAGCGGGTGCTGGTCGTGGGCTGCGGCAACTCCGGCGCCGACATCGCCGTCGACGCGGTGCACCACGCCGCGAGCGTCGACATGAGCGTGCGCCGCGGCTACCACTTCCTGCCCAAGTTCGTCGCCGGCCGGCCCATCGACACCCTCGGAGGCCGGCTGCGGCTGCCCCGGGCGGTCAAGCAGCGCGTCGACGGCGCGCTGATCCGCGGCCTCGTCGGACGGCCCAGCGACTACGGCCTGCCCGACCCCGACTACCGGCTCTACGAGTCGCACCCGGTCGTGAACTCGCTCGTGCTGCACCACCTCGGGCACGGCGACATCACCGCGCGGCGCGACATCACCGCGATCGAGGGGCACCGGGTCACCTTCGGCGACGGCGAGAGCGCGGAGTACGACGTGCTGCTGCTGGCCACCGGCTACGAGCTCGACTACCCCTTCCTCGACCGCGGCGACCTGGCCTGGCCCGCGGGCGTGGACGCGCCGCAGCTCTACCTCAACGTCTTCCACCCCGAGCGCGACGACCTCTTCGTGATGGGGATGGTCGAGGCCACCGGACTGGGCTGGGAGGGCCGGCACCAGCAGGCGCTGCTGGTCGCGCGCTACCTGGCGCACCGGCGGGCCGGCACCGGCGCCACCGGCCCCCTCGACCGGGCCCGGCGCGAGCGCTCGACCCAGCGCGAGGACGGCGGCTACGACTACCTGCCGCTGGCGCGGATGGCCTACTACGTCGACAAGCAGACCTACCTCGACGCGCTCTCGGCGCACCTCGCCGAGCTGCCCGAGCTCCCCGAGCCGCCCGCTGCCCCCGCGCGGCGCGCCGGCGAGCGGGTGCACGCATGACCGAGATCGCGCTGCCCGACCTGACCCTGCTCAACATCCTGCTCGGCCTGATGATGTTCGGGGTCGCGCTCACCCTGCGGCCGGCCGACTTCGTGCGCATCGTCAAGGCGCCCAAGGCCCCGGCCGCCGGCCTGGTGGCGCAGTTCGTGCTGCTGCCGGCCGGCACCTGCCTGGCGGCCTGGCTGCTGCCGGTCAGCGCCGAGGTCGCGCTGGGGATGATGCTGGTGGCGGCCTGCCCCGGCGGGTCGTTCTCCAACATCCTGACCTGGCTGGCCCGCGGCAACGTGGCGGTCTCGGTCTCGATGACGGCCGTCTCGAGCCTGGCGGCGACCGTGCTGACGCCGCTCAACTTCGCGCTCTACGGCACCCTCAACCCGCGCACCCGCGACCTGATGACCGACATCTCGCTCGACCGGGTCGACCTGCTGCTGCTCGTGCTGCTGGTGCTCGCGCTGCCGATGGCGCTGGGCATGCTGGTCGGGGGCCGGTTCCCGGGCTTCGCCGCGCGCAGCGAGAAGCCGTGGCGGATCGGCTCGATGCTGGTCTTCCTGGCCTTCGTCGCGATCGCCTTCGGCAACAACCTCGAGCTCTTCCTCGACCAGATCGGCACCTTCTTCTGGGTCGTGGTCGGCCACAACGCGCTGGCGCTGCTGCTGGGCCAGCTCATCGGCCGGGGGCTGCGGATGCCGGTCAGCGACCGCCGCGCGGTCACGCTCGAGGTCGGCATCCAGAACTCCGGGCTGGGCCTGGTCATCGCCTTCACCTTCTTCCCCGAGCTCGGCGGGGTGCTGCTGGTCGCTGCGTTCTGGGGCGTGTGGCACCTGGTCTCCGGGCTCACCCTGGCCCAGGTCTGGTCGCGGCGCCCGCTGCCGGCCGACGACCCGGTGCACCGCGACCCGGTGGGCGCGCGATGAGCCGCCGCGTCGTCGTCACCGGTGCGGCCGGCTACCTGGGCCGCCAGCTCGCCACACGTCTCGCGGCGTCGTACGACGTGCTGGGGCTCGACGTGCGCGACCCCGCCGAGGTGGCGGACCCGGGCGAGCTGGGCTTCGAGCTGCGCCGCGGCGACGTGCGCGACCCGGCGCTCGTCGAGACGCTGCGCGGCTTCGGCGCGACCCACGTCGTGCACCTGGCCTCGGTGCTGGTCGCCTCCCGCGACCGGGCCCGCGACTTCGACATCGACGTCAACGGCACCCGCAACGTGGTCGAGGCCTGCCTGGGCGCCGGGGTGGAGCACCTGACGGTGACCAGCTCGGGTGCGGCCTACGGCTACCACCCCGACAACCCGGCGTGGATCGACGAGCACGACCCGCTGCGCGGCAACCCCGAGTTCGCCTACAGCGACCACAAGCGCCGGGTCGAGGAGCTGCTGGCCGGCTACCGCCAGAGCCACCCGCGGCTGCGCCAGCTGGTGCTGCGCCCCGGCACCGTGCTCGGCGACAGCACCGACAACCAGATCACCGGGCTGTTCACCGGCCCCCGGGTGGTCGCGCTGCGCGGCTGCCCCTCGCCGTTCGTGCTGATCTGGGACCAGGACGTGCTCGGGGTGCTCGAGCAGGGCATCGCGACCGACCACGCCGGGATCTACAACCTCGCCGGTGACGGCGCGCTGACCATGCCCGAGATCGCCGAGCGGCTCGGGAAGCCGCTGCTGGCGCTGCCGGTGCCGCTGGTGCGCGCCGGGCTGCAGGTGCAGCGCTGGCGGGGGAGGCCGGTCGGCCCCGAGCAGGTGGCGTTCCTGCGCTACCGCCCGGTGCTGTCGAACCGGCGGCTCAAGGAGGAGATGGGCTACGTGCCGCAGCGCACCACGCTCGAGGTGCTCGAGGGCTTCGCCCAGGCGCGCGGGATGGTGCTGGCATGAGGGGGTCGGCGTGAGCGTCGTGCTCGTGACCGGCGCGGCCTCCGGGCTGGGCTGGGCGATGACCCGGCGCTGGTACGAGGCCGGCCACGACCTGGTGCTCGCCGACGTCGACGCCGCCGGCCTGGCCGACCGGGTCGACGGCCTCGACCCGGAGCGGGTGCTGGGCGTGGTCACCGACGTGACCGACGCAGGCGACCTGGCGGCGCTGGTCGAGGCGACCCGCGAGCGGTTCGGTCGTCTCGACGTGCTCGTCAACAACGCCGGCATCACCCACCGCAGCCCCGCGCACCGCACCGACCCCGCGGTCTTCCGCACCGTGATGGCCGTCGACTGGCAGGGCCCGGTCGAGCTGACGCTGGCGGCGCTGCCGCTGCTGCGCGAGAGCCGCGGCACGGTCGTGTGCATCTCCTCGATGGCCGGCTGGATGCCGGTGCCCGGCCGGGCGGCGTACGGCGCGGCGAAGGCGGCGCTCACCCAGTTCTTCGAGGTGCTGCGCCTCGAGCTGGAGCCGCAGGGTGTGCGGGTGCTGATGGTGCACCCCTCGTTCCTGGACACCCCGATCGAGCAGCACGCCCTGGGTGAGGACGGCCGGCCCACCGGTCGCGCCCGCTCGACCGTGGGGCGGCTGCGCTCGGCCGACGACACCGCCGCGCGCATCGACCGGGCGCTGCAGGCCGGCCGGCCGCGGCTCTTCCCCGACCGGGGCACGGTCGTGGCCAGCCTGCTGTGGCGCCTCGCGCCCTCGCTCTACCAGGCGCAGGTGCGCCGGCGCTTCGCCGACGACCTGCGCTAGGCGCCGGGTGTCGGCCGCGGCGTGTACGTGGGGCAGCGGCGACCCAGCAACCCATCGGTGCCCACACCCGGTTGCTGACGCACCGCGGGCGTGGCTGTGCGAAGCCCCTCGGTGTGCTGGCAGCCGAGCCCGCAGCCAGGACGGTTGCTGGTGCACCGCCCGACTCGATGGGCCGTTGTGCCCGTTCGACTACGACCTGCTCAAGCCGCACCGACGCGGGGCTGACATGCGACTCTGCCGCGTAGCGTGCTTCGCCTGACCGACGATGACGCATGGATTCATCGGGAGCGCACCGCGCTCAGTCGGTGAGTACGTCGAGTGCTGACATCGCGTCGTCGCGGGCCCGTGCCGGGAGCCGCGTCCAGGCAGGGTGTCCGGCTGGGAGGCGGTCGCGGAGCCAGATGAGGCGCGGGCGGTCGGAGCCGGTGATCTCTCGCGCTCGGCGAAAGGGTCGTCGATGCATGCCAGGAGCGCGGCGGCGTCGTAGAGGTGGCGGTCTGGGTCGCGGGAGTCGGCTTTGTGGGCGGCGGACTTGAGGACGACGGCGCCGAAGGGCCGCGGGACCGAGATGGTGGTGAAGGTGCCCGGGGTGATCTCCAAGCGGGCGTTGATGGTGCGGCGCAGCGCCTGGGTGCCACCCTCGATCTGGACCATGTCGCGGCCAGCGAGGCGCTCGGTGACGCTCGGGGCGTGGTGGTCGGAGACGAGAACGTCGACGATCTCCTGTGTCTTGTCGGCCTCCTCCGGTGCGCCGGTGACGAGGTCGATGGTGCTGGTTCCGCGCAGGAAGCGGTGGGCGGTGTTGTTGCGGGGGTCGACTGCGGAGCGCAGTTCGTAGCCGAGGGCACGCAGGGCCCCGGCAGTGGCGTCCGCCACACCGCGGGTGGTCTCGATGTGCAGGACGATGTCGACATCGTTGGTCGGGCGCACGACGCCCAGGCCGTGGTGCACCGAGTGGAGCTGGGTCATCAGGCCGCCCACCAGGGTCCACCGGTCGGCGGAGAGGACCGAGGCGATTTCGGCGACGTTCGGCCACGGGTCGGGCCACCCGCCTTCCGCGCCAGTGATGTCGACGGTGGGACGCTCCGGCTTGATCGGGTCGCTCACGCGAAGGTCTCCAAGACGATGCGTAGCGCTCGCTCCCCCAACCCGCGCTCGCGGGGGTCGAGGGAGGTGGCGGCGTCGATGGCTCCTAGGGCCCGGCCATGCGCGAGCCGCCGTACGGTGTCGAGATCGAAGGAGGTCGCGCGCAGGGTGATGGCCCCCGAAGCGTCCTGGCGGAGCCGGTAGCGTCGTACGGCGTTGTCGAGGTCGTCCGCAGCCAAGTAGCCGTCGACGACGGCGGCGTCCTCCACCAGACCCAGGCGCGAGCGGTCCACGGTGACGAGGTCGTGGCGTAACCGCTCCGCGACGGAACGGTGCCCGGTGCAGGTCGTGACCTGTGCCCGGCCCCGCAGCCGGGTGAGCAGGTCGTCGGTCTCGGTGACCTGGCGTAGGGCGGAGCGCAGTCGTGAGCGCTGGACCTGGCCGAGCCAGGGAGCCTGCTCGCCGGAGAGGAGCGCGATGGCGCCCCAGGCTGTGTGCTCAGCCCATACGCGCTTGCGGCCGCCGGAGTGGGAGGCCAGGTAGCGCTCAACGGAGGCACGGTCAACCAGTCCGGCGCCAACGCGAATGATCTGGCCGGACTCGACGAGAACGTTGAAGTGCCGGACGGTGACGCCTAGGGCGTGTCTCCTAAAGAACGCGGGGTCGGGCCGGGATTGTTGACTCATGTCGCGTTCTGCTGTGCTGACTGACGCTCAATGGGCCCGTGTCGAGCCTCTGATGCCCTCGTCTGACGGGCAGAGGGGGCGGCCGTTCCGCGATCACCGACAAGTGATCGAGGGCATCGTCTACCGGCTCCGGACCGGGGTGGCGTGGCGAGACCTGCCGGAGTCCTTCGGACCGTGGCAGACGATCTGGAAGCGTCACAAGCGGTTCAGCACGGACGGGACCTGGGACAGAATTCACGCTCGCCTGGTTTCTGAGGCCGACGCCGCTGGAGCCGTGGAATGGAACGTCTCGGTCGACTCCACGATCAACCGCGCTCACCAGCACGCCACCACGTTGAGCCGGGTCGAGGTCCCAGCCGGGCGCCGCACAGGGGGCTGAACCGAACTACAAGGATCTGCGGGCCGAGCCTCCCGACCATGCCCTCGGTCGCTCGCGCGGCGGGATGTCGACCAAGATCCATCAGCTCGTCGACGGACAGGGCCGCCCACTGGTCATCGCGCTGACACCAGGCCAGTCCGGCGACTCGCCCATGCTCAAGCCTCTCCTGTCGCACCTGGCCGTCAAGCGAATGGGGCCAGGGCGGCCGCGCACCCGCCCGGATGCGGTGCTCGGCGACAAGGCCTACTCCTCACGCGCGATTCGCACCGAGCTGCGATCACGAGGTGTCCGAGCGGTCATCCCGCAGCCTTCGGACCAGATCGCCCACCGCAAGCGTCGCGGCTCGGCCGGCGGCCGGCCGCCGGCATTCGACGCCACGACCTACAAGGGGCGCAACGTCATCGAGCGATCCTTCAACGACCACAAACAGTGGCGCGGTCTGGCTACCCGCTACGACAAACTCGCCGCGGTCTACCGAGGAGGCGTGGTCCTACGCGCCATCACCATCTGGCTTCGCGAATAGGGAGACACGCCCTAGCTCGTAGCCGAGGTGGCTGGCCACGGCGACTATCCCGAGCCGGGTCCAGCGACGGTAGGGCATGCGTCTCAGGGTACCCGCGCGGCTACTGGTCAGCGGACGTCCTCGGACCGGGACAGGAGTCCGCACTCGCGCGTGTGCGGACCGGCGGAGTGGTCGACCAGACCGTGACGAAACGGCGGCGAAGTTGACGTTCGCACAGGGTCGTGACCACAGCATTCCCGGAGCGTCTCGACGGCATGCCGCAGCCCTCGATGACCGTGCCCTCCCAGTCTTGGAGGTCGCCGTAGGTGCTTGGCTCGGCTCTGCGGTGGACGACCCGTGCCAGGAGCCAGCGGAGCGTCTGCGACGTCCTCGGTGTCGAGGACACGGTGCGGGTCGATCGCGGATCGTCTCGTATGTCGTCCGTTCCGCGTTGGGCGTCTACTGCATGGGCAGCGAGATGTAGCCCCGGATCGGGCCGGAGTGGAGCCTGACGGCCGCGTCGAGGTCGACGTCCCAGTCAGGACGGCGAGTCAGCAGTGTCTGGAGAGCGATGCGTGCTTCGAGGCGGGCCAAGGATGCGCCGAGGCAGAAGTGGATGCCGCGTCCGAAGGCAACCTGTCGTTCGGGGTGCCGGTTGACGTCGAAGCGGTCTGCGTGGGGAAAGGCGTGATCGTCGCGGTTGGCCGAACCGAAGAGAAGCAGCACCGTGTCACCGGTCTGCATGCTTTCCCCGTGCAGCTCCACCGGCGCGGTGAGGGTTCGCGCGAGGCCCTGGACGGGTGAGTCGAAGCGAAGTAGTTCCTCGACCGCGGCCGGCACGAGTTCTGGGTCGTCCGCCAGCTGCTGTCGGACATCGGGGTGCTGGGCGAGCACCACGGCGCTGTTGGAGAGTAGGTTGGTGGTGGTCTCGTGCCCGGCGACGAGCAGCAGTAGGCAGAACCCGAGCAGCTCTTCTTCGCTGAGGTACTCGCCGTCGACTTCGGCCTGGACGAGTGCCGTCATGAGGTCGTCTTGAGGGTGCGCGCGTCGCTCGGCGAGGAAGGCTGTGAAGTACTCGTAGAGCGCGGCGGCGGCATCCAGCCCGGCGCCGAACTCTCCTCGGACAGGATTCGACTGGATCAGCGTGGTGGACCATGCCCGGAACTGATCACGGTCGTCACGCGGAACGCCGAGCATGTCCGCGATGACGATGGCGGGAAGCGGGCCGGCGAACCCGGAGACGAACTCCCAATTGCCTGCCTCCGGAGTTTGGTCGAGGAGGTCCTTGACCAAGGTCTCGATGTGCGGCTCGAGCGCTGCGATGCGACGCGGGGTGAAGGCTCGACTGACGATCTGGCGCAGCTGGGTGTGCCGGGGTGGATCGCTCATGATGAGCATCGGCAGGAACAGTTCCGTCATGTCGACCCCGGGTGGGGTTGGGAAGATGCCCGACGCTGAGGAGTACGTCGCCGGGTCGGCCAGGGCGGCGGAGACGTCGTCGTACCGGCTGAGTACCCACGAGTTGGCCTCGCGCGACCAGTGGGCCGGGGAGTTGGCCCGCAGCTCTCGGTAGACGGGATAGGGGTCAGCTATCACCTCGGCGTCGAACGGGCTGTAGGTCAGTGGCTGATCGCTCATCGAACATCTCCTTCGCGGTCGCTCCTTCATCCGCAGCCCTCGGCTGTGATCGATGTCGAGTACGGACAGTGGGCGGGGGCGACGACCGTGCCGCCCACCGACCGTCGCTCGGTGGGCCGCGTCATCTTCTGAACTCTTGGTTTGTACTGTGAGTACAACATACGATGTCGCATAGGTCGAGACCCGCGACCTCACCGAGATCGACGGCACCCGAACGGAGACGTGTGGGATGAGGAAGCTTCCGGCGAAGTTGGCCAGTCAGCTCTACGGGGCGGCGGAGCTGATCGCGGAGCGCGGTCTGGACGGCACCAAGATCGAAGACATCGCCGAAGCCACGGGCATCCCCAAGGCCACGATCTACTACCACCTCGACGGCAAGAATGCCGTGCTGGAGTTTCTCCTCGGCGACCTGTTGGACATGATCGCCGGAGCCGTCGGTGTTGCGGTCACGAGTGAGGAGAACGCGCGGACCCGACTCGAGGCGGCTGTGCTGGCGCAGCTGGGCGTGATGCTCGAGCACCCGTCCTTGTGCCGGGCACTGGTCGGCGACCTCGGACGCGCGACCCGGCTGCCCGAGTTGGCGGCGGCACTGCGGACTGCCTTCTACGAACCGATCGAGCAACTATTGGCTGACGGTGTCTCCGACGGGTCCCTGCGCCAGGTCGCCGACCCGGCAGCCGTGGCCTTGAGCGTCTTCGGTGCCATCACCGTCGCTGGCCTCAGCGCGGCCGTCGAGGGGCCCTCCGCCGACCCGTCCGCCGACGCAGCACGGTTCTCCGCCGCGATCACCGAGCTGGTCCTCGACGGTCTCGCGACACCTGGCAGTCGCGACCAGCGGCGGGGTGACCCGCTGTGAGCAGCATGGAGGAGCTCCTCGCCAGCTGGAACGAGAAGTTCCGGCTGCACGCTGATGGTGCTCAACTTCCCCCGCACCACACCCTCTGCCTCGCCTGTGGACCCGACAACCCGCACGGCCACCACCTCACCGTCAATCGTCGAGGAGAGGAGGTGCACGCGACCCACGTCTTCGATGAACGTCACGTGGGCGCACCCGGGATCGCCCACGGCGGTGCCGTAGCAACCGTTTTCGACGACCTCTTCGGGTTCCTGCTCTACCTCACGGGCGGTCCTGCGGTGACCCGGAAGCTCGAGGTGCTCTACGACTCACCGGTCATCCTCGGCACTACCTACGACCTCGCCGCCAGGGTCACCCGCACAGAAGGGCGCAAACTCTTCATGGAAGCCGACATGAAGCAGCTCGGAGGGTCACGTGTCGCCTCCGCCTCGGCCCTCTTCCTTTCTGTGGACGTGACCCACTTCAACCAGGGCTTGCCAATCTGACGCAGACAGTCCGGCGCCGTTCTTCCGGACCAGAGGGTTCCGAGCCGCGCTCGTGGGGGCCGCTCGATCCCGCCGCGCAAGTGCACCTTCTGGGCGCCACGCACCAACAACGTCAGCTCCTGCTCGATTGTCTCCACCGAGACCAGCTCGCCCTCCGCTTTTTGTTGCATGTAGCACCCATACCGCTAGCCGAGGGGGAATCCTGCTCTGTCTCTTGCGCCATAGCCGGGGACGCCTGCGCAGGCGCCGCGACCCACGGGTGGCGGTGGGCAGGCTGCAAGCCGACGCGGGTCGAAGATAGGGCCGAGTGTCCGCGGGCAGACGGACGCCGTGTCAGGAGATGTTGCCGACCAGGTAGCGCTGCAACGTAGGAGCAAACGCGGCCACCAGCTCGTCTTGGCTTGCCGAGGTCAGATCTTCGAGTCCGACGACGTGGCGAGCCACGGCAATGCCCAGGATCTGCGACATGACGAGCACGGCGCGCAATGGTGCCTGCCCGGCTCCGAGCTGGGACACGATCGGTTCCAGCACCCCCGTCGTGAACTTGTCCCGAATCATGCGGGCAGTGTCGGCTTCGACCCCGGCGGTGCGGATGATTGCGAGGATACGCTGCCGCCGGCCTGCTTCATCGAGGGCTTCGATCAGGCACCTGGCTAGGCGCTCGCCGACGTCCCTGGAGTCGCCGTCGAGGAGCTGAGCCCTCAACGCGGCCGAATCGAAAGAGAGGACGGTCACCTCGTCGAAGAGCTCCCGTTTCGAGCCGAAGAAGTATGCCACCAGGGCGGCATCGACGCCTGCCTGTGCCGCGATTGACCTCATGGTCACGCGGTCGTAGCCGCCGGCGGCGAACTGCTCGCGAGCGGCCCGAGCTATCTGCTCGCGTGTCACGCTGTGCCCCGGTCGGCGTCCTGAACCTCCCGGGCTGAGCCTGGGCGTTGCCGTCCCGGGGGTCTTTGTTCGGCCAGAAGGTTGCTCCATACACAACTCACTCCGTGCTCAGTGTGGATGCTGGCGTCGCCTCTCCGTCCCGGGGATCGCCGGCGGAGCCGAATCGACGCTGACAAGGCTCGATAGCGCGCTTCCCGAATCTACCCTGTTCCTCCTATGTATTTCGGCGTACCGTGGGCTGTGCCACTGTGGCTGGGGTGATCGTGAGGCCCGGCTCGCCGCTAGGGGTGGAGGTGAACGAAGTGAGGTACGGAGATCCGTACGGGCCGGCATGGCAACAGCTGGGAAGCGCGTTGTGGGATGCGTTGGCAGTCGTGTTGTGGACGCTGGTGGCTGGCAGCATCGCGTTCGGCTCATGCTGGTGCATGGGCCAGTTCATGTACACCGCGTGGGTTCGCGAGCATCCGCCTCCGCGCCTCCGGTTCGTTGCCGAACGCAAGCTGCGCAGGGATATCGCCCGAGGGCTGGGCGACCTCGAGGAGTACCTGCGCGAACGCGGTCCAGCCTGCCCCCACGATGTTCCTTCTCGTCCCGCGCGGTTTCGCACGTGGAGGCGCCCAGGCGCGCCCCGGCGGTAAGCCAACCTCCATCGCGCCGGACGCCCTCGGTCAGCCGTTCGCTAACTCATCGCTGATGGGCGGGCCCAGACACCCCGTCCGGGGGCCCGGCGATGGCGGCCACCAAGCAACTCCATCAACCCCAGCAGCGACGTTGAGCGCTTTCCGCGCAGCGAGCTGGCACTAACGGAGCTGCGCTTGTGTGACTCGCGGAGCGGTCCAGGCTGACTGTCGAGCCAAAGGGCCGATGGCCGCCCACGTTCAGAGAGGCTGGCAGACGCCGTAGGTCTGGGGCGGCTCCTGAAACATCGCCCGACGTTCGACTCTGGAAGCTTCGCCTACTTCAGTTGCGGACCTCGAGGTGTTGACGACCCGGAGCCTCAGCCTCCTCGTTGAGCATCGTGAGCAGTTTGTCCCCCTCGATGTCGAGGTCTGGCAGCACGCGGTCGAGCCAGCGGGGCAGCCACCATGCTCGCTCGTTGAAGACGGCCATGAGCGCCGGGACGAGCGTCAGCCGGACGACGAAGGCGTCGATAAGGATGCCAGCGGCGAGGGCAAAGCCGATCTGCTTGATCATGATGTCGTGGCTGAAGATGAAGCCGGAGAAGACCGCGACCATGATGATGGCGGCTGCGACGACGACCCGGCTGGCTTGGTCGAACCCGTGGACGACGCTCTGCCGTGCTCCCTCACCGTGGATGTGTGCCTCGCGCATTGAGGAGACCAGGAAGACCTCGTAGTCCATGGCCAGTCCATAGAGGATGCCGGTGACGATGATCGGCATGAAACTCATCAGCGGCCCCCCGGTGTCGAACCCGAAGAGGCTGCTGAGCCAGCCCCACTGGAAGACGGCAGTGGTGGCGCCGAAGGTGGCCAGGATGCTGAGCAGGAAGCCGGCTGTGGCCTTGATCGGGACGACTACCGAGCGGAAGACCAGCATCAGGATCAGCACGGAAAGCGCGATGATGATGCCGAGGTAGAGCGGAAGGACGTCGGCGAGCTTGTCGGACATGTCGATGCCGATGGCGGTGAACCCAGTTACGCCCAACTGTACCTCATTGTCGCCGGCGATCGCGTTGTCGGGCTCGCGCAGCGAAGTCACCAGGTCGCTGGTGACCTCGTCGCTCGGGCCGGAAGTGGGGATGACGCTGAACACGGCCAGGTCGCCGGCTTCGTTGACGCCGACCGGGGCGGCCAGCACGATGTCGTCTCGGTCCTGGAGGTCGGCGATCAGTTTCGCGGTCAGCTCGGGTGTGACGCGGCCGGCGGTGCCGGTGGGTTCTGCGGTGACGAGTAGGGGACCGTTGAATCCCTCGCCGAAGCCTTGCGAGACTGCCTCGTAGCTCTGCCGGGCGGCGGTGTCCTGGTTCGCGGTGGCCCCGGTGGGGATGCCCAGGTTCATGCTGGCGGCGGGGATCGCCATCACGCCCAGGATGGCGACCACACCCACTATGACGGGCCACCGGAACCTGATCACGCCTTTGACCCAGTGGTCGGCGACACTGTGTGATTCCTCCTTGACCTTGGCGCGGCGTTGGGCTCGGGCCTTGTCCGAGCAGATCCGCTCACCGACCAGCCCTAGCAGTGCGGGCAGCAGGGTCAGCGCGATGAGGACGGCCAGGGCCACCGTGGACGCCGCGACCAGGGCCATCGTGGAGAGCATGGCGATGCCGATCACGGTCAGTGCGGTCAGTGCGATGAGGACGGTCACGCCGGCGAAGAAGACGGCACTGCCCGCGGTGCCGACTGCTCTGCCGGCCGCCTCCTGCGCGGTGAGTCCGCGGTCGAGGATGAGCCGTCGCTGCCGGTTGACGACGAACAGCGCGTAATCGATGCCGACGGCGAGGCCCACCATGAGACCGAGCACTGGGGTGGCGGAGTTCATCTCGACGGCCGTCGAGAGCGCGTACGCTCCGCCGACGCCGATGCCGACCCCGACCAGCGCGGTGACCAGGGGAAGGCCGGCCGCGATCAGCGAGCCCAGGGTGAGCACCAGCACCAGGGCGGCGACGGCGAGACCGATCACCTCGCCGATGCCGACCGGGATCTCGATGGCCTTGAGCGAGTCGCTCGGGAGCACGGTGATCCCGGTCCCGTGCTCCGCGCGCTCCACCACCTCGACCACCGAGGTGACGTCATCGTCGGTCAAGGAGGTCGAGGCGACCGTGAACTGGAATTGGAACAGCGCGACCTGACCGTCGGAGGACACCAGCACGCCGGGCACAGGTGCTCCGTCCACCAGCAGCGGCTGGTAGGGAGGCGTCTGCCCCTGCGCCGATCCCGTCGGGGGAGTGCCCGGTGCATTCTCCTCGGGAGTGCCTGGAGCGCCTTGATCAGCCGCACCCGGAGCAAGGTCGAGGGGGTTTACGACCTTGTCGAGGTCATAGACGTCGTTGACGGTGTTGGTGATCACCGAAAGGCGGTCCGCGGTGTCGAGTCGTTCACCCTCCGGGACGGTGAAGACGACGCTGGCCTGACCTCCCGAGGCTGCAGGCAGCTCATCGGCTACGCGGTCGAGCACGGTCTGTGCCTCGGTGCCCTCGATCTTCATCTCGGAGCTGACACTGACCCCGTTGATAGCGACCGCACCGACGACCACGGCGAGGACCGCGAGCCAGCCCGAGATGAACAGCCACGGCTTGCCGAAGGCGGTTCGTCCGAGCCGGTACAGGAAGGTGGACATGGGTCTGGTGCTCCTTGAGGGCGAGGGGGTTCTAGAGGCCGTTGCGTAGGTAGTCGAAGGTCAGGTCGAGAAACGAGCTGTAGTCCATCGCGGCGGAGCTGAGGTCGCTCTCGCCGCTGAGGTGGACGTCGAGGGTGCCCTCCAGGGCGGCCATCACGGCGCCGTACACCGCGCCGAACAGCAGCGGCACATAGATCGAGGGGTACCGGTCCCCGGCCACCGACCCCAAGAGCTCCTGGGCGGTATGACGCATGCGCTGCTGAACACCCAGGACGTAGGGCTCCAGGGTCGGGTACTGCCGCGCCATCGTCATCAGCTCGCGCATCGTCAGCAACGTGTCTTCGGTGAACTGCTCCCTCATGACGGCCAGCAGGGCATCGAGCAAGGGCAGGTCTGCGGGGAGGCTGGTCAGGATCTCGCTGACGTCGTCGACCCGGCCGAACGCGACCGAAGCGACCGCCTCTTCCTTGCAGGAGAAGTGGTTCGCGAAGGTGCGTCGCGAGTAGCCCGCTCGGTCGACCACGTCCGCGGTGACGAAACCGAACAGGCCACGCTCTCGGGTGAGCTGGAACGCCGCCACGGCCAGCGTCTGTCCCGTCGCCTCTCGCTTGAGGTCACGCAGTCCACGATCCATGTGCGCAGTATGACCTGTCGTGCCCAATGGGCAACATTGCCCACCGAGCAGAGCCGTGGCTTCGGGGCGCCATGGACCGCAACAGTCCGACGCGCTCGGTAGCGTGGCGGCAACAGCTCGCCATCGCCCTCCGGCGCCGCGGGTGGCATTGGGTGGGCGTCCAAGGATGGGAGTGCGCGCATGGGCACTGCGGGGGATGGGACGGACGCTGGACGCGTAGCGGACCTCACGCAGCTGGCTGACGGCGCGCAGTTCGCTGACGCCGTGCTGGCTCTACTGGCGGTCGCTCGGCGGACCAGGGGCCGACTGCAGCCCCTCTTCGAGGACGTCACCGTGCCGCAGCTGGTACTGCTGGATGCTGTCCAGGCCTGCGGGCGGGAAGGCATCGTCGCAATCTCGGAGTACACGTTGCTCAGCCAACCGACCGTGACCCAGCAGGCCGCCGCGCTAGAAGCCGCCGGGCTTCTGCGTCGCATCGCAGCCGAGAACGATCGGCGCCGGCGGGTCCTCACGCTCACCGAACGCGGTGAGGACCTCCTGGCATCTAAGCGCGGACTGGTTGCCGACCGGTTATCAGTGGCCTGGGCATCGCTCAGCGCCGAGGAGCGGTCGATCGCGGTCCCGCTGCTGCGTCATATCATTGACCTTGTCTCGGAGTTGGCCTGACACTTGCACGCACGGACGCGGGAGGAGCCGGCGCCTGCGGCCGGCCGATCGGGACGAGCGCGCTCGGGTGGTGCGTGGCCAGCTGTTGGCACGGGCGGCGACGGCCGAGCCCATCCGACTACGACCGACGGACTGACGCGAGGGCCCGCATCTCCCCTGCGCCCCGTCGTAGGACCTGCGAGGGTCTGACCTAAGCCGCCTCCATCAGGGCGAAGTGGGGCCGCGCACGTTCGCCGGTTCGAGAAGTTGGAGACGCCTCTGTTTCGGGCACACCCACCATCGGAGATGCAGGCACGAGAGTCACCAGGAGGCCGGTGTAGCAGACAAACGTCCGAGCCAGCAGTCCCGAGCTCGGCGGTGGTGCTCGCGTGCTGGCGTTCGCTGACTTGCCTACGATTGGTCACCCATCGCTGAGTTCGCCCGCCGCTTTGCGCATCTGAGAGATGGCATGGTCTTCGTCTCTGGGGAGCGTCGCGACGAGCTCATTCACCCGTCGCCAGCGGTCGAACGTCGCTGCGTCGCTACGGCCGGCCGCAGCCAGCGCCGACCACGTGTCCGCGCAGCGCAGGAGCGCGGTTCCGGCCTTCGCCATCTCAGCGGACCCCGTTAGCCGAGCCACGTCGGCACAGAAATGTGCCTGCAACCGGCGGAACAGGCCGCCGCCGGTCCCTGCCTTCTCCACAAAGGCGTGGAGTGAACGCAGCGCGACGTCTAGTTCCGGTTCGGGCATGAGCCCCGGCCACCGGTCGACATCCTCGGCGAATACCGCGACTCCACTGATCCCCGCAGCAGCAACGGCATCCGGCGGCAGCGCCGACGTATCCGGGATAATCGCGGTTACCGGCGCTTGCATGTTCTCGACCGAGGCGACGAGGGCCGAAGCCGCGGTCGGGCGGAGACCGGGCAGGCTCTGGGGCCAGTTCACGAAGTACGTGGTGTGCCTCGTGGGCACGGGGAACGACCGTGACGCGCGCGCCCGCGCAAGAGCCTCGTAGGAGACTTCCTGCACCTCGGCTCGGTCGTTGTCCACCACAAAAGCCTTCTCCGTCTCGTCGTCATAACCGATCACGACGATGTCATGCCGACTCATCTGAAGGCGGACATTGAGGTAGGGCAGCTCAGCAATGTCCGCCCACATCAGCACGGGACGGCCTCGCTGGAGCTCCCTGCGGACCCAGCCCCAACCGGTCACGGGGTCGTCGGTGCCACGGACGTCGACCTCTGCACCGAGCCTCGAAAGAAGGTCGACCTCAAGGTCGCTGCTACGCCCGACGAAGTAGATGGGCGGGGTGAGAGCCGGCACGCGCAGATAGGTGAAACCCAGACCGCCGCCCATCCCGAAGACCAGACCTTCGCTCGGTACCTCCTCCCAGCCGAGACCGGCCCACTCCAGGAGGTCTCTCAGCGCTCCGGAACCGCAATGACCGGCCTCGCGGTGGGGATAGTCCAGCAGGATCCGCCGCGGCTCCGGCTGTCGGGGCAGGAACTCAGCTGACATGGCAACTCCTGGATGGGCTCGCAGGGCTCTGTGCGTACGCCGGTGGGTCGGGCGCGGCGGGTTCCGCGACTCTACATTTCGCTGAGGCACGCAGGGGCTCGCGGTCGACGGCGGTCGTGAGGGCTGGTGCAGGTCACGATTCGAGGGACAGGAACCGGACGGCGACGTCGGAGATCTTGCGCGCCGTCGCGGTTCGGTCCCACTTGGGGAGCGCCAGATGACTGACCGTCAGGCGCACCATGGTGTCGGCCGCGTCGACGACGTCGTCTGGGGGAAGACTCGGGTAACTCTTCGCCACCCATGCGGCTAGGGTGTCGGAGGCGAGGTCGAGAAGCCGCGCGGATGTCGTGAGCAGCGGGAGCATCCCTGTGGACGGCTGACTGCCCGCATCCAGGTCTCGGTTGGAGATGAGCACTGCCTTGAGCAGGGGGCTGCGCTCGGCCTCGATCAAGGTGTAGTCGACGGCTGCTGCGATGCCGCGTTTCGCATCGCCGATGTGTGCCTCCAGCGCCTTCTGGATGCCCTCCAGGAAGCGCGAGGCCTCGCGGAGCACGAGGGCTTCTCCAAGGCCGGCCTTGTCACCGAACTCCTTGTAGAGCGCCGCTCGCGACACCCCGGCACGATGCGCCACCTCTCCCATGCGCACCCGGTCCCAGCCGCGGTCGACGATCAGGTCGTGGGCAGCCTCGAGGACAGCGGCGCGCATGTGCTCCCTGAACCGTTCGCGCATGGAGGGTCCCCGCATGTCAGAGAGGTTAGCGATTCGTGTCTCGCGACCGACTCGCGTCACTGACCTGGACACGCCCGCACGCTCCTAGCGTGCTCGTGGGCCAGTTGGTCGACCATGACGGCGAGGGTGTCCTGAAGCCTCTGCACCCCTACAGCGACTGCCGTCGCCCTCGGCAACTCTCGGAGGTCCTCGAGTTGCACCGGGTCCCCGACCAGCAGGGTGACCCGACGACGGCGGCGGCCCAGCACCACCCTCCCTTCGTAGGCTGGCACGATCGCCTGCACGCCCCATTGAGCAACGGGAATCAATGGAGCCGACGTCTCGAGTGCGATGCGGACAGCACCCGACCTGAGCGACATCAGACGTCCATCCGGTCGCTTTGTGATCGATCCTTCCGGATACACCACGACAAGAGCGCCACGCTCCACGGCTTCGACCGCGGCACGGATCCCTGACCGGCCGTCGGACCGATCGACCTCGACGTGGCCGGCCGACCGGAACCACCAGCCGACTGCTCTACTTTGAAACAGGCTCGCCTTGGCCATGAACCGGGGGGTCCGGCCCTGGGCGAGGATCATCTCCCCCAGGAACAGCGGGTCGGCCTGGGAGACATGGTTGGCCGCCAGCACCACGCCTCCCGACCCGGGCAGGCGCTCCGTACCGCGCCAGTCCGCTCTCCTGCCCAGCAGCAGCAGCGGTTTGCAGACGAGCAACGCCAGCCACCACGCAGGCCCGCGGGCGTCTCTGGGGACGCCTCTCGCGCCCGCGGACCGACCCGAGTCACGCAAGTCCGGAACGATACGCAGGACTCCCATCGCCGTCCAGACCGTCGACCTCCAAGCCATCCTTGCTCACCTCGGCGGGCAATGGCTCGATGGTGACCACGACCAGCGGTCACTGCGGCTTCTCACACCGCCACCTCCGCTGTCAGGGCGGCCATGTCGGCCGCAGTCCCCTGGGTGAGCATGCGTTTGGTGGTCATGAAGTCCCGGGGACGGTTGACACAGTCAGCAGCTATCGGCTCGCCCTTCCGGAGGTAGTAGCAGGTGAAGTCGCGGTCACGGGTCGGGTCACCGCTCATGACGATGTCGTCATAGGCGGTGTTGAGTCCCGCGATCTGGAGCTTGAGGTCATACTGGTCCGACCAGAACCACGGGAGCGCCGCCACCTCCTTGTCATTTCCACAGATAGTCGCCGCTGCCACCTTGGCCTGCTCCACTGCACTCGGGACCGACTCCAGCCTGATTCGTCGGCCGTAGCGGGGGATGTCCTGCGACGTACAGTCCCCGGCCGCCACGATGTCAGGGTCACTGGTGCGGGCGTGGGCGTCGATGAGGATCCCGTCGTCCACGACCAGGCCGGCTGCCTCGGCGAGTTCGGTGGTCGGCTCGATCCCGATCCCGACGATCACAAAGTCCGCTTGGACCGACTCGCCACTGGCCAGCACCACCTCTCGCACGCGGGTGTCGCCGACCAGGGCCTCTACCGAGGCGTTCGTCCTCACGTCGACGCCCTCTTCTTGGTGGATCCGTGTGAAGAAGGCCGACACCTCAGGGGCAGTGACCCGCTCGAGGACCCGGTCTGCGGCCTCGAGGACCGTGACGTGGAGGCCCAACGAGCGCAGCGAGGCGGCGGTCTCCAGCCCGATGTACCCACCACCCACGATGACGGCGTTGCGCCCGGGGATCGCGTCCTCGCGGATCCGCTCCACCCCCGACGATTGACGCAGGTAGTGCACCCCGTCGAGGTCGGCACCCTCGGCGCGGAGACGTCGGGGGTGCGCTCCCGTGCACAGAGCAAGAGCGTCATAGGACAAGCGGTCCCCGGTGCCGAGCACGAGCTCGCCCGCCGGCCGGTCGATCTCCTGCACGCTGGCAGTCACCCGCTCGACGTCCTGCTTGACGTAGAAGTCCTCCGACCGGATGGCCAGCTCCTTCAGCGAGCACTTCCCGGCCAGATATGCCTTCGACAACGGAGGCCTTTGGTACGGCAGCGCCGACTCGTCACCGACCAGCACGATCTCACCCGACCAACCCTCTCGGCGGAGGCTGGTGACCAGCTGCACCCCGGCATGGCTGGCGCCGACCACCACCGCGCGCCCTGAGCTCATCCGCTGCCCTTGGGGGTGAGCTCGACCATCAGCTTGCTGATGCCGCGAACAAAGTTGGACTGCACGTACTGCGGCTCACCGACCACATCGATCCTCTCGAAGCGCGGGAGCAGCTCCTCCCAGAGGATCCGCAGCTGCAGCTCGGCCAACCGGTTGCCCATGCACCGATGCACGCCGAAGCCGAAAGCGATGTGGTTGCGGGCGTTGCGACGGTCGATGATCAGCTCGTCCGGCCGCTCGAACACCGTCTCGTCGCGGTTGCCGGACGCGTACCACATCACCACCTTGTCGCCCTTGCGGATGAACTGACCGTTCAGCATGGTGTCGGTCTTCGCGATCCGCCGCATGTACGCGAGCGGCGTCTGCCAGCGGATGATCTCCGAGACCATGTTCGGGATCAGGTCCGGATTGGCCTTGAGCTTCTCGAACTGGTCGGGGAACTGGTTGAGTGCAAGAACTCCGCCGCTCATCGAGTTGCGTGTGGTGTCGTTGCCGCCCACGATCAGCAGAACAAAGTTGCCGATGAACTCCATCGGACGCTTGATCAGGTCCTTGGTGCTCTCATCGCTCTGCAGCATCGTGACCAGGTCGAACCCGGGCTCTTCGCCGGCCGCGAGCCGGGCGGCCTTGTCGTGCCAGAGTTCAGTGAGTCCTCGCGCCATCTCGAGCATGCCCCGGAACAGCTCGTCGTTGTCGGTAGTGGCCGGGCCGCCGTTGGTCTGCTCCATCGAGGTTGCCAGGTCCGACCACTCGACGAGCTTGTGCCGCTCCTCGAAGGGGAAGTCCAACAGCGTGGCCAGCATGCGGGCGGTCAGTTCGATCGACACCGTGCTCACCCAGTCGAACGGTTCGTTGACGGGCAGGTTGTCCAGGACGTCCCTGACGCGCTCGCGAATGAGGTCCTCCATCTCGTGGAGGTTCTTCGGTGCGACGACACCTTGTACGGCGCGCCGCTGTATGTCGTGCTTGGGCGGGTCCATGGCGATGAACATCGCGACGTCCATGAACCGCGGGGGTGTTCCGATGACGATGAGAGGCTCGGCGGAGAAGACCTCGTGGTTCTTGTCCACCGCCATGATGTCGGCGTGACGCGTCACCGACCAGAACGGGCCGAAGGGACTGTGGGGCTGGTAGTGGACCGGAGCCTCGTTGCGCAGACGTTCGAAGTAGGACGCCCACCGCCCCTGTCGGTAGAGGAACGGGTTGCTGAGGTCGATCTCGGCGAGGGGGACCTCTTCGACCGGCGGGATCCGGGCCTCGACGAACATCGGCCCGTTCGCGCCGGTGACCCAACGCCGGCCCTTGTCGTAGAGGCGCGCGCCCTGGATCTGTCGCTCCAGGGGGATGGCGGACTCCACCTTCGTTTTCACTGTTTCTGGGATCTTCACTTCTGGGAACTTCATCGGGCTTGACCCTCCTGCTACATCTGGAACTCGGGCAACTGCACCGTCAAGCCGTCCCACGATTTGCAGACCTTGACTTGGCACGACAGGCGAGACGTCGGCTGTCGCTCGGGGTTCATCGACAGCATCTCCTCCTCCTCGGGACCGGACCGGCCGACCTTGTCGGCCCAGGCGCGATCAACGATCACGTGGCAGGTGCCGCATGCGGCCTCGCCGCCGCAGTCGGCATCGATGCCCGGGATGGCGTTGTTCGTCGCCACCTGCATCAGCGAGCTGCCCTCCTCGAGCGGGGCCTCGTGCTGCTCCCCATCGTGCGACATGAAGGTGACCACTGCCATCGACAATTCTCCTACCTTTGCCTACCGGATAGACGTTTCGATGATGATTGTTGTCGACTGTCCCCGGCAAAGCCATGTCGTATCGTGTCAGTATGTTGTGAATTCGGATCACGTGAGGATTGCCTGTGAGGACAGACGAGCCAGGCGTCCCGTCGCTGGCCTTCGTGCAACTGCTGAGCAGTCCGGCGATCGACGCGGACGCCGTCGAGCGTTTTCGCGTCATCATGGCGCGCGAGGGAACCGGTGAGCTGGCTCTCATCCGGACCCAGGGCGAGGCACCGCTGCGATGGTTCCGCGAGGTCTATCCCGACCTCGACATCGAGCAGGCCACCCGGCTCGGGATCGCCTGCGCAGAACACGCGCAGCTCACATCCTTCGGACCGTTGAGTGTCCCGTTGGTCAGCGCGTGCACCGTCGAAGAAGTCGTGGAGCTGCTGACCTATCTGCCCTTGATCACCAACGCGGTCACCACGCAGTTCCAACCGCAGCAGGACGACCTGACGATCCGGCTGTCGGGGAACGCAGGCGACCCCGATCTCGACTGTCTGGTCGTCACCTACTGCGGACTGGCACTCCTACGGCTGATCGACCTGGTGGTCGTCGAGGCCTCGGAGGCAACCATGCACAGCCACTGGCCGGAGCCGAGCGTGCTACCCCGAGAGGCCGCGAGCCGGTCCCGGCTCGAGTTCGACGCCCCCTTCTCCTACCTGCACATGCCCGCGAGGACGCTTCAGGCTGCCTGCCGCTTCCCCGACCCGATCTCCTACGAACTCGCCGTCACCGAGCTCCAGCAGGCGCTCGCGTGCCGAGCCGACACCCCGGAGTTCACCCGCAGAGTCTGGGCGTTGCTCGACGACGGGTCCGGGGCAAGGACGATCCAGTCCGTCGCGGACGAGTTCTCGATGTCCTCGAGCACCCTGAAACGGCGCCTCGCCGCTGAGGGGACCAGTTTCCGCGAGCTGCTGCAGCAGTCGATGGTCGACCGCGCCAGGAAGCGGCTTCTCGACCCCTCCACGTCGGTCGGCGAGGTCGCCAACGAGCTGGGCTACAGCGATCTCACCAACTTCTCGCACGCCTTCAAGAAATGGACCGGCAGCTCACCGAGCCACTTCCGACGTGAGCACGAGGTCCGTTGAGGCGAGAGTGCTCAGTCCGAGCTTCCTGACGGGTCCACGGGTGCATGCTCGCCGGCCTCCCCGGCGTTCCCAGGACCAATGAAGGCGTCGTCGGCAAGCCCGACGCCGGGGGCCATGCGGCCGTAGGTCTGCTCGAGGGCCGTCTGGATCCGGTCCAGCGGGAGGTCGTCGAAGCTGCCGTGGTCCCGCACGTACTCCATGTGCCGGGTGCCGTCGGAGGGTGAAGGCGTGCATGAGCGCGTCGCTCTGTCCGTCGAAGTCCACCGGGGGCACGTCGAAGCGCTCGCACAGCTCGACATTGAAGGCCGGCGTCGCCTTCATCCATCGCCCGTCGAGGTGGACGCTGCAGTACCCGTGGTACACGAACAGGTCCGTGCCACCCATGACGGCCCGTAAGGTGTCGGTCTGCAGGTGGTTGCGGACGTCAGCGAAGCCCAGCCGGGCGGGGATGCCCACGGCCCGCAGCACCGCGGTCAGAAGCACCGCCTTGGGAACGCAGTAGGCGCGGCCCGCCTCGAGCACGTAGCTCGCCCGGTAGTGCGCAGGATCTCGGGACACCGAGTAGGGGTCGTACCAGACCCTGTCCCGGACCGCTGCGAAGAGGAGGCTCGCTCGCTCACGAGGGCTCGACGCGCCGGCGATCACCTGCTCGGTGAAGTCGCGCACCGAAGCGCTGTCGTGATCAAGGAAGAAGGTCGCTCGAGGTGCGGTCCCGCGGTCGGCGTCATCGCCGCCGCCAGTGGGCATTGCTACTACGAGCAGGGCAGTCCCTTCTTGAGCCATGCCTCGTCACGGTGATCGGCGGGCTGCAGACCGATAGTGAGCCACACCAGAACAGCCGGTGGGCAGCCGCGTGGAGAGCTCCCCGCCGATCACCTGGACCGAGTCTGGCCAGACACCGGCCCTACGGGAATCGTCTAGTAGCCGCGAAGGTCGCACTCACCCGGACTTCGCCCGTCGCGGTCGCGAGGTGGGTGGGTCGTGGCAGTCTGAAGCTGTGACCGAGCAGGATCCGTGGGTAGAGGCTGAGACTTACACCTGGGAGCAGGACATGCGACGGGAGTTGGCCGACTCCGCGAGCGGCGAAGATGCCTGAGCCGCCGTGGCCAAGCCCGGACAACCCGATGCTGGCCGCGTTGCTGCACGACGCTGGCAAGAACGTCGACGCTCTCGGCGTAGACGCCGCGTTCATCCAGTTAGCGACGCACTGTTGGTTCGAGGGCGGGATTGAGGCCTACGACCGTGGCCAGCGCGATGCTCGCGGAGCGCCCGCCGAAGGCTGACAGGGGATTCGACCCGGTACCACTTACGGTCCACATTGGGCCCGCGCTACTCGGTGCCAGGCGGGTATCCTGAGATCGGACGCGAGGGCGCATCCCTCACCACACCGTGCGAATCGGTAGCTTCCGATCCAGGACCGAAGTAGTCGCGACGCCCTCGACGGCGTCCAGAGGTCGCAGGTTCAAATCCTGCCCCCGCTACAAAGTTCAGGCTCGGAATCCACGGATTCCGAGCCTGAAAACATTTAGAGACTTGATCGAGTGTCCACTTAGTGACTGGCCATCCGGACAGCGCTGTCGCGCACGGTGAGCGCTCCCGCCGCTCGCCGCAGGGGGCGCAGAGTGGAACCTCACGACTATCGTCGGCTGGACCGTCACTGACACGCTCGTCCGATAGCTGCGCTGTCAAGGTAAGTATCCGATCGGATACTATATGGATATGGCTCAAGGAAACGTGATCAGACAGGCCCGCGACGAGGCGTGCCTGTCTCAGGCCGCCTTGGCCGAGATCTCAGGTACCTCTCGGCCCACGCTGTCGGCATACGAGCACGACCGGAAGTCGCCCACCCTGGCCACCGCAGCCAGGATCGTCGCCGCCGCGGGATATGACCTCGCCATCACCCCCCGCATCGAGTTCCGGCACGTCGCTGTCGACCGCGGCCGCCCGGTCCAGGTCCCCACCGCGCTACCCAGGCTGCCGCTCCACCGCGCCCTGGCCACCGTGGAACTCCCGCTGCACCTGAACTGGTCCGACGGAGCCCGCCGCTACGAGCTGCGCGACCGCCGCCAACGGGCCCGGGTGTACGAGATCGTCTTGCGCGAGGGCCGGCCCGACGACGTCCTCACCTACGTCGACGGCGCGCTGCTGGCCGACCTGTGGGACGAGCTCGTGCTCCCGCGCGCCATCCGCACCGCGTGGCATGCCGTCGCTACGGGTGAGACCACCGGGAAGGTCGCCTGATGGATCGCCCCCAACAGCTCACGGATCTCCAGGTCGATCTCGCCGCCGTCTTCTTCGGCCTCGACGCAGCCGAGGGCTACGTCGTCGCCGGCGGTGCCGCGCTCCTCGCCTCAGGCCTCATCGACCGGCCCACCGAAGACCTCGACCTGTTCGCCGCGACACCCACCACGTCAGTGACGCCGGCCAAGGACGCCTTCGTGCAGGCGCTTCGCGAACGGGACTGCGGC
Source organism: Nocardioides salarius (assembly GCF_016907435.1). Classification (NCBI taxonomy): domain Bacteria; kingdom Bacillati; phylum Actinomycetota; class Actinomycetes; order Propionibacteriales; family Nocardioidaceae; genus Nocardioides; species Nocardioides salarius. Next base: position 2,040,021 of record NZ_JAFBBZ010000001.1, on the reverse strand, counting down.
GTGGACCTGATCCAGGATGGACCCACGTTTTGCCGGATGGTCGTCACCCGGGCGGGGGAGGAGACCCTGGTCGACCTCGCCATCGACTCCCCACCCCACAGCAGACCGACCATCACCGTCCTCGGCCCCACCCTGGCGCCACTCGAACTCGCCGGCCGGAAGCTGCTGGCTCTCTTTGGCCGGGCCGAGGCTCGCGACTTCGCCGACATCTACGTACTCGCACACCACTTCGGCAAAGAGGCCCTCATCGAGCAGGCGCGGACGCTCGACGCGGGCTTCGACCTCAGCGTGCTGGCCCAGATGACCAAGACCATCGAACGCTTCGACGACCAGGAGATCCCACTCGCCGCTGACGATCTCTCGAACGCCCAGACGTTCTTCACCGACTGGGCGCGCGAACTCAGCTAAAGGCTGGGACGGATGATGTGTCCTTCCAGCATTCCCCGGCGCCAAGCGGGATCTTCGACCACGGGATCAGCCTTCTCTGTTCCTCAAAGACGAGGAGCGGCTGCAGCGCGAGATCGCCAAGCGTCGCGCGGGCCCGTGGGCTCTCGCTATGAGCCTCTCTGCAGCGCGTCCCCTCGCGCACGCTGCGGCGCTTCTCGCCGGCGCGGGAGCTGCCGACCGCCGTCGGCTGCGACAAGAATCCGACCGCGCTGGGCGCAGCAGCGCATCGGTTGGCTGTGTCGGTGCTGTTCCGTAACGTCGTTCGGGACAAGACACGAAGGAGCTGGCCGTGCAGAGGATCGTTGTGAACGCTAAGCCGGGAGGCTTCGCTCTCTCGCGCGAGGCCGCTTCTGCGCTTGGACTTGAGATGGACGATGAGCCGTCGTTCATGAAGCCTATCGGGTCATCGGGGAAAACGCGCTTGCCAGAGATGATGCCCGCCTTGTCGACGTGGTCGAGCGCCTCGGCCGGCATGCGAGTGGCCCGCACGCCGAACTCGTCGTGATCTGCATCCCCGACGGCGTCGACTGGGGAATCGCGGAGTACGACGGCGCCGAGTGGGTGGGCGAACGACATCGCGCGTGGATGCCGAGGGAGAGCGACGTAGTGGGCTACGACGGGGTGCTCCAGACACCCGCAGCCATCGTCGCGCCGCGCAACGACAAGCCGCCCTCATCGAGCAGAGCGAAGCGTTAGACGCAGGATCCGCCCTCAGCTCAGAGCAGGGCTGGGTGAGACATCAGGACTGCCGCCGACTTCGACCGTCGTCGGAGGCCCTGGTGGCCGTCGACAGCAGCAGGCTGGCTGCCTCGCTGAGGCGTTCGCCGCTCCGCCAGACCGCGGTCAGCGGCCTCCGCAGGTCGAGTTCGGTGGGCACCGCCCGTAGGCGTCCGGTCTCCAGTTCGGCGCGCACGGCGAGTCTGGAGGCGACGGCAGGTCCCACTCCCGCCACGGCGGCGCCGATCAGTGCGGCGGTGGAGGAACCTTCCAGGGCGATCTCGGGCTGTCGCCGCAGCGCCGACTCGAAGGTGCTGCGGGTGCCGCTGCCGGGCTCGCGCAACACCCAACGTGCGGCAGCGAGCTCATCTCGGGTCAAGGGCGTCGAGCGGCGAGCCCAACGGTGGTCTCTGGCTACGACGACTTCCAGCTGGTCGTGTCCCACGACCGCACGGGCCAGCCCTACCGGGAACAAGGAGGACTCGATGAAGCCGATGTCGACGTTGCCGGCTCGCACCTCCGCTGCCACCGCCTCGGAGTTGACGACCCGGAGCTCCGGCTGAATGTCTGGATGGCTGACGTGGAGCTCGCCGAGCCACCGCGGCAGCAGTTGCTCGGCGATGGTCAGGCTGGCTGCGACCACCACTGCGGCATGGCGTTGCGAGGCGAGCGTGTGCATCGCGGCCACCATCGTGTCAGCCGCGTGTAGGAGCTCCCGGGCCCAGGCGACGGCGGCCTCGCCGTCGCGGGTCAGCTTCGACCCGCGGGCGGAACGGTGCAGGATCGCGACCTGCCACCGCGCCTCGAACTCCTTGACCCGGGCGCTGGCGGCCGGCTGGCTCAGGCCGCGCGTGCGTGCGGCGGCGTTGAGGCTGGTCGACTCCGAGACCGCGACGAGCAGGCGCAGCGTCTCCAGGTCCGGGTCACGAGTCATCACCAAATCCTATAGGTCGCCACCGATCAGGGGGTTCGCAAGGCGCTCTCGGCGGGAGAGGGTCCAACCATGCTCGTCACCCTGATGGCTCCGGTGGCCCGGGGTCGCGCCTACCTTCCGCCGCTGGCAGCCGCCGTACTCGCGATGCTGCTCAGCGACGTGGTGCCGATGCTGGGCGCGTTGCTCCTGGCGCTGTTGTTCGGGGCCGTGCTCGCCAACTCGGGCTGGGTCAGCTCTGAGTTCTTGGCCGACCAGGCGGCCGTCACCAAGGGGCTGCTCAGAGCCGGAGTGGTCCTGCTGGGATTGCGTCTCCCGTTCCAGGAGATCGCCCGGGTCGGTGTCACCGGCGTACTGGTCGTGGTCGTCACGGTGAGCGTGACCTACTTCCTGACCCGCTGGTTCGGTACTCGGATGGGACTGGACGCTGGGCTCGTGACGCTCCTGGCCGCTGGGTTCTCCATCTGCGGCGCGGCCGCCATCGCGGCCGTGAGCGACGTCGTACGCGCCCGCCAACGAGATGTCGCTCTTGCCGTGGCCATGGTGACGGTCTTCGGCGGGCTGATGATCGGCTTCGTGCCCTGGGCGGCGGCCCTGCTCGGACTCACCGACGTGCAGTCGGCCGTCTGGGCGGGAGCCAGCATCCACGAGGTGGCCCAGGTCGCCGCCGCCGCCTCCCTCATCGGCGGCAACGCGGTCGCCTTCGCCATGCTGATCAAGCTGGGTCGAGTGGCGATGCTCGCGCCCGTCTCCTGGCTGGCCGGCCGAGCCCACGCCGCGAGCGGGACCTCGCCGATGGTCCCCGGGTTCATTCTCGGCTTCGCGGTGATGGCCGCAATCCGAACGATGGCGCCGCTGCCCGTCGCCGTACTCGATCTCGCCGACACGGCGACCACCGTGCTGCTGGCTGGCGGCATGTTCGGTCTGGGTGTCGGCCTGCGCCTGCGCGACCTGTGGCCCGTCCCGCCCCGGGTGCTCTGCCTGGCGGCGGCCTCCACTGCCATCGCTCTCGGTACGTCGTTGGCCCTGATCCTGATCCTCTTCTGATCGGCCAACGGCTTGTCCTGCGTGCCTCGGTTTGAGGTGGTGCCACGTGGGCAACGGTCGGCATGGAACTCACCGCACTTGCCTTCGCCGTGCTCACCGCCATGGTGGGCTCGTACATGGCCGGACTGCTGCTGCGGACCGGCCGACCGGCGTCCACCGCAACTCGGAGCCGACTGCCGTCCTGGGCGGTGCTGGGCCACGGATTTCTCGCGCTGGTGGGCATCGCCGTGTGGATCATCTACGTGTTGCAGGGGAGCGACGGACTCGCCTGGGCGGGGTTGGTGGTGTTCGTCCTCGCGGCCTCCGGAGGAACATTGATGTTCCTGCGGTGGCGCCTTGACCGGCGTGGGTCGCGTGCTGAGGTGGAGCGCCGCAAGCGTGACCTGGCCGAGCAGCAGATCCCGTCATCCGCGGTGCACCTGCACGGAGCCTTGGCGTTCGGCACGCTCGTACTGGTTCTGCTCGTCGCAGTTGACGTTGGCTGATCCAACCGGGCGTCCGCCGGCAACGCGTCAGGTGAGCTCCCGGTTGAGCTCACGAAGGAACTCGTCAGCCATCCCCAGCTGAGCCTCGAGCTTCACGCGACGGTCGGCGGCCTCCGCGAGGATCGCAGCCAACCGCGCCCGCGCCTGGTCATGCTCCGCCGGACGGTTTCGGTCGCGCAACGCCTCGATGTCACGCATCGCGGCGCTCATCTGATCGAGGGTGAACCCGAGGGGCTTCATCCGCCGGATCACCAGGATCCTCTCGACGTCGGCCTCGGTGTAGAGGCGGAAGCCTCCCTCCGTGCGCCCCGAGGGCCGCAGCAGCCCGACCTCCTCCCAGTGACGCAGGCTCCGCAGCGACAGCTCGGTGCGGGCGGCGACCTCGCCGATCTGCATGACGGCGGGGGAGGCCGCGGATGGCTCGCTGGTCAGGGCGGGCCTCCCTTCACGGTCCTCGAGTTCAACTCTCACGTTACGTGAGGTTAGAGTGATGCACAGACTTTTGCCGGCGAAAGCCGGGATGCGCCCATGGTGCACCACCTCAACTCAGATCCAAGTCGTGCGGGCTTTTTGCCCAGCCCCCCGGCGCTGACCTCTGCCGCCCCGAATGGAGCCGTGCTCTTGAGCACCACCCTGACTCATCACCCTGAGCCCACCGTGCGCGCCGCACTGCGCTCACCCAAGCTGCTGCGCACCGAAGTCCTCGCTGGTCTGGTGGTCGCGCTGGCCCTCATCCCCGAGGCGATCTCCTTCTCGATCATCGCCGGCGTCGACCCACGAGTCGGACTCTTCGCCTCTTTCACGATGGCTGTCTCGATCGCCTTCCTGGGCGGTCGGCCGGCGATGATCTCCGCCGCCACGGGGGCCGTCGCTCTGGTGATCGCGCCGGTCGCGCGCAACTACGGCATGGACTACTTGATCGCCACCGTCCTGCTGGCCGGTGTCCTCCAGATCGTCCTCGGGCTGGCCGGCGTCGCCCGCCTGATGCGGTTCATCCCGCGCTCGGTGATGGTGGGCTTCGTCAACGCCCTGGCGATCTTGATCTTCCTCGCCCAGGTGCCGCACCTGGTCGACGTGCCATGGCTGGTCTACCCGATGATCGCGGTCGGCATCGCCGTCATGGTGGCGCTCCCGAAGGTCACGAACGTCGTCCCGGCGCCCCTCGTCGCCATCGTGGCCCTGACCGGCTTCACCCTCCTGGCCGCGCTCGACGTACCGGATGTCGGTGGTGAAGGCGAGCTCCCCGACAGCCTTCCGTCGCTCTTCATCCCCGATGTGCCCTTGAACCTGCAGACCTTGGAGATCATCGCCCCCTACGCGCTCGCGATGGCGCTGGTGGGCCTGCTGGAGTCGCTGCTGACGGCGAAGTTGGTCGATGACATCACCGACACCCACTCCGAGAAGACCCGCGAGGCGTGGGGTCAGGGAGCCGCCAACGTCATCACCGGCTTCTTCGGCGGCATGGGTGGTTGCGCCATGATCGGCCAGACCATGATCAACGTGAAGGTCTCCGGTGCCCGCACCCGGATCTCCACGTTCCTCGCAGGCGTCTTCCTGCTCGTCCTCGTGGTCGGGTTCGGCGACATCGTCGCGCTCATCCCGATGGCTGCGCTGGTCGCGGTGATGATCATGGTCTCGGTGGGCACCTTCGACTGGCACAGTGTCCGACCCGCCACCCTGCGCAGGATGCCGAAGTCGGAGACGCTGGTGATGGTCTCCACCGTCGCCGTGACCGTCGGGACCCACAACCTCGCGATCGGCGTCGGCGTCGGTGTGCTGGTCGCCATGACCCTGTTCGCCCGCCGGGTCGCCCACCTCACCGACACCCACCGCGAGCTCGTCGAGGGCGCAGACGGGGCTGTCACGGCCGTCTACACCGTCAGCGGCGCGCTCTTCTTCGCCTCCAGCAACGATCTCTACACCCAGTTCGAGTACGCCGATGACCCCGACCGCGTGGTCATCGACCTGTCCCAGTCGCACGTGTGGGACGCCTCGACCGTGGCGGCGCTGGACGCCATCGCGACCAAGTACGAGCGCAAGGGCAAGACGGTCCAGATCGTCGGGCTCAACCAGGCCAGCGCCGAGCGGCACGGGCGCCTCACCGGCGAGCTCCCCTCGCACTAGGGCGGGCAGGCCCGCCCGTCGTCAGCCGCGCGGCTGTTCCACACCCATCAGGGCTGATTGCGCCAGTAGTCGTTCGCGGCGGCGATGGTGGCGAACTCGACGGCCACCACGTGTGCTGCCATGGTGAGCGCCTCCGCGTCGGAGGCGTACCCCGGACGCAGCGTCTTTCGGACATCGGCGTCGGGCTGGATGGCGCCGATGCTCTTGCGTGCCACGGCGAGGGCGAGCTCTCGCCCTTCCTGCGGGGTCGCCGTGATCAGGGTGTTGCCTGGGATGAGCTCCATGGCTGGACCTTCCTCGTCGGTGTCCGTCAGCGACCGTGCCGGCTGCTGTCGGCATCCTCGCATCGGAACAGCCGGACCGGCTGTTGATGCTCGAGCGTTCGGCGAAAGAGGTGACCGTTTTACTGCTGATTGGCCCGGTCAGGTGACTCACGCGGGGAAGTGCTGCTCCGCCCAGGCCCAGTCAATCCGCTCCTGTTCGAGCCGCACCCGTTCACCGAGTCGGTCGGCGACCAGGTCGTCGTACACCTCGTGCTCGGTGGGAGTGAGGCGCGTGAGGGCGGCGGCCGTGGGCGTCGGCTCGCTGCCCCAGCGATCGCGGTGGCGCAGCAGCGTGGAGCGGTCCATGAGAACCGACCGTGTGTGCGGCAGCCAGGCCCTCAGCCGGTCGAGGATGGCGAAGCCGTGGGTGTCGAGATCGCCCCAGTAGACGACGTCGGCCCCGGCCAGCCACGGGAGGCGGCCGATGCGGTCGACCTCGAAGCCCTTGCCCCAGAGCACGGCACCGTCCAGGGGGATGGGCACGCTGAGGTAGGTGATCTCGTTCTCGCAGACGAGCACGGTGCGGGGGCGGAGGTCGAGCGCGGCCAACTCGTCGCCGCGGACGGCCAGCTCGGTCAGCGGCGCGGGCAGACCAAGGCCGGGGGAGACGCGCAGCCGCACCAGCTCGGGCTTCGCCCGGAGCCCGAGGTCGGTGAGGAAGCCGATCGCCGTGGTCGAGACTCCGAGGAGGGCGGCGAGCGTCGGCCGATGGCGTTCGGCGAACTTGGTGTCGACACCGGGCGCGCTGATCTCACGGAGGTACCTGCCGGAGCCGCGCTGCGCGTCGAGCCAGTCGTACGCCGCCAGCAGCCGCGGCCACTCGGCCTCCAGGCCGAGCGCCTTGTGCGGGTGGGAGAGCACCCATGCCCGCACCCTCGGGTGATCGGCGACCAGCGCCTCGACCTCGGTGAAGCGATCGACTTCCGCAGCGACCCCCAGCAGCGCCCATGCCTGGGCGTAGCTCTCCACCACAGCACGGGCGGGAATCTCGTTGCGGCCCACGTGGCGTCCGCCGATGGTGGTGTGGACCAGGCGATACCGAGCTCCAGCGACCTTCTCCAGCCGCGCGACCCAGGCCCGGACCGCGTCGAGGTCGGCTCCGATCTCCGCCGGACCCGGCCCGCGCAGGGCGACGTCCACGACGGGGAAGTCCTCACCGGCGGCGAGAGCCCGCAGCAGCGACCCATCGTCCCAGCGTCGGCGTACCTTCGCCCGGACGTCCTCCGGCGTCGACCAGCGTGCGCTCACCGCGTGCTTCCGGCGCGCCGCTCGTGGAACGTGGCACTTGGAGGTTCGGATCGGGATGGGGTTTACGGGGTGGCTCGGTGGTGCGTGGTCATGTTCAGGGTGGAGCGGGCTGGATGGTGCGCGGTCGTCGGTCGCGATGAGGGCTTGTTCGGGGTGCGGGAGCGAGGGCTGGTGGGTGGTGAGTGATCGCCAGAGGCGGGCTCACTGTCGTAGGTCACTGTCAGAGTTCGAATCGACCTGAGCTAGGGATGACCAGATGAGTCAGCAGACGATCAAGCAGCGGGCACGGAGGAAGGCGCATGACGCGGTGGCGCGGCAGCGCAAGGAACGCGCCGAGCGGGAGCGGCGGCTAGAGAACCTGGCGGTGCAGGTCCTGACGGCGGTCGAGGAACGCGATGCGGCGGTGGCCGACACCGAGCAGCGCGCGGGAGCGGCGCTGCGTCAAATGACCGAGGCCGAGGGTCTGACGCTGAGCGAGGCGGTCGAGTGGTGCGGGGAGGAGATCTCCGTGCGGGAGGCGACGCGGCTGCGGCGACTGGCGGGGGACGACGGCGCCGACACGGCGGGCGAGTCGAGCGGGCCGACGAATTCGGCGGCGGCCCAGGGTGGGGGAGTGAGTGCCGGTACGGCGGCTGGATGACGCCGGCCTCGCGGCGGTGGCAGCGGCGATCGCGGACGCGCGGGTGCTCGCGCGGTACCGGGCCAAGGTGGCGACGGTGCCGGGCAGCGAGTGCCTGTGGTGGACCGGGGCGGTTGCCGGTCGGTCCGAGCGCGAGCGCACGGACGGCGGCGGCCATGGCCGGTTCTGGTACGCCCCGGGGCGCGTGATCATCGCGCACCGGTTCGCGTTCGCGGTGATGAACGGAGTGGAGGCGCTCGCGCAGGCGCGGCTGCTCGGGCACCGGTGTCACAACCCGCTGTGCCAGCGGATCGCGCCGGACCACGTGGTGGTGTCGAGCGCGGCGCAGAACCGGCGCGAGTGGTCGGTCCAGCGGCGGCTGCCGTACAGCCCGCTGGCCGACCCGCGCGGGCCGCGTCGGCGGGCGCGGGAATTGCGCGACCTCGCGCGTGAGGACCCGCAGCTAGGGCGTGTCTCCCTATTCGCGAAGCCAGATGGTGATGGCGCGTAGGACCACGCCTCCTCGGTAGACCGCGGCGAGTTTGTCGTAGCGGGTAGCCAGACCGCGCCACTGTTTGTGGTCGTTGAAGGATCGCTCGATGACGTTGCGCCCCTTGTAGGTCGTGGCGTCGAATGCCGGCGGCCGGCCGCCGGCCGAGCCGCGACGCTTGCGGTGGGCGATCTGGTCCGAAGGCTGCGGGATGACCGCTCGGACACCTCGTGATCGCAGCTCGGTGCGAATCGCGCGTGAGGAGTAGGCCTTGTCGCCGAGCACCGCATCCGGGCGGGTGCGCGGCCGCCCTGGCCCCATTCGCTTGACGGCCAGGTGCGACAGGAGAGGCTTGAGCATGGGCGAGTCGCCGGACTGGCCTGGTGTCAGCGCGATGACCAGTGGGCGGCCCTGTCCGTCGACGAGCTGATGGATCTTGGTCGACATCCCGCCGCGCGAGCGACCGAGGGCATGGTCGGGAGGCTCGGCCCGCAGATCCTTGTAGTTCGGTTCAGCCCCCTGTGCGGCGCCCGGCTGGGACCTCGACCCGGCTCAACGTGGTGGCGTGCTGGTGAGCGCGGTTGATCGTGGAGTCGACCGAGACGTTCCATTCCACGGCTCCAGCGGCGTCGGCCTCAGAAACCAGGCGAGCGTGAATTCTGTCCCAGGTCCCGTCCGTGCTGAACCGCTTGTGACGCTTCCAGATCGTCTGCCACGGTCCGAAGGACTCCGGCAGGTCTCGCCACGCCACCCCGGTCCGGAGCCGGTAGACGATGCCCTCGATCACTTGTCGGTGATCGCGGAACGGCCGCCCCCTCTGCCCGTCAGACGAGGGCATCAGAGGCTCGACACGGGCCCATTGAGCGTCAGTCAGCACAGCAGAACGCGACATGAGTCAACAATCCCGGCCCGACCCCGCGTTCTTTAGGAGACACGCCCTAGACGCTCAGCGGCCTCGGTCGTCCTCATCAGTTCGTCACCTACGGCCATAACAGTAAATATCTCTTCCGGGCGGTTATCTGTAAAGCCGCCCAGGGACGGGGTCGTCATGCTGCCTGCGGCCAGCGCTCGAGCCCCGTGTGCAGCGGCAACCCCGGCCCTCAGTGCACCAGCGCGCCGGGCTCGACCTGGCGGGCCGGCTTGCGGCGGGGCAGGAAGAACGCCGGCACCAGCACCAGCGCCACCAGCACCGTGGCCACCACGAACGAGCTGCCGAAGGCCTCCGACATGTCGGAGAGGCCCTGGGCCAGCACGCCCGGCTCGACCGGGGTGCCGTCGCGCATCGCGGCCTGGGCCTGGCCGACGGCCGGGGAGTCCTTGAAGCCGTTGGTCAGCAGCACCGAGAAGACGGCCGTGCCGATCGACGCGGCGACCTGCTGGGTGATGTTCATCAGCGTGGAGCCGCGGGCGATCTCGTGGTCGCTGAGCGTCTGCAGCGCCGAGGTCATGATCGGCATCATCGTGCCGCCCATGCCCAGGCCCATGACGAACAGCGCGCCGATCAGGTAGGCGTACGACGGGTCGCCGACCTTGGCGAAGGCCTCACCGAGCTCGACCGAGCCGGGGCCTACCGAGACCTGGGTGAACATCGCCATCCCGACCACGATCAGGCTGATGCCGCTCATCACGATCTTGCCGGGGCCGATGCGGTCGGTCAGCACGCCCGCGACCGGCATCGTCAGCATCGCGCCGATGCCCTGCGGGGCCAGCAGCAGGCCGGCGCCCAGGGTGGTCTCGTCTCGCAGGAAGAGGAAGTACTGCGGGAAGAGCAGGCTGGCGCCGAAGAAGGCGATCGCGAAGAGCGACATGGCGATCACGGCGGTGGTCAGGGTGCGGTTGCGGAAGAGGTGCAGGTCCATCAGCGGGTGCTCGGGCGGCGCCTTGAGCGTGCGCAGCACGAACACGGTGACCAGCAGCAGGCCCAGGGCCGCGGTGACCAGCACCTTGCCCGCCAGCACGGTGCCCTCCTCGGGGATCGAGGAGACGCCGTAGAGGAACAGGGCCAGGCCCGGCGAGAGCAGGAGCATGCCGACGAAGTCGAAGCGCTCGGAGGGGGTGGGCGCGTCGGCGGGCAGCACCTTGGCGGCGTACACGAGCGCGAGGATGCCGATCGGCAGGTTGATCAGGAAGATCCAGTGCCACGAGGCGATGTCGATCAGCCAGCCGCCGAGGATGGGCCCGAAGATCGGGCCGAGCAGCATCGGCACGCCCAGCACCGCCATCACGCGGCCGATCCGGTGCGGGCCGGCGGCGCGGGTCATGATCGTCATGCCCAGCGGCATCAGCATGCCGCCGCCCAGGCCCTGCAGCACCCGGAAGAGGGTCAGCATCTCGACGGTGGTGGCGGCCGCGCAGAGCAGCGAGCCGGCGGTGAAGAGGGTCACCGCGAGCATGTAGAGGCGCTTGGTGCCGAAGCGGTCGGCCGCCCAGCCGGTCAGCGGGATCACCGTGGCCAGCGCCAGGGTGTAGCCGGTCATCGTCCAGGCGGTCTGCGCCGGGGTGGCGTCGAAGTCGGCCTGGAAGGTCGGCTGCGCGACGCTGACGACGGTGATGTCCAGGATCGACATGATCGCGCCCAGCACGACCACGCCGGCCACGAGCAGCACGTTCTTGTCGAGCTTGTCGTCGTCGGGTCGCGGGGCGGGCGCCGGGGTCGGCGCGGTGTCGGTGCTCACCGACCAAGGCTAGGTAGGGAGTCCTCTCAGCGCGAGCGGATATCGCGTGCGTTGGGTCACGTCGCGGCTCGGGAGGCGCGGGTCAGCCGCACACGGCCTCGACGGCCGCCACCAGCCGCGGGTCGTCGGGCGCGACCGTCGGGCCGAAGCGGGCCACGACCGCGCCGTCGGGTGCGACGAGGAACTTCTCGAAGTTCCACCTCACGTCGCCGGCCTCGCCGTCCTGGTCGGGGACACGGGTCAGCTCCTCGTAGACCGTGTGCCGCGAGGGGCCGTTGACCTCGACCTTCTCGCTCATCGGGAAGGTGACGCCGTACGTCGCGGAGCAGAAGGTGGCGATCTCGTCGGCGCTGCCGGGCTCCTGGCCGCCGAACTGGTTGCAGGGCAGCCCGACCACGGTGAAGCCCCGCCCGGTGTAGCTCTCGTGCAGCTGCTCGAGGCCGGTGTACTGCGGAGTCAGCCCGCAGCGGCTGGCGACGTTGACCAGCAGCGCGGCCCGGCCGCCGGTCAGGTCGCGCAGGGTGCCCTCGGTGCCGTCGAGGCGGGCCAGCGGTGCGTCGAGGATGCTCATGGCCCCCGAGCCTAGGACGCGCGCGCCCCGCCCCCGGGCACGTGGTCGGTGGCGGGGGCTAGCGTCGCGGACGTGAGCTTCGTCCCGGTCACCGGCACCGCGACGTTCCTGCCGGCCGACCCGCCGCGCGAGGGCGTCGTGGAGTTCGTCGACGCCCGGCGCACCGTGGCGCTGCCGGTGCGCGCCGCCCTGCCGGTGCTGACCAAGGCCCACGCCCGCGACGACCTGCACCCCAGCGTCGGGCTGCTCTCGGGCGCGGTGCTGCTCGGCATGCGCGTGGTCGCGGCCGGCGCGTTCGAGCCCGCGCCCGCCGACGGCCGCCCGCCGCAGTGGCGGGTGGCCCCGCTGGGCGACGACGACGAGGACCGGGTGCGGATGCTGGCCCGGGCCCGCGCCCACGAGGGCTGCGACGAGGCCGAGGCCGAGCAGGTCGTACGCCGCGTGCTCGACGCCGTGGTCGACGCGATGCCGCGCGGCGCCCCGGTCGCGCCCTCCCGGCCGGCGCGGCCGCGGCCCGGGCCGGCCGAGCGCCCCGGGGTGACCGCCGCCGGGGAGGGCGGCCTGCAGCCCTCGGCCGACTTCCGCGACCGGCTGCAGCGCCGGATCGCCCGGCACCGCCACGCCGGCCGGCTGCCGCACCTGGTGACCGTCAGCCTGCGGGTCGAGGCCGACGAGGAGGAGCTGCTCGGCGGCACCGTGCGGGTGGTCCTGCAGGTGCACGACGAGCGCGACCCGCTGCACGTCACCGACGCCGCGTCGCTGTGGCTCGACGAGCCCGAGGTGCACGGCTTCGGCGAGCGGGCCCGCACCCACGCCACCATCGCGCTGCGCGCCGCCGCCGAGGCGTGGCCGGTGCTCGAGCGGCTGCTCGACCTGCGGGTCCCCGACCAGCTGACGCTCGACTCCGACGAGCTGGTGAGCCTGCTCGACGACGGGGTCGCCGCCCTGGCCGGTCTCGGTGTCGACGTGCTGTGGCCCAAGAGCCTGGGCCGTGAGCTGACCACCCGCGCCGTGCTCGACAAGGCGCCCCGCAGCCCCGGCCCGCGCGAGGAGCCGCTGCAGACCGGGCTGCTGACGCCCGAGAGCATGTTCGCCTTCCAGTGGCAGGTGGCGCTGCACGGCGACCCGCTCACGCCCGAGGAGATGGACCAGCTCGCCGAGGCCGCCTCGCCGGTGATGAAGCTGCGCGGGGCGTGGACCGTCGTCGACCCCGCGGTGGCCCGCCGGGCCCGCAGGCGGCTGGTCCGCGAGGTCCGCCCCGCCGAGGCGCTGGCCTCCGCGCTCACCGGCGTCGCGGCCGTCGAACGCGGGGCCGAGAACCAGGAGAGCGTGGTGGTGGGCGCCAGCCTGCTGCAGGTGCGCGACCGGATCACCAGCGCCGCCACCCGCGACCCGGTGGAGCCGCCCGCGGGCCTGGCCGCCACCCTGCGCGACTACCAGCGGCACGGGCTGACCTGGCTGGCCGACCTGACGTCGTACGGGCTGGGGGCCTGCCTGGCCGACGACATGGGCCTGGGCAAGACCGTGCAGGTCATCGCCCTGCACCTGCACCGGGTCGAGGCCGCGCGCGCCGAGGGCCGCGAGCCGCTGCCGTCACTGCCGACACTGGTGGTCTGCCCGACCAGCCTGCTCGGCAACTGGGAGGCGGAGGTGCGGCGCTTCGCGCCGGGCGTGCCGGTGCGGCGCTTCCACGGCTCCGCCCGCAGCCTCGGCGACCTCGAGGCGGGGCTCGACGGCGACCCCGGCTTCGTGCTGACCACCTACGGCACGATGCGCAGCGACGCGAAGGACCCCGAGACCTCGAGCCTGCGCCCGGTGGCGTGGGGGGTCGTGGTCGCCGACGAGGCCCAGCACGTGAAGAACCCGCGTGCCGCGACCGCCCGGATGCTCCGCACCCTGACCAGCCAGGCCCGGGTCGCGCTCACCGGCACCCCCGTCGAGAACGACCTGACCGAGCTGTGGGCGATCCTCGACTGGGCGATCCCGGGCCTGCTCGGCAGCCGCAACGCCTTCCGCCGGGTGTGGGCCGCGCCGATCGAGACGGGCGAGGAGCCGACGAAGGCGCGCCAGTTCGCCGACCTGATCGCGCCGTTCCTGCTGCGCCGGCGCAAGTCCGACCCCGGCATCGCCCCCGAGCTGCCGCCCAAGACCGAGACCGACCACCCGCTGAGCCTGACCCGCGAGCAGGTGGTGCTCTACGAGGCGTTTGTGCGCGACACGATGGAGCGCATCGAGCGCGCCGACCCCGACTCGCGCCGCGGGCTGGTGCTGATGCTGCTGACCGGGCTCAAGCAGATCTGCAACCACCCCGCCCACTTCCTCAAGCAGGCCGGCGGCCGGCTCGGGGGCCGCTCCGAGAAGCTCGACCTGCTCGACGAGCTGGTCGGCACGGTGCTGGCCGAGGACGGCGCCGTGCTCGTCTTCACCCAGTACGTCGCCATGGCCCGGCTGCTCGAGCGGCACCTGGCCGTCAGCGGGGTGCCCACCCAGCTGCTGCACGGCGGCACCCCGGTGCGTGAGCGCGAGGCGATGGTGCGCCGCTTCCAGGACGCCCCGGCCGGCGAGGCGCCGGTCTTCCTGCTCTCGCTCAAGGCCGGCGGCACCGGTCTCAACCTGACCCGCGCCGACCACGTCGTGCACTTCGACCGGTGGTGGAACCCCGCCGTCGAGGAGCAGGCCACCGACCGGGCCTACCGGATCGGGCAGACCCGGCCCGTGCAGGTGCACCGCCCGGTGGTGCGCGGCACCATCGAGGAGAAGGTCGCCGAGCTGCTCACCCGCAAGCGGGCGCTGGCCGACGCGGTGCTCGGCAACGGCGAGGCCGCGCTGACCGAGCTCAGCGACGACGAGCTGCGCGACCTGGTCACCCTGCGCCGGGAGGACTGAGTGGTGAGCGGGCAGACCGTGGTGCACCCGCGGCTGCCCCCGCGCCGCCGCACCAGCCGCGCCGACCGGTGGTGGGGCAAGGCCTGGGTGCGTGCGGTCGAGGAGTCGGCGTACGCCGAGGCCGACCTGGTCGCGGGTCGCTCGCTGGCGCGCTCCGGGCAGGTGGGGGCGATCGAGGTGGGCCCCGGCTCGGCCGTGGCGGTCGTCGAGGAGCGCGGTGGTCAGTGGCGGGTCGAGGTCGCGGTGCCGGTGCTCGACGACGCCGGCGCGGCGGCGCTCGTCGAGACCGTCGCCGCCCAGGCCGGCCGCGTCACCGCGCTCCTGGCCGGCGACCTGCCCCACGAGCTGGTCGAGCACGCCGAGGAGGCCGGCGTCGAGCTGCTGCCCTACGGCGGCGAGCTCGAGACCACCTGCAGCTGCGAGGGGTGGGTCGACCCGTGCGTGCACGCGCTGGCGGTGCTGCACCAGCTCACCTGGCTGCTCGAGGCCGACCCGTTCGTGCTGCTGCACCTGCGCGGAACCGGCCGCGAGGAGCTGCTGGCACGGCTGCACGCCCGCGCGCCCGACGTTCCCGACGGCGACGCCGAGCCCGACGACGACGACCTGACCACGGCGTACGACGCCGCCGCGCGCGCCGCCCGGCTGCTCGAGGTGCTGCTGGGCGACGGGCCTCCCGAGGTGGACCACCTGCTGTGACCGGTCGCGCTGGTCTCCCGGCGTAGCGTGGGGAGCATGAGCGTGAGCACCTCCGACGACCTGCGCCTGGGCACCCGGTTCGCCGACGCGCTGCCCGAGCTGGCGGTGCGCTGGCAGGCCGACGAGGCCCCGGAGCCGCGGCTGGTGGTGCTCAACGAGCCGCTGGCGCACGACCTGGGCCTCGACCCGGCCTGGCTGCGCAGCGACGACGGCGTGGCCCTGCTGGTGGGCGCCGTGCTGCCCGAGGGCGCCACGCCGGTCGCGCAGGGCTACGCGGGCCACCAGTTCGGCGGCTACTCGCCCCGGCTCGGCGACGGCCGGGCGCTGCTGCTCGGCGAGCTGGCCGGCCCCGACGGCGAGCTGCGCGACCTGCACCTCAAGGGCTCGGGGCGCACCCCGTGGGCGCGCGGCGGTGACGGGCTCGCCGCGCTCGGACCGATGCTGCGCGAGCACGTCATCAGCGAGGCGATGCACGCCCTGGGCATCCCGACCACCCGGTCGCTCGCGGTGGTGGCCACCGGCCGCGCGGTGCACCGCGAGCAGCCGCTGCCCGGCGCCGTGCTCGCCCGGGTCGCCTCCAGCCACCTGCGGGTCGGCAGCTTCCAGTACGCCCGCGCCAGCGGCGACCTCGACCTGCTGCGGCGCCTGGCCGACCACGCCATCGAGCGCCACCACCCGGCCGCCCGCGAGGCCGGCCCCGGGGGAGCGGCGTACCTCGCGCTGCTGGAGGAGGTGGTCGACGCGCAGGCCAGGCTCGTCGCGCAGTGGGTGCTGGTCGGCTTCGTGCACGGCGTGATGAACACCGACAACATGACCATCTCGGGCGAGAGCATCGACTACGGCCCGTGCGCGTTCCTCGACGCCTACGACCCGTCGACGGTCTTCAGCTCGATCGACACCGGCGGTCGCTACGCCTTCCGCAACCAGCCCGCGGCCGCGCAGTGGAACCTCGCGCGGCTCGCCGAGGCCCTGCTGCCGCTCATCGACGACGACGAGGAGCGCGCCGTCGCGGCGGCGACCGCCTCGCTCGAACGCTTCGCGACGGCGTACGCCGACGCCTTCACCGACGGCGCGGCCGCCAAGCTGGGCCTGCCCGAGGGGCTCGAGCGGGCCCTGGTGGCCCCGCTCGTCGAGGACCTGCTGGCGCTGATGGCCGCCGCGCGGGTCGACCACACCTCGTTCTGGCGCTCGCTGGGCGACGCGGCGCGCGGTGACGCCGAGGGTGTGCGCGGGGTGGTGCTCGACCTGCCCGGCCTCGACGCCTGGCTCGAGCGCTGGCGCGCCCTCGACCCCGACGCCGACGCGATGGACCGCGTCAACCCCGTCTACGTGCCACGCAACCACCTGGTCGAGGAGGCCCTCGAGGCCGCCACCGCGGGCGACGTGGCGCCGCTGCACCGGCTGCTCGAGGCCGTCACCGCGCCGTACGACGAGCGGCCGGGCCTCGAGGCCCACGCGCGCCCGGGCCCGGAGGGGGCCGGGCCCTACGTGACGTTCTGCGGCACCTGAGCCAGGCCCGCCGGCTCCAGGCCGAGGGCGCCCAGCGCCATCCGGTGCAGCAGGTCGCCCATCGCCGGGTCGGGCAGCAGCGCGCTGTGCGGGGTGGAGTTGATCAGCCCGAAGGCCGCGTGTGCCATCGACCGCGCCTGCTCGAGGCCGAGCCCGGGGTGCACCGACTGCAGCTCGCGGGCCCACACGTCGACGTAGGCCCGCTGCAGCGCCCGCACCTGCTCGCGCGCCTGCTCGGGCAGCGACTCCCAGTCGCGGTCCTGCACGACGATGAGCGGGCGGTGGCGCAGCGCGAAGTCGACGTGCCAATCGACCAGCGCCACCACCGCGGCCCGGGCGTCGGGGGCCGCGGCCACCCGCTCGCGGCCCACCTCGAGCAGCTGCTCGCTGATCGAGACCAGCATCGCGGCCAGCACGGCGTCCTTGGAGGCGAAGTGCTTGTAGAGCGCCGGCCCCGACACCCCGCAGGCCGCGCCCAGGTCGGCCACCGAGACCCCGTGGAAGCCGCGCTTGGCGAAGAGCTCCGCCGCGGTGGCCAGGATCTGCTCGCGCCGGGACATGCCTCGAGGTTAGCGCCCGTTAACCCCGACCCGGCCCATATCTCGCGCCCACCCGGCCCATTCCGGCATCCCGGGTGTCAGTTCGGGCCGGGTCAGCGCGAGATATGGGCCGGGTCGTGGTGGTGAGGCAGGTTAATGATCGCTAACCTGGGCGGGTGAGCGAACTGAGGGACCTGGTCGCCGACCTGCGCGAGCGGCTGGCGGCGGCACGGACGGGCGGCAGCGAGGCGGCGCGGGCCAAGCACACCGGGCGCGGCAAGATGCTGGCCCGCGAGCGGGTCGACCGCCTGCTCGACACCGGCAGCCCCTTCCTCGAGCTGAGCCCGCTGGCGGCCACCGAGATGTACGGCGCGCCGGGGGAGACGCCGGTGCCCAGCGCCGGCATCGTCACCGGGATCGGCCGCATCCACGGGCGCGAGTGCGTGATCGTGGCCAACGACGCGACCGTCAAGGGCGGCACCTACTACCCGATGACGGTCAAGAAGCACCTGCGCGCCCAGACCGTCGCGGCCGAGAACCACCTGCCCTGCGTCTACCTCGTCGACTCCGGTGGGGCGTTCCTGCCGATGCAGGACGAGGTCTTCCCCGACCGCGAGCACTTCGGCCGGATCTTCTTCAACCAGGCGAACATGTCGGCCGCCGGCATCCCGCAGATCGCCAGCGTGATGGGCTCGTGCACCGCCGGCGGCGCCTACGTGCCGGCGATGAGCGACGAGACCGTGATCGTCAAGGAGCAGGGCACGATCTTCCTGGGCGGCCCGCCGCTGGTGAAGGCGGCCACCGGCGAGGTCGTGACCGCCGAGGAGCTCGGCGGCGGCGACGTGCACGCCCGCACCTCCGGCGTGGTCGACCACCTCGCCGACGACGACGCCCACGCGCTCGACATCGTGCGCAGCGTCATCGGCACCCTCCCCCCGGCGCGCCCCCACCGCACCGCGGCCGCCGAGGTCGAGGAGCCGCACGAGCCGCCCGAGTCGCTCTACGACGTGGTGCCCACCGACACCCGCACGCCCTACGACGTGCGCGAGGTGATCCGGCGCGTCGTCGACGGCAGCCGGTTCCACGAGTTCAAGAAGCTCTACGGCGACACCCTGGTCTGCGGCTTCGCGCGGATCTGGGGCCACGAGGTCGGCATCGTGGCCAACAACGGCATCCTCTTCAGCGAGTCGGCGCTCAAGGGCGCCCACTTCATCGAGCTGTGCAACCAGCGCGGCATCCCGTTGGTCTTCCTGCAGAACATCTCCGGCTTCATGGTCGGGCGCGAGTACGAGAACAACGGCATCGCCCGCGACGGCGCCAAGCTCGTCACCGCGGTCGCCTGCAGCGTGGTCCCGAAGTTCACCGTCGTCATCGGCGGCTCGTACGGCGCCGGCAACTACGGCATGTGCGGGCGGGCCTACGACCCGCGCTTCCTGTGGATGTGGCCCAACGCCCGGATCTCGGTGATGGGCGGCGAGCAGGCCGCCGGCGTGCTCTCCACCGTGCGCCGCGACGGCCTGGAGGCCCGCGGCGAGGAGTGGAGCGCCGAGGACGAGGAGCAGTTCAAGGCCCCGATCCGCGAGCAGTACGAGACCCAGGGCTCGCCCTACTACGCCACCGCGCGGCTGTGGGACGACGGCGTCATCGACCCCGCCGACACCCGCCGCGTGCTCGGGATGGGCCTGGCCGCCACGGCGTACACGCCGATCCCCGAGCCCCGCTACGGCATCTTCCGGATGTGAGATCACCCCACGACGTTCTTCGTTCCCCCGCTGCGCTCCTCCACGATCAACGCCGCGGGGACCCCGAGGGAACCAAATGATGGAGACGCACATGCATACCCTCCTGGTCGCCAACCGCGGCGAGATCGCCCGCCGGGTCCTGGCCACCGCGCGCCGCCTCGGCTGGCGCACCGTGGCCCTGCACACCGACCTCGACGCCGGCGCGCTGCACGTCACCGAGGCCGACGTCGCGGTGCGGGTCGGCTCCTACCTCGACATCGACGAGGTCGTCGCCGCCGCCAGGGACACCGGCGCCGGCTTCGTGCACCCCGGCTACGGCTTCCTCTCCGAGCGGGCGCCCTTCGCCCGGGCGCTGGCCGAGGCCGGCGTCACCCTGGTCGGCCCGACCGCCGAGGTGATGGACGCGATGGGCCGCAAGGACGCCGCGCGCGACATCGCCGTCGCCGCGGGTGTGCCCGTGGTGCCGTCGTACGACCTGGCCGACGACCCGGCCTCCTTCGCCTACCCGGTGCTGGTCAAGGCCGCGGCCGGCGGCGGCGGCAAGGGCATGCGGGTCGTCCGCTCGGCCGGTGAGTACGCCGAGGCGCTGGGCGCCGCGCGTCGTGAGGCCAGCTCGTCGTTCGGCGACGACACCATGCTCATCGAGAAGTACGTCGAGTCGGGCCGCCACGTCGAGGTGCAGGTCATGGGCGACACCCACGGCCACGTGGTGCACCTCTTCGAGCGTGACTGCTCCACCCAGCGCCGGCACCAGAAGGTGCTGGAGGAGGCCCCGGCCCCCACGATCAGCGACGAGCAGCGCTCTGCGATCACCGCCTCGGCCGTCGCGCTGGCCGCTCAGGTCGGCTACACCGGCGCCGGCACCGTCGAGTTCCTCCTCGACAACGATTCCGGCGAGTTCTACTTCCTCGAGATGAACACCCGCCTGCAGGTCGAGCACCCGGTCACCGAGGAGGTGGCCCGGGTGCGCGGCGAGCGCGTCGACCTCGTGGCGCTGCAGCTGCAGGTCGCCACCGGGGAGCCGCTGGGCTTCGACCAGGACGACGTCGGCCTCGAGGGACACGCGATCGAGGCGCGCGTCTACGCCGAGGACTCCTTCGGCGGGTTCCTGCCCCAGGCCGGCACCGCCACGCTGGTGCGCTGGCCGGCGAGCGTCGAGCGCCAGGGCGCCCGGGTGCGCGTCGACCACGCGCTGGTCTCGGGCCAGGAGATCTCCACCGCCTACGACCCGATGCTCGGCAAGGTCGTGGTGTGGGGCGGCGACCGCGAGGCCGCCCGCACCGGCCTGGTCGCCGCCCTCGACGACACCGCCGTGCTCGGGCTGACCACCAACACCGGCTTCCTGCGCGCGCTGGCGGCGGGGGAGGAGTTCCGCGACGCCACCATCGACACCGCCTGGCTCGACCGGCACGAGGTGCCCGCCCCCGACGGCTACCTGGCCCGGGTCCTCGCGGCCTGGACCCAGGTGCTCCTCGACACCGGCGAGGCCGACGCCCCGGCGGGCGGCCCGGCGGGCGCGCCGCCCAGCGGCCCCTGGCACGCCGACGGCTGGCGGATGGGCGCCGACCCGGCGCCCGACACCGTGACCCTCGACGGCACCAGCCTCGTGGTCGACCGGCACCGCGGCCGGGTCGACGACCACGAGGTCCGCACGGTCTCGGTCGCCGACCACACGGTGCACCTGATCGTCGACGGCCACGCCGAGCACGCCGTGCTCGACGTGCGCTCCGGCGACGTCGAGGTGGCCCACCGCGGGCAGCGCTGGGCCTGGCAGCGCCCCGACCCCTTCGCCGACCACGGCCCCGAGGTCGGCGACGGCTCGCTGGTCGCGCCGATGCCCGGCACCGTGCTCGACGTCCGCGTCGAGCAGGGCCAGCGGGTCGCCGAGGGCGACGTGCTCGGTGTGCTGGAGGCGATGAAGATGGAGCTGGCCCTGACTGCGCCCTTCGACGGCACCGTCACCACGGTCGACGCCGAGACGGGACGCCAGGTGCCGCTGGGGCACGTGTTGTTCCACGTGGAACCAAGCGACCAGGAGGGGGAGCAGGCATGAGCGGGGCTGCTGGGCGCGAGCCCGCGATCGGCGCGCTGCCCATGCGGGTGCCCACGCCCGGCCTGCCCGAGCGGGTCACGATCTACGAGGTCGGGCCCCGCGACGGCCTGCAGAACGAGCAGGCGCTGGTGCCGCTGGAGACCAAGGCGACGTTCGTGCGCCGCCTGGTCGCCGCCGGCCTGCCCGTCGTCGAGGCCACCAGCTTCGTGCACCCGAAGTGGGTGCCGCAGCTCGCTGACGCGGCCGAGCTGGTGGCGCTGCTCGAGACCGACGACCAGCTCGGCGACCGGGCCCGCGACCTAACGGTGCTGGTGCCCAACGAGCGCGGCCTCGACCGGGCGCTCGAGCTCGGCATGCGCCACGTCGCGATCTTCGGCTCGGCCACCGAGACCTTCGCGGCCAAGAACCTCAACCGCACCCTGTCCACCCAGATGGAGATGTTCGAGCCGACCGTGGCCCGCGCCCGCGAGGCCGGCCTCGACGTGCGCGCCTACGTCTCCATGTGCTTCGGCGACCCCTGGGAGGGCCCGGTGCCGATCGAGCAGGTCGTCACGGCCGGGCGCCAGCTGCTCGACCTCGGTGCCTCCCAGCTCAGCCTCGGCGACACCATCGGGGTCGGCACCGCCGGCCACGTCACCGCCCTCGTCGAGGCCTTCGCCGAGGCCGGCGTCGGCCCCGAGCGGCTCGCGCTGCACTTCCACGACACCTACGGCCAGGCGCTGAGCAACGTCCAGGCCGGGCTCCGCGCCGGCGTCACGACGTACGACGCCTCGGCCGGCGGGCTGGGCGGCTGCCCCTACGCCGTCAGCGCCACCGGCAACCTGGCGACCGAGGACCTCGTCTGGCTGCTCGACGGCCTGGGCATCGAGCACGGCGTCGACCTCGGGGCCCTCGTGGCCACCAGCGCGTGGATGGCCGGGGAGCTCGGGCGCCCCAGCCCGTCGGCCGTCGTTCGGGCCCTCGGGGCCGATCGGGCACAATCACCCGCGTGAGCAACCGACGCGTCTACCTGCACATCGGCGCGCCGAAGACCGGCACGACCTACCTGCAGGACCGGCTGGCCCGCAATGCGAAGTCGCTGGCCTCCCACGGCGTGACGCTGCCGACCCGCAGCCCCGTGGTGAGCCCGGGGCTCTTCCACTTCCGCGCCGCGCTCGACCTGCTCGGCCAGGACTGGGGCGGCGAGCCCGGCCACGCCGAGGGCAGCTGGGAGGCCCTGGTGCGCCGGGTCAAGCGCAGCAGCGGCACCGTCATCGTCAGCCACGAGATCCTGGCCCCCGCCCCGGCCGAGGCGGTCGCCCGGGCCAAGCGCGAGCTGGGCGGCGCTGACGACGTGCACGTCGTCTACTCGGCGCGCGACCTGGGCCGCCAGCTGCCGGCGGCCTGGCAGGAGAGCATCAAGCAGGGTCGCAAGTGGACCTACCGCCAGTTCCTCAAGAAGGTGCGCCAGCGCCAGCCGTGGTTCTACCGCTCCTTCGACCTGCCCTCGGTGCTCGGCACCTGGAGCGCGGGCCTGCCACCCGAGAACGTCCACGTCGTCACGGTGCCCCAGCGCGGCGGCGCGACCGCGCCCGACGCGCTGTGGCAGCGCTTCTGCGCCGCCTTCGGCATCGACCCGGCCTGGGCGCCCGAGGAGTCCGAGCGGCGCAACCCCTCCCTGGGGGCCGCCGAGACCGTGCTGCTGCGCCGGCTCAACAAGCGGCTGGGGCGTCGTACCCGCCGCGAGGTCACCTACGACACCCTCGTCCGCGACCTGCTCGCCGAGCAGGAGCTCGCGGGCCGCAAGGGCGCCGCGCCGCTGGGGCTGCCGCCCAAGATGTACGACTGGGCCGAGGCCGAGGCCGAGCGCTGGATCGAGTACGTCGAGGGTTCCGGCGTGCAGGTGCTCGGCGACGTGGCCGACCTGCGCCCGCAGCGCCCGGCCGACGGCACCTGGGTCGACCCCGACAAGATCTCGGCGCGCGCCGAGCTCGCCGTGGCGATCGACGCGCTGACGGCGATGACCCGCGAGGCCGCGCGGCGCGAGGACCCCGACCAGCAGCTGGTCAACCGGGTCCGCTCCCAGGCCCGCCGCCTGCGCGACCAGTGAGGCGCCGGTGACCGACCAGTGACCGCCCAGTGACCGCCGAGCACGACGAGACCGCGGGCGAACGCCGCGCCTGGGCCTGGTCGGCCCACCTGCTCGACGGCGGTACGACGCCCTGGTCGCGGTGGGCGGGCACCGGCGAGCGCGCCGGGCGGGTGCTGCCCGGCGCCCAGCAGCTCGAGCTGCTGCGCCGGCTCAACCTGGCCGCGCACGAGCTGGGCGGGCGCCCGGAGCAGGAGCTGGCGCGCCGCGTGCTCGAGGCCAGCGCCCCGGGCCGCGGGCGCCCCGACCTCGAGCTGCTCGGCGCCGCCCCGCTCTCGCGCTTCGGCCCCGAGCCGGTCGACCCGGCGGGGCTGCCCGTCGACGAGCTGGTCAGGGTGGCCACCAACCTGCTGGCCGAGGACCTGAGCGCCGCGCCGCTGCCCGGCCCGGGCCCGGTGTCCCGGCTGCGCCAGGCGCCGCGGCCCTGGCGCCCGCGCTACCGCCTGGTCGGCGACCCGTGGCGCGCCGACGCGACGCGCCGTCACCTGCTCGCGCACGGCCGGCCTCCGGGCGGGCCCGACCCGACCGTGCTGGTGCTCGGCGGCCCGCTCTCGACGATGCTGGTCGACCTGTGGACCGACCGGGCCTTCTCCACCGGCGGCCCGGTGCCGTCGTGGCGCACCTGGGTCGACACGGTCGTCGAGACCGGGCGCCTGGGCCGCGGCGCCGACCCGGTCGCCTCGGCGCGCCGCTGGACGGCCCGGGTCGGCGCCGACCGGGTGCGCGTGGTCCTCGACCCGGCCGCGCTGCCGGGCCAGGTCGGCGTACGCCGCGTGCCGGCGGCGCCGCGGCTGCCGGCCGACGCGATCGACCTGGCTCGCCGGGTCGGCAGCGTCCTGGGCCTGCTGGTCACCCCCGCCCGGGGGCGCCAGGTGCTCCGGCAGGTGATGCTCCCGCGCCTGCTCGACGCGCCCGCGCCGCTGCCGGGCTCCTCGCCGGGCCCGGTGCTGGGCGTCCCGCCCGAGCACCACCGGTGGGTGGTGCGCCGTTCGCGCCGGATGCGCCACGAGCTGCTCGCGGCGCCGTACCCTGTCGTCGGCACGGTGCTGGGCTCCGCCGACGCGCTGCTCGACCACCCGCGCCGCCTGGCCGGCGCCGAGCCGGGGGAGCCGCACGACGACCGGGTGCTCGACCTGGCCGTGCGGATGCTGCTCGAGCACGCGGAGCCACACCCGGGCGCACACCCAGGCCGCCACCCCGCCCCCCACGCAGACCACGACCCAGACCGACCCAGGCAGGAGGACCGACGGTGAGCCAGCGGGTCCTGCTGCACGTCGGCACCCCCAAGACCGGCACCTCCCACCTCCAGGACGTGCTGTTCCGCAACCGCGAGCGACTGCTCGAGGCGGGCGTGCTCTACCCCGCGGACCGCTTCGACGCGCACTTCCTGGCCGCGCTCGACCTGATGCGGCTGCCCTGGGGCGGCCTGGAGACCGAGGCCATCGGCGCCTGGGACGAGCTGGCCGCGAAGGTGCGGGCCCACGAGGGCACCGCCATCATCAGCCACGAGATCCTGGCCACCGCCTCGCGCAGCCAGGTCGGGCGCGCGCTGGCCTCGCTGGGCCACGACGACGGCACCGAGGTGCACGTGGTCGTCTCGGTGCGCGACCTGGTGCGCCAGATCCCCGCGGAGTGGCAGGAGAACGTCAAGCACCGCAGCACCATCACCTTCGAGCGCTTCCTGGCCGAGCTGCGCGACCCCGAGCGCGCGACCCGCATCGCCACCTGGTTCTGGGGGGTGCAGGAGATCCCCGAGATCCTCGACCGGTGGGGCCACGCCCTGCCGCCCGAGCGGGTGCACGTGGTGACGGTGCCGCCGCCCGGCGGTCCCCGCGACCTGCTGTGGCAGCGGTTCTCGCACACCTTCGGCCTCGACGAGCTCGGCGAGGTCGAGCTCGACCTCGAGGCCGAGCGCGCCAACCCCTCGCTCGGGGTGCCCGAGACCGCGCTGCTGCGGCGCATCAACAAGGCCGTCAACCCGGTGCTCGACCCGCCCGACTACCGGCCGCTGGTGCGCGAGCTGCTGGCCCACCAGACCCTGTCGGCGCGCACCCGGTCGGCGCGCCTGGGCCTGCCCGCCGACGTGCACCCCTGGGCCGAGGAGCTCGGGCACGCGTGGGTCGCCGAGTTGCGCCGCCGCGGCTATGACGTGGTCGGCGACCTCGACGACCTCACCGGCGCCGCCGCCGCGCCGCACTGGGCCGACCCCGACTCACCGCGTGAGAGCCAGGTGGCCGCCGCCGCGGTCGACGCGGTCCGCGCGCTGCTGCTCGACAACGCCCGGCTGCGCCACGAGGAGGAGCGGCTGCACGGCGAGGTCGACCACCTGCGCCGCGAGCTCGACGCCGCGCGGCCGGTGCAGCGGGCCAAGGAGCGCGCGCTGCGCGTCGTACGCCGCTCGGCGCCGGGCCGCGCGCTGCACCGGGCCTACCGGTTGGCCAGGGGCCGCAGCTCGCGCTCGGCGTAGCGCCCGATGCGCCACGTGGCGTAGCCGTCGGCGCCCATGCCCACGACGCCGCCCACCATCGGCACCCGGCGGGCGACCGTGACCGCCATCCGCTTGCCCAGGATGCGCGAGATGATGTCGTCGGCGACCGCCGAGGAGATGGCGCGGTCGAGGGCCTGGTCGGAGTCCGGCCCGGTGGCCAGGTCGGCGGGGTGCGCGGGGACGGTGCCGGCCTTGACGAGGCGCTGCACGCTGTCCTCGCCCAGCAGGCAGACCAGGATCGCGTTGCGCACCCGCGGGTCGTCGAGGTCGTAGCCGCGCAGGTGCGCGATGCCGGCGATCATCCGGCACTGCACGAGCGCGAGGCCGGTGATGTTGGCGGGGATCGCGACGGCGGCGGTGACCACGCCGCCGATGTTGGTCAGGAACCCCTGGGCGCCGGCGTAGCGCACGTGGTTCTCGATGACCTCGTGCACGCCCTTCTCGGCGTCGCCGTGCTGCTCGCGGCGCTGCTCGTCGGCGGCGGCCGCGGCGGGCGGCAGGGGCCCCACGCCGCTGATGGCGCGGTGGAGCGCCTCCCGCACGAACGACGACGTCACGCCGGGGGCCATGCCGGTCACCTTGGGCGCCAGTCGACGACCGATCTGCCCCGTCAGGGCTCCACGCTTGCTCATGTGCCGATGGTAGGCAGCCCGGGCCCGCCACAAACCCCCCTCCGGGTCTGTGCCGCGGCCCGCATGGTCGTTAGCGTCGCCCGGGTGCCGATCGAACCCCCCGCCTCCCCCTGGTCGTTCGGCGACCCCGCCCGCTTCGACGCGCGCGACGACCTGGTGGGGGTCGGCGCCGACCTGGAGCCCGGCACCCTGCTCTCGGCGTACCGGCAGGGGCTCTTCCCGATGCCCTCGGGCCACGCCGGCGACCCGATGTACTGGTTCTGCCCGGTGCGGCGCGGGGTGCTGCCCCTCGACGGGCTGCACGTCTCGCGCTCGCTGCGCCGCTCGGTGCGCACCTACGAGACCCGCGTCGACACCGCCTTCGAGCAGGTCCTCGACGCGTGCGCCGACCCGCGCCGGCCCTCGGGCTGGATCGACGACGACATCCGCGAGGCCTACCTGTGCCTGCACGACCTCGGCTGGGCCCACAGCGTGGAGACCTGGCACGAGGGACGCCTGGTCGGTGGCCTCTACGGCGTCGCCTCGGGCGGGCTCTTCGCCGGCGAGTCGATGTTCCACCGCGAGACCGACGCCTCGAAGGTGGCCCTCGTGGCCCTCGTCGACCTGCTCGACGACGAGCACGCCGCCGACCGGCTGCTCGACGTGCAGTGGAGCACCGCCCACCTGGCCAGCCTCGGCGTCGTCGAGATCGACCGCGAGGAGTACCTGCGCCGGCTCGCGGTCGCGGTGGCGCTGCCGCCGCCGGCGGCCTTCGCCTGACCCGGACCCCCACCCCCCCCAGCCCCCAGCCCCCAGGAGACCCCGTGACCGCCTCCCGCTCCCTGCCCCGGTCCGTACGCCGTCCCGCCCTGGGCGTCGCCGCGATGGCGCTCGTGCTCGGCGGCGCCGTGGCGTGCGGCGGCGACGAGCCCTCCGCCGCGCCCACCGAGCCCTCCGCGGCCCCCGACGACGCCTCGCGGGAGGACTTCTGCGGCGTCTACGCCGAGATCGAGGACAGTGGCGGCGACGACCTCGACGCCGCCAAGGACGCCGTCGACCGGCTGGTCGAGGTCGGCACCCCCGAGGACATCCCCGACGACGCCCGGTCCGGCTTCGAGACCCTCGGCGAGCTGGTGCGCCGGGCCGACGGCCAGGACGACCTCGAGACCCTGGGCGAGGACCTCGGCGAAAAGGTGCAGCGCGACTTCGTGGCCTTCATCGGCTACGTCTCCCAGACCTGCGCCGACGAGCTCGACCTGCCCACCGAGGAGGACCTCGGCGAGCTCGACCCCCAGCAGCAGTAGGCCGCACGTGCGGCGGCGTTCAGGTTCCTCTCGGGATCCTGTGGCACCGTCGTGGGCTGCGCCGGGGCAGCTGCCCCGTGCGCCCTCGAACGGAAGGACCCCCCGTGAAGCACGCTCTCGCCCCCCTCGCGGTGCTCGTCGCCCTGACGGCCAGCGCCTGCGGCTCCGACGACGAGACGTCCGACGCGGCGAGCGACCCGACGACCCCGTCGTCGAGCTCCCCCTCGGCCGCCGGCGAGCCCGGCAGCGACGACGCGTTCTGCACCGCCCTGGTGGGCAACGGCGCCCTCGAGGACGGCTCCGACGTCGAGGCCCTCAAGGAGGGGCTCAGCGCCAGCGGCATCCCCGACGACGCCCCGCAGGACGCGTCGAAGGGCCTCGACGTCTATCTCGAGATCCTCGCCGAGATCGACACCGACGCGACCGCCGAGGACCTCGCGGCCATGGACGACTTCGACCTGTCGAAGGCCGAGCAGAACCAGATGAACGCGCTCGTGCAGTACGCCGGCGCCACCTGCGCCGAGACCGCCGCTCCCGAGGACGGTGCCGAGGACGCTCCCGAGGACGGCACCGAGGGGGGCACCGGCGAGGAGTCGGAGCCCGCCGAGGGGCAGGACGACTCCTCCGAGCAGTGAGCTAGACGACCTGGGGCGTCCGGCCGGTCTCGCTGACCATCGGCCGGCCGGCCGCCTCCCAGTCGAGCATCCCGCCCCCGAGGTTCACCACGTCGTGGCCCTGCTGGCCCAGCCAGGCCACGGCCTGGGCGGAGCGGCCGCCGATGCGGCACACCACCAGGACCTGACCCTCGGGCACCTCGTCGACGCGGGCGCCGAGCTCGCCGAGGGGGATGTGCTGGGCGCCGTCGATGTGGCCGTGCTCCCACTCGGTCGGTTCGCGGACGTCGAGCACCGAGAGACCCGGCGGCACCGGGTCGGGCACTCCCTCGACGTGGACGGTCGGGATCGTGGTCATGGGTTCCTCCCGTGGGCGACCCGCCCATCCTAGGTCGGCGACCGGCGGGGCGCGCCCGTAGTCTCCTCGCGTGAGCCGACGCTCGGGCGACGTCATCCCGCTTCGCGCCGCGGCGCGGGTGTGGTTCGCGATCTCGCTGCAGACCTTCGGCGGCCCGGCCGGCCAGATCGCGGTGATGCAGCGGGTGCTGGTCGAGGAGACCCGCTGGATCGGCCAGCAGCGCTTCCTCTTCGCGCTGTCCTACTGCACCCTGCTGCCCGGACCCGAGGCGCAGCAGCTGGCGACGTACGTCGGCTGGCTGCTCAACGGGGTGCGGGGTGCGCTGGTCGCCGGCGTGCTGTTCGTCCTCCCTGGCGTCGCGGCGCTGCTGGTGCTCTCGGGCGTCTACGTGACCTACGGCGAGACCACCGTGGTGCAGGCGCTCTTCCTCGGGCTCGCGCCAGCGGTGATCGCGATCGTGGCGCAGGCCGTCGTACGGGTCGCGCGGCGTGCGCTGCTCCACCCGGCGCTGGTCGCCCTGGCCGTGGCGTCCTTCGGCGCCCTCGCCCTGCTCGCCGTCCCGTTCCCGCTGGTGGTCGCGGGGGCGGCCGCCGCGGGGTGGGTGCTGGGGCGGGTGCTGCCCGGCGTGGGCGAGCCGCCCGCCCGTCCGGCCGGGTCGGGCCCGGCGCCGCTGATCGCCGACGACGCGCTGCACAGCGAGCCGCCCGGGGCGCGGCGCTCGGCCACGGTGCTCGGCGTGGGGCTGGTGCTGTGGGCGGCACCGGTCGCGGCGGCGGCCCTGCTGCTGGGCCCCTCGAGCATCCTGGTCGACCAGGGGCTGTTCTTCTCCGGGGCGGCCCTGGTCACCTTCGGTGGCGCCTACGCCGTGCTGGCCTACGTGGCCCAGCAGGCGGTCGAGGTCTACGGCTGGCTCGCGCCGGGCGAGATGGTGCGCGGCCTGGCCCTCGCCGAGACCACGCCCGGGCCGCTGGTCATGGTGGTCCAGTTCGTCGCCTTCGTCGGCGCCTACCGCGCGCCGGGCCCGCTGGACCCGTGGGTGGCGGCGGTCCTGGCGGCGCTGCTGACCACCTGGCTCACCTTCGTGCCCTGCTTCCTGTTCATCCTGCTCGGGGCGCCGTACGTCGAGCGGTTGCGCGGCAACCGCTCCCTCGCCAGCGCGCTGGCCGGGATCACCGCCGCCGTGGTGGGTGTGATCGCCCACCTGGGCCTCTACTTCGCCCTGCACACGCTCTTCGGCGCGACCGAGGTGGTCGCCCGGGGACCGCTGTCGCTGGAGGTCCCGCTGCCTGACTCGGTGCGCTGGCCCGCCGTGGTCGTCGCGCTGCTGGCCGCCGTGCTGGTCCTCCGGCTCGGCTGGTCGGTGCTGCGGGTGCTGGGCGTGTGCGCGGCCGTGGGCCTGGTCCTGGGCCTGACCGTCGGAGTCGGCTAGTCGACCCCGGCCCCCGCCGAGCACCTCCGGGCCACGCCGCGCCGGTCACTTGAGCAGCTTGCTCATCCTCCGGTCGGCCAGCGGCTTGCCGCCGGTCTGGCAGGTGGGGCAGTACTGCAGGCTCGAGTCGGCGAAGGAGACCTCGCGCACCGTGTCGCCGCAGACGGGGCAGGCCTGGCCGGTGCGCCCGTGCACCGCGAGGTTCGTCTTCTTCTCGCTCTTCAGCTCGCTGGCCGCCAGGCCCCGGGAGCGGTCGACGGCGGCGCCCAGGGTCTCGCGCAGGGCGTCGTAGAGGACGGTGAGCTCGTCGTCGTCGAGCGAGGAGGCCGGTTTGTACGGCGACATCCGCGCCGCGTGCAGGATCTCGTCGGAGTAGGCGTTGCCGATGCCGGCGATGGTGCCCTGGTGGCGCAGCACCCCCTTGAGCTGCTTGCGGCCCTCGGCCCGCAGGATCTCGCCGAGCCGCTCGCGGGTGAAGTCGTCGGTGAGCGGGTCGGGGCCCAGGCTGGCGATGCCGGGCACCTCCTGCGGGTCGCGCACGACGTACATCGCCAGGCTCTTGCGGGTGCCGGCCTCGGTGACGTCGAGGCCGGTCTCGTCGTCAAGCACGATGCGGGCCGCGATCGTCGACTTGGGGCTGGGCTTGGGCGGGGCGGCGGGCACCTCGTCGCGCCAGCGCACCCAGCCGGCCCGGGCCAGGTGCATCACCAGGTGGGTGCCCGACAGGTCGATGTCGAGGAACTTGCCGTGGCGGGTGACGCCGTCGACGAGCACGCCCTCGAGCGCGTCCAGCGGCGGGTCGAAGGTCTTCAGCGCGCTGAACTGCGCCAGGTGGACCTTGGTGAACGCACGCCCGGCCAGCCGGCCCCCCAGGTCGAGGGCCAGCGCCTCCACCTCGGGCAGCTCCGGCACGGACTCATCCTAGGCAGCCGGCGGCACCTGGGGGAGGGCCTCAGCGAGCGGACGGCGAGCGAGAGGCTGGCGGCGGACGGGACGTGGGGCGATGATGGAGGCATGTCGCCGGCGCGGAGGCTCTCCGACGCGGGGTCGATCTTCCTCGACCGCCGCGGCGACGACCGTGCGCTGCGGGTCTCCTGGCACCACGACGACGGGCTCGTGGTCCTCTCCCTGTGGCGCGACAACCTGTGCACGGGCTCCTTCCGCCTGCGGGTCGACGAGGTCCCCGGGCTGATCGCCCTGCTGCGCGAGGGGCTCGACGCCCAGTACGTCGCCGCCCGAGACCGGGTCGAACGGACCGGCTGACGTCCGACCCGCGATCCGGCTCGCTAGTCGAATATCCGGATTCCGCTAGAGAAGCCGATACCGTCCGATCGTGGACCCCGTGCGCAACCCCTACGCCCCCGGCGCCGGCCAGCGCCCGCCCGAGCTGGCCGGGCGCGACGAGCAGCTGCGAGCCTTCGACGTCGTGCTCGAGCGGGTCGCCCGCGGGCGACCCGAGCGCTCGCTGGTGCTGACCGGGCTGCGCGGGGTCGGCAAGACGGTGCTGCTCAACGCGCTGCGCTCGGCCGCCGTACGCCGCGGCTGGGGCACCGGCAAGCTCGAGGCCCGCCCCGACCAGGGGCTGCGGCGTCCGCTGTCGAGCGCGCTGCACCAGGCGATCCGCGAGCTGGGCCACCCCGAGCAGGACCAGGTCGACCAGGTGCTGGGCGTGCTGCGCGCCTTCGCGCAGCGCGAGGCCGGCGCCGACGCCAAGCTGAAGGACCGGTGGAGCCCCGGCATCGACGTGCCCGCCGCCCGGGGGCGCGCCGACTCCGGCGACATCGAGATCGACCTCGTCGAGCTGCTCACCGACGTCGGCGGGCTGGCCTCCGACCTCGGCAAGGGCGTGGGCGTCTTCATCGACGAGATGCAGGACCTCGGACCCGCCGACGTCTCGGCCCTCTGCGCGGCCTGCCACGAGATCAGCCAGTCGGGGCTGCCGGTGATCATCGTCGGTGCGGGCCTGCCGCACCTGCCCGCGGTGCTCAGCGCCAGCAAGTCGTACTCCGAGCGGCTCTTCAGCTACCAGCGCATCGACCGGCTCTCCCGCGACGCCGCCGACCGGGCGCTGTGCGCGCCCGCCGCCGAGGAGGACGCCGAGTTCACCGACGACGGCCTGGCCGCGATGTACGCCGCCACCGGCGGCTACCCCTACTTCATCCAGGCCTACGGCAAGGCGGTCTGGGACCACGCCCCCCGCTCGCCGATCAGCGCCGACGACGTCGCGGTGGCCGCTCCCGAGGCCGAGCGCGAGCTGGCGGTCGGCTTCTTCGGCTCCCGCTACGAGCGCGCCACCCCGGGGGAGCGCGACTACCTCTGCGCCATGGCCGAC
Source organism: Nocardioides salarius (assembly GCF_016907435.1). NCBI lineage: Bacteria > Bacillati > Actinomycetota > Actinomycetes > Propionibacteriales > Nocardioidaceae > Nocardioides > Nocardioides salarius. Next base: position 2,007,655 of record NZ_JAFBBZ010000001.1, on the reverse strand, counting down.
GCCGCCGCCGACCTCGGCGAGGACCCGGTCGGCGCGGTCGCCACCGCCGACGTCGCCGCCGTGCTCGGCAAGAAGCCCCAGTCGCTCTCCCCGGCCCGCGACGCCCTGCTCAAGAAGGGGCTCATCTACTCCGGCGAGCGCGGCCGGATCGCCTTCACCGTCCCCCACTTCGGCCGGTACCTGCGCGACCACGCCGACCCGGCCTGAATCTCCTGCCCACCCGGCCTGGACTTCGCGCTGACCCGGCCTGAATCTCCCGTCCACCCGGCCTGGATCGACACCCGAGGGACCCGGACCACGACCCAAGCCACGACCCGCACCCCTCGGGGGGAGTGGGCGCCCGAGGGGGCGTGGCACCGTCGGGGCCATGAGCCACCACGACCCTGCCGCCGAGTCCATGGGCCCCACCGACGACGCCCGGCGCCACGAGCCCGACCGGGGCGCGGGCCTCGCCGACCAGGAGGCCGAGCCCACCGTGGCGCTGCAGCGGGTGCTGCGCAGCGTCGGCGACGAGCTGTCCGGCCGGCCCGAGGACGAGGTGCTCGCCGAGCTGCACCGTCGGCTGCCTGAGGGGTCGCGCCCGCCCGAGGCCAACCTGCGCGCCGCCGCCACCGCCATCAGCGAGGGTCGGCACGAGGACGGCAGCCGCTGACGGTGCTCGCCCGAACGGGCGAGGTGCGCGATGATCGCCGGATGAGGCCCCAGGTCCTTGCCCATCGCGGCGCGAGCCACGACCACGCCGAGCACACGCTGGGGGCCTACATCGCCGCGCTCGACGACGGCGCCCAGGGCCTGGAGTGCGACGTGCGGCTGACCGCCGACGGGCACCTGGTCTGCGTGCACGACCGCGACCTGCGGCGTACGGCGGCCACGCGCGGCACCGTGTCGACGATGGACCTGGCCGACCTCTCCGAGCTCGACTTCGCGACCTGGAAGCACCCGTGGGCCGAGCTCGACGACGAGCGCCCCGACGTCGACGAGGAGCACGGCAAGGTCCTGACCCTGCGCAAGCTCTTCGAGGTCGCCGCCGACTACGACCGCCGCGTCGAGCTTGCGGTCGAGACCAAGCACCCCACCCGCTACGGCGGTCTCGTGGAGCAGCGGGTGGTCGAGCTGCTCGCCGACTTCGGCTGGACCGCTCCCGGCGGGCCGGCGCGGGTGATGAGCTTCTCGTGGCAGGCCCTGCGCCGCGTACGACGCCGCGCGCCCGACGTGCGGGTGGTCCAGCTGATCGACCAGATGGGGGCGTGGCCGCTGGTGCGCCGCAGCGTGGGCCGCGACTGGATCCTCGGCCCCGGCGTGCAGGAGCTGCGCGAGCACCCGCGCACCGCCCGCCGGATCGCCGACAGCGGCCACGAGGTGCACGTGTGGACGGTCAACACCCGCAGCGACCTCGAGCTGTGCCTCGAGCTGGGCGTCAGCGCCGTGATCAGCGACCGGCCGGCGTACGTGCTGGAGCTGCTCGACGACCTCGGGGTCCACTAGCCGCCCGCGCGCCCGGTAGGTTCACGCCCATGGCGAAGAAGTCCCGCACCAAGGCCCGTGACCAGCGCACCACCGAGTCGACCCCCGGTGAGGTCGGCCCCCGCCAGCCCTGCCCGTGCGGCTCCGGCAAGCGCTACAAGGCCTGCCACGGCGCGCCCGACGGCGGCGCGGCCGCATTCGTGCCCCGCCCCTTCGAGGGCCTTCGCTCGGAGTGCGACGTGATCGCGCTGCGCGAGCTGGTGCCCGCCGGCACCGCGCCCCTGACCCTCGACCCGTCGGTGGAGGGCTCGGAGCGCAAGGTCACCCTGTGCTCGCTGCTGCCGATGGCGGCGCCGGCGATGGTGCGCGAGAGCGGCGAGATCTGGCTGGGCCTGCAGGTCCAGCACTCCTTCGGCGACCCCGCGCGCGACCTGGGTGCCGTGCTGACCAAGGCGCTGGCCGCCGCGGAGGCCGGCGAGACCGGCGTGGTGGGCCTGACCGACGCCCCCGGCGCCGGCCCCCGGCTGCAGGACCTGGTGACCGGCGACGAGCTCGACGTCACCGTGCACGAGGGCTTCGACTACTGGATCGCCGACGTCGAGGACAAGGACTCGATGGCCGGCGCGCTCGACCAGGCTAACGAGGCGGCCTACCCGACGGTCCGGCTGACCCAGGTGGAGTCGGCGTACTGGACCAACGTCGGCACCAAGGAGCACCTGCGCTGGGTGATGCCCGAGCCCGAGGACCGGCTGCTCGACGCGCTGGCCCGTCTGCACGCCGCCGGCAAGGACGACATCGCTCCCGGCTCGCGCCTGGTCGGGATGTTCCGCGCCCACGGCCTGCTGGCCCCGGTCTGGGACCTCCCGGTCGGCACCGGCCCCGAGGCGCTCGAGGACCCGGCCGCGCAGTTCGCCGCCGACCTCGCCACCGCGCTGGCCGACGAGTCGCCGCTGAGCACCGAGGAGCGCGCCGCGCGCTCCGGGCTGGCGAACCGCCAGGTCACCATCCGCTGACCGCTCAGGCGCGGCGCAGCACCCACGGCTGCAGCCGCGAGTAGCCCTTGACCGACGCTCGCTGCGGGCGCCGGAACGTGTACGCCGCCTGGTCGCGCCCCGCGTCGAGCGCGACCAGGCGCTCGTGCGCGCGCTCGTCGACCAGCACCGTGCCGGGCCGGGCCAGCGAGGTCAGCCGGGCCGCGATGTTGACGGTGGGGCCGAGCACGTCGGCCAGGCGCAGCACCACGTCGCCGTACGCGACGCCGGCGCGCACCGCGGGGAACCGGTCGTCGGGGTCGTCGCCGCGGCGCAGCATGTCGAGCGCGATCTCGGCGGCGGTGGCGACGTCGTCGGCGACCAGGAGCACCTCGTCGCCGATGTTCTTGATGACGCGCCCGCCGCGCTCGACGACGACGCTGCTCGAGACGTGCTCGAACTCCTCGATCCAGGACACCAGCTCGCTCTCGCGCAGCGACTTGGAGCGCGAGGTGAAGCCGACGATGTCGACGAAGCACACGGCCTGCGGCAGCACCGTCTCCCCGGGCGCGCCGGCGCCCGCGCCGGTCGCCTGGTCGCTCAGCGCCAGCAGCCGGCTCGAGGCGCCGGCCAGGTGCCGCTTCCAGGCGTAGGTCTGCAGGCGCTCGACGCGTGGCAGCACCTCGGCCACCAGCGCCGTCATCGCCTCGACGGTGGCGGCGGGGTCGTCGGCGCCCTCCGCCTCGCCGGCGGCGTGCTCGGCCGCGACCCGGGCCAGCAGGGTGGTCTGCCACTCGGCCAGACGGGCGAAGGAGCGGCCCCAGGTGCGCACCAGGGCGGCCTGGGAGTCCTGGCCGAGCACGCCCAGGCCGGTCAGCTCGGCGCTCAGGCGCAGCGCCTCGACGTCGGCCTCGGTGAAGGCGACGTCGTCGTCGGCGGTCTCGGCGAAGCCCAGCAGCCGCCACAGCTCGCGGGCCAGCTCGAGCGGCACGCCCGCCCGCTCTCCGACCTCGATGCGGGTCAGGTGGGGGGCCTGGCCCAGCAGCAGCTCCTCGACCCGGTCGGCCGAGACCCCCGCCCCGGGCGCGGCGGCCGGCCCGTCCTCGGGCTCAGGCACCGGCGTCGCCCACCGGCTCAGCGGTGCTTGGCGCGGTCGGCGTCGAAGCGCTCCTTCGCGACGTCGTCGAGGGCCTCGCCGAAGCTCGGCAGCTCGACGGCGAGCTTGTTGAGCGCCTCGGCGGTGAAGTGGATCAGCTCGAGGGGGCTGAGGGCCACGACGCTCGCGGTGCGCAGCGAGTGGTTGACGATCGCGGCCTCGCCCATGATGTCGCCGGGGCCGAGCTGGGCGATCTCCTCGCCGTGCTGGCGCACCGAGACGGTGCCCGACAAGATGATGTAGGCCTTGTCGGCGCCGGTGCGCTCCGAGATGGGCGCCCAGCCCTCGGGCAGGGTCACTCGGGTTCCCGCGGAGGAGATCTTGGCGATCTCCTCGGGGGTGAAGGCGCTGAAGAACGAGCCGGCCACGGGCACAACCTTTCGGGGGTTCGGGGTCCCTCCCGCGGTGATCCTCGCGGACCGGCCGCGGGCTGGCAACCACCCGTCGTGCGCGTCACAGCCGCCCAGGGGGAGGAACTGGCGCCGGCTCGCGCGGAACTGGCGCCGGCTCGCGGGTCAGAGCGGGTCGCGCACGATCGGGCAGCTCATGCAGCGCGGACCGCCGCGGCCCGACCCGAGCTCGGAGCCGGCGATGCGCACCACCTCGATGCCGGCCTCCTCCAGCCGGTCGTTGGTCTCGTCGTTGCGCTCGTAGGCGACCGCGACCCGGGGCGCGAGGGCCAGGGTGTTGTTGCCGTCGTCCCACTGCTCGCGCTCGGCGGTGACCGGGTCGAGGCCGGTGTCGATGTGGTGCAGCTCGTCGATGCCCATGGCCTTGGCCGCGGCGACCAGGAACGGCTCGGCGCCGGAGACGTCGAGGCGCAGCGTGGACTCGTCGTCGGTGTCCTCGGCCAGGGTGACCGTGTAGGCCTGCAGCGAGTCGGCGACGTTGGGGTACATCACGACCTTGTCGACGTCGACCAGGGTGCAGATCGTGTCGAGGTGCATGGTGGCCCGCTCCTGGGTGATCGGCACCGCCAGCACCGTGCGCGCCAGCCCGGCGTGGAAGACCTGGCGGGCGAAGCGCTCCACGCCGGCGGGGGTGGTGCGCTCGCCGACGCCGACCGCGATGACGCCGGGGGCCAGCAGCAGCACGTCGCCGCCCTCGACGTGCTCGGAGTGCCAGCCGTGGATCTTGCGGGTGCCCCGGAAGCGCGGGTGCTCGGTGTAGATCAGCTCGGTCAGCTGGGTCTCACGGGTGCGCGCGGGCATCGCCAGCGACGTCACCGCCACCCGGTCGCGCACCCACACGCTGGAGTCGCGGGTGAACAGCAGGTTGGGCAGCGGGTCGACCAGGAAGTCGTAGGGCGAGAGCAGCGAGGTGACCAGGCCGAAGCCGCCGCGCACCTCGTCGTTGCGGATGCCCGCCGTCAGGTACGCCGTGAGGTCCTCGGGGCCGGCGTCGTGCAGGAAGCGGCCCAGGTAGCTGCGCAGCGTGTCGCCGAGGTGCAGGCCCGACAGCGCGGCGGTGATGGCGTGGTTGCGCGCCATCTCGTCCTGCAGCGTCTCGGTCAGCAGCTGGGTCAGGTAGAGCACCTCGACGTCGCGGGCGCGCAGCGCGTCAGCGAAGGCGTCGTGCTCCTCCTGGGCGCGCGCCACCCACGGGATGCCGTCGAAGAGCAGGCGGTCGTTGTTGCGCGGGGTCAGCCGCTTCAGCTCGTTGCCGGGCCGGTGCAGCATGACGGTGCGCAGCCGGCCGACCTCGCTGTCGGCGCCGTGCATGGGCTGGTCGGCGCTCGGGTGCGGGCTCGCAGTCATGGGCTCACCCTAGTGCCGCGGGCCCGCGGGTCGTCAGGCCAGGAGCTCGTACGCCGTCAGGCTCGCCAGCGCCAGGCAGACGGTCGCCCCGCCCCACATCAGCACGTGAACCGGCACCCGCCGCGTGAGCGCCCGCCCGACCAGCACCGCGAGGGCGCTGACGGTGAGCAGTGCGGCCAGGGCGCCCACGAAGACCGGCAGCACGGCGTCGAAGCGCGCCACCAGGGTGATGGTGAGCAGCTGGGACAGGTCGCCCCACTCGGCGGCGAAGAGCACCAGGAACGAGGCCAGCACCGCGCGCCAGCCGGTGGCGGGGGTGGCGCGCTCGAGGATCTCGGCGCCCTCGGCCGCTTCGTCATCTGCCTGGTCGGCCTGGCCGGCCCGGGCCTGCCGGGCCTCGCGCGCCAGCAGCGCGGCGCCGACCAGGAACATCACCGCGGCCAGCCCGCGCACCAGGTCGTCGGGCAGGAACGAGACCGCCCGGCCCAGCAGCACCGCCACGCCGGTCTGCACGGTGAAGGCCAGGCCGACGCCGAGCCAGACCAGCAGCGGCCGGTAGCGGGTGCTGAGCACCAGCGTGGCCAGGAACGTCTTGTCGGGCAGCTCGACCAGGAAGATGGTGCCGAACGTGATCAGCAGGGCGCTCAGCTCCACCGGGGGTCCTCCTCGACCTGTCTCTCAGCCTGGGCCGGTCACTCGATCAGCGACCGGGCCGCCGCCTGCGCCTCGGCGAGCACGTCGCGCGCGGGGCGGCCGGTGGCCTGCGCCACCGCCGCGACATCGTCCCACTCGGGCTGGGCGGTCACGACGCGGCCCCGGTGCCGCGAGACCTTGACCCGCACCTGCACCCCGTCGACCTCGACGGCCGCGACCGCGCGCTCGAGGGCCCGCTTGGTCACGGTGTGCTCGCGCAGCCCGATGGTGGAGGTCTGGGCGAAGACCACGTCGCGCACCCGCTCGGCCAGTGCCGGGCGCACCAGCACCGACAGGGTGTGGGCCGGGCGGCCCTTCTTCATGGTGATCGGGCTCAGCCACGCGTCGGCGGCGCCGGCCGCGAGCAGCGCCTCCAGCACCCCGGGCCACAGCCGCGGGTCGAGGTCGTCGACGTTGGCCTCGACCACCAGCTCCTGCGGGTCCTGCCCGCCCCCGGGAGCGTCGGGCGCGTGCGCCGCGCCGGCCAGGACCCGCACCACGTTGGCGTGGGTCGCCGGGTCGCGCCCGCCCGCACCGACCCCCACGGCCGCGACGGCCATCGCCGGCTGCGGCCCCCAGTCGTCGGCCAGGCCGACCAGCAGCGCGGCGCCGGTGGGCGTGCACAGCTCGGCGGGCGGCGCACCGGCCGGTCCGGCGTACGACGGGACGCCGCGCAGCAGCTCGACCACGGCCGGCACGGGCACCGGCAGCGAGCCGTGGGCGGCGCCCACGCGCCCCGAGCCGACCGCCACCGGGCTGACCACGACGGGGCCGCCGTGCACGCCGAGCAGGTGGGCCAGGCCGGCGCAGACCCCGACGACGTCGGCGATGGCGTCGAGGGCACCGACCTCGTGGAAGGCCACGTCGTCGGGGGAGTGGTCGTGCACCGCGCCCTCGGCGGCGGCCAGCCGCGCGAAGACGCCGGTGGCCCGCTCGCGCACTGCCTCGTCGAGGTCGGCCGCGGCGAGCAGGCGGCGTACGTCGTGCCAGGTGCGGTGGGTGGCGCTGTCGGCGACCTCGACGTGGCACCGGATGGCGCCCAGGCCGGCCCGGTGGACCCGCTCGACGCGCAGGGCGACCGGCTCGGGGGTGACCGCGTCGACGGCGCCCTGCAGCACCTCGACCGGCACGCCGGCGCCGACCAGGGCGCCGAGCAGCATGTCGCCGCTGGCCCCGGCGGTGGCGTCGACCCAGAGGCTCACGGCTGCGCCCCGGGCGCTGCGCGGGTGCCGCGGGGCGCGCTCTGCCGGGCGATCCGGGCCGCCAGCACGCCCGCGCCGTAGCCGTTGTCGATGTTGACCACGCCGATGCCGGGCGCGCAGCTGTTGAGCATCCCCAGCAGCGCCGAGACCCCGCCCAGCGAGGCGCCGTAGCCGATGCTCGAGGGCACCGCGACCAGCGGCACGCCGACCAGCCCGCCGACCACCGACGGCAGCGCGCCCTCCATGCCGGCCACCACCACCAGCGCGTCGGCCGCGGCCAGCTCGTCGCGCACCGCGAGGAGGCGGTGCAGCCCGGCGACGCCGACGTCGTCGACGCGGCGGACCCCGGCCCCGTGCGCGGCCACGCTGAGGGCGGCCTCGGCGGCCACCGGGGCGTCGGAGGTGCCGGCCGCCACGACCAGCACCAGGCCGCGGGGGGACGGCAGCGGGCCCAGCATCGCGGCGCGGGCCACGTCGTCGACCGTGGCCTGCGGCAGCTCGCGGGCCACGAGGTCGAGCGCCTCGGGGGCCAGCCGGGTCGCCAGCACCGCCCGGTCGGGGTGCTCGCGGTGCAGGGTCCGGAGCAGGGTGACGACCTGCTCGGGCCGCTTGCCCTGGCCCAGGACGACCTCCGGGTCGCCGGTGCGGGCGGCCCGGTCGACGTCGAGACGGGCGAAGCCGAGGTCCTGGGTGCGGGGCTCGGTGGGGTCCACGGCGCCGAACCTACCCGCCCTCGCGTTGACGGATGTTTCACGCACCCGGGTTTCCACTGCGGTGTGGTGGGTATGCCACAGGCACCGCCGTCGGCGGTCCACGGAGGACATGGGGGTCTGATGGTGGAGCTCGACATCGCACACGAGGTACGCCGCATCTCGGCGAGCCGGCTCGCCTTCGACAGGTCGGCGCAGACGCTGACCTTCCGCCCGCGAGGCGCGACGCCCGTCGGCATCGCGGCCGACGAGCAGACGCTGCGCAACTGGCTGCAGGGCGCCCTGCTCAGCGTGGACGTGGCGCCCAGCCGGGCCCAGCCCCACGAGCGCGCCATCGAGGTGCTGCTGCGCAAGCTGCAGGAGCGCCACGACCGCGGGCACGACCCGTTCGCCGACTACCGGGAGCGGCCGCGGGCGGCGCTCACGCCGTCGCTGCACGAGCCGGCCCTACCGGTGCTGGTCTCCTAGCCCGCTCCGACCGGGGCGGCTACTCGGCGCGGAAGGCGTCGGCGGGGTAGGTGCCGATCAGCTTCACCTCGGTGGTGAAGAACGCCAGCTCCTCCAGCGCGCGCTGCAGCGGCGGGTCGTCGGGGTGGCCCTCGACCTCGGCCAGGAACTGGGTGGCGGTGAAGTGCCCGTCGACCATGTAGCTCTCGAGCTTGGTCATGTTGACGCCGTTGGTGGCGAAGCCGCCCAGCGCCTTGTAGAGCGCGGCCGGCAGGTTGCGCACGTTGAAGACGAACGTCGTGACCAGCGGCCCCGAGCCCTGCTCCGCGGGCTTCGCGTCGCGCGAGAGCACCACGAAGCGGGTGGTGTTGTGCTCCTCGTCCTCGACGTCCTCGGCGAGCACCTCGAGGCCGTAGATGCCCGCGGCCAGCGGCGGCGAGATCGCCGCCTGGGTCGGGTCGCCGGCCTCGGCGACCTCCCGGGCCGCCCCGGCGGTGTCGCCGGAGATCTGCGGTGACAGCCCGTGCTCGCGGATGATGCGCCGGCACTGGCCCAGCGCGTGCACATGGCTGTGCACGGTGCGGATCGTGCCCAGGTCGGCGCCGGGCACCGCCATCAGGTGGAAGCGGATCCGCAGGAAGTGCTCGCCCACGATGTAGAGCGTCGAGGCCGGCAGGAAGTGGTGGATGTCGGCGACCCGGCCCGCGATCGAGTTGTCGATCGGGATCATCGCCAGGTCGGCCTCGCCGCCCTCGACGGCGGCGAAGACGTCCTCGAAGGAGGCGCAGGCCAGGGCCTCCCACTCGGGGTAGTGCTCCTGGCACACGATGTGGGAGTTCGCTCCGGGTTCGCCCTGGTAGGCGATGCGTCGCACGGTGGGCACGCGGTGAGTCTAGGGTCGGCCGCGTGCTCGCCCTCACCGTCGTCTCCCTGGTGGTCTCCCTGGCCGCCCTCGCCCTCGCCGCCCACGTCCTGCGGCGTACGCCGACCGGGTCGGCGGGAGGTGCCGACGCGCTGCCCGAGGACGTGGTCGGGCTGCGCCAGGAGGTCGCCGCGCTGCGCACCGAGGCCCGCGACGCGCTGCGCCACCTCGCGGTGGTGCGCTACGACGCGTTCGGTGACATGGGCGGGCACCTCTCCTGGTCGGTGGCCCTGCTCGACGACGCCGGCTTCGGGATCGTGCTGACCTCGATCCACGGGCGCAGCGAGGCCCGCACCTACGCCAAGTCGGTCGCCGGCTGGACCTGTGACCAGCAGCTCTCCCCCGAGGAGGAGGAGGCGATCTCCGCCGCCCGGGCGGGGTGAGCAGCGCCCTGGCACGATCTGGGAGTGACCCGACCCCCTGAGAGCGCCCTCCCGCCCGCCGACGACACCGCCCGCTGGTGGACGCTGGTGGCGGTCTGCACGGGCGTGTTCATGCTGCTGCTCGACATCACCATCGTCAACGTCGCTCTGCCCGACATCCAGGCCCAGCTCGGCGCGAGCCTGGCCGACCTGCAGTGGGTCATCGACGCCTACGCCCTGAGCCTGGCCGCGCTGCTGCTGACCGCGGGGTCCCTGGCCGACCTCTACGGCCGGCGCCGGGTCTTCGCCATCGGGATCGGGCTGTTCACCCTGGGCTCCTTCGCCTGCGGGATCGCCCAGGACGTGCTCTTCCTGACCCTGGCCCGGGCCTTCCAGGGCATCGGCGGCGCCGCGATGTTCGCGACGGCGCTGGCGCTGCTCGCCACGGCCTTCACCGGGCGCGAGCGCGGGATCGCCTTCGGTGCCTTCGGCGCCACCACCGGCGTCGCGGTCGCCATCGGGCCGGTGCTCGGGGGCGTGCTGACCAGCGGGCTGTCGTGGCGCTGGATCTTCTTCGTCAACATCCCCATCTGCGTCGTCGCCCTCCTGGTGACCCTCGGCCGGGTCCGCGAGTCCCGCGACCCGCGGGCCGGGCGGCCCGACTGGTGGGGCTTCGCCACCTTCAGCCTGGCCCTGGCGGCCCTGGTCTACGGCCTGATCGAGGCCGGGCAGCCCACGCGCGGCTGGGACGACACGCGCGTGCTGGTCTGCCTGGTCGGCGCCGCGCTGCTGATGACGCTCTTCGTGGCCACCCAGCTGCGCCAGCGCGAGCCGATGCTCGACCTGCGGCTGCTGCGCAAGCCGACCTTCGTCGGCGGCCTGGTCGCGGCGTTCGGCGTCTCCGCCTCGGTCTTCTCGCTGCTGGCCTACCTGGTGATCTACCTGCAGAACGTGCTCGGCTACTCCGCCGTCGGCACCGGGGTGCGGCTGCTCTTCCTCTCCGGCGCGTCGTTCCTGGCCGCCGCGGTGGCGGGGCGCCTGACCGAGAAGGTGCCCACCAAGTGGCTCATCGGCCCGGGCTTCCTGGTGCTCGGCGTCGGCCTGGTGCTGCTGTGGGGCATCGAGCCGGGCTCGTCGTGGACCGGGCTGGTCGCCGGCCTGCTCGTCACCGGGGTCGCGATCGGGATGATCAACCCGCCGCTGGCCTCGACGGCGGTCGGCGTGGTGAGCACCGACCGGGCCGGGATGGCCTCGGGCGTGAACTCCACCTTCCGCCAGGTCGGCATCGCCACCGGCATCGCCGCCCTGGGCTCGATCTTCGGCAACCAGATCTCCGCCGCGGTGCGCGAGGGTCTCGCCGGCCAGGTGCCCGACCGGGCCCTGCCCGGGCTCGACGCCGCCCTGTCCGGCGGGCAGGTGCGGGTCGCCGCCGAGGCGGCCCAGCAGGGCGCCGGGGGCGGCGCGGCCGGCCAGCAGGCCTACGACCTGGTCACCTCGGTCGGCACCGTCGCCGTGGTCGACGCGCTCAACCACATCATCGCGATCGCCGCCGTCATCGCCTTCGTCTCGGCCGCGCTGTGCCTGGTGCTGATCCGGCAGCGCGACTTCGTGACCCCCGGCGAGCCGGACGCCCGGGTGCCGGCACAGCCATGATGCCCAGCGCGTGGCCCAGCGCGTGGCCCAGCGCGTGGCTCAGCGCGGGACGCGCACCAGCAACCGGCCGTGGATGCACTCCATCCGCAGCTCGCGGCCCGGGCCGATCGAGTCGCCGTCGAGCTGGCGGGGGGTCTCCTCCTTGGTGCGCACCACCACCGAGGCGCCGGTCTTGCGGTCGACCAGCTCGTCGGTGTGCTTGCGCTTGAGCAGCACCCGCCAGGCCAGCGGGATCCAGGCGAAGAAGTTGCGCGGGTGCAGGATCACCACGTCGAGCTGGCCGTCGTCGATGGTCGCGTCGGGCAGCAGCGGCATCCCGGCCTGCAGGAAGCCGACGTTGCCGACGACGACGGTGCGCGCGCGGTGGGTGGTGAAGTCGGCCCCGTCGACCGAGACCTCCACCTTCATCGACGGGAACATCAGCGACTTCAGGCCGCTGAGCACGTAGGCCAGCCAGCCGACCCGCTTCTTGATGTCCTCGTTGACGCCCTCCATGATCGCGGCGTCGAAGCCCATCCCGGCCATCACCATGAAGTGGGTGCCCTCGATGCCGTCGCCCTCGACGGCGACCATGTCGATGGCGCGGTCCTGCCCGGTCAGGGCCACGTCGATGGCGGCGCGCAGGTAGAGCGGGATGCCGAGGTTGCGGGCCAGCAGGTTGCCGGTGCCGGCCGGCACGATGCCGACCGGGATGCCGGTGCCGGCCAGCTCGGCGCACACCTCGCGCACGGTGCCGTCGCCGCCGCAGACCAGCACCATGTCGGCGCCCGCGACCGCGGCCTCGGCGGCCATGCCGGTGCCGGGGTCCTCGATCGTGGTCAGGTGCCACGTCGGCTCCGACCAGCCGGCCTCGGCCGCCATCACCGAGACCGTGTGGCGGAAGGCGCCCTCGTCCTCGACCTTGATCGGGTTCAGCACCACCGCGAGGCACCGCTGCGTCGGGATCGCCTCGGGCAGCGGCTCGGCCTTGACCGCGTGGCTGCGCGGCAGCGGCGAGTAGAGCGCCAGCACCAGCAGGCCCACCCCGACCCCGAGGAGCACCCCCGCGACCACGTCGGTGGCGTAGTGGCGACCCAGCAGCACCCGGTCGAGCCCGGCCACGACGACCAGCACCGCGGCGGCGGCGTACACCAGGCGGCGGGTGCCCAGGCGGCGGACGAGCATGATCGCCAGCACCACGCAGACCGTGGCGTAGGCGGCGGTCGACGAGGCGTGGCCCGACGGGAAGGCGTTGCTGGTCAGCGAGCCCGCCTCGGTCTGCCAGTCGGGGCGCTCGCGGGCCACCAGCAGCTTGAGGCCGGTGGTGGCCAGGCCGGTCAGCCCCATCACCACGACCGTGTACGCCGCCGCACGCCGGTGCCCGCGCGCGAACATCGCCACCGCCAGCACCACGGTCAGCACCGTCATGCCGATCGTGCCGAGCGCGGTCTCGACCAGCCGCAGCGGGGCGTCGAGCCAGTCGACGTCGACCGCGTCGGCCGCCAGCGGCTCCCCGCGGTCGTCGAGGCCCGAGAGCGGGCCCCATCCGCCGGACACGGCGAGGGCGAGGAGGGCGAAGAGCACGAAGCAGGCAGCAGCCCAGCTCAGCAGCACGTATCGGGAGCGGTCCAGCACGCCGACCAGTATGGGTGACGCGGCTGTCCACAACGGGGGTGAGGCGCTGCGGGGCCCGGCGATAGCCTTCACCCCATGATCGATCCCCGCATCCTGCGTGACGACCCCGACCGCGTCCGAGCCTCGCTCGCCAAGCGCGGCCTGTCCGCCGAGGTGGTCGACCGCGCCCTGGCCGCCGACACCGCTCGCCGTGCCGCCATCGCGGCGTACGAGACGAAGCGGGCCGAGCAGAAGCAGCTCGGCAAGCAGATCCCGCAGGCCCAGGGCGAGGAGAAGCAGGCGCTGCTGGCGCAGACCAAGACGCTGGCCGCCGACGTCAAGGCCGCCGAGGCCGCACAGGGCGAGGCCGAGGCGACCTGGCAGGACGCGCTGGCCTCGATGCCCAACCTGACCTCCGAGGAGACCCCGCCGGGCGGCGAGGACGACTTCGTGGTGCTGGAGACCGTCGGCACGCCCCGCGACTTCGCCGCCGAGGGCTTCGAGCCGCGCGACCACGTCGAGCTGGGCCGGATGCTCGGCGCGATCGACATCGAGCGCGGCGCCAAGGTCTCGGGCAGCCGCTTCTACTTCCTCACCGGCATCGGCGCCCAGCTCGAGCTGGCGCTGGTCAACCTGGCCATGGAGCAGGCCCGCGAGGCCGGCTTCACCCAGGTCGTGCCGCCGTCGCTGGTGCGTCCGCGCGCCATGGAGGGCACCGGCTTCCTGGGCCAGGCCGCCGACGACGTCTACCGCATCGAGGGCGAGGAGCTCTACCTCGTGGGCACCTCCGAGGTGCCGATGGCCGCCTACCACTCCGACGAGATCCTCGACGGCGACGACCTGCCGCTGCGCTACGCCGCGTTCAGCCCCTGCTTCCGCAAGGAGGCCGGCTCGCACGGCAAGGACACCAAGGGCATCATCCGCGTGCACTGGTTCGACAAGGTCGAGATGTTCGTCTACACCACGCTCGAGGACGCCGAGGCCGAGCACCAGCGGCTGCTGGGCTGGGAGAAGGCGTTCCTCGACAAGCTCGAGCTGGCCTACCAGGTCATCGACGTCGCCGCCGGCGACCTGGGGCTCTCGGCGATCCGCAAGTTCGACTGCGAGGCCTGGATCCCCACCCAGGGCAAGTACCGCGAGCTGACCTCGACCTCGAACTGCACCGACTTCCAGACCCGCCGCCTCGACACCCGCGGGCGCTTCGCCACCGACAAGGGCACCGAGATGCGCCCCGTCGCCACCCTCAACGGCACGCTGTGCGCGATGACCCGCACCATCGTGGCGATCCTCGAGACCCACCAGCAGGCCGACGGCTCGGTGCGGGTGCCCGCCGCGCTCCAGCCCCACCTGGGCGGCCTGAAGGTCATCGAGCCGGTCACCCGATGACGTCCTGGACCCCGCGCCTGGTCGCCCTCGACATCGACGGCACCCTGCTGCGCTGGATCGACGGCACCGGCACGTCCCACGAGGAGATCACCCCCGCGGTCCACGACGCCGTACGCCGCGCGCAGGAGGCGGGTGCGCACGTCGTGCTCGCCTCGGGGCGCTCGCCCGACGGGATGACCGGGGTCGCCGACCTGCTCGGCCTGGCCACCGAGGACTCCCCGGTGTGGGTGGTGTCCTCCAACGGAGCCGTGGTCTTCCGCTACCCGCCGATGCAGGTGGTGCACGAGGAGACCTTCGACGCCCGCGCCGCGGTCGCCGCGGTGCTGACCGAGCACCCGCAGGCGCTGGTGGCCGTCGAGGAGCGGGGCCGGGGCTACCGGGTCAACCGGCACTTCCCGATGGGCGAGCTGTCGGGCGAGATGATCCTCAGCGAGGTCGAGTCGATGGTCGCCGAGCCGGTCAGCCGCGTGATCATCCGCGACCCCGACGCCACCGTCGAGGAGTTCGTCGCGCTCGCCGGGCGGCTCGGCCTGCACGGCACCGACTACGTCGTGGGCTGGACGGCGTGGCTCGACCTGGCACCGGTCGGGGTCTCGAAGGCCTCGGGCCTCGAGGTCGTGTGCCGCGAGCTGGGCGTCGAGGCCGCCGACGTGCTGGCCATCGGCGACGGACGCAACGACGTCGAGATGCTCACCTGGGCCGGACGCGGCGTGGCGATGGGCCAGGCCGTCGAGGAGGTCCGCGCGGTCGCCGACGCGGTGACCTCGACCGTCGACGACGACGGCGCGGCGGTCGAGATGTCGCGGTGGTGGCCCGCGTGAGCAGCGCCGTGCCGCAGCCGGGGGTGCTGCCGCTGGAGGTCCGCACCGAGCGGCTGCTGCTCGTGGTGTGGAGCCCCGGCGAGGCCGCCGACATCGCCGCCGGGCGCCGGCGGCCCGAGTGGCACGCCGACTACCCGCGGCCCGACGACCGCGACGCCGCGACGCTCTACGAGCCGCACAGCCCCTGGAGCCCGCGCCACGTGGTGCGCGGGCGCACGGTGCTGGGCTCGATCGGCTGCTTCGGCGCGCCCTCGCCCGCCGACGACGGGGTCCCCGAGGTCGAGGTGGGCTTCGGGCTGGTGCCCGAGGCGCGCGGCTGGGGCTTCGCCAGCGAGGCGCTGGCCGGGCTGGTGGCGGCCCTCGACGTGGCCGGGGTCCGGGTGCGTGCCGCGGTCGAGCCCGACGACCGCGCCAGCCTGCGGGTGCTCGCCCGCTGCGGCTTCACCGGCCTGCGCGGCTCCGACGAGGACGGGCGCCTGGTGATGGTGCGCCCGCTGCCGGTGGCCGCGTCGTGAGCGGCGCCGCTGTGCCGCCGGCCGGGGTGCCCCGGTTGCCCCGGCTCGTCGCGACCGACCTCGACGGCACGCTGGTGCGCAGCGACGGCACCGTGTCGGCGTACACCCGCGAGGTGCTGCTCGAGCTCGACCGCCGCGACGTGCCGGTCGTCTTCGTCACCGGCCGCCCGCTGCGGTGGGCCGCCGACGTCTTCGAGCACGTGGGCGCCCACGGGCTGGCGATCATCTCCAACGGCGCGCTGGTCTGGGACGTCACCGGCGACCGCGCCGTGCTCGAGCGGCCGATCGAGCCGCAGCTGGGGCTGGAGGTCTGCGCGGCCCTGCGCACGGCCGTGCCCGGCACGTCGTACGCCGTCGAGACGATGCGGGGCATCGAGCTCGAGCCCGACTTCATGGAGCGCTACCAGGTGCCCGACGCGGCCCGGCGCGCCCCGGTCGAGGAGCTCTTCGACGGCCCGGCCCTCAAGCTGCTCGCGCGCCACGAGGAGCTGGCGCCCCAGGAGTTCTGGGACGTCGCCGAGGAGGTCACCGGCGGCCGGCTGGTGATCACGTGGTCGTCGTCGACGACGCTGCTCGAGATCAGCGGTCCGCAGGTGACCAAGGCCTCGACGCTCGAGCTGCTCTGCGCCGAGCGCGGCATCGCCGCCGACGAGGTGATCGCCTTCGGCGACATGCCCAACGACCTGCCGATGCTCGGGTGGGCCGGCACGTCGTACGCCATGGCCGACGCGCACCCGACGGTCACCGAGGTCGCCGACCACGTCGCCCCAGGTCACGACGACGACGGCGTGGCGCGGGTCCTGGCTGGTGTGTTCGACCTGTGATCTGGTCTCATGGCAGCGTGCCGAGCCCTCGACGACTGACCGCGCGCCCGTCCGGGCCGTTCGCGGTGGTGGGCAGCCTGGTGCTCGCCGCGCTCCTCGGGTCGGGGCTGCTGCTCGGCGCGGGAGCCCTCCTGACGCCCGCGGGAGCCACCGGTGAGCGGTGCGACAGCGACACCTCGGTGAGCTCGCAGGCCCGCCAGGCCCAGGCCGTCTTCTCCGGCACCGTGGTCTCCAGCAGCGCCGAGCGCCGCTCGGGTGGCCAGCGCGGCGTCGAGCTGACCCACCAGGTCGCCGTCGACCTGGTCTACAAGGGCACCAGCCGGGTCACCGAGGTCGAGGTCGAGGTGGTGACCACCCGCAGCTCGGGCGGGTGCGACCTGGGGCGCCTGCAGGACGAGGAGTCCTACGTCTTCTTCGTCAGCGCCGACCCCGAGACCGAGGGCCGCTTCGTGGCCGCCGGCGACAGCGGCACCGCCACCCGCGACGCGGCGCTGGTGCGCGACATCGAGGAGATCTTCCCCAACCCGAGCCCGCCCGTGGCCGCCGAGCCGCCGGCGGCGCAGTTCGAGCGGCTCGACCTCGACGAGCCCACCCCCCTGCCCCGGGCCCTGGCCCCGGGCGCCGCGATGGTGCTGGTCGGCGGCCTCGGCCTGGTGCTGGCCCGCCGCCTCGCCCGCCGCTGACCCGGCCCAGACTTCCCGCCGACCCGGCCCAGACTTCCCGCTGACCCGGCCCAGACTTCCCGCTGACCCGGCGCAATCTTCCTGCTGACCCGGCCGGCGCCCTCCGACTGCGGACCTGGGTCGACACCGTGGGAAGTACGGGCCGACTCAGGGTGAAGAATGGGCCGACTCGGTGTGAAGTTCGGGCCGGCTCAGGGTGAAGAATGGGCCGACTCGGTGCGGAGTCCGGGGCGGGTCAGAGGTACATGCCGCCGGAGTCGCCGTGGTCGGCGCCCGGGGCCTGACCGGGCTGCCCGGGCTGGCCGGGCTGGGCGCCGTGGGCCCCCGGCCCGGCGGGCAGGCTGCGGCGCATCTGCTCGAACTGGGCCTTGGCGGCCATCTGCTGGGCGTAGATGGCGGTCTGGATGCCGTGGAAGAGGCCCTCGAGCCACCCCACCAGCTGGGCCTGCGCGATGCGCAGCTCGCCCTCGCTGGGCGTGCCCTCCTCGGTGAAGGGCAGCGAGAGCCGGTCGAGCTCCTCGACCAGCTCGGGCGCCAGCCCGTCCTCGAGCTCGGTGATCGAGGCCTGGTGGATGCCCTTGAGGCGCTGGCGGCTCGCCTCGTCGAGCGGGGCCGCCTTCACCTCCTCGAGCAGCTGCTTGATCATGCTGCCGATGCGCATCACCTTGGCCGGCTGCTCGACCAGCTCGGTGATCGAGCGCTCACCCGCCTCGTCGTCCTGCTGCTGGGCCTGTGCGAGCGCCGAGGCCGGCAGGGTCCCCATCGGCTGGCCGTCGGGGCCGACGATGACGACGTGCTGGTCCTGCTCCCCGGCGGGGGAGCCCTGGTCACCGGACTGGCCCGCGGGCTGGGCGTCGGACGGGGCGTCGGACTGGGACTGCTCGTCGGGGTGCTGGCTCATGGGCCCCAGCCTA
The DNA here is from genome assembly GCF_016907435.1 of Nocardioides salarius. Lineage (NCBI taxonomy): Bacteria > Bacillati > Actinomycetota > Actinomycetes > Propionibacteriales > Nocardioidaceae > Nocardioides > Nocardioides salarius. The sequence goes on along the minus strand of NZ_JAFBBZ010000001.1, from coordinate 1,989,582 downwards.
GGAGGCGGCGTGGCGGGCCGGTGCGGCCCTACAGGGTGAGCAGGATCTTGCCGGTGTGCGCGCCCGAGCCCATCAGCTCGTGCGCCTCGCGCACCTGCTCCAGCGGCATCGTGCCGTGCACCACCGGGCGCACCGACCCGTCGGCGACCAGCGGCCACACGTGCTCGACGACCGCAGCGCAGATGGCGGACTTCTCGCTGACCGGCCGCGAGCGCAGCGAGGTGGCGATGACCGCTGCACGCTTGCGCAGCAGCACGCTCAGGTCGAGCTCGGCCTTGGTGCCGCCCTGCATGCCGATCACGACCAGCCGTCCCTCGGTGGCCAGGGCCTCGACGTTGCGGGCGAGGTACTTGGCGCCCATGTTGTCGAGCACGACGTCGACCCCGCCGTCGGTGCTCTCGCGCACCACCTCGACGAAGTCCTGCTCGCGGTAGTCGATGGCCACGTCGGCCCCGAGCTCGCGGCAGAACGCCAGCTTCTCGGGGGTGCCGCCCGTGGTCAGCACCCGCGCCCCCAGCGCGTGCGCCAGCTGGATCGCGAAGGTGCCGATCCCGCCGGCCCCGCCGTGCACCAGCAGCGACTCCTCGGGCCGCAGCCCGGCGACCATGAAGACGTTCGACCACACCGTCGCCGCCACCTCGGGCAGCGCGGCGGCCGTGACCAGGTCGACCCCGTCGGGCACCGGCATCACCTGCCCGGCCGGCACCACGACGTACGACGCGTAGCCGCCGCCGGCGAGCAGGCAGCAGACCGCGTCGCCCACGGCCCAGTCCTCGACACCCTCGCCGAGCGCGGCGACGGTGCCCGAGCACTCCATGCCGATGACCTCGGAGGCGCCGGGCGGGGGCGGGTAGAAGCCCTGGCGCTGCAGCAGGTCGGCGCGGTTGAGGCCGGCCGCGGCCACCTCGACCAGCACCTCGCCGGGCCCCGGGGTGGGGTCGGGGAGCTCGGCCACGGACAGGATCTCGGGTCCGCCGGACCCGTCGGCGACGACAGCACGCATGCCCCCACCCTAGGGGCCGCGCCTACTCCTCCTCGGCGGCCTCGTGCCCGGGCTCGGGGTCGCGGCCCAGGAGGTCGTCGAGGTCCTCGATCTCGGTCAGCGGGTCGGTCGCCCCGTCGAGGTCGTCCTGGGCGGCATCGGTGCCGAGGTCGTCGGCCGCTGCGGTGGGGGTGTCGGTCGCGGCCGGCTGGTCCCAGCCGTCGGCCAGCGCGCGCACCCGCTCGGCGAGCTCCTCGACCACGGCGGGGCCGCCGCCCTTGGCGCCCGCGGCGAGGCCGAGGAGGTAGGTCGACAGCGGCGCAGCCGGTCGCGCCACGGCGTGCGCCACGTCGCGGGCCAGGTCGAGCAGCAGCGCCTCGTCGACCTCCGCGTCGAGGTCGAGGGCGTCGCAGAGCTCGTCGATCCAGTCGTGGAGGTTCACGGGCAAAGCCTGGCGACCCGGGCCGTCCGGCGCAACACCGGCGTACCTCGTCGTCCAGGTCGTGGTCCGGGTCGTGTGCCTGAGGACGCGCCAGGACGCGTCAGGGGACCACGACCCAAGCCACGACCCAGGCCACGACCCAGGCCACGACCCGACCCACGACCCGGCGCAGGGGGACGGGTCAGTCGTCGGCGAGGTCGCGCAGGTCGGCCCAGGTGTCGACGTCACGGTGCTCGCGGCCCAGGGCGGGGACCTCGGCGAGGTCGAGGCGGGCCAGGAGGCGCCGCAGGGCCATGCCGTGCTGCTCCTCGTGGGTGGGGCGTACGTCGTCGAGCCGGTCGGTGCGCAGCACCAGCGCCAGCGCGTGCCGCCCGTCGGGAGCCACCAGCACCGCCCCGTCGCGCTCGACCGGCGCGTCCACCCCGCCGCTGACCGCCCGCCGCAGCCGCGCGAAGGTCCCGGGGCCCACATGCGGCATGTCGACGGCGAGCACCCCGAGCAGCCGCGCCGGGCGCAGCAGCGCGTCGCGCCCGGTCAGCAGGGCCGCGACCGGCCCGCCGTGGCGGGGGTCCTCGCGGGTGAAGGTGACCGGCCGGTGGGTCGGCACCGGGTCGCCCACGACGACCACCTCCCTGGCGTCGAGGCAGGCGTCGAGGGCGTGGGTCAGCAGGGTGCGCCCGTGCAGCTCGACCGAGGCCTTGTCGGCCCCGTCGAGGCGCACTGCGGTGCCCCCGGCCAGCACCACGGCGCTGAAGGACGGGTCCGCGAGGTCGCTCAGGTCGTCGGGCTCCACGCCAGCAGGATGGCAGCAGCGCCCGCGGCTGGCAGGCTGGTGTCCATGACCACGCTGCGCGTCGCCCTGGTCCAGGAGGCCTCCGACACCGATCCCGCCGTCAACCGCGCCCGCCTGGCGCAGCTGGTGCCCGAGGGCCACGACCTCGTCGTGCTGCCCGAGGCGTTCGCCCGCGACTTCGGCTCCGCCGGCTCCGACGTCAGTGCCGACGCCGAGGCGGTCGACGGCCCCTTCGGCGCCGAGCTGGCCCGCGTGGCCGACGAGCGGCGTACGACGGTCGTGGCCGGCATGTTCGAGACCGGTCCCGACCCGCAGCGGCCCTGGAACACGCTGCTGGTGCGCGGCGCCGCGGAGGCGGAGTACCGCAAGATCCACCTCTACGACTCCTTCGGCTACCGCGAGTCCGACCGGCTCAGCGCCGGCGACCCGACCCCGGCGCTGGTCGACGTCGGCGGGGTCCGGGTGGGGCTGATGACCTGCTACGACCTGCGCTTCCCCGAGCTGGCCCGGCTGCTGGTCGACGCCGGCGCCGAGCTGCTGGCGGTGCCGGCGGCCTGGGTGGCCGGTGAGCGCAAGGTCGAGCACTGGCGCACGCTGCTGCGGGCCCGCGCCATCGAGAACACCGTGTACGTCGCTGCCGCGGGGCAGCCCGCGCCGCGCTACAGCGGGCACTCCATGCTCGTCGACCCGCTGGGCGACGTGCTCGCCGAGGCCGGTCCCGACGCGGGACTGGTCGAGGGTGTGGTGGACCTCGCTCGGCTGGCCGAGGCGCGGCGCACCAACCCCTCGCTGGCCAACCGCCGGTTGTAGCCTTCGTCGACGTGTCGTCAGCCGTCTCCCTCCGCCTCGCGCAGGTCAGCAGCTCGGTCGACCGCCTGGCCGGCTCGCGCTGGCCGCTGGTGGCCTGGTCGGTCATGGTGGCCGGGGGGCTGGCGGTGCTGGTGGCGGGCGTGCTCGAGCTGGGCCCGGCGTGGCTGCCCGGTGTCGGATCGGTCGCCGTGGCCGGGGCCTTCACGTGGGCGCTGGCCGCACGCACCGGCGGGCGTCCGGTCGTCTTCGGCACCCTCGCGGTGGCCATCGGGGTCGCGGTGCTGGTGCTCGACGAGGACCGGCTGCGCACCGGGGCGGCGGTCTGGACCTGCGTGGTGGCCGCGGTGCTGGCGGTGATGGGCACCGTGCCGGCGCGCCGGCTGCGGCACGCGGCCCGCGAGGCGCTGCTGGCCACCCTCGTCGCCGCCGTCGGGGCGCTGGCGGTGGTCGGCTTCGAGCCGGTGGTCAGCGTGGTCAGCTTCGAGTACGCCACCCTCGGCCTGGCGCTGCTGGGCGTCTTCGCCCTGGTCTTCCGCCTCGGCGCCGGGTTCCACGGCCTGGGCCGGCGCGGGCTGCTGATCGTGCTGGTGGGCGGTGCGCTGCTGCTGCTCACCCTGGCCTACGCCGAGCTGCTGCGCCGCTACGGCCCCGGCGCCATGGTCACCGACCTGCTCGACGTGGTGCGCTGGTCACGCGAGAACCTGGGCGCCTTCCCGCGCCCCATCGCCACCGTGCTCGGCGTGCCGGCGCTCGTGTGGGGCTGCCACATGCGGGCCCGGCGCCGTCAGGGCTGGTGGGTCAGCGCCTTCGGCGTGGCCGCCACCGCGTCGGTGGCCAGCTCGATGATGAACCCGTCGGTCGCGCTGCTCGAGGTGGGCCTCTCGATCGGCTACGGCCTGGTGATCGGCGTGCTCATCGGCGCCGCGCTGATCCGCCTCGACCTGCGCCTTACCGGGCCCCGCGGTCGCCGTGCGCGACGCGCGGAGGAGCGGGCGGCCGGGCGGCCCGAGCCGGCGCGCGGCCAGGCGCTGCTCTGAGCCGGTCCCTCGCACCGCCGGGCGACGGATCCGGCGTACCTGCCGGTAACGGCTAGGTTCGAGTCGTGGCTCGTGAACAGGTGCAGCAGATCGCGGCGGAGATGGTCGCCAACGTGCTCGAGGTGGCGGTCGCCGCCGGGGAGCACGTCGAGGTCGGCGACACGGTGGTGCTGCTGGAGTCGATGAAGATGGAGATCCCGGTCATCGCCGAGCACGCTGGCACCGTGGTGGCGATCAAGGTCGCGCCGGGCGACGTCGTCCAGGAGGGCGACCTGCTGCTCACCCTCACCCGCTGAGCGGCGGCGTCGGGGAGCCTGGCAGAGGGGGCGGGATTCGAACCCGCGGTAGGTCTCCCTACGACCGCTTTCAAGGCGGTTCCGATAGGCCACTCCGGCACCCCTCCGTGCCCGCGCCGGGCCCGGCGCGTGCCAGGTCACTCTAGAAGACCGCGCCCGGGCGCCCGGGTGGCGCCCCGCGAGAGCGGTGGTGTGGAATCGGGTCATGTCCGGTACGCCGCTCCCCACGCCGCACGACTACCGCTTCGCGCAGGCCTTCACGGTGCGGCTGGTCGGGCTCAGCCTCGTGGCCCTGGCGCTGGTGATGTTCGCCGGCACCGCCGTCGTCGCCGTGAGCGGCGTCAACGCCGACGTGCTGGTCGTGCTGCTGGGCGTGGGCGTCGCGGGCGTCTTCGGCCTGGGCTGGTGGCTGCGCAACCGGGCCTTCGTGCTGCGCGCCGAGAGCGAGGGGTACGTCGTCGGGCCGGTGCGCGGTGCCGGCGTGAAGCGGGCCCGGTGGAGCGAGGTGAGCCAGGCCGCGACCACCACCGTGCGCGGCATCGACTGCCTCGTGCTGCACCTGGAGGACGCGCGCGCCACCACGATCCCCGTCGAGGCGCTGGCAGTGGACCGGGAGCAGTTCGTGCGCGAGATGCAGCGCCGCCTGCGCGCCGGCCAGGGCCACCGGCCCCTCGGCTGAGGTCCGCGGGCGCCCTGATTGGTGGCGGGCGGCCCCGGCCTTGTAGCCTGTCGGCGCTGCCGGGAGGCGTCGCCTAGTCCGGTCTATGGCGCCCGCCTGCTAAGCGGGTTTGGGGCTACAACCCCATCGAGGGTTCAAATCCCTCCGCCTCCGCCAGCGCACGACCCCCGCAGGTCCCCAGGACCTCGGGGGTCGTGCCACGTCCGGGTCCGGGCGTCCTCGCCGCCGCCTCTCGCCCGTCTGCATGTTTGTGCATTGCACGAACATGGCCCGGCGCTCACGGTGTCGCCGGGCCGCGGCTGGGGCAGACTCGGACCCCACGGGCCACGACCTGGCCCGACCGGAGCACCAGGAAGGTTCACCATGAAGATCGTCCGCAAGGCCGGGCTCGTCGTCGCCACCACCGCCGTCACCGTCGGGATGCTCGGGTTCGTGGCCCCCGCCCAGGCCATGGACAGCAGCTGGGGTTGCGGCGGCTACTGCCGCAAGGCGCCCTGAGCCGTCCCCCCTCAGTCGCCCCCTGACCGGCTGACGCCAGCGTCCCCCCGCTGCGGCGTCGCCGTTCACCAGAGGCCCCATCCGTCCCGGTGGGGCCTCTGGTGCGTCCTCAGCCCTCGCCGCCGGCCGCGTCGTCGGGGTCCGGGCGCGACCCGGCACGCGAGGCGTCCGACTCGGTGCCCGAGAGGCCCAGGCGGCCCATGGTGTAGCCGAGCTGGAAGCGGGTCTCGGCCTCGTACTCGTCCTTGAGGTCGGCGACGTAGCCGGCGTAGGTCCGGGGGCTGACGCCCAGGCGCTTGGCGCTGACCGGGTCGGCGTGGCCCTCGACGAGCATCCTGATGGTCATCTGCCGCTGCTCCACGGCGATGTCCTTGAGCATCGAGGTGTCCTTGTTGGTGAAGGCGCGCCCGCGCTCCCAGGCCCGCTCGAAGACGTCGACGAGGTAGGCCACCACCGACGGCTCGCGCACCGCGATGGCCACCCGCAGGTCGTCGCCGCCCGGGATCACCGCGACCCGCCGGTCGACGACGATCATCCGGTTGAAGAACTCGTCGAGGGTGCGGACCTCGGCGCCCCGCTCGGTCACCGACGCCACGTAGCGGTGCGTGACCGTGCTGCGCCGGGCGCTGTGCTGGTAGAGCGTGCGGATGCGCACGCCCCGCTCGAGCGCCGCGATGTCACGCCGGGCGGCGGCCTCGAGGGTGGCGGCGTCGCGGCCGGCCTGCGGCTGGGCGGTGAGCATCTCCTCCTCGACCTCGGCCACGAGACCGTCGAGGTAGGTGCTGATGGCGTGGTCGCGCAGGTAGGTGAACGGCCCGCCGCGCTCGCTGTGCGGGGCGCGTCGCCAGGTCTGGGCCAGGCCGCCGAAGGCCCGGGCCCACTGCGAGGACTCCTCGAGCAGGCGGCCGGCGTCCTGGCTCAACGGCGAGACGACCCGCGACTGCACGCTGGTCGGGTCCTCGGGCAGGTACGACGCGCCCTCGGGGTCCAGGTGCAGCAGGCCCAGCTCGACCAGCAGGTCGAACGCGGGGCGGGTCTCGGCCTCCTCGGCGAGGCGGGGGTCGTCGGTGCGCAGCCCGCCCTCGGCGACGGCCGCCTCGTACAACGGCGCGGCCTGCGACTCCAGCAGCGCACGGTGCTCGGGTCCGTAGCTCGACACCTGGTCCTCCTGTGCTGACGGGGCGGGTGCGCCCTGGGTGCGGATCTGCCGGGGGACTGCCCGGCGGCGGGACTCCGAGGGGACGATCCTGTCACACGGGTGTACCCCACGGAGCCGTCCGGAATGCACGGACCCCGCTCCCGGTGGGGGAGCGGGGTCCGGTGCTGGCGCGCGGGGCGCGCGGGTGGCTCAGACGCCGAGCCGTGCCTTGAGGCCGTCGAGCTCGGTCCAGAGCACGCCCGGCAGGTCGTCGCCGAACTTCTCGAACCACTCCTGGATCTGCGGGATCTCGGCCTTCCACTCCTCGGCGTCGACCTCGAGCGCGGCGACCAGCGCCGCCTCGCTCATGTCGAGGCCGTCGGTGTCGAGCGACTCCGGGGTCGGCACGTGGCCGATGGGGGTCTCCACGGCCGCGGCCTGGCCGTCGATGCGCTCCACGACCCACTTCAGCACGCGGCTGTTCTCGCCGAAGCCGGGCCACAGGAAGCCGCCCTCGTCGTCTCGGCGGAACCAGTTGACGTAGAAGATCCGCGGCAGCTTGGAGGCGTCGTTGTCCTTGCCGATGTTGATCCAGTGGCTGAAGTAGTCACCGGCGTTGTAGCCGATGAAGGGCAGCATCGCCATCGGGTCGCGGCGCACCACGCCGACCGCGCCGGTCGCGGCGGCGGTGGTCTCCGAGGAGAGGGTGGCGCCGAGGAAGGTGCCGTGGGTCCAGTCGCGGGCCTCGAAGACCAGCGGCACGGTGGTCTTGCGGCGACCACCGAAGAGGATGGCGTCGATCGGGACGCCGCGCGGGTCGTCGTACTCGGCGGCGAGGATGTCGCACTGCTTGATCGGGGTGCAGTAGCGGCTGTTGGGGTGGCTGGAGAGCTCGTCGGACTCGGGGGTCCAGGGCTCGCCCTTCCACGAGGTGGCCTTCGCCGGCGGGTTCTCCAGGCCCTCCCACCACACGTCGCCGTCCTCGGTGAGCGCGACGTTGGTGAAGACCGAGTTGCCCTTGTTGATGGTGCGCATGGCGTTGGGGTTGGTGTGCTCGTTGGTGCCCGGCGCCACGCCGAAGAAGCCGTACTCGGGGTTGACCGCCCAGAGGCGCCCGTCCTCGCCGATGCGCATCCAGGCGATGTCGTCGCCGAGCGTCTCGACCTTCCAGCCCGGGATGGTGGGCTGCAGCATCGCCAGGTTGGTCTTGCCGCAGGCGCTGGGGAAGGCCGCGGCGACGTACTTGGTCACGCCCTGGGGGCTGGTGAGCTTGAGGATCAGCATGTGCTCGGCGAGCCAGCCCTCGTCGCGGGCCATCACCGAGGCGATGCGCAGCGCGTAGCACTTCTTGCCCAGCAGGGCGTTGCCGCCGTAGCCGGAGCCGTAGGACCAGATCGCGCGCTCCTCGGGGAACTGCACGATGTACTTGGTGTCGTTGCAGGGCCACTTCACGTCGGCCTGGCCCTCGGCGAGGGGGTGGCCCACGGAGTGCACGGCCTGCACGAAGTCGGCGTCGAGCTCGGTCATCCGGTCCAGGACCTTGGCGCCCATCCGGGCCATGACGCGCATCGAGGCGGTGACGTAGGCGGAGTCGGTCAGCTCGATGCCGAACATCGGCTTCTCGGACTCGAGGTGACCCATCACGAAGGGGATGACGTACATGGTGCGACCGGTCATGCAGCCGTCGTACAGGCCGCGCATGATCGACTTCATCTCGTCGGGCGCCATCCAGTTGTTGGTGGGCCCGCAGTCCTTCTCGTCGACCGAGCAGATGTAGGTGCGGTCCTCGACGCGCGCCACGTCGATGGGGTCGGAGGCCGCGTAGTACGAGTTCGGCTTGATGCTCGGGTTGAGCTGGGTGAACGTGCCGGTGCCGACGAGCGCGTCGGTCAGCTTGGTCCACTCCTCGTCGGAGCCGGTGCACCAGTAGATCTCGTCGGGCTTGGTCATCGCCGCGACCTCCGCGACGAAGTCCAGGATGCCCTGGTGGGTCGTGGGAGCGTCGGTGAGTGCCTGGTGGGCGGTCATCTGCCTCTTACCTCTCGCGCATTCGCGGGGCCTGGCCTCGCGGATGCGGGGACGGCGCCCCGGCCGTCGAGCGTATCGACGGTGTGTCGTGGAGCTGGTGTGGATCGCGTGGCCTCGTTGCCGGCGACTTTTGTAGGGTCCTGGTGCGGTGCCGATGAGGGTCCCCGCCTGGGACTTCGGCGAATGTACCGCCGCTCTTTAACCCCGCATATTGGATCGTTCAACGCTGTGTGCTGTCGGTCACACGGCGGGCCCGGGGCGCAGGGGCTCGCACGGGTGGGTGAGGCGGGCGCCGGGGGTGGACGGGTCGGTTGGACCCATGCAGGTCGAGGTGGTCGTCGTCGTGGTGGCGGTCCTGGGTCTGGGGGTCGCCGCCCTGTCCTCCAGCATCGATCGGCTGCCGGTCTCCGAGCCGCTGCTGGCGGTGGTGGCCGGGGTGCTGGTCGGGCCCCGGGTGCTCGGGTGGGTGGCGCTGCCCGAGCTGGGCGGGGGCGCCCACGAGCTCCGGGAGGTGGCGGTGGTGCTGCTCGCGGTGTCGATGATGGCGATCGCCCTGCGCTACCCGATCGCCGACGTACGCCGTCGCGCGGGGCCGGTGGGGCTCCTGCTGGGCGTGCTGATGCCGGTGATGGCGCTGGCCTCGGCCGGGGTGGCGTGGGCGGTGCTGGGGCCGGCCGCCGGGCTGGGTGCCGGCGCCGCCCTCCTGCTCGGCGTCGCGGTGTGCCCGACTGACCCGGTGCTCAGCTCGAGCGTGGTGACCGGCGGGCCGGCCGAGCGCGACATCGAAGAGCGCACCCGTCAGCTGCTGTCGCTGGAGTCGGGCGCCAACGACGGCCTGGCCCTGCCGCTGGTCGTGGTGGCGGTGGCGGTCGCCGGTCCGCTGACCGGCGGTGAGGCGGGCCTCGAGGTGCTGCGCAGCGTCCTGGGTGCGCTGGCGCTCGGGGCCGCCGCCGGGTGGGGCGCCGGCCGGGCGGTGCGGCTGGGCGAGCAGCACCGGGACACGAGCCCGGCGCAGGCGGTCCTCTTCACCCTGGTGCTGGCGCTCGGCGTCCTCTCGGCCGCACGCCTTCTCGACGTCGGCGCCGTGCTCGCCGTCTTCGTGGCCGGGCTGGTGCTGAACGCGACCTGGACCAGCGACGACCGGGTGCGCGCCCTGACCGTCGACGAGGCGCTCAACAAGTACGCCGTGCTGCCGGTCTTCGGGCTGCTCGGCGTCGCCCTGCCGTGGTCGGCCTGGGCCGAGACCGGGTGGGTGCTGGTGCTGCTGGTCGTCGGGGTGCTGCTCCTGCGTCGGCTGCCGTGGCTCCTGGCTCTCGCCCCGGTCCTGCGGCTGCCCCGCCGCGACGCGCTCTTCCTCGGCTGGTTCGGGCCGATCGGGGTCTCCGCGCTCTACTACCTGATCGAGGTGGGCGAGCGGGTGCCCGGCAGCGGGATCGTGGTCACCGCCGGCACCGCGGTCGTGGCCGGCAGCACCCTCGTGCACGGCTTGACCGGCAGCCCAGGCCGAGCGGCGTACGCACGGGTGGAGCGTGGGTGAGCCCGCGACCCGGGCCCGATTTCGGCTCGCGCTGCGTCTGCGCTAATCTCCTTGGGTCGCAGGGCATGCCGTGCGACGGGCGCCTGTAGCTCAACGGATAGAGCATCTGACTACGGATCAGAAGGTTTGGGGTTCGAATCCCTACAGGCGCGCAGAGCACAACGGCCTCTGACCTGCTACGACCGGGTCAGAGGCCGTTGTGATTTCCTATGGAATTGCAGATCGGGCGCAGGCGGACACACTCCGGACACAGTTGCCCCTTCGCTCTTTGCCCTGTGGGGACTGGAGCGCGTCGGCCAGCGGCAGTGGCCAGAAGCCGAGGCGCAGGTCGACGCAGCTCGGGCCGGCGCCGGTACCCCTCACCGACTCCGACCCGGGGACGCCGCGCCGAGACCCGGTCGACCGTCCTTTCGTGAGTGAATATTCGCCTTACTGGGGTCCAGCGGCGGCGTGTTCCGGGGCCGTCGGGGTGACTGCTCGTTAGCGGGCTTGGGGGCCGGTGTTGGCGTCGTTGGGGGCCACCCGTTTCTAGGCTCCTCCCGCCGTGCGTATAGGGCGCACAGCGGAAGGAGCGGATCATCGATGGTACGGAAGATCAAGGCGAAGCTCGTGCTGCAGTTGCGAGCCGAGGGCCTCTCAGGGCGAGCGATCGCGTCCTCGCAGGGAATGTCACGCAAGTCCATCACTGCGGTGCTGGACGCTGCGGACGTAGCCGGCATCAGTTGGGACGACGTCGCTGAACGCCCAGAGGACGAGGTGTACGCGCTGCTGTTCCCCGGACGCGGTGAGCACGAGAGCGTGTTCGCCCAGCCGAACTGGGACCAGGTCCACAAAGAGATGGCCCGGGTCGGGGTGACGCTGAAGCTGCTGCACAGCGAGTACACCGACTCATGTGCCGCGGCTGGCGAGCCAGCGATGGGCTACGACCGGTTCTGCCGCACCTACCAGCGCCACGTGCTGGTCACCGGCGTCGCGTCGCGTGTGGGTCACAAGGCCGCCCAGACCGTCGAGGTCGACTGGTCCGGCCCGTCGATGCAACTGAGCGACCCGGTCAGCGGAGCCACGAGGACGGTGTACCTGTTCGTGGGGTGCCTGCCGTTCAGCCGGTACGCATTCGTGGAGCCGACCCTGGACATGAAGCAGGACACCTGGCTGCGGGCTCACGTGGCGATGTTCGAGGCCTTCGGCGGTTCGGTGCCAAGGATCGTGTCGGACAACCTGAAGACCGGAGTGATCAAGCATCCCCGTGACGGCGAGATCGTCCTCAACGACGCCTACCGTGAGATGGCTGGGCACTACTCGGCCGCGGTGCTGCCAGGCCGGGTCCGCAAGGCCAAGGACAAAGCCAGCGTCGAGAACACGGTGTGGCACGTCGCGATGCGAATCATCGCCGACCTGCGTGATGAGAGGTTCACGTCGCTGCCCGAGCTCAAGGCAGCCATCACCAGCCGCGTGGAGGCCTACAACGGCGAGCCGTTCCAGAAGCGACCCGGCTCGCGGGCGAGCGTGTTCACGGCCGAGGAGCAGCCGCTGCTGCGGCCGCTGCCACAAACGGCCTACGAGATCAGCCGGTGGGTCTACGGGCGTCGGGTCGGGCGCAACGGGCATGTGGTGTGGGAGAAGAACTTCTACTCCGTACCGTTCGCCCACGTCGGCGCCTTGGTCGACCTGCGTATCACCGACCGGGTGCTGCAGGCCTACCGCGGCACCGCGCGGCTGAGCAGCCACTTGCTGCTGCCGCCGGACGCGGCCAACGAGTACCGCACCAACGACGCCGACCTCCCGGTCGGCGAACGCTATCGCCAGTGGGACCCGGACCGGGTCAGGGACTGGGCTGAGCGGATCGGCCCGGCGACGGTGAGCGTGGTGAACCGGATCTTCGAGTCCGTCCCGGTCGACGAGCAGGGCTTGGACGCCGCCCTGGCGGTGCTGCGGCTGTCGCGACGTTTCTCGGCCGAGCGGGTCGAGGCAGCCTCCCGGCTGGCGTTGGCAGGTCGGGTGCGGTCCCCGCGCTATGCGCACCTGCACCCCATCTTGGTCACCGGGCAGGACAAGACCGCCGGGCTGCGGCCACCACGCGAGGAACCAGCAGAAGCCGGTGGCTACGTCCGTGGTGCCGGCTACTACGCGGGCGGTGCCAAGTGAACGGCATCGACATCGAGACCAAGCGCAAGCTGCGTGAGATGGGCGCCGCGCCGCTGCTGGAGGCGCTCGAGGCCCAGGACGACACCCTCACACTCGGGATGGGCTTCGGTGAACGGCTCCGGTTGGTGGTCGACGAGGCACACTCGACGTTCAACCACGCCAAGGTCGAGGGCCTGATCCGCCGCGCCGGACTGCGGTACCCCGGCGCCGACCTGCGCCGGCTCGATCTGGTCGAGGAACGTGGGCTGGACCGTCAGGTGATCGCCCAGCTCGGGACCTGCACGTTCATCGAGCGACAGCAGAACGTGGTGTTCCAGGGCTTCACCGGCTCTGGGAAGTCCTACCTCGGATGCGCGCTAGCCAAGCAGGCCTGCCAGCACCGGATCCGTGCCCACTACATCCGCATGCCCGACCTGGAAGAAGCCTGGGCGCTGGCCAGTGACAAGCCACAAGGAGCGACGAAGTTCCTCAAGAAGTACGCGGCCTTCACGTTGCTGGTGATCGACGAGTGGCTGCTCGACCACCCCGACGACGCCATCAGGAGCATGCTGCTCGAGCTACTGGAACGCAGGTACGACACCGGGTCCACGGTGTTTTGCACCCAGTACGCCAAGAAGGACTGGCACCAGCGGCTCGGATCAGGAGTGCACGCCGACGCGATCATGGACCGCATCGTGCACAACACCATCTGGGTCGACACCGGCAACCACAACATGCGTGAACACGCCTCGATGAACCGGTGAAAACAGCCGTTGGGGGCCGGTGGCCCCCACACCTGCGGCCACTGGCCCCCAACGGCAAGATCCACGGCCCCCAGCCACCCGATCCAGTGGTCCCCAAGCCTTCAAATACTCAGTGAGTCCAGCTGAGCAGCGCCGGCAGAGCTCCGAATCCGGCGCGTCATCCATTGAACGAGTAGGGGTGACGTCGGCCTCGTCACCACATGTCACGTTGAATCGCCCCGGGTTTCGTGGAGGCTGCGCGACGTCTAGTGAGCCGCCGCGCGGCCCAGGTATGCCTCGCGTACCTCTTCCGACCGTGACACCTCACTCATGGAGCCAGTCGCCACGATGTGCCCGTTGTTGAGGACCACGACGCTGTCGGCCAACGCTGTCACCGCCTGGAGCACGTGCTCGATCATCACGATGGCCACGCCTGTCTCACGGCAGGCGCGCACCTGCTGGATCACCACGTCGACCTCGACCGGGGTCAGGCCCGCCATCACCTCGTCGAGGAGGAGAAGCTTGGGGTTCGCGGCCATGCCTCGGGCGAAGTCCACGACGCGTACCATCGCCGTGGGAATGTCCCCGAGCCGGCGCGAGCGGTAGGGCCACAGGTCGAAGCTCCTGAGCTGCTCCTCCGCGATCCGGTTGACCTCGCGATAGTCGCTCGACTGCCGGTAGGCGGCCATCGCCACGCACTCGAACACGTTCAGCTCGGCGGTGTTTCCCGTGACCTGGAACGTACGTGACACGCCCATAGCAAATGCCTTGGCAGCCGGTCGGCCCGTCAGGTCCTCACCGTCGAGGGCAATGGTTCCGGCGTTGGGCGACAGGTATCCAGAGATCAGGTTGACGAGGGTCGACTTTCCCGCGCCGTTGGGCCCGATCAGAGCGGTCACCTCCCCGGCTGCGGCGGTGAAAGAGACGTCGGTCAACACTTTGAGGCCACCAAAGCTCTTGGCGACCTCACGCAACTCAAGCATGTGCTGTCTCCTTCTCCTTCGACTCGTGCTGCACGGTCGCTGGCTCCCCTTGCGTCGACGAGAACACCCGGTCGAGCAGGGTGTTCCACATCGGGACGATCCCGTCGGCGCCGAGCCGCAGGATGAGGATCACCACCGCGGCGTAGGCGATCTGCGTGATGCTGGAGATGCTCGAGCTGGTGACGTCGAAGGACCGAAGCCCCTCCTCCAGCGCAGCGATGCCGATGCCCGCCACGATCGGTCCGGCGATGGTGGACGATCCACCGATGATCGCGCCGACCATCATGAGGATGCCGATCTCCAGAGTCAGCACCGACTCGTAGCTGACGAAGCTGGTGTACTGCGCGATCAGGCTGCCCGGGATGGCGGTCAGGCCCATGCTCAACCCCATCGCCACCGCTTGGTTGCGGACGACGTCAATGCCCATGCTCGCCGCCATGTCGGGGTCCTCCCGGATGAACGGAAGCGAGCGGCCGAAACGTGTGCGGCTCGTCATCCACACCGTGCCCAGTACGATGAGCACCAACATGGCGAGGGCCACGTAGTAGAGCGGCTTAGGGTCGAGGAACCACTGAAGGTGGGTGAAGCCCTCGTTCATCGTGTTGTTCTGCAGTCCGTCGACCTTCCCGGTGACGGACCATGAGGCCGCGAGACCTGAGATGGCGAGCGAGAGTGCCGCCGTACCGAGGGCGAAGAAGAAGGCGTTCACCCCGAATCGGCTCATGACGAGGCTCACGAGCACACCGACGACGCTGGAGACCAGCATGCCGACGAGGATGGCGAGCCAGACGTTGATGCCATGGCCCCACGTCAGGATGGCCACCGCGAAGGCACCGATGCCGAACCCTGCGACGTGGGCCAGTGACAGCAGCCCGACAAGTCCGCCCGCGATGTTCCAGGTGAAGTTACGCATGGCATAGATGAGCGCGACGAATCCGACGCCCACGAGTGCGGGGTCCACCAGCCACGGATAGACCACCGCGCCGACGAGCGCCGCAACCATGATCACCGTGTTGACCGCCTGCCGTGGAGTGGAGGGCTTGAGGTCGTGCAGGAGCGGGCTCATGCGAAGGCCGCCTTTCTCACGATCAGTCCCTGCGGGCGGATCAGGATCACCAGCAGGAACGTCAGGTAGATCGCTGAGGACGTCAATGATCCGGATACGAACACGCTTCCCGCCGCTTCGGCCATCCCCAGCAGGATCCCGGCCATGACGGTCCCCCAGAGCGAGGCGACGCCGCCGACCACAACAATGATGAAGGCTTTGATCGTCAGGTCGAGCCCGTAGTGCGGGGAGACGGGCTGGAACGGGATGAGCAGTGCACCGGCGATCGCGGCGATGCCGGCGCCGAAGGCGAACGTGCCGCGGTAGACGCGGGGAAAGTTGATCCCGACGTGCAAGGCTCCGGGCAGCGACTGGGAGCACGCCCGGATGCTCTGCCCCAGGCTGGTGCGGTAGACCACCCAGGAGATCGCCACGGTCAGCACCAGGCTGATGATCGCGGCCATGAGCCGGGCAGGGCTGACCGTGACACCCAGGATCTCGAAGGCCGAGAACGGCCACGGGTTCGAGATCCGCTGGAATGGCTCCGGGAACCTGATCTGGAAGAAGTACTGCATCGCGATTCCCAGGCTGATCGTGATGACCAGCTGGGCGTGGCCCGGTTTGTGCAGCGTGAAATCCAACAACCAGCGTTCGACGACGTACCCGAAGACAGCCGCCCCGAGGGCGATGCCGAGGGTGTAGAGGAGGTACGTCGGCAAGGAGCCGGGGTTGAGCCACAGCAGGCCGTACATCCCGATGAGGACGAAGTAGCCATGCGCGAAGTTCACCACGCGCATGACGTTGAAGACCAAGAACAGCCCCAGCCCGATCAGGGTGTAGATCACGCCTTGCAGGAGACCCGTGACGAGGATCTGCATCAACATGCTAGGAACCGCCTTCCGCAGATTCCACATCGACGGCCAGGTAGCCGCTGAGGATCACGTCCGACCCAAGCAGCGAGTCGCTGTCGTTCGACGCGGTGATCTCGCCGGATTCGAGGACATACCCCCACGAGGACATGGCGAGCGTCTGGTTGACGTTCTGCTCCACCAGCAGAATGGGGAGTCCTGACTGTGCGATGCGCTTGATCGTGGACATGATGAGGTCGATCACGATTGGCGCCAGCCCCAGGGAGGGCTCGTCGAGGACAAGTACCCGGGGCTGGAGCGCAAGCCCCCGGGCGATCGCGAGCATGCTCCGCTCGCCACCGCTCAATGTTCCGGCGTACTGGCCCTGTCGCTCGGACAGCCGCGGGAAGAGGTCATAGAGCTCCTCCAGCTCGAACGACCGGTCCTGACGTCGCCCTGCGCGCCGAGCGGCCACCGCGAGGTTCTCGGCGACCGACATGTCGGTGAACAGATACCTGTCCTGCGGGACGACGACGAAGCCGCCCCGGACCATGTCCCACGGTTTCGCGCCACGCACGTCCTTCCCGAAGAGCTCGAACTTCTCAGCCTTCGTCGGCAGGTGCCCCAGCAGACCTTCGATCAGAGTGGTCTTGCCTGCCCCGTTGGCGCCCAGGAGTGCGACCACCTGGCCGCTCGGGATCGTGAGATCGATCGACCTCACGATCTCCGAGCGGCCACGCCACACGCGCAGGCCCTCAACGCTCAGCGCTGTGTCCATCGGTGTGCCTTCAGCGAGCGGGGAAGATCGCCGTGCCGTCGGCGGCTTCCTCGGGATAGATGGGAACGAACTTCCCGTCCTGGATCTGGGTGACCAGGCCGACAGCGCGCTCGTTGAAGCCCCGGTCGTCGAACTTGACCCCGTGGCCGACGATGTAAAGGCCGAGCTCATCAGCGTTGATGCCCTCGATCTCGACGTCGTTGAGCGCTTGGTTCATCGCGTCGGCATCGCTGAAGTCGTCGGCGTTGGACAGTGCCTCCGCGATCACCGCAGCGGCCGAGTAGTAGTACGCGCCGACGCCGTCAGGAACCTGGCCGTCGAACTTCTCGGAGTAGTCCTCCACGTAGCCCTGAGGCGTCTGCTCCGCGTTCTCTCCGGCCTTGAGTAGGCTGGTCCAGTAGTTGCCGGCCATGTCGCCCTCAGCGGCCTTGCCGACAGTCGGGATGAACTGCGCGTTGGTGTTGCCGCCCAGCACCCCGACGGTCATCTTCGGGTGCCAGCCCGCGCCCTCGAGCGCCGGGTAGAAGAGGAACGAGCCCTGCGGGTTCCCGAAAAAGCCGATCAGGTCGGGGTTCTGTTCCTTGGTCTTTGCGACGATGGGACCGAAGTCGCTCGTGACCGCTTCGTCGTACGACGTCGTGTCGAGGATCTCGACCTCGGGGTACTCCTCCGTGAGGGTGCGCTCCCAGGCCTCGAACGCCTCCGGGCCGGCACCGGCGCTCACGTAGATGATCGAGACGGTCTCGATCGGGTCGCCGGCGTCTTCCGAAGCCTTCATCGCGGCACGGATGCCTTGTGCGGCCCACCCCTGCTCGGCGAGGATCGACGGGGCCAGCTTGTAGACGTACTCGCGCCCCTCACCGATGATCGCGTCAGCAGCCTCCATCGGCACCAGGAGCGGCACCTTGACCTGGTCGGCGGTTTGCGCGGCCGTGATCGTCAGCGGCGTCGACGACGCACCGACGATCAGGTCGATGCCGTCGGAGGCCAGTCGCTTCATCAGCGCGGGCACCTCCTCGGGCTTGGATCGGTTGTCGAGGGCCACGACCTCGAGGTCGCGGCCGTCCACACCGCCAGCCTCGTTGATGTCCTCGACCGCGAGCTTGAACGAGTTCAGGCTCTGCGTGCCATACGGAGCCGCAATGCCCGTGAGGGCAGCAATGACGCCGATCTTGATCGCCCCGCCGTCCTCGGCTGCGTCGCCCGACCCCGAGCCGCACGCCGACAGCGCGAGTGCCGCCGCGGTCAGGAGACTCACGACCTTGGCCGCCGACCGGCGACCTCCAGTAAACCGCTTCATCAGGTCTGTCCTTTCGTGGTTCTGCATGGGAATCGAGAACGTGCAGGTCATTGGCCGCTCCAGACGGGTGCGCGCTTCTCGCTGAACGCTTCCGCGCCTTCGGCTCGGTCCCGACTCAGATAGGGACTCGGACCGGGGTCGAGTCGAACCGCTGTGGCGACCGGAAGGGTCGACCCGTGCTGGACCATCGCTTTGAATCGCCGCAGGCTCAGCGGCGCGCGTGAGGCGATCGTCTCGGCGACCGCCTGCACGTGCGGCTCCATCTCCTCGGCAGCGACGACCTGTGACACCAGCCCGATGCGCTCAGCTCGCGTCGCGTCGAAGGTCTCGGCTCGGTAGAGGATGTCGAAGGCGTGCGCCCAGGGAACCAGGCGCGGCAGCATCTGACTGCCGAAGTTGGCACCGAGGCCGACCCTTCCCTCCGGCATCCGGAACCGCGTGTCCTCCGCCGCGATCCGCATGTCACAGGCCATTGCCAGCTCCATGCCGCCGCCGACTACCCATCCCCGTAGTGCAGCGAGCGTCGGTTTTCGGCACTCGAATACAGCTTCGTAGACGTTGCGCTGAGGCGTCCGCATGGGATCGACCCAACGGTCGGCGCCGTTCTCCTTGAGGTCCGCTCCCGCGCAAAAGGCTCGGGCGCTGGTGGTGCCCAGCACCACCACGCACGTCTCTGCGTCACTGTCGAGCTCGGTGAAGGTCTCGACGATGCGACGCTGCAAGGACGTGCTGAGGGCATTGAGGCGATCCGGGCGATCCAGCCGCACCCAGGTGACGGGGCCGTTCCGCTCGACCTTGAGCCCGTCGACGGAGGTCACCACGGAACCCGCTCTCCCACGTCGCGTGCTGACAGCTCCGCCAGCGGCGGGGTCAGCACGGGCCAGGCACCCGGTGACTCGGGGAACACAAGCTGCTCAGCGAGGTCCGCTGCCCAGTGCGCCGTCGTGCCGAATTCGTCCTGCCAGCTCCACAGACGACGCGTGCGGGTCTGGATCGGGTGTTCCTCCGTCGTGCCGATGGCACCGAACACCTGGTGGGCGAGCCGCGTCAGGATGGCCGCCTGCTCGCCCAGCATTGCTTTGGCGGCCGCCACCATCATCAGGCGGCTCTCCGGTGCAGAGCAGATTGCCGAGTCGACCGCCGCGGAGACCGACGCCACCGCCTCCGCGATCAGGACCAAGTGATGCTGGACCGCCTGGAACCCGGAGATCGGGCGCCCGAACTGCTGGCGCTGCTCGGCATGGACGAGCGAGGCGTCGAGCACGAACTCCATCGCGCCCACGGCAGCCACGGTCCTCAGCAGGCCGCCCCTGGCTCGTGCCTCGCGCGGCCGGGCACCGACTGTGGCGATCTGGTCGGACTCGACGCCGAGGAACCGCAGGTCGTCGCGCGGCTCGCTGGCGAGGTTCACGCTCTCGCGCACCTCGAGGAGATCACGATCCACGCACACCCAACGGGTCTCGGCGCCCGCTGACACAGGGAGCAGCACTGCCGCCGCGTGACGACCCCACGGGACACGGTGGGCCACGCCGTCGAGCCGCACCCGACCGTCATCGAGAAACGTGGCCTCGACGCGGTCTTGCTCCTCGAGCCCAGCACAGACCACGACGGAATCACGGGGCAGAGTGAGCCTCGCGGTGTCGGCGACCCAGCGGGCCAGGCCGACATCGGATACCGGGAGCGCGATCGCGTTCTTGCCGACCGCCTTGGCGATCGCCGCGTGGTCCACGAGCGTGGCATCGGCGCCGATCGCAGTGAAGCCGCCGTCCTGCAGTTGGCCCCACAGGTCATCCGCCCATGGCGCGACAGGACGGAAGACCGTCTGCTGGTCGTGCTTCTCGAAGATGGCGGTGAGCACGGCGAACAAGTCGTCGTTGAAGTTGGTCATGCTGCACGCCCCCGGTTGCGGATGAGGTCCTTCGCGATGACGGTTCGCAGGACCTCGTTAGTCCCGCCTCGCAGGGTGAACGTCGGCGCAGTGACGATCGCGTCGGCGAGGAGCGCATCGAGCTCGTCGCCCACAGGGTCGACCTGTCGATCGATGATGCGGCGGACGGCATTGATCGCGTCGTTCTCGAACTGGGTACCCATGTCTTTCACAAGCGCCGCCTCCACCGCGGGCAGCTCCCCTTGGTCGAGCCGGCGAGCGATGGAGAGCGACATCGTCCGGAACGTCATGTAGCGCGCGAAGAGGAGGCCCAGTTCAGCACGGACCGCTCCGTCCAGCTTCGCTTCCTTGAGTTCGTCGTAGAGCCGCTGGACAATCGGCATGACCGACAGGAAGCGATCGGGACCGGACCGCTCGTGAGCCAGCTCGGAGGTCACCTGGCGCCACCCGTCGCCGGGCTCCCCGAGCAGCATCTCGTCGGCGACGAACACGTCGTCGAAGAAGACCTCGTTGAAGTGGTGGGCACCGTTAAGGAGTCGAATCGGTGCCACTGTCACGCCCTCTGCCTTGAGGTCGACGATCAGCTGGCTCAGGCCGATGTGCTTGCGTTCTGTCAGCGGCTGGGTACGGCACAGGGAGACGGCAAAGTCGGCGTAGTGGGCGCCCGAGGTCCAGACCTTCTGGCCGTTGAGGATCCAGCCTCCCTCGGTCTTCGTGGCGCGGGTTCGCACGGATGCGAGGTCCGAGCCAGAGTCCGGCTCGCTCATGCCGAGGCAGAAGAACACCTCGGAGTTGACGATCGCCGGCAGGAACCTGTGCTTCTGCTCCTCGGTCCCGAATTTCAAGAGCATCTGGGCGGTCTGCCGGTCGCCGACCCAGTGCGCACTGATCGGAGCGCCCGCCGCGAGCATCTCCTCCACGACGATGAAGCGGTCGACCGCGGTTCGGCCGTGACCGCCGTACTCGGTCGGGACCGACATCCCGACCCAACCGCGTCGGGAGATCTCCTTGCTGAACTCGATGTTCGGCTCGGCGTTGATGCCCAACTGGGCTGGGTGTCCTTGCTTGCGGTAGTCGACCATGAACGCCCGGACCTCGTCACGCAGAGCCAGCTCAGCATCGTCGAGGGGAGAACTGGGGAAGTTGATCATCGCTCCGCCTGAGCACGCAGCCGACGCTCCTGAGACCACATCTGGACTCCACGCTCGACTTCCAGGGCGGCGTCCCAGGTGAGGTACTGGCCGGACGTCTCGATCTGGAAGGAGTGCTTCACGCGTCGGGCGAGGAGAGGGTCCTTGGCGGTCGTGGCAGCCATCCTGGAGGCGGTCGGCTCGACCTGGTCGTCTTCGACACACACGGCCGCGAACCCCACCTCGTGCGCGCGGGCACCCGAGATCTCCATGCCGAACAGGCCCAGGGCCCCAGCAATCTCGCGGCCGGCCAGGCGGCGCGCCAGAGTGAAGAAGCCCCCGCCGGGGTGGATGCCCGCGGCGGTGAAGCCGGCAATGATGCGCGCGTCCTCCGCTACGATCCGGAGATCGGCGGCCATGGCGAGGTTGAGTCCAGCGCCCACTGCGGCGCCACGCACCGCCGCTATGGTGGGGACGGGAAGCTGGCCGAACCTCACGAAGCTGCCGTACATCGCATCGGAGAGCTCGTAGGCCTCGTCAGTCAATGTGCCGCCGCTGTAGGTCTCGCCCCACGAGGCGGTGTCAGCGCCCGAGCAGAACGTGCCGCCCTCGCCGCGCAGGATGACGCAGCCGATGCGGTTGTCGCTCTCGATCTCCTCGCACGCCGCGGCGAAGTCCTTCGCCATATCGTTGGTCAACGCGTTGCGGATGGCTGGGTTGGAGATGGTCACCCATGCGACGGCTCCCTCTCGCTCCACGCTCACAGACGGCATCAGTTGGTCTCCTTAGTGGTCAGTCGCATGAGGAAGTCCAGGGCCAGCACCGGGTGTTCGGCGTCGTGGGTGACCCGTACAGGGTTGATCTCCAGTTCGCGCAGGCGCGGTCCCACCGCGACAGCGAGCCGACTCACTCGTGAGACGAGCTCGGCCAGGGCGTCCAGGCCGTATGGCTCGTCGCCGCGAAAGCCGGTCAGGAGGGCCGACGCTCGCGTACCACAAATGAGGTCGCGAGCCCGTTGGGAATCGATGGGCGCGAACGTGGTCGCGGTGTCTCGGAAGATCTCGGTCGCCGTGCCGCCCAGTCCAGCGGTGACGAGGGCAATGCCGCCGGCGGTCGTTGTCACGCCCACGATGAACTCGAGCCCCTCGGGGGCCATCTGCTGGATCAGGACGCCCTCGGGCTGGACGTCGGCGAAGCGCTCCAACAGCTCCTCCGCTGCGTCGGCGATGGCCTCCCGGGCGACGCCGAGCACAACTCCACCTAGGTCGGACTTGTGCAGGACGGAGGCGGACTGGATCTTCAGCACGACAGGTCCGTCGAACTCGTCCGCGGACTTTTCCGCTTCGGCGCGATCGCCGACGAGCCGAGCGCGGGGCACGGGGATCCCGGCCCAGGTCAAGAGCTTCCGCCCCACGGCCTCGGTAACGAACTCGTCCAGGCCGTCGATCAGGGCCCGCATGTCGGTGGGCACCTCGGGCACCGCCACACCCGCGGGCCGTGGTGGCGTCCGGCGCAGTGCGGCCAGGGCCCTGCACGCGTCCCCGACCGAGTCGTAGACGGGGATGCCCTGCTCCCGGAGGTGACGGCGTGCGTCTTCGGTCTGCTCCCGCGACGCTCCCCATGCGATGGCGACAGGCTTCTTGGAACTCGCAGCGAGGACCGCGAGCGCCTCGGCTGTGCGGGTGGCGAAGTCCCCGGTGACCAACGTTAGGGCGATCAGGACGCCATCGACCTCGTCGAGGCTCTCCACCCGGTGACACACCTCGATGAAGTCGTCGCTCACGCCGGTCCGAAAGATCTGAGCCGTGACGTCGACGGGGTTCTCGACCGCGCCGAAACTCGGCACTAGCTCGGCGAGGGACGCCTGCGCCGGGTCGGTGAACTCGCCAACGACCAGGCCGACCTCGTCGGCCCGGTCCGCAGCAAGACTGCCCGCGCCGCCAGAGGTCGTGACGATGCCGAGCCGCCGGCCGCGCAGCGACGGCAGCGCCGTTGCAGCGTGGGCCACATCGATCAGCTCATCGATGTCCCGCGCCTCAATGACGCCGTACTCCGCCACCGTCGCATCGAAGGCCGCGGAGTCTCCGATGATCGCTCCCGTGTGAGACGCTGCAGCCCGTGCGCCAGCGGCGCTGACCGCCGAGCGCAGCACAATCAGTGGCTTGTCCAGCTCTGCCGCGCGGCGGGCCAGGTCGAGGAAGGCGAGCTCGTCCGTCGCGCTCTCGATGTACATCGCCAGGGCCGAGGTGTCGCTCTCGTCGATGAGGTATCGCGCGACGTCGACGCTGTTCAGATCGGCCTGGTTGCCGGTACTCACCCACGAGGCGATGCCGATGCCGCGCTCGTTGGCGAGACTGAGGATCGACCCGCCCACGGCGCCCGACTGGCCGACATAGGCGAGGCAGCCTGCGCTGATCGGACCGTTCTCGAGGGCAGCGGTAAACGTGCCGTACATCTTGGCGGTGGTGGAGAGCACTCCCTGGCAGTTGGGGCCGATCAACCGGACCCCGTGGGCGCGGCCCGTCTCGACGAGTTCGCGCTGCAGGAGCTCGCCGTCCTCGCCCGTCTCTCCGAAGCCGGACGCGAAGACCACCGCTGCTCGAGCGCCTGCCGCGGCCACCTCGGGCAGCAGGTCGACGGCCGCCTTGGCGGGGACCATCATCAGGGCGAGGTCGACCGGCTCGGGCACCGAGCCGAGGTCTGGGTAGCACGTCACGCCGGCCAGCTCGTGGTACTGCGGGTTGATCGGAAACACCGAGCCCTCGTAGCCGAAGCTGGCTAGGTACTCCAGCGGGCGCGAGAACGGGTTGCCGCGCCGGCCCGACGCGCCGACGACAGCGACGGCACGAGGGTGGAACAGCGCATCGAGAGCCTCGACGACGCTGCTGTCCTCGTGATTCCGATCATTCACCATGCGACTGCAGCCTTTCGGGACGGACTCTTGACAACCAGACGGGGAACCCTGTGTCCTCTCTCACACAGAGAGAACATGAATATGGCGCCATTGTCAATAACGGTCCATTGAACTTTTCGAGGAGCGGCATGAACGACACGATCCCCACGATGCGCGGCACCGAACTGCCCAGCGAGCGCCTCGGCCACACCCTCATGCACGAGCACGTATTCGTACTCAACACCGAGATCGAGACGAACTACCCGTGGGAGTGGGAGGAGTCCGAGCGCATTCAGGACGCGGTGGAGAAGCTGGAATCGGCCTATGACGCCGGCGTCCGGACGATTGTGGACCTGACCGTGATCGGCCTCGGTCGCGACGTCACGCGGGTGCGCAAGGTCGCCGACCAGGTCCGCGTCAACATCGTCCCTGCGACCGGGCTGTACACCTACGACGACGTTCCGATGTTCTTCAAGTTCAGGGGCCCCGGTCTACTGATCGACGGACCCGACCGGCTGGTGGAGTTCATGGTGCGCGACCTCACGGTCGGGATCGCCGACACCGGGATCCGGGCCGGCATCATCAAGTGCGCCACCGATGCCCAGGGGGTGACCCCGGGAGTCGAGCGAGTCCTGCGCGCGACAGCCCGGGCACACAAGGAGACCGGCGCACCCATCTCGACCCACACCCATGCGGGCACCGAGCGCGGTCTGGAGCAACTGCACATCTTCGAGCAGGAGGGCGTCGACCTCACCAAGGTCGTCATCGGACACTCCGGCGACACGACGGACCTGAACTACCTGCGGCGCCTGCTGGGCCGCGGGGTGTCCCTGGGGATGGACCGGTTCGGTCTCGACCTCATGCTTTCGTTCGAGGACCGGGTCGACACCGTGGCCGCGCTGCTGTCCGAGGGGTTCGCGGACCAGATCGTCCTCTCCCACGACGCTTCCTCCTACACCCAGAATTTCGACATCAAGGCAAAGGAGCGCCTCATGCCCAACTGGCACTACGAGCACGTCCACCGGGACGTACTGCCAGCGCTCCAGGAACGGGGCGCCACGCCGGGCCAGGTCGAGCAGATGCTCACGCTCAACCCCGCGCGAATCCTGGGGTGAACCAACAAGCTGTCTTTCCGGCGAGGGAGAGGTGCTCGGTGTACCCGACCAGGACGTTGGTAGCAGCAAGCCTGGTTGAACGAGCGAGAACCTCCGGATGTGGCTTGTCTACTAGGGCCCACTCCAACCCGGAGGTTCTCGTGTCCCACGTTAGTGCTCGGCTGGCTGTTCACGGTCGTCGACTGATCGTCCAGCGCCATCGAGCCGGTCGGCCCAGGCCTATATCGCTGCTGCGATGGGCGTCTCGCAGGTGCGCGCGGGCCTGGGTCGACCGCCACGCCGCCGAAGGCGAGGCCGGTCTCGTGACCGCTCGTCGCGACCGCACAGCATGCCCACGCGTACCAGTGCCGAGCTCGAGCGGAAGGTGCTGACAGCGCGTGCGGAGGATCGCGACAGACCGGACGTGCTGGGACCCAAGGTCGGGGTGCCGGCCCGGACGGCGTCGCGAATCCTGCGACGCCTCGGCGTGGCCCATCTGCGCGAGTGCGACCCGATCGCCTGCGAGGTGATCGGTCCTCGAAAGCGACGGCGGTCCGCTAGGAACGCAAGCGCCCCGGCGAACTGGTGCACATTGACGTCGAGAAATTCGGCACAATCCCAGACGGCGGCGGCTGGAAGATCCGCGGCCGACAGATGGGATCCACTGCGGCGCGCAAACAAATCGAGGTCGGCTACGACTGCGTCCACTCGCTCGGCGATGACCATCCCGGCTGGCCTGCTCAGAGATCCTTCCTGACGAGAAGGGAGAAACCTGCGCGGCGTTCCTCGACCGGGCGATGGCGTACTTCGCGACCCGTGTCATCACCCGCATCGAGCGGCTGAAGACCGACAACGCCTGGGCATGCCGCTACTCCTTGCGCGCTCTCTGTGCCGAGCACGGCATCCGACAGAAGTTCGTCCGCTCGCACTGCCCTGGTAGAACAGGAAAATCGAACGCCTCAATCGCATACTGCCCACCGAGTGGGCCTATCGGCAGGTCTTGACCAGCAACGACGAACGAACAGCAGCGCTTGCGCCCTGGCTCGAGCACTACAACACTGAACGCCGCCACAGTGCATTCGGAGGACGACCGCCCATCAGTCGGCTGTCACCAACCTGATGGCCGGGTACAGCTAGGCGGTCTCGTTGCCCGGGGGCGCGTTCGAGGTGTCCGATCCCAGATCCATGCCCAAAGAGTTGGCCCACATGCGGCTAAGGGTGAAGACCACCAGGTCCTCCTCGTAGTCCTCGTCCATCGCGAGCCACATGTAGCAGAAGTTGCTGACCATCGAGGCCAGCGCCTCCGCCGCATACCTCGGCGGCAGCTCGGTATCGACGATCCCCTCTGCTTGCCAGCGTCGAATGGCTCGCTCGTTGCGGCCCCTGTAGCGCCGCCGCGTCTCCAGACGCATGTCGCGGAACTCGTCCGTGATCGAGGACACCTGCTCCAGGAGGACCACCATCCTCGAGTTCGCCCGGTAGGCCCGGACGTACTGCCGCGTGGCGTGCTCGATCCGCTCTCGAGGTGTTGCTTCGGGACCCAACCGATCGTTCAGGGCCCCTCGCATCTGGTCGTTGATGCGCAGGATCACCTCACGGAAGATGCCTTCCTTCGACTCGAAGTAGTTGTAAAAGCTGCCGTTCGCCGACCCAGCCTCTGCCGTGATGTCAGTGATCTTGGTGTCGAGGAAGCCCTGACGGGCGAACACCACCGTCGCCGCATCGATCAGTCGCTGACGGGTGCGCTCGCCCCGAACCGTGAACACCTTGCCCATCGTTTCCTCTCTTTCCTGCTAAGCCGAGTCAGCCGGAGATCGTATTGAACCGCGACCGGTCCGAATATTGAAGCGAGACGGTCCGGAACGCACTATTGACGTTGGCGCCATGTTCATCTTAACGTGACTCACCTCATTCGAGCATTCCCCCGGGAGGACTCATGTCGGACACCAACGTCGTGCGATTGGCCCAATCGTGGCTCGGCGAGCTGACGAGTGCCCTGGACAGTCGGTCCGTCGAGGCGCTTCGAGACGTCTTCGTTGACGACGCGGAGTGGCGTGACGTCGTGGCCTTCACCTGGGACCTCACTTCCGTGGCAGGCGCCTCGCAGATCGCCGAGTCGCTCGTCCGGATGAACAGTGCCGTCTCGATGCACGGCATCCGCCTCGCCGAGGGACGCACGCCGCCGACGGAGACGTCACGTGCGGGCGAGACCGTGGTTGAGGCCATCTACGAGTTCGAGACTGCGCTCGGTTCCGGGGCCGGCATCGTGAGGCTGCTGCCCCAGGCCGATGGGGGTGCTCGCGCCCGGCTGCTCTCCACCACTCTGCAGGAGATTCGCGGCCACGAGGAGCTCCGTGGCGCGCGACGCCCGAAGGGGACCGCCTACTCGCGGACCTTTGGGGGCATGAACTGGCTTGACCAACGAACTGCCGAGAAGGAGTATGACGACCGCCAACCCGACGTGGTCGTCGTGGGCGCAGGCCAGGCTGGTCTCTCGATCGCGGCCCGGCTGCGGACCCTCGGCGTCGACGTTCTCATCGTCGACAAGCTGCCGCGCGTGGGTGACGTGTGGCGCCAGCGCTACCACTCGTTGACGTTGCACAACGAGGTATGGG
The DNA here is from genome assembly GCF_016907435.1 of Nocardioides salarius. NCBI lineage: Bacteria > Bacillati > Actinomycetota > Actinomycetes > Propionibacteriales > Nocardioidaceae > Nocardioides > Nocardioides salarius. The sequence goes on along the minus strand of NZ_JAFBBZ010000001.1, from coordinate 1,961,901 downwards.
TGGCGAGCTTCCCGTACTTGGAGTTCCCCGACACCTGGCCAACGTTCGTCCCCAAGGACAAGCTCGCGGGCTGGATGGAGTACTACGCCGAGGCCATGGAGCTCAACGTCTGGACCCGCAGCACGTTGACAGGTGGAACGTGGGACGCGAAGACGAGGACCTGGAGCCTGAGCCTGGACCGGGAAGGGCGCGAGGTAACTCTGCGGCCACGTCACGTGGTGTTCGGCACCGGCAGCGTGAGCGGTCAGCCTTACATGCCGGACATGCCCGGTCTGGAGGACTTCGGTGGCGAGGTCATGCACTCGAGCCGCTACACGTCGGGCAGCCAGTACGAGAACTGCCGCGCCTTGGTCATCGGCACTGGCACCAGTGCCCACGATGTCGCGCAGGACCTTCATGCTCTTGGTTCAGACGTCACGATCGTGCAGCGCAACCCCACGACGATCGTCAGCATCGAACCGAGCGGAATTATGGTCTATGCGTTGTACGCGCAAGGGCTGCCGCTGGAGGACGCCGATCTGATCGCCGGCTCGAACACCTACGAGACCCTCATCCGCTCCAACCAGCTCATGGCACAGCAGATGTTGCGTCACGACGCCGAGTTGCTCGCGCGCTTGCACGCGGTCGGCTTCCGAACCGACATCGGTGAGGACGAGACGGGATTCCATCTCAAGTACAACCGGCGAGGCGGGGGGTACTACATAAACGTTGGAGCCTCCGACCTCATCGCCGACCGAGAGATCGGGCTGCTCCAGCACGACCAGATCGATCGCATCACAAAGGAAGGGATTCGCTTGATCGACGGCGAGGAGCGTCACTACGACGTCGTTGTCTTCGGGACCGGCTACCTCAACCAGCAGGAAGACATCCGGCAGCTCTTCGGCGATGAGATCGCTGACCGCCTGGGCGCGATCTGGGGTGTCGGTGAGGACGGGGAGATGCAGAACATGTGGCGACCTACTCCCCAGCCCGGACTCTGGTTCAACGGTGGCAGTCTTGCGGCCTGCCGTATCAACTCCAAGTACCTCGCCCTCCAGATCAAGGCTGACCTGGAAGGACTCAATCCCCGCACGAGCGGCAGTGGCGAGCTCGTCTCCTCGGAGGTGGCCACATCATGAAGATCAGGATTGCTGAAGCACGCGCGCTCGTCGCCGACGTCATGTCGACGTATGGCTACGACGCGGAACAGTCCGCCATCATCTCGGATCACCTGATCGACACCGAGCTGCGCGGCTTCAGCCAGGGGGGACTCGCCCGCGCGGTCACGCTCACCGAGCGTCTCGACGACAGCGAGCCGTTCGGCCCGATTACGACCATCCAAGAGACGGTCTCGTCGCTGGCGATCGACGGCGGCGACCAAGCGGGGTACATCGTCGCGAGGGAGCTCACCGAGCGGCTGATCGACAAGTGCGAGACAAGCGCGGCCGTCGTCGGAACAGCCCGGAACACCTGGTGCACCGGGATGTTCAGCTACTACCTCGAGATACTTGCCGCCGCGGGACTGATGGGGTTCATCGCCTCCAGCGGCGGGCCCTATGTCGCGCCGTACGGCGCCTCGGAGGCACGGTTCGGAACCAACCCGGTCGCCTTCGGGTTCCCGACCGACAAGGACCCCGTCATCTGGGACATCGGCACCTCGTCGCTGATGCTCGCCGACCTGACGATCGCGAAGAAGCACGGAGCCGAACTGCCCACGGGACTGGCGTTCACTGCGAGCGGCGAGACGACGACAGACCCGTCCGCCGTCCTGGACGGTGGCACGATCACGACTTGGGGCGGGCACAAGGGATCAGGGCTCGCGCTGGCGGCCCAGCTGCTCGGCATGATGGCTGGGTCCGCGATCGCGCCACCGTGGCTCACGGACATGGGCTTCTTCATGTTCGTGGTGGACCCCGCCGCACTCTCCCCTGACTTCCCAGCACGCGCCTCGGAGTTCGTCGAGATCATGCACGCCACCCGGCCCGTCGACCGCGACCAGCCGGTGCGCGTCCCCTTCGAGCGTTCGATCGCCCTTCGGGAACAGATGCGAGCCGCAGGCGAGTTCGAGGTCGAGGACCGTTTCGTCGAGGCGCTCCGCGGCGCGGCTTCCCGCAGGCCGGCCTGACATGGACCTGGACCTCCTCGCCGGGCACAATGACCCCCAGGTCCGCGCAGGGCTGTCCCGGCGGCGTGCAGTTCTCGGCGATGACTACACACTCGCCGCGATCGAGCGCTCCTCACCGCTCGCCGAAGAACTGCAGGTCTGGGTCACGCGCGACGTCTGGGGTAGCACGTGGGAGCGCCCGGCACTGGACCTTCCCTCGAGAAGCCTTGTGACCCTGGCCCTGCTTGTCGCGGGCGGGCATCAGCAAGAGCTCGCTGCGCACGTGCGGGGGGCTCTGCGCAATGGGCTGCGTGCCGAGCAAGTCCTCGAGCTGGTGCGCCACTGCGCGGCGTACTGCGGCGCTCCCGTGGCACTGGCCGCGATGCGCACCGTCGCTGAGGTGCTTGAAGCCCACGCAAACGGCTCACCACCCACCGACTGACGGGCGCAGCGTTCGGTGGGTGGCGCGGGGCAGCCCGAGGCGCTCAGACGACCGCCTTGACCACCTGCCCGGTGGCGACGACCTTGTCGCCCACCCGCAGCTCACCGGCCAGGAACGCGTGGGTGCGTCCGAGCCGGTCGACCCGGGCGGTGCAGCGCACGACCTCGCCGTCGCGCGCGGCCGCGATGATCGAGGCCGTCGAGCTCACCGTCACGGCGTGCGACCGGTCGGGCAGCGTGTCGAGGAGCCTCAGGAAGCAGGTCACGTCGAGGAGCAGCGGCACGAGCCCGCCGTGCAGGACCGCGGAGGGGTTGGTCGTGGCCTCCGAGACCGCCATCTCGACACCGGCCGCGGGATCGCCGTCGACCGCCAGGCGCAGCCCGAGCGAGCGGTGCAGCGGCAGGTCGAGGACGGTCTGGACGATGGCGGCGCGACGCTCGGGGTTCATGGGGTCCTCGCAGGTGCTGGGCGGGTGGGACCGGGGGCTGGTCCGGCCCCATCATCGGCTGCGGCTCGCTCTCGCAGCACGAGGCCCCGGCTCTGCCGAGCCGGGGCCTCGCGTCCTGCAGGGTGCTAGCGGTCCCGAGTGATCAGCGCACCGCCCTCGTCAGCGCGCTGGTGACGGAGGTGTCGGCGTACCCGGGGCGGGACCCGGTGACCTTGACCTTGATCCGCTTGCCGCGCAGCGCGGGACCGATCTCGAGCCGCTTGCCGCTCTCCCGCGCAAGCACCTCGCCGGCCGCGAACCAGCGGTAGGCGAGGGCGACCTCGTCGTCCCACTCGCCGGCCCGGGCCACCAGGGTGCGTCCGACCCGGGCCTGGCCCTTGATGGAGGGCCGGCGCGGGGCCTCGAGACGAGCGGTGGACACGGGTGCGGTGGCCTCGCTGGTGCGCGTGACCGACTCGTGGCCGGTCATCGACCCGGTCACCGCGACGGTGACGACCCCGCCGACGTCGCGCGGACGGGGGCTGAACTCGACACCGGTCGCGTCGACGACGGGCTCGCCGTCGACGAGCCACTGGTAGGCCAGGTCGACCCCGTCGTCCCAGGCGCCGGCCTCGACGGCGAGCGTCTCCCCGAAGCGGGGCGTCCCACCGATGGTGGGGGTCGGCGTGAGCGTCAGCCCGGCGGCCGCGACAGCGTCGGACTCGGCGCTGGTGCGAGCGGTCGTGGCGTAGCCGGCCTTGGTGCCCGTGACGCGCACGGCCAGGGTGCTCCCAAGGTCGTCGGCGGTCGGCGAGTAGCCGGCCCCGGTCGCGCCGGGGACCGGCTCACCGCCCGAGAACCACTGGTAGGTCAGCGCGGTCCTGTCGTCCCAGCTGCCCGCCTCGGCGGTCACGGTGCCGCCGAAGACGGGGGTGCCGGCGATCGTGGGGGTCGGCGACGACGCGAACGTGCCGAGCGCCACCGGCGCGGTCGGGGCGCTGGTGCGCGCCACGCTGTCGTAGCCCGGACGCGAGCCGGTGACCTGCACGGTCACGGTCTTGTCCAGGTCGGCAGGCACCGGCGTGTACGACGCCGTGGTGGCGGCGGGGACCGGCTGGCCCCCGACGGACCACTGGTAGGACAGGGTGGCCCCGCCGTCCCAGCTGCCGGGCTCGGCGCTGAGCGACGCCCCCACCGCCGGGTCGCCCACCACGGTCGGGACGGGCGTGCCGACGAAGGAGCCCCGCGCGACCGGCGCGCTGGGCTCGCTGGTGCGCGTCACCGGCAGGTAGCCGGACCGCTCGCCGGTCACCTCCACGCTCACGGTGCGGCCCACGTCGGAGGCACGCGGGGAGAACGTCGAGGACGTGGCTGCCGCGACGACGTCGCCGCCGACCGACCAGACGTACTCGAACGTGCTGCCCTCGGCCCAGCCGGCGGTGGCAGCGGTGAGGGTGCCGTCGACCACGGGGGTCCCGGTGACGACGGGGTCGGCGGTCGGGGTCAACGGCTGGGCGTCGACCGCGTGGCTGGTGGTGCAGGCATCCGCGCACAGGCCGCCGAGCGACGCGGCAGCGGGAGCGGCGGTCGCCTCGAGCGTGTCGCTGGAGGCGTCGTCCGCGAGGACCGCCGAGAAGCTGACGGTGGCGGTGCTGGCCTCTACGGCGGTCGGTGTCGACGGCACGGTCCAGGAGAGGTCGCTGCCGTCGAGGGTGAGCTCGTCGGGCAGGGCGCCCAGCTCGGCGTCGTCGAGGACGTCGCCCAGGTCGACCACCACGCTGGCCCCGTCGAGGGCCACGCGACCCACGTTGGTCGCGCTCAACGTGTAGACGATCTCGTCACCGGGCTCGACGGCGCCGTCGCTCGGCTCCGCGGTGAGGGCGAGGTCGTACTTGCCGGGCCAGGCCGGCTTGTCGGCGTCGTGGATCCAGTCCTGCCAGAACGAGTCGAGGTCGCGGTCCGAGAGCTCCTCGGCGAGGTCCTTGAGCTCGTCGCCGCGCGGGCTCGTGCCGGCGTGCCGGTCCTGCCACTGGCGCACCACGGCCAGGAAGTCGTCGCGGCGCAGCGCCGTGTGCAGCGCCTCCCAGAACTGCGCGCCCCGCGTGTAGGTCTGGTAGCCGTAGAGGTTCGCCGAGTCGGTCTGCGCACCAGGCGGCGTGGCCCAGCTCGAGCTGGTCGCGGCCCGGCTGTTCCAGCTGTTGTAGTAGGACGTCTCGACCGCGGTCCAGCTGGGCGTCGCCGCCGCGACGACGTTGTTGTAGTACGTCGGCGCCCAGGAGGCCATCCCCTCGTTGATCCAGATGTCGGTCCACAGCCCGGGCGAGACGTTGTCGCCGTACCACTGGTGGGCGATCTCGTGGGTCAGCGTGTTGCCGTTGAAGGAGCTCACGCTCGGGAAGAACGAGCGGTCCTGGGTCTCCAGCGCGTAGTTGATCCCGCTGGGCACCGCGTCGACGATGACGCCGGTCGCGTCGCCCGGGTAGGCGCCGTAGATGTCCTCGAGGCCGCGGGTGATCGGCCCGATCGCGGCACGGCGGTTGGTGAAGGTCGTCTTGTTGGTGGAGGACTGCGCGGAGTCGATGAACGACAGCTCGGGGATCTCGCGGCCGCTGCTCAGCGTCACCGTGCCCTCGTGGACGTCGTACTTGCCGACCGAGACCACGATCAGCTCGCTGGCCATCTGCTGGGCCATCGTCCAGCGCCACGTGGTGCGGGTGCCGTCGTCGGTGGGCACCTTGGCGCTCAGCACGCCGTTGCTGGCCGCGGCGGCCGCGCCGGTGCCGGCGAGGTTGGTCAGCTCGTCCGGTACGTTGACGTCGATGGTGTACGTCGCCTTGTCGCCCGGCGTGTTGTTGTGCGGGTAGACGGCCATCGCGCCCACCGGCTGGGCCAGGAAGGTGGCGCCGTCGGCGGTGCCGACCCAGCCCTCCCACGACCCGTCGGCGTCGGTGTGGCGCCCGGGGACGCCGTGGTAGTCGACGTCGACGGTGAAGGCGCCCTCGACCGGGGTCTCGGGAGTGATCACGAGCTTGTACTTGTGGGAGGGGTCGTAGTTGACCCCGGTGACCACGTCGCGGGTGAAGGTGGCGGGCTGGCCGTCGACCTCGACGCTGTCGATGTCGAGGCCACGGAAGTCCATCGAGAAGGAGCGCAGCGGGTCGTCGGTCGTGACGGCCTCCATGTGCAGGCTCGCCTCGTCGAAGACGCCGCCCATGATCCCGCTGACCACTCCGGTGGGGCTCCACCGGATGTCGAGGTCGTAGTGCTGCGCGTCGTAGCCACCGTTGCCGATGTGGGGGAACTGGGCGTCGCCGACGCTCTGGGCGCCGTCGACCGGCTCGTGCTTGGCCGCGCCGGCCGGGGTGGCGCTCGCGCCGACGGCGAGGGCCACCGCCAGGGCCGCGATGCCCGGTAGCCGCCGGTGACGCCGGTCGAGCCGGCCCTGTCGTCTCGGGTGCGTCATCTGGCGCGTACCTCTTCCAGGTCCCTGTCGCCGTCAGTTCGGCGAGCGCCTCGCAATCTAGGAAACTATTTTCCTGTGATGAGCAAGCAAGGCAAAAATTTGTCCCGCGAAACGTCGGTGGCACGAACTGGCCCATACCACTTCCCGCCGGGACGACGCGAGAACCCCAGGTCACACCGTGACCTGGGGCTCTCGTCGTCGGGGCAGGGTCGCGAGCGCTACCGGTCCTGCGCGGGCTCGGCCCCGGTCTCGTCGGCGACCTCCAGGGAGAGCCACCCCTGGTAGACGTGGGCGTAGACGAGAGGGGCGCCCACCACGGTGACCGGCCACATGACGTAGAAGAACACCGCCGTGGAGGCGGGCAGGCCGCCGAGGCGGGCGGTGCTGTCGAGCAGGGAGCCCGCCACGACGAACAGGACCCCGACGAGCGCGGCGAAGGCCACCACGGGCACCAGGAACTGCCGGGACCACTCGTTGCGGGCGTTGAGCGAGCCGATGAGCATGAAGAGGGCCACGAAGACGGGGATCGAGTAGTACACCGCCTGCCACACGTCGAGGAGCATCCCGGCTGCTGCGATCAGGGTGGCCACGAAGAACGCGGCCACCAGGGTGTCCATCTTGTCGAGCTTCATCTGGGTTCCACCTTCGGTCGGTCGGGACATCGGACTAGTTCGTGGCACGGGCTCGCTCCGCGACGGTCACGACCTGGGCGTCCATGCGGTCGAAGTGCTGCTGGGAGGTGCGTGAGGGGAAGAGCACGGAGACCGCGATGAAGAGCAGCGCCCCGCAGGCGATGACGAACCCGCCGGCCTGCATGTACGCCGGCAGGGTGATGACGCCCTCCGAGGTCAGGATCGTGACCGCCAGGTTGGCCACGATGCCGAACCCGACCGCCACCGTGGTCGCGATGCCGGTGGCGCGGCGCCAGTAGAGCCCCAGCACGACGGGGGCGAAGATGGCCGCGGCGAAGGCGGCCCAGCCGATGGCACCCAGCAGGAAGACCACCTGGGTCAGGTAGAGCGAGAAGACGAGCGCGCACAGGACGACGAACGCGCTGGCGAGCCGTCCCCACATCAGCTCACGGCTCACCGTCCGACCCAGCGAGCCGGCCAGGTCGCGGGTCAGGGAGCTGGCGCCGATGGTGATGAAGGAGCTGGCGCTGGACATGATCGCGGCCAGCAGCCCGGCCATCACGAAGCCGGCGAAGGCCGGTGCGGTCATGTTGTCGAGGAACCACGTGGTCGTGTTGTCGATGTTCGCCAGCTCCGGTGCGCGTCCGTCGATGGTCAGGGCGCGGGTGGCCAGGCCGATGGAGAGCGCGAACAAGGTGGTGACGGCGTACGCCACGGCGGCGACCAGCGCACCCCATCGCAGCTCGGAGCCCGAGCGCAGCATCAGGAACTTGGTCACCAGCTGGGGCTGGGCGGCGGTGCCCAGGACGGCCAGGAAGACGAACGAGAAGATCCAGGTGATCGGCTGGGTCGCGTCGAGACTGAGGAACCCGGGGTCGGCGCCCTCGACCGTCGCCAGCATGTCCGACCAGCCGCCGGCGGTGCGCGTCGCCACCACGAAGGCCGCGACCGACATCACGATCATCAGCAGGCCCTGCACCAGGTCGGTCCAGACCGCGGCGAGCATGCCTCCCGCGATCGTGTACGCCGCCACGACGAGCGAGCCGATGATGGCGCCCACGACCACCGAGGTGTCGAAGATGATGCCGACGATCACCCCCATCGCCGTCACCTGCGCGGTCATGTAGGCGACCGAGCCGACGAACATCGCGATCGACATCGAGAAGTGGGCCGAGCGGTGCGGGTAGCGGACCTTGACCACGTCGGGCACCGAGTACACGTCGTGCGACCTGGCCAGCCGGTAGAGCCGGGAGCCGAGCAGGAACCACGACAGGGCGAAGCTCAGCGGCACCAGCAACGCCGCCGCCACGATCGCCTGCATCCCCCAGGCGTAGGTGTTGGCGGTGTGCCCGATCATCCCGAACCCGCTCTGGATGGAGGAGAACGTGGCGATCGCCATCACGAAGAAGCCCAGCGTCTGGCCGGCGACCAGGAACTCCCGGGACGAGGCCATCTTGGTGTTGGCCCAGTACCCGATGCCGAACATGACGATGAAGTAGACGATGACGATGCCTAGTACGACACTCATGTGCTCCCTTTCAGTAGGCCTCTTCTGTGGCCTCGTGTGCGCCGGGCGGGCACCGACGGCGGCCGGTGCGGCGGGACCGTGGCGCCGAGCGGAGGCAGTGACCCCGGTCACCCTGCGGCGGTGTCGGTCGTCACTCTAGGAGCGGGGCTGCAGGAGAAGGAGGTGGCATAGCGCCACACCTGGGGAGGGTCGGGTGTGGAACCTCCACCCCCCAGGTCGGCGGCGGCCGCGGTCGGTCCGGGGCCGGTGCCGGGCGTCAGCTCGGCCGGTCGTCGCCCGCTGGGGCGCTGCGGCCCAGCGACTGCCGGAGCAGGTGCAGCCGCACCGCCATCCGCAGCTGCAGGTCGTCACCGCTGCGCCAGTCCTCGTCGAGCACGGCGGCGGCCCGGTCCAGCCGCTTGACGAGCGTGTTGGGGTGCACGTGCAGCGCGCGGGCGGTGCGGCTCAGGTTCTCCCCGTGCTCGAAGTAGGCCGCCAGGGTGCACACCAGCTCCGTCGAGCGACGCGCGTCGTAGGTGACGAGCGGGCCGATGGCCGCGGTGACGAACTCGTCCAGCTCGGCACTGCGGTCCGGGTCGACGAGGATGCCGTAGAGAGCGAGGTCGGCCACGCGCAGCGCGGTGTCACCCCGGCCGAGCGCGGCTGCCACGACGAGGCTCCGGCTGGCGCGGGTGAACGCGCGGGCCCAGCCGCCGGGGCCCACGGACTCGGCGACCACCGTGACGGGCTGGCCCAGGTCGCGCCGCAGGCGCTGGTGCAGCATGGACGGGACGTCGTCGCTCCCGTCCGACGGCAGCAGCAGGGTCGGGTGCCCCGCGTGCTCGCCCGCGAGACCGGACTGGTCGCGGGCGATCGTGTGCAGGCGCCGGGCGACGTCGGAGCGACGTAGGTCGGCGGCCTCGGCGATGACCAGCACGTCCAGCGCGTCGAGGTCGACGCCACGGGAGCGCGCTCGGGCACGGTGGGTCGTGCTGGGTGTCGGGCCGGAGGTCATCAGCTCGGTCAACAGCTCCCCGCTGAGCCGTTCCTCGGCATCGGCGACGGCGTCCTCGTTGAGGATCAGCAGGGCGAGCACGTGTGCGGCGAGCTCGAGGGTGCGGTCGTCGACGGGGCCGGGGGGCTCGGCGCGGGTCCAGGCGACCGTGCCGAGCAGGCGCTCGCCCGCCCGGATGGGGGCCACGCTGTGCGAGCCCCCGCCCGCCTGGCTCCCCGAGGCGCAGCGGCCGGTGCTCGTGGCCTCGCGCCGCAGCAGTGCCAGGGCGGGAGCGGCGGAACCGGCGTCCGGCTCCACCGAGCCGTCGTCGGCGCGTGCGACCTCGACCCCGTCGCGGTCCAGGACCGTCACCGCTCCTCCGAGCTGCGTGACCAGGCGGCGGGCGACGTCCTCGGGGCCACCGCCCGTGACGACGACCCCGGTCAGCGCCTCGTGCGCCGACTGGGCCCGCTCCATCTCCGCGACCTGGTCCTCGATGGTGCGGTACGCCGACCTGAGCCGCTCGAGCGAGGTCCGGCTCTCGTCGTAGAGCCGGGCGTTGTCCAGGGCCACCGCCGCATGGTCCGCGAACGCGCTGAGCAGCGCGATCTCGTCGGTGCGGAACTCGCGCTCGGAACGGTCGGCGGCGAACAGGACCCCGATGGCCTCGCCCCGCACCAACAGCGGCACCCCCAGGAGAGCGATCAGGCCCTCCTGGCCGACCAGGTCGTCGAAGCCGGGGTCGTGCTCCAGGTCGCTGGCGTGGGCGTAGCGGCTCACGTGGTGGGCGGCGCGGGTCTGCAGCACCCTTCCCCCCAGTCCGGTCCCCGGCGGGATGCGTGCGGCTCGGAAGGCCGCAGAGATGGTGCCCTCGCTGGCCCGGATCGCCAGCCCGCCGTCTGCGCCGACCAGCGAGAGGTAGGTGAAGTCGGTCCCGATCAGGTCGTGGGCGTGGCGCACGATCGAGCGCAGCACGTCGTCGAGGTCGCCCAGTGCCGTCAGGGAGCGCGCCGTCGCGTACAGCGAGGTCAGCTCCCGCTGCCGCGCCGACCCTCCGGGGTCGCGGGGGCTGTCCACGGCCATTGGTGCCTCCTCAGGAACGGGGCCGCATCGGTGCCCGGCCCGGGCGGCAGGGTAGCCCAGCCGCACACCCGGGAGTCTCGATGTGTGTGACATCCACACCTCCTGGCGGCGTCCCCGCCGCGCCTAGGTTGAGCGGGCGCCGGTGCGACGAGCAGCACGGGCGTCGGCCCACGACCCACGACCCCCGGGAGCAGCGCAGATGGACGGCCTCATGCAGTCGAGACCGCTGAGCGTGGCGCACGTCGTCGAGCGCGCCGAGTCGATGTTCGGCCACAAGCGGATCGTCAGTGCCGGCGACGAGACGCTGACCTTCCGGGCCTGGGCGGGGCGGGTACGCCGCCTGGTCACCGCCCTCGACTCCCTGGAGGTCCCCGAGGGCGCGACAGTGGGGACGCTCGCCGCCAACCACCGCCGCCACCTGGAGCTCTACGCGGCCGCACCGGTCAGCAAGCGGGTCCTGCACACGATCAACACCCGCCTGCCGGCCGAGCACCTCGAGCACGTCATCGCCGACGCCGGCGACGACGTCGTCTTCGTCGACCGGGCCCATCTCGCGGGCGTGTGGGCGGGAGTGCGCCACCTGGGCGTGCGGCACTGGGTGGTGCTGCCCGACGGCACGACCGCGGACCTCCCGCAGGACCCCAGGATCTCCCACTACGAGGACCTCCTGGCGGTGTCCGCGCCGCGCGCGGGCTCCTTCGAGGACGACTTCTCCCGCGACGACGAGGACCTCGCCGCCGGGCTCTGCTACACCTCCGGCACCACCGGCCCGCCCAAGGGCGTGGTCTACAGCCACCGGTCGACGCTGCTGCACTCGATGGGGACGATGCTCGCGGGCTACATCGGTCTCCACGAGCGCGACGTGGTGCTGCCGATCGTCCCCATGTTCCACGCCAACGCCTGGGGGCTGCCGTACGGCGCGCTGCTCGCCGGTGCCGACCTGGTCCTGCCGGGACGCTCCAGCGACCCCGCCCACCTGCTGGCCCTCATGGACTCCGAGCAGGTGACCGTCGCTGCTGCCGTGCCCACCGTGTGGACGAGCCTGGTGCCCGGCCTGGCCGGCACCGGACGGGGGGCGGTGCGCCTGCTGCTGGCCGGAGGGTCGGCGGTCGCCCCTGCCCTGTCGCGGGCCTACGAGGGGGCCTGGGGGCTGCCGTTGACCCACTCGTGGGGGATGACGGAGGTGAGCCCGGTCGGAGCGGTCGGGGGGCTGCGCAGCGAGCACGACGCCCTCGACCCCGTCTCGCGCGAGGAGGCCCTGGCCGCCCAGGGGCAGCCGCTGCCGCTGGTCCGGGTCCGCGTCGTCGACGTCGAGTCCGGTGCCCCACAGCCCTGGGACGGGGCCAGCGCGGGGGAGCTGCAGGTCGCCGGGCCGTGGGTGGCGTCGGCGTACCTGCACCGGGCCACGACCGAGAGCCACACCGAGGACGGGTGGCTGCGCACCGGTGACATCGCCACGCTCGACGCATCGGGCACCGTGCGTCTGGTCGACCGCCTCAAGGACCTGATCAAGTCGGGCGGGGAGTGGATCTCCTCGGCCGAGCTCGAGTCGGCGATCGGGTCGCACCCGGAGGTCGACGAGGTGGCGGTGGTCGCTCGGCCCGATCCGCGCTGGATGGAGCGCCCGGTCGCGTGCGTCGTGCGACGAGCGGGCTCGGCGCTGACCGCCGAGCAGGTGAAGAGCCACATCGCCCCGACCGTGGCGAGGTGGTGGGTGCCGGACGAGGTGGTCTTCGTCGACTCCCTGCCCAAGACCGGCACCGGCAAGCTCGCCAAGGCGGAGGTGCGCGCAGCCTTGCGCTGACCCGTGACGCCGGCCGCACCCTCGGGCGCCCGCGACCCTCGTCTCGTGCGCAGTTAGGATTCTCGGGTGAAGTCCCAGGCACTGAAGACCCTGTCCGTGGCCACCGCCCTCGCGCTGAGCCTCTCCGCGTGCGGCTCGGACGAGCCGGAGGCGGCCGAAGGCGAGCCCGAGCTCGGCTCCGCCGGTCAGCTCACGGTGTGCACCGACGCTCCGTACAAGCCGTTCGAGTACCCCGACGACTCCTCGCCGACCGGCTACACCGGCTTCGACATGGAGATCGTCGACGCGATCGCGGCCGGGATGGACCTCGAGGTCGTCGTCAAGGACGCCGGCTTCGACGGCCTCCAGAGCGGTGCGTCCCTGGCCGCCGGGCAGTGCGACATGGTCGCCAGCGCGATGACGATCACCGAGGAGCGTGAGGAGAACCTCGACTTCTCCGAGCCCTACTACGACTCCAAGCAGTCGCTCCTGGCCGAGGCCGGCGGCGACGTCGCCTCGATCGAGGACCTCGACGGCCAGAAGGTCGGCGTGCAGCAGGGCACCACCGGCGCGCAGTACGCCCAGGACAACGTGCCCGAGGGCGCCGAGCTGGTCTCCTTCCCCAGCGACGCCGAGCTCTACGCGGCCCTGAACTCCGGCGGCGTCGCCGCGGTCCTGCAGGACCTGCCCGTCAACCTCGACCACACCGACGACGGTGCCTACGAGATCGTCGAGGAGTACGACACCGACGAGTCCTACGGCTTCGCGGTCAAGGAGGAGGGCAGCGAGGACCTCCTCGCGGCCATCAACGAGAACCTCCAGGAGCTCCGCGACAGCGGCGAGTACGACACCATCTACGAGAAGTACTTCTCCGACTCCTGACGCTGCTGCGTCGTCGTCCGTAGCCGACCACCGTTGAGGAGTCCCTCGTGAAGAGGACCACGAAGACCCGTCTCACCCGCGGGTCGCTGTACGCGATCTTCGTGGCCGCCGTCGCCGCGCTGGTCCTGGCCGCGGACTGGCCGGCCATCCAGGAGGCGTTCTTCGACGTCGAGATCGCCAAGGACCTCTTCCCCGACGTGGTCGTGGTGGCGGCCAAGAACACGATCATCTACACCGCGATCGCGTTCGCCGGGGGCATGGTCTTCGGCCTGGTCCTCGCGTTGATGAAGCTCTCGCCGGTGGCGCCCTACCGATGGGTCGCGACGGCCTACATCGAGTTCTTCCGCGGCCTGCCGGCCCTGCTGGTGATCTTCACCTTCGCCTTTGCGGTGCCGATCGCCTTCCAGTGGCGCCCGCCCGGTGGCAACGCGGGAGCCGGCCTGATCGCCCTCATCGTCGTCTCGGCGGCCTACATCGCCGAGACGATCCGCGCCGGCATCCAGGCCGTCCCCAAGGGCCAGGTCGAGGCGGCCCACTCGCTCGGCATGCCGGGGGGCTGGACCATGATCTCGGTGGTGCTCCCGCAGGCCTTCCGGATCGTGATCCCCCCGCTGACCAACGAGCTGGTGATCCTGATCAAGGACACCTCGCTGCTGTTCATCGTCGGCATGACCCTGTCGCAGCAGGAGCTCACCACGTTCGCCCGCGACGGGGTCTCCTCGGTGGCCAACTCGACGCCGCTGACCATCGCAGCCCTGATGTACCTGGCCGTCACCCTGCCGCTGACGCGGCTGGTGGCCTACATGGAGCGCCGCGGCGCGAGAGGACGCTGAACCCGTGACGAGCACACCCGCCTACGAGCACGCGATCGACGTCCAGCAGCTGCACAAGTCGTTCGGCGACAACGAGGTCCTCAAGGGCATCGACTTCCACGTCGACGACGGCGAGGTGGTCTGCGTGATCGGACCCTCCGGCTCGGGCAAGTCGACGCTGCTGCGCTGCGTCAACCGGCTGGAGGTGCCGACCAAGGGCAGGGTGCTGGTCGAGGGCGTCGACATGACCGACCCCGAGACCGACCTCAACGACGTGCGCTCGCGCATCGGGATGGTCTTCCAGTCCTTCAACCTCTTCCCGCACCTGACCGTCACCGCCAACCTGACCCTGGCCCAGCGCCGGGTCAAGAAGCGCGGCAAGGCGGAAGCCGAGAAGAAGGCCCGGGAGAACCTGGCCCGGGTGGGCCTGGAGGACAAGGCCGACGCCTACCCCGCGCACCTCTCCGGCGGCCAGCAGCAGCGCGTCGCCATCGCTCGGGCGCTGTCGATGGACCCCGACCTGATGCTCTTCGACGAGCCGACCAGCGCCCTGGACCCCGAGCTCGTCGGCGACGTGCTCGCGGTGATGAAGTCGCTGGCCGCCGAGGGCATGACGATGATGGTGGTGACCCACGAGATGGGCTTCGCCCGCGAGGTCGGCGACAAGCTCGTCTTCATGGACGAGGGCGTGATCATGGAGGAGGGCGACCCCGCCGAGGTGCTCTCCGACCCGCAGCACGCGCGCACCCAGGAGTTCCTCTCCAAGGTGCTGTGACGGGAGCTGCGGGCGACGTACGGTCGGGGCATGACGCCTGGTGAGCTGTTGGCCGACTCCCTCGACCGCGTCGCCGAGCACGTCGAGGCGGTCCTCGACGGTCTCGACGTCGACGCCCTGACCCACCGCCCCGGGCCGGGGGCGAACACCATCGGCTGGCTGGTCTGGCACCTGACCCGCGTCTACGACGACCACGTCGCCGCGGCGGCCGGGCGCGAGCAGGTGCACGTCGCGTCGGGGTACGCCGAGCGGCTGGGGCTGCCGTTCGACCCCGCCGACACCGGCTTCGGCCACAGCAGCGACGAGGTGGCCGCGGTGCGGGTGCCGGCCGACCTGCTCGGCGACTACTTCCGCGAGGTGCACGGCGCGATGCGCCCCTGGGTGCACGGCCTGGACGCCGCCGACCTCGACCGGGTGGTGGACGAGCGCTGGGACCCGCCCGTCACGCTCGGGGTCCGGCTGGTCTCGGTGGCCGACGACTGCGCCCAGCACGCCGGGCAGGCGGCGTACGTGCGCGGGCTGCTGGGGCGCTGAGCGCCACCGGCGCGCGCCGCGCTTGACGGCGGGGTGCCCGGCACGGTGGGGTGAGCCACGCCACAGCCGTCTCGGGCGTGGCCTCTCGGGAGGTCCCACATGCTGCGCAAGATCGCCGGTCCGGCGAGCCGTTTCGTCGAACGCTGGATGCCCGGAGCCTTCGTCTTCGCGGTCGCCCTGACCCTGCTGGTGGCGTTGCTGTCGCTGAGCCTGACCGACACCGGCCCGCGCGAGCTGGTGCTCGCCTGGGGCGACGGGCTCACGGGCCTGCTGGCCTTCATGACCCAGGTCGCGCTGGTGCTGCTGCTGGGCTACACCCTGGCCAACCTGCCGCCGGTGCACCGGCTGCTGACCCGGGTGGCGGGGCTGCCGCGCTCGCCGCGGGCGGCGTACGCCTTCGTCACCGTGGTGGCCGGGCTGGCCTCGCTGCTCAGCTTCGGGCTCGGGCTCATCGTCGGCGGCGTCGTGGCCGTCGAGGTCGCCCGTCGCTTCCGTGAGCGGTGCACGCCGCTGCACTACCCGCTGCTGGTGGCCTCGGCCTACACCGGCTTCGTGGTCTGGCACATGGGCTACTCGGGCTCCGGGCCGCTCAACGCCGCCACCGAGACCGGGGTCTACGCGACGACGCTCGACATGGGCGTCGTGCCCGTCTCCGAGACCATCTTCGCCTGGTGGAACCTGGCCGCCATCGGCGTGACGCTCCTGGTGATCGCCGTGGCGATGCCGCTGATGGCCCCCGGCGACGGCGAGGCCGTGCGCGCCGCGCCCGAGGCCGCGCTGGAGGAGTCCGAGGAGCCTGCCGGCACCGGCGGCGCCCAGGAGGCGGGCTCGCCCGCCGACCGGCTCGAGACCTCGAGGCTGGTCACCGCCGTGATGGGCGTGGCGCTGGGCCTCTACCTGGTCGTCTACTTCCTCGACAACGGCTTCGACCTGACCCTCGACATCGTCAACTGGACCTTCCTGTGCCTGGTGCTGCTGGTCGTGGCCAACGCCCGCCAGCTCGCCGCCCTGGTCGCGCGCGGCGGCCGCACGGTCGTCGAGGTGCTGCTGCAGTACCCCCTGTACGCCGGCATCGCGGCGATGATGGCCGCCAGCGGCCTGGCCGAGATGCTGAGCAGCTGGGTGGTCGACGCGGCCACGCCCGGCACGCTCGGCGTCTTCGCCTTCCTCTCCGCGGGCCTGCTCAACCTCTTCGTGCCCTCGGGCGGCGGTCAGTTCGCCCTGCAGGCGCCGATCTTCGCCTCGGCCGCCGAGTCGCTCGACGTCACCCAGCCGGTCGTGATCATGGCCATCGCCTACGGCGACCAGTGGACCAACATGATCCAGCCGTTCTGGGCGGTGCCGCTGCTGGCGGTCGCCGGACTGCGGGTGCGCGACATCATGGGCTACACCAGCGTGGTGCTGGTGATCACCGGCGTCGTCTTCGTCTCCACCCTGCTGCTCGTCGGGGCCGGCTGAGGGGAGGTCGGGCGCAGGACGCCAGCACCCGGCACGGTCCGGCCGTCGGCCACTCACGGATCCCGCCATCGAACTGCCGGGTAGGCACATTGTGGCCCGCGTCGCGCGGTTCCTAGGGTTCCAAGCACGTCGCCCGCACCGGCCGGGCGCGGGGAAGGACGCCGCATGCCCAGGGCTCGCCGCACAGACGGCCCCGTGATCGACCTGCACTGCCACCGCGAGTGCTCTCTCGCCGACGACTTCATGAAGGAGGCCGCCCTCGCAGCGGGCAAGGTCTCGTTGGGTCACGGCAACCCGACGACGCAGGCGGTGAACCGTCGACAGCTCGAGCACATCAAGCCGAAGATGGACGTGCTCGAGGTGCGACTGGAGGACATGGACGCCATGGGCGTCGACGTGCAGGCCGTCGCGGTAGCGGTCTACCAGTACTACTACTGGGCCGACGCCGAGACCGGCGCCAAGGTCTCGCGGATGATGAACGAGGAGTTCGTGGAGGCGACCTCTCGCTACGGCGAGCGCTTCCTGCCGCTGGGCACGGTCCCGCTGCAGGACACCGAGGCGGCCGTCCAGGAGCTGCGCTACCTGGCGGGCGAGCTCGGGATGAAGGGGATCGAGATCGGTACCCACGTCGAGGGCGAGGAGATATCGGCGCAGCGGCTGGAGCCCTTCTGGGCCGAGGTCGAGAGGCTGGGCCTCGTCGTCGTCGTGCACACCCAGGGGACCACCCACCCGCAACGGTTGCAGACCCACAACTTCGTCAACATCATCGGCCACGCCTACGAGGCGACCGTGGCGACGGCACACCTGATCTTCAGCGGTGTCATGGAGCGGCACCCGGACCTGAAGGTCGTCGTCGTCCACGGCGGCGGCTACCTGCCGGCCTACGCAGGGCGGATCGACCACGGCTGGCGGGCGCGGGAGGACGTCCGCGAGGACGTGCGTGACCTCCCGGGCAACTACCTGCGCAAGTTCTTCTTCGACACGATGGTCTTCGAGCCCGACCAGCTCAGGTTCCTGGTGGACAAGTACGGAGCCGACCACGTGGTGCTCGGCACCGACTACCCCTACGACATGGGCGACGAGGACCCGCTGGCACTTCTCGCAGCCACGCCCGGCCTGTCGCAGGACCAGGTCGACCTGATCGCCGGTGGCAACGCCGCCCGTCTGCTGGGTCTCTCATGACGACCACGGATGGCGGCGCGCGGCTGCAGCGCGACGGGATCGGTCTGGCTGTCATCGGCTGCGGCGCCATCGGACGGATCCGGGCGGTGCTGGCTCGCGAGTACCCGGGCGTGCGCTGGCTCGGTCTGTGCGACGTCGATGCGGCCACGCTCGACCAGCTGGCGAGCGACACCGACGCCGACCTCGCCACGACCGACATCGACGAGCTGCTGGCGCGGCCCGAGGTCAGTGCGGTGATCATCGCCACGGACGAGCGGGAGCACGTGGAGCCCATCCTCAAGGCCGCGGGGCTCGGCGTGCCGCTGTTCATCGAGAAGCCCCTGGCGACCGACCCCGTCGACTCCGCACGAGTGCTGGCAGCCATCGAGGCCGCCGGGGTGGATGCCGTCGTCGGCTACACCCAGCGCTTCCGGCGCCGGTTCCTCACCGTGAAGCAGCGCCTCCGCGACGGTCAGGTCGGCGAGGTGACCACCGTGGTCACCCGAGCCCTGATGAACCGGATGGTGCCCGAGGCGACGCTGCGCAAGGTCAGCGACACGACGAACCTGACACCGATGGTCGTGTCCGGCACGCACAGCCTCGACATGTGCCTGTGGTTGATGGAGGGCAAGGAGCCCGTCGAGGTCTACGCCCGCAGCGTCGACCGGACGCTGGGCGACATGGGGACCAAGGACGGCACCCTGGGCATCTTCACGATGGACGACGGGACCGTGTTCTCGATGAACATCAACTGGGCGCTGCCAGCGGTCTGGCCAGGCGCTGTCTACGGCCTGGAGATCGGCATCGTGGGCACCGAGGGCGTCATCGACATCGAGGACACCCACCGCGACGTGATCGTGGCCTCCCAGCACCCTCAGCCCGCCGGGTACAACAGCCGTGGGTTCCAGGCACCCGCGCCACGACACATCGACTTCGTGGGCAGCTATCCGCCCGGTGACCTCTCGGACGGGGTCCTGTGGGGGCCGATGCGGGAGGAGACCATGACGTGGTTCAACCGTCTGACCACCGGGGCCCGCACGCCGCACGCCTCGGCCGCCGACGGGCACCGCAACCTGCTGCTGACCATGGCCATGGACCTGTCGGCCGCGCGAGGTCGTGCCGTCACCCTTCCCATCACACCCGAGGAGCTGCTCGCCGAGCTGTCCTCCCCCTCGTCAGGAGCCCGCGATGTCTGAGACGACCGCGATCGTGAACCCGCCCGGCAAGCCGCTGTCCATCGGCGTGATCGGCACCGGCTGGTGCGGTGGGATCCGTGCCGTCGCCTGCGCCCGCAGCGCCTTGGTGGGCGACCTCCACCTCGCCGAGGTCGACGAGGCCAGGCTGCAGGAGATGGCGCTGCTCACGGAGCCGGCCTCGGTCACGAACGACTGGGAGCGGATCGTCGCCGACCCCCAGGTCGATGCCGTGCTGATCAGCGCCACACCCGAGAACCTGCACCACCCGATGGCCGAGGCCGCCCTCAGCGCCGGCAAGCACGTGCTGCTGGAGAAGCCGATCGCGCTCACCCTGGACGAGGCCGACCGCTTGATCGCGCTCGCCCAGGAACGAGACCTGAAGTTCACGATCGGCTACTCGCAGCGCTTCAACCCCAAGCAGTCGATGGTCAAGCGCTCGATCGAGGCGGGCGACCTCGGCGCCGTCAGCAGCATCCTGGTCAGCCGCCACATCACGCGCTCGCTCGGCGCCAAGATCAGCAATCGCACCAAGCTGTCACCGGCGGCG
The DNA here is from genome assembly GCF_016907435.1 of Nocardioides salarius. Taxonomy (NCBI): domain Bacteria; kingdom Bacillati; phylum Actinomycetota; class Actinomycetes; order Propionibacteriales; family Nocardioidaceae; genus Nocardioides; species Nocardioides salarius. The sequence goes on along the minus strand of NZ_JAFBBZ010000001.1, from coordinate 1,942,122 downwards.
ATGGAGGCCACGCACGACCTGGACTTCGCCTTCTGGTGCCTGCAGCCCCGGCGCCCGGTACGGGTCTACTCCCAGAACGCCTGGGGGGTCCGGGCAGACACCCTCGGGGTGCCCGACACCCAGTACGTCGTGGTGACCATGGACGACGGGACGGTGGTCACCGTGGGTGCCGGCATGTCGTTGCCCCCCGGCTACCCCAACCAGTCCAGCACCTGGATCGAGGTGCTCGGCACCGAGGGTGCCGTGCTGGTCGATGCCAGCCACCGCGACGTCGTGGTCAACACGGTCGCCCGGGGGGTGCAGTTCCCGATGTCCACGATGCCGGGGGAGTACGTCGACCACGTGTACGCGGGGCCGATGGAGCGCGAGACCACGCACTTCCTCGAGGCAGTGGCCTACGACCGCCCGGTGATGGTCGACCCGCGGCACGCGCGGACCGTCATGGAGGTCTACCTGGCAGCCGACCTCTCGGCCGAGACCAACGAGGTGGTCACCCTCCCGCTGAGCCGCGACCAGATAGGTCTCGCCCTCTCCGAGCTCTACGTGGACCGCCCGGTCCGGGGCTGACCAGGCCGTGACCGGGTCAGCCGATCCGGAACAACCGCTGCGCGTTGCCACCGAGGACCAGCCGACGCTGGTCCTCGGTGAGGCCGGCATCCTCGAGGAAGCCCAGCGGGTCCGGAGTGCCCATGTCGAAGGGGTAGTCGGTGCCGAGCAGCACGCGGTCGGCGCCCTGCTGCGCCACGAGGTGGCCGACCATGGCCGGCTCGAAGACGTTGGTGTCGACGTGCAGCAGTCGCAGGTAGTCGCTGGGTGCCCTGTCGATGTGGTGCCGCAGCTCCGGGCGGTGCCGCCACGCGTGGTCCGTGCGGGCGACGTAGAACGGCAGGTAGCCCCCACCGTGCACCACGACCATCTGCAGCTCGGGGTGACGGTGCCACACACCGCCGAGGATCATCCGGGTGACTGCGAGTGTCGAGGCCAACGGCATGCACATCACGTTGACCAGGTAGTAGTCGCTGAAGCGCTCTCCGTGCGTGAACCCCTGGGGGTGCAGCACGGCGGTCATGGCGAGGTCGGTGGCCGTGGACCAGAGCTCGTCGTACCTGCGGTCGTCGAGCTCGATGATCGTGCCGTCGGCTCTCATCACGTCAGCACTCAGCTCGAAGCCGCCCATGCCGAGGTCGTGGGCCTCACGCAGCATCTCCACCGCCAGGTCGGGGTGGGCGAGCGGAAGGTTGGCGATGGCGGCGAAGCGACCGGGGAACCGGGCGACCACCTCGGCGAGCCGCTCGTGCTGGGCGCGGCAGACGCGGACGGCCTCGCTGTCGGGCAGCCAGTAGAAGTACTCGGTCGGGGGGACCGCCAGGACCTGGGTGTCGATGCCCTGGGCGTCCATGTCGACCAGGCGCGACTCAGCGTCCTCGAACCGCGCGGTCGACTGGGGCGTCGCGCGCAGGGCCGCTGTGTAGGCGAGGGTCTCGGGGGAGCTGAAGCGTGCTCGGGGCTCGAGCTCGGGGCGGTGCCACGGCTTCGCGAGCGCAGCGGCCGCGGGCACGGCCAGGTGGGTGTGGACGTCCACGGTGCGGTACTGCGGGCGGGTCGCCGTCGTGGGTGCGATGACGGGCGAGAGGTCCACGAACTGCTGTGCGGGGTCAAGGACGGAACTCATGAGAGGACACCTTTCGAGTGCGTATGACGATGGCGGAGCTGGAGGGCCTGGTGGGCGACCTGCTGGTGAGCGCCGGCGTGCCGGGACCCGATGCTCGACTGACGGCGCAACGGCTGGTCGAGGCGGACGCCCGGGGCCGCAACGGGCACGGCGTGATCCGGTTGGTGCCGTACCTGGAGAGGATCCGGGCGGGTGGCATCAACGTCGACCCGGACATCCGGGTCCTCGCCGACCGGCCCAGCAGTGCCCAGGTCGACGGTGACAACGGTCTCGGTCAGGTCGTGATGACCAGGGTCACCGACCTGGCGATCGCGAAGGCCGGTGCCACGGGTGTCGGGGTGGTCGGCGCCGTGAGGTCCAACCACGCCGGGGCCGCCGGGCTGTACGCCCTGCGCGCGGCCGAGGCCGGGATGGTGGGGATCTACCTGGCGGTGGCCAATGCCAACGGCATGGCGCCGTGGGGCGGGCGCAACCCGCTGCTGGGAACCAACCCCCTGGCGATCGCGGTGCCTGGCGAGCGGTCGACGTTCCTGCTCGACATGGCCACGACGGCCACCTCGCACGGAACCATCAAGACCTACCGCGATGCCGGACGCGCGATGCCGGAGGGATGGGTGGTGGGCGCGGACGGAGAGCCGATCACCGATCCCGGCCGCGCCGAGGAGGGACAGCTGGTCCCCATGGGCGGCTACAAGGGTGCTGGGCTCACGATCGCGATCGGCCTGCTCGCAGGCGTCCTCAACGGCGCCGCCTTCGGCTCGGAGGTCATCGACCACCGCGTCGACCTGGCCACGCCGACGAACACCGGCCAGCTGCTGCTGGTGGTCGCGGCCGACGTCTTCCGCCCGCTGGCCGACGCTGTGGGCGGCGTCGAGGCGGCCCTGTCCGAGCTGCGTCGCAGCGACGGCCCGGAGGGCGAGCCCCTGCGCTTGCCCGGAGACGCCTCCGCGGCTGCCTGGGCGCACGCGTGCGAGCACGGCATCGAGCTCCCGGCGCCGTTGTGGCGTCGGTTGACTGACGAGGCGGAGCGCTGCGGCGTTGCGCTGCCGTCCTGACGATGAGGAGATGCTGTGCGACTGGTGACCTACGAACGACCCGAGGGTGGCGCCGAACGCCTCGGCGTGCTCAACGACGCAGGTGAGGTCGTCGATCTCGGCCCCGGCTCGATGCAGGGGCTCATCGCCGACTGGCCGGAGCGCGCCGACGAGGTCGCTGCCGCGGCGGCGACCCGCTCGGGGCTGCCCCTCGGGGCGGTACGCCTGCTCGCGCCGGTCCGCCCCCGCAACAACATCATGTGTGTCGGGAAGAACTATGCCGCCCACGCGCAGGAGTTCGCCGGCAGCGGGTTCGACGCCTCGCAGCAGCAGGCCGTGCCCGACGCTCCGGTCATCTTCACCAAGGCCCTGTCGTCCCTGGTCGGACCCGACGATGCGGTGCGGGTCTCGGCTGACGACACCGGCACCTCCGACTACGAGGGGGAGCTCGCGGTGGTCCTCGGCCCCGACCAGGAGGTCTTCGGCTACACCATCGTCAACGACCTCACCGTCAGGGAGCTGCAGCGCAGGCACGTGCAGTTCTTCGTCGGCAAGAGCGCCGCGACCTACTGCCCCATGGGGCCGGTCCTGGTGACCGCGGACGAGGTCCCGGACGTGCGCGAGCTGTGGGTGCGGACCACCGTCAACGGCGAGCCCAGGCAGGCGGCGCCGGTCGCGGACCTGATCTTCGACGTGGCGACCCTGGTCGCCACCATCGGTGCCTACGTGCGCCTCGAGGCGGGGGACGTCATCGCGACCGGGACCCCGGCCGGTGTCGGCATCGGCTTCGATCCGCCGAAGTACCTGTGCCCGGGCGACGTGGTGGAGGTCAGTGTCGACGGCATCGGGACGCTGCGCAACACGTGTGTCTGACGACGGTGGGGCGGTGACCGTTGCGGTCACCGCCCCTGCCGTGGTGAGGAGGGCGGGGCCGCCCCCGCCCTCCTCACGTCGTCGTCGGCCGTTCAACGGCCGGGTCAGCTGACTGCGAGGGCGCCGATGTCCTCGAAGGTCTTGAAGACATTGGCCTTCGTGAGCGCCACCTCCGGGTCCGCGGCGTCACGGGGGAAGGGAAGACCGAGCTGGATGTCGTCCATCAGCCGGCCACCCTTGGCGAAGACCAGGATCCGGTCCGAGAGCTCCACTGCCTCCCCGACGTCATGGGTCACGAAGACCACGGTCTTGCCCGTCTCGCTCCACATCTGGTGCAGCTCGGCGCGCAGCGACCGGGCCGTGATGGCATCCAGGTGGCTGAACGGCTCGTCCATGAACAGGACGTCGGGCTCGGTGCTGAACGCTCGAGCGATCCCGACCCGCTGCTGCATGCCACCGGACAGCTCACCGGGGTACTTGGTGCTCTTGTCACCGAGCTGGACCATGTCGAGGTACTTCTGGCACCGGGCGCGGGTGGCGTCGCTGCGGTCGTCCTGGACGAAGAGCAGGTTGTCCATGACCGAGCGCCAGGGGAGCAGGCGCGCCGCTTGGAACACGTACCCCTTCTTGGCCGGTCGCCCGTCCTGGGTGATGCTGACCCTGCCGTTCGTCGGCGTCTCGATGTCGCTGAGGATGTTGAGGAGGGTCGACTTGCCGCAACCCGAGGCACCGACGATCGAGACGAACGTGTGACCGCCGATCTCGAGGTTGACGTCCTTGAGGGCGACGACCTTGTCGTCCCCGAACCCGAACTCCTTCTGCAGGTGGGAGATGTGGATCTCAGCCATGGTGGGGCCTCTCTGTCTTGTCCTGGTGCTGGGTGGGGTTCACAGTGGGCGGGAGCGGCTTGTCGTCGGCGCGGTCCTCTCGCTGCGACGGGGTGCCGATCGTCACCTGGTTGATGCTCTCCAGGGCGGCGCTGTTGGTGCTGGAGCCGGCGGCGACCGCGTCGAGGGTGGCTGGCGCGGAGGCGTCGAAGTTCTGCTCGACGACGTCACCGGCCGACGCCGCCGGGCGCCAGCGGAAGATGCGGTCCGACAGCTTGTCGAAGAGGAACTTCTCGAAGAGCAGGGCGAAGATCACGAAGAGGAAGGCGTATCCGACCACGCCGTAAGCGCGGTGGGCGTCGTACCAGAACTTGATCGTCCAGCCGGCGCCGTCCTGTCCCCCGAAGACCTCGGCCACGACCAGGCCCTTCCAGCCGAGGGCGAAGGCGTAGCGGCCGGCGGCGAACATGAACGGCATCAACGAGGGCAGCAGCACGTGCCGGATCGTCTTGTTGCGGGGCACCCCGAACGCGCGGGACATGTCGTAGAGCTCGGTGGGGGCGTTGCGCACCCCTTCTCGGACGTTGATGATCACGAACGGGATGCCGGTGAGCACGACCGTCACCGTGGGTCCCAGGTCGCCGAAACCGAAGGCGAGGGAGCAGAACAGGGCCCAGGCCAGGTTGGGCATCGCCAGGATCGCCACCACCCAGTCGTTGAAGAAGGCGTCGACCTTGCGCGACAGGCCCATGCCCAGGCCGATGACGGTGCCGATCGTCATGGCGAAGAACATCCCGATCGCGAGTCGCTGCAGCGAGATGCCGAAGGTCTCGTACATGTTCTTGGGTGCCACGGTGTCGCCCCGCAGCTCGTCCCACATGAAGCCCAGGACGGACTGTGGTGTCGGCAGGACGTCAGCGGCGAACGGCCAGATCGTCTCGAACGCCCACACGGTGGCGTACCACAGGGCCAGCACGACGAGAGGGAACGCCAGGCGGCCGGCGGTGGGGCCCTTGAGGAAGCGGGAGGTCCGGCTGGGCCGTCGGGGTGGCCGTGCGCTGCCGGCAGGGGCTCGAGTCGGGCGAGGTGCGGCGGTGGTGCTCACTTGACGCCTCCGATCGTGGTGCGCCAGCCGAAGAAGCGTCGCTCGATCTGCTCGAGGACCACCTTCTCCAAGAAGAGCGCCAGGACGTAGAAACCGAGGATCCAGGTGAGGAACTCGTCGAGGGCGAACAGCTGGCTGGCTGTGCGCATCTCGAAGCCGATCCCGCTGGAGGAGGAGAACACCTCCGTGAGCACCGTGACCTTCCACGCGATGGAGAAGCCGAAGCGGATGCCGGTGAACATGAAGGGCGCGAGGTGCGGGAGGACGATCTGACGATTCCTCTTGACCACCCCGATGTCGAACGCCTTGGCCATGTCGACCAGGTCGCGGGGGATGGACTTGATCCCCTCGGCGACGTTGACGGTGATGATCGCGAACGTCGTCAGCACGATGGCGAGGAGCGGCCCCTGGGTCCTGTTGCCGAAGATGATCGCCGTGAGGAGCGCCCAGATCAGTCCCGGCGTCGTCACCCCGATGGTCACCGCGTCGCGGAAGAAGCCGTTGAGGAAACGGTTCTGCATCAGGACGCCCACGACCATGCCCACGACGAAGGCGATGGAGAAGCCCATCCCGATCCGGGTCAGGGTGGTGGCGAAGGCGCCGGGCACCGCGCCGGTGTCCCACAGCTCCAGGAACGTCGTGAAGACGTGGGTCGGCCCCGGGAGCAGGGTCTCGTCCATGAGCCCCCCGGATGCGTACTCCCAGAGGCCGAGGAAGAAGACGTAGCCGAGGATGCGCCAGAGCCAACGGTCGATGCGGTCCTTGCGCCGCGCGTCGCGGGCCTTGTCCTCGGCCGTGGCCGGTTGCTGTTGCTTGGTCGGTGGTGGGGCCACTGTCGTCGCCACGGTGTCTCCTCTGCGTCAGGGCCGCTCGGCCGCGTGCGCCTGTGGTGGGTGGTGCTCGGTGCGGCGGCGGGGCGAGCCCCGCCGCCGGCGGTCAGTCGTCGGACGTCCCCAGCGCCTCGAAACGGGGCGTCGGTGCGTCCTCGGCGAGGTAGTTGACGTTGTCGGGGTCGAGCTCGTGCATCAGGGACCACACCTGGGTCTCGGCATCGATCCACTCCTGGTCGAGGAAGACCGTGTCGACGAACCAGTCGCGGTCGTCCTCGGTGATGAAGTCGGTGATGTAGGCGATGTCGTCGTCCGACTCGACCGAGAAGTGCTGGGGGTACTTCGCGATGGTCTCGGCCTTCTGCTCCTGCCACATCGCGATCCCGGTGTCCCACAGCTCCAGGAACTTGACGGCCAGGTCCTCGTTCTCGTCGAACCACTCCTCGGTCGCCACGAAGTTGTTGCCGAGGATGTGCTTCTCGCCGTCGTCGGTGGGGGCGAAGGTGTTGTAGAGCTGGAAGGGCAGCTTGCCGTCGTACATGATCTCCAGCTCCCCCTTGCGCATCTGGGGGACCGCTGCCTCGGGGATCACCGCTGCAGCCTCGCAGTCGCCACGCAGCAGGTTGGTGGGATTGACGAAGTGGTCGTTGACCATGAGGTCGAAGTCACCGCCCCCGACCCGGTAGTCCAGACCGTGCAGCTGCTGGGCCGCCACGGTCCAGAACGTGGTGTTGGACGTGGGTCCGGACACGCAGATCTTGGAGCCCTTGGGGATGTCGGCCAGGGTCTCGTACGGATCGCCGGCGCGCCGGTAGAGCGGCACGCGCAGGTAGTTGTACTTGCCGAAGGTGACCGTCTTGATGCCGGTCTCGGCCTCCAGCACGGGCGTCTCCTGGGTCGACATGGACACGATGTCGCCGTGTCCGCCGGCGAAGTAGGTGAACTCGTCCCAGGTCGAGCTGGTCTCGATCGTGACGCCGTTCTCCTCCTCCCACTCCGCGATCACCCCTGCGTCATCCATGAGGTCCCACACGGGGTCGGGGGCGAAGGCGAACCTGATCACGTCACCGTCGGCCCCGTCCGCCTCGGAGCCGCCGCTGCATCCCGCGGCAACGAGCACCAGGGTCGCTGAAGCTGTCAGTGCTTGCACGAACTTCTTGGTCTTCACGCTTCACTCGCCTTTCGTCGCCGGCTGGTTGCCGGAGTGACTCACCTCACTCATTAGAGGTGGCCGCGCCGTGCTGGTGCACTGTCGGTTCTCGTGATTTTTGTCGCGGCGCGCTGGCGGAGGCTGTGACGCCGGGTGGCCACTGACGTCTCCCGTCATCGCGACGGCGTCGATCTCACCCGAGGCGCCACTGCGCCGGTCCGGCCCGCGTTCTTGACTGTCGCGGACCAGACCGTCGACGAGATGAGGAATCGTGAGACTCGGCTACTTCTCCATGCCCCTGCACCCGCTCGGCCGGACGTGGGCGGACACGCTGCGCGAGGACCGGGAGGCGGTGCTGCTCGCCGACTCGTTGGGCTTCCACGACGCGTTCATCGGCGAGCACCTGACCGATCAGCACGAGAACATCACCAACAGCCTGTTGTTCCTGGCCACCTTGATCCACCAGACGAGCCAGATCAGGCTCGGGACCGGCACGACGAACCTGTCGCAGCAGCACCCGGTGCTGGTGGCGGCCAACTCGGCGATGTTCGACCACATGTCCGACGGGCGTTTCATCCTGGGCATCAGCCCGGGTGCGCTGTCCTCGGACGCGGAGGCGCTGGGCCTGCTCGACGAGGACCGCAACAAGATGTTCGCCGAGTCCGTCGACGTCATCACCGCCGTCTGGGCCTCCGACCCGCCCTACGACATCGCCTTCCCCGACAACCGGTGGCCGGTCAGCACGGCGCGGACCATCGATCTCGACCTGGGGGTCGGAGTGCTGCCCAAGACGCTCCAGCAGCCTCGACCGGAGATCGTCGGGACCGTCGTGGCGCCCTTCTCGAAGGGGGTCATCGCGATGGGGCAGCGTGACTTCCACCCCCTCTCGGCCAACTTCCTGCTGCCCCAGTGGGTCAAGACGCACTGGCCCAACTACGTCCAGGGCAAGTCGGACGTCGACCAGGTCGCGGACCCCGCCGACTGGCGGATCGCCCGCACGATCTTGGTGGCCGACGACGCCGCGACCGCGCGCAGGTACGCGATCGACGACCCGGCGAGCCCCTACCGGTTCTACTACTCCCAGATGCTGACCAAGATGCGGAAGCTGGGGCGGCTCGAGCTGTTCAAGACCCACCGCGACCAGCCCGACGACGAGGTCACCTTGGAGGGAGTGCTCGAGGCGCTGGTCGTCCACGGCACACCCGGCAGCGTGGCCGAGCAGCTCCTCGCCTTCCGCGAGGAGGTGGGGGAGTTCGGCGAGGTCGTCTATGCCGGTCTGGACTGGGTCGACCCGGGGCTCGCTCGGCGCTCGATGGACCTGATGGCGACCAAGGTCGTTCCCGAGATGGAGGCCGCAGGTGCCTGACGCACCACGAGACGACCGGATGCCGCCGGTCCCCGAGGACCAGCTCACCGACACCCAGCGCCAGGCCATCGAACGTGTGGTGTCCGGCCCGCGGGGCGAGCTGGCCGGCAACTGGGTGCCGCTGCTGCGCTCTCCTGCGCTGATGACGCGGCTGCAGCTGCTGGGGGAGTACCTGCGTTTCGAGAGCCTGCTCGACGACGACCTCGTCGAGCTGGTGGTCCTCGTCGTGGCGCGCCGGTGGAACAACCAGTTCGAGTGGTGGTTCCACCACCCGATCGCGCTCGAGAAGGGGCTGCCGGAGCAGGCGGTGGACGACATCGGCCACGACCGCCGCCCCCGTGCTGGCCGTCGCGAGGTGCTGGTGCTGTGGGACCTGCTCGACGAGCTGTCCAGGACCGGCCGTGTCGCTGACTCGACGTACGACGCCGCTCGCGCCCTGCTCGGGGAGGCCGAGCTCGTGGAGGCGGTGGGAGTGATGGGCTACTACACGACCCTCGCGATGACCATGAACCTGGCACAGACCCCGGCCCCGCCCGGTCCGCGCCTCCCGGAGGTCCCGTGAACCCGCTGCTGCTCCTGCACCCCCTCGGCTCGGACAGCAGCTTCTGGTCGTCGTGCGCCCACCTGCTCGCACGCCCGCTGCTCGTCCCCGACCTGCCCGGCCACGGCTCCGCCGAGCTCCCGGACGTCCGAGCGGGGGTCCCCGGCCTGGCCGCCGCGGTCCACGAGTGGCTGGACGGCGAGGTGACGTCTCCCGTGGTGGTGGTCGGCATCTCCCTGGGCGGTCTGGTCGCACAGCAGCTCGCCGTCCAGCACCCTGAGCGGGTCGCGGGCCTCGTGCTCGTCGACACGGTGGCCGCCTACCCGGCGCCGATGCGTGCGTCGTGGCTCGAACGCGCCGCTGCTGCTCGCTCGGACGGCCTGGAGGTCCTGGCTGACGCGATGCAGGACATGTGGTTCGGCGAGGACACCCGCCGCGAGCACGCCGACCTGGTCGCCGCGGCGAGACGAAGGTTCGTCACGACCGACCCGGAGGGCTACGCGCGCACCTGTGAGGTGCTGCGCGACGCCGACACCACAGCGCTGCTCTCCCAGATCACCGTGCCGACGCTGGTCGTCTGCGGTGACGCTGATGCCCCGCCGTTCGTGCAGGCAGCGCCCGCGCTGGCGGCAGGAGTCCGCGACGGTGAGCTGCAGTGGCTGCCGGGTGCCCGGCACGCGTCGGTCCTCGAGAAGCCGCACGCCTTCGCCGAGATGGTGCAGGGCTTCCTGGAGCGCCGGGGGCTGTGAGGCCGTTCAGGCCTCCGAGCCTGCGCTTCCCAGCAGCCTGACCAGACGGACCGCGACCTGGAGCTCGGTACGGCGCTCCTGGAGGCTGTGGCCGAGCAGCTCCTCGGCGCGGTGCAGCCGGTTGCGGACGGTGTGCTCGTGCAGCTGCAGGTGCTCGGCGGCCGCCACGTGGCTGCCGAAGCGGAACGAGGCCTCCAGCGTGTCGCGCAACCGGGCCGCCTCCGCGCTCTCGGTGGCCAGCTCGCCCAGCTCGCTGGCCACGAAGGTCCGGGCCAGGTCGTCGTCCTGCAGCAGCAGGATCTCCAGCCCGGCATCGGCGTACTTCACGATCGACGGCGCGAGCGCGGCGTCCTGCGCCCGCCATGCCAGACGGACCCTGTCGGCGTCGCGGGCCTGTGCGAGCGTCGTGCGGAACCCGTGGGTGCCTGCCAGGGCGGAGCTGATGGTCGCGGTCACTCCCAGGCGGTCGAGATGGGCGGACAGGGCATCGATGGCGCCGGCGTGCCAGGGCTCGATCCTGGCGAGCCAGATGACGGTGCTGGTCAGGCTCGTCGGGTGCACGAGCGTCTGGTGGGCACGGGCTGCGTTGCGCAGGCCGTCGGCCATCCGGTCGGCAGCGCCCTCGGCGACTCCGGGCAGCAGCACCGCGACGTGATGGTGCTCCAACGGGTAGGCCAGGATCGCCATGTCGGTGGCGGAGAGCCGGGCGTCGCGCTCGTTCAACACGTCCTGGACCAGGTTCCTGCGCACGTGGGCCCGGGAGCGGTTCAGCGCCTCGAAGTCGCGGGTGTAGGTCTCGGCGACCCGGGAGGCGACGTGGTCCTGGTAGCCCAGCACGATCTCCGTGAGCCGTTGGAGAGCGGTGAACGCCTCGTCGGCCGTCGTTCCGGTGGCCACGACGTGCTCCCGGACCGCGGCGACCCACAGGTGCCACTGCACGTAGAAGCTGACCCTGTAGGAGCGCTGCATCGACTTCTGAGGGATCCGCAGCCGCGCCTGCACCGTCGCGAACGACAGCACGTGGTCGAGCTGGACCTCGTCGAAGCTGGAGACGCCGGCCACGACGTCACGCAGGGCGTAGGCGTTCTGCCGCACGCTGGCCGTCAGGCGCTCTCGGAAGGTGGGATCGTGCTGCTGCGCGGTGAACACCACCGCCAGGCACGACTCGACGACGCGGTCGACCAGCGTCGAGACGTCGAACTCCTCGGCCACCGCCGCCAGCGTGGGTGGGAGCTCCTCGCCGTCGCCGAACAGCGGTAGCGGCGCGACCTCGACCAGCTGGTCGTCAAGACCCGGGTGGCGCGGGTGCGCGGGTCCATCGTGCTCGTCGGTGTCCGGTCGGTCGTCGAGGTGGATGCTCTCGGTCTCCGTCGTCGCCCGGCTCAGCTGCATGGCCGAACCTCCCATCAGGTCGCCGCCACGTTCTCCGGCCGCCCGCTCCGTGCGGATCGGCTGATCGCCTCGAACGCTGCCACGTTGGCGTGCATGTCTTCGAGTGAGACAGGGTACGGCTCGCCACCTGCGGCCGCCCTGGCGAACGCCTCGATGTTGTCGCGGACGGTGGGATGCGGCTCGTAGAAGCGGTGGCACGGGCTGCTGCCGCGCAGCACGGTCGTGACGTCCCATCCCTGGGGGTCCTCAGGGTGCTCGCGATCGCGGATCTCCACCCAGCCCTGGGAGCCGATGACGTGGACCCGGCCGATGAAGGGTGTCGTCAGGACGGCGGTGATCATCGCCGTCCGGTCCTTCTCGAAGCCCATGGTCACCGTCAGGGTGTCGCCGTTCTCGAAGGTGGTGGCCTGGGTCGACAGACGCGCCGAGACCTCGGTCGGGCGGCCCAGCAGGGCGATGGCCAGGTCCACGAGATGGATGCCGGTCGCCGACAACGGGCCGACCGGCGCCTCGGCGTTGGAGAGCCGCCAGTTGTCGGGCTCGAGCTGGAGGAACTTGTCCTGGCTGAAGTTGCCCTCGAAGACGAGCGGGATGCCGATCTGCCCCGTGCGCACCAGCTCTCGCAGCTCCAGGACGGCCGGCTCGAACCGGCGCTCGTGACCGATGCCGAGCTGCACCCCGGCCGCCCGTACCGCTGCGATCGCGGTGGTGGCCTCCTCGGTGGTCGTGGCGAGCGGCTTCTCGCAGAAGACGTGCTTGCCTGCGCCGGCGGCCGCGACGATCTGCTCGGAGTGCACGCGGTGCGGGGTGCACAGGATCACTGCGTCGATCGCCGGATCGGCCAGGGCCGACTCGTAGTCGCAGGCCGTGGGCACGGCGACCGAGGCCCGGGCCTGTTCCTGGCTGTCGACCCCGAGAGCGATGTTGACGTGGGGGCTGTCGGCGAGGTCGGCGACGACCTTGCGGCCCCACCACCCGAGGCCGATGACTGCTGCGTTGATCACGGCAGAAGTCAAGACCACGGCGATGCCCGGCGGCGCTGGCGGCGTGCGTGAAGATTTCCGCCGGATCTGCCGGTTTCCGTGATCGGTTGCCTCCACGGGGGCGTGCGCCGAGACATCTGCCTCGCGCCGTCACGCCCTCCGCCAGCCCCGCTGTGCAAAGTTCACGCTCACCGACAGTGCTCCCGGCGCCGCAGCGACATTCAATCGACCCATGAACCAGGTTGCCGCCACTGATCTGCCGAGGGTCGATCCCGTGCACTTCCGACACGTCGTGGGCCACCTCGCGAGCGGTGTGACTGTCCTGACGACCAGTCACGGAGGCCGTCGCTACGGGATGACGGCCAGCTCGGTCACCTCGCTGTCCGCCGACCCGCCCATGATGCTGGCCTGCATCAACAGCGCGGTCCCCACCTGCGACGCGGTCTCGCGGTCGGGCCGCTACGTGGTCAACATCCTCTCGGAGGGGCAGGGGGACCTCGCGCACCAGTTCGCCACGGCCGCCCGGGACAAGTACCGCGACGTCGGCGTCCACCTCGGGCTCGGAGGCATGCCGCTGCTGACCGAGGCGCTCGCGCACGTGGAGTGCGAGGTCGAGGAGAAGATCGTCGGAGGCTCGCACTCCATCTTCCTGGGCAGGGTGGTCTCGGCCTCGGCGTCCGCCGGGCAGCCGCTCACCTACTTCCGCGGTGGGTTCGGGCGCTTCGAGTTCGCCCGTGACGACGACGTCTACCGGCGGGCGCGTCGCCAGGTCCTGGCGCGGGTCTACGCCGCCGACGACGTCCTCGTGGTGGGCGAGCTGGCACTCGCCCTCGGAGTGGACGAGTCCGCTGCCTTCTACGCCCTCACCCGGATGGCGGCCGAGGGGTTGGTGCGGCGCGACCCCGAGCGTGGCTACGTCATCACGCCCTTCGACGTGCGTGCCTCGGACCAGACGTTCGATGCGCGGCTCCTGATCGAGCTGGGCGTCATCGACGCGGTCGTCGGCTCCGTGCCGGCCGCCTCGCTCGAGGACCTCCGCGCACGGTTCGAGGCGATGGCGGCTCAGCTGGTGGGCGACCGATTCGTGGACTTCGACGCCTACCTGGACGCGAACTACCTGTTCCACGAAGGTCTCGTGGGCCTGGCGCAGAACCCGTTGCTGACCGCCACCTTCGGCGGACTGAGCATCAAGAGCGTGATGACGCGCAGCTTCGGCTCGACGCCGGTCACGTCGCAGCGGTTCGTCGACGTCCAGAGACAGCTCACCGAGTGCATCGAACGAGGGGACAAGCCGGGAGCCCGCGAGGCCGCGCGAGGCTACTGCGAGCTCGCCAAGCAGCGCGTGCGGGACATCCTCTCCCACACAGGTGGCCGGATCTGATCGCACCGACCGCACGCCCGCGAGGGCCCCGGCGCGGCGCTCAGCCCAGCACCCGGCGCGCGAGCGCCTCGTGGAAGGCGACGCTGTGGGCCAGGTCGTCGACGTGGATCCGCTCGTCGGCGTTGTGGAAGCCCTCGGCGACCACCTCGGCCGAGGTCGCCCGGTAGGGGTTGAACCCGTACGCCGTCGTGCCGGCGCCGGCGCGCAGGTAGACCGAGTCGGTGAAGCCGGTGCCCAGCAGCGGCAGCAGGCTGCCGGTCTCGCCCTGCTCGGCGAGCACCGCGCCGATCGCGTCGATCAGCGGCGACTCCTCCGGCGAGCTGCTGCCGGCGACGAGGTGCTCGGGCCAGGTCAGCTCGTAGCGCAGGTCGTCGCCGAGCCGGGCCCGCACGGCGCGCTCGACGTCGGCCTCGGTGGTGCCCGGCAGGATCCGGCAGTCGAGCTCGACCCAGGCGCGCGCCGGCATCACGTTGCGCTTGGAGGAGCCGCCCACCAGGGTCGGCGCCATGGTGGTGCCGACCAGCGCCGGCAGCACGTCGAGCAGCAGCGGCTGCAGCCGCCCCGCGCGGGCCAGGGCCTCGCCGAGGTCGCCGGGCGCCTCGCCCAGCAGGATCTCCAGGGTCCGCTCGAGCAGCGGGGAGCGCTGCGGCTCGGCGGTGCCGAGGCCGATGCGGCGCAGCACCTCGCCCAGGTGGGGCACCGCGTTGTCGCCGATGGTGGGGGTGGAGGCGTGCCCGGCCTCGCCGACGGCGGTGACCCGCACCGGGTAGGTGCCCTTCTCGCCGACCCCGACCGGCAGCACGACGCGGCCGTCGCTGAGCACCATCCGCTCGCCCCCGCCCTCGTTGAGCGCCAGGTCGGGGCGGATGTCGGGGCGGGCCTCGAGCAGCCAGCGCATCCCGACGTCGTACATGCCGTCCTCCTCGTCGGCGACGGCCAGCAGCCACAGGTCGCCGCGCGGCTGGAAGCCCGAGCGGGCCAGGGCCGCCATCGCGACCGCGCGCCCGGCCACCTCGCCCTTCATGTCGATCGCGCCGCGGCCCCACAGCCACCCGTCGTCGTCGACGACGGCCTCGAACGGCGGGTGGGTCCAGTCGCGGGCGTCGGCCGGCACCACGTCGGTGTGCCCGACGAAGGCCAGCGACGGCCCCTCGCCGCTGCCGGGGATGCGGGCGACCAGGTTGGCGCGCCGCTCGTCGCGCGCGACCAGCTCGCACTCGACGCCGTGGCCGCTGAGGTAGTCGTGCAGGTACTCCGCGGCCTGGGTCTCCTCACCGGGCGGTCGCCCGAGCGCCTCGGCGGGCGCGTTGCTGGTGTCCATCCGGATCAGGTCGCGGGCGACCCGCAGCACCTCGTCGTGCACGCTGGTGGTCATCGCAGGGTCCCCTCGGGCTCGGCACGCGTCTCGTGCAGCAGCTTGTCGAGGACCCAGGCGTAGACCTCGGCCTCGTAGTGCAGGTGGGCCAGGCGCCCCGAGGGCCCGGAGTGCGCCCCGGCGCCCACCTCGCAGCGGAACAGGCAGCGCGGGCCCCACGCGGGATCGCTCTCGCGCAGCGCCGCGACCCACTTGGCCGGCTCGTGCACCAGCACCCGCGGGTCGTGCAGCGCGCCGGTGACCAGCAGGTCGGGGCGCGACCCCGCCGGCGGCAGGTTGTCGTACGGCGACCAGGCCAGCATCCACGCGTGGTCCTCGCGCCGCCGCGGGTCGCCCCACTCCTCCCACTCGTTGACCGTGAGCGGGACGCTCGCGTCGAGCATGGTGGTGACCACGTCGACGAAGGGCACCTCGGCCACCACCGCGCGCCAGCGCTCGGGCCGCTGGCTGAGCACCGCGCCCTGCAGCAGCCCGCCGGCGCTGAGGCCTCGGGTGGCCAGCCGGCGGCCGTCGACGAGCCCGTCGAGGGCGTCGGCCACCGCGAGGTGGTCGGTGAAGGAGTGCTGCTTGGCCGCCAGCCGGCCCTCGAGCCACCAGCGCCGCCCGCCCTCCCCGCCGCCGCGCACGTGCACGTGGGCGAAGACCACGCCCCGGTCGAGCAGGCTGGGCAGGGCCGGGTCGAACTCGGGCTCGAAGACGTACTCGTAGGCGCCGTAGGCGTAGAGCAGGGCGGGCGCGGTGCCGTCGAGCGGGGTGTCCCGGTGCCGCACCAGGGTGACGGGCACCAGGGTGCCGTCGGGGGAGGGGAGGTGCCGGCGCTCGGTGACGTAGCGGCCGGGGTCGTGGCCCGGAGCCTGCTGGCGCCCGAGCTGGCGCCGCTCGCCGCTGGCGAGGTCGACGTCGAGCCAGCGGCTGGGCTCGACGTGGGCCCGGTCGTGCACGGTGATCGACGTGGCGTCGTAGTCGGTGCAGCGGTCGAGGTGCACGGCGCCGCCGGCGAACCCGCTGGCCACCACCACCCCGGGCCCGGCCAGGTCGTCGTGGGGGAGCAGGCGCAAGCGGTGCTCGGCGTGGGTGCGCAGGCTCAGCACCACGTGGCCCGCGAAGGCGTCGACCCGCTCGAGGCGCTCGGCCGGGTCCTCGCCGCGGACCTCCACCCAGCTGGTGTGGTCCTGCCCCGTCGCGGTGGCCGGCACGGGGGCGCGGACCAGCCGGAACTCCTCGGCGCCGGCGTCGGTGACCAGCAGCAGGTGGCCGCCGCCCGGCCCGCGCACGTGCTCGGCGCGGTAGACCACGCCCGGGCGCCGTCCGCCGACCGAGCGCGGGGCGCCGGCCGGGTCGCTCGTCTCGACGACCCAGGTCTCGCTGGTGGTGCGGCTCTCGCTGAGGATGACCACCAGCTCGCCGCTGCGGCTGGTGCGCAGGTGCAGCTCGAAGGCCTCGTCGGGCTCGCTGAGCACCAGCACGTCGTCGGCGACGTCGCTGCCCAGCCGGTGCCGCCAGACCTGGTGGGGGCGGTAGGCGTCGTCGTGGACGGTGTAGAAGAACTCGCCGGAGTCGGCGCTCCAGGCGCCCCCGTAGTAGCAGCGCGGCACCTCGTCGGGCAGGTCCTCGCCGGTGCCCAGGTCGCGGAAGCGCAGCCGGTAGACCTCGTCGCCGGTGGTGTCGACGGCGTGGGCCAGCAGCCGCTCGTCGGGGCTGACCAGCGCCAGCCCGAGCTCGAGGTGGCCGCTGCCGGTGTCGAGCGAGCCGACGTCGAGGACGACCTCGTCGTCGAGCGACGCTCCGCTACGGAATACATCGGTAAAATCTTGATCTGCGACGGATTTCGTCTCACCATGTGACTTATCGCTGCGAATTCTTCGGCGAATAACCGCGTACTCACTACCGGCGGAGTGCTCGGTGTAGTAGGAAAACCTCGAGCGTTCCCACGACGGCGACCGCTCGTCCGTCGGCACCCGGGACACCATCTCGGAGGCCAGCCCCACCACCTGGGAGTGCAGATGCGCAGAGGCAGCGTCGTAGTAGGCCCGCTCGGCAGCAAGGTGCGCCAGCACCTCCGGCGAGGTCACGTCGTGCAGCCAGGCGTAGGGGTCGTGCCGCACGAGCCCGTGCTCGCGGTGGGTGTGCGGTCGGCGGGCGGCGACCGGGGGCGCGGGTGGCTTCACGGGCGTCAACGTACGACGAAGCGGCGGCGCGCGGCAGTGGTCCGGCCGGGCCGCCTGCTGGCCGGGCTGCTGGCCGGCTGCCTGCTCCCGGTCGGCATGCTGGGCGGGCTGTCCGGCGGCGCCGCGGCGGCGGGCGGGGGCGACCCGGCGCGCTTCACCGTCGCGCTGCTCAACGAGGTCGACAGCTTCAACCCCTTCCTGGGCATCGAGGTCGAGTCCTACGAGATGTGGGCGCTGACCTACGACTACCTCGTCGACTTCTCGACCGAGGACCTGTCCCTGCAGCCGTCGCTGGCCACCGACTGGGAGAGCAGCGACGACGGTCTCGAGTGGCGCTTCACCATCCGCGACGACGTCACCTGGTCGGACGGCGAGCCGCTGACCGCCGACGACCTCGCCTTCACCTACTCGCGGGTGCTGGGCAAGGGTCCCGAGTCGGCCACCTGGAAGTCGTGGCTGGCCGGCGTCACCGAGGTCGAGGCCCCCGACGACACGACGCTGGTGATGAGCCTGTCGCGGCCCAACAGCGTGCTGCCGATGGTGCCGATCCCGATCGTGCCCCAGCACGTGTGGTCGGAGGTGAGCGGCGAGGCGATGAAGTCGTTCGCGGCCGAGCCGACCGACGGCGCGCCGGTCGTCGGCTCGGGGCCGTTCCGGCTGGTCGAGGGCACCGCGGGCGGCTCGACGTACCGCTTCGAGGCCAACCCGGACTACTGGAACGGCGCCCCGCACGTCGACGAGGTCGTCTTCCGGGTCTTCAAGAGCGAGGACCCCGCCGTGCAGGCGCTGGTCAAGGGCGAGGTCGACTTCGTCGAGGGCATCTCGGCGCTGCAGGTCGACTCCCTCGAGGGCCGCGACGGGGTGCTGGCCCAGAACGCCGACACCCCCGGCTTCGACGAGATCTCCTTCAACGCCGGCTCGGTCGACCTCGAGACCGGCGAGCCGATCGGCGACCCCAACCCCGCCGTGCTCGACCCCGAGTTCCGCTTCGCCGTGGGGCTCGCGCTCGATCGCCAGCAGCTGGTCGACACCGTCTACCAGGGCGCCGGCAGGCCGGGCTCGACGATCGTGCCGCCGGGCTACGCCACGTTCCACTGGGAGCCGCCGGCCGAGGACCTGGCCCACGACCCCGAGCGTGCCGCCGCGCTGCTCGACGAGGCGGGCTACACCGTCGGCGCCGACGGCCTGCGCACCCTGCCCGACGGCTCCCCGCTCGGCACCCTGCGCCTCTTCGCGCGCTCCGACTCCGCCACCTCTACCAAGGTGATGGCCTACTTCAAGGAGTGGCTGGCCGACCTGGGCATCGAGTCGGAGGTGACCACCGTGGAGTCCTCCAAGCTCACCGACATCATCCTGGCCGGCGAGTTCGACGCCTTCGAGTGGGGCTGGTTCGTCGACGCCGACCCGACCTCGATGCTCAGCTACATGACCTGCGACCAGCGGGGCAACTGGTCGGACTCCTGGTACTGCGACGACGAGTACGACGCGCTCTTCGAGGCCCAGGGCTCCGAGCTCGACCCCGAGGTGCGCGCCGAGCAGGTCAAGACGATGCAGGAGACCCTCTTCCGCGACGCGCCCTACCTGGTCACGGCCTACAACACCACCGGCCAGGCGGTGCGCAGCGACCGCTTCGCCTGCCTGCTCCAGCAGCCGGCCGAGACCGGGCAGTGGATCTTCCAGCAGGGCACCCACACCTACCGCTCGATCCGGCCCGCCGCCGAGGCCGGTGACTGCGACGGCGCCACCAGCGCGACCGAGGCCGCGGCCGCCGGTGACGAGGAGGGCCCGGGCGCCGGGCTGCTGGTCGGGGCGGGCGGGCTGGTCGTGCTGCTGGTCGCCGGCGTCGCCGTCCTCGTCGTACGCCGCCGCGGGACCGCCGAGGACCGCGAGTGACCCTCGCGGCCAGCGCGGCCGGGCCCGAGGGAGCGCTCGCGGCCCCGCCCCGGGCCCGCCGGTCCCGGGGCGGCTACGGGCGCTACGCGGGAGGCAAGGTGCTGGGCTCCCTGGGCAGCCTCGCCTTCGTGCTGGTCGTCAACTTCTTCCTCTTCCGGGTGCTGCCCGGCGACCCCGCCCGCACCCTGGGCCGGGGCCGCTTCAGCTCGCCCGAGCAGCTCGAGCAGTTCAACGCCGCGTACGGGCTCGACGAGCCGCTGCCCCAGCAGTTCCTGACCTACCTGGGCAACACGCTCAGCGGCGACCTGGGGATCTCGCTGCGCTACCGGGTGCCGGTCGCCGACCTGCTGGTCGACCGGATCGGGCCGACCCTGCTGCTGGTCGGCACCTCGACGCTGCTGGCCGCGCTGGTCGGGATGTGGCTCGGGGTGCGCAGCGCCTGGGCCCGGGGCCAGCGCTTCGACCGCCTGTCCACCGGCGCCTCGCTCACCCTCTACTCGATGCCCGAGTGGTGGCTGGGCCTGCTGCTGATCGCCACCCTCGCCGTCGGCTTCGGGCCGGTGCCCGGGCTGTTCCCCACCGGCGGGCTGCACTCCGTCGACGTCGACCCGTGGTCGCCGGGCGGCGTGCTCGACGTGGCGCGCCACCTGACGCTGCCGGTGCTCACCCTGACCCTGGCCTACCTGGCCGACTACGCCCTGGTCATGCGCAGCTCGCTGCTCGACGAGCTCGGCTCCGACTACCTGACCACCGCGCGGGCCAAGGGCCTGCGCGACCAGGCGGTGCGCAACCGGCACGCGGTGCCCAACGCGCTGCTGCCCGCCACCACCGTCATCGCCCTCAACTTCGGCTTCGTGGTCGCCGGCGCCATCACCGTCGAGACGGTCTTCTCCATCCCCGGGCTGGGGCTGCTGGCCACCGAGGCCCTCGAGATCCCCGACTACTGGGTGCTGCAGGGCGCCTTCCTGGTCGCCTCGGTCGGCGTGATCCTGGCCAACCTGCTGGCCAACCTGCTCTACGGCGTCCTCGACCCGCGGGTGCGCACGTGAGCGCCCCCGCCAGCCCCGCCGCGGGCACCAGCGCAGCGCAGCTGGCCCGCCGGCGCCGCCACGACGCCTGGCGGCGGGGGTGGCGCGAGTTCCGCCGGCACCGCTCCGGGGTCGCCGGCCTGGTCGTGCTCACCGGCTTCGTGCTGCTGGCCCTGCTGGCGCCCGTCATCGCCGACGCCGAGGGCCTCTCGGTGACCCGCGCCCAGGGCGGGGTCCTGCAGCCGCCCTCGACGGCGTACCTGCTCGGCACCGACGACAACGGCCGCTCCGTGCTGACCCTGCTGATCTGGGGAGCGCGGGTCAGCCTGCTGGTCGGGCTGATGGCCACCGTCATCTCGATGGTGATCGGCACCCTGGTGGGCCTGCTGTCCGGCTACTTCGGGGGCTGGCCCGGGGCGCTGCTCTTCCGGCTGACCGAGTGGTTCCTGGTGATCCCGTTCCTGCCGCTGGCGATCGTGCTGGCCAGCGTGCTCGGGCGCTCGCTGCTCAACATCGCGCTGGTGATCGGTGTGACGTCGTGGACCAGCACCGCCCTGCTGATCCGCAGCCAGACCCTCTCGATCAAGGAGCGCGCCTACCTCGAGCGGGCCCGCGGCCTCGGCGCCGGCCACCTGCACCTGCTGCGCCGCCACGTGCTGCCCAACGTGGCGCCGCTGGTCTTCGCCAACACCACCCTGACCGTGGCGGTGGCGATCCTGGCCGAGACCACGCTCAGCTTCCTCGGGCTCGGCGACCCCACCCGGGTCTCGTGGGGCTCGATGCTCGAGGACGCCTTCCGGGTCGGCGCCATCACCACCGGCTCGTGGTGGTTCATCGTGCCGCCCGGCGTGTGCGTGGTGCTGGTGGTGCTCTCCTTCACCCTGGTCGGCCAGGCGCTGGAGTCCGTGCTCGACCCCCGGCTGCGGGAGCGCCGATGAGCGACCTGCTGCACGTGCGCGACCTGCACGTCACCTACCGCACCGACGAGGGACCGCTGAGCGCGGTGCGCGGCATCGACCTGCGCGTCGGGCGCGGCGAGGTGCTCGGCATCGCCGGCGAGTCGGGCTGCGGCAAGTCCACGCTGGCCAGCACCGTGCTGCGGCTGCAGCCGGCCAGCGCCGACGTCACCGGCGCGGTGCTCTTCGACGGCGCCGACGTGCTGACCATGCGCTGGGGCGACCTGCGGGCGGTGCGCTGGGCGGGTGCCTCGATCGTCTTCCAGGGGGCGCTGCACTCGCTCAACCCGGTGCGCCGGGTGGGCGTGCAGATCGGCGAGCCGATCAGGGTGCACGAGCCCGAGGTCGGCGACGACGAGGTCGACGCGCGCGTCACGGACCTGCTCGAGCAGGTGGGGCTGCCGGCCGCGAGGGCGGCGGCGTACCCGCACCAGCTCTCGGGCGGGCAGCGCCAGCGGGTGATGATCGCGATGGCGCTGGCCTGCCGGCCCGACCTCGTGGTGGCCGACGAGCCGACGACCGCCCTCGACGTGATGGTGCAGGCGCAGGTGCTCGACCTGCTCTCGGGGCTGGTGCGCGACCTGGGCGTCGGCATGGTGGTGATCAGCCACGACCTGTCGGTCCTCGCCGACGTCTGCGACCGGATCGCCGTCATGTACGCCGGCCGCGTGGTCGAGCAGGGGCCCGCCGACGAGGTCTTCGGCCGCGCGCTGCACCCCTACGCCGCCGCGCTGTCGGCGGCCTTCCCGCGGGTCGGCGACCCGGCCTCGCGCTACGCCCCGGCAGGGCTGCCGGGCGACCCGCCCGACCCCCGCGAGTCGGTCGCCGGCTGCTCGTTCGCACCCCGGTGCGCGCGGGCCGTGGAGCGCTGCCGCAGCGAGGAACCGCCGTTGGAGGAGCACCTGCCCGGGCGCACCGCGGCCTGCTGGAGGATCGGGGAGCCATGAGCATCGAGACGACGCCCGGCCCGGCCGCGCTCGGCACGCGCACCCTCGAGGCGCGCGGGGTGCGCGTGGAGTTCGGCACCCGCGGCGGCGCGGTCGCGACCGCGCTCGACGGCGCCGACCTGACCGTGCGCTCGGGCGACATCGTCGCCCTGGTGGGGGAGTCGGGCTCGGGCAAGACCACGCTGGCCCGCACCCTGGTGGGCCTGCAGGCCCCCACGGCCGGCGAGGTCCGCCTCGACGGCGTGCCGCTCGGGCGTGGTGCGCGCGCCCTGAAGGCGGTGCGCCGGCAGGTGCAGATGGTGCTGCAGGACCCCGCGGGGGCGCTCAACCCGCGCCACACCGTCTACGAGTCGGTGGCCGAGGGGCTGCGCCTGCACGGGCTGGCCGGTGGCCGCGGCGGCGGGCCGAGCGAGGAGCAGCGCGTGGGCGCGGCTCTCGCGGCCGCCGGGCTGCGACCACCCGAGCGGTTCTACCTGCGCTACCCGCACGAGCTGTCGGGCGGGCAGCGCCAACGGGTGCTGATCGCCGGCGCGCTGGCCCTCGAGCCGCGGCTGCTGGTGGCCGACGAGCCGGTCTCCTCGCTCGACGCCTCCGTGCGCGGCGAGCTGCTCGCGCTGCTGCTGCGGCTGCGCGAGGAGCGCGGCCTCGGGGTCCTGGTGGTCACCCACGACCTGGGCCTGGCCTGGAACATCGCCGACCGCACCGCGGTCATGTACCTGGGCCGGGTCGTCGAGTCGGGGCCCACCGAGCAGGTGCTCGGCGACCCGCAGCACCCCTACACGCGGGCGCTGCTGTCGGTGGTGCCCGAGTCGCAGCGCCGCGAGCAGGTCGTGCTCACCGGCGAGGTGCCCGACCCCACCCGCATCCCCGACGGCTGCCGGTTCCACCCGCGCTGCCCCGCGCTGGCCGACGGCAGCGCCGCGGCCGCCGGGGTCGCCGAGGCGTGCCGCGGCACCGCGCTGCCGGTGCTGCCCGCGG
The DNA here is from genome assembly GCF_016907435.1 of Nocardioides salarius. NCBI lineage: Bacteria > Bacillati > Actinomycetota > Actinomycetes > Propionibacteriales > Nocardioidaceae > Nocardioides > Nocardioides salarius. The sequence continues at coordinate 1,918,874 of NZ_JAFBBZ010000001.1, read as the reverse complement.
TCGACGAGCACGTCAGCGCCTGCCACCTGGTCGCGGCGCGCGACTGAGCGGCGTACGGGCTCGGGGTGGTGGGCCGGGGCCGGGGCCGTGGGGGTCAGAAGGTGTCGCGCTGCCCGTCGAGCCAGCGCTTGGCGTCGGGCACGTCGAACCGCAGCGAGACCGCGTCGACGACCAGCAGCACCACGAGGTACGCCGCGTAGACGCCGCCGACGTCGTCGCGCCCCAGCAGCAGGTAGGCGACCAGGCCGAGCAGCGGCACCCACAGCGCGACGTGGGGCAGCGCCATCGCCAGCGAGAAGCCGCGGTCGAGGACCATCACGACGCCGTTGAGCGCCAGCGCGCCCACCGCCAGCGCGGCCACCAGCGGGCCGAGGGGCTGGCCCAGTGCGACCAGCGCCGCCAGGTTGACCGGCATCAGCACCATGAACACCCACGCCTGCACGCCCAGCGGCAGGCGCTGGGCGCTGGCCAGGACGTCTCGGACCAGGCTCATGCGGTGCCTCCTGCGGCTCGGTGGGATCGCGTGCCAGCATGACCCACGCGTCGGCCGGCCGGTCGACGACCCACGGGTGCGAGAGGTGAAGTGATGATCGACGTCCTCTGGGGTGCCGGCGGCATGCTGGTGCTGCTGGCGATCGCCTTCCTGGTCTCCAGCGACCGGCGCGCGATCCGGCCGCGCACGGTCCTGGGAGCGCTCGGGCTGCAGATCGTCTTCGGCGTCGTGGTCCTCTACTGGTCGGTGGGCCAGCGTGCTCTCGAGGCCGCCTCGAAGGCGGTGCAGTCGGTCATCGACTCCTCCCGCGAGGGCATCGGCTTCCTCTTCGGCCCGGTGCTGCCCGAGGAGGGGCAGGTCTTCGCCTTCCAGGTGCTGCCGGTCATCGTCTTCTTCGCCGCGCTGACCGCGGTGCTCTACCACCTCGGCATCCTGCAGCGGGTCGTGCGGGTGCTCGGCGGCGGCCTGGGCTGGCTGCTCGGCACCGAGAAGGCCGAGTCGACCAACGCCGCGGCCAACATCTTCGTCGGCCAGACCGAGGCGCCGCTGGTGATCCGGCCCTACGTCGCCGGCCTGTCGCGCTCGGGCCTCTTCGCCGTGATGGTCGGCGGGCTCTCGACCGTCGCCGGGTCGGTGCTCGTGGGCTACTCGCTGCTCGGGGCGCGGCTCGACTACCTGATCGCGGCCAGCTTCATGGCCGCGCCGGGGGCGCTGCTGATGGCCAAGATCATCCTGCCCGAGGAGCGCGTCGTCGACGGCGACGAGGCGGGCGCGGGTGACGAGGGGTCGTCGGTCGCCGGCTCGGGCGACGACTGGGCGAGCGCCGACGAGATGCTGCGCGCCGAGCAGGAGGCCGCCGAGAGCAAGGGGCCGGCCGACGACGGGATGCGGGCGCGCAACGTCATCGACGCCGCCGCCAACGGCGCGGCCGACGGGCTCCGGCTGGCCGCGACCATCGGCGCGATGCTGCTGGCCTTCATCTCCCTGATCGCGCTGGTCAACCTGGTCGTCGGCGGTGTCGGCGGCTGGTTCGGCGCCGGCGACCTGACGATCGAGGAGATCCTCGGCTACGTCTTCGCCCCGCTGATGTCGGCCATCGGGGTGCCGTGGGGCGAGGCGGTCGAGGCCGGCAGCTTCGTGGGCCAGAAGGTGGTGGTCAACGAGTTCGTCGCCTTCGCCAACCTCGGCGAGGTGATCGGGGGCTTCAGCGACAAGACCGCCGCCATCGTGACCTTCGCGCTTACCGGCTTCGCCAACCTGGGCTCGCTGGGCATCCTGCTCGGCGGGCTGGGGGGCATCGCCCCCGAGCGTCGTCCCGACATCGCCTCGCTCGGGCTCCGGGCGATCCTCGCGGCCACGCTGGCCAACCTGATGAGCGCCGCGATCGCCGGCATCCTGATCGGCTGACCGCTCGGTGGTGCGGGACTGACCGGTCGGTGGTGCACGAGTGACCGGTCGTCCCGCAGCCGGGTGGTCGGTCCCTCAGGCGAAGGCGGCGATAGCCGCCTCGCAGAACGCGTCGAGGTCGCCGGGGTTGCGGCTGGTGACCAGGGTCCACCCGTTGTGCTGGCAGGTGAAGGACTCCTCGTCGACCCAGGTCGCGCCGGCGTTGCGGATGTCGGTCTGCAGGCTCGGGAAGCTGGTCAGGGTCTTGCCCTCGAGCCGGCCGGTCTCCACGAGGGTCCAGGGGCCGTGGCAGATCGAGGCGACCGGCTTGCCGGCGTCGACGATCTCGCGCATGAAGGCCACGGCGTCCTCCTCGACGCGCAGCTGGTCGGCGTTGGTGGTGCCGCCGGGCAGCACCACGGCATCGAAGGTCGCCGGGTCGGCGTCGGCCAGGCTCAGGGTCGCCTCGAAGGTGCCGGCCTCGTTGACGTCGCTCTCGAAGGCCTGCACCTTGCCGGTCTCGGGGGCGATCAGCACGGCCTCGGCGCCCGCGTCCTCGATCGCCTGCCAGGGCTGGGTGAGCTCGGGCTGCTCGACGCCCGACTGGGCGACGATGAATGCCACGCGCTTGCCGGTCAGGTCGGTGCTCACGATGTCCTCCTGGGGGTGGGGCCGTCGGGGCCCGCGTCGTTCGGTGCCTCTACTGCACCAGCCGTCGTGGGGGCGTTCGACACCCCCAGGGGTGACCGGGGGCCTGCGCGGGTTGCGGGTGGGGCCGGGCGGGTAGACAGGGGACATGCAGACACGAGAGATCGGCAACGACACCGTCGGGCGCGTCCAGGTCGGCGCCATCGGGTTGGGCCTGATGACCTTCGACCAGTCCGGGGCGCAGCCGCGCGAGCAGCTGCTCGACACGATGCGCGCGGCCCTCGCCGCGGGCGTGACGCTCTTCGACACCGCCGACGCCTACGGCCCCGGTGACGAGCTCGGCGCCGACGCGCAGGGTGCCAACGAGCGCCTGGTCGCGGGCCTGCTCGACGAGCTGGGGGTGCGTGACCAGGTGCTGCTGGCCACCAAGGGCGGTCACGTGCGCGCCGGCGGGGGCGCCTGGGCGCTGGACAGCTCGGCCGGCCACCTGCGCTCGGCCGTCGACGCGAGCCTCGAGCGGCTCGGGGTCGAGCAGATCGCGCTGTGGCAGCACCACCGTCCCGATCCCGACGTGGCCTACGAGGACGTCGTGGGCACGCTCCGCGAGATCTTCGAGTCCGGCAAGGTCGCGCGCATCGGGCTCTCCAACGCCGACCCGGCCCAGATCCGGCTCGCCCACTCGGTGCTCGGTGACGCGCTGGTCAGCGTGCAGAACCAGTTCTCGCCCGCCTTCCGCTCCAGCCAGCCCGAGATCGACGTGTGCGAGGAGCTCGGCCTGGCCTTCCTGCCCTGGAGCCCGCTGGGCGGGCTGTCCGACGCCAAGGAGCTCGCCGAGAAGCACCCCGCCTTCGCCCGCGTCGCCGAGGACCGCGGGGTCAGCGCGCAGCAGGTCGCGCTCGCCTGGGAGCTGGCCCAGTCGCCCGTGGTCATCCCGATCCCCGGTGCCAAGCGGCCGCAGTCGATCACCGACTCGGCCGCCGCGGCCGAGATCGAGCTGACCCCCGACGAGCTGGCCGCGCTGGACGCCTCCTGAGGGCACGGCACGTCCGGCCCGGCCGGACCGTAGGCTCCGCGCCGTGAGAGCCGTGCTGATGGAGACCTTCGGTGGACCGCTGGCGGTCGCCGAGCTGCCCGACCCGCCCTGCCCCCGCGACGGGGTCGTGGTGCGGGTCGGGGCGACCGGGCTGTGCCGCAGCGACTGGCACGCCTGGCAGGGCCACGACGACGGCGTGCGGCTGCCGCACGTGCCGGGCCACGAGCTGGCCGGCACGGTGGTCGAGGTCGGTGCGGCGGCCTCCTCGGTGCGGGTCGACGACCGGGTCACCACGCCGTTCGTGCTGGCCTGCGGCACGTGCGCGACCTGCCGCCGCGGTGACCAGCAGGTCTGCGAGCGGCAGGAGCAGCCCGGCTTCACCGGCTGGGGCTCCTTCGCCGAGCTGGTCGCGCTGCCGCGCGCCGACACCAACCTCGTGCGGCTGCCCGACGAGGTGCCCGACGACGTCGCCGCCGGCCTCGGCTGCCGCGTCGCGACGGCGTACCGCGCGGTGGCCCAGGTCGGGGCCGTGCGCGCGGGCGAGCGGGTGGTGGTGCACGGCTGCGGTGGCGTCGGGCTCGCCGCGGTGATGGTGGCGCGGGCACTGGGGGCCGAGGTGTACGCCGTCGACCCGGCGCCGGCCTCGCGCGACCTGGCCGCGCGGCTCGGGGCCACCCCCGTCGACCCGGACGCCGCGCCGGTCGTCGACACGCTGCTCGACCTGACCGGCGGTGGCGCCGACGTCTCGCTCGACGCCTTCGGGGCCGCCGCGGTGGCCGGCGCCTCGCTGCTCTGCCTGCGCCCGCGGGGGCGCCACGTGCAGGTCGGCCTGCTCGGTGGGGCCGACGCCGACGCCGGAGCGCCGCTCGGGCTGGTGGTCGCCCGCGAGCTGCAGGTGCTGGGCAGCCACGGCCTGTCGGCCACCGGCTACCCCGGCCTCCTCGACCTGGTCGCCGACGGCACCCTGCGCCCCGACCTGCTGCTGCGCGACCGGGTGGGGCTCGAGGAGGGCGCCCGCCGCCTGGCCGCGCTGGGCGAGCCCGGCGCCGGCGCGGGCGGCGCCACCGTCGTCCTCCCGCACCGCTGACCCGGCCCAGATCTCACGCTGACCCGGCCTGAACTTCACCCCGACCCGGCCTGAACTTCGCGCCGACCCGGCCTGAACCCTCATCTGCACCGGAACTGGCGCGGGCTCGCGCGGAACTGGCGCCGGCTCGCGGTCAGGTGCGGGCGCCGCTGGGCGGGTCGAGGTGGCCGGTGCGCCACAGCCCGTCGTTGGCCTCGAGCCAGCGCTGCGCGTCACGGCGGCCCAGCGCGGCGGCCTCGTCGAAGAAGTCGGGGTCGAACATCAGGTAGGACAGCAGCTCGCCCTGCAGCGGGCTGTCGCTGCCCATCAGCCGGTGCATGACCTGCAGGTCGGGGTCGCCGAGGGTGCGGCGCAGGGTGCCGTGGTTGCTGCGGAAGACGTCCATCGCCAGCTGGGCCAGCTCCTCGCCGTGCTCGGGGGCCACGGCGGCGTAGGGCAGCACCCGCTGCGGCGGTCGGCCGCGCTCGCGGCGGTGCCGGTCGAGGTGCGGCGCGAGGTCGCCATCGGCGGCCAGCACGTTGGTGTCGGCGAGGCGGCGCAGGTCGTGGCGCAGCGGGTCGTCCATCACCGCCCCCAGCAGGGTCGCGCCTCCGTCGCCGAGGTCGACGGGCTGGCGGTCACGCTCGGCGTCGGCCTCCGCGGGCCGGATCGCGCCGGTGCCGACGACCACCAGGCGGTCGGCGCCCAGCTCGACCGCGGGCGCGATCGGCACCCGCCGCCGGGTCGCCCCGTCGACGTACCAGCCGGCGGCCTCGGCCGGCTCGTCGACCTGCACCGAGGGGAACAGCGCGGGGATGGCCGAGGAGGCCATCAGGTGCTCGACCCCGATGCGGGCGCGCACGTAGGCGCGGTGGTGCTGGGCCAGCGGCGCCGGCAGGTCGCCGTACGCCGCGGTGGCCTCGGTGAAGAGCGTGACCCGCCCGGTGCGCACCGCCGTGGCGGTCAGCGCCAGCGCCTCCACCCGGCCCGCGTCGAGGTTGTCGTGCAGTGCCTCCCAGTCGATGGCGCGCTGCAGGGTCGCGGCGAGCGGGCCGGTGCCGAAGAGGCCACGCAGCCGGAAGCCGGTCAGGCCCAGGGTCTCGGAGGCGTAGCGGGCCAGCACCACCGGCGCCTGGCGCCACAGCGGCTGCATCACCTTCTTCTTAGTGGCCTGGGCCAGCACGTCGTGCAGTCGCTCCGCCTGCTCCTCCGGGTCGAGGTGCGCCGTGGAGGTCAGGGCGGCGCTGAGCAGCGCCCCGGCGCTGGTGCCGACCAGCAGCGTCGGGCGGTGGCCGTCGGCCTCGAGCGCGGGCAGCAGCACCCCCAGCGCGCCCACCTGGTACGCCGAGCGGGCACCGCCGGCGTCGAGCACCAGGCAGGTGCGGCCCGAGGGCTGCGGGGTCGGTGAGGAGTCGGTGGGAGTCATCGGCCCCAGGTTCTCACGCGATCTGGGTGCGCCCGCCAGGCAGTCGCTGGGCGGCGCTGAGCCGGGCCTCGGCGCCGGAGCGCGCCCCCGCCTCCCACGCCGCGACCCCGCCGTCGAGCCCGGTGCGGCGCCGCCCGGCCTGCCAGGAGCCCCGGGCGGTGGAGGTGCGGGTGTAGTAGTCGGCGACCTCGGCCTCCTTCTGGGCCAGCACCAGTGCGGTCGACGCGCCGGTGTCGGGCTCCTCGCGCTCGAGCCGCTCGCGCTCCGCGCGCGCCTCGGCGTCGCGCCGGGCCGCCCACAGCCGCGTGGCGATCTGCTCGACGAAGGCCTCGTAGAACGCCAGCCGGGCCGTCTTCTTGCTGGGCGGGGCGAAGCTGCGGGTGCGCGGGTTCCAGACCGCCCCGCCGACCAGGTGGGCGTCGCTGGCCAGGAAGACACCGGCGTCGTGGACCATCTGCAGCGCCAGGTGCACGTAGAGCGCCTCGACGACCTCGAGGTCGCTGGGGAAGCCGTAGGCGTAGACCGTGGTGGAGTTGCGCGCCACGTCGGCGCGCACGTCGTTGGGCAGCGCACAGGCCAGGAAGAGCGCGACCAGGCGCGAGTTGCCCATCGCCCGGGCCTCGCCGATGGTGATCGTGCGCTGCACCGGCTCGGCGCGCTGCTCCTGGCGCGCGGTGTGCTGGCGCGCGGTGGCCAGGTCGATCGACCAACGGGTCGAGAGGTACTGCGCCTTGGCCAGGAACGCGTCGGCCTCCTCGGGGGTGGAGGCGGCCTCGGCCTGGGCCAGCACCTTGGCCAGCTTGTCGATGAAGGTGCTCACAGGGGTGCTCCTGTCGTCACGCCGCGCTCGGCCAGGGCCACGCGCAGCAGGTGGGCGGCCTCGGGGCCGATGACGTGCTCGTAGAGGTGCAGCAGGTGGGCCAGGAACACCGGCCCGTGGGCAGGCAGGTCGGGGCCCAGGTGGTGGGCCAGCTCGTGCAGCACCGTGGTCTCGCTCAACGCCCAGCCCCCGCCGGCGGCGTACGGCGGCACCGCGATCGTGGGCCCGGCGGCCCCCGCCGGCTCGTAGTGCGCGGCCCGGGCGCCGCGGCGCTCGCGCACCGCCACGGGGACGCCGGCGCGCGGCAGCGCCGCCACCGGCGGATGGGCCAGGACACGTCTCAGGTAGGCCGGCACGTCGGCCACGTCGCCGAACTTGCGCAGCCCCGGCAGCACCAGCGTCGAGCCGTAGTGCTCGATCGTGCCGCCCCGCTCGAGGACCCGGCCCACGGCGTCCTCGGCGTCGTACACCGTCGAGCGGTGCCGGTCGCGGGGCGCGGAGGTGGGGCTCACGGGACTTCGTCCTCTCGTCGGGTGCTCGGTGCGGGTCGGGGGTGCTGCGCGGGGTCCTTCCTACCCGGTCGCACCGACGCCCGTCGTGGTCCTCCACAGGCGCAGCAGCCATGATGGGGGTGTGCGCTTCACCGAGAACGAGATGACCCAGGCGATGGCGGGTGCGGCCAAGTCCGTGCTGGCCACGCGCAAGGACGTGCGCAAGCAGAAGCTCGACGTCGACGAGGTGTGGGAGCAGATGACCCGCTGGGAGCGCTTCCAGGTGCTCGACGCGCTGGGCGACCAGGTGCTGCCGGTGCTCGTCGCGCTGCCCGACGTCGAGGTCGAGCCCGGCACCCGGCCCACGTTCACCGACGAGCAGGTGCGCGAGACGGTCGAGGCCGGGGTCGGCGACGACGTCGGCCGGCTGCAGCGCACGGTGCTGGTGCGCACCCGGATCGCGCTGGTCAAGGCCGCGCTGGCCGCCGTGCCCCCGCGCCAGGACCCCGACGCGCTCATCGTCCCCGACCACCTCTGAGCACGACCCGGCCGGTTCGGACCGGCCGGACAGCGGGGTCAGCCGGGGGTCAGGCGGGGTCGGTGGGCGCGGCCGCCTGCACGTCGCCGACCCGCGTGGTGCCGCCGCTGGTGCCCAACGAGCGCGCGATGGCCTCGTCGAGGTCGAGGAACTCGTGGCCGGGCACCAGGTCGCGGCGCACGTCGTCCTCGCCGCAGACCATGTCGTGCGACAGGCTCTCGGCGAGCGCGACCACGGTGCCGCGGGGCATCCCGGTCAGCAGCGCGCTGACCCTGCCGACCATCCACATCGGCACGCCGGGCACCATCGGGCGCCAGCGGCGCAGCCCGGCCACCTTCGCGTAGCGGCCCAGCAGGTCGGGGTAGCTCAGCACCTCGTCGGCGCCCAGGTCGTAGGCCCGGTTGCGCGGTTCGCCCTCGATGGCGGCGGCCAGCACCGTGACCACGTCCTCGACCGAGACCGGCTGCAGCCTGCGGCGCATCCAGCTCGGCACCGGGGTGATCGGCAGCCGGTCGCTGAGCCGGCGCAGCAGCTCGAACGAGGTCGACCCCGAGCCGACGATCATCGCCGCGCGCAGCACCGTGGCCGGCACCTCGGCGTCGAGGAAGACCTGTTCGACCTCGGCCCGCGAGCGCAGGTGGTCGGAGAGCTCGCCGGGCGGGATCAGGCCCGAGAGGTAGACGACGCGTCCGACGCCCGCGGCCGCGGCGGCCCGCGCCACCCGCTGGGCGGCCTCGCGGTCCTTGCGCACGAACTCGCCCGACGCCATCGAGTGCACCAGGTAGACGACCGCGTCGACGCCCTCGACCGCCTGCGTCACGAGGTCCTCGTCGGTGATGTCGAAGCGCCGCGCCTCGACCTGGGCGCCCCAGGGGTAGTCGTCGAGCGCCGCCTCGTCACGGGTGGCGGCGAGCACCTCGTGCCCGGCCTCGAGCAGCACCGGCACCAGGCGGGAGCCGACGTACCCGGTCGAGCCGGTGACCAGGACCCGGCTCATGCGCCGGCCCCCAGGGGTCGCGCGAGGGGGTGGAGCGGGCGGGGGTCGGCGTACGTCGGGGGCACGCCCGCAACCTAGGCGCGCCGCACCCCGGCGCGGCACCCCCTACGGGTGGCTGTGCCGGGGCCCACCCGGCATCCACGACCGCCTGGCGCCGCTGCTAGCCCGCGACCCGGTCGCTGCCGGCCGCCTGCTCCCGCCCCGCCTCGTCGCGCCAGCGCTCGGCCACCTCGGCGCCGGTGAGCACGTGCTGGCGGTGCTGGGTCTGGAGCATGGCCAGGGTGTGGTCGTGCTCCGACCAGTCCACCGAGGCGGTCGCGTCGGAGACCAGGGTCGCCTCGAGGTCGAGGGCGAACGCGTCGCGCGCGGTCGCCGCGATGCACGACTCGGTCGAGACGCCGCAGAGCACCACCCGGCGCACCCCGACGCCCTTGAGGCGCTCGGCGAGGTCGGTGCCGAAGAACGCGCTGTCGCGGGTCTTCTCGACGAGCTCGGCGCCGCCGGGGTCGAGGCCCTCGACCCGCTGGACCCCCTCGGTGCCGCGCTCGACGACCCCCTGGCCGTCCTCGACCATGGTCAGGGTCCAGGTGCTGCGGTCGGTCTCGTGCACGGTCTGCACCTCGACGACCGGGACCCCGACCTCGCGGGCCGCCCGGACCAGGTCGTTGCAGGTCGCCACCAGGTCGTCGCGGCAGCGGTCGAGCTCGGGGTCGGCGAAGTAGTCGCGCTGGAGGTCGATGAGCAGCAGCGCTTGGTCGGGTGCGGGCATGGCGATCGCCTCCTGGGGGGCTGGGGACGGGCACCAGGTTGGAGGCCCCGCCCCCGCCCGGGCTACACCCCCGAGGACGACCGTGGCAGCCGGCGCTCAGCCGGTGTTGCGCAGCCCCGCGGCGATCCCGTTGATGGTCAGCAGCAGCGCCCGCTGCAGCTGCGCCGGCGGCTCCCCGCCCTCCGGCACCTGCCGCACCCGGGCCAGCAGCGAGACCTGCAGGGCGTGCAGCGGCGCCAGGTAGGAGTCGCGCAGCTCGAGCGTCTGGCGCAGCACCGGGGCGCCCTCCAGCAGCCGCTCCTGGCCGGTGACCGCCAGCACCTCGGCCACGGTGCGCTCGTGCTCCTCGCGCACCCGCTCGAAGAGCTCCGCCGAGTCGTCGTCGACCAGGGTCCGCACGTAGCGGGCCGCGATGTCGAGGTCGGTCTTGGCCAGCGTCATCTGCACGTTGGACAGGAAGGTGCGGAAGAACGGCCACGAGGCGTACATCTCGCGCAGCACGTCCTCGCGCCCCGCCTCGCGCGCCGCCGCCAGCCCCGACCCGACGCCGTACCAGCCGGGCAGGATCATCCGCGACTGGGTCCAGCCGAAGACCCAGGGGATCGCGCGCAGGTCGTCGAGTCCGCCCTCGCCGCCGGGGCGCTTGGCCGGGCGCGAGCCGATGTTCATCTTGCCGAGCTCGTCGACGGGGGTCGCGGCCACGAAGAAGCGGACCAGCCCGGGGTCGCGCACCAGCGCCCGGTACGCCGTCTGCCCGCCGCCGGCGACGACGTCCATCGTGTCGTCCCAGCCGTCGAGCACCTCGCGGGGCAGCAGCCGGTCGCGGTGCAGCACCGAGGCCTCGACGACGGCCGCTAGGGCGTTCTCGAGGTTCCAGCGGCCCAGCTGGGGCAGCAGGTACTTGTCGGAGATGACCTCGCCCTGCTCGGTCACCTTGATCGGTCCGTCGAGGCTGCCGTTGGGCTGCGACAGGATCGCCTCGGCGGTCGGGCCGCCGCCGCGGCCCACCGAGCCGCCACGGCCGTGGAAGAGCCGCAGCAGCACGCCGTGGCGCCGCGCGACGTCGCGCAGCGCGCGCTGGGCGCGGTGGATCTGCCACTGCGAGGCGGCGATGCCGGCGTCCTTGGAGGAGTCGGAGTAGCCGAGCATGATCTCCTGCACGTCGCCGCGCGCCGCGACCACCCGGCGGTACGACGGGTCGCCGAGCAGGGCGTCGAGCAGCGGGCCGGCGGTCTCGAGCTCGGCGACGGTCTCGAAGAGGGGGGCGAACCCGATGCGGGCGGTCGCCGGCTCGTCGTCGGAGCCGAGGTCGACCAGGCCGGCCTCGCGGGCCAGCACCACCACCGCGAAGAGGTCGTCGACGTCGTGGGTCATCGAGACGATGTAGGTCTCGACCACGTCGGGGCCGTAGGTGTCCTGGGCGGTGCGCAGGGTGCGCAGCAGGCCCAGAGAGGCGGCCGCGGGGCCGTCGGGCGGCACCTGGCCGGCCCCCACCAGCGGGCGCCGCCCGGCCATCTCGGCGCTGAGCACCTCGGTGCGCGCGGCGTGGTCGAGCTCGCCGTAGGGCCGCTCGAGCTCGTCGAGGCGGTCGTAGAGCTCGGCGAGCGCCTCGTGGTGCTTCTCGGAGTGCTCGCGCACGTCGAGGGTGGCCATGCCGGTGCCGATCGCGGTGGCGGTGCGCAGCAGCCGCAGCACCGAGCCGTCGGCGGTGAGCCGGTCGCCGTCGGCGAGCATCGAGTCGCGCACCAGGCGCAGGTCGTCGACCAGCTCGCCCAGGTGCAGGTAGTCGCGGCCCGGCTCGTGGGCGGTGGCGTTCGCCAGCCGGTCGCGGGTGCGCAGCAGCCGCACCCGCACGAACGACAGCTTGAGCCGGTAGGGCTCCTCGGCGTTGAGCCGCCGGATCGTCGAGTAGGTGATCGGCAGCGCCCGGGCGTCCTCCTCCAGGGAGGCCAGCAGCTCCTCGCTGGCGCTGACGACCCGGGTCGAGGCGGAGACCTCGGTGAGGATCTCCTCGACCTGGGCGACCAGCTCGCGCAGCCCGGTGTCGTGCTGCAGCGCCAGCACCTCGAGGGTGACCTCGGGCGTGACGTTGGGGTTGCCGTCGCGGTCGCCGCCGGCCCAGCTGCCGAAGCGCAGCGGGCGCGCCGCCACCGGCAGCTCGACCCCGATCGAGGCCAGGCGGCGGTCGAGCTCCTGGAGCAGGTCGGGCACGACCTTCCGGGCGATCTGGCCCAGGTAGTAGAGCGAGGTGCGGGCCTCGTCCTTGGGGTCGGGCCGCGCGATGCGCAGCTCGTCGGTCTGCCACAGCAGGTCGACCAGCTCGGCCAGGCGCCGCTCGTGGCGCTCGGCGTCGCCGGGGCGGGCGCGGGGGTCCTCGGCGGCGTGCACCACGTCGGCGATCTTGCGCAGCAGCCGCAGCACCGTGCGCCGGCTGGCCTCGGTCGGGTGGGCGGTGAAGACGGGGCGGTACTCGACGCGGCGCAGCACGTCGGAGACCAGGTCGACGTCGACGCTGCCGTCGGCCAGGGCCTTGCCGATCCGCTCGACCGCCACGGCCAGGGGACCCTCGTCCTCGGCGGTCACCTCCTGCCAGCGGTGCAGCTGCTCGGTGACGTTGACCAGCTGGAAGTAGCCGGTGAAGGCGCGGGCCAGCACCACCGCGGTGTCGTCGTCCACCCCGGCCAGCAGGTCGTGCAGGGCCCCGTCGTCGGGGTCGCGGGCCAGGGCCCGCACCTGCTCGACGAGCTCGAGGAGCTCGGGCCCCTCGTGGCGGGTCAGCGCCTCGCCCAGCAGCGCCGCCAGCTGGCGCACCGAGGCGCGCAGCGCCGCGTGGTGCTCGTCGGAGGAGACGCCGGTGGCGAAGCGGGTCACGTCGGGCTGGTCGGTGTCGGCCATGGCACCAGTCTGGCGGGTGCCGGCCCGGTGCGTCAGGGGGCGACCGGGCGGTGGGCACACCCGGGCGGTCACACCCGGGTGGCTGGTGACGGGTGGCAGCATGCGGAGCATGGCTGCTCTCGACCTCGACCGTGTCCGCGCCTGGTTCCCCGCGCTCTGGTCCGGCCCCGGTGCCGGTGAGGCGCGCTTCGACGGGCCCGGCGGGTCCCTGGTGCCGAGCCGCGTGGCCGACGCCGTGGCCGACGCGATGACCGCCGGCATGTGCCAGCGCGGCTCGCTGACCCCCCTGCAGCGGCGTACGGAGGAGACGGTGGGGGCGGCGCGCGCCGCGCTCGGCGACCTGCTCGGCACCGACCCGCGCGGCGTGGTGGTCGGCCGGTCGATGACCGCGCTGACCTTCGAGATGGCGCGCACGCTCGCGCAGGGCTGGGGCCCCGGCGACGAGATCGTGGTCACCCGCCTCGACCACGACAGCAACATCCGGCCCTGGGTGCTCGCGGCGCAGCGCGCGGGTGCGACGGTGCGCTGGCTCGACTTCGACCCGGTCACCGCCGAGCTCGACGACGTGCGCGGGGTGCTCTCGGAGCGCACCCGGCTGGTGGCCGTCACCGCCGCCTCCAACCTCTTCGGCACCCGCCCCGACGTGGCCGCCATCAGCGCGGCCGCCCACGAGGTGGGCGCGCTGGTCTACGTCGACGCCGTGCACCTGGCCGCGCACGCGCTGGTCGACCGCGCCGCGCTCGGCGCCGACCTGGTCGCCTGCTCGCCCTACAAGTTCTTCGGGCCCCACCTGGGCGCGGTCGCGGCCGACCCCGCCCTGCTCGAGACGCTGCAGCCCGACAAGCTGCTGCCCTCCACCGACGCGGTGCCCGAGCGCTTCGAGCTCGGCACCCTGCCCTACGAGCTGCTCGCCGGCGTGACCGCGAGCGTCGAGGCGCTCGCCGACCTGCTCGAGCAGCCCACCCACGAGGGCGGCGAGCTGCCGCGCCGCGAGCGGCTGGCCGCGTCGATGACCGCGCTCGAGGAGCACGAGGACGCGCTGCTCTCTCGCCTGCTCGAGGGGCTCGACGCGCTGCCCGGGGTGCGCGTGCACGGCAGCCCCGCCCGGCGTACGCCGACGGTGCTGCTCTCGGTCGAGGGCCACGACCCGGTCGCGGTGCAGGAGCACCTGGTCGGCCACGGCGTGCTCGCCCCCGCCGGCAGCTTCTACGCCCTCGAGGCCTCCCGCCACGCCGGCCTCGGCGACACCGGTGGCGTCCGGGTGGGGCTCTCGCCCTACTCCACCGCCGAGGAGGTCGAGCGACTCCTCACCGGCCTCGCCACCCTGACGAGCAGTCAGGAATGACCCACCGACCGGTCACTCCTGCACCCTCGACCGGTCACCTGCACGCGTGTCAACGAGGCAGGACCTCGCCGCGCTCCTCCAGCAGGGCCGCGGGCGCGGTGAGGCGCCAGGCCTCGAAGACCAGCTCGGCCAGCTCGTCGCGCTCCACGTGCTCGAGGTGGGCCACCACCCAGCCGAAGCCGCCGGCGGTGAACTGGACCTCGAAGACGTCGGGACGCATCGCCACGAGGGCGAGCTGCTCGGCGATGGTCTGCTTGAGCCCGACGGTCACGGTCGGCTCCCACACGTAGCCGAACGTGCGCCCGGCCACGCTGAGCTTGACGTAGCGGCCGTGGTCGGAGCGGACCGTGCCGGGCAGCTGGTCGACCAGCTCGACGACGTCGACGGTGCCGCTCATCGCCGTCGCGCCACTCAGGTCAGCCGGGCCAGGGTCACCGCGAAGTCGCCCGCCGGGTCGGTCCACGTCTCGCGCACCTCGAAGCCGGCCGCGCCCAGCTCGCGGGCCACCTGGTCGCGGCGGAACTTGGTGGAGATCTCGACCTGCACCTCCTCGCCGGCCGCGATCTCGACGACCAGGTCGGCCCCCGGCACCGTGACCGTCTGCGGCACGCTCGAGCGCAGCCGCAGGTCCATCCGGCCCGTCCGGGGGTCCCACAGCGGCGCGTAGTCGAAGCGGCCGGGGTCGAAGTCGGCGCCGAGCTCGCGGTTGAGCACCACCAGGCAGTTGCGCACGAACGCCTCGGTCACGCCCTGCGCGTCGTCGTACGCCGCCACCAGCCGGTCGGCGTCCTTGACCAGGTCGGTGCCGAGCAGCAGCCAGTCGCCGGGGTCGAGCGAGTCGGCCAGCGCGCCCAGGAAGGCGCCGCGCTCCTCGAGGTAGAGGTTGCCGATGGTGCTGCCCAGGAACGCCACCAGCCGGCGCTGTCCCTCGGGCAGGTGGCCCAGGTGCAGGGTGAAGTCGCCGACGATCGCCTCGACGGCCGTCCCGGGGTAGCGCTCGGTCAGCATGACGGCCGCGTCGCGCAGCGTCTGCTCGGAGACGTCGACGGGCACGAAGCGGTGCAGCGCGCCCGCCCCGGCGAAGGCGTCGAGCAGCAGCCGGGTCTTGTCGCTGGTGCCGCTGCCCAGCTCGACGACCGTCGTGGCGTCGCAGGCCGCGACGATGTCGGCGGCGTACGCCGCGAGGATCGAGCGCTCGGCCTCGGTCGGGTAGTACTCCGGCAGCCGGGTGATCTCGTCGAAGAGCCGCGAGCCCTCGTCGTCGTAGAGCCACTTCGGCGGCAGCCGCAGCGGGCGCGAGCCCAACCCCCGGCGCACGTCGGCGACCAGCGACCCCGACGCCCAGTCGGAGTCGAGGAGCACCTGCACGACCGGCTCGGGAGCGCTCACGCGGGCGCCCCGCCGTCGGCGAGACGCACCCCGGACAGCGCCCAGCGGGCACCGTGCGGGAAGAAGTTGCGGTACGACGCCCGCGCGTGGCCGGCGGGGGTCAGGGCGCAGCCGCCGCGCAGCACCATCTGGTTGGACATGAACTTGCCGTTGTACTCGCCGATCGCGCCCTCGGGAGGGTGGAACCCCGGGTAGGGGTGGTAGGCCGAGGAGGTCCACTCCCAGCAGTCGCCGTGCACCTGGCGCAGCCGGCTGCCGGCCGGCGCGGGCTGCGCGGGACGGGGGTGGAACGACCCGCCGTCGGCGAGGTTGCCGACCACCTGCTGGTCGCGGCCGTGCTGGCCGCCCTGGCCGTCGGTGACCACCGCGTGCTCCCACTCGGCCTCGGTCGGCAGCCGCTTGCCCGACCAGGTGGCGAACGCCTCGGCCTCGTAGAAGCTGACGTGGGCCACCGGCAGCCCCGGGTTGACCGGCCAGGTGCCGTTGAGCGTGTGCTCGAACCAGACCCCGTCGTGCTCGCTCCAGTAGAGCGGCGCCGACCAGCCCTCGCCGCGCACCTTGGCCCAGCCGTCGGAGAGCCACAGCTCGTGGCGCTCGTAGCCGCCGTCGGCTATGAAGGCCAGCCACTCGCCGTTGGTGGCCAGCCGGTCGGCCAGCCGGTAGGGCTCGAGCCACTGGCGGTGCCGCGGCATCTCGTTGTCGAAGGAGAACCCCGGGCCCTCGTGGCCGACCTCGACGAGACCCCCCTCGACCTCGACCCAGCCCAGGCGGTCGGGCTCGCAGCGCTCGACCGGGCTGCCGGCGTACACGGGCTGGAGGGGGTTGCGCGAGAGCACGTGCTTGATGTCCATCAGCAGCAGCTCCTGGTGCTGCTGCTCGTGGTGGAAGCCGAGCTCGATGATGGGGGTGAGCTTCTCGAGGCTGCCGCCGTCGAGGGTGTCGACGAGCTCGCGCACCCGCGCGTCGACGTTGGCGCGGTAGTCGCCGACCTCGTGCGCGCCGGGGCGGGTGACCAGCCCGCGGTCGGGGCGCGCGTAGCGGGGCCCGAGGGTCTCGTAGTAGGAGTTGAAGAGGAACCAGTACTTGTCCTGGAAGGGTGCGAAGCCCTGCTCGGCCTCGGCGAGCAGGAACGTCTCGAAGAACCAGGTGACGTGGGCGCGGTGCCACTTCGTCGGTGAGACGTCGGGCATCGACTGGACCGTCTGGTCCTCGGGCGAGAGGGGTGCGGCGAGGGCCTCGGTGTGGCCCCGGACCTCCTCGAAGCGGCGGCCGAGCGAGTCGGCGTCCCACTCCCTGCTGCTGGCCTCGCCGGTCTCGCTGGGGGCCTCGTTGGCGGTGGTCTGTGTCATCTGCCGGCAGTCCTCTCGGTTCCGGTGTGAGGGCACGCCCCGATGACGCGCCACCTCCACCTTGCCGCAGGAGTGGTGACGCGTCGACCACCCCGACGTGGACGGTGGGTGACGGCTGGGTCGTCGCGCGGTGCCGGTTCGGGCCGGGTCGGCGCGAGATCCTGGCCGGGTCGGTGAGAGATGTGGGCCGGGTCGGGAAATGGGTGGCGCCACGCGCCCGGTGGGCGGAGCCTGGGCCGGTGACGACGTACGACACCCCGGGCGACGCCACGGGCGACGCCCCGGACGAGCAGGCCGACCTGCTCGGGTGGGTGCACGCCCGGCTGGAGGTCTTCGGGCTCGCCGTCGAGGGCCGGGTGAGCTGGCCGCACGTGCGTCCCTGGGGGGTCGTGGTGCGGGTGCCGACGGCCAGCGGTCCGGTGTGGGCCAAGGCGGTCGAGCCGGCGCTGCGCCACGAGGTCGCCGTCACCACCCTGCTGGCGCGGCGTCGGCCCGACGCGGTGGCACCCGTGCTCGGCGCCGACACCGCCCGCGGCTGGCTGCTGCTCGCCGACGCGGGCGAGACGCTGCGCGAGGTGGCCGCCCGGGAGCGCACCCTCGCGCCGTGGCACGACGCGCTCGCGCTCTACGCCTCGGTGCAGCGCGACGTCGCCCCCGAGGCAGCGGCACTGCTGGACGACGGGCTGCCCGACCTGCGCCTGCCCCGCCTCCCCGACCTGTACGCCGACCTCGTCGGCCGGCTCGCCCCCGACCTCGGTGACGTCGGCGCGTCGGCGCTGGCGGCCGTGCCGCTGCTGCGCGACCTGTGCGCCGAGCTGGCGGCCACCGGGCTGCCCGACACGCTGCAGCACGACGACCTGCACGACGCCCAGGTGTTCGTGCGCGACGGGCGGGTGCGCATCCTCGACTGGGGCGACGCCTGCCTGACCCACCCGTTCCTCACGCTGGCGGTCACCCTCGACGGGGTGCTGGCCTGGGGCCTCGACGACGAGGAGGCCTCCGAGGACACCACGCCGTACCTCGAGAGCTACCTCGCCGGGTGGGCGGGCGCCGGGAGCCCCGACCAGCTCGTCGCCGCGAGCCGGGCGGCCCGGCGGCTGGGCTGGGCCTGCCGGGCGGTCAACGGGCACGTGCCGCAGGACCCGGAGTCGCTGCGCACCACCCGCACCCGGCTGCGGATGTTCCTCGACGGCAGGGCCGGCTGACCGCGAGCCGGGCGAGCGGCGCTCAGGCGTCCTGGGCCGGGCTGCCGACGGGGTCGGCGTAGACGACGACGTTGCTGTCGTAGGCGGTGCCGTCCCAGTCGGCGCAGGAGACCAGCACCAGGCGCCCGTCGCCGGCGTCCTGGCCGAAGACCCGGGCGGCGTTGCGGGCCAGCTGCTCCTTGTCGTAGACCTTGGTGCGGCGCACCTCGTAGCGCATCACGCCGTTGCGGGTCAGCACGTCGACGACCGCGCCGCGGCGCACGTCGGCAAGCCGGTCGAGGGAGCCGCCCCCTGTGTTGACGGTGTGTCCCGCGATCACGGTGCGGCCGGTGGCCTCGCCCGGCAGCGCGCTGGCGTCCCACCAGCCGACGTCGAGCACGTCGGCCGGCGGGTCGAGCACCCGGTCGTCCCCGACCTCGATGGCGTTGACGGGGGCGCGGATGTCGAGCGAGGGCACCGAGAGCCGCACCGGGGCGGCCGGGTCGAGGGAGGTGTAGCCGTCGTCGTCGCCGCTGGGCAGGACGATGCCGAGCAGCACCATCCCCAGCGCCAGCACGCCGAGCGCCGAGGTCAGCGCCCGCAGCCGTGCCTCCAGGACCGCCACGACCGGCCCCGGGTCAGCCGCGCAGGCTGCGGCGCCAGCTGGCGACGCCGGCGGCGCCGGCCAGGGCCAGCAGCGCGGCCAGGGACAGGTTGCCCGCGGCGCCCATGCCGCCGCCGGAGGCGGCGGTCTCGACGCCGGCCGGCACCGAGGTCGGCACCGGGGCCGGCGGGTCGGTCGGGTCGGGGGTCGCCTCCGGCTCGGCGGGGGCGCCCACGCGGCCGGTCGGGCCGCAGTGCGACCGGCCGATCTCGGCGCGCAGCAGGTCGACGTCGAACTCCTGGGCGGCCGGCAGCACCGAGAGGTCCAGTGCGGTCACCTCGATCTCGTCGTCGGCGACCTGCACCTGCTCGTTGAGCAGGATGTCGATGACGTTGTCCTCGAGCGGGGCGAGCTGCTCGCCGACCTGGCCCAGGGCCTCGGCCAGCACCTCGGCACCGTCGACGACCGCGGTCAGCGGGCCGAGCGTGCCGTCGATGGCGGTCTCGAGCTCGGTGCGCACGGCGTCGAGCACCTCCTGGGTCACGGCCCCGAGGTCGGTCACGACGTGGGTGTTGGGCTCGGGGTCGACCGGCAGGGCCACCAGGTCGACGCGCGTGCCGCCCACCTCGACGTACGCCGCCGCGTCGGCGATCTGCGCGGAGCCCGCGGAGGTGCCGGGCCCGGCCGTGCACCGGCTCTGGATGACCCCGGCGTCGAGGAAGACCCCCAGGTCGCCCAGGCCGGTCAGGGCCTGCTCGAGGCCGTCGGTGAGGGCGGGCAGCAGCTGGTCGAGCACCGGCGCCAGCGCGTCCTGCAGCTGCTGGTCGAAGCCGGCGAGGAACTCGGACTCGAGGACACGCAGCCCGGAGAGGTCGACGGTGGCGGCGTTGAGCCGCACGTTCTGGCCGGGGGTCAGGCAGCCGCCCTCGCCGACGCCGACCACGGTGGCGCCGTCGCCCGCCAGGCCCGCGCACGCCTCGGCGTAGCCCTGCCGCTGCTCGACGCGGGTGCGGGCGTCCTGGGCGAGGGTGCCGACCTGGGCGAAGGACTGGCCGGTCGCCGCCGAGAGCGCCGGCTCGTCCGAGCCGGAGGTGCTCTCGCTGTCACCGTCGTGGGTGGAGGAGAAGGACCCCGAGTCGGTCGGGGTGCTGGCCACGGTCAGGGTCAGCGCGGTCGCGTCGGCCTGGGCGACCGGGGTGGCGGCCGTGGCGGGGGCCGCCGAGAGGGCGATGAGCGTACCGGTCGCCGTCAGTGCCAGTCCGCGAGCGGTCCTGTGGGTCATGTCCGTGTCCTCCCAGGCGGGCGTCACAGCGCCCTCGAGTGCATGTCCGAGAACCCCGAGGCCGGGATCGGAGGGGTGATCACTGGTCCAACTGGCCACCGGCACCCGGGTTACGCACCGGCCGGGTGGTGTCCGGCATGCGGTCGGGGTGGGCGCCGCCGCGCTAGCGTCGAGCCATGGACGCCACCGACCCGACCCCCGAACACGCTCCGCACCCCGACGCCGACCCCGACGCCCACCCCGACTCCGACGCGGTCGCCTCGCGCGCCGAGCTGCTGCCCGAGGAGAGGGAGGCCGGCAGCGACGACCCGCAGGCCCAGGCCGAGGCGATCCTGGCCGACTCCCAGGAGCGCACCGAGGACCCGGAGGGCACCCGCGACGACTCGACGCAGACGCCCGGCTAGGCATCGGGCCCCGCCGCTCGGGGTTACATCACCCAGCGGAAGAGCGGGCTCTCGGGCGGGACCTGCTCGACGCGCAGCGGCGAGGCGTCCATCCGGGCCAGGAGGCCGTCGAGGTCTCCGGCGGTGGCGAGCTCGACGCCGACCAGCGCCGGGCCGGTCTCGCGGTTGCTGCGCTTGACGTACTCGAAGAGCGTGATGTCGTCGTCGGGCCCGAGCACCTCGTCGAGGAAGCGGCGCAGCGCGCCCGGCTCCTGGGGGAACTCCACCAGGAAGTAGTGCTTGAGCCCCTCGTGCACCAGTGCGCGCTCGACCACCTCGGCGTAGCGGCTCACGTCGTTGTTGCCGCCCGAGACGATCGCCACGACCAGCGAGCCCGGCGCCAGCACCGGGCCGCCCGACTCCATCGGCAGCCGCAGCGCCGCGCTGGCCAGCGCCCCGGCGGGCTCGGCGATGATGCCGTCGGACTGGTAGAGGTCGAGCATCTCGACGCAGGCCAGCCCCTCGGGCACCGCGACCATCGGCGGCCGGTGCGCGGCGACCGCGGCGTGCGTCCACGCGCCCACCCGGCGTACGGCGGCGCCGTCGACGAAGCTCTCGAGCTCGGGCAGGGTCACCGGCTCGCCGGCCTCGAGGGCCGCGGCCATGCTGGCCGCCCCGGCCGGCTCGGCGCCCACCACCCGCACGTGCGGGGCCCGCTCGGCGAGGAAGGCGAGCATGCCCGCGGCCAGGCCGCCGCCGCCGACCGGCACGACGACGGCGTCGGGCGCGCGCCCGACCTGCGCGTCGAGCTGGGCCAGCACCTCGCGGGCCACCGTGCCCTGGCCGGCG
Source organism: Nocardioides salarius (assembly GCF_016907435.1). NCBI lineage: Bacteria > Bacillati > Actinomycetota > Actinomycetes > Propionibacteriales > Nocardioidaceae > Nocardioides > Nocardioides salarius. Next base: position 1,897,927 of record NZ_JAFBBZ010000001.1, on the reverse strand, counting down.
ATCGTTCGCGGGTCGTCGAAGGCCGGCACCGGCGTCGCGCCGCTCTCGAGGGCGTACGCCGCACTGGCCGCGGCCGCCTCGTCGTAGGTGTCGCCGACGATCACGACCTCGACGAGCCCGCCGCCGAGCACCGCGACCCGCTCGCGCTTCTGGCGCGGGGTGGTGCGGGGCAGGTGCACCCGTGCCCGGACCCCGGCCCGGGCGCACGCGAAGGCGACCCCCTGGGCGTGGTTGCCGGCGCTGGCGCAGGTCACCCCCCGCTCGCGCGCCTCGGGCGGGAGCTGGTCGATGAGGGTGAACGCGCCGCGCAGCTTGTAGGAGCGCACCGGCTGCAGGTCCTCGCGCTTGAGCCACACCTCGAGGCCGAGCAGTGTCGAGAGCCGGTCGCTGCGGTGCAGCGGCGTCGGGCTGACGATGTCGGAGAGCCGGTGGGCGGCGGCGTCGATGTCGGCGGCGTCGGGGAGGTCCACCCGTCCAGCCTCCCACCCGGCCGGCCACCGCCCCGACCCGGCGCCAGTTCCCCGCGACCCGGCACCAGTTCCGCGGCTTTCGTCGGTCCGGTCAGGAAGTAGCGCCGGCTCGCGAGGAAGTCGTGCCGGCTCGGCGAGGTGGGTCAGAGGTGGGTGATGGCGCCGGGGGCGGACTTGTCGAGGGAGCGGGCGACGACCATCCGCTGGATCTGGTTGGTGCCCTCGAAGATCTGCATCACCTTGGCCTCGCGCATGTAGCGCTCGACCGGGAAGTCGCGGGTGTAGCCGTAGCCTCCCAGCACCTGCACGGCGTCGGTGGTGACCTTCATGGCGTTGTCGGTGGCCACGAGCTTGGCGATCGAGGCCTCGCGCCCGAAGGGCTGCCCGGCGTCCTTGAGCCGGGCCGCGTGCAGCACCGTGGCCCGGGCGCTCTGCACCGCGGCCTCCATGTCGGCCAGCACGAAGGCCAGGCCCTGGTGCTCGATGATCGGGCGTCCGAAGGTCTCGCGCTCGCGGGCGTAGGCCAGCGCGTGGTCGAGGGCGCCCTGGGCGAGGCCCGTGGCGACGGCCGCGATGCCCAGGCGCCCGGCGTCGAGGCCGGCCAGGGCGATCCGCAGCCCCTCGCCCTCGGCGCCGAGACGGCGCTCGACCGGCACCCGTACGCCGTCGAAGCGCATCGTGGCGGTCGCCGACCCGGTCAGTCCCATCTTCCGCTCCGGCGGGTCCGCGACCAGTCCCGGCGTGTCGGCCGGCACCAGGAAGCAGGAGATGCCGCCGCGGTCCTCGGAGGTGCGTGCCATCACCTTGTAGAAGTCGGCGTGCCCGCCGTGGGTGGTCCAGGCCTTGGCGCCGTCGATGACGTAGTCGTCGCCGTCGCGCCGCGCGGTGGTGCGCATTGCCGCGGGGTCGGAGCCGGCGTGCGCCTCGGAGAGGCAGTAGGCGCCGAGCAGGTCGCCGCCGAGCATGTCGGGCAGCCACTGCCGGCGCTGCTCGTCGGTGCCGAACCGCGCCAGCCCGAAGCAGCTCAGGGCGTGCACCGAGACGCCCACCCCGACCGAGGACCAGACGGCGGCGATCTCCTCGAGCACCTGCAGGTAGACCTCGTAGGACAGCCCGGCGCCGCCCTGCTCCTCCGGGTAGGGCAGCCCCAGCAGCCCGCTGCGCCCCAGTAGGCGGAAGACGTCGCGGGGGAACCGCTCGTCGGCCTCGGCCTCGGCCACGCGGGGGGCCAGCTCGTCGGTGGCGATGCGGCGCACGAGCGCCAGCAGCTCGGCGGACTCGTCGGTGGCCAGGACGCGGCGGGCGGGCATGGGTCCTCCTGAGGACGGGGAGACGGTCGAGTACCAGACTACGGGATCTGGTACCCGACGGCCCGTTCGCGGCCTATGCTCCGGCGGGTGGGCCCCACCGACTCCATCGCCCGAGCCGACCGCCGGCGCGCTGAGCTGCTCGGGCGCCTCGCCGACCTGTTCCTCGCCGAGGGCTTCCTCGCCTTCGGCGTCGGCGACCTCGCCGCCCGGCTGCGCTGCTCCCGGTCCTCGCTCTACCTGGTCGCCGGCTCGAAGCCCGAGATCGTGCTGGCGACGCTGCGCGCGTGGTTCCGAGGAGCAGCCGAGCGCATCGAGCAGCGGGTGCAGGCCGAGCCCGACCCGGCGGCCCGGCTGCGCACCTACCTGCTCGCGGTCTCCGACGAGCTGGCGCCGGCCTCGCCGAGCTTCTACGCCGACCTGCTGGCCCACCCGCCGGCGGGCGAGGTCTACGAGGAGAACACCCGCCACGCGGCCCGTCGGGTCCGGGCGCTGGTCGACGCCGGCGTCGTGGCGGGGGCGCTGCGCCCCGTGGACGCGGTCTTCGTGGGGGCCGCGGTCGCCGAGGTGATGACCGGCATCCAGGCCGGCCGGGTGGGCGCGGCGACCGGGCTCAGCGACGCCGAGGCCTACCGGGCGCTGGCCGACGTGGTCGTCGGCGGGCTGGCCCGCCGGCCCGCCTGAGCGGGGCGTGCTCCCCTCCCGGCGACGTCGCTCGCTGGCTCTCGCGGGGGATGGGTATTTACCCTTGCTGCGCAGTCGGCTCACAGCCGGCTCACAGACACGTCGCACGAGGATCACGATCACCCTCGTGGGGCAGGGGACATGGGGGTCCGAGGTGGGTACGGAGCAGTCGCGCGGCGCGCCGCTCAAGCCGCTCGACGACCCGACCCCGCTCACCGGGCCGACCATCGACGTCGGCGTGCGCATCGGCTGGCTGCTGCGGATGGCACGGCTGACCGCGCCCGAGCGCCCCGCGCATCGGCTGGGCGACATGGTGACGCGGCTCGAGTGGCTGGGCCTGCGCACCAGCACGTCGTCGCTGCACCGCATCGAGACCGGAGCCGTGCGCGACGACCGGGTCGTCGCGGCGTACGAGGAGGCGCTGGCGCTGGCGCCGCACTCGCTGCGCGCCAGCATCGACATCGTGTGCCGCACCTTCCCCTACAGCCCCGTCGACCGCGCGCCGGTGCACCGTGTCGCCTCGCCCGAGGAGATGTCGCGCCTGCACGAGCCGGTGCTCGCGGGGGACGCCGTGGGCGGCCAGTGGCGCGAGTGGGCGCGTGCGATGGCCCAGCAGGGCAACGTGGGCCTGCCCGTCGACCAGGCCCGGGACCGGGTCTCGGCCCTGATGGGTGAGCTGGTGCGTTCCCACGGCACCTCCTACCTCATCCGGTACGACGCGCTGGCGACCTTGCGACGCAGCGCGTGGGGCGGCGTGGTGCGCGAGGCCGCCGAGGCGGTCCTGGCCGACCCCCACGTGCAGATGCCCAACGACGTGATGAGCGCGGTGGGGGAGGCCTTCGACGACGACACGAGGTCGTGGATGGTCGATCTGCTCGGAGACCCTCGCGAGCTCCGGGTCGAGGGCGCCGCGATCGGGCTGGGCGTGATGGCCGAGGCGCACGCCGCGCCGGGCTTCTGGGCGCCGGTGCTCGACCGCGTGGTCGCCCACTACAACGCCGCGGCCCAGGACCAGGGGGAACGGTGGCGCTGGCTCTCGCACGTGCTGCGGCTGGTGCCCGCCGACGAGCTCGCGGCGGTGCGCGGCGACGTGGCGCACCCGCCCTCCCCGGTCGGCGAGTCGCTGCGCCCCGCGGGACGCGAGGCGCTGGTCCGTGCCTGCCAGGTGCATGCCGAGGAGAGCTCGGCCGCCCTCGGCCTGCCCTACCAGCCGCTGCTGGCCCGGTTGCTCTTCGAGGTGGTCGGGGAGGGGCGCTCCAGCCGCTCGCACGCCAGCGCCCTGCTCCTCGGGGCACTGCCGGGGCTGCGCCGCGTCGCGGTGGACGCCGTCCTGTCGATCGCGGAGAGCCACCCCGACCCCTCGGTGCGGGAGCGGGCGACGAGCCGCGGTGCCTCGCTGGTCCACGACTACCTGCCACCGACCGTGCGTCGCCGCCTGCAGGAGGCGGACGAGCTCTCGGCCCGCGAGGCGGCCTGGTTGGCGATCGCAGGGGAGCAGGTGGACGAGGCCGTGCTGCGCCGTTGCTTGCGTACCTCCGACCAGCTGTTCGGGCCCGGCCGCGTGCTCAGCGTGATCGGTATCGCCGGCTCGCCGGTGCTGGGCGAGATCCTCGAGGAGCCCGGCTGGTCCGACGAGGTCCGCGGCGCTGCCGCCTGGTGGGTCCGCACGGGGACCCGCCTCGTCGACCCCCAGCCGGGCGCCACCGACGGCTGAGCCGCGCCGTCACGCCTCACGAGCCCGGCGAGCCGGTGAGGCAGGAGTTCACCGGGCCGGCACCGGACGGCCGCCCGGCGGGCGGGTGGTCGTCGACCGGCCGCCGCAGGATGCGCCGATGCGCTCTCGCCTGCTGCTCGTGCTCGGCTGGGGGCTCGTCCTGCTCGGGGTCGTGCTCTACCCGCTGCCCGGCCCCGGGCTGCTGGCGCTGGCGGCCGGGGTGCACGTGCTGGCCCGGGCCGACGAGCGGGTGGCCGCGCGGCTCGCCCCGTGGCGCGAGCGGGGCCTGCGCGCCGCGGCCCGCTCGGTGGCGACCTGGCCGCGCACCCTGGCCTCGCTGCTGGGCACCACGGCGCTGGCCGCGGCCGGCGTGCTGTGGCTCGTCGACCCCGCTCCGCCGTCGTGGTGGGGGCTGCCCGGGTGGGCGTGGCTGCCTGGCGGGACCTGGAGCGGCGTGGCCCAGATCGCCTCCGGGGCCCTCGGTGTCGCCCTCGTGCTCTGGTCGCGCGCGCGGCTGGGCGGCACCGCGCCGCGCCCACGAGGGCCTGGCGGCGCTTGGAAGGCTCTGGGATGGTGGGGTCCATGAAGTCCGCTGCGCGTCGGGTGACGCTCGAGGTCGTGGGCTGGACCCTCGTGGTCGTGGGCATCGCGGCCCTCGTGCTGCCGGGCCCCGGCCTGCTGATGCTCTTCGCCGGCATGGCGGTGCTCTCCCAGCAGTACGACTGGGCCGCCAAGCGGCTCGACCCGGTGAAGTACCGCGCCATGCGCGGCGCCGCCGACGGCGTCGCGACCTGGCCGCGGATCCTCGCCTCCACGACCGCGGCGCTGGTGGTGGCCGGCCTGGGCGTGGTGTGGATCGTCGGCCCGGACGCCCCCGGCTGGTGGTTCCTGGACGAGTCGTGGTGGCTGGTGGGCGGGGCCGCCACCGGGATCACCCAGGTGGCCTCGGCCGCCATCGCCCTGGGCCTGATCGTCTGGAGCTACCGGCGCTTCCACGACAAGCCGGAGGCCGTCGCCGACCTCGAGCGCGACATCAACCGCAGCGACTCCCAGCGCGAGACGGTCTGACCCGGCTGACCCGGCTGACCCGGCACGTACGGTCGGGCATGTCGGCGGGTCGTGCGATGCTGCCGCCGTGCCGCTCCACCTCCACCGCGCCACGCGCACCGACCGGCTCGCCGACGGCCTCGGCGGGCTGCTCGCCGCGCCGCTGGACGACCCGTTCGCCGAGGAGGTCGTGGTGGTGCCCGCCAAGGGCGTGGAGCGCTGGCTGACGCAGCGGCTGTCCCACACCCTGGGGGCCGGCCCCCGCGGCGGCGACGGCATCTGCGCCGGCGTCCGGTTCCTGACCCCCCACTCCCTGGTCTCGCTGCTGCTCGACCGTGACCGCGACGACGCGTGGGAGCCCGACCGCCTCGTGTGGCCGCTGCTGGCCACCATCGACGACTGCCTCGACGAGCCGTGGTGCGCCACGCTGGCCCACCACCTGGGCCACGGCCGTCGCGGTGACGACGCCGAGCTGCGGCGCGACCGGCGCTGGTCGGTGGCGCGCCGCCTGGCCGGCCTGCTGTCGTCGTACGCCGTGCAGCGGCCCTCGCTGGTCGGTGACTGGCGCGAGGGGCGTGACACCGACGGCGCCGGCCGGAGCCTGCCCGACGACCTGGCCTGGCAGCCCGAGCTGTGGCGCCGCCTGCTGGAGCGGGTGCCCGCCGACCCGCCCGACGTGCGGCTGGCCCGCACCGTGGCCGCCCTCGAGAGCGGTGGCGAGGGTCTCGACCTGCCCGGGCGGCTCTCGCTGTTCGGCCACACCCGGCTGCCCGTCAGCGAGGTCACGCTCCTCGGCGCCCTGGCCGCGCGCCGCGAGGTGCACCTGTGGCTGCCCCAGCCCTCGGCCGCGCTGTGGCGGGCGCTGGGCGACGTCGAGGGACCCGTGCGGCGCCGCGCCGACAGTGCGGCCGAGCTGGCCGGCCACCCGCTGCTGGCCTCGCTGGGCCGCGACACCCGCGAGCTGGCCCGCACCCTGGCCCCCCTCGGCGCGCTCGACGAGCCGCTGGTCGACGAGGAGCCGGCCCCGGCCACCCTGCTGGCCCGGCTCCAGCACGACCTGCGCGCCAACCACGCCCCCGAGCCCCACGAGCGCACCGCCCGGGCCCACGACCCGGCCGACCGCAGCCTGCAGGTGCACGCCTGCCACGGCCCCGCCCGTCAGGTCGACGTGCTGCGCGAGGTGCTGGTCGGGCTGCTGGAGGACGACCCGAGCCTGCAGCCGCGCGACATCCTCGTGATGTGTCCCGACATCGAGACCTACGCGCCCCTGGTCTCGGCCGGGTTCGGTCTCGCCGAGGCCGTGGAGGACAGCCCCGGCGGCGGGCACCCCGCCCACCGGCTGCGGGTGCGCCTGGCCGACCGGGCGCTGAGCAGCACCAACCCGCTGCTCGCCCTGGCGGGGCGCCTGGTCGAGCTGGCCGGCGGCCGGGTCACCGCCTCCGACGTGCTCGACCTCGCCGGCTCCGAGCCCTGCCGCCTGCGCTTCGGCCTCGGCGACGACGACCTCGACCGGATCGCGCGCTGGGTCGGCCAGGCCGGCATCCGCTGGGGCCTCGACGCGCCGCACCGCGCCGCCTTCTCGATGGCCCGCTTCGAGCACAACACCTGGCGAGCCGGGCTCGACCGGGTGCTGCTGGGCGTGGCGATGAGCGGCGACGACCACCGGCGGGTCGGGCGCGGCCTGCCGGTCGACGACGTCGGCAGCTCCGACGTCGACCTGGTGGGCCGGCTCGCCGAGCTGGTCGACCGCCTCGACGGCTGCGTCACGGCGCTCTCGACGGCCGACGACGCCGCGTCGTGGATGAGCGCCCTGGGCGACGGCGTACGGGCGCTCGGCGACGTCGCCCCCGACGACGCCTGGCAGCTCGCCCAGCTCGAGACCGAGCTCTCGCGGGCCGCCGCCGCGGCCGCCGACGGTCCCGACGTGCGGCTGCGCCTGGCCGACGTGCGCGCGCTGCTCGTCTCGCGGCTGGGCGGGCGACCCACCCGGGCCAACTTCCGCACCGGCACCCTGACCGTCTGCACGATGGTGCCGATGCGCTCGGTGCCGCACCGGGTGGTCTGCCTCGTCGGCCTCGACGACGGCGTGTTCCCGCGCAGCCTGGCCCCCGACGGCGACGACGTGCTGGCCCGCGACCCGCTCACCGGCGAGCGCGACGTGCGCAGCGAGGACCGCCAGCTGCTCCTCGACGCCCTGCTCTCGGCCACCGAGACCCTGGTGGTGACCTACACCGGCGCCAACGAGCACTCCGGGGCGCCCCGGCCCCCGGCGGTGCCGCTGGGCGAGGTGCTCGACGCGGCCGACCGCACCTGCGCGACCCCGGTGCGCGAGCACGTGCTGACCCACCACCCCCTGCAGCCCTACGACGCCCGCAACCTGGCCCCGGGCGCGCTGCTGGCCCACGACCCCCGGCCGTTCAGCTTCGACACCGCCGCGCTGGGCGGCGCCCGGGCCGCGGTCGCCGAGCGGGTCCCGCCCGCGCCGCTGCTGGCCGGCGACCTGCCGGCCCTCGAGCCCGGCGACGTCAGCCTGGCCGAGCTGCGCTCCTTCTTCCTGCACCCGGTGCGCAGCTTCCTGCGCCAGCGGCTCGACGTGTCGGCCCCGCTGGAGCCCGACGAGGTGGGCGACGCGATCCCGGTCTCGCTCGACGCGCTGGATGCCTGGGCCGTGGGCGACCACCTGCTGCGCGAGGTGCTCGCGGGCCAGGACCCGGTCGCGGTGATGACCGCGGAGCAGCTGCGCGGCACCCTGCCCCCGGGCGTGCTGGGCGAGCAGGCCCTGCGCGGGGTGGTCGAGGAGTCGCAGAAGCTCTTCGAGCGCACCGCCGACCTGCGCCAGGGCGCGCCGCGCACCCTCGACGTCGACGTCGACCTGGGCGCCGGGCGGCGCCTGACCGGCACGGTCGCCGGTGTCCACGGCTCGAAGGTCCTGTCCCTGGGCTACTCCCGGCTCAAGCCCAAGCAGCGCCTCGCCTCCTGGATCGACCTGCTCGCGCTGTCGGCCGCGCACCCCGACGAGGTGTTCACCGCCCACGCGGTGGGCCGCGAGCGCGCCGGTCCGCGGCGGGCCCTCGCCGGGCCGCTCGACCACCGGGCCGAGGAGTGGCTGCGCCGCCTCGTCGAGCTGCGCGACCTCGGGCTGCGGCGTCCGCTGCCGCTGCCGGTGGCCACGGCGGCGGCCTGGGCCGAGGGCCGGGCGCGCGGCCTGATGGGCGACGACGTGTCGCCCGACGACCTGGCGCGCAAGGCCTGGGAGACCGACCCGCACCACCCCTACGGCATCGAGGGCGAGGACGCCGACCCCTACCACCGTCGCGCCTTCGGCGACGGCGCCGACCTGGGCGTGCTGCTGGCCGCGGGCCTCGGCGAGCACGCGTGGACGGTCTGGGAGCCCCTGCTCACCGGCGCCGAGAGGGTGGGACCGCTGTGAGCGCGCCCGGGTTCGACGTCTGCGCCCCCGACCTGCCCACGCCCGGCACCACCACGCTGCTCGAGGCCAGCGCCGGCACCGGCAAGACCTGGACGATCGGGGCCCTGGTGACCCGCTACGTCGTCGAGGGCACCGCCCGGCTCGACGACATGCTGGTGGTGACGTTCGGACGGGCCGCCAGCCAGGAGCTGCGCGAGCGGGTGCGCACCCAGCTCGTGGAGGCCGAGCGGGCGCTGGCCGGCGACCCCGACGTGCCCGCCGACACCGACCTGCTGCGCCTGGTGGTGGGCGACGGCGACGACCGCGCGCTGCGCCACCGGCGGGTCCTCGAGGCGCTCGCGGGCTTCGACGGCGCCACGATCGCCACCACCCACCAGTTCTGCGCGCTGGTGCTGGAGTCGCTCGGGGTGGCCGGCGACACCGACGCCCGGGCCCGCCTCGTGGAGGACCTCGACGACCTGCTGCGCGAGGTCGTCGACGACCTCTACCTGCGCGCCTTCGCCTACGCCGACGCCGACCCGGTCTTCAGCCACGCCGACGCGCTCGCCATCGCCCGGGCCGCGGTCGGCGACCCCCAGGCCCGCCTCGAGCCGGCCGACGCCGACCCGGCCACCCCGGCCGGTCGCCGGGTCGCCTTCGCCCAGGCCGTGCGCGACGAGCTCGACCTGCGCAAGCGCCGGCTCGGCGTGCTCTCCTACGACGACCTGCTGCTGCAGCTGGCGCGCGCCCTCGAGGCGCCCGGCTCCCCGGCCCGCACCCGCATGCAGGAGCGGTGGCAGCTGGTGCTGGTCGACGAGTTCCAGGACACCGACCCGGTGCAGTGGCAGGTGCTCGACCGGGCCTTCACCGGGGTGGCCACGATGGTGCTGATCGGCGACCCCAAGCAGGCCATCTACGCCTTCCGCGGCGGTGACGTCACGACCTACCTGCAGGCGGCGCGCAGCGCCGACCGGCACGAGACCCTCGGGGTCAACTGGCGCAGCGACGCCGCCCTGCTCGAGGCCACCCAGGCGCTGCTGGCCGGCGCCGAGCTCGGCGACGAGCAGATCGTGGTGCACCCCGTCAGCGCCCACCACCAGCAGCGGCGGCTCGTGGGCGCACCGGTCGAGGCGCCGCTGCGGCTGCGGGCGGTGCGCCGCGACAGCCTGGGCCGCGGCCCGGGCACCTCGCTCGCGGTCGGCCAGGTGCGCCCGCACGTGGCCCGCGACCTGGCCCTCGACGTACGCCGCCTGCTCGCCTCGGGCGCGACGTTCGAGGGCCGCGAGCTCGAGCCCCGCGACGTCGCGGTCATCTCCTACCGCCACGCCGACCTGGCCGCGGCCCAGCGGGCGCTGGTCGAGGCGGGCGTGCCGGCGGTGATCGCCGGCGGCGGCAGCGTCTTCGCCACCCCGGCGGCCGTCGAGTGGCTGAGCCTGCTCGAGGCCCTCGAGCAGCCGCACCGCAGCGCCCGGGTGCGCGCGGCCGCGCTGACCTGCTTCGTCGGGCGCAGCGCCGCGGAGCTCGACGGCGACCCCGGCCCGGGTGGGCGCAGCCGTGACGACGTCACCGACGAGGTGGCCGACGTGCTGCGCCGCTGGGCCGACCTGGCGGCGCGCCGCGGGGTGGCCGCGGTGCTCGAGGCCGCCTCCGCCGCGGGGCTTCCCGCCCGGGTGCTGCGCGAGGTGGGTGGCGAGCGCCGCCTGACCGACCTGCGCCACATCGGCGAGGCGCTCCACGAGACCGCGCAGCGCGAGCACCTGGGGCTGGTCTCGCTGCTGGCGTGGCTGCGCGAGCAGGTCGCCGAGGGGCGCGCGGGCCGCGGGGCCGAGCGCACCCGCCGTCTCGACTCCGACGCGGCCGCGGTGCAGCTGGTGACCATCCACGCCAGCAAGGGCCTGCAGTACCCCGTCGTCTACCTGCCCGCCCTCGCCGACCGGTTCGTGCCCAAGCCGGTGCGCCCGCTCTTCCACGACGACGCCGGGCAGCGCTGCCTCGACGTCGGCGGGCCCCGCGACGCGGCCGCCGACGGCTGGGGCGAGAGCGTGCGGCGCTGGAACGACGAGGAGGCCGGGGAGTGGCTGCGGCTGCTCTACGTGGCGATGACCCGTGCCCAGGCGCAGGTCGTGTGCTGGTGGGCGCCGACCAAGAACGCCCTCGCCTCGCCGCTGCACCGGCTGCTGTGCCGCCCGCAGGGCGACCCCGTGGTGCCGCGCACGCCGCCGGTGCCCGGTGACCACGAGGTCGTCGGGCTCTTCGGCGACTGGGCGCGTCGCGGTGGCCCGGTTCCCGAGGCCGCCCTGTGGGGCGACCCGCCGCCGGCGCCCGCCCGGCCCGCTCCCGGCCGGCTCGAGGCGCGTCGCTTCGCGCGCGACGTCGACACCGCGTGGCGGCGCACGTCGTACTCCGCGCTCACGGCCGCCCCGAGCGCCGAGCGCGCCGCCCCCGGCAGCAGCGTCGCCGGGTCGCCCCCGTCACCCGGGGGTGCAGGTGGGGGCGCCGTGGGCAGCGAGCCCGAGAGCATCCCCAAGGACGACGAGCCCGCCACCCGCCCCGACGCGGTCCCCGCGACGCTCGACGGGGCGAGCCCCGCCGTGGTGCCCGCCGAGCTGCAGGTGGCCTCGCCGATGGCCGACCTGCCCGTGGGTGCGACCTTCGGCTCGCTGGTGCACGCGGTCCTCGAGCACGCCGACCCCGGGGCCGACGACCTGCGCGCCGAGCTGGTGGCCCACGTGCGCGACCAGCTCGTGTGGTGGCCGGTCGACGTCGACCCCGAGGCGCTCGCCGACGCCCTGGTCGCCGTCTGCGACTCGCCGCTGGGCAGCGCCGCGCCGGGGCTGCGCCTGCGCGACGTGGGGCTGCGCGACCGGCTGCGCGAGATGGACTTCGAGCTGCCGCTCTCCGGGGGCGACCTCGCGGAGCCTCTCGAGGCCGGGAGGCCCGAGCAGGAGGTGCGCCTGGGCGACCTCGCACCGCTGCTGCGCCGCCACCTCGACGAGACCGACCCGGTGCGGGGGTACGCCGCGGCGCTCGAGCAGCCGGCGCTGGGCGACCAGCCGCTGCGCGGCTACCTGACGGGCTCGGTCGACGTGGTGCTGCGCGTCGCCGGTCACGCTGGTGATGTAGGTGGCGCGGGCAGCGGGGCGACGCAGCCGGCCCCGCGCTACCTGGTGGTCGACTACAAGACCAACTGGCTCGGCCCGCCCGACGAGCCGCTCACCGCCCACGCCTACCGTCCCGCGGCCCTCGACGCGGCGATGGTGCACTCCGACTACCCCCTGCAGGCGCTGCTCTACGCGGTGGTGCTGCACCGCTTCCTGCGCTGGCGCCAGCCGGGCTACGACCCCGAGCTGCACCTGGGCGGCGTGCTCTACCTCTACCTGCGCGGCATGTGCGGCGAGGCCACGCCCCTGGTCGACGGGGAGCCGTGCGGGGTCTTCCGCTGGACCCCGCCGGTGCCGCTGCTCGAGGCGGTCTCGGACCTGCTGGACGGAGCCCGGCCATGACGACGACACCGACGACACCGACCACCGTCGCGCCCGCGGAGCCGCTCGGCCCGCACGACCGGCGCCGGGCCCGCTCGGCGAGCGGGCTGCTGGCCGGCTTCAACGACACCGGCCTGCTCGAGGCTGCCGACGTGCACGTGGCCCGCCGGGTCGCGGCGCTGGCCGGCGAGGCCGACGAGCAGGTGCAGCTCGCGCTGGCGCTGGCCGTGCGCGGGGTCCGCTCGGGCTCGACCTGCGTCGACCTGTCCGCCGTCCCCGCGCTGCTCGACCACCCCGGCTGGCCCGAGCCCGCGGGCTGGGTCGAGGCCGTCGCGGCGTCCCCGCTGGTCGCCGAGGGCGTCGTGCACCTCGAGGGCGACACCGTCTACCTCGACCGCTACCACCGCCTCGAGAGCCAGGTCTGCGACGACCTGGTCGAGCGGGTGGCCGCCCCGGCCCCCCAGGTCGACGCCGCCGCGCTCGACGCGGCGCGGGCCCGCATCCGCGGCGCCCGGCTCAGCGAGCAGCAGGAACGGGCCGCCGTCGGGGCGGTCGGACGCTCGACCACCGTGCTGACCGGCGGGCCGGGCACCGGCAAGACGACCACCATCGCCCGGCTCCTGGTGCTGCTGGCCGACCAGGCCGCGGCCCGCGGCGAGCGGTTCTCGGTGGCGCTGACCGCCCCCACCGGCAAGGCCGCCACCCGGTTGCAGGAGGCGGTGCTCGCCGAGCTCGCCGACCTCGACCCCGCCGACCGCGAGCGGGTGGGCCGCCCCGAGACCATGACCCTGCACCGGCTGCTCGGCTGGCGCCCCGACAACGCCACCCGGTTCCGCCACGACCGCGGCAACCGCCTCAAGCACGACCTCGTCGTCGTCGACGAGTCCTCGATGGTCGAGCTGACCATGATGGGCCGCCTGCTCGAGGCGGTGCGCCCGCAGGCGCGGCTCGTGCTGGTCGGTGACCCCCGCCAGCTCACCTCCGTGGGGGCCGGGGCGGTGCTCGCCGACGTGGTGCGCGGCTTCGCCGACCACTTCGGCGAGGACGCCCCGGAGTCACCGGTCGCCTCGCTGACCGAGAACTTCCGCTCCACCGAGCACATCAAGGAGCTGGCCGAGGCGCTGCGCGCGGGCGACGCCGACGAGGTGCTGGCCACGCTGCGCCGGCCCAGCGACGAGGTCGAGTTCGTCGAGCTGCCGGCCACGGACCCGACGGGCCAGGAGCCCGGCGCCCGGGCAGCGGGGGGCCAGGCGCTGGCGCAGACGCTGGGCGAGGCGCTGCGGGAGCGCTCCCTCGACCTCGCGCTGCGGGTGCGCCGCCACGCCGCCGCCGGCGAGCACGAGCAGGCCGTGGCGGCCCTCGACACCCACCGGCTGCTCTGCGCCCACCGCGACGGGCCCTACGGCGTGCGCTCCTGGAACCGGCAGGTCGAGCGCTGGCTCGCCGAGGAGGTCGGGGAGCCGGTGCTGGGGGAGTGGTACGTCGGGCGCCCGTTGCTGGTGACGACCAACGACTACGCGCTCGAGGTCTACAACGGCGAGACCGGGGCCGTCGTGCGCGCCCCCGACGGCCGGCTGCGCGCCTGGATCTCCGGCTCCGAGCGGTTGCGCGACTTCGCCCCCGCACGGCTGGAGGCGATCGAGACGATGCACGCGATGACGGTGCACAAGAGCCAGGGCAGCCAGGCCGCGCACGTGACCGTGCTGCTGCCCGAGGCCGACTCGCGGCTGCTGACCCGCGAGCTCTTCTACACCGCCATCACCCGTGCCCAGGAGCAGGTGCGGGTGGTGGCCTCGGAGGCGGCCGTGCGCGCCGCGGTCGCCCGGGAGGCGCAGCGCGCGTCGGGCCTGCGCGACCGGTTGGCCCAGCGGTTGGCCCAGCGGTTGTCGCAGCGCTCGGCATAGCGGTCGCCCGCCGGCCGCGCGTGACACGCGCCCGCAACACGGGCGGGCTAGGGTCGATGCGTGTCCTTCCTGCTGCGTGTCGAGCTGCCCGACGTCCCCGGCTCCCTGGGGCGGCTGGCGACCCGCATCGGTGAGGCCGGCGGCGACATCGAGGCCATCGAGATCGTCGAGAAGCGCGACGACGTGGCCGTCGACGACGTGCTGCTCGAGCTGGTGCCCGGCACCATGCCCGACACGATCGTCTCGGCCTGCCACGCGACGCCGGGGGTCCGGGTGCTGTGGATCAGCCGGTACGCCGCCGGCGGCCAGCTGTTCCTCGACCTCGAGGCCGTCGAGGAGCTGACCGCCAGCCCCACGCAGGCCATCAACCGCCTCGTCGACCTGCTGCCGGTGACCTTCCGGGCCGACTGGGCCGCACGGGTGCACCGCAGCGACGGCATCATGCACGCCACCGACGCGGCGCCGGCGGAGCTGCCGTTCGTCGAGGTCGTGCGCTCCCAGCGCGCCCAGCGCGCCGAGATCGACGGCGACGACAACAACGTCTACGCCGCCGTCGACCTCAGCGACGGCGAGGTCGTGCTGCTGGGGCGCCGCGGCGGCCCCGAGTTCCTCGACTCCGAGCTGGCCCGGGTCGGCCACCTGGCCGCGCTCGCGGTCGGCATCGCCCGACCCTGAGCAGGGTCGACCCGGCCCGGACCTCGCGCCGACCCGGCCCAGATCTCGCGTCGACCCGGCCCAGATCTCGCGTCGACCCGGCCCGGACCGGCAGCTCCCCGGCGCGCCGATACGCTGCTGGCCATGAGCGCCATCGACGGGGTGTCGGAGATCTTCGACGCCGAGGCCTGGGACGTCGTGCCCGGCTTCGAGGACCTGACCGACCTGACCTACCACCGGGCGCGCGCCCACGGCACCGTGCGGGTCGCCTTCGACCGCCCCGACGTGCTCAACGCCTTCCGCCCGCACACCGTCGACGAGCTGCTGCGGGTGCTCGAGCACGCCCGCACCACCAGCGACGTCGGGTGCGTGCTGCTGACCGGCAACGGCCCGAGCGACAAGAACGGCAAGTGGGCCTTCTGCACCGGCGGCGACCAGCGCATCCGCGGCCGCGCCGGCTACCAGTACGCCGAGGGCGAGAGCGCCGAGACCGTCGACAAGGCCCGCCTCGGGCGCCTGCACATCCTCGAGGTGCAGCGGCTGATCCGCTTCATGCCCAAGATCGTCATCTGCGTGGTCCCCGGCTGGACCGCCGGCGGCGGGCACTCGCTGCACGTGGTCTGCGACCTCACGCTGGCCAGCCTCGAGGAGGCCCGCTTCAAGCAGACCGACGCCGACGTCGGCTCCTTCGACGGCGGCTTCGGGTCGGCGTACCTGGCCCGCCAGGTGGGGCAGAAGAAGGCCCGCGAGATCTTCTTCCTCGGCCAGACCTACTCGGCCGAGGAGGGCGCCGCGATGGGCACGGTCAACAAGGCCGTGCCGCACGCCGAGCTCGAGGCCACCGCCCTGGAGTGGGGCCGCCTGATCAACGGCAAGAGCCCGACCGCGCAGCGGATGCTGAAGTACTCCTTCAACGCCATCGACGACGGCCTGGTCGGCCAGCAGCTCTTCGCCGGCGAGACCACCCGCCTGGCCTACATGACCGACGAGGCCGCCGAGGGCCGCGACCAGTTCCTCGAGAAGCGCGACCCCGACTGGTCGCCTTACCCCTGGTACTACTGAGCCGGCCCGAACTTCGCGCCGACCCGGCCCAAACCTCCCGCCGAGCCGGCCCGGACCTCCCGCGGTCCAGACCAGGGACGGGACCTCACGAGAACCGCCCACCCCTGCGGCCCCCGCGAGGGATGCTCAGGGGTCGGGCGCCGTCGTGCGCGCCCCGTCCCCTGGGGGTCCTCGTGCGCCTGCCCGTCCTGTCCCCGTCCCTGGTCGGCGCGGTGCTCGCGCCCGCCCTGCTGCTGAGCGCCTGCAGCGGTGAGATCTCCGTCGGGGGCCCCGGCGCCGTCGACCGGGCCGACCTCGAGGGCGAGGTCTCGGCCAACATGAGCGGGCCCGACGCCGACCGGTACGACGTCGCCTGCGAGGGCGAGCTCGAGGCCGAGGTGGAGGCCACCCAGGACTGCCTGATCACCTTCTCCGACGACGGGTCGACGACGGGCGTGCGGCTGGTGGTCACCGCGGTGGAAGGCGACGAGGTCGAGTTCGAGCAGACCCTCTTCATCCCTGCCGACGAGGTCGCCGACGCGGTCGAGCGCGCGTACGCCGACCCGGGGCTCACGATCGACGAGGTGACCTGCGAGGGCGAGCTGGTCGGCGAGGAGGGCGCGACCACGACCTGCGACATCGTCTCCAGCGCGGGCGACGTGACGGTGGAGGCGACCACCACGACGGTGGACGGGCTCGTCGTGGACTTCGATCTCACGGTGGTGTCCTGAGCCGCACCCGAGGACGCGCTCGGCCTACCCTGGGCCGGTGAGCGTCGTCGTCCTGACCGGAGCCGGCATCTCCGCGGAGAGCGGGGTGCCCACCTTCCGTGACGCCGACGGGCTCTGGGAGGGCCACCACGTCGAGGACGTCGCCACCCCCGAGGCCTACGAGCTGGCGCCCTCGCGGGTGCTGCGCTTCTACGACGAGCGGCGCAGCGCCCTGGCCCGCGTCGAGCCCAACCCCGCCCACCGCGCGCTGGCACGGCTCGAGGAGGCGCTGGGCGACGACCTGCTGCTGGTCACCCAGAACATCGACGACCTGCACGAACGGGCCGGGTCGCGCCACGTCGTGCACATGCACGGTGAGCTGCTCTCGGCGCTGTGCCGCGCCTGCGAGGGCCGGGTGCGCTGGGAGCGCGAGCTGCTCGACCACCCGCCGTGCCCGGGCTGCGGGCACGCCGAGCTGCGCCCCGACGTGGTGTGGTTCGGCGAGATCCCCTACCAGATGGACCTCATCCTCGAGCGCCTCGGCTGCGCCGACACGTTCGTGTCCGTGGGCACCTCCGGGGCGGTCTACCCGGCCGCGGGCTTCGTGCAGCACGCGCGCCGCCACGGCGCCCGCACCCTCGAGCTCAACCTGGTGCCCTCCGAGGGCTCCATGTGGTTCCACGACTCCCGTCACGGCCCGGCCGGCGAGCTCGTGCCCGCCTGGGTCGACGAGGTCCTGGGCGCCCGCACGGGCTGAGCGTCGGCCGTCCTGGGCGCCCCGCCTGTGGAGAGGGTTGTGGAGAGCGCTCGCGGGCCGGCGGCGCACGTGGTGTGATCTGACCACGACCACGCGCGACGAGAGGACCACGACATGGCCGGCTGGGCACGACGTACGGCGGAGGTGGCGGCGCTGCTGGCAGCGAGCGCGGCCCTGGTCGGCTGCGGCGACGACGGGGACGGCTCCTCGGCCGGTGACGACCAGACGGGCGACTCCGCGGGCTCGTCGGCCTTCGCCGAGCAGGAGGGCGCCGAGATCCGCGACGCGTCGGGCGAGGCGATGGGTCAGCTGGAGAGCGTGCGGGTGCGCGGCGACATCACGATGGGTGGCGACGAGATCTCCCTCGACCTGGCCACCAGCACCGCGGGCGACTGCACCGGCACCCTGACCCTGGACGGCGCCGAGGCCGAGGTCCTCAGCGTCGGCGGGCAGGCCTGGTTCCGGCCCAGCGAGGAGTTCTGGACGTCGCAGGCCGGCCCCCAGGCCGACCAGGTCATCGACCTCGTCGCCGGCCGGTGGGTGGTGCTGGGCGAGGACGACGGGTTCGCGGAGTTCTGCGACCTCGACCAGCTGCTCGACGAGCTCGTCGAGAGCGACACCGAGTCGACGTACGAGACCGGTGAGCAGAGCGAGGTCGACGGGATCGCCGTCGTGGCGGTCGAGTCCACCGACGAGGACGGCGAGACCTCGACCGGCTACGTCGCCGTCGAGGAGCCCCACCACCTGGTGCGGATCGAGAAGACCGAGGGCGAGGACACGGGCACGGTGACCTTCACCGAGTTCGACGAGCCGCTCGAGGTCGAGGCACCCGCCGACGAGGACATGGTCGACCTCGACTCACTGTGACCCAGGCGGCCTCGCGACCCGGCTGGTGAGGACCAGCCGGGCCGCGGTCAGGCCCGTACGACGGCGCCGGCGTGCCCGGGCAGCACCAGCAGGCCCTGCGCGTCGAGCTCGGCGCCCGACGCGGTGGCGGCGAGCAACTGCCCCGGACCGGTGTGCACCTCGAGCGGCGTCTCGCCCAGGTTGAGCACGACCTGGAGCCGACCCCGGTGCAGCACCACGAGCCTCGCGGTCTCGTCGACCTCGCACCGGGTGGCCGCGAACGACGGGTCGGTCAGCTCGGGCCACTCCCTTCGCAGCCGGCCCAGCGTGCGGTAGAGCTCGAGCAGCCGCGCGTGCCGCCCGTGCCCGAGCTCGCTCCAGTCGAGCTTGGAGCGCTCGAAGGTCGCAGGGTCCTGCGGGTCGGGCACCACGGCGGGGTCCCAACCCATCTGCTCGAACTCCGCGATCCGGCCCTCTGCCGTGGCGGTGCCCAGGTCGGGCTCGGGGTGGCTGGTGAAGAACTGGAACGGTGTGGAGGCCGCCCACTCCTCGCCCTGGAAGAGCATCGGGGTGAAGGGCCCCAGCAGGGTCAGCATCGCGGCGCAGCCGAGCTGGTCGTCGTCGAGGTGGCCCGGCGCGGGGTCGCTGAGGCGGTCGCCCACGGCCCGGTTGCCGACCTGGTCGTGGTTCTGGTTGGCCACCACCAGCCGCCAGGTGGCGGTGTGGTCGGTGTCGATGGGCACCCCGTGGTCGCGCCCGCGGAAGGAGCTGTGGGTGCCGTCGTGGAAGAAGCCCTGCTCGACGACCTTCTTCAGCGCGGTGAGCGGCTCGAAGTCGGCGTAGTAGCCGGTCGTCTCGCCGCTCAGCGCGACGTGCACGGCGTGGTGGTAGTCGTCGCTCCACTGGGCGTCGAGCCCGCGGCCACCGGCCTCGCGAGGACGGATCATCACCGGGTCGTTGAGGTCGGACTCGGCGATGAGCGTCAGCGGCCGGCGCTGGTGGGCCGACAGGGCCGCCACCTCGACGGCCATCTCCTCGAGCAGGTGCACCTCGGAGTCGTCGGAGAGCGCGTGCACGGCGTCGAGGCGCAGCCCGTCGACGTGGTGGTCGCGCAGCCACATCGCGACGTTGTCGAGGATGTAGCGGCGCACCT
The DNA here is from genome assembly GCF_016907435.1 of Nocardioides salarius. Classification (NCBI taxonomy): domain Bacteria; kingdom Bacillati; phylum Actinomycetota; class Actinomycetes; order Propionibacteriales; family Nocardioidaceae; genus Nocardioides; species Nocardioides salarius. The sequence continues at coordinate 1,878,749 of NZ_JAFBBZ010000001.1, read as the reverse complement.
CGGCCGACCCCTGGCCGTCGAGGTTGACCAGGTCGCCCCAGGTGTTGCGACCGTCCTTGAGGTACGGCGCGTAGAGCGGCAGGTAGTTGCCCGACGGGCCCAGGTGGTTGTGCACCACGTCCTGGATCACGCCCAGGCCCTTCGCGTGGCAGCCGTCGACGAAGCGCTGGTAGGCCTCGGGGCCGCCGTACGACTCGGCGACCGCGAACCAGGCGACGCCGTCGTAGCCCCAGTTGTGGGTGCCGTTGAAGGCGTTGACCGGCATCACCTCGACCAGGTCGACGCCGAAGTCGACGAGGTGGTCGAGCCGGCCGAGCGCGGCGTCGAGGGTGCCCTCGGGGGTGAAGGTGCCCACGTGCATCTCGTAGATCACCGAGCCGGCGAGCTGGCGGCCGGTCCAGGAGTGGTCGGTCCAGGCGAAGGCCGACGGGTCGTAGGTGCGCGAGAGCCCGTGCACGCCGTCCGGCTGGCGCCGCGAGCGCGGGTCGGGTCGCGGGTCGGGGTCGTCGTCGAGCAGGTAGCCGTAGTCGACCTCGCCCTCCTGAGCGCCCTCGGGCACCGGCCCGTCGGGTGTCCACCAGTCGTCGTCGCCCCGGCGCATCGGCACGGTCTCGCCGGCCACCAGCAGCCGCACGCGCTCGGGCCGCGGGGCCCAGACGTCGAAGCGCCCGCGTCGGTGGCCGTGGCCGGGCGTGGTCGTCGTGGTCATCGGTCCTCCTTGACGAGCAGGGCGACGGGGTAGGTCGCCAGCAGGGTCGCGAGGTCGCCGTCGGTCACCTCGCCGGTCAGCACGTCGCGCCAGCGTCCGGCCGGCAGGTCGAGACGGGTCCCGCCCCAGCCGCCGCGGTCCGCGAGCCCGAGGGGCAGCCGGGTCGCCACCGTGACGGCGCCGCCCCGGTCGAAGGCGACGACGTGGCCGGAGGCCTCGCCGGTCGCGGCGATCGGGGTGTAGCCGGTGAACAGGTCGGCGTGGTCGCGGCGCAGCCGCAGCGCGGCCGTGGTGACCAGCAGCTTGGCGGCGCCGGTGTCATCGACGCCCGACGGGGCGGCCGGGCGCTGCCCGGCGTCGATCCCGGCGAGCAGCCGGGCCCGCAGGTCGAGGTCGACCGGGCGCCGGTTGTCGGGGTCGACCAGCGACTGCTCCCACAGCTCGGAGCCCTGGTAGACGTCGGGCACGCCCGGCAGCGTGGTCGCGAGCAGCTTGGCGGACAGCGCGTTCGACCAGCCCGCGTCGACGACCTCGGCCACCAGGGCCTCGAGCACGCCCCGGACCTCGCGGTCGTCGAAGGCGGCGTCGACGGCGGCGTGCACAGCGGCCTCGTAGGTCTCGTCGGGCTCGGTCCAGGTGGTGCGGTCGCCGGCCTCGCGCATCGCCTTCATCGCGTAGCCGTGCAGCCGCTCGCGCAGCACGTCGTCGGGGTCGGAGCCCCAGGCGCCCAGCACGGCCTGCCACAGCAGGGAGCCGAAGCCCGGGTCGGGCAGCGGCGCCAGCGCCAGCAGCCGGTCGAGCGTCTCCTCCCAGCGCTGCGGCACCTCGGCGAGCACGGTGATGCGCGCGCGCACGTCCTCGCCCCGCTTGGTGTCGTGGGTCGACAGCGTCGTCATCGCGTGCGGCCAGTCACGCTGGCGCGCCGCGAGGTGCTGGTGCAGCTCGTCCACCGGCAGCGAGAACTCGTGGGGGTCGCCGCCGACCTCGTTGAGCGAGGTCAGGCGCGAGTAGCGGTAGAACGCGCAGTCCTCGACGCCCTTGGCCATCACCATCCCGCTGGTCTGCTGGAAGCGGCGGCAGGCGTCGAGCGAGGGGTCGCGCAGCCACGGCTCGATGGTGTCGAGGGTGGCGGCCAGGTCGGGGCGGCGCTCGCGGGCGGCCGCGAACGCCTGGTCGACGTGCTCGGCGCCCTCGGGCAGGTAGGAGCGGTAGACGGGGAAGCAGGCCATCAGCTCGGCGACCGCGTCGGCGGTGCTCGAGGGCACCCGCTCGGGCACGTCGCGGCGCAGGTCGCGCACGATGCGCCGCACCTCGCTGTGCAGGATGCCGTCGGCCACCTCGCGCTTGAGGTCGTGCACCATCGCGGGGTAGTCGACGACCTCGCCGTCGGGCAGCCCGCGCAGCCGCGCCTCGAGCGCGTCGAGCGGCGCCTGACCCGCGGGGTCGGTGAGCACCCGGTCGACCCAGGCCAGGGCGTCGTACCCGGTGGTGCCGTCGGTGGCCCAGCTGGTCGGCAGCGCCTCGCCGGGCTCGAGGATCTTCTCCACCAGCGTGTACGCCGACCCGGTGAGCTCGGCGAGGTCGTCGAGGTAGCCCTTCGGGTCGCGCAGGCCGTCGGGGTGGTCGACGCGCAGCCCGTCGACGAGGCCCTCGGTGAACCAGCGGCGGATCTCGACGTGGGTCTCGTCGAAGACCTCGGGCTCCTCCACCCGCACCGCGGCGAGGGTGTTGACGGCGAAGAAGCGGCGGTAGTTCAGCGCGTCGTCGGCGCGGTGCCAGTCGACGAGCTCGTAGTGCTGGCGCGCGTGCACGGCCTGCGGGTCGTCGTCGACGCCCTCAGCGGTGCCGTGGGCCACGGGGAAGGCCTGGTCCCAGTAGTGCAGCTCGAGGCCGCGCTCGCCCTCGACGAGGCGCAGGTGGTCGACCTGCCCGTCGGGCAGCAGGTCGTCGTCGCCGACGACGGGGATGCGCAGGCGCTGGTCGGCGGTGTCCCAGTCGATGTCGAAGGCGCCCGCGTGCTCGGCGTCGCGGCCGTCGCGCAGCACCTCCCACCACCACGGGTCCTCGCTGGGCGTGGCGACCCCGACGTGGTTGGGCACGATGTCGACGAGCACGCCCAGGCCCAGGCGCCGGGCCTCGGCGCTGACGGCGTCCAGGCCCTCCTCGCCGCCGCGGGACTCGTCGAGGTGGTCGTGGGCGACCACGTCGTAGCCGTGGCTGCTGCCGGGCTCGGCGGCCAGGAGCGGCGAGAGGTAGACCCAGTCGACGCCCAGGTCGTGCACGTAGGCCAGCCGGCGGGCCACCTCCGGCAGGTCGAGGTCGGCGCTGACCTGGAAGCGGTAGGTCGACACCGGCCGGCGGGTGGGACCACCCACGTCAGGCCTCCTCGCCGGTCGCGGTCTGGGACTGCGCGGCCATCGAGGCGGCCACCGAGTGGTCCACGTCGGCCTCGGGGGCGGCGTACTCCTGGAGCACCAGCACGCTGCGCGAGGCCATCGTGACGACGCTGTCGGGGTCGAGCGGCTCGGGACGGTCGCCGTTGCCGGCGGTGTTGATGGCGACCTGCCAGCGCGCGGCGTACTCCTCGGGGGGCAGGGTCACCTCGACGTCGAAGTCGGCGGCGTTGAAGTAGAGCAGGAAGTGGTCGTCCTCGATGACCTGGCCGCGCGGGTCGCGCCCGGCGATGCCGTGGCCGTTGAGGTACATCCCGAGCACCCGGTCGTCGCCCTCCCAGTCCTCGTCCTCCATCGGGCGCCCGGAGGGGTGCAGCCACACGATGTCGTTGAGCCGCTCGGCGCCCTCGGGGCCGGTGCGCACGGTGTTGCCGGTGAAGAAGCGCTTGCGGCGGAAGGTCGGGTGCTCGGCGCGCAGCCGGGAGACCGCGGCGGTGAACTCCACCAGCGGGGTGTCGAGGCGGTCCCAGTGCATCCAGGCGATCTCGGAGTCCTGGGCGTAGGTGTTGTTGTTGCCGTCCTGGGTGCGCCCGGCCTCGTCGCCGTGCAGCAGCATCGGCACGCCCTGGCTCAGCAGCAGCGTGGTGAGGTGGTTGCGCTGGGCGCGGGCCCGCAGCTCGAGGACCGCCGCATCGTCGGTGGGCCCCTCGACGCCGTGGTTCCACGAGCGGTTGTGGCTCTCGCCGTCGTTGTTGTCCTCGCCGTTGGCCTCGTTGTGCTTGTCGTTGTAGGACACGAGGTCGCGCAGCGTGAAGCCGTCGTGGGCGGTGACGAAGTTGATGCTCGCGAAGGGGCGCCGGCCCGACTGCTCGTAGAGGTCGGAGGAGCCGGAGAGCCGGCTGGCGAACTCGCCCAGCGACGGCTCGCCGCGCCAGAAGTCGCGCACGGTGTCGCGGTAGGCGCCGTTCCACTCGGTCCACTGCGGCGGGAAGCCGCCGACCTGGTAGCCGCCGGGGCCCACGTCCCACGGCTCGGCGATCAGCTTGACCTGGCTCACGACCGGGTCCTGCTGGACGAGCTCGAAGAACGTCGCCAGCCGGTCGACCTCGTAGAACTCGCGCGCCAGCGCGGAGGCCAGGTCGAAGCGGAAGCCGTCGACGTGCATCTCGGTGACCCAGTAGCGCAACGAGTCCATGATCAGCTGCAGCGAGTGCGGGTGGCGCACGTTGAGCGTGTTGCCGGTGCCCGTGTAGTCCATGTAGTAGCGCGGGTCGTCCTCGACGAGGCGGTAGTAGGCCTGGTTGTCGATGCCCTTCATGCTCAGGGTCGGGCCCAGGTGGTTGCCCTCGGCCGTGTGGTTGTAGACCACGTCGAGGATCACCTCGATGCCGGCGGCGTGCAGCTCCTTGACCATCGCCTTGAACTCCTGGACCTGCTGGCCGCGACCGACCCCGGCGTGCGCGGAGGCCGAGTAGTCGGCGTGCGGGGCGAAGAAGCCCAGGGTGTTGTAGCCCCAGTAGTTGCGCAGCCCCTTCTCGAGCAGCGTGTTGTCCTGGATGAACTGGTGCACCGGCATCAGCTCGACCGCGGTCACCCCGAGCTTCTTGAGGTGCTCCACGACCGACGGGTGCGCGACGCCGGCGTACGTGCCGCGCAGCTCCTCGGGGACGTCGGGGTGCAGCTGGGTCAGGCCCTTGACGTGGGCCTCGTAGACGACCGTGTCGTTGTAGTCGACGCGCGGGCGGCGGTCGCCCTCCCAGTCGAAGAACGGGTTGATGACCACGCCGAGGGTCATGTGCGGCGCGGAGTCGTCGTCGTTGCGGGAGTCCTCCTCGCCGAAGGTGTAGGCGAAGAGGCTGGGGTCCCAGTCGATCTCGCGCCAGGTCGCCTTGGCGTAGGGGTCGAGCAGCAGCTTGTTGGGGTTGCAGCGCAGGCCCTGCTCGGGGTCCCACGGGCCGTGCACGCGGTAGCCGTAGCGCTGCCCGGGCTGGATCGTCGGCAGGTAGCAGTGCCAGACGTGCGCGTCGACCTCCTGCAGCTCCACGCAGGTCTCGAGCAGCGGCCCGTCGGGGTGCTCGGGGTCGTCGTCGAAGAGGCACAGCACGACGCTGTCGGCCACCTCGCTGAAGAGCGCGAAGTTGGTGCCGCTCCCGTCGAACGTCGCGCCGAGCGGGTAGGCGGTTCCGGGCCAGGTCTCCATGCGGGTGGTGCTCCCTCGAGTGCGTGGGTGGTGCGGGTTGGATCGATCAAAGCACGGGCGGGCCCCGTCCATGCCCACCCGCAAGGGGGCCTTCCCCGCTCGCTGCTGTGCCACACGCGCTACCCGCCGGTAGCATGTGCGCCATGAAGCGGAGCATCTTTGACGAGGACCACGAGGCCTTCCGCGCGTCTGTGCGCGAGTTCCTGGAGCGGTCGGTGATCCCGGACGTCGAGCAGCACGCGGCCGACAAGGCCCTGCCGCGCGAGTTCTGGCTCGAGGCCGGCAAGCAGGGGTTCCTGGGCCTGGAGATCCCCGAGGAGTACGGCGGCGTGGGCGCCGGGGACTACCGGTTCAACGCGGTCGCCGCCGAGGAGCTCAACAAGGTCAACGCCGCGCTGGGCTCGTGCTGGGGCATCCACGCCGACATCACCGCGCCGTACATCGTCGAGCTCGGCACCGAGGAGCAGAAGCAGCGCTGGCTGCCCGGCGTCGCGGCCGGCGAGATCCTGCTCGCCATCGGCATGACCGAGCCCTCCGGCGGCTCCGACCTGGCCGCGCTGAAGACCACCGCCGTGCGCGACGGCGACCAGTGGGTCATCAACGGCTCCAAGACCTTCATCACCAACGGCTACTCCGCCGACCTGGTGATCACCGCGGTGCGCACCGACCCCGAGAAGGGCGCGCGCGGCATCACGCTCTTCGCCATCCCCTCCGACGCCCCGGGCTTCAGCCGCGGGCGCAAGCTCGACAAGGTCGGCCAGGACGAGTCCGACACCGCCGAGCTGTTCTTCGAGAACGTGCGCCTCGGCGACGACCACGTCATCGGCGAGCTCGGCGGCGGCTTCATCGCGATGATGCAGAAGCTCCCGCAGGAGCGCCTGGGCTGCGCGATCTCCAACGTGCACCACGCCAAGCAGATCCTGGTCGAGACGCTGCAGTACACCAAGGACCGCAAGGCCTTCGGACAGTCGATCGGGCAGTTCCAGCACAACAAGTTCCTGCTCGCCGAGCAGTTCACCGCTATCGAGGTCGCCGAGGCGTACGTCGACCAGTGCGTCGTGGCCCACGACAAGGGCGAGCTCACCCCGGTCGACGCGGCCAAGGCCAAGTGGTGGACCAGCCAGGTGCAGAACGACGTGCTCGACCACTGCGTGCAGCTGCACGGGGGCTACGGCTTCATGAACGAGTACCGCGTGGCGCGGGCCTGGCGCGACGCCCGCGTCTCGAAGATCTGGGCCGGCTCGAACGAGATCATGAAGGAGCTCATCGGCCGCGACCTCGGCCTCTGAGCGCCCCGGCGGGGCCGCTGAGCGCAGCCTCACCTTCGTTGTCGGGGGTCGTGGGTCCACGGATGATGGACCCATGACCCCCGAGACGAGATCCGCGCTCGACCCCGATCTCGACCTGTCCACGGTCGAGGTGGCCCGTCACGACGACGAGCCGCACGGCAGCAGCATCAACAACCGTCTCAACTGGCTGCGCGCCGCGGTGCTGGGCGCCAACGACGGGATCGTCTCGACCGCCGGCGTGGTCGTCGGCGTCGCGGGCGCGACCACCGACCGCAACGCGATCCTGGTCGCCGGCGTCGCCGCGGTCGCCGCCGGGGCGATGAGCATGGGGGCGGGCGAGTACGTCTCGGTGAGCACCCAGAGCGACTCCGAGCAGGCGCTGCTCGACAAGGAGCGCCGCGAGCTCGAGGAGGAGCCCGAGGAGGAGCTCGCCGAGCTCGCCGCCATCTACGTCGGCAAGGGGCTCGACGAGGACCTGGCGCTGCAGGTCGCCCTGCAGCTGACCGGGCACGACGCCCTGGGCGCCCACGCCGAGGCCGAGCTCGGCATCGACCCCGACGACCTGACCAGCCCCTGGGCGGCGGCCGGCGCCTCGATGCTGGCCTTCACCATCGGCGCGCTGCTGCCGCTGCTGACCATCCTGCTCGTCGTCGCCGACCTGCGCGTGGGCGTGACCATGGGCACGGTCGCCCTGGCCCTGGCCCTCACCGGCTGGGCCAGCGCCAAGCTGGGCTACGGCCCCACCGGCCGGGCGGTGCTGCGCAACGTCGCCGGCGGCCTCTTCGCCATGGCCGTCACCTACCTGATCGGCACCCTCCTCGGCGCCCACGTCGTCTGACCCGGCCCGAACTTCGCGCCGACCCGGCCTGAATCTCGCGCTGACCCGGCCCAGACCTCGCACCGACCCGGCCCGAACCTCCCCGTGCAGGTCCGGGCCGGCTCGGTGGGAGATCTGCGCCGGCTCGACGCGAAGAACGGGCCGGGTGGGCGGGAGATCCGGGCCGGGTCGCGGCTAGGTTGGCGGGGTGCGTCTCTTCGCTGCACTGGTGCCACCGACCGAGGCGGTCGAGCACCTCGACGCGTTCCTCGAGGTACGGCGCGGGGCCGCCGACTTCCGGTGGAGCCTGGCCGAGCACCTGCACGTCACCCTGGCCTTCTACGGCGACGTCGAGGAGTGGCGCCTCGACGAGGTGGCGGAGCGGCTGCGCTCCGCGGCCGCGCGGCGTACGCCGGTCGAGGCCCGCGTGGCCGGGGGCGGCGCGTTCCCCGACCCCGCCGCGGCGCGGGTGCTGTGGGCCGGTGTCGACGCCGAGCCGCACGACGAGCTGGAACGCCTCGCCGTGGGCTGCCGCACCGCCGGCGCGGTCAGCGGCGCGCGGGTCGACGGCCAGCGCTTCCGCCCGCACGTGACCGTGGCCCGGCTGCGGCGCGCCGGGCACGTCGACGACTGGGTGCGCCTGCTCGACGGCTACCGCGGGCCCACCTGGCGAGCGGGCAGCGTCGCGCTCGTGGCCTCCCACCTGGGGCAGGGTGCCCGCCGCCGGCCCCGCCACGAGGTGCTCGAACGCGTCGAGGTCGGCTCCGGCGAGTGACGCGCGGTCGCCGGCGATCTCCCCTAGGTTGACCAGGGTGAGAGTCGCAGTCGTGCGCGAGACGCGGGAGGCCGAGGCCCGGGTGGCGCTGGTGCCCGAGCTCGTCGCCAAGCTGACCGGGCTGGGCCACCAGGTGCTGGTCGAGACCGGCGCCGGGCTGGGCGCCCTGGCCGACGACGCGGCGTACGCCGAGGCGGGCGCGAGCGTCGTCGACGACCCGCTCCCCGATGCCGAGCTGGTGCTCTCGGTGCAGCCGCTGACCCGCGAGGCGGCCCGGCGGCTGCCCGCCGGCGCCGTGACGGTCTCGTTCCTGCCGACCGCGCTCGAGCCCGACCTGGTGCGCGACCTGCGCGACCTGTCGGTGACCAGCCTGGCCATGGAGCTGGTGCCGCGGATCTCGCGAGCCCAGTCGATGGACGCGCTGTCGTCGCAGTCGCTGGTCGCCGGCTACCGCTGCGCGATCGTCTGCGCCGGCCTGCTGCGCCGCTTCTTCCCCCTCAACATGACCGCCGCGGGCACCGTCCCGCCCGCCGAGGTCGTGGTGCTCGGCGCCGGCGTCGCGGGCCTCCAGGCGATCGCGACCGCCAAGCGGCTCGGCGCGGTCGTCAAGGCGTACGACGTGCGTGCGGCCGCCGCCGAGGAGATCCGCTCGATGGGCGCGCAGGCCATCGAGCTCGACCTGCCCACCCTCGAGGGCGCCGGCGGCTACGCCCGCGAGATGAGCGAGGAGCGCTCGCGGCTGCAGCGCGACCTGCTGGCGCCGTATGTCGCCGCCGCCGACGGGCTGATCACCACCGCGGCCGTGCCCGGGCGCACCGCGCCGGTGCTGGTGACGCGGACGATGGTCGAGCAGATGCGGCCCGGCTCGGTCGTGGTCGACCTCGCGGCCGACTCGGGCGGCAACGTCGAGGGCGTGGTCGCCGGGGAGGTCGTGCGCATCGGGGAGGCCCAGGTGTGGGGTGGGCGCAACGTGCCGGCCCAGATGCCCGGCCCGGCCTCGCGGCTCTACGCCCAGAACGTCGTCAACCTGGTCACGCTGCTCGCGCCCGAGGGCGAGCTGGTGCTCGACCTCGACGACGAGATCCTGGCCGGTGCCTGCGTGACCCACGCCGGCGTGATCCGGCACGAGCCGACCCGGGTGCTCGTCGAGGGCCCGGCGGAAGGGGAGGTCCAGTGAGCGAGGGCGTGGTCTGGCTGACCATCTTCGTGCTCAGCGTCTTCGTGGGCACCGAGGTGATCTCGAAGGTCTCCTCGACGCTGCACACGCCGCTGATGTCGGGGGCCAACGCGATCCACGGGATCATCCTGCTCGGCGCGGTGATCGTCACCGGCGCCACCGACTCCACACCTGCGCTGGTCGTCGGGCTGGTCGCCATCGTGCTGGCCGCCATCAACATGGTCGGCGGGTTCGTGGTCACCGACCGCATGCTGCAGATGTTCGGGCGCAGACGGGGGGCTCCGCCCCCCGTCGCCCCCCCGAAGAGCCCGTCGCCTGCACCGAGGTCCGACCGGTGATGCCGACCTGGGTGCAGCTGGTCTACCTGGGCTGCGCGGTCTGCTTCGTGCTGGCCCTCAAGGGGCTCTCCGGCCCGCGCACCGCGCGGTTGGGCAACCTCGTCGGCGCGGGTGCCGCGGTGGTCGCGGTGACGGTGCCGTTCGTCTACCTCGAGCTCGACCACGTGCCGCAGATGCTGGCCGCGATCGCGGTCGGCTCCGGCGTCGGGGTCGTGGGCGCGCGCAGGGTCCAGATGACCCAGATGCCGCAGATGGTGGCGCTCTTCAACGGCGTCGGCGGCGGCGCGGCGGCCCTGGTGGCGCTGCTGGAGCTGCAGCACATGGGTGCGGGCACCCCCGCCTTCGACCTCGTCGCCACGGCGTTCACGATCGTGGTCGGCTCGGTCTCCTTCGCCGGTTCGGCGGTCACCTTCGCCAAGCTGCAGGAGCTGATGACCTCGCGCCCGGTGGTCTTCCCCGGGCTCCCGGTCGCGTTCGCGGCCGCGCTGCTGGGTGGCGTCGGGCTCTCGGTGCTGGTCGTGCTCGAGGCGTCGCTGGCGCTCGGCGTCGTGCTGGCGCTCGTGGGCCTCGCACTGGGCGTGCTGCTGGTGCTGCCGGTCGGCGGGGCCGACGTGCCGATCGTGATCTCGCTGCTCAACGCCTTCACCGGCCTGACCGTCGCCGCTGGCGGCTACGTGCTCGGCAGCGTGGTGCTGCTGGTCGCCGGCACCCTGGTCGGCGCGGCCGGCACCTTCCTGACCCTGCTGATGGCGCGGGCGATGGGCCGGTCGGTGGCCAACATCCTCTTCGGGGCGCTGCGCGGCGGCTCGACCCTGGGCGCCGGCGAGGCCTCCGACCGCCCGGTGCGCTCCTCGGGACCCGAGGACGTCGCGATCCTGCTGGCGTACGCCGACCGGGTCATCGTGGTGCCCGGCTACGGGCTCGCCGTGGCCCAGGCCCAGCACACCCTGCGCGAGCTCGTCGAGGTGCTGCTGGCCCGCGGGGCGAAGGTCGACTACGCGATCCACCCGGTCGCCGGGCGGATGCCGGGCCACATGAACGTGCTGCTCGCCGAGGCGCAGGTGCCCTACGAGCAGCTCGCCGAGATGGACGACATCAACGGCGACTTCAAGCAGACCGACGTGGTGCTGGTCGTGGGCGCCAACGACGTGGTCAACCCGGCCGCCCGCAGCACCCCCTCGGCGCCGATCTACGGGATGCCGATCCTCGACGTCGACCAGGCGCGGCAGGTGGTCTTCCTCAAGCGCTCGATGCGCCCGGGCTTCGCCGGCATCGAGAACGAGCTGCTCTTCGACCCCCGTACCACCCTGCTCTTCGGTGACGCCAAGGACTCGCTGGCCAAGCTGCTCGCGGCCGTCAAGGCGCTCTGACCGCCCGCCGAGGGGAGTTTCATCGGCCGGCCGATGAAACTCGTGGGTGGCCGATGAAGCTTCATCGTCCACCCGCCAGCTCCGTCGGCCGGCCGATGAAACTCACGACCGCCGGCGCCACGGGGGTGAGACAGCTCGCTGCGCGGCCGGGTTGGCTGGAGCCATGACCAACACACCGGAGAAGATCGTCTACACCGCCCGCGCCACCGTGAAGGGCGGCCGACAGGGCCACGCCAAGTCCGACGACGGCATCCTCGACTTGACCCTGACCGCGCCGAAGGAGACCGGCGGTCCCGGCACCGGCACCAACCCCGAGCAGCTGTTCGCGGTCGGCTACGGCGCCTGCTTCCAGGGCGCGCTGGGCCTGGTCGCCAAGAAGCACGGCGTGGACGCCGCGGACTCGACCCTGGAGATCGCGGTCGGCTTCGGCCCCGAGGGCGAGTCGTTCGCCGTCACCGTCGACATCACCGCGACCATCCCCGGCGTCGACGACGCGAGGGCCCAGGAGCTCGTCGAGGCGGCCCACCAGGTGTGCCCCTACTCCAAGGCCACCCGCGGCAACGTGCCCGTGACGGTCACCGGCAAGGGCGCCTGAGCGGAGGTCGCTCAGCGGGCGTGGCGCAGCGCCTCGCCGAAGGAGATCCGCCGACCGGTCTGCAGCAGGGTGCGCTCGTAGACGCGGGCCGAGAACCGCACCAGCACCACGGCGGCCAGCAGGGTCACGCCCACGGCCACCGCGAGCTGCCAGGCCGGGACGGGGCCCTGGGCCAGCCGGGCGGGCATCACCATGGTGCTGACCACCGGCAGCATCGAGAAGACCGTCTGCACGCTCTCGCCGGCGGTGATGGCCACGAAGTACGGCGCCATCAGCAGCGCCTGCAGCGGTGCGGTGGTGCCCTGCAGGTCCTGCTGGCGGCTGGCCATCGACCCCGCGACCGACCAGAGGCTGGCCAGCGTCACGAAGCCGAGCACGAAGAACACGACGTACCAGGCGATCGCGCCGCCGAGCACCCCGAGCGCCGAGGCCTGGCCCGTGACCAGCAGCGCGACCACGCCGATGAGCACCAGCAGCAGGGTCTGGGCGAAGGCGAGGGCGCTGGTGCCGACGATCTTGCCCCACAGCAGGGCGCGGATCGGCACCGCCGCGGCCAGGATCTCCACGACCCGGCTCTCCTTCTCCTGGGTCACGGTCGAGGCCATCGCCATCCCGAAGGTGATCGCGGTGACGAAGAACAGCACCACGAGCAGGAGCGCGGCGGCCTCCCGCAGCCCCTGGTCGTCGGGCCCCGGATCGAGCAGCCGCTCCTCGACCTGTACGCCGGCGGCCAGGGCGTCGAGGTCGACGCCCTGCTCCTCGGCGTTGCGCTGGGTGAGCAGCTCGGTGGTCGCGGCACCGAGGGCCTGCGCCGCGGTGTCGGGGAGGTCGTCGTCGCCGACCAGCTCGTAGCCGGCGCCGGCCGCCGGCAGCAGTGCGAGGTCGGCCTCGCCCTCGCGCAGCGCCCGCTCGGCGTCGGCGGGCGAGGCGGCGGCGGTGCTGCGCAGGGTCAGGTCGTCGTCGAGCTCGCCGGCGAGTGCGGCGGCCCGGTCGACCGCGGCGCTGCCCAGGTCGTCGACGACGGCGACGTCGCGGGTCGTCTCGCGACCCGACACGATGCTGAGCACGATGATCAGCCCCACCAGGCCGACCGCCAGGAACCCGGCGCTGAGCAGGAAGGCCTTGCTGCGCGCCTGGGTGCTGAGCTCGCGGGCGGCCACCGCCCGCCACACCTGGCCGGCCGGCGGCGTCGAGGGTCCTGGCGTGCTCATCGGGTGACCTCGCGGAAGATCTCGGAGAGGGACGGACGTACGCGGGTGACCTCGAGGACGCCCCCGCGGGCGGCGAGGGCCGGCACCAGCTCGGCGGGCGGCAGGCCGGCGAGCCTGAGCCGGACCACCGACGCGTCGATGGAGTCGACCCGGACGCCGGCGAGGTCGCGCACCCAGCCCGCGTCGTGACCGACCACCTCGACCCGGTAGCTCGGCGTCTCCTGCGAGCGCAGGTCGTCGACCGACCCGGCGCTGACCACCCGCCCGCCGGCGAGCACGACGACGTCGTCGCAGATCCGCTCGACCAGGTCGAGCTGGTGGCTGGAGAAGAGCACCGGGATCTCGCCCGCCTCGCGCTGGAGCAGCTCGAGCATCGCGTCGACCGCGTGCGGGTCGAGCCCGCTGAACGGCTCGTCGAGCACCAGCGCGGTGGGTCGGTGCACCAGGGCGGCCGCGATCTGGACCCGCTGCTGGTTGCCCAGCGAGAGGCTGTCGAGCAGGTCGTCGGCACGGTCGCCGAGGTCGAAGAACTCGAGGAGCTCGCCGGCCCGGGCCCGGGCCTCCGACCGTCCCGCGCCGTGCAGGCGGGCGAAGAAGGCCAGCTGCTCGGCGAGCTTCATGCGCGGGTAGAGGCCCCGCTCCTCGGGCATGTAGCCGAACCCGCGGCGGTCCTCGGCGGTCGCGGGGCGACCGTGCCACCGCACCTCGCCGGAGCTGGGGCCCAGCACCCCCATCAGCATCCGCATGGTGGTGGTCTTGCCGGCGCCGTTGGCGCCGACGAAGCCGGTGATGCGACCGGGCCGGACGGTCAGGTCGACCCGGTCGACGGCGCGACGCTCGCCGAAGTCGCGGGTCAGCGCATGGGCGGAGAGCATGCCCCCGAGGGTAGAGCCGGGCGTCGGAGAGCCCTCAGCCGGCCACGCCGTACAGCCGGTCGCCGGCGTCGCCGAGCCCGGGCACGATGTAGCCCTTCTCGTTGAGCCGCTCGTCCATCGCCGCGGTGACGACCGTGACCGGCACGTCGAGGCCCTCGAGGTCGGCGGCCAGGCGCTCGCAGCCCTCGGGGGCGGCGAGCAGGCAGATCGCGGTGATGTGGTCGGCGCCGCGGTCGGTGAGGAAGCGGATGGCGGCGGCCAGGGTGCCGCCGGTGGCCAGCATCGGGTCGAGCACGTAGCACTGGCGGCCCGACAGGTCGTCGGGCAGCCGCTCGGCGTACGTGGACGCCTCGAGCGTCTCCTCGTTGCGCACCATGCCCAGGAAGCCGACCTCCGCGGTCGGCAGCAGGCGCATCATCCCGTCGAGCATGCCCAGGCCGGCGCGCAGGATCGGCACCACGAGCGGCTTCGGGGAGTCGAGCCGGACGCCGGTGGCGGGGGAGACGGGGGTCTGGATCTCGACGGTCGAGACCCGCACGTCTCGGGTGGCCTCGTACGCCAGCAGGGTGACCAGCTCGTCGGTCAGCGCCCGGAACGTCGGGGAGTCGGTGCTCCGGTCCCGCAGCGTGGTGAGCTTGTGGGTGACGAGCGGGTGGTCCACGACGTGGGTGCGCATGGCGACACCCTAGTGCGCCGCCCCGGAGGGGTGGGCCGCGGGAAAGGGGCTGGTCGCCACACCCGGACGTCTGTCACTGTAGGAAGTGCCGCACGTCCGTGCAGCAGCGTGGTTCGTCCGTCCCGGAGGGTGTCCCCATGGTCGAGCAGTTCGACGAGGTCGACTTCGCGCTGGCGGCCTACCGCACCGACGGCGAGTGGGTGGTCGCCGAGCTGACCCACGACCACCTCGAGGACGTCGACGTGCTCGCGAGCGCGCTGCGCCGCTTCCCCGGCGACGCCGGGACCCTGGGCCTGGTCGCGATCGACGAGGACTTCTTCGTGCTGGTGCGCGTCTCGGGCGGCACCACCCGTCTGCTGCTCTCCGACGTGACGGCGGCCGAGGAGTGGGAGCTGGCGGCCTCGGTGCTCGAGCACCTGCACCTGCCCGACCCCGAGGACGACGACGAGCCGGAGCCGGCCGGTGAGGTCGGCCTGCTGGCCGACCTGGGTGTCAGCGCCGCGACCATGGCCGAGCTCATCGACGACGAGGAGCTCTACCCCGACGAGCTGCTCTCCGAGGTCGCGCGTCGCCTGGGCTTCGGCGAGCTCTTCGACGACGTGGTCGGCCTGACCTCGGCGTGAGCGCCACCCCCCGCCCCACCGGCCCCTGGGAGCCGGAGATGCGCGCTGCCCTCGACGAGGCGCGCGCCGCGCTGGCCACCGGCGACGTGCCGATCGGCGCCGTGGTCGTCGACGCGACCGGTGCCGTGCTGGGCCGCGGCCGCAACGTGCGCGAGGCCGAGGCCGACCCCACCGGGCACGCCGAGGTGGTCGCGCTGCGGGCGGCGGCGCAGGCGCGGGGCGAGTGGCGGCTGGAGGGGTGCACCCTCGTGGTGAGCCTCGAGCCGTGCACGATGTGCGCCGGCGCGGCGGTGCTGAGCCGGGTCGAGCGCGTCGTCTTCGCGGCGTACGACGACAAGGCCGGGGCCGTGGGCAGCCTCTGGGACGTGGTGCGCGACCGCCGTCTCAACCACCGCCCCGAGGTGGTCGCCGGGGTGCTCGCCGACGAGTCGGCCGCGCTGCTGCAGGAGTTCTTCGCCGCGCACCGCGGGGCCGGGGCGGGGTCGTGAACGGGGCCGGCCCGGCCGGGTCGATCCGCAACTGGGCGGGCTCGCACACCTACCGCGCGGCCCGCTTCGTGGAGGCCCGCAGCGTCGCCGAGGTCCAGCGCGAGGTCGAGGCGGCGACGAAGGTGCGCGTGCTGGGCACCCGGCACTCCTTCAACGACCTCTGCGACACCGACGGCACGCTGCTGAGCACCACGGGCTTCCCCGACCCAGTCGTCGTCGACCCGCACGCGCGCACGGTCACCGTCCGCGGCGGCCAGCGGTACGCCGTCGTGGCCCGCGCCGTGCACGAGGCGGGCCTGGCGCTGCCCAACATGGGCTCGCTGCCGCACATCTCGACCGCCGGGGCCGTCGCCACCGGCACCCACGGCTCGGGCACCGCCAACCAGGCCCTGGGCGCTGCGGTCGCCTCGCTGGTGCTGGTGGGGCCCGACGGGGCGCTGCGCACGGTGCGCCGCGGGGAGCCCGACCACCTCGGGAGCGTGGTCGCGCTCGGGGCGCTGGGCGTGGTCGTCGAGGTCGAGCTCGACCTGGTGGCGCCCTACGACCTGCGCCAGGAGCTGCACCTCGACCTGCGCTGGGACGACCTGCTCGCCGACCCGGTGGGAGTCCTGGGCCTCGGCTTCAGCACCAGCGTCTTCACCCGGTGGAGCGGAGACCTGGTGGGCGAGGTGCTGGTCAAGGCCCGGGTGCCGGACCCCGGCCGCGACCTCGACCGCGCCGCCGGGCTCATGGGGGAGGCCGTCGCCGCTGGCGCCGGGTCGCCGCTGCTCGGGCTGGGGGACTCGATGACCCTGCGGGGCACCGACGGCCCCTGGATCGAACGGCTCCCGCACTTCCGCCACGACCGCGAGCCCAGCCAGGGCGACGAGATCCAGAGCGAGTGGTTCGTGCCCCTCGAGCAGGCCGGCCCGGCGCTCGCCGCGCTGCGCGGACTGGGCGAGGAGCTCGACCCGCTGCTGCACGCCAGCGAGCTGCGCACGGTCGCCGCCGACGACCTGTGGCTCTCGCCGGCGCAGGGCCGCGACTCGCTGGCCCTGCACTTCACCTGGCGCAACCGGCCGGCCGAGGTGGCCGCCGCCGTCGAGCGGGTCGAGTCGGCGCTGGCTCCCTTCGCCCCGCGTCCGCACTGGGGCAAGGTCTTCGGGCCCGGGTTCACCGCGGCGACGGCGTACGAGCGGGCCGAGGACTTCCGGGCGCTGCGGCGACGCGTCGACCCCGACGGGGCCTTCGTCAACGAGTTCGTGCAGCGGGTCGGGCTGGCCTGAGGGCTCCCTCGGCGGGTCGTGGCCACGACCCACCGCGCGGCACTGATGACACGCACCGTCCCTGCCCCGGAGAGTGGTCCCATGCGAGTAGCCCTGTCGGTCACGTGCGTCAACGACGCGATGTTCCCCGAGACCGGCAAGGCGGTGGTGCGGCTGCTGCGGCGGCTGGGCTGCGAGGTGGAGTTCCCGGCGGCGCAGACGTGCTGTGCGCAGCCGATGGTGAACACGGGCTACCTCGACGAGGCGGTGCCCGTGGTGCGGACCTATGTCGACGCGTTCGCGGGGTACGACGCGATCGTGACCCCGAGCGGGTCGTGCGCGGGCTCGGCGCGTCACCAGCACGGGCTGGTGGCCGAGCGCGGGGTCGCGAACGGCAGCGACCCGGGCCTGGTGGGCGCGGTGGCGGCGGCGCCGCCGACGTACGAGCTGAGCGAGTTCCTGGTCGACGTGCTGGGGGTGATCGACGTGGGGGCCTACTTCCCGCACACGGTGACCTACCACCCGACGTGCCACTCGTTGCGGATGCTGGGGGTGGGCGACCGGCCTCGGCGGCTGCTGGAGGCGGTGCGGGGTCTGCGGCTGGTGGAGCTGCCGAAGGCCGAGGAGTGCTGCGGTTTCGGTGGGACGTTCGCGGTGAAGAACGCCGACACGTCGGTGGCGATGGGTGCGGACAAGGCACGTCATGTGCGCTCGACGGGCGCGGAGGTGCTGGTGGCCGGTGACAACAGCTGTCTGATGCACGTGGGTGGGGTGCTGTCGCGGCAGCGTTCGGGGGTGCGGGTGGTGCACCTGGCCGAGGTGCTGGCGGCGACCGAGGGCACGGAGGGACAGTCGTGAGCGGGACGTTCGTGGGGATGCCGGCCTTCCCGGAGGCGGCACGGGCTGCGTTGGGCGACACCCAGCTGCGGCACAACCTGGCGCACGCGACGGGGGTGATCCGCAGCAAGCGTGCTGCGGTGGTGGGCGAGCTGGAGCAGGCGGGGATCTGGGAGGACCTGCGCCTGGCCGGGGCGGCGGTCAAGCAGCGTGCCCTCGACGACCTGGCCACCCACCTGGAGACCTTGGAGCGCACGCTGACCGCGGCCGGTGCGACCGTGCACTGGGCGCGTGATGCCGCGGAGGCGAACGCGGTCGTCGTGGAGGTCGCGCGGGCCCACGGGGCCGACGAGGTGGTCAAGGTGAAGTCGATGGCCACCCAGGAGATCGGGCTCAACGAGGCGCTGGAGGCGCAGGGGATCGCGGCGTGGGAGACCGACCTGGCCGAGCTGATCGTGCAGCTGGGCGAGGACCTGCCCTCGCACATCCTGGTGCCGGCGATCCACCGCAACCGCGCCGAGATCCGTGAGATCTTCCTGCGCCGGATGGCCGAGGTCGGCCGCCCCGCGCCGGCGGACCTGTCCGACGAGCCGGCCGTGCTGGCCGGGGCGGCACGCGACCACCTGCGCGAGAAGTTCCTGCGCGCCAAGGTGGGGGTCTCGGGCGCCAACTTCGCGGTCGCGGAGACCGGGACGCTGGTGGTGGTGGAGTCGGAGGGCAACGGGCGGATGTGCCTGACCCTGCCCGAGGTGCTCGTCTCGGTCGTGGGGATCGAGAAGGTGGTGCCGACCTGGGCCGAGCTCGACCCGTTGCTGCGGTTGTTGCCGCGCTCCTCGACCGGGGAGCGGATGAACCCCTACACCTCGACCTGGTCCGGGGTCACCGACCCCGACGGCGGCGCGGACGGGCCGCGGGAGGTGCACGTGGTGCTGCTGGACAACGGCCGCACCCGCGCCCTGGCCGACGCCACCGGTCGCCAGGCGCTGCGCTGCATCCGCTGCTCGGCCTGCCTCAACGTGTGCCCGGTCTACGAGCGCACCGGCGGGCACGCCTACGGCTCGGTCTACCCGGGCCCGATCGGGGCGATCCTCAACCCGCTGCTGGCCGATCCCGAGGAGCCCGACGCCGGGGTCCGGGCCCAGACCGACTCGCTGCCCTACGCCTCGTCGCTGTGCGGGGCCTGCTTCGAGGCCTGCCCGGTGCGCATCGACATCCCCGAGGTGCTGGTGCACCTGCGCTCCAAGGTCGTCGACTCCCACCGCGGCGACCGGGTGCCGAAGGCGGAGGCGCTGGCCATGAAGGCCGCCGCCTGGGCCTTCTCCGACGCCTCGCGGCTGGGCCTGGTCGAGAAGGCCTCCGGTCTCTCGGGGCGGGTCCTGGCGCGCCTGTCGCGTACGACGCTGCCGGGCGGTCGCCCCGCGGCGGGACGCCTGCCCGGCCCGGGCGCCGCAGCCTGGACCGGCGCCCGCGACCTGCCCGCCCCACCCCGCGAGTCGTTCCGGGCCTGGTGGGCCCGCACCGACGGCGGCCGCACCGAGCCCGGCGCCGGCGCCGGCCCCGGGGTCGGCGGTGAGCAGGCAACCGGCCTGCCCAGCAGTCCGGTTGCTGAGGCACCGCCGCCCGAGCCGCCCGCCGCTGAGCCCGCCCCGGCGGTGGGCCAGCAACCGGTCCCGGAGCCGGAACAGTTGCCAGCTCACCGCTACCCGGCCGACCCGACCGGCGCCCGCGCCGAGGTGCTCGACCGGGTGCGTGCGGCGCTGACGGGGGTCGTCCCCACGCCCGAGCCGGTCCCGGCGCCGGCCGGTCCCGCGGGCACGCCCGCCCAGGTGCTCGACCTGTTCGCCGAGCGGGTGGCCGACTACCGCGCCGTGGTGGAGCGGGTGACGGCCGCCGACCTGGCCGCCCACGTCGCCGGCCTGCTCGCGCCGACCGACCGGGTCGTCGTACCTGGCGGGCTCGACGAGGCGCTCCTCGAGGCGCTGGGGGAGCGCGGGATGCCTGACGACCACCTCTCGGCCGCCGACCTCGACCGCGTCGACGCGGTGCTCACCACCGCCAGCGCCGGGATCGCCGAGACCGGCACGATCGTGCTCGACCACGGGCCGGGCCAGGGCCGCCGGGCCCTGAGCCTGGTGCCCGACCGCCACATCGTGGTGGTGCGCGCCGACCAGGTCGTGCCCGACGTCCCCGACGCCGTCGACCGGCTTGCCTCCGCGGTGCGCGCGGGGCGCGCGTTGACCTGGATCAGCGGGCCCTCGGCCACCAGTGACATCGAGCTCGACCGTGTCGAGGGGGTGCACGGCCCTCGCCGGCTGCACGTGCTGCTGGTCGACCCGATGGGCTGAGGACAACCCGCTGCACCGGGCGCCCGGCCGTGAGGGCCGGCACGCCCGACCGGGCACCGAACGGACATCCGGGCGGCCCGGACGGCCGGTTCCGGACGGGGGCGGCGCCGAGATGTGCGCAGCAGTGCGGCTTCGAGCGATCGAAGTGGGCAGCACTCGGGCATCCGCGACCGCCCGATCGGGCTGGTCAGATGGCGGACAGCGGGCGCACCATGGTTGTCACGAGCCTGTGACACCAGTCACAGACCGACAGCGGCACCGGGGACACCAGCCCGAGCGGTCGAGGGGAGATGGACGCGATGGAGGCCACCAGACGCCACCGCGAGATCCTCGAGCGGGCCCGGTCGTCGGGGCGCGTCGAGGTCGGCGGCCTGGCCGTCGAGCTGGGGGTGGCGCCCGAGACCGTGCGCCGCGACCTGCGCCACCTCGTCGACCGCGGCGTGCTGCAGCGGGTGCACGGCGGGGCCTACCCCGTCGAGAGCGCCGGCTACGAGACCGACGTCGCCACCCGCAGCGCCAGCGGTCTCGACCAGAAGCGCCGCATCGCGACCGCGGCAGCCCAGCACCTCGACGGCGCGGAGACGGTCTACGTCGACGAGGGCGTCACCCCCCAGCTGGTGGCCGAGGCGCTGCGTCCCGACGGCCCGCTGACCATCGTCACGTCGTCGCTGCTGACCGCCACCGCGCTGGCGGCCCGCCCCGAGGTGACCGTCCTGATGCTCGGGGGACGGGTGCGTGGTCGGACCATGGCCACCGTCGACCACTGGGCCACCCACATGCTCGCCGACCTGGTCATCGACCTGGCCATCCTCGGCGCCAACGGCGTGACCCGTGAGCACGGGCTGACCACCCCCGACCCGGCCGTGGCCGCGGTCAAGGGGCTGGTCGTCCAGCGCTCGCGGCGCCGCGTCTTCGTCGGCATCCACAAGAAGTTCGGCGTCTCGAGCTTCTGCCGCTTCGCACACGTCGCCGACTTCGAGGTCCTGGTCACCGACACGGGCCTCAGCGCCACCGAGGCGCACCGCTATGCCGCGCTCGGACCCCACGTGGTGCGCGCCTAGCCCGCACATCCCCACCCCGCTGGCCGTCGTCGACGGTCGGCCTGCCGGCCACGCCCGTGGCCGGTGCTCGATCGGACACGCACGACCCCAGGGAGGACCCAGATGAGCATCACGAAGAGGCGGCTCGCCGCAGCAGCCATCGCTCCGGCGGTGGCAGGACTCGTACTCAGCGGCTGTGCCGGCGCCGGAGGCGGCGGCGAGGCCGGCACCGACGGCGAGGGTGGCGCCATCACCGTCCTGATGGTCGGCAACCCGCAGATGCAGGACATCCAGCAGATCACCGAGGACACCTTCACCGCCGACACCGGCATCGAGGTCAACTACACCGTGCTCCCCGAGAACGAGCTCCGTGACAAGGTCACCCAGGACGTCGCCACCGGCGCCGGCCAGTACGACGTGGTCTCGGTGGGCGCCTACGAGGTGCCGATCTGGGCCAAGAACGGCTGGCTGAAGCCGGTCGACGAGTACGTCGAGGGTGACGACGACTACGACGTCGACGACCTGCTCGACCCGATGATCGCCTCGCTCTCCTCCGACGACCAGCTCTACGCGCTCCCGTTCTACGGCGAGTCGTCGTTCCTGATGTACCGCAAGGACGTGCTGAAGGACGAGGGCATCGAGATGCCCGAGCGGCCCACCTGGGACGAGGTCGCCGACATCGCGGCCCAGGTCGACGGCGCCCAGCCGGGCATGAAGGGGATCTGCCTGCGCGGCCTGCCGGGCTGGGGCGAGATGTTCGCCCCGCTCACCACGGTGGTCAACACCTTCGGCGGCACCTGGTTCACCGAGGACTGGGAGGCCCAGGTCGACAGCCCCGAGTTCACCGAGGCCGTGCAGTTCTACGTCGACCTGGTGCGAGACCACGGTGAGGCCGGTGCCGCGCAGGCGGGCTTCACCGAGTGCCTCAACGCGATGAGCCAGAGCAAGGTCGCGATGTGGTACGACGCCACCTCGGCCGCCGGCTCGCTCGAGGACCCGCAGGTCAGCAATGTCGCCGGGAAGGTCGGCTACGCCTTCGCCCCGGTCAAGGAGACCGACTCCAGCGGCTGGCTGTGGACCTGGTCGTGGGCGATGCCCGAGACCACCACCAACTCCGACGCGGCCGCCGAGTTCATGTTGTGGGCCACCTCCAAGGAGTACGAGCAGACCGTCGGCGAGGAGCTCGGCTGGTCGCGGCTGCCCGCGGGCAAGCGAGAGAGCACCTACGAGATCGCCGAGTACCAGGAGGTCTCGGAGGCCTTCGGCCCGATCACGCTGCAGGCCATCGAGGAGGCCGACCCGACCGACCCCGGTGTCCAGCCCCGCCCGACCGTCGGCGTGCAGTTCGTCGGCGTCCCCGAGTTCGCCGACCTCGGCACCAAGGTCTCCCAGGAGATCTCGGCCGCCATCGCCGGCAGGGGCACCGTCGACGAGGCGCTGGCCCAGGGCCAGGAGCTCGCTGAAGAGGTCGCCTCCCAGTACCAGTGACCACGCCCGGGCGGGCCGGCTCCGGCCGGCCCGCCCGGTCCCCGCGCCGGCGCCGCCGACGTACGTCCCGCTCCAGCCCGCCACCTCTCGCACCACCTCGAGACCGCCCCACCGGAGGACGAATGAGTGCCACCGCCACCCCGGCGCCGGAGGACCAGGCCCGTTCGGGCCACCGCTCCCGCCCACCTCGCCACGAGCTGACCCGCGCCCAGAAGTGGCGTCGTCGCGGCCCGCTGATGCCGGCGCTGATCTTCACGATCATCGTCACCCAGCTGCCGTTCCTGCTCACGATCGCCATCTCGACGCTGAACTGGAACGTGCTGCAGCCCGGCGACAAGAACTTCCTGGGGATGGGCAACTTCAGCTCGTTCGCCGGGTTCGACAACTACCGGACCGTCTTCACCGACAGCCGGCTGCGCGACGCGGTGCTCAACACCATGGTGCTCACCGTGTCGGTGGTCCTCATCAGCATGATGCTGGGCCTGATGCTCGCGATCCTGCTGGACCGCAAGTTCCCGGGCCGCGGCCTGGCCCGCACGCTGCTGATCGCACCGTTCCTGGTGATGCCGGTGGCCTCGGCGCTGATCTGGAAGCACGCGCTCTACAACCCCGACTACGGCCTGTTCAACGGCACGCTCAACTGGGTCTGGCAGCTCTTCGGGGCCGAGGAGGGGCCGGTCATCGACTACGTCTCCACCTTCCCGATGCCCGCGGTCATCGCGGCCCTGGTCTGGCAGTGGACGCCGTTCATGATGCTGATCCTGCTCGCCGGGCTGCAGTCGCAGCCGGGTGACGTGCTCGAGGCCGCCAAGATCGACCGCGCGTCGGGGATGCAGACCTTCCGCTTCATCACGCTGCCGCACCTGCGCCGCTACATCGAGCTCTCGATCCTGCTGGGCTCGATCTACGTGCTGCAGACCTTCGACGCCATCTTCACCATCACCCAGGGCGGTCCCGGCTCGGCGACGACCAACCTGCCCTACGAGATCTACCTGACCCTGTTCCGCAAGTTCGAGTACGGCGAGGCCGCTGCGGCCGGCGTCGTGGTCGTCATCGGCTCCATCGTCGTGGCGACCTTCGCCCTGCGGGTCATCTCGTCCCTCTTCAGCGAGGAGCACCAGCGATGAGCACGCGCACCCCCGACCAGAGCACCGGGACCCGTCACCCGGCCGACCCGCTCGACGCCCACGGGGCCGACCCCGGCGACGTCGCCCAGGGCATCGCACCGCCGCCGGCCCAGAAGCGCCGCCGCCGGCGCAGCAGCAGCGGCGACGGCGACCGGGCCGGGTGGCGCTGGGCCACGCTGGCCTGGGTGCTGACCCTGCTCTTCGTGGCGCCGGTCTTCTGGATGATCCTGACCTCGTTCCACCAGGAGTCCGACGCGGCCACCAGCCCGCCGTCGCTCTTCGCGCCGCTGAGCTTCGACAACTACGCGGCCGTCTTCGACCGGGGGGCGAGCACCTTCCTGATCAACTCCGCGATCGCCAGCGGGGTCTCGACGCTGCTGGTGCTCATCCTGGCGGTGCCGGCGGCGTACGCGCTGTCGATCCGGCCGGTGGAGAAGTGGACCGACGTGATGTTCTTCTTCCTCTCCACCAAGTTCCTGCCGCCGATCGCGGCGCTGCTGCCGGTCTACCTGATCGTCAAGCAGATCGGGGGGCTCGACAACATCTACACGCTGGTCCTGCTCTACACGGCGATGAACATGCCGATCGCGGTCTGGATGATGCAGTCGTTCCTGGCCGAGATCCCGCCCGAGATCCTCGAGGCGGCCCAGGTCGACGGGGCCGGCTTCCTGCGCACCGTGTGGAGCATCGTGACGCCGATGGCCTCACCTGGGCTGGCCGCGACCGCGCTGATCTGCTTCATCTTCAGCTGGAACGAGTTCATGTTCGCGGTGAACCTGACGGCCACGGTCTCGGCGACCTCGCCGATCTTCCTGGTCGGGTTCATCTCGAGCCAGGGCCTGTTCCTGGCCAAGCTGTGCGCGGCCGCGACCCTGGTCTCGCTGCCGGTGATGATCGCCGGCTTCGCGGCCCAGGACAAGCTGGTGCGGGGCCTGTCGCTGGGAGCGGTCAAGTGAGCCTGCCGGCCTCCGCCGCCACCGCGCTGGGCCTGGACTCGCTGTCCCGGCTCGCCGACCGGCTGCCGGTGCCGTCGTACGACCGAGGTCGCCTGCGGCACGGGATCGCCCACCTCGGGGTGGGCGGCTTCCACCGCGCGCACCAGGCGATGTACCTCGACGCGCTGATGAACCGGGGCGAGGCGCTCGACTGGGCCGTCACCGGCGTCGGGCTGATGCCCGGCGACGTCGCGATGGCCGACGCGATGGCCGCGCAGGACAACCTCTACACGGTCGTGGTCAAGCACCCCGACGGCTCGCGCGAGCCGCGTGTCGTCGGGGCGATGGTCGACTACCTCTTCGCGCCCGAGCAGGGGGCCAGGGTGCTCGACCTGCTCGCCGACGCCAGTACCCGCATCGTGTCGCTGACCGTGACCGAGGGTGGCTACCACGTGCACCAGGTCACCGGGGAGCTCGATCCCGACGACATCGGCCTGCAGCGCGACCTGCGGGCCGGCCCGGGCGAGCTGCCGGTCACCGCGTTCGGGTACGTCGTGGAGGCGCTCGCGCGCCGCCGGGCCGCCGGCACGGCGCCGTTCACCGTGATGTCGTGCGACAACATCCAGGGCAACGGTCACGTGGCCAGCCGGATGATCACCGCCTTCGCCCGGCTCCGCGACCCCGACCTGGCCGACTGGATCGCCGCCGAGGTGCGCTTCCCGAGCTCGATGGTCGACCGGATCACCCCGGTCACCACCGACGACGACCGTGAGGACCTCGCGGCGCGGTGGGGGGTCTCCGACGCGTGGCCGGTGGTCTGCGAGCCCTTCACCCAGTGGGTGCTCGAGGACGACTTCGGCCCGCTGGGAAGGCCTGTGCTGGAGGACGTGGGGGTGCAGGTCGTGCCCGACGTGACGCCGTACGAGCTGATGAAGCTGCGGCTGCTCAACGCCGGGCACCAGGCGCTGGCCTACCTCGGTGCGCTGGCGGGCTACACCTACGCGCACGAGGCGTCGGCCGACCCGCTCTTCGAGCGATTCCTGCTCGGCTACATGGAGCAGGAGGCCAGCCCGACCCTGGCCGAGCTGCCCGGCGTCGACCTCGACGCCTACCGGCACCAGCTCGTCGAGCGGTTCGCGAACCCCGAGGTCCGCGACACGCTGGCTCGGCTGTGCGCCGAGAGCTCCGACCGCATCCCCAAGTGGCTGCTCCCGGTGGTCCGCGAGCGGCTCGCTGCCGGCGGCGAGGTCAGGCACGCCGCCCTCGTGGTGGCCGCGTGGTCGCGCTACGCCGAGGGCGTCGACGAGCAGGGGCGGCCGATCGACGTCGTCGACCGGCGCCGCGAGGCCGTGCTGGCCCGCGCGCAGGCGCAGGCCCAGGACCCGCTGGCCTTCCTGCGCGACCCCGACCTCTTCGGCGCCCTCGCCGACGAGGCCCGGTTCACCGAGCCCTACCTCGAGGCCCGCCGGCTGCTGCACGAGGTGGGCGCGCAGGAGACGCTGCGGCGCTGGGTGGGCAGCCTGTCGGCGTAGCCGGGCGGCCAGGCCCCGCGGCCAGGTCCCCGGGCCACCACCCCGTGTGCCCGACTGATTTCGCCCGAGCGCGGCGCCTCCGGTACATTCACCGGCGGTGGCGTGTCCGAGAGGCCGAAGGTGCATCACTCGAAATGATGTGTGGGGAAACCCACCGTGGGTTCAAATCCCACCGCCACCGCCAGCCAGTCGGACCGAACGCCCCGGAGCACCGCTCCGGGGCGTTCGTCGTCCTCGTGGACGGGGATCGGGAGCGAGGACCTCGGCCATGGACTTTTGTAGGGTGCCCACGTGTCCACCCCGGAGATCAAGCCCGCCACCATCTACGACGTGGCCCGTGAGGCGGGCGTGAGCATCTCGACCGTCTCCAACGTCCTGAACAAGCCGGGCCGGGTGGGTGCGCGGACGCGGGAGCGCGTGCTCGGTGCTGCCGACCGCCTGGGGTACGTGCCCAAGGCGAGTGCGGCGCAGCTGGCGCGCAAGCGGGTGGGGCGCATCGGCGTCGTGGCTCCCTTCTCCGCCTACCCCTCCTACCTGAGGCGTCTGGTGGGGGTGATGCGGGCCGCGGCGGGGGAGCCGATCGAGATCTCGGTCATCGATCACGAGTCCGCGGCGACCGCGTCGTCGCCGGTGCTGGCCAGCATGCCGCTGCGGGGATCGGTCGACGGGCTGCTCGTCATGGGATCCCAGATCGAGCAGGACATCGAGGACCGGTGGCACCAGCACGGCCTTCCTGTCGTGCTGGTCGATGCGCCGAGTGCGGTCTTCAGCGTCGTGAACATCGACGACTACAGCGCGGGCGCCCTTGCCGCCAACCACCTCCTCGAGCTGGGACACCGCCGGATCGGCTACGTCCTGGAGCAGCAGGAGTCGGACTACGCCTCCCAGGCGCGCCGACGTTTCGGTGGGTTCCGTGCCGCCGTCGAAGACCGTGGCGGTGTCGACCTGGTGGTCACCGAGTGCGAAGGAACGGTTCAGGCTGCGCAGGCCGCCGGAGAGGCGCTGCTGGCGAGCGCGGAGCGCCCGACCGCGGTGATGGCACACTTCGACGACCTTGCGCTGGGGGTGGCCCGCGCAGCCGGCCGCGCAGGACTGTGCGTCCCTGACGACCTCTCGGTGCTCGGGTTCGACGACGGGCCGGTGGCCGAGGCCGCGGGGCTGTCGACGGTGCGGCAACCCTTCGAGGAGTCCGGGGAGGTCGGGCTGCGCCTGCTGCTGGAGGCGATGGGCGGGCACGCGCAACGACGTTCCACCCTCCTCGACTGTCAGGTGGTCACCCGCGGGAGCACAGGGGCACCGCGCTGAGGCGAGATGTAAAGTGCTTTACAAGAAGTGCTTGACGACCGTGACGCTCTTCACTACGGTGGCGTCGTCGCGCGGAGCCCTGTGAGGCGAGCCGCCGCGCGGGACCCCATCGAAGGAGCACGTCGTGAAGAAGCTTTCCCATAGCCCGCTGTCACGCGCCGGCGTTGCCGGACTTGGTCTCTGTGTCGGCCTTCTCGCCGCGTGCGGCGCCCCGGGGTCCGATGGCGAGACCGCCTCGCAGGACCTCGACCGCGAGGTGACCACCGAGCTCGGTGAGGAGCCCGTGACCCTGGAGCTCTACCTGGAGACCGGGTTCCCGCTCGTCGAGGAGCTCAGCAAGGAGTTCACCGAGCAGTACCCGCAGGTGAGTTTCGACATCCGTAGTGACCAGTTCGCCGCGCTGACCGAGAACGCTCCGCGGGTGATGGCCAGCAACGACGCACCCGACCTGATCCGGCTGCCGACCATCGTCGACTCGGCGCGCGACGGGCTCCTGCTCAACCTCGACCCGTACGTCGACGCCTACGGCTGGGACGAGTTCCCCGAGTCGCAGCTGGAGCAGATGCGTGTGGGGGAAGACGGCACCCGCGGCTCGGGGTCCCTGTACGCCCTGGGCGTCGGCTACTCGGTCACCGGTGTCTACTACAACAAGGAGATCGCTGCGCGGATCGGCATGGACGAGCCGCCGGCGACCATCGATGAGCTGGAGCAGGCGATGGCCGATGCGAAGGCCGCCGGTGAGCAGCCCATCATGCAGTTCAACGACATCGGCGGCGTCGCCTTCCCCTACCAGGCACTGCTCAACCAGATGGGCGACCCCGGCGCCATCGCGGACTGGATCTTCCAGAAGCCGGGGGCGAGCATCGACACCGAGGCGGCCGTCGAGGCGGCCACTCACGTGGGCCGCTGGGCCGAGCAGGGCTACTTCCCGGCTGACGCCAACAGCCTCGACTACACCACCATGATGGGTCGCTTCACCGAGGGCACCGGCCTGTTCATGTTCAACGGGGACTGGGAGTCGGCAAACCTGGACGAGTCCATGGGTGCGGATGTCGGCTTCTTCCTGATGCCGCCCGTCGAGGAGGGGAACGCGCCGGTCGCGATGGGCGCGCCGAACACCTACGCCGTGCCGGCCAAGTCCGACCACCGAGACGAGGTCGCCTTCTTCCTCGACTGGATCCACACCAACGAGGAGGCCCGCGACATCCTGGTGAACCAGGGCGGTGCGGCCCCCGGGGGTCCCGCGTCCCTGCCGCTCCCGGAGGTGCCGGACGACTCCCTGGTCAGCCAGACCCTGCAGGGCGCCCAGACCATCGGCGAGTCCGGGGTGCTCGTGGACTTCATGGCCAACGCCACCTCGGGGATCTACGCGGGGTCCATCCGTCCCGAGCTGCAGCGTCTGCTGGACGGCCGCACCGAGCCGGAGGCGGTGCCCGCCGCGCTCCAGCAGGCCTACGAGGAGGAGCTCGACTCGTGAGTCTCGGGTCCTCGACCGCGACGGCAGGAGCTCGCGCCACCGCGCGCGGCCCTGCCGCCGCGGGTCTGCCCGGCGCGTCCAGGGTCGGGCGCCGGCGTCGCGCCCGGCGCAGCTGGGGCCACCTGCTGTACGTGCTGCCCGCCCTCTGCGTCTACGGCTGGTTCGTCCTCTACCCGCTGCTGACCTCGGTGCAGTACTCGCTCTATGACTGGAACGGGATCGGCCCGGCCACCTGGGTGGGCCTCGAGAACTACCAGCGGGTCCTGACCGACCCCGACCAGCTCGAGACGATCCTGCACGCCCTCGAGCTGATCATCTTCTTCACCCTGGTGCCGGTCGCGCTGGGCCTGCTCGCGGCGTCGCTGATGCACGGCCTGCCGAGCGGGCCCTTCGTGACCCTGTCCCGCACCGTCCTCTTCGTCCCCCAGGTCATCCCCCTGGTCGCGGCCGGCATCATGTGGGACTGGGTCTACTCGAGCGACGGGATCGCCAACCGCCTGCTGGAGTTGGTCGGGCTCGGCGACCTCGCCCGGCCGTGGCTGGCTGACTTCACCACGGCGCTGCCCGCCGTCGGCCTCATCGGATCGTGGGTGATGCTCGGTCTGTGCACCCTGCTGCTGCTCACCGGCATCAGCAAGATCGACCCCTCCCTGTACGAGGCCGCCCGCATCGACGGGGCCAACCGGTGGCGTGAGTTCGTCCACGTCACGCTGCCTGGCCTGCGTCGCGAGATCGGGGTGTGCGTGACGGTCACGATGATCGCCGCCCTGGCGAGCTTCGACATCATCTACGTCTCCACCCAGGGCGGGCCGGGTCGCACGACCATGGTCCCCGGTGTCGAGATCTACCGGCTCGCCTTCACCGAGAGGGAGATCGGCCAGGCCTCGGCCATGGCAGTCATCTTGATGGCACTCGTGCTGGTGATGATCGTGCCCGTGCAGCGACTCACGCAGCGGGAGGACACATGAGTCCACGCTCGCGCAGCCTCCTCGCCGGCCGGGGCATGCTGGTCCTCTTCATGGTCCTGACCCTCGTGCCCTTCGCGACCCTGTTCACGACCGCTCTCGCACCGCAGGGGAGCATCCCGACGGGTCTGGGGTGGCCCGAGGACCCCCAGTGGGGCAACTTCGTCGACGCCTACCGGGTCGCGAACCTGACGCCGCTGCTCACCTCGAGCCTGCTCATCGTCCTGGGCGTGGTGCCGGCATCGCTGTTGCTGTCCAGCCTCGCCGGTTATGCGCTCGCGAGCCTGCGCGTGCCCGGCGCCAACGCACTCTTCCTGCTGTTCGTGCTGGGGCTGACCATCCCGTTCGAGTCGCTGATCACCCCGTTGTACTACCAGGTGCAGGCGCTCGGGCTGCTGAACACCCGCCTGGCGCTGGTCCTGCCGCTCATCGCGCTCTACCTTCCCTTCGGGGTCTTCTGGATGCGTGCGCACTTCCTGACCATGCCCGCCGAGCTCTCCGAGGCGGCGTACGTGGACGGTGCGGGGACCTGGGCGACCTTCCGACGCATCCACCTGCCGCTCGCGATGCCGGCCCTGTCGTCGCTGGCCATCCTGCTCTTCCTCTGGACCTGGAACCAGTTCATCCTGGCCATCGTCCTGGTCGACGACCCCACCAAGCGCACGATGGCCGGGGCGCTGGGTGCCTTCCAGGGCCGCTACGGGACCGACATCGTGCTGCTCTCCGCCGGCGCGCTGCTCATCATGGCGCCCACGATCGTCGTCTTCGTCCTCTTCCAACGCCAGTTCTCCAAGGCACTCCTCCAGGGTGCCGTCAAGGGCTGAGGCGCACAGCCCGACAGCAGTGCTCTCCCCGTCAACCGGACCAGAACAGAAAGCGCACACGATGCCGCAGTACGACCTCCCCCTGCCCGAGCTCGAGCGCTACCGCTCCGGTGTCGAGGCGCCAGGCGACCTGCGCTGGTTCTGGGACAGCACGATCAGCACCGCCCGGTCCTGCATGTGGATGCCGAAGGTCGAACGGATCTCCACCCCGCTGGAGCTGGTCGACGTCTACGACGTGACCTTCTCCGGATTCGGGGGAGATCCAGTCAAGGCCTGGTACCGCCGCCCCGCCGGCCGCAGCGATGACCTCCCGGTCATCGTGCGGTACCAGGGCTACACGGGTGGACGGGGTCTTCCCCACCAGGTGGGCCACTGGCCGTTGGCCGGCTACGCCGTGCTCGACGTGGACAGCCGGGGCCAGGGGGCCGGCGGCGGGGCCGTGGGTGACACCGCCGATCCGCACGGGCACGGCCCCTCCTACCTGGGTGGGTTCATGACGCGAGGTCTGGACGACCCGCAGGACTACTACTTCCGCCGACTGCTCACGGACGCGGTGCTCGCGGTCGACGTCGCCACGATTCTGCCGGGAGCGGACGCGTCGCGGATCTGCGTCACCGGCGTCAGCCAAGGCGGGGGCATCGCCCTGGCCGTCGCCGGTCTGCGCGCCGACCTGGCGGCGGTGATGAGCGACGTGCCGTTCCTGGGCGACGTCCCGCGTGGCATGGCCATGGCCAGTGCCGGCCCCTACCTGGAGGTGGCCGCCTTCCTGGCATCGCACCGCACCAAGGTGGGGCGCGCCCTGGCCACCCTGGCCTACGTGGACACGACGGTGCTGGTGCCGTGGGCGACGGCACCGGCGTTGTTCTCGGTGGCCCTCATGGACAACGTCTGCCCCCCGTCCACCGTCTTCGCAGCCCACAACGCCTACGGAGGCCCCGCCTCCATCGAGGTCTACCCCTACAACGACCACGAGGGCGGTCAGTTCCACCACGAGGCCGTGCAGCTGACGTGGCTGGCGAACGTGCTGGACAACCTCGCCGGTTGAGCTGTGGGGGGCAGGCAGGATGTGCCCCGTGAACCTCTTCGAGCTCGACGGCAAGCGTCCCTCCGTGCACCCCGAGGCCTGGGTGGCCCCCACCGCGACCCTGATCGGCGACGTGGTCGTCGAGAAGGACGCCAGCATCTGGTACGGCGTCGTGGTGCGCGCCGACGTCTGCTCGATCGTGGTGCGCGAGGGCACCAACGTGCAGGACAACTCGGTGCTGCACGCCGCCCCCGGGGAGCACCTGTCGATCGGCCCGAACGCCACGATCGGGCACGGCTGCGTCGTGCACTGCGCCGAGGTCGGCGAGCAGGCGCTGGTCGGCAACGGCTCGACGCTGCTCGACGGGGCGCACATCGGCGGCGGCACGCTCGTGGCCGCCGGGTCGGTGGTGACCCCCGGCACCCGGATCCCCGCGGGCGTCGTGGCCGCGGGCGTGCCGTGCAAGGTGGTCAAGCCGATCGAGGGCACCAGCTCCCAGCAGTGGGTCGAGCACAACGCCGCCGGCTACCAGCAGCTGGCCAAGCACCACGCGACCAGCGCGAAGCGGGTCGAGACGGCCTAGCCGGGCGCACCCGGCCGCGGTCTCGCGTCAGGGCAGGGGCGCGGCGCAGACGGCGACCAGCGTGCCCGGCCGGCTGCCGTCGTACGCCGCCCAGCCGCGCTCGAAGGTGACCATCCGCAGGGCGCCCTCGGGGGAGCGCAGCACGGCCGAGCCCGGCACCACGCCGTCGTCGAGACCCCTGGTGGAGCAGTCGTAGGCCGCCATGAGACTTGTGAGACGGTCGCTGCGCGGGTCGACGGGGGCGCGCGACGGCGTCGTGCCGCTGACGATCGTGCCGGTGACGACGGCGATGATCGCCACCACGACCCCGAGCTTCACGACCCCCAGCAGGCGTCGCCCGCCCGCGAGCGGGGCGGGGGCGACGGGGCCGGGGGACCTCGGTGCACTCATCGTCTTCACTTTACGAGCACGGTGGTGGGCGTCGCCGGGCTCAGGACCGCTCGACGGCCCGGGTGCCCAGGCAGACCGCGACCAGGGTGCCGGGGAGCATCCCCTCGTGGGCCTGCCAACCGCGCGCGAACCCCACCACGCGCAGCTGCCCGCGCTCGGTGCGCAGCAGCGCCGCGGCCGGCAGCGAGCCGTCGGCGAACCCCCTGGGGCTGCAGCGGTGGTCGCTCATCAGCCGCTCCAGCTGGGCGGCGCCGATCTCGCTGGGCACCGGGGGCGGAGCGGTCTCGGCGCGCACGTGCGCCGCGACCGCGACGCTCAGCACCGCCGCCAGGGCGCCCATCCGCAGGGCCCGCAGCCCACGCAGCACCCCGCGCGGCGCGGTGGGGGCGGCGAGACCGGTGGGGGCCGGGCCGGTGCGGGCGAGGCCGGTGCGGGAGGCGGGCACACCGGTCCAACGAGTCCTGGTGAGCCGGGTCACGGCCGGTCTGGTCCGGGGGTGGGACAGGATGGGCCCATGACCTGGTTCAGCTCGCCGTCCGACGCCGCCGACCGCCTGGGCGCCACCGGCTACCTCACCGACGCGGCCACCGCGACGACGACGTACCTCGCCGGCGCCCTGGAGAAGCCGTTGCTGATCGAGGGCCCGGCCGGGGTCGGCAAGACCGAGCTGGCCAAGGCGGTGGCCCGGGCGACGGGCGCCGACCTGGTGCGGCTGCAGTGCTACGAGGGGCTCGACGAGGCGCGCGCGCTCTACGAGTGGAACTACAAGAAGCAGCTGCTGCGCATCCAGGCCAGCCAGGGCAGCGACGCCACGTGGGACGAGACCCACGACGACATCTTCACCGACGAGTTCCTGCTGACCCGCCCGCTGCTGACCGCGATCCGCCGCGAGGAGCCCACGGTGCTGCTCATCGACGAGGTCGACAAGACCGACGTCGAGGTCGAGGGCCTCCTGCTCGAGGTGCTCTCCGACTTCCAGGTCACCATCCCCGAGATGGGCACCGTCACCGCGGTGCGCCGCCCCTTCGTGGTGCTGACCTCCAACGCGACCCGCGAGCTCTCCGAGGCGGTCAAGCGGCGCTGCCTCTACCTGCACCTGGAGTACCCCGACGCCGAGCGCGAGCGCGAGATCGTCGTCTCCCAGGTGCCTGGCCTGGAGGAGGCCGTGGCCACCCAGCTGGTGGCGATGGTGGCCCGGCTGCGCGAGCTGGAGCTCAAGAAGGCGCCCTCGATCGCGGAGTCCGTCGACTGGGCACGCACCCTGATCGCCCTCGAGATCAGCGACCTCGACGACGACGCGGTCAACGCCACCCTGGGCGTGGTGCTCAAGCACGTCTCCGACCAGGAGCGCGCGGTCAAGGAGCTGCGCCTCGACCGCGCCGGGCGCTGAGCCGATGCCCACCCCCGACCCGCCGGACGAGGCCAGGTCCGGCCTGCTCGACCGCCACATCGCCTTCCTCGAGGCGCTGCGCGCGGCCGGCCTGCCCGTCTCGCTGGCCGAGGACCTCGACGCCGTCGCGGTGCTGACGGCGCTGCCGTGGGACGACCGCGCCGTGGTGCGCGAGGGGTACGCCGCCGCGGTGGTCAAGCGGCACGCCCAGCGGCCGACCTTCGACGCGCTCTTCGACCTCTACTTCCCGCCGCTGGTCGGCAACGGCGCCGACCGGCTCGGCGCCGACGAAGCGGGCCCGGAGGACAGCGAGGGCGGCGACGCCGACGCCGCGGCCGGTGGCCCGCAGGACGGCGACGTGCCGGGGGCGCGCGACAACGCCGAGGCGCTGCGCGACTTCCGCGAGCGGCTCGAGGCCGCGATGACCGCGGGGGACGAGCAGCAGCTGGCCCGGCTCGCCGCCGAGGCCGTGGGCCGCTTCGGTGCCATGCCCGGGCGCGGGCCGGGCCTGTCGTCCTGGTCGGCCTACACGGCGCTGCAGCGCGTCGCGCCCGGCGAGATCGTCGACCGGCTGGTCCAGGGGCTGCTCGCCGAGGGCCGCGGCGACGAGGAGGCCCGCCGTGCCGCGGCGCAGCGGGTGGGTGGCTTCACCCGCCGGGTCGAGGCCGACGCCCGCCGCCGGATCGGGGAGGAGAAGGGCGCCGAGCACGTGGCCCGCACCGCCCTGCGCCCCTCCATCGACCGACTCGACTTCCTGCAGATGCGGCGCACCGACCTCGAGCAGATGCGCCGCGAGATCTACCCGCTCGCGCGCCGGCTCGCGACCCGGCTGACCCAGGAGCACCACGCCCAGCGGCGCGGCCCGCTGGACTTCCGGCGCACGGTGCGGGCCTCGGTGTCGACCGGTGGCGTGCCCCTGACGACCCACCACAAGCCCAAGCGCCCGCACCGCAGCGAGCTGGTGGTGCTGTGCGACGTCTCCGGCAGCGTCGCGAACTTCGCCCAGTTCACCCTCCTGCTGGTCTTCGCGCTGCGCGAGCAGTTCACCAAGGTGCGCGCCTTCACCTTCATCGACCACGTGCACGAGGTGACCCACCACTTCAAGCCGGGCGCCGACGTGGTCGACGTGATGGCCGACCTCGCGGCCAGCGCCTCGCACGCGGCCCTGTGGGGGCGCACCAACTACGGCCGTGCGATCGAGAAGTTCGCCGAGCAGCACGCCGACGCGATCGGCCCGCGCACCTCCCTGCTGGTGCTGGGCGACGCCCGCTCCAACTACTCCGACCTGGCCCTGACCACCCTCGCCGAGCTCGCCGGGCAGTGCCGGCACGCCTGGTGGCTCAACCCCGAGCACCGCCGGCACTGGGACACCGGCGACTCGGCCGCCAGCAGGTACGCCGACGTGGTGCCGATGGTCGAGTGCCGCAACCTGACCCAGCTCTCCGAGCTGGTCCACGACCTGCTCTGAGCGGGACCCGGTCCGCCCGGCAGCCCGCCCGTCAGCCCGCCCGTCAGCGCGCCAGGTAGCCCAGGGCGCGCAGCCGCTCGAGCTCGGCCACGACCGGGGCGTGGCGGGCCCGGTCGGCTGCCCGCCCACCGGCGACGTAGACCTGGCCCCGCCGCCCGTGCCCGGCCCCGGCGTCGGGATCGCCGGAGGTCACCCGGGCGTCGAAGACGACGGTCAGCCGGTTCTCGGCGCCGGCGTTGACCAGCGAGCCGAGCAGCGCCACCGGGTCGGAGCGGTCCTCGAGGCTCAGCACCCGCGTCGGCGCCGGGATGCGCGGCACCTGGGCGGCCGGCGCCCCCGCCGTGACCACCTGCTCCACGCTGAACGAGGCCGGGACCGCGCCGGTCGCGACGCCCGCGGCGACCTCGGCCGCGGTGGCGCCGCCGTGCGCGCCGCCCACCAGCATCACCCGCGCGTCGGGCACCCCGCGCACCGCCCGCTCGAGCGCGCCGACCACCACGTCGGCGTACGCCGCCCGGTCGCCGCTGACGAGCCGGAGCGGCCCGCGTCGACCGGCGTCGGGGCCCGCCAGGTAGGCGACGAAGCGGCCGCCGCCGACCGCGCGCACCTCGACGCTGCTGCGGGCGTGGACCAACCTGACCAGCAGCTCCTCGAGACCCCGGGGCGCCCCGGCAGCCCCGTCAGCCCCGGCAGCCCCGGCAGCCTCGTCCGGCCCGCCGTCGTCGGTGCTGCGGCCCGTCGCGGCGTCGTTGTCGGTGTCTGCGTCGGCGTCGGCGTCGAGGAGCCCGCCGGCGATGTCGCGCGCCGCCGACCCGACGTCGAGACCGAGGTCCTCGATGCCCAGCGCGCGCAGCCCGGCGGCAGCGGCCAGCGGTGCGTCGTCGCGGGCGAGGGCGCTGACCGAGAGGAGCGAGCGCAGCTGCAGCGAGTCGAGCAGCCCGCCGCCACCGCTGCTGACGTGGTCCATCAGCGCGGGGTGCATCCCGGCGAGCTCGCCCAGGTAGCCCGCGACCTCGTCGCGGTCGGCGGCGTCGGTCTCGATCAGGCCGGCCGAGACGATCGACCCGCCGAGCGCCACCTCGGGCGCCAGGTAGCCGATGGCCCGCCCGGCGATGGCGCCCAGCGTCTCGTAGGCGGCGCTCGCCAGGTCGTCGATCCAGCGGTAGGTCAGCACGGTGGCGCGCACCACGAGGGCGTCGGCGTCGAGCTCGACCGACCGGCCGACCAGCCCGCCGCGGCCCGTGGTGGCGGCGCGGACCTCGTCCTCGGCCTCGCGCCAGGTCGCCGGCGAGAGCGGCTCCGAGTCGGCCAGGTCGGGGTCGTCCAGCACCTCGGGGCCCAGCCCGGAGCGGGAGCGCAGGTCGCCGCCGGCGCGGGAGAACAGGTCGGCCAGGTGCAGCATCTGCTCGTACTTGTCGTCGAGGCCGGCGCGCTCGTCGAGGTCGGGCCGCTCGCTCATGCGCCGACCTCGCCCTGCGCCCGGCCCCGCGTCTCGTCCTGCACCCGGGCCAGGACCGGGGCCAGGTCGGTGGCCAGGCCCGCGGGCTCCACCCGCGCGACCTCCACGCGGTGGCCCGCGTCGTCGCCGCGGGGGCGCAGCGCGTGCCACCCGTCGGCGAGCAGCACCCACGACACCACGCCCGCCACGGTGGTGCGCGGGCCCGAGACGTCGGCGACCAGCGCCCGCAACCGTCCCCGCGACTCCTGCGACAGCGCCGTCAGGGCGGCGACCGACGCGGCCTCGTCGAGCGCCCGGCCGTCCTCGTCGCGCAGCGCGCCGTGGTGCTGGGCGACGAGCACCGGCAGCAGGTCGAGCCGGCCGGCACGTGCCGCCTCGCCGGCGGTGTCGAGCAGCTCGTAGGGCGCCTCGAGCACGGCCGGCACCCCGCTGGGCCCCGTCGCGCCGTCCTCGGGCAGCACCGCCACGCGGGCCAGCTCGAGCGGCCACTGGTCGACGCCCAGCCAGGCCAGCTCGAAGACCAGGCCGTCGGCGGTGGCCAGGGTGGCCACCGCGGCCCCCGCCTGGCGGTGCCAGGCCCGGGCGCGGGCCGTGCCGACGGCCAGGTCGAGGTCGAGGGCCACCTCGGGGGTGGCGAGCAGGCCGACCGCGCCGGCCAGGCCGTCGTCGACCCGGTCGCCGTCCAGCAGTCCTCGGCGCGCCAGGCTGTCGGCGGGGTCGTGCAGCGAGCCCAGCGCGGCGGCGTACGCCGCGTCCTCGGCGCCGCCGCGCAACCGTCCGAGCCGACCCTCGAGGGTGGGGGCCACGCGCTCGGCGGTCTCGAAGGGCAGCGGTGCCCCACCCGCGGCCCGCGCGACGTGCCGCAGCTCGGCCAGGCTCAGGGTGACCCGGCGGGGCAGCGCGTGGAGGCCGCCCGGGGCCGCCGGGGACGCCGGGGGCGGGCTGCTCAGGTCGACGGTCGGCACGGGGTCCTCGCGGGGGTCGGGGGCACGGGTGCGGTCACAGGCCCGGCAGCTCGAGGTCGAGCCAGTCGCGGTGCCCGGCGGGCGGCAGGTCGCACTCGAGCAGCCGGCGGTCAGCGGCGTCGGGCTCGCGCACGACGCCGAGCTCGCGGTCGGCCTCGGCGTGCGCGAGCACCGCGTCGACCCGGGCACGCGCCCCGTCGCGCAGCGAGCGGGCCCGGCGCTCCCGGGCCGCGATCAGCTCGG
Organism: Nocardioides salarius; assembly: GCF_016907435.1. Lineage (NCBI taxonomy): Bacteria > Bacillati > Actinomycetota > Actinomycetes > Propionibacteriales > Nocardioidaceae > Nocardioides > Nocardioides salarius. The sequence continues at coordinate 1,840,572 of NZ_JAFBBZ010000001.1, read as the reverse complement.
CGACGCGCTCCACCTCCTGCAGGTGGCGCTGCAGGGCGTCGGCGGCCACGTCGTGGCGACCGGCGCAGGCGCGCAGCTGCCCGGCCCGCTCGCGGACCCGCTCGCGCATCGACTCCGCCGCCCGTCCGCTCCAGGCCACGGTCTCGGCCTGCGAGACCAGCCGGTCGGCGAGCGCACGCACGTCGCCGCCCTGCTCGCGCAGCTGGGCGACACGCCTGCGCATCACGTCGGTGTCGCCGTGCACGTCGCCTCCCTGCTCTGCTCGCGGCCCGGGATGGTCGCTGGGACCCTTCCCCGGCCCCTGGCGGGCAAACGCCGGACCAGACCGGTCGGCGCCGGCACGCCGGTGCGCTGCGGACAGTGTGCCCACCCCCGCCTGACGTGAGCGCGATCACCCCCGGAGGCGTGACCGCCGGCACACCGCGCTCGTTGGAGGGGTGCCGCGCCCGTTGCGAGAGGACCCCCATGTCGCTGCCCACCCGCCTGCCCGCCCGCCGACCCGCCGGGCCGAGCCCCGCGCGCCACCTGGCCCGCACCGCGCTCGCGCTGGCGCTGGCCGCCGGACCGGTGACCGGTCTCGCCGGCAGCGCACCGGCCGGGGCCGCGGCCACCGTCGTCAGCACCGTCCCCAGCACCGTCCCCAGCACCGTCCCCAGCACCGCCCCCAGCACCGCCCCCAGCACCGCCTCGGGCGCCGTGACGCTCGACGGCGCGCGGGCCGACGCCGGTCGCGGCGCCGCGCAGACCGTGCGGGTCGGGCGCGCGAAGCGGCGGCTGGTCTTCGTGGGCAACAACTGGGCGGGCACCGCCGACCTGCTGCGCCCCGGCTCCTTCAAGCGGATCGCGCGCATCGACGTCGTCCCCGACCGGGAGGAGCGGATGGGCGAGATCCTCTCGAACCCGGTGCGGCTGGCCTTCTACGCCGCCATCCAGCAGTTCATCGGCGAGGGCCACGACCAGCTGGTCGACGACATGTACTCCTCCAACGACGGACGGCTGCTGGTCGTCTCGCGTCCCTCGTTCGCCGACGTCGTCGCGATCGACCTGCGCACCCGCGAGATCGTGTGGCGCTTCGCCGTCGACGGCTACCGCTCCGACCACATGGCCCTCTCGCCCGACGGGCGCACCGTGGTCGTCTCGGCCTCCACCGGCAACGTCGTGCACGCCCTCGACGTGCGCACCGGCGCGGAGGTGGGCCGCTTCGAGTCCGGCGGCTCCCCGCACGAGAGCGTCTACATCGACGGTGGCCGGCGCATCCTGCACGCCAGCATCGGCATGGTCTACACGCCCTTCGACCAGCCCGCGCTCGACCCGACCAAGGACGAGCGGGTGCTGCAGGTCGTCGACGCGCGCACCTACGAGGTCGTGCGCCGCTACGACCTGCGCGCCGCCCTCGACGCCGCGGGGCTCGAGGGCGCCTCGACCGCGGTGCGGCCGCTGACGCTCTCGCCCGACGAGGAGCAGGTCTACTTCCAGCTCTCGTTCATGCACGGCTTCGTGCAGATGGACCGGCGCAGCGGCGAGATCGTGCGGGTCAAGCGGCTGCCCGACCTGGTGCCCGACCTGCCCCGCGAGCTCTACCTGCTCGACTCGGCCCACCACGGCATCGCGATGGACCCGGCCGGTCGCCGGATCTGCGTCGCCGGCACGATGTCCGACTACGTCACCGTCGTCGACGCCCGCTCCTTCCGCCGCACCGACCTGGTCGTGCGCGAGGGCGGCAAGCCCTACTGGGTGACGCCGAGCCACGACGGCAGGCACTGCTACATCTCGTGGAGCGGCACCGACGAGGTCTCCAAGGTCTCCTACCGCACCGGGCAGGTCGTGCGCACCACCAGCGTCGGCGACCACCCCCAGCGGGTGCGCAACGGCGTGGTGCGCAAGAGCCACCTGCGCTGACCCTCACGGCTCGCGGGTGATGCGGTAGACGCCGTGCCGCACCCCGTCGGGCGGCTGGGCGCCCAGGAACCCTGACTCGTGCAGGCTGCGCACCTGCTCCTGCACGCCGGGGTGCGTGCTGGTGTCGGCGGCGGCCGCGCCGGCGGCGTACGCCGCGAAGCCGTGGTGGCCGGCCACGTCGCGGCCGGCGAGCGGCCCAGCCTCGAAGGTCAGCGTCACCTGCTCGGGCGAGTCGGGGTTGGGTGCGCCGTCGAGCAGCGGCACCACGTCGCCCCGCTGCTCGAGCGACAGCACGTGGCTGCCGTCGGGGAAGGGGCCCAGGTGGGCCACGGGGGCGCCGGCGGTGACCACGTGGGTGACCCGGTAGCCGTGCTGCTCGTCGAGCAGCTGGGCGGCCTGCAGCCCGCCCTGGGAGTGGCCGGCCAGCAGCACCGGCTCGTCGGGGCCGATCCCCGCCGCCTGCATGGCCTCGAGCACCCCGGCGCCGTAGGCGGTGGGCTGGTCGCCGACCAGCGCCAGGTTGGCGCCCATGTCGCGCACGTCGTCGTCCTGGGTCCACGGCCAGGTCGTCATGTCGTCGGTGCCGGGCAGGTAGACCACGTGCCGCGCGACCCCGTCGTCGCCGGTGAAGCTCTGCACCTCGATGGTGCCGTTCATGTCGGGCCGCCCGGGAGCCGACAGCTCGCTGAGCTGGGCGAGGTGCTCGACGAGGTCCTCGACGCTGCTGGGCCGCTGCCCCGAGGCCGGCACCGTCACGCCGGGCAGCGCCCGGGTGCGGGGGCGCCCGGGGGCGTAGGCCCTGGCCAGCAGCCGGGCCGCCGCGGCCGTGTCACGGGTGGGTGGCAGCAGGCCCAGCATCCCGAGCAGGCCCAGGGGCGGCAGCGGTGCCGCCGGGCCCAGGGGGAGCCCGGCGCCCCGCAGCCCGTCGACGAGACCACCGCCCCGGGCGGCGAGCCGCTCGACCAGTCGCGGGTGCTCGGTCACCCACTCCTGCAGGTCGTCGCCCTCGCCGTCGAGGCGCTCCAGCAGGAGGTCGCGGCCGGGTCCGGGCACCTGCGGCCACAGCAGTGCCGCGGTGGTGAGGCCGCCGGCGAGAACCGGCACCCACAGCGGGGCGCCGGCGGCCAGGGTCTGGCCCAGGGCGCGGCCCAGCGCGTGGTCGATGGCGGCGAGGGAGTGCCCGGCCAGCTCGTCGGCCTCCTGCAGCAGCCGCACGGCCAGGCGCAGCGCCTCGGCGTCGAGCCACCAGCCGGCGGACTCGGTGAGCACCCCGTCGGGGCCGGTCGTCGCCGTCACCACCGCCACCTCGGCCTCGGCGAGGCTGAGCGGGGCGAGCAGCCCCGAGGCCAGGAGGTCGCCGTCGACCAGCACCCTCGCGCCGTCCGCCGCCCACGCCCGCATCCGCTCGGCGGCGGCCTCGAGGGTCACGGCCAGCGCGAGCAGCCGCTCGTACGTCGCCGACACCCCGGTGACGCCGCCGGTCACCGACACCACGACGGCGCCGTCGGACCCGGTCACCTCGCGCTCCCCGAGGAGGCGTCCAGGGCCCGGGCCAGGGCGTCGACGTCGACGCCGAGCCAGCCCGGGTCGCCTGGAGGTGGTGGCACGAAGCGCTCGACGAGGTCGGGCAGACCTCCCGCGAGCTCACCGGCGGCGTTGAGCAGCTCACCGACACGGTGCTGCGCGGCGAGCAGCAGCGCCAGCCGCTCCTCCACGACCGCGGCGTGCCGCTCGAGCGAGTCCGCCGCGTCGTCGTGGCGCGCGGCCGCGCGGCGCAGGGCCGCTGCCTGGTCGCGCACCCGCGCCTGCAGGGCCTCGCCGGCGCGTCCCTGCCAGCCGGCCGCCACCGTCAGCGCGACCAGCCGGTCGGCCTCGGCGCGGATGTCGGTGCCCTGCTCGCGCAGCTCGCGGGCCAGGTGGCGGATGGCGGCGGGGTCGGCGGTCACGGGGCCTCCCGAGGTCGAGGACGGTCCCCCGATGCTGGCCGCGGGAGCCGGACGGCCGCAGTGCTGCCGACCCGCCTGTGGAGGACCGCGCGGGAGAGGTCCCCTGTCGAGGGCGACGGGACCCGGTGCCCGAGTCGGGCGTCGGCCCTCAGCGACCCGAGAAGGCGGGCGCCAGCCGCGCGAGACCGGTCTCCACGTCGCTGCGCGGCCCCGCGAAGGAGAAGCGCAGCGAGCGGTGCCCGTGCACGGTGTCGAAGTCGACGCCCGGCGCGAGCGCCACGCCCGTCGTCGCCAGCAGGTGGTGGGCGAAGGCCATCGAGTCGTCGGTCAGGTGCGAGACGTCGGCGTAGACGTAGAACGCGCCGTCGGCCGGGGCCAGCCCGGTGACGCCGAGCCCGCGCAGGCCCTCGAGCAGCACGCGGCGGTTGTCGGCGTACCGCGCGACGTGGCCGTCGAGCTCGGCGTACGACGCCTCGGAGAACGCCGCGACCCCGGCCCGCTGGGCCAGCACCGGCGGACAGATCGTGAAGTTGCCGGTCAGCACGTCGACGGCGCGGCGCAGCCGCTGCGGCACCAGCATCCAGCCGATCCGCCACCCGGTCATCGAGAAGTACTTGCTGAAGCTGGAGAAGACGACCGCCTCGCGGCTGGTCTCCCACGCCGAGCGCGCCAGGCGCGGGCCGCCGTCGAGGACGGCGTGCTCGATGCCGTGGTAGATCTCGTCGGAGATCAGCTGCACGCCGTGCTCCTCGCACCAGCGTGCCAGCGCGGCCAGCTCCTCGGGCAGCAGCATCGTGCCGGTCGGGTTGGCCGGGCTGGCCACCACCAGCCCGCGCAGTCCGCGGCCGGTGCGGGCGGCGAGGTCGGCGTGCAGCGAGGCGACCTGCTCGACGGTGGGCTGGAAGCGGGTCCCGGGCCCGGTGTCGACCTCGACGACCTCGCAGCCCAGCGCCGCCAGCACGTTGCGGTAGCAGGGATAGCCCGGCCGGGCCATCGCCACCGCGTCGCCGGCCTCGAACGCCGCCAGGAAGGCCAGCAGGAACCCGCCGCTGCTGCCGGTGGTGACCACCACCTCGTCGGGGTCGACGTCGACGCCGTGCGCGCGGGCGTGGTGGCCCGCGATCGCCTCGCGCAGCTCGAGCACCCCGGTCGCGGGGGTGTAGCCGAGCGGGTCGCCCGACCCGAGCAGCCGCACGGCCTCGGCGTTGACCGGCTCGGGCGCGCCGGTGCTGGGCTGCCCGGCCAGCAGGTTGACGACGTCGCCGTGGGTGCGCTGGCGGCGGGTCGAGGCCTCCAGCAGGTCCATCACGTGGAACGGCGGCACGTTGGCGCGCGAGGCGACCTGCAGGCGCTGGACGGGAGGCGGTTCGGGCTGGCTCACCTCCCCGAGGCTAGGTCAGGCGGCCGGGAGGTTCATCGGGTGCCCGATGGATCTAGCGTCACCCGCACGAAGGTTCAGTCGGGCAGCGCCAGTTTCATCGGGTCCCCGATGAACCATTGCGGGCCAGCTCCGCAGCGGCCAGGCCGGCGCGGCGGCCGAAGAACGAGCCCTCCCCGAGCTGGGTGCCCGAGCAGTAGCCGTTGCCGTCCTGGGCGAGGTTGGAGGCGCAGGCGCCGGCGGCGTACAGCCCGGGCACGGGGGAGGCGTCGTCGCGCAGGGCGCGGCCGTCGACGTCGGTGGCGATGCCGCCGAGAGTGAACCCGGCGTAGAGCGCCTTGCCCAGCCGCAGGTCGAAGACCGCCCAGGGTCCGACCGACTGCGGCGCCAGCCACTGCGGCGCCTTGTGGAGGTCGGGGTCCTCGCCGCGCGCGGCGTGCTCGTCGTAGCGGGCCAGGGTCGCGCGCACCGACCCGTCGGGCAGGCCCAGGGACGTCTCGAGCTCCTCGAGGGTCTCGTAGCCGTCGAGGAGCGGCGCGAGCGGGAAGTCGGGGTACTCCACGTGCTCGCTGTCGACCACGAGGTAGGCCTCGGAGCCCGGCTGGGCCATCACGTGCTGGCTGGTGCGGGAGTGGTAGCTGTCCTCGGCCACGAACCGCTCGCCCCGGTTGTTGATGATCACCCCGGTCAGCAGGGTCGCCGGCGGGTAGACCGGCGCGGTGATGAACGGCTCGTCCATGTGCTGCAGCGCCGCGCCGGCCGAGCGGCCCAGGCGGATTCCCAGCCCGTCGTCGTACGTCGAGCCGAGGGTGAAGAGCTTCTCGCCGAGCGCCGGGGTGTGCTCGGCGACCATGTCGGGGTTCATCACGAAGCCGCCGGCCGCCAGCACCACCGCGCCGGCCAGGACCACGCCGGTGCGGTCGAAGCTGCGCCAGCCCACACCGCGCACCGCCCCGGCCCCGTCGAGCACCAGCGCGGCGGCGCCGGTCTCGTAGCGCACCTCGACCCCGGCCTCCTCGACCCGCTCGCGCAGCAGGTCCATCACCAGCCGGGTGCCCTCGGTGTCGCCGGCGACCGGCACCTTGTGCCCGCGCGGCGCCGGGCGCGCGAGCTCCCGGAACGGCCACACCTTCTCGTTGCCGGTGTACATCAGGCCCTGGGTGCCGGGCTGGATGACGGCCTTCTCGGGGTAGTAGGAGCGCTCGAACTCGAAGCCCAGCGCCTCGAGCCAGTCGAAGTGCGCCACCGAGCCCTCGCAGTAGGCGCGGATCTTGGTCTCGTCGGGGGCCTTCGACGAGGCGGTCAGGTAGGCGACCATGTCCTCGACCGTGTCGTCGTGGCCGGTCGCGCGCTGCACGGCGGTGCCGGCGCCGAGGTAGAAGTGCCCGCCCGACATCGACGACGTGCCCCCGTGCACGGCCGCGCGCTCCAGCAGCAGCACCCGCGCCCCGGCGCGCGCGGCCTCCAGCGCCGCGCAGCCACCGGCGATGCCGAAGCCGACCACCACGACGTCGTACGCCGGGGCGTCGGGCGGGACGCCGGCGGCCGGGATGGTCGCGGGGATGGTGGTGCCGGGGCTGTCCATGGGCCAAATCTAGAACATGTTCCAGTCTGTGGCGACGGTAGGCTGCGACCTCGCGGCCCACCGTCCAGATCGGATGAGATGACCATCGACGTCCAGGCGCTCAACGAGTTCGTCCTCGTGGGCTCCGCGGTGCTGCTGCTCGCCATCCTGGCGGTGCGGCTCTCCAGCCGGGCCGGCCTGCCCAGCCTGCTGGTCTACCTGCTGATGGGCGTGCTGCTGGGGGAGTCCTTCATCGGCGTGCCCTTCGAGGACGCCATGCTCGCCCAGGTCCTCAGCTTCGCGGCCCTGGCGATCATCCTGGCCGAGGGCGGCCTGACCACCAGCTGGCGCGAGACCCGGCCGGTGCTGCGCCTGGGCCTGTCGCTGGCGACGATCGGCACCGTGGTCTCGATCACCGTGGTGGCCGTGGGTGCCCACTACCTGCTCGGGCTCCCCTGGGAGCTCGCGGTCCTCCTGGGCGCGGTCTGCTCGCCCACCGATGCGGCCGCGGTGTTCTCGGTGCTGCGGGTGGTGCCGCTGCCGCGGCGCGTCAGCAGCGCGCTGGAGGCCGAGTCGGGCTTCAACGACGCACCCACCGTCGTGCTGGTCACGCTCATCTCCGTCGGCACCGTCGGTGACCACCACCCCGGCGTGGTGGCACTGATCGTGCTGGGCCAGCTCGTGCTGGGCATCGCGGTCGGCCTGGTCGCCGGCTTCGGCGGCGCCTGGCTGATGCGTCGCGTCGCGCTGCCCACCGCCGGCCTCTACCCGCTGGCGGTGCTGTCCATCGCGCTGCTGGGCTACGGCTCGGCGGCGGTGCTGCAGGGCAGCGGCTTCGCGGCGGTGTACGTCGCCGGGCTGGTGCTGGGCAACTCCGAGCTGCCGCACCGCGCCGCCACCCGCTCCTTCGCCGAGGGCGTCGCCTGGTTGAGCCAGATCGGGCTGTTCGTGGTGCTCGGGCTGCTGCTCAGCCCGGGGCGGATCACGCTCGACACGGTCGGGCTCGCGCTGGCGGCCGGGCTGCTGCTGACCCTGGTGGCCCGGCCGGTCTCGGTGGCCGTGAGCGCCCTGGTGCAGCCGATGCCGCTGCGCGAGCTGTCCTTCATGAGCTGGGCGGGCCTGCGCGGCGCCGTGCCGATCGTGCTGACCACGATCCCGCTGTCGGAGGGGGTCGAGGGCGCCGAGCGCCTCTTCGACCTGGTCTTCGTGATGGTGGTGGTCTTCACCGTCGTCACCGCCCCCAGCCTGCCGCTGGTGGCGCGGCTGCTGCGCGTCGCCCGGCGCTCCGAGCCGCGCGACCTCGAGCTAGAGGCCGCGCCGCTGGAGCGGATCGCGGCCGACCTGCTGCAGATCACCATCAGCCCCGTCTCGCGCCTGCACGGCGTCGAGGTGGGCGAGCTGCGCCTGCCGCCGGGGGCCTCGGTCTCGCTGGTGATCCGCGAGGGTGCGACGCTGGTGCCGGAGCGCTCGACGTCGCTGCGCCACGGCGACGAGCTGCTGGTGGTCACGCCCCGCAAGGTCCGCGAGCGCACCGAGTCGCGGCTGCGCCAGGTCAGCCGCGGCGGGCGGCTGGCGCAGTGGCTGCACGAGGACGACGAGCGCGAGCGCTGAGCCCGCCGCTCGAGGTCGCCGTTCAGCCGGCGGTCGGGGGCGGCGCGACGCAGACCTCGACCTCGTCCTGGACCTTGATCCGCTTGCGTCCCTTGGTGACCTTGTCGAAGCGGTCGCCGACCACGACCACGACGCCGGGAGCGGTCACCTCGCGGTCCACCACCGGCACCTTCTTGCCCAGCGTCGAGAGCACGAGACGCACCTCGGGAGCGTTGCGGTCGGGCGCCCAGACCTGCACGCGCTCGACCTCGGCGTCGCCGGGGGCGTTGCCGCTGGTGCCCTCGGCGTACCCGCGCGCGGAGAGCTGGGACAGCACCCGGGCGGCGAAGCTGCCGCGGTTGCCGGCGTTGAGCACGCTGACCTCGACCTGGTCGGGGTAGAGCTTGTCGCCGGGGCCCAGCGTGGTGGGGGTGCAGCCCTCGGAGGAGCCGGTCGTCTCCGGCAGCGGCTCGGTGGCCGCCGACCAGCCCCAGACGACGCCCACGACCAGGAGCAGGCCCAGGACGGCCAGGGTCAGGGCGGAGCGGGCCGCGGCCGGGATCTCGGTCATCGGCCCACGGGGTCCACGCGCTCGGAGGTCACACCCGGGAGTGTAACGAGGGACCCGGGTGCGCCTCCGAGCGCGCGGTCGCGGCAGTGGTCGCGGCAGTGGTCGTCGCAGTGGTCGTCGCAGGGGTCGCGGGTCAGACCGACCAGCGCACCGCGTCGTCGACCAGGTCGGCCAGCGCGTTGACGCCGCGCAGGTCGGCGCGCTCGCTCATCAGCCGGGTGAGCCCCTCGGAGTGCCGGTCGCGCAGGGCGTTGGCGCGGGCCCGCTCGCGGGCCGGGTCCGGCGCCGTCTCCAGGGCCGGGTCGCGCCGGCCGTGGATCAACGTGAGCTGGGGCGGCGGCGGCTGGGTGCTGCGGGTCGGGGTGTCGGGGGTGGTGCGGAGCTGCTGGGTCATCAGTTCTCCTCGGGTCGGCCATCGCTGGCGGGTGGGTGGTCCCAGCCTCGCCCCGCCAGGTCGCCGGGGTGTTGACGGCAGGTGACGCGGGGGTTTCGGGTTCGGCCGGAGGCCGTGACCTGCGCCACGTCGGTGTCGTAGGTTGCGACCGTGACCGAAACTGATACGCGTTCTAGTCATGGGCGGGACCTCGGCGCCGAGCTCGACCGGCTGCACGCCCTCGAGGACGTGCGCGCGCTCAAGCACCGCTACCTGCGCTGCCTCGACACCAAGCAGTGGCAGGAGTTCGAGGACTGCTTCGTGCCCGACGCGACCGGCGACTACAACGGCCTGGTCTTCGACGACCGTGCCGCGCTGGTCGACTACATGCGCACCCACATGGGCCCGGGCCTGATCTCGCTGCACCAGGCGCACCACCCGGAGGTCGAGGTGCACGGCGAGCTGGCCTCCGGCCGCTGGTACCTGCAGGACAAGGTGATCGTCGCCGAGCACGGCTTCATGCTCGAGGGCGCCGCGATCTACGACGACCGCTACGTGCGCACCCCGCAGGGCTGGCGGATCGCGCACACCGGCTACCGCCGCACCTACGAGGCGACGTACCGGCTCGCCGACCTGCCGGGCCTGCGCGTGCGGGGCCCGGGGGAGCACACGCACGTGTGACCCGAGCGGTGCCGGCGGCGGCCCGACCGCCCGCGCTCAGAGCGTCGGCTCGGTCCAGGCGGTCTGCACGACCTCGGTGCCGCGGTCGCGGGTCAGCAGCCGCCCGCGACCGGGGGCGGTCGGCGTCGGGCGCAGGGTGCCGATGAGCGGGCCCTCGTCGGGTGAGCCCGAGAGCAGCAGGCCCGGCATGGCCAGGTCGCGCAGCGACTGGACCACGGGCTCGTAGAGCGCCCGCGACGCGCCGCCGGAGCGCCGGGCCAGCACCACGTGCAGGCCGACGTCGTGGGCCTGGGCCATCAGCGGTGCCAGCACCTGCACCGGCGAGGACTGCTGGGTGGCGACCAGGTCGTAGTCGTCGACGAGCACGAAGACCTCGGCGCCCTGCCACCACGAGCGGTTGCGCAGCTGGTCGGGGGTGACGTCGGGACCCGGCAGCCGCTGCTGCAGGTAGGCCGCGACGTCGGTGAGCGCCGGGCCCGCCTGGGTCGCGGAGGTGAGGTAGTTGAGCAGGTACTCCTCGGGCACCTCGCCGAGCAGCGAGCGCCGGTAGTCGACGACGATCAGCTGCGCCTGCTGCGGGCTGCGGGTGCGCATCACCTCGTGGGCGTAGGTGCGCAGCAGGGCGCTCTTGCCCGAGCGGCCGTCGCCGAAGACCAGCAGGTGGGGCTCGGTGTCGGGGTCGAGCGCGACCGGGGCGAGCTCCTTCTCGTCGACGCCGAGCAGCAGCGGCCCGCCCGCCTTGGCGGCGTGCTCGGGCTCGGGGTCGACCTGCGCCAGCTCGCGCACCCGCGCGAGGTCGATGCGGTCCGGCAGCAGGCGCAGCTTGGGTCCGCGGGGTCCGGTCCAGGCGCGCCGGACCCGGGCCACCAGGTCCTCGATGCCGTCGCCGAGGGTGGCGCCGTCGTGGTCCGCGTCGACGCGCGGGAGCGCGCCGAGGAAGTGCAGCTTCGACTGCACCAGGCCGCGTCCGGGCCGCCCGGTCGGCACGAGCGCCGCCAGCTTGCGGTCGACCTCGGAGTCGATGTGGTCGCCCAGGCGCAGCTCGAGCCGGGTGCCGAAGACGTCGCGCATCGCTGCGCGGAAGTCCGACCAGCGGGCCGCGCCCGCGACCACGTGCAGCCCGAAGGTCAGGCCCCGCCCGGCGAGCTGCTGCAGCGCGAGCTCGAGGTCGTCGAAGTCGGCGCGCAGCGTGCTCCAGCCGTCGACGACCAGGAACACGTCTCCGTAGCCGTCGTCGACCCGGCCGGCCGCCCGGCGCGCGCGGTAGGTCTCGATGGAGTCGATGCCCTGGGCGCGGAAGTAGGCCTCGCGGCGGTCGACGATGCCGTGCACCTCCGCGACGATGCGGCGTACGACGTCGGGCTCGGAGCGGGTGCCCACCCCGGCCACGTGCGGGAGGTCGACCAGCGGTGCGAAGGTGCCGCCGCCGAAGTCGAGCACGAAGACCTGCGACTCGAGCGGCGTGGTGATGAGCGAGGTGCTGGCCACGATGGTGCGCAGCAGGGTGCTCTTGCCGCTGCGCGGGCCGCCCACCACCGCGACGTGGCCGGCAGCGCCCGCCAGGTCGACCGTGAGCGTGTCGCGGCGCTGCTCGCGCGGCCGGTCGACGGTGCCGAGGGGGATGGCGAGACCGCCGAGCCGGCGCCAGGCCGGGGAGACCAGGCCCAGGGCGGGGTCCTCGACCAGGTCGGGCAGCAGGTCGTCGAGGGTGTCGGGCACGTCGAGCGGCGGCAGCCACACCTGGTGGGCGGCGGGTCCGTGGCCCTGCATCCTGGCCACGGCGACGTCGAGCAGCGAGAGCTGGGTGCCGTCCTGGGTGTCGTCCTGGCCGCTGGCCCGGGTGGTCGGGGGCTCGGGCGGCGCGACCTCCCCGAGCGGCTCCGGCAGCTCGAGCTGCTGGACCTCCGAGATGGTGAAGGGCAGGATGCCCGCCACGTGCCCGCCCTCGTCGCGGCGCACCCGGACGCGGCCGGTCGGCGGCCCCGACACGTAGGCGGCCTTGAAGCGCAGCATGCTGGTCGGGTCGGGCTTGAGGTAGCCCAGGCCCGGCACGGCCGGCAGCTCGTAGGCGTCGGCCACGCCCAGCACCGCACGAGACTCCTGGGCGCTGAAGGTGCGCAGCCCGATCCGGTAGGAGAGGTGCGACTCCAGGCCGCGCAGGCGACCCTCCTCGAGCCGCTGCGAGGCCAGCAGCAGGTGCAGGCCCAGCGAGCGGCCCAGCCGGCCGATGGCCACGAAGAGGTCGATGAACTCCGGCTTGGCCGAGAGCATCTCGGAGAACTCGTCGACCACGATGAACAACGACGGCAGCGGGGCCAGGTCCTCCCCGGCGGCGCGGGCCTTCTCGTAGTCGCGCACCGAGGCGAAGTTGCCGGCCTCGCGCAGCAGCTCCTGCCGGCGCACCATCTCCCCCGAGAGCGCGTCCTGCATGCGGTCGACGAGGGTCAGCTCCTGCGACAGGTTCGTGATCACGGCCGAGACGTGGGGCATCTGCGCCATCCCGGCGAAGGTCGCGCCGCCCTTGAAGTCGACGAGCACCAGGTTGAGCTGCTCGGGGGAGTGGGTGAGGGTGAGGCCGAGCACCAGGGTGCGCAGGAACTCCGACTTGCCCGAGCCGGTGGCGCCGATGGCCAGGCCGTGCGGGCCCATGCCCTGCTGCGCCGACTCCTTGATGTCGAGGTGGACCAGTGCGCCGGACTCGCCCAGGCCGATCGGCACCCGCAGCCGGTCGCGGGCAGGCCGCGGCCGCCAGGCCGCCGCCGGGTCCAGGGTGTGCACGTCGCCGAGCGCCAGCAGCTCCATGAAGTCGGTGGGCCCGGCGATCTCGCCCGTGCCGGCGCCGGCCTCCGCGGCGGAGGTCGAGCCTCCCGACCCCGTGCTGTGCAGCGGGGTGAGTCGGCGGGCGAGCGCCTCCGCGGTGGCCAGGTCGCACTGGTCGGCGCTCGCGCGCACCGGCGCCTCGCGCACCCGCAGCGCCAGCAGCGGCAGCCGGCCGGCGGCGTCGGGCGCCGCGGCCACCTCGAGGCGCAGCCGGGTGGCGTCCTCCAGCTCGTCCCACCGGGTGGGCAGGTCGAGGACCGTCACCCCGTGCAGCCCGTCGGGCGGTACGACGTGGTTGCCGGGCGGCAGCGCGACGCCGTCGGTGACCAGCAGGATGTGCGGGGTGGCCGGCCGCTCGTCGGCCCCGAAGCGGGGCCGGTCGCCGAGGTCGGGGGGCAGCAGGTCGGCGAGGTCGTCGAGCGAGGTGGTGACCATGCGCTGCGCCCCGACGGCGTCGGAGCGCTGCGCCGACAACCCGTGCGGGAGCCACTTGACCCAGTCCCAGTGGGCGAGGTTCTGCTCGGAGGCCAGCACCGCCACCACCAGGTGCTCGGGGGACTGGAAGGTCACCGCCGAGCAGACCAGCGCCCGCGCCAGCGAGCGCGCCGGCTCGTCGGGTCCGCAGACCTCGATCCGGTCGAAGGCGCGCAGGTCGACGGAGGCCGGGAGGTCGGGCTGGTTGCGGTGCACCACCAGCAGCCGGTGCAGGGCGGAGGCCGCCACCGGGTCGACCTGGTCGATGGGGGTGCTGTCGGGCGGCACCAGCGCGAGGGCCAGCTCCTGGCTGCAGCGCCCGTAGCGCACGTGCAGGAACTCCGGGTCGCCCGCACCGTGCTCCCAGACGCGGGTGCGGTCCTCGGCCAGCGCGGGCAGCGCGGCGGGGTCGGGGTGGCGCCAGGTGAGCGCCCGGCGCTGCTGGTCGGCGGCGTCACGGGCCACCTGGCGCACGCTGCCCAGGTAGCGCAGGTACTCGGTGCGCGAGCCGGTGACGCTCTGCGCCCGCTGCTTCCGCTGCCGGTCGATCTGCACCACGATGAAGCCGAGGGTGGCGAAGAGGAACATGCCCGCGGCGATGAAGCTGCGCCCGCCGTTGCCCGACGACTGGCCCATGGTGGCGACCAGCACGATGGAGCCGAGGCTGCCCAGCATCGGGATGGCGTTCATCAGCACGCCGGCCGCGCCCTCGGAGCGGTCGAGCTCGGGCGGGGCCTGGAGCTGGATCTCGCCGGAGGGCATCTCCGGCTCCTCGAGGCGCGGGCCCCGCAAGGTGGTGGTCACTGCTCTCCTCGCTGCTCCGGGCACGCGCTGGGGTGGCCACGTCGCCCGCGCCAAGCACTACCCTGCCTCACCACGGGCCAAACCGTCCTGCACGACGCCCGACCGGGAGCGGAGGTGGTCATGTCGATCGGCGAGGACGCCTCCCAGCGCGTGGCGCTGACGGTGCACGGGCCGGCCGGCGCGGTCGACCTGGTCGTCCCTCTGGTGGCCGGGGTCGCCGACGTCGCGCGCGAGTACGCCGCGCAGGCCGGCCTGCACCGCGTCCCCGCCCTGGGCACCGTCGACGGCCGGCTCCTCGACCCCGACGCGCCGCTGGCGGGCACGGGGCTGCGCAGCGGGGCGCTGCTGGTGGCGCTCGACCCACCGGCGGCGCCCGTGCGCGCGCCGGGCGAGGACCCCGGCGCGACCGCCGACGTCTCCGACCCGACCGTGCCTCTCGGGGCCGGCGCCTGGGTGGGGGTGGCCGCGGGGCTGGCCGGCCTCGCCGGGTGGTGCGCCGCGCGCGTCGACGGCAGCCTGCACCTGGCCAGCGTCGGGGTGCTCGTGCTCGCCGCGCTCGTGGCGGTGCTGCCGGTCGGGCGGTTCGCGGCGTACCGCCTGCCGGTGGCGCCGGCCGCCGCAGCCGCGGCCGCCTTCGCCGTCGTGTGGCAGCCCGAGGTGGTGCTGCGACCCACCGTCGTGGGCGTGAGCGCGCTGGTCGCCGCCCTGGCCGCCGCCGTGGGCCGTGCCCTGTCACGCGCGCAGGAGGAGGCGCTGCGGGTGTGGGTGGTCACCGGCGCGGGGGTCTTCGTGGTCACCGTCGCCGGTGCCCTCGTCGGCGCCCCGACCCCGCTGGTCTGGGGCCTGCTGCTGCTCCTCGCCGTGCTCGCACCACGCTTCGTGCCGGGGCTGGCCGTCGACGTGCCCGACCAGCTTCTGCTCGACCTCGAGCGGTTGGCGGTCACCGCCTGGTCGGCCCGCGAGCGTCCTGCCGGGCGGCGAGGGCGCACCCTGGTCGCGCCCGAGGCCGTGGCGGCCGTGGCCGCCTCCGGCGCCCGGACGGTGACGGCGGCCTGTGCCGGCGTGCTGGTCGTGGCCGCGGTCGCCGCGACCGGTCTCCTCGGCTCCGTCGAGGCCGAGGTCGACGTCGTGGGCGCCCGGCTGATGGTGCTCTTCGCCGGGGCCGCCGTGCTGCTGGCCGCGCGCAGCTACCGGCACCGCGCCGCCCGGGCGCTGCTGCGGCTCGCCGGGCTGACCTGCTGGGCCGCGTTGGGCTGGTCCGTCGCACCGGCCCTCCAGGGCTCCCTGGGGATGGCGCTGGCCCTGGCCGCGGTGGTGCTCGCCGGGCTGGTCGTGGTCGTGGCCGTGGCGACCGGCCGCGGCTGGCGCTCGCCGTGGTGGGCGCGCCGGGCGGAGGTGGCCGAGGGGCTGTCCACGGCGCTCGCCCTGGCCGCCCTGGTCGTGGCGTCCGGTTTCTTCCGCGGCCTGTGGGAAACCATCCCCGACGTTTAGAGGGTAAAGACGGGGGTAGAGGACTGCCCGACAGCTCCATGCCGGGTCCGCGAGGAAGACACGTATCGGCCCGCAGGCTGAGCGAACATCCAGCGCACCCAACGCAGACTCCCGCAGCGGCGACGCCGCGCGGGGTGAGGAGCAGGACATGAGCAACGAGTACGGACAGGGCGAGAAGACCCTCAGCCGCGCGGCCGGCATGGTCGCGCAGGCGCGCGGCGAGTTCGACGCCATCAGCAAGAACCTGATGGGCAACGTCGAGTCGATGCGCGCGCAGTGGGGCGGGCAGGGGTCGGTGGCCTTCCAGACGCTGGCGATGGCCTGGGGCGAGAAGCAGCAGAAGATCGTCAGCGCCCTCAACGAGTTCGAGTCGAACCTGGTCACCACCGAGAAGGACAACATGGCCACCGACGACTCCCAGTCCTCGGCCATGACGTCGCTGCAGAACAGCCTGGGCCAGCTGCCCAACGGCTGAGCCACCCCTCGACCCACCTTCCACGGACCAGGAGAACAACCGATGATGAACGACGGCATCCGCGTCAACCACGCCGGCCTCGACACCGGCGCGAGCGACCTCGCCACCGGGGTCAAGCAGATCGAGGACCGCATGAACCGCCTCGAGGACGACCTCAAGGAGCTCAAGGGCGCCTGGGTCGGCAACGCCAAGGACTCCTACACGGTCGCCAAGGCCAAGTGGGACCAGGCGATCCTCGAGATGAAGGACCTGCTGCAGAAGACGAGCCTGGCGGTCTCGCAGGCCAACCAGGACTACCGCTCGGCCGACCAGCGCGGCGCATCTCTGTTCAACGGCTGATCCAGCGCCGAGCACGATCCCACGACCAGGGGGCCGGCACCGCGAGGTGCCGGCCCCCTGGCGCCGTGGCGCAGTAGCATCACCGTCCGGTCGACACCCCCGGTGAGGGAGACGAGATGAGCCCCCAGATGAGCCCGGCGCCCGCGAGCGCCACCGCCCTGGTGCGCGTGACCGTCGCCTCCGGCAGCCGCCGCGTCGACCTGGTCCTGCCCGGCGCGGTGCCGCTGGCCGAGATGGTCCCCGAGCTGGCCCGCAGCGTGGGGCTCCTCGACCCGATGACGGTGCACGGCGGCTACCGGGTGCGCACGGCCGAGGGTCGGCTCCTGGCCACCGACGCCGGACTGGTGGTCCAGGGGGTCGAGGACGGCGCCCTGCTCGCCGTCACCGCGGGGGTCGACGACCCGGCGCCCCGGGTCTACGACGACGTGGTCGAGGCGATGACCGACGTCGTCGAGCGCGACCTGCGCCCCTGGTCGCCGGCGTCTGGGCGGCTCACGGCGCTGGGTGCGGCGGGGCTGCTGATGGCGATGGGCGCCGCCGCGCTGCTGGTGCAGAGCGACACGGTGCTGGCCGGCAGCGCGGCGGGCGTCGTCGCCGCGGTGCTGGTGGCGGGCTCGGTGGTGCTGTCCCGGGCGCAGGGCGAGCCCGAGGCCGCCGTCGCGGTCGCCTGGATGGCCACGGCGTACGCCGCTGTCGCGGGGCTGCTGCTCGCCCTCGACAGCGCGCCCCTGGGCACCGCCGGGCCGGGCGACCTCTCCGGTGCGGCCGTGGCCGCTGGGGGGCTCGGTGCGGTCCTGGCGGGGCTGGTCGCGCTGCTCGGCCTCGGCGACGGCCGCGCCCTGGTGCTGCCCCCGGTGGTCGTCGGCGCCGCGTTCTGCGTGGTCGGGCTGGTGCTGCGAGCCGGCGGCGGCGTCGACGTGGGCGTGCTGCTGGCGACCCTGCTCGTGCTCGTCGTGCTGATGGGCAGCCTCTTCCCGTGGCTGGCGCTGGGGATGACGGGGGCCCGGGTGGAGCAGATCTACAGCACCGCCGACATCACCGCCGACCCCGACGACGTCGACCCCGACCAGGTCGGCCGCGAGGCCCGGCTGGCCCACGAGATCCTGCTGGCCATCACCGCGACCGTCGGGCTGCTGCTGGTGCTGGTCGCCCCGGTCGCCGTCGACCTCGGTCTCTCCGGCACCATGCTGGCGCTGGTCTGCTGCGGCGTGGTGATGCTGCGCACCCGCCAGTACCGCGCCGGGAGCGAGGTCCTGGTCGGCCTGGTCGCCGGCATCGCCGGGCTCGCCTCGGTCGCGGTCGCGCTGCTGTGGTTGCAGCCGCAGTGGCGACCCACGACCGCGCTGGTGCTCGCGAGCGCGGGGGCGGTGCTGCTGGCCGTCACGCTGCTGCCCGGCCCGCCGTCGGTGCGCCGCGGACGCCTGGGCGACGTCGCCGAGAGCCTGTGCCTGCTGGCCCTGGTGCCGCTGGCCCTGCTCGCCACCGGCGTGTTCTCGGCGATCGCGGGCTGAGCGTGGCCACCAAGCGCGACCTCGTCGAGGCGCACGCCTTCAGCAGGCGCCGCCTGGTGACGGCGTTCGTCTCCGGGGCCCCCGGCGGCCGCGAGGTCGAGCCGGCGCGACCCGGCCGGACCATCGTGGGCGGCGTGGCGCTGGGTGTGCTGCTGGTGGCCGGCGCGGCGATCACGGGCGTGTTCACCGACAACGCCCCCACCGACTGGGACGAGCCGGGTCTGGTGATCAGCAAGGAGCAGGGGGCGGCGTACGTCATCCTCGACGACGACTCCGCCGGCCAGGACGGCCAGGACGGCCAGGACGGCGAGGACGGGAGCGGGGACGGGGACGACGGCCCCCTCCTGCGCCCGGTCCTCAACATCACCTCCGCCCACCTGATCCTCGGAGCCGAGGGCCTCGAGCCGCGCATCGTCTCCCAGGAGACCATCGAGACGCGTCCGCTGGGCGAGGACATCGGCATCCTCGACGCCCCGGCCCGGCTCGCCGGCACCGGCTCCCTGGTCGAGACCGGCTGGAGCGCCTGCACCGGCGACGGGCTGGGGGTCAAGGTGTGGCTCGGCGAGAGCCCCGGGGTCAGCGCCGCCCCCGGCACCGCGTTCCTGGTCAAGGTCGCGACCCGCAGCCCCAGCGACGCGGCGTACTGGGTCGTGGGCACCGCCGAGCGGACCGGCCAGGAGACCGAGGCCTACCGCTACGCGCTCACGATGCCCGGTCGCTCGCAGCGCAACGCCTTCCTGGCGGCGCTCGACCTGCCGCTGCTCGACTCGGCGGTCAAGGTGCCCGGCGAGTGGCTGGCGCTCTTCCCCCGTGGCGGCGACCTCGACGCCGGCAGCTTCGACGTGCCCGGCCTGGGCGACCCGCTGCCCGGCGGCGAGGGGCGCGTCGGCGACTACGTGGTCGACGACGGCGGGGGCGGCTACCTGGTCACCACCGACGGCGCCGAGCTGCTCGACGAGTTCGCCCTGCAGGTGCTCGCCGCCTCCGAGCTGCCGGGTGGGCGGCTGCCGCAGGAGCTGGCCGAGCTGCCCTCCGGCAGCGACGGCTCGTCGCTGGTCGCCGCCAACCGCTGGCCCGAGGACGTGCTCGACGACGAGCCCGGCGAGCACTGCGCCCTGCTGGAGACCGCGGCGGGGGAGGTGCCGCGGGCCCAGGTCGCCGTCGACCCCGTCGGCGAGGCCGCGGCCGAGGGCCTCGCCGACGACCGGCGCGAGGTCGAGGTCGAGCCCGGCGGGGGCGCCTACGTGATGAGCGGCGGGTGGGACGACGTCGAGAGCGACAGCCGCTGGGCCGTCGACCAGAAGGGCCGCGCCAACGCACTGGTCGGCGCCGAGACGCCGACCCTGCTGGGCTACGGCTCCTACGCCCCGGTGCTGGTGCCCGACACCTGGCTCGAGCTCTTCGAGACCGGTGTCGCGCTGTCCCAGGAGGCCGCGCTCTGCCCGCCCGACCGTGACGCCGGCTCCGGCGAGGGCTGCGGGTGAACGGCCGGGCCGGCCGGAGGGTGCCCGCGGCGGCCTCAGCGGCCTCGGCGGCGGTGGGGGCGCTGACCCTCCTCGCGCTGGCGGCAGGCGCTGCTGCACCGGCCGCCGCGGTCGGTGGCGCCGCGCCCGAGACCAGGTCCTGCACCGAGGTGGCCGCCGAGGACCCCGAGGTGGGCCCGTTCGCCGGCCCGAGCCGGGCGCTGGAGGCGATGGGGGTGCCCGCGGCGCACGAGGTGCTGCGCCGCCGCGGCGTGCTCCCCGGCGAGGGCGTGACCGTCGCCGTG
The DNA here is from genome assembly GCF_016907435.1 of Nocardioides salarius. Lineage (NCBI taxonomy): Bacteria > Bacillati > Actinomycetota > Actinomycetes > Propionibacteriales > Nocardioidaceae > Nocardioides > Nocardioides salarius. Next base: position 1,820,888 of record NZ_JAFBBZ010000001.1, on the reverse strand, counting down.
GTCGACACCGGCATCGCACCACGCGCGGGGCTGCCCGCGGCGCCCGGCGTGGCGTCGTACGGGCCGGACGGCGAGCCGGTCGACCCGCACGGCACCGTCGTCGCCGGCCTGGTCGCCGCGCCGCCGCGCCCCGACGGTGACGCGGTCGGCGTGGCCCCGGGCGCGCGCCTGGTCGACGTGCGGGTGCTCGACGCGTTCAGCCCGCAGGAGGGCCAGGCGGGGCCGCTGGCGGTGCGGGTCGCCGAGGGCCTGGAGCACGTCCTGGCGCAGGTGCGTCGCGTCGGCGGCGCTCGGCCCGTCGTGGACGTCGTGAACGTCTCCGTCGCCGTCCCGCCCGAGCCGCGCATCGACGCGGCGGTCGAGGCGCTGTGGCGCGCGGGCGTCGTCGTGGTCGCCGAGTCGGGCGACCGACCGGTCGACGAGGCCGACCCGCTGCCCGACGAGCTGGCCGTGGCCACGCCCGGCGAGGACGCCGCCTCGCAGGTGCATCCCGCCGGGGCGGGCGACGGCCGGGGCGAGCACGTGCTCGGGGTCGCGGCCGTCGGCGACGCCCCGGACGCCCCCGACGCCGGGGTGCTGCGCAGCAGCGCCATCGACGTCGCCGCCCCCACCGTCGGCGGGGTGTCGGTGGGGCTCAACGGCGGCACCTGCGGCGTCGACTCGGTCTCCACCTCGTGGGCGGCCGCGCAGGTCACCGGCGTGGTCGCCCTGCTGATGTCGGCCTACCCCGACGACACCCCCGAGCAGGTCCTCGACCGGCTGCTGCCCGCGGCCGACGGTCGCGCCGACGTACGCTCGCCGACGCGCGGCGCCGGGGTGGTGCGCGCCGACGAGGCCCTCGCCCGCGGCCTGGGCCCGCCCGCCCCCGAGGCCCCCCGGTCGGTCGCCGACGCCGAGCCCGCCACCGCCCCGGTGCCCGAGCCCGACCTGCTCGCGAGCGTGCGCGACGACGCCGTGTGGTGGGGTGTGCTGGGCGGGGGAGCGCTGCTGCTGGCGCTGGTGCTGCGCCCCGTCCTCGCCCGCCGCGACCCGGCCCGTACCTCGCGCTGACCCGGCCCAGATCTCGCGCTGACCCGGCCCGTACCTCCGCTGGCTCCGCGGGGCCGGGCCGTCCGGGCCGTCCGGGCCGGTCGAGACGCGCGAACGGCGCCGGCCCGGGGGCCGACGCCGTTCGAGTGGCGGAGGATAGGGGATTCGAACCCCTGAGGGCGTTAACCCAACCCGCTTTCCAAGCGAGCGCCATAGGCCACTAGGCGAATCCTCCGCCGAGGAGCGTACCGGTGCCCCCGGGAGGCGGCGAAATCGCCCCGGCCACCCGCTGTCGCCGGGCCACCCCCGCTGACAGCACGCGTGCGGGCGCTGCGACCACCTCTGGGACGACCTCGGCGACGACCTCGTGTTGGAGGGCTCCGGCCCCCTCGCCTACACTCGGGCCAACCCCCCGTGTGGCGGCATCTTGCCCAACTCCCCCAGGGCCGAGAGGCAGCAAGGGTCAGCGAGCTCTGTCGGGTGCGCGGGGGGCCTTTTCATGCCCGGACGCGGGTGGCCGGCGCGGTGTCCTCCCCAGGTCCCCTCCTGGCGATGGCCACTGTCGGACCTGCTGGTTAGGGTCGTCGTGTGGAGTCCCCCCTCGCCCTGTACCGCCGCTACCGGCCCGAGACGTTCTCGGAGGTCATCGGGCAGGACCACGTCACCGAGCCGCTGCGTGCCGCGCTCGCCAACAACCGGGTCAACCACGCCTACCTCTTCTCCGGGCCGCGAGGCTGCGGCAAGACCACGTCGGCGCGCATCCTCGCGCGGGCGCTGAACTGCGAGCAGGCCCCGGTCGCCGACCCCTGCGGGGAGTGCGACAGCTGCCGCGACCTGGCCCGGGGCGGCCCGGGCTCGATCGACGTGATCGAGATCGACGCGGCCAGCCACGGCGGCGTCGACGACGCCCGCGACCTGCGCGAGAAGGCGTTCTTCGCGCCGGTGCGCAGCCGTTACAAGGTCTACATCATCGACGAGGCCCACATGGTGACCACGCAGGGCTTCAACGCCCTGCTCAAGCTCGTCGAGGAGCCCCCGCCCCACCTGCGCTTCATCTTCGCCACGACCGAGCCCGACAAGGTGCTGCCGACCATCCGCTCGCGCACCCACCACTACCCGTTCCGGCTGATCCCGCCCCGCCTGCTGTCGTCCTACCTCTCCGAGCTGTGCGAGCTCGAGGGCGTGCCGATCGAACAGGCGGCGCTGCCGCTGGTGGTGCGTGCCGGGGCGGGCTCCGCGCGCGACTCCCTGTCGGTGCTCGACCAGCTGCTCGGAGGCGCCGGTGCCGACGGCGTGACCCACGCCCTGGCCACCGGGCTGCTCGGCTACACCCCCGACTCGCTGCTCGACGAGGTCGTCGACGCCTTCGCGGCCGGTGACGGCGCGGCCGTCTTCGGGGTGGTCGACAAGGTCATCGAGACCGGGCAGGACCCGCGCCGCTTCACCGAGGACCTGCTGCGCCGGCTGCGTGACCTGGTCATCGTGGCCGCGGTGCCCGACGCCCCGGCCACCGGGCTGATCGACGTCAGCGAGGACGCCGGCGAGCGGCTGGTGGCCCAGGCCGCCCGGTTCGGCGCGGCCGAGCTGACCAGGGCCGCCGACCACGTGGCCGCCGGCCTGACCGAGATGCGCGGGGCGACGGCGCCCCGGCTGCTCCTCGAGCTGATCTGTGCGCGGGTGCTGCTGCCGGGCGCCGACCACTCCACCGACGGCCTGACCGCCCGCCTCGACCGCATCGAGAAGCGGATGTCGGTCTCGGGGCTGCCGGCCAGCGCGCCCGCGCGTCCGCAGACCCAGGTCCCGGCGCAGGACCGCCCGGCGCCGGCGTCGTCGACCCGGGCACCCGACCAGGTCGCCGAGGCCCCCGCCGGCGCGGCGGTCGCGCCGTCCGCCACCGCCCCGCACGCCGAGCCGGCGCCCGAACCCGTCCCGGCGCCCGCGCCGGTCGCCTCCCAGCCGGCCGCCCAGCCCGACCCCCAGCCTGCCGCCCACCCGTCATCGCCGCCAGAGACGCCCCCGCAGGAGACGCCCCCGCGGTCGGCCCCTGCGCCGACCCAGCAGGCCCCGGCCCAGCAGGCCCCGGCCCAGCAGCAGGCGCCCCCGCAGCAGGCCGCCGCCTCGACGCCCGAGCCGGGCGCGCTCAGCCTGGTCGAGGTACGCCGCCTGTGGCCCGACATCGTCGAGGCCACCAAGGTTCGGCGCCGGGTCACCTGGATCCACCTGACGCAGAACGCCCAGGTGGTGGCCGTCGACGCCAAGACGCTCACCCTCGGTTTCGCCAACGCGGGCGCTCGCGACTCCTTCGACGGCAACGGCAGCGCCGAGATCGTGCGCCAGGCCGCGATCGACGTGGTCGGCTCCGACTGGCGCATCGAGACGATCGTCGACCCCGGCGCCTCGCCCGACACCGCGCCGGTGGTGACGCGCCAGGCCGCGCCCGCCGCCCCGCCGGCCGAACCCGCGGCCTCCCCGGTGCAGCCGCAGCAGCCGCAGCAGCCCCAGCAGCCCCAGCGGTCGCAGCAGCCCCAGCAGCAGGGCGCACCCGAGGGGCAGCCCGGCCCGCTCGGGCAGCCGCCCGTCCCCGAGACCCCGGCGCCGGCCCAGGAGCGACCGCCGGCCTGGCTCGACGAGGCGCCGCCCGACGACGACCCCGGCGAGCCGGGCACCCCGCCGCCGGACGCGGCCCCGACGGCCCCGGCCCAGCGCCCGCAGGCCGGCCCGGGCTCGATCGCGGCCGCCCGCGGCGCCATCCAGCAGACCCGCGTCGGCGGTGCCGACATCGCACGCTCCGACGACCTCCGGGCCGCCGATGCCGACGCGCACCCCGACGACCTCGACGCGGACGACGAGACGCTCGGCGGCGCCGCCCTGCTCGAGCGAGAGCTCGGGGCGCGCGTCATCGAGGAGATCCGTCACCAGTGAGCGGCCCAGCACCCGCCGGGTGAGCGACCGCACGACACACTGGGCACATCCCGCACCACCCACCGCGAATCCACGACCCAGACCCACGACAGCCAGATCCACGACACCCAGAGGTGACCCCATGAGCCAGAACCCCTTCGAGGCGCTCGGCGGCGCAGGCGGCGGCCTCGACATGAACGCGCTGCTGCAGCAGGCCCAGCAGATGCAGGAGCAGCTCCAGCAGGCCCAGGAGCGTCTGGCCGAGGCAGAGGTCGAGGGCACCGTCGCCGGCGGCGCCGTGACCGTGCGGGTCAACGGGGTCGGCGAGCTCGTCGGCGTCGACATCAAGGCGGGCGGCTTCGACGGCAGCGACGCCGACGACCTCAGCGACCTGGGCGACATGATCGTCGCGGCCTACCGCGACGCGAAGGCGCAGGCCGACACCATGGCCGGCGAGGCGCTCGGCCCGCTCGCCGGCGGTGGGATGCCCGGCGGCGGCGCTCCGGGCGGCCTGCCCGGCCAGCTCGGCTTCTAGGGCGCGCGACCTTGTACGAAGGCGTCGTCCAGGACCTCATCGACGAGCTCGGGCGCCTGCCCGGGGTCGGGCCGAAGAGTGCCCAGCGCATCGCGTTCCACCTGCTGCAGGCCGACCCCGTCGACGTACGCCGCCTGGCCGACGTGCTGCTCGAGGTCAAGGCCAAGGTCAAGTTCTGCTCGGTGTGCTTCAACGTCTCCGAGGACGAGCAGTGCCGGATCTGTCGTGACCCGCGCCGGGACCCGGCGGTGCTGTGCGTGGTCGAGGAGTACAAGGACGTCGTCGCCATCGAGCGCACCCGCGAGTACCGCGGCCGCTACCACGTGCTGGGCGGCGCGATCAGCCCGATCGACGGCATCGGCCCCGACCAGCTGCGCATCCGCGAGCTGATGACGCGGTTGGCCGACGGGGTGGTCACCGAGGTCATCCTGGCCACCGACCCCAACCTCGAGGGCGAGGCCACGGCGACCTACCTCACCCGGATGCTGAAGGTGATGGACTTGCGCGTGACCCGGTTGGCGAGTGGACTGCCGGTGGGTGGGGACCTCGAGTACGCCGACGAGGTGACCCTCGGACGGGCGTTCGCAGGAAGGCGGGCAGCGGAATGACCAGCACCAGCAGCGGTACCGACGACGTGCACGGCGGGGCCGGCGAGCCCCCGGGCGGCCTGGCCGAGGCCCTCGTGGAGGCCCTGGCGCTCGACGCCGAGACCGAGGAGTTCGCCCAGCAGATCGCCGACCAGGTGGCCAGCTTCCTGCTGGCGCTGCGCGCCATCGCCAAGGAGGCCGACGGCGGCCGGGCGATCTCGCTGCTGCTCCTGGAGATCAGCCAGGTGCTGCTCGCCGGTGCCCGGCTGGGCGCCCAGCAGGACTTCACGCCGCACTCGCGCTACCAGCCCGACGTGGGCCCCGAGCCGGACCTCGACGAGCTGCGCATGCGCCTGGCGCTGATGCTCGACAACATCGACACCTACAGCTTCGTCTTCGACCCCTACGTGCCCGAGGTCGTCGAGAGCCAGCTCTCCGACGACCTGGCGGCGATCGCGACCGACCTCGACACGGGGCTGCGCCACTTCCGTGACGGCAACGTGGGCGAGGCGCTGTGGTGGTGGCAGTTCTCCTACGTCTCCTCCTGGGGCAACCTCGCCGGCGCCGCGCTCAACGCGCTGCTCTCGGTGGTGGCCCACGACCGCCTCGACGTCGACGTGGACCTCGACGCCGACCAGGTCGCGGCCGCCGACGCGCTGCTCACCGACCGGCCCTGAGGCGAGGAGCGCTCGCGCCGACGACGTCGGTGCCGTGAGATGGGGGCGGGTGGCCCCTGGCGGCCCCGGTAGACTCCGACCCCGGTCATCGTGGGCCCGCGGCCCACGCCCCTCGCATCCGGAACGGGAATTTTGTCGTGGGCATTGTCGTCCAGAAGTACGGCGGTTCGTCGGTCGCTGACGCCGCCGCGGTCAAGCGGGTCGCGCGCCGCATCGTCGAGGCCAAGAAGGCCGGCAACGACGTCGTCGTGGCCGTCTCGGCGATGGGGGACACGACCGACGACCTGCTCGAGAAGGCGCAGGCCGTCAGCCCGCTGCCGCCGGCCCGCGAACTCGACATGCTGCTGACCGCGGGGGAGCGGATCTCGATGGCGCTGGTGGCGATGGCCATCAGCGACCTCGGCTACAGCGCCCGCTCCTTCACCGGGTCGCAGGCCGGCGTGATCACCGACTCGGTGCACGGCAAGGCCAAGATCATCGACGTCACCCCGGGCCGCATCCGCACCGCCATCGACGAGGGCCACATCGTCATCGTCGCCGGCTTCCAGGGCGTCTCCCAGGACACCAAGGAGATCACCACCCTGGGGCGCGGCGGCACCGACACCACCGCGGTCGCGCTGGCGGCGGCCCTCGAGGCCGACGTCTGCGAGATCTACACCGACGTCGACGGCGTCTTCACCGCCGACCCGCGCATCGTCCCCAGCGCCCGCAAGCTCGACCGCGTCACCTACGAGGAGATGCTCGAGCTGGCTGCCAGCGGGGCCAAGATCCTGCACCTGCGCTGCGTGGAGTACGCGCGTCGCTTCGACATCCCGATCCACGTCCGTTCCTCGTTCAGCCAGCTCGACGGCACCATCGTCTCCGGCAGCATCGAGGACCCCGCGCCCGAGGAGGGCACCATGGAGCAAGCCATCATCGCCGGCGTCGCGCACGACCGCAGCGAGGCCAAGATCACCGTCACCGGTGTGCCCGACAAGGTCGGCGAGGCGGCACGCATCTTCGCCGCGCTGGCCGAGGCCCAGATCAACCTCGACATGATCGTCCAGAACGTGTCGGCGGCCTCGACCAACCTGACCGACATCTCCTTCACCCTGCCGCGCACCGACGGCCAGACCGCCATGACGACGCTGGCGGGGCTGCAGGAGGAGATCGGCTTCGAGACGCTGCTCTACGACGACAAGGTCGGCAAGGTCTCGCTCATCGGCGCGGGCATGCGCAGCCACCCGGGAGTGACGGCGAAGTTCTTCTCGGCGATCGCCGAGGCCGGGGTCAACCTGGGCATGATCTCCACCTCCGAGATCCGCATCAGCGTGGTGGTCGCCGACGAGGACGTCGACGCCGCGGTGGCCGCGACCCACACGGCGTTCGACCTCGACGCCGACGAGGTCGAGGCGGTCGTGTACGGCGGGACCGGCCGATGAGCGGGCTGCGCATCGGCGTGGTCGGCGCCACCGGCCAGGTGGGCGTCGCCATGCGCCAGATCCTGGCCGAGCGCGACTTCCCGGTCGAGGAGATCCGCTTCTTCGCCTCGGCCCGCTCGGCCGGCAAGGTGCTCGACTTCGCCGGCACCGAGGTCGTGGTCGAGGACTCCGAGACCGCCGACCCCACCGGTCTCGACATCGCGCTCTTCTCCGCGGGCGCCACCGCGTCGCGCGCGCTGGCGCCGCGCTTCGTGGAGGCCGGCGTCATCGTGGTCGACAACTCCAGCGCCTACCGCTTGGACCCCGAGATCCCGCTCGTGGTCGCCGAGGTGAACCCCGAGGCGGCCGCCGCCGTGATCGAGGCCGGTCGCGGCATCATCGCGAACCCGAACTGCACCACGATGGCCGCGATGCCGGTGCTCAAGCCGCTGCACGACGAGGCCGGGCTGGTGCGGTTGATCGCGTCGACCTACCAGGCCGTCTCCGGCTCCGGCGTCGCCGGCGTCGAGGAGCTCGCCGGGCAGGTCGAGGCGGCGGGCGAGAAGGCCCGCGAGCTGGCCTACGACGGCGAGGCCGTCGACTTCGGCGAGCCGGGCGTCTACCGGCGCACCATCGCCCACAACGTGCTGCCCTTCGCCGGCAACCTGGTCGACGACGGTCTCGGTGAGACCGACGAGGAGCAGAAGCTGCGCAACGAGTCGCGCAAGATCCTCGGGCTGCCCGAGCTGGCCGTCTCGGGCATCTGCGTGCGGGTGCCGGTCTTCACCGGGCACTCGTTGGCCCTCAACGTCGAGTTCGCCTCGCCGCTGGGCGTCGAGCGCGCCACCGAGCTGCTGGCGGCTGCTCCGGGTGTCGAGCTCAGCGAGATCCCCACGCCGTTGCAGGCCGCCGGCAAGGACCCGTCGTACGTCGGTCGCATCCGTGCCGACGAGGGCGTCCCGGGTGGCCGGGGGCTCGCGCTCTTCGTCTCCAACGACAACCTGCGCAAGGGCGCCGCACTGAACACCGTGCAGATCGCCGAGCTGGTCGCCGCGGCCCGCTGAGGCTCCGGCCGCTGGCCCCCGGCGGGCCCCGGTCGAGGCGGGTCGTCGGGCGGAGTGTCAGTCGCGGGCGGGCTCGACCACCGCGGTGGTGACCCAGTGCGAGAGCACGAACGCCCCGACGGCCACCAGCGGGATGACGATCGCCATCCACGGTGACATCAGCGCGTCGACCAGGAACAGCAGCGCCACCACGCACAGCAGGCCGACCGCGAGGAAGGCGGTGCTGGTGGGGTCGGGCGCCCCGGCCGCGCGCAGCATCGCGCCGCCCAGGACCACCATGGCCACCATGATGGCCAGCAGCAGGAAGATGCCGGGGTTGCCGCAGGACGGGGTGCCCTGCAGCACCTCGCACAGGCGCAGCGAGAGCCAGGTCAGCACGACCACCAGCGCCCCCACGACGGCGCCGGTGGCGGCGGCCGCGCTGCGCCCGCGCAGCCCGAAGAGGCTCGAGAACGGTGAGCGGCTGCGGGCGGCGGTCGGCTCGTCAGCGGCCACCTCGTCGACGAAGAGGGGTGCGCCCGCGGTCTGCGCCGTCCGCGTCTCCGCGGCCTGCTGCGGGACCTGCTGCTGGGCGGGCTGCTGGGCGGGCCGGGCAGGAGGCGTGGGGCGGCGTACGGGCTCGCGGGAGGCCGGCGGCGGAGTCGGCGCCGGGGCCGGCGTGGGCGCGGGGACCGGGTCGGGCTCGGGCTGCGGGGTCGGCTCGACGTCGGGCAGCGGCTCCGGCTCGACGACGGGGACGGTCGCGGTGGCGTCGTCGCTGCTCCCGGTCGCCGCGGCGGGCGCGGCCTCGTCAGCGGTCTTCTTCCGGCGGCGCCACCGGCCGAGCCCGAGCGAGGGCGCCTCCAGGGACGGGCTGTCCGCGGAGCGGTCGTCGTCTGCCATGCGCGCATTCTGGCACGCGGACCCCGGTGGCCGGGCCCGCGAGCGACGGTGGCGCAGCGCCACGTCCTGAGATGACAGCAGCCGGGCCCACTCTCGTGGGCCCGGCTGCTCGATGCCGGGAACATCGGATCTGTCGGGCTGACAGGATTTGAACCTGCGGCCTCCTCGTCCCGAACGAGGCGCGCTACCAAGCTGCGCCACAGCCCGATCCATGGGTCCAGCCGAGGCTGGCCCCACGAGCACCGGAGCATACCGGAGCGCCGAGGAGCACCCCAATCGGGCCCCCGCGCTCCGTCACCGCCCGCGCGGCACCAGCGTGAGCAGGGTGGCCTCGGGGCGGCACGCCGTGCGCACCTGGGCGTAGGGGCTGGTGCCGAGACCGGCGCTGACGTGCAGCCACGCCGAGCCCGGGTCGCCGGGGGTGGAGGCCGCGGGGTGGCGGTGCAGCCCGCGCGCACGCGCCGGGTCGAGGTCGCAGTTGGTGGTCAGTGCCCGGCCTCCCGGCAGGCACACCTGGCCCCCGTGGGTGTGCCCGGCGAGGATCGCGTCGTGCCCGTCGGCGGCGAACCGGTCGAGCACCCGCACGTACGGCGCGTGCGCGACGGCCAGGCGCACGTCGGCGGCCGGGTCGGCCGGCCCCGCGACCGCGCCCAGGTCGTCGTACTCCAGGTGCGGGTCGTCGACGCCGACGAAGGCCAGGTCGAGCCCGCCGACGTGCAGCCGGCCGCGGGTGTTGGTCAGGTCGAGCCAGCCGTGCTCGGTGAAGGTGGCGCTCAGGTCGCGCCACGGCAGCTGGGGCACGTCGGTGTGGCGGGTGCCGTCGTCGGGCAGCACGTAGCGCAGCGGGTTGCGCAGCCGCGGCTCGAAGTAGTCGTTGGAGCCGTGCACGAACACGCCGGGGACGTCGAGCAGCGGGCCGAGGGAGTCGGTCACGAAGGGGACCGCGCCCTGGTGGGCGAGGTTGTCGCCGGTGTCGACCACGAGGTCGGGGCGCAGCGTGGCCAGCCCCGCCAGCCACTCCTGCTTGCGGTGCTGGCGCGGGGTCATGTGGATGTCGCTGAGGTGCAGCACGCGCAGCGGGTCGGACCCCGCGGGCAGCAGCGGCACCTCGACGCGGCGCAGCACGAACTGCCGCGTCTCGCGCACGGCGTACGCCGTCACGGCTGCGCCGCCGAGCGTCGCGGCTCCGAGCAGGGCAGCGCCGCCGCGGGTCAGAAGCGGGGTGAGGCTCACCGGCACAGGCTGTCACAATGTCGGTCATGAGCACCCTCAAGGACCAGCTGCGCGCCGACCTGACCACCGCCATGAAGGCCCGCGACCAGGTCCGCTCCTCGACCCTGCGGATGGTGCTCGCCGCGGTCGCCAACGCCGAGGTCGCCGGCAAGACCGCCCGCGAGCTCTCCGACGACGAGGTCGTCACGGTCCTCGGCGCCGAGGCCAAGAAGCGCCGCGAGGCCGCGGCGGCCTTCGACGAGGGCGGTCGCGAGGAGAGCGCCGCCAAGGAACGTGCCGAGGCCGAGGTGATCGCGGTCTACCTGCCCGAGCAGCTCGACGCGGCCGAGATCGAGCGCATCGTCGCCGCCGCCGTGGAGTCGACCGGCTCCGCGGGCGAGGGCATGAAGGCCATGGGCAAGGTGATGGGCGTCGTCCAGCCCCAGGTCAAGGGCCGCGCCGACGGTGCAGCCGTGGCCGCGGAGGTCCGGCGACAGCTCGGCTGACCTCGAGACCCCGCGGAGGGGAGATCCGGGCCGGGTCGAGGCGAAGTTCGGGCCGGGTCGGCGGGAAGTTTGGGCCGGGTCAGCCGCGCCCGTTCCCGCCGCCGTTCCCACCGCCGCCACCGTTTCCGCCGCCGTTGCCACCGCCGCCGCCGCCGTTGCCGCCGCCGTTGCCACCGCCGCCGTTGCCACCGCCGCCGTTGCCGCCGCCGTTGTTGTTGGAGGGGGGAGGCGGCGGGGGTGCGGGGGTGCCGTTGGAGAGGTAGAGCGTGATCTGCGAGCCGGAGGGCGCGCTGCCGCTGGGGGAGGAGTAGGCGACGGTGCCGGAGGAGTAGGACGAGTTCACGTAGCCGCCGTTGCTGACGCCGAAGCCGGCCTCCTCGAGCACCTGGGTGGCCCCCTCGAGGGTCATCCCGCTCACCGAGGGCAGCGAGACCGTGACGCCGTTGACGACCGTGGCGTCGGGAGCGGTGAACCCCGTGTCGGGCAGCTGGTCGTCGATCGCCTTCATCGCGTCGCCCCAGATCGGCCCGGCGTAGCCGGAGCCGGAGGCCGAGGAGACGTAGCGCCCGCCGACGGTCTGGCCGGTCAGCGTGATCGGGGTGCCGGCCTGGTTGGCGCCGGCGATCATCGCGGCGGCCGCCATCTCCGGGGTGTAGCCCACGAACCAGACCGAGCGGCCGTTCTGGGTGGTGCCGGTCTTGCCCGCGGCCGGGCTGTCGAGCGCCTCGGCCTGGGCGAAGCCGCCGGGCTCGATGACGCCGCGCAGGATGTCGCTGACGGCGTCGGCGGTCGAGGCCTTCAGCACCTGGCGGCACTTGGCGGGGTACTGCTTGAGCACGTTGCCGTTGGCGTCCTCGATCGAGGTGACCGGCCGCGAGGCGCAGTGCTGGCCACGCGCGGCGAAGGTCGCGTAGGCCTCGGCCATCTCGAGCGGGCTGACGCTCGCCACGCCGAGCGGGAAGGACGGCACCATCTCGCTGTTCTTGTCGGTCAGCCGCACGCCCATCTTCTTGGCCAGGCGGTAGGGCTGGCACAGCCCGGTGCGCTGCGCGAGCTGGATGAAGAAGGTGTTCACCGACAGCTGGGTGCCCCGGTAGAGGTCGAAGGTGCCCGAGCTGGTCGAGTTGCCGACCTCATAGGTGTCGGTCGACTGGTAGCTCTGCCCGCCGCACACCTCGAACGAGCTCTGCGCGACCTCGATCTCCTCGGGGCTGTTGATCTGGGTGTTGAGCGGGATGCCCTGCTCGATCGCGGCGGCCAGCACGAAGGCCTTGAACGTCGAGCCGGGCTGGAAGCCGCCCGAGTCGCCGTACTTCCGGGGCACCACGTAGTTGAGGTAGGTCTGGCCCGGGCCGTCGCCGACCGGGCGCGACTGGGCGATCGCGCGCACCTGCCCGGTGCCGGGCTCGACCATCGCGAGCCCGCCGATGGCCTGGTCGGTGGGGTTGACGCCCTCGCGGACCGCCGCGTCGGCGGCGTCCTGGTAGTCCTGGTCGAGGGTGGTGCGGATGGTCAGGCCGCCCGACTCGAGCAGCGCGCGCCGCTCCTTCTTGGTCCTGCCCAGCGCCGGGTCGGTGACCAGGTAGCGCAGCACGTAGTCGCAGAAGAACGGGGCGGCGGTGAAGACGCACCCGTCCGAGGTCTTCTGCACCTTCAGGCCCAGGGGCTTGTCCTGGAGCCGGTCGGCGCGCTTCTGCTTGACGACGCCCAGGTCGGCGAGCCGCTCGAGCACCACGTTGCGCCGCTCGGTGGCGCGCTCGGGGTTGTCGACCGGGTCGTAGCCCACGGGGTTGCGCACCAGGCCGGCCAGCAGGGCCGACTGCTGCATGTTGAGCTTGTTGGCGTTGACGCTGAAGAAGTGCTGGGCGGCGGCCTGGATGCCGTAGGCGCCGTCGCCGAAGTAGGCGATGTTGAGGTAGCGCTCGAGGATCCAGTCCTTGGAGTGGCGCTGCTCCATGGCCACGGCGTAGCGCAGCTCCTTGAGCTTGCGCGCGTACGTCGTCGCGGTCGCGGCCTCGCGCTCCTCGTCGGTCTTGGCCTGGATCACCAGCGTCTGCTTGACCAGCTGCTGGGTGATCGAGGACCCGCCCTGGACGTCGCCGCCCTCGGCCTGGTTGGTCACGAAGGCGCGCATCGTGCCCCGCACGTCGAGGGCGCCGTGCTCGTAGTAGCGGGCGTCCTCGATGCTGACGATCGCCTTGACCATCTTGCGCGAGACCTGCGAGAGCGGGACCTCGACGCGGTTCTGGTCGTAGAGGGTGGCCAGGGTGTTGCCGTCGACGTCGAGGATCGTGGTCTTCTGCGCCAGCGCCTCGGTCTCGAGCTCGGCCGGCAGCTGGTCCATGGTGTCGGCGAGGTTGCGCGCGCCGATGCCCACGACGCCCGCGAAGGGGATCGCGAGCCCGGCGACGACCACGCCCAGCACGGCGGAGATCGCGACCATCACGGCGAGGTGGGAGGCGACACGGCTGGCAGGACGAGACGCGGGCATGGCGCCCAGCGTACGGGAGCAGCGCACGGCCGACCCATCGTCGAGCCCGGCACGGTACCTCCCAGGAGCCGCGCCGGGGGGAGAACACGACATCCTTCGTCGTCGCACCCCAGTGAGTCTGACCACATCGGTCTAGTCATTTCGGGCCATGTCCTTTGGGTCGAAATGACCTGTCCCCCAGCGTGGCGTGGCCCTTTACTGAGAGGCAGGGACATGAGAGCGACGTCGGTGCCGGCCCCAGGGGACGCAACGGGGCCCGCCGGCGCACGCTCTCGCGACAAGGATGTGGGGACTCGTCATGTGGGTTGAGGACTGGACACCGCGCGCTGCCTGCCGGGCGGCGCAGCCGGATCAGCTGTTCGTTCGCGGAGCGGAGCAGAACAAGGCCAAGCAGGTCTGCCAGGGCTGCCCGGTGCGCACCGAGTGCCTCGCCGAGGCGCTCGACAACCAGATCGAGTGGGGCGTGTGGGGCGGGATGACCGAGCGTGAGCGCCGGGCCCTGCTGCGTCGTCGCCCGGCCGCCTCGTGGCGCTCGGTGCTCGAGAACGCACGCACCCGCGGCACGGTCGAGGCCGAGCCGCTGCGCGCTCGCTGATCCAGCCGGCGCCCAGCCGGCGCCCAGCCGCCGGTCAGCCGCCGATCAGCCGCCGCTCAGTCGGCGGTGGGGGCGCTGCCCAGCAGGTCGCCGACCCGGCGCAGCCCGTCGAGGTCGTGCACGTCGCCTGCCAGCGCCGGCACGGTCGTCGTCGGCACGTCGGGGTGCGCGGCCGCGAAGCGTGCCCGCAGGCCCGCCTCGCGCTGCACCAGCCGCACCCGGTCGGCGTGCAGCCGCAGCAGTCCGGCGCCCAGGTCGTGGCCGCCGCGGGTGCGCAGCCGCTCGGCCGCGGCCATCGCCTCGTCGGCCCCGAGCTCGTCGTACGCCGCCGGGCTGACGCGGTTGACCACCAGCCCCGCCAGCGGCATCGCGTCGCCGCACAGCCGCTCGACGAAGTAGGCGGCCTCGCGCAGCGCGTCGGGCTCGGGGGCCGCGACCACCACGAACGCGGTGCCCTCGGCCTGCAGCAGCGCGTAGGTGCGCTGCGCCCGCTGGCGAAATCCTCCGAAGACGGTGTCGAGGGCGGCGACGAACGTCTGCAGGTCGGTGAGGACCTGCGCGCCCAGGATCTTGGTCAGCGCGCCGGTCACCAGGCCCAGCCCCGCCGTGACCAGGCGCGCCGGGCCGCGCGCGGGCGCGAGCATCAGGCGGATGAACCTGCCGTCGAGGAAGCTGGAGAGCCGCTCGGGCGCGTCGAGGAAGTCCAGGGCTGAGCGCGAGGGCGGGGTGTCGACCACGATCAGGTCGTAGGTGCCCTCGCGCCGTGCGTCGGTGTCGATCTGGCCCAGCTTCTCCATCGCCATGTACTCCTGGGTGCCGGCGAACGAGCTCGACAGGGCGATGTAGAAGGGGTTCTCGAGGATCTGGCGGGCCTTCTCGGGGGTGGCCTGGCTCTCCACCACCTCGTCGAAGGTGCGCTTCATGTCGAGCATCATCGCGTCGAGGCGGCCCGGGCCCTCGACGCCGGCCACGGGGCGCGGGGTGTTGTCGAGCTCCTCGATGCCCATCGACTGCGCGAGGCGGCGGGCCGGGTCGATGGTCAGCACCACCACGGAACGGCCCCGTTCGGCGGCGCGCAGCGCCAGCGCCGCCGACGTGGTGGTCTTGCCCACGCCTCCCGAGCCGGTGCAGACGACGATGCGGGTCGCCGGGTCGTCGATGAGCGCGTCGACGTCGAGGTCGGGCACCGGCGAGGGGTGGGCGGCGAGCGGGCCGACGCGGGGCCGGGCGCGGTCGCTGCGGCGGGTTCTGGTGGCCTGGGTCATCGGAGCCCCTGTTCGTCGAGGGTGGCCGCGAGGTCGTAGAGGCCGCCGAGGTCGACGCCGCCTGCGAGCCGCGGCAGCTCCACCACCGGCACGTCGAAGTCGGCGACCAGCCGGCGCTGCGCGTCCTCGAGCGCCCGCCGCTCGGCGTGGTCGCGCGCCTCGGCGACCAGCCCGTCGAGCAGGGGGTCGGTGACCTCGACACCGGCGGCCTCGAGGTCGCCGCGCAGCTGCGCGCGGTCGAGCCGGCCGGCGAGCGCGTCGGCGAGATCGCCCGTGGCCAGGTCGCGTGGGCGCACCTGGTTGACCACGACCGCCCCGACGGGCAGGCCCGCCTCGCGCAGCTGGGCGATGCCGTCGGCCGTCTCCTGCACCGGCATCTCCTCGAGCACCGTCACCAGGTGCACGGCGGTGCGCGGCGAGCGGAAGAGCGTCATCATCGTGTCCGACTGGGCGCGGATCGGGCCGACCTTGGCCAGCCCCGCCAGCTCGTCGCTGACGTTGAGGAACTGGGTGATCCGGCCGGTGGGCGGGGCGTCGAGCACCACGGCGTCGTACTGCACCGCGCCCTTGTTGCGGCTGTTGCGCTGCACGGCCTCGTAGACCTTGCCGGTGAGCAGGACGTCGCGCACGCCCGGGGCGATGGTGGTGGCGAACTCGATCACGCCGAAGCGGTCGAGCGCCCGCCCGGCCCGGCCGAGCTTGTAGTAGAGCGCGAGGTACTCCAGGAGCGCGGCCTCGGGGTCGATGTGCAGCGCGTGCACGGTGCCGGGCCTGCTGCCGGTGGTGCCGCTCCCGGGGTCGGCCAGGCCGGTGGCGATGCGGCGCTCGGCGTAGGGCAGCGGGTCCACGTCGAACATCCGGGCGATGCCCTGGCGCCCCTCGACCTCGCAGAGGAGCACCTGGCGGCCCTCGGCGGCCAGCGCCAGGGCCAGGGAGGCGGCGACGGTGGACTTGCCGGTGCCGCCCTTGCCCGTCACCACGTGCAGCTGCACCTCGGACCAGTCGGTACGTGTCACGGACGCGAGCCTAGTGCGCGCGCTCGCACCCCGCCGGGTGGTCGCGCACCACCCGCAGGTGTGACGAGCGGGGTGTCCGGGCGGTAACGTGATCGGTTGCTCCCGCGCCGGCCTCGGGGCCCGGCGGCCCCACGAGGGCCCTGCGGTGGGTACGCCCGACCGAGCACGACCGACTCAGCACGACCGACTCAGAGTGATCCCGACCGAGAGGCAGTCATGACGTCCAGCCCACCCACAGACCGACCCGCTCATCCGGACGAGCCGGCCTCCGACGCGCCCGACCGCGCCGAGGGTGCTGCGCGGCGCCGCTTCCCGATGGCCGCACCCCGCGTCTTCATCCCCGCCGCCGTGATCCTGGTGGTCTTCTCCGCGGCCGCCGCGATCTTCCCCACCGGCATGGGTGACCTGCTGCAGAAGGCCAACAACACCGTCGTCATCGACCTCGGCTGGTGGTACGTCCTCGTGGTGACGTCGTTCGTCGCCTTCTCCCTGTGGATGGCCCTCTCACCGATGGGCTCGATCGTCCTGGGCAAGGACGACGAGGACCCCGAGTTCGGGCTCAAGTCCTGGTTCGCGATGCTCTTCGCGGCCGGCATGGGCATCGGCCTGGTGTTCTGGGGCGTCGCCGAGCCGCTCAACCACGTGGCCACCCCGCCCCCGGGCACCGACGTCGCCGGCGGGCCCGACCAGGTCGCCCGCACCGCGATGGACACCACCTTCCTGCACTGGGGCCTGCACGCCTGGGCCATCTACGTCGTGGTGGGCCTCGCGATCGCCTACGCCGTGCACCGCAAGGGCCGCCCGATCTCGATCCGCTGGGCGCTCGAGCCGCTGCTCGGCAAGCGCATCCTCGGCTTCTGGGGCGACGTCGTCGACGTCGTCGCGATCGTCGGCACCCTCTTCGGTGTCGCCACCTCGCTCGGCTTCGGCGTCAAGCAGGTCGGCGCCGGCCTGAGCTTCCTGGGCGTCGTCGACGAGGCCAGCACCCCGCTGCTGGTCCTGCTGATCGCCGTCATCACCGGCATCGCGCTCGTCTCCGTGGTCACCGGCGTCGACAAGGGCATCCGCTACCTGTCGAACATCAACATGGGCGTCGCGGCCGGCCTGCTGGCCGCCGTGCTGCTGCTCGGCCCGACCGTCTTCCTGCTGAGCGACTTCGTGACCCAGATCGGGTCCTACCTGCAGAACTTCCTCAAGCTCTCCTTCGACGTGCGCCCCTTCCAGGGCGAGGCCGGCCAGAGCTGGCTGTCGGGCTGGACCACCTACTACTGGGGCTGGTGGATGAGCTGGGCGCCGTTCGTCGGCGTCTTCATCGCGCGCATCTCGCGCGGGCGCACCGTGCGCGAGTTCGTGCTCGGCGTGCTGCTGGTGCCGACGATGGTCACCTTCCTGTGGTTCTCGGTGCTCGGTGGCACGGCCATCTGGACCGAGATGTTCGGGGGCGGCGGCCTGATCGGCGAGGAGGGCGTGAGCACCGACCTCGCGCTCTTCCAGATGCTCGACACCCTCCCCCTGGGCACCCTGCTCAGCGTGGTCGCGATCTTCCTGATCGTGGTCTTCTTCGTGACCAGCTCCGACTCGGGCTCCTTCGTGGTCGACATGCTCGCCGAAGGCGGCGACCCGAACCCGCCGGTGTGGAGCCGCGCGTTCTGGGCCGGCATGGAGGGCGTCGTGGCAGCGGTGCTGCTGATGGCCGGCGCCGGCGGACTGGCGGCGCTGCAGACCAGCGCCATCCTGGTCGCGGCCCCGTTCAGCATCATCATGGTGCTGCTGATGATCGCCACCGCCAAGGCGCTGCTCGCCGAGAACCGCGTCATCCAGCGCAAGAAGCGCAAGTGGCTGGCGACGCAGATCGCCGACGAGGTCACCGAGGGGCTGCAGGACAGCGGCACGATCCCGGTGGTCGAGGACTCCTCGACCAGCACCACGCACCGCCGCTGACCCCAGCACCACCCAGCACGACCCAGCACCACCCAGCACCACCCAGACACGGCCCCGGCCGCGCCCCGCGCGCGGTCGGGGCCGTGTCGTCGTACGACGCCTCCGCGGGGGGCGGTGGCGGCGCTGCCGCGGCGAGTAGGGTGCGGCCCATGACGACGTGGGAATACCAGGTGGCGCCGATTCCGCTCCACAACGAGGCCCTGATGCTCAACAACTTCGGCCAGGACGGCTGGGAGCTGGTGACCATCCAGACCAACGCCCAGGGCGGCCTCGTGGCCTTCCTCAAGCGCCCGGCCCAGGGCTGAGGAGCGGGCTGTGAGCACTCCCGAGGAGCGCCTGGCCGACCTCGGCCACGCGGTGCCCGAGGTGGCCGCCCCGGTGGCGGCGTACGTGCCGGCGGTCCGCTCGGGCGCGCACGTCTTCACCTCCGGCCAGCTGCCGATGCGCAGCGGCGAGCTGATGGCCACCGGCAAGGTCGGCGGCGAGGTCACCGCCGAGGAGGCCTACGAGTGCGCCGTGCAGTGCGCGCTCAACGCCATCGCCGCGGTGCGCGCCGAGGTCGGCGAGCTCTCCCGGGTCGCACGCGTCGTGAAGGTCGTGTGCTTCGTGGCCTCCACCCCCGACTTCACCGGCCAGCCCGGGGTCGCCAACGGTGTCTCCGAGCTGCTCGGCAAGGTCTTCGGCGAGGCCGGGGTGCACGCACGCTCGGCCGTCGGGGTGCCGGTCCTCCCGCTCGACTCGCCCGTCGAGGTCGAGCTGGTGGTCGAGGTGGCCGACGCCTGATGCGCATCCCGCTGCCGCCCGTGCCGCTGCCCGACAAGGTCGTGGCCCTGGCCGCGGAGTACGCCGACGGAACCCGCGAGCCGGTCGAGCCGCGCAACGCGGCGACCGTGATCGTGCTGCGCGGCGGCGAGACCGGGCCCGAGGCCTACTACCTGCGCCGCCAGGTCTCGATGGACTTCGCGGCCGGGATGGCGGTCTTCCCCGGCGGCGGCGTCGACCCGCGCGACTTCGACGCGCAGGTGGGCTGGGCCGGGCCCGACCCGGCGGCCTGGGGCGAGCGGCTGGGCTGTGACGAGGAGACCGCCCGGGCGCTGGTCTGCGCGGCGGTGCGCGAGACCTTCGAGGAGTCGGGGGTGCTGCTGGCCGGCGTCTCCGACGGCGACGTCGTGGCCGACACCACGGCCGACGACTGGGAGGCCGACCGGGTCGCCCTGGAGTCGCGCGAGCTGGCGATGACCGACTTCCTCAACCGCCGCGGGCTGGTGCTGCGCACCGACCTGCTGGGCGTCTGGGACGCCTGGCTGACCCCGGTCTTCGAGCCCAGGCGCTACCGCACCTGGTTCTTCGTCGCCGAGCTCCCCGCCGGTCAGGTGACCCGCGACGTCTCCAGCGAGTCGTCGTCGGTGACCTGGCTGCCCGCGCGGGTCGCGGCCGACCAGGCCGACGCCGGCGAGCTGGCGATGATGCCGCCGACCTACCTGACCTCGATGGAGGTCGGCACGTACGCCGACCCGGCCGCGGTGCTGGAGGCGGCCCGGGAGCGCTCGGTGCAGATGTTCACCCCGACCGTGGAGCCGCTGGGGGACGGCTGGACCCTGTCGCTGCCCGACCGGCTGCGCCCGCTCGTCAGCGAGCGGAGGCAGGCGTGAGCACGCCCGTCGTGGGTCCCTCCGGCTGGGCCGGCGGGTCGTTCGGCGAACGGGCGCGCTGCGTGCTGGCGCCCAACGCCGACCACATGACCCTCGACGGCACCAACACCTGGGTGCTGCGCGAGCCGGGGGCCCGCCGCTCGGTCGTGGTCGACCCGGGTCCCTCGATCCTGGCCCATCTCGACGCGGTGGCCGAGGCGGCCGGCGAGGTGGGGGCGGTGCTGCTGACCCACCACCACCACGACCACTCCGAGGCGGCCAAGGAGTTCGCCGAGCGGATGGGCTGCGGCGTGAGGGCCCTCGACCCGCGCCACCAGCTGGGCTCCGAGGGGCTCGACGACGGTGACGTCGTCGAGGTCGACGGGCTCGAGGTGCGCGTCGTGGGCACCCCCGGCCACACCGCCGACTCGCTGTCCTTCGTGCTGCCCGCCGAGCGGGCGGTGCTGACCGGTGACACCGTGCTGGGCCGCGGCACCACCGTGGTCGCCCACCCCGACGGCGAGCTGGGCGCCTACCTGGGCTCCCTCGGCCGCCTGCGCGCCTTGGCCGAGGCCCAGGAGGTCGCCACCATCTGGCCCGGCCACGGCCCGGTGATCGACGACGCGTTGGGCGCGATCGGCTACTACCAGGACCACCGCCGCGAGCGGCTCGAGCAGGTGCAGGCCGCGGTCGACACGCTGCGCGCCGCCCCGCACCCCGAGGGCATCGCCGTCGACGAGGTGCCGCGGCGCGTCGTCGAGATCGTCTACGCCGACGTCGACCCGGTGCTCTGGGGCGCCGCCGAGCTGTCGGTGCGGGCCCAGCTGGCCTACCTGGCCGAGCGGCGCTGAGCGCGGCGGCGTACGACCGCACGGGCGAGCGCCAGCGCGCCCACGAGCGCCAGCCCGCCGCCGACCCACCACCAGGTGCGGGAGCGTCGCTCCTCGGCGAAGGCGGGCAGCGGGCGCTCCACCGCGGCGGCGCCGTCGGCGAGCAGGTCGGTGGCCACGGTGAGGGCGTGCGCGTCGGGGCCGCTGACGAGCACCGTCTCGAAGGTCGCACCGCCGGCGGCCAGGGTGAGCACGCCGACCTGCGTCTCGAGGGTGGAGCCGTCCTCGGAGACGTCGACGGCCACGACGACGTGGTCGGGGTCGACCCACTCCAGCACCCGCCAGGTGGCGCCCAGGAGGGCATCGGCGAGGCCGAGGCGCCGTGGTGCGGCGTCGGGGTCCGCACGGCTGGCGGTGACCCAGCTGTACGCGGCCTCGCGGTCGTCCCCCGGCTGGTAGGTGTTGACCAGGTGGCTCACGGCGCTGTCGTCGACGGTGCCGCTGAGCACGACGCCCTCCACGCCCGGCGGGGCGCGGGGCGCCGAGTCGTCGTCGACGGGCAGCAGGCGCGTCGACGCGCCCACCCGCGCGACGGTGCCCTGGTCGTCGATGCCGACGGAGAGCCCGGTTCCTCGGTCGCGGCCGGGCAGCGGCACGGAGCGGGTCGACCCCGGGGCGACGCGGCCGGAGACGGCGGCGTCCCCGAAGGACCTGCCGCTTCCGCGCGGCAGCACCGGCTGCCCCGTCCAGAGCAGCCAGCCGCCGCCGGGTGAGAAGGAGACCGTGCGCACCAGGACGGGGCGCCCTGCGTCCTCCAGGGCCACCTGGCGCACCTCGCCGGTGGTCAGGTCGACGATGCCCAGGCCGGTGCGCAGCGTGGCCCCCACGGGGAGCCCCGAGACGGTGGGGTAGGCCAGCGTGGTGCCGTCGGGCGAGAGCGCCACGGGGTGCACGGTGCCGCTGAGGTCGCGGCCCGCGGCGGCGCCGAAGCGGGGCAGGTCGAGACCCCGGTACTCGCCGGTGCGCGCGTCCACCGCGACGACCTGCCGGTTGCCCTGCGGGGTGTCGGGCACCATCGCGGCCGCCTGGGCCCCCACGGCGAGGTCGTCGGTGGAGTGGACGGCCTGCCGGCCGCTCGGCACCGGCAGGTACGCCGGCAGCGCACCCGCGTCGCCCTCGGCCGGGGCGACCTCGGCCCGGTCGGGCAGCCACGCGAGCGCGCCGGCGACCAGGGCCACCACCGCGGCCACCGCGGCCACGACGGCGAGGGCGTCGCGCCGCACGCTGCGCCGCGCCCGCTCCCAGGTGTCGGCGGGCACCTCGGCCACCGGGGCGCGCTCGGCGATCCGCTCGAGCTCCTCGCGCAGCGGCCGGCTCATCGGGCCACCTCCTCGGCCGGGGGGTGCCCGACGAGCTCGGCGAGCTCGGGCGCCAGGGTGCGGAGGCGGGCCAGCGCCTGGCGGGTCAGCGACTTGGCGGTGCCGGGGCGGATGCCCAGCGCGGACGCGGTCTGCACCTCGGTGAGGTCCTCGAAGTAGCGCAGCACCAGCACGGTGCGCTGGCGGCTGGTCAGGCGGGCGAGCGCCTCCTCGAGGCTCAGGCGCAGAGCCGGGTCGGAGCGCTCGGCCGCCGGGGCGTCGTACCCGCCGAGCGGCTGCTCGGTGAGGTGGCGCCTCGAGCGCCACCAGGAGATGTTCTGGGTGTAGAGGATGCGCCGCACGTAGGGCTCCGGGTCGCCGGAGAGGCGCGGCCACGCCCGGGCCGCCTTGAAGAGCGCTGTCTGCACGAGGTCCTCCGCCAGGTGGGCGTCCCCCGTCAGGAGGTACGCGGTGCGGGAGAGGGCCGGTGTGCGGGCGCGCACGAACGACTCGAAGTCCATGCCCGGTCCGGACGCCACTGGATCACCCTCTCTCACCCAGGCATACGCGCGCAGGGCCACCCGCGGGGGTCACTCCTCGGCGACGTCTTCGCGTGCCCTGCGCCGGCGGCGTACGACGACCCAGGCCAGCCCGCCGACCACGAGCAGTCCCAGGATGCCCAGGCCCACGGTGAGCAGCCACCGCTCCTCGGACCACGGCCAGTCGGGCGCGGGCCGGGACACGGTGGGCCGCTCCGCAGTGACGAGATCGGTCGCCACGCTGAGCGGGCCGACCCCGGGTCCGGTGGACGAGCCGTCGCCGCCCCCGATCATGCCGACGTCGAGCAGGTCGGCGTCGGCATCGACGGGGGCGAGGGTGAGCCGGCCCGGACCTCCGTCGGCGGGCACTCGCTGGACCAGGACCGCGTCCCCCACCCAGCCGAGGGGGCGCACGGCCCAGGACCGCCCGTCCGGTGCCTCGCCGGAGCGGGAGTAGGACGCGCTCCGGTCGAGCTGCAGCACCACGAGGTCCTCCACGGCCGAGGTGCCGATGGCCAGCCGGTCTCCGTCGGGCGCGAGCGCGCCGGCATCGGTGGTCTCGAGCACGCCTGTGGTGAGGCGCTCGGTCCGCGATCCGTCCGGCCGGTGGACCTTGACCGTGCCGCTCGTCAGCACTGCGGCAGTGCCGTCGTCGTCGACGAACGAGCTGCTGCCCGCAGGCTCGAGCCGGCGCTGGGCGCCGCCTGGGGCCACGGTCCCGGAGACGGCCCGTCGACCGGTGCGTGCGGATGTCGTCCAGTACGAGTTCTCGACCCCGCTCCAGGCCAGCCAGGATCCGCCCGGTGACCACGACACCTGGGTGATCGTCACGCCGGCTCCGCCCTCGAGCGGAAGGTCGCGCTCGACCTCGCCGGTCTGCAGGTCGACGACGCGCAGCCCTGACGGGACGGCGGTGCCGTCGTCGGTGGCCGGCCAGGCGTAGGCGTAGGCCAGCCGGGTGCCGTCGGGGGAGAGCGTCAGCGGGGCCGCGTCGCCGGGGAACCAGCCGCTGGTCAGGCCGCTGGTCAGCAGGAAGCCGGGCGGGTCGAGCAGGTGGTAGTCGCCGTCGGCCGCGTCGACGAGCACCGGCAGCCCGGCCTGGGTGACCCACGCGGCGGCAGCAGGACCGACGGCCAGGTCGGAAGTGACCTCGTCGCGCAGCCACGCACCGTCGTCGTCGCGCTCCGACATCCTCTCGGGCACCGGGTGCAGGCTGTCGGGGAGCCCCAGCGCCGACGCTCCCTCTCCCGCGGGCTGCGGCGCGGTGCGGTCGATGGCACGGTCCAGCAGCCCCGGGGTCGCGGCGACGAGCGCGACCACCCCGACGACCGCAGCGGCCCGCAACGCCAGCGCCCGGCGGTGCCGCCGGCGCCCGCGCTGCCAGGTGTCGCGCGGGACCTCGGCGGGCGGCACGGCCTCGGCGGCCTGCTCGAGCAGGTCCTGGAGCTGCGGGTGGGTGCTCATGCGGGGTCCTCCACGAGGTCGGCCAGGTCGGGGGCGAGGACCCGCAGGCGCGCGAGCGCGTGGTGGGTGGTCGACTTGACCGTGCCGCGGCTGACCCCGAGCACGTCGGCCACCTGCGGCTCGGTCAGGTCCTCGAAGAAGCGCAGCACCAGCACGGTGCGCTGGCGGGTGGTCAGCCGGCGCAGCGCCTCGACCAGGCTCAGCCGCAGGTCGGGGTCGTGCCCGGCCGCGGCAGCGGCGTCGTACGCGCCCAGGGCGTGCTCGCGCACCCCGCGGCGGCGCCGCCACACCGAGACCTGCTGGGTGTAGAGCGTGCGCCGCACGTAGGCCTCGGGCGAGGTCTCGACGCGGTGCCAGTGCTCGGCGGCCTTGACCAGGGCGCCCTGGACCAGGTCCTCGGCCAGGTGCGCGTCGCCGGTCAGCAGGTACGCCGTGCGGGTCAGCGCCGGGGTGCGGGCACGCACGAACGCCTCGAAGGCGGCGTGCTGCTCCTCGCGCCGCTCGTGGCGTGGCCCCATGGCTGTCTCCTCGTCCTCACCTGCTCAGACGCTGGGCAGGTGGGAAAAGGGGGCAGTGCTCGAGAAGTTTCTCCTCCGGCCCTCAGCGGGCGCGGCGAGACATCCGCTCGAGGTCCATGATGACCACCGAGCGGGGCTCGAGGCGCAGCCAGCCGCGCGAGGCGAAGTCGGCCAGCGCCTTGTTGACCGTCTCGCGGGAGGCGCCGACCAGCTGGGCGAGCTCCTCCTGGGTGAGGTCGTGGTGCACGTGCACGCCGTCGTCGGCGGTGCGGCCGAAGCGGTCGGCGAGGTCGAGCAGCGCCTTGGCCACACGCCCGGGCACGTCGGAGAAGACCAGGTCGGCCACGACGTCGTTGGCCTTGCGCAGTCGCCCGGCGAGCTGGGTGAGCAGGCCGCGGGCCACGACCGGGCGCCCCTCGAGCCAGCGCAGCAGGTCCTCGTGGGACAGCGAGGCGAAGGAGGCGTCGGTGACGGCGGTGACGGTCGCCGAGCGCGGGCCCGGGTCGAAGAGCGAGAGCTCGCCGAACATCTGGCCGGGGCCCAGGATCGCCAGCAGGTTCTCGCGCCCGTCGGCTGAGGTGCGGCCGAGCTTCACCTTGCCCTCGAGCACGATGTAGAGCTTGTCGCCGGAGTCGCCCTCGCGGAACAGGACGTCACCACGGCGCAGCCGGCTCTCGGTCATGGACGTGCGCAGCGCGGAGGCCGCCTCGTCGTCCAGGGCGCTGAAGAGTGGTGCCTGACGCAGTACGTCGTTGTCCACCGGACCTCCTGTAGTGCGTGCGGGTGCTCGAGACTCGACCGCGCAGGGGCGCACGGATGTGGGCAATGCTATCCAGTGGACTTGATCACAGGCACCATCGCCCCTGTCCGGCGCGGCGGCGACGGTCGCTCCGGGGGTGTCGGTGCTGTCTCGTAGGCTGGCCCGGTGCCCGCCGCCGAGACCCCCACCGCCCTCGTGCGTCGTGCCCGCAAGACCCACCGGGTGCTCGCCGAGACCTACCCCGAGGCCCGCTGCGAGCTCGACTTCGACGACGCCTTCCAGCTGCTCGTGGTGACCGTGCTGTCCGCGCAGACCACCGACCGGCGGGTCAACGCGGTGCGACCCACGCTCTTCGCCGCCTACCCCGACGCCCGGGCGATGGCGGGCGCCGACCGAGGCGTGCTCGAGGAGATCGTCGGTCCGCTCGGCTTCTTCCGCGCCAAGACCGAGTCGCTGCTCAAGCTCTCGGCCCACCTGGTGGAGCACCACGACGGCGAGGTCCCGCCCCGGCTGGTCGACCTGGTCAAGCTGCCGGGGGTCGGGCGCAAGACCGCCAACGTGGTGCTCGGCAACGCCTTCGACGTGCCCGGCATCACCGTCGACACCCACTTCGGCCGGTTGGCGCGCCGCCTGGGCTGGACCGAGGAGACCGACCCGGTCAAGGTCGAGCACGCCGTGGGGGCGCTGTTCCCCAAGAAGGACTGGACGATGCTGAGCCACCGGCTGATCTGGCACGGCCGCCGGCGCTGCCACGCCCAGCGCCCGGCCTGCGGTGCCTGCCCGGTGGCGCGCTGGTGCCCGTCGTACGGCGAGGGCCCGACCGACCCCGAGACCGCGGCCGCGCTGGTCAAGACCGAGGCGCGCCGGTGACCCGACGCCGCACCGCCCCCGTCCTGGCGGCGGTGGCCCTCGTGCTCAGCGCCTGCTCGGGTGAGGACGGCTCGTTCGTGGCCGCCCCCGGCCCGGCGCAGATCGACGTCGACACCCCCGCGCTGCGCGAGGCCAAGGCCGAGGCCGGCATCGAGGACTGCCGTCCCGGCGACGGTGCACCCGTCGAGGGCGGGCTGCCCGAGCTCGAGCTCGCCTGCTTCGGCGGCGGTCCCGCCGTCGACCTGGCGACGCTGCGGGGGCCGCTGGTCCTCAACGCGTGGTTCGCCACCTGCGCGCCGTGCAAGCGCGAGCTGCCGGTCCTGCAGGACTTCTATGCCCAGCACGGCGACCGGGTCGACGTGCTGGGCGTCGACTTCGCCGACCCGATCACCGAGGGCGCGATGGAGCTGCTCGTCGAGAGCGGCGTGACCTACCCCCAGGTCGCCGACACCGAGGGCGAGCTGGGGCTCGACCCGGTGGTGCGCGCGGTCGCCTTCCCCACCACGGTGCTGGTCGGGGCCGACGGCGCGGTCGAGGCGGTGCTGCCGATGGAGATCCGCAGCGTCGCGCAGCTCGAGGGCCTCGTCGCCGAGCACCTGGGGCTCGTGCTGTGAGCGGCTCCAGCGGTTCCATGGCGCCGCTGCCCGAGTGGCTGCTGCCCGTGCAGGCCGCCGCCCAGGCCATCACCGCCGGCCACCTCACCCGCTTCACCCCGCCGGCCGACGGCAGCGCCCGCCCCGGCGCCGTGCTGATGCTCTTCGCCGAGGGGCCGCAGGGCCCCGAGCTGCTGCTCACCGAGCGCGCCCACGACATGCGGTCGCACCCGGGCCAGGTCTCCTTCCCCGGAGGCGGCGTCGACCCCGGCGAGAGCGCGGTGCAGGCGGCGCTGCGCGAGGCGGAGGAGGAGGTGGGTCTCGAGCCCGCCGAGGTCCGGGTCTTCGCGACCCTGCCCGACCTGTGGCTGCCGCCGAGCAACTTCGCGGTCACGCCGGTGCTGGGCTGGTGGGCGCACCCGAGCGGCGTGCACATCGCCAGCCGCCACGAGGTGCACGCCATCCACCACGTGCCGATCAGCGAGCTGCTCGACCCCGAGCACCGGGTCACCGTGCGCCACCCGCGCGGCTACCAGAGCCCCGGCTTCATGATCGGGCCCGACAACGACGTGATCCTGTGGGGCTTCACCGGCGGCATCATCGCCAAGCTCTTCGACTTCCTGGGCTGGACCCAGCCGTGGGACGAGACCCGGGTGCGCGACCTGCCCGCGCACATGCTGGCCGCCGACCCCCGCCCGACGCCGGGCCTCCTCGACATCGAGGACGAGCCCGACCGACCCCACGAGGACATCTGACGACCATGAACCTCCTCGACTGGCTGCTGGTCCTCCTCGTCGTCGCCTACGCCCTCTCCGGCTACTGGCAGGGCTTCATCACCGGCGCCTTCGCCACCGCAGGCCTGCTGGCCGGCGGCCTCTTCGGCATCTGGCTGGCGCCGATCGCCCTGGGCGACGCCAACCCCTCGCTGCTGGTGACCCTGGGGGCGCTGTTCATCGTGATCCTGGCCGCCTCGCTGGGCCAGGCCACCTTGCAGTACGTCGGTGCGCGGCTGCGGTCGCGCATCACCTGGCAGCCCGTGCGCGCGCTCGACGCCGTGGGGGGCGCTGCCCTGAGCGCGGTCGCGGTGCTGCTGGTGGCCTGGGCGCTGGGCGTGGCCGTCTCGGGGTCGCGGATCGCGGGCGTGACCCCGATGGTGCGGGCCTCGACGGTGCTGGCCAAGGTCGACTCGGCGCTGCCGCAGTCGGCCGGGGGACTGCTGCAGACCTTCAACACCGTGGTCGGCACCAGCTTCTTCCCCCGCTACCTCGAGCCCTTCGCGCCCGAGCGGATCATCGAGGTCGGGCCCGGCTCGGAGAAGATGCTGCAGCGTCCGGCGGTGCAGCGCGCCGCTCCGAGCGTGCTGAAGGTCCGGGGCGCCAACTCGTGCGGCAGCGGGGTCGAGGGCACCGGGTTCGTCTACGCCCCCGACCGGCTGATGACCAACGCCCACGTCGTCGCCGGTGTCGACACCCCCCAGGTGCAGACCGCCGACGGTCCGGTCGAGGGCCAGGTCGTCTACTACAACCCCGACGTCGACGTCGCGGTCGTCGCCTTCGACTCCGGCGCCCTGCCGGCCCTCGACTTCGCCGACGCGGCGCCCCGCGACGCCGTGGCCGTGCTCGGCTACCCGCTCGACGGCCCCTACGACGTGCGGGCCGCGCGCATCCGCGCCGAGCAGCGGCTGCGCTCGCCCAACATCTACGGCGACGGCACCGTGATCCGCGAGGTGTTCTCGCTGCGCGGGCTGGTGCGCCCGGGCAACTCCGGGGGGCCGATCGTCTCCACGTCGGGCGACGTCGTGGGCGTCATCTTCGCGGCGTCGGTGACCGACGGCGACACCGGCTACGCGCTGACCACCGACCAGGTGGAGCAGGCCGCCGAGCAGGGCCGCTCGGCCACCGGCGCGGTCTCGACCGGAGCGTGTGCCTAGCGCACAGCCGGTTCGAGACCCAGCCGAGCCTCAGGCGCTGTGCTTGCCCTTGAGTGCCGAGGGGATCTGCTTGCCCTGGGAGATGGCCTTCTCGGGCGCCCGCACCTGCTTGACCTTCTTCACGCCGATGAGCACCAGCAGCCCCGCGAGGGCGACGTACGCGCCGAAGACGATCAGGAACGCCCAGTGCAGGGAGAGCCCGGAGCCGTTCCAGTGGATGAAGTAGGCGATGGCCACCGAGAGCATGATGACGGCCAGCACGCCGAGGAAGCCGGCCGCGGCGAAGAGCCCCACGCCGATGCCACCGGCCTTGACGCTCACCTTCAGCTCCGACTTGGCGAGCTGGATCTCCTTCGAGATCAGGGTGGAGATGTCGCGGCTGGCGTCGGTGACAAGACGCCCGATGGTGGGATCGGTGTCCTTGACCGGCTCGATGGCCATGCGGTTGCTCCCCTGCGGTGAGTGCGGTGTGTCGGGCTCCGACCCTACAAGCCCGGCACCCCACCCGCGCCGCCAGTGGGGGTGAGGGGTCAGGCCGGCGGGGTGGCCGGGTCCTGGTCGCCGGTCTGGTAGACGTCGGGGATGTCGTCGCGGTCCTTGTCGACCTGCTCGGCGTCCCACATCGACTTGTAGACCCGGTTGCGCGCGCGCAGCACGATCGAGGCCAGCAGCACGGCGACCAGGGAGCCCACGAGCACCCCGACCTTGACGTGCTCGTCGCGCTCGGAGGAGCTGCCGAAGGCGAGCTCGCCGATGAGCAGCGAGACCGTGAAGCCGATGCCGGCCAGCAGCGAGAGCCCCACCACGTCGATCCACGACAGCTCGTCGTCGAGGTCGGCCTTGGTGAACTTCGACAACAGCCAGGTCGAGCCGGTGATGCCCACCGCCTTGCCGACGACCAGCCCGGTCACGATGCCGATGGCGACGGGGTCCTGCAGCGACTCCACGAGCCCGCTGAAGCCGCCCACCGTCACGCCGGCGGCGAAGAAGGCGAAGACCGGCACCGCGAAGCCGGCCGAGACCGGGCGCACGAGGTGCTCGAGGTGCTCGGCCAGGCCGGGCTTGTTGCTGTCCTCGTCACGGCGCAGCACCGGCACGGTGAAGCCGAGCAGCACGCCGGCGACGGTGGCGTGCACGCCGGACTCGTGCACCAGCACCCAGGCGACGAGCGCGAGCGGGATCAGCAGCACCCCGTTGAAGATGCGCTTCTGCACCAGCAGGGCGAAGAGCAGGATGGGCAGCAGGCCCAGTCCGAGGAAGGCCAGGTCGAGCTCCTCGGTGTAGAAGAGCGCGATGATCGTGATCGCGAGGAGGTCGTCGACCACGGCCAGGGTCAGCAGGAAGGTGCGCAGCCCCGTGGGCAGGTGGGTGCTGATGACGGCCAGGATCGCGACCGCGAACGCGATGTCGGTGGCGGTGGGGATCGCCCACCCGCTGGGCCCGCCGTTGTCGGCGCCGAGGTTCCAGGCCAGGTAGATCAGGGCGGGCGCGATCATGCCGCCGACGGCCGCGGCCATCGGCAGCGCCGCCCGCTTGGGGTCGCGCAGGTCGCCGGCCACGAACTCGCGCTTGAGCTCGAGGCCGACCACGAAGAAGAAGATCGCGAGCAGGCCGTCGGCGGCCCAGGTGCCGATGCTCAGGTCGAGGTGGAGGGTGAAGAGACCGAGGTCGAGCGGCTCGGAGAGCGGCTTGAAGTCGCGGATCGCCTCGTAGGTGCCCGACCACGGGGTGTTGGCCCACACGATCGCGATCAGCGCGCCGGCGATCAGCAGGAGACCGCCGGTGGTCTCGGCCCGCAGCACCCCCGCGATGCGGGAGTCCTCGAGGAAGCTGCCGCGCGAGAAGAGCCGCGACGAGCCGGAGGTGGAGGGCGGGGTGGGGCTGCTGGAGTTCACGAGGGCTCCTCGGATCGGTCAGCGGTCATGGGCGATGCCGTCGACAGGGGTCGACGGACGCGTTGCCGACCAGACTTCCCGGCGCACCAGCCACTCATCGTAGCGGCGTACCGACCCACCCCTCACCGCCGACCCGGCGCCAGTTCCGCGCGAGCCGGCGCCAGTTCCTCCGCACTCGGAGGAAGTGGCGCCGGCTCGCGGATGAAGTGGCGCCGGGTCGGTGCTGCTCGGTGCTACTCGTCGCCCTTGCCGGTGGAGATGCCCGAGGAGATCAGGTCCATCACCGAGGAGTCGGCCAGGGTCGTGACGTCGCCGACCTCGCGGTTCTCGGCCACGTCGCGCAGCAGGCGGCGCATGATCTTGCCCGAGCGGGTCTTGGGCAGCTCGGCGACGATCATCACCTGGCGCGGCTTGGCGATCGGGCCGATCTCCTTGCGCACGTGGGCGCGCAGCTCCTCGACGATGTCCTCGCCGCCGTCACCCGCCTCGTCGCGCAGGATGACGAAGGCGCAGACGGCCTGGCCGGTGTCCTCGTCCTGGGCGCCGACGACCGCGGCCTCGGCGACCTTGGGGTGCGAGACCAGGGCCGACTCGATCTCGGTGGTCGAGAGGCGGTGGCCCGAGACGTTCATGACGTCGTCGACGCGACCCAGCACCCACAGGTCGCCGTCGTCGTCGAGCTTGGCGCCGTCACCGGCGAAGTAGTAGCCCAGCTTCTCGAAGCGCGACCAGTAGGTCTCCTTGAACCGCTCGTCGTCGCCCCAGATGGTGCGCAGCATCGCCGGCCACGGCTTGGTCAGCACCAGGTAGCCGCCCGCGCCGTTGCCGACCGGCCGGCCCTCCTCGTCGACGACGTCGGCGCTGATGCCCGGGATCGGGATCATCGCCGATCCGGGCTTGCCGTGGGTGACGCCGGGCAGCGGGCTGATCATGATCTGGCCGGTCTCGGTCTGCCACCAGGTGTCGACCACCGGCGTGCGGTCGCCGCCGATGACGTGGCGGTACCAGACGTAGGCCTCGGGGTTGATCGGCTCGCCGACCGAGCCCAGGACCCGCAGGCTCGACAGGTCGCGCGCGTCGGGGATCTCGCGGCCCTGCTTCATGAAGGAGCGGATCGCGGTGGGGGCGGTGTAGAAGATCGAGACCTTCTTCTCCTCGATGATCTGCCACCAGCGGCCCTTCTCGGGCGAGTCGGGGGTGCCCTCGTAGAGCACCTGGGTCGCGCCGTTGGCCAGCGGTCCGTAGACGATGTAGGAGTGCCCGGTGACCCAGCCGATGTCGGCGGTGCACCAGTAGACGTCGTCGGGCTTGAGGTCGAAGACCGCCCAGTGCGTGTACGCCGCTCCCGTCAGGTAGCCGCCCGTCGTGTGCAGGATGCCCTTGGGCTTGCCGGTCGTGCCGGAGGTGTACATGACGTAGAGCGGGTGCTCGGCGTCGAAGGCCTCGGGGGTGTGCTCCGTCGACGCGGTGTCGACGCTCTCGTGCCACCACACGTCGACGCCGTCGTCCCAGCCGTCGGCGCCGAGGTCCTGCCCGGTGCGGCGCACCACGAGCACCTTCTCGACCGTGTGGCCCAGGTCGGCGGCCTTGGCGCGGGCCTCGTCGACGGCCGGCTTGAGCGCCGAGGGCGCGCCGCGGCGGTAGCCGCCGTCGGCGGTGACGACGACCCTGGCCTGGCAGTCCTCGAGGCGCGAGGCCAGCGCGTCGGAGGAGAAGCCTCCGAAGACGACGGTGTGCGGGGCGCCGATGCGGGCGCAGGCCAGCATCGCGACGACGGCCTCGGGGATCATCGGCATGTAGATCGCGACCCGGTCGCCGGTCTGCACGCCCAGGTCGGTCAGCGTGTTGGCGGCCTGGCTGACCAGGTCCTTCAGCTCGGCGTAGGTGATGTCGCGGCCGTCTGCGTGTCCGTCAGCGTCGACCGGCTCGCCGACGAAGTGGAAGGCCACCTTGTCGCCGCGCCCGGCCTCGACGTGGCGGTCCACGCAGTTGTACGCCGCGTTGAGGCGCCCGCCCTCGAACCACTTCGCGAACGGCGGGTCGTCCCAGTTGAGCACCCGCTCCCACGGGGTGGCCCAGTCGAGGCGCCCGGCCTGCTCGGCCCAGAACCCCTCCGGGTCGCGCTCCGCGGCGGCGTACGCCTCGGCGGTGACGTTCGCGTTGGCCGCCAGCTCGGCGGGCGGCTCGAAGCGGCGGTCCTCCTTGAGCAGGTTCGACAGGGTCTCGTCGCTCACGTCTCTTCGTCTCCTCGGTCGTCGGCGTGGGGTGCGGCCGTCGTCACACTAGGACGCCGGCGGCCGGCGTGGGAACGCCCCCGAGGGCGAACCTCCCGGCGCCGGCGAGGCGGCCGGGCGGGTGCGGGTGCACCGGCCCGGCCGCGGGTCCTGCTCAGAGCTCGATCTCGCCCGCCTGGTGCTGGGCGACGAGCTTGGTCTTGCCGGGGTAGCGGATCTCCTCGACGAGCTCCTGCATGATCGGCGAGGGCTTCGTGGTGAACTGCGAGACCACGATGGTGACGGTGAAGTTGATCAGCATGCCGACGGTGCCGAACCCGGTCTCGGGGATGCCGAACAGGCCGTCGGAGTTCCCGTAGATGTCGATGGTCCAGATCATGTAGGCCAACGTCACCGTGAGGCCGGTGAGCATGCCCGCCACGGCACCCTTGGCCGTGCAGTTCTTCCAGAAGATGCCGAGCACCAGGATCGGGAAGAAGCTGGCCGCGGCGAGGCCGAAGGCGAGCGCGACCACCTGGGCCACGAAGCCGGGTGGGTTGATGCCGAAGTAGCCGGCCACCACGATCGCGCCGGCCATGGCGAAGCGGCCGACGAGCAGCTGCTTGGCCTCGGTCGCGGCGGGGTTGATCTTCTTGTAGTAGACGTCGTTGGCCACCGACGAGGAGATCACCAGCAGCAGCCCCGAGGCCGTCGAGAGGGCCGCGGCGAGCGCGCCCGCCGCGACCAGGCCGACGATCGGCGCCGGCAGGCCACCGATCTCGGGGCTGGCCAGCACGATGATGTCGTTGTTGATGACGGTCTCGGTGGCGAAGTCGATGACCCCGTTGCCGTTGGCGTCGGTGGCCGAGACCAGCCCGACCTCCGACCAGGTGCTGAACCAGCCCGGCTCCGAGCCGATCGCGGTGCCGTCGAGGTCCTGGAGGATCTGCAGCTTGGTGAAGGCCGCGACCGACGGGGCGGTCGTGTAGAGCAGCGCGATGAAGAAGATCGCCCACAGGGCGCTGTAGCGGGCTGCGCGCACGCTCTTGGCGGTGTAGAAGCGCACGATCACGTGCGGCAGCCCGGCGGTGCCGAACATCAGCGCCGCGGTGATCAGCACCATGTTGGGCATCGAGGTCTGCGTGAAGGCCTCGGTGTACGCCGCCAGGCCCAGGTCCTGCTGCAGCCCGTCGAGCTCGGCGAGGATGTCGCCGAAGCCGATCTGCGGCACGGGGATGCCGGTGACCTTCGCGGAGACCGCGAACGCCGGGATCATGTAGGCCACGATCAGCACGGAGTACTGCGCGACCTGGGTCCAGGTGATGCCCTTCATGCCGCCCAGGACGGCGTAGAAGAAGACCACCGTCATGCCGATGACGACGCCGGTGGTGGTGCCCACCCCGAGGAACCGGGTGAAGACCAGGCCTGCGCCGGCCATCTGGCCCGCGACGTAGACGAACGAGACGACGACCGCGGCGACGACCGCGACCAGCCGGGCGGTCTCGGAGTACCGGTCGCCGACGAAGTCGGGCAGCGTGTACTTGCCGAACTTGCGCAGGTACGGCGCCAGCAGCAGGGCGAGCAGCACGTAGCCGCCGGTCCAGCCGAGCAGGAAGACGCCGCCGGCGTAGCCGTTGTAGGCGAAGGCCACGATGCCGGCCAGGGAGATGAACGACGCGGCGCTCATCCAGTCGGCCGCGATTGCGGCGCCGTTGGCCACGGCCGGGATGCCGCCGCCGGCGACGTAGAAGCCGGAGGTGGTGCTGACCCGGCTGGCGTAGGCGATGTAGATGTAGACGCTGAAGGTGATGACCGTGAAGATCAGGGTCCAGAGCTGGATGTCGCTCACGAGTGGTGCACCTCCTGCTCGTACTCCTCCACGCCGAACTCCGCGTCGAGCTTGTCCATGCGCCACACGTAGACCGCGATGATCGCGACGAACGTGATGATCGCGCCCTGCTGGGAGAACCAGAAGCCGAGCGGGAACCCGGCGACCACGATCTCGTTGAGCGGCTCCACGAACAGGATCCCGGCGCCGAACGACACCAGGGCCCAGATCGTCAGCAGCACGGCCATCAGCCGTACGTTGCGGCGCCAGTACTCCCGGCGCTGTGCGTCATCCATCGCTTCCTCCTCGTCTCGACGACGCGTGAGGTGGACCACACGTCAGGTCGTCGGAACGGGATGCAATCGCCGTCGCCGGGGTCGCCGCAAGAGTAAAAGGTGACTCCGGTCACACTTTGCGACGAGCGGGTCGGCGGCTGCGACGAGCGGCGGGCGGGCGGCACTCGAGGGGCGACGAGCGGCTCCTGAAGGGGGTCGTCGACCGCTCGTCGCGGCGCAGCGACCGTTCGTCGCGCGGCGTACGACGCTCGGCCGGCGCGCGGGGTCGTGCCCCTGCCGTGACGTGGGTCACTCGTCGTAGCCTCCCGGCATGGCCACCACCAGCAGCGCTGCCGCCACGACCACCAGCAGCACCGACGCCACCCGCTCGCGCACGCGGGGCCGCCGCGGCGGCGAGCCGGGGCGTCGCAGCCTGCTCGGTGCCAGCCTCCTGGTGCTCTTCGGCTCGTTCATGCCCTGGGTCGACACGCCGCTCGGCACGGTGCTGGGCGGCCAGGGCGCCGGGCTGTGGACGTTCTACGCCTGCATGCTCGGCTTCGCCGGGGTGATGGTGCCGTGGCGCACGCTGGCGGTGGCGCAGGCGGCGCTGCTCGGTGTGGTGGCGCTCGCCCTGCCGCTGTGGCAGGTCGGGCACCTGCTGAACCTGGTCGGCACCGCCGGCTGGATGCCCGGCCCCGGTCTGGTGCTGGTGCTCGGCGGCGGCGTGCTGGCCTGCGTGAGCGCGGTGCGCCTGCACCGCGGCCCAGTGGGCGCCTGAGGGCCCGACACCCGGGCGCTCCGCCGCCTCTCCCTGACGCCACCCGGTCCTCGAGGACCGGGTGGCGTCGTGCATGAGGGGTCCTCCGGCACACCCGAGGCCGCAGATACGTAGATCCACGGACGCCACCCCCGTGCGGGTGTTCCTACGGTCCTGGGACACGCCGGTCGACGACCGGGAGGACCGGCCGAAGGAGCAGCTCACATGTTTGACCTCACCGGGCGCGTCGCGCTGGTGACGGGTGCCGCGCAGGGAATCGGGCACGCGGTCGCCACGGCACTCGCCGATGCGGGAGCGACGGTGGTCGCCACCGACATCAGGGACCAGTCCGACCTGGGCGACGAGATCCGCACGCGGTCCCACGACGTCACCGACCCTCGCCGTTGGGCCGAGATCGTGGACGAGGTCGCCGACTCCGAGGGCCGCCTCGACATCCTGGTCAACAACGCCGGCGTCTCGGGCTACGACCAGCTGCACGAGCTGTCGCTGCAGGAGTGGAACCGCATCGTGGCCATCAACCAGACCGGTGTCCTGCTGGGGATGAAGCACGCGCTGCGACTGATGCGTCCCCGGCGTTCCGGAGCCATCGTCAACATCTCCTCGATCTGCGGGGCCACCTCGGTCGCCGGCGTCGCGGCCTACCACGCCTCCAAGCACGCCGTGCTGACCATGACGAAGAACGCTGCCGTCTCCTACGCCGCGGAAGGCATCCGGGCCAACGCGGTCCTGCCCGGTTGGATCCGCACTCCGCTGACGCTGGGGCAGACCGACGAGCTCAA
The DNA here is from genome assembly GCF_016907435.1 of Nocardioides salarius. Classification (NCBI taxonomy): domain Bacteria; kingdom Bacillati; phylum Actinomycetota; class Actinomycetes; order Propionibacteriales; family Nocardioidaceae; genus Nocardioides; species Nocardioides salarius. The sequence continues at coordinate 1,784,526 of NZ_JAFBBZ010000001.1, read as the reverse complement.
CGACGCCTTCCTGGACGCCACCCCGATGGGCGTGGGTGGCGAGAGCGCCGACGTGGCAGCAGCTGTGTGCTTCCTCGTCTCCGACCACGCCCGCTTCATCACCGGCGTCGACCTCCCGGTCGACGGCGGCTACCTCGCCCGCTGAGCAGGAGGAGATCCACATGAACCCGCAGAGCGGACGACTCGACGGCAAGGTCGCGCTGGTCACCGGCGCAGCGGTCGGCATCGGCCTGGCCACGGCCCGCCTCTTCGCCGCCGAGGGCGCCACCGTGCTGGCCGCCGACGTGGACAAGCCCGAGCCCGGGGCCCTCCTGGTCGAGGGAGCCGAGGAGATCGAGTACGTCCACCTCGACGTCACCGACGAGCACGAGTGGGAGCGGGTGGTCGTCGACGTCGTCGCCGAGCACGGCAGGCTCGACGTGCTCGTCAACAACGCCGGTGTCATCGACTACGCCGGCATCAGCGAGGTCACGCTGGAGGACTGGAACCGGGTGCTGGGCGTCGACCAGACCGGGGTCTTCCTGGGCACTCGCACGGCGCTGGCGCCGATGCGTCGGCAGCGCTCGGGGTCGATCGTCAACCTCTCGTCGGCGTGGGGCGTGGTCGGCTCCGAGGGGGTGGCTGCCTACCAGGCGGCCAAGGGGGCCGTGCGCGGCCTGACCCGCAACACCGCGACCACCTACGCCCGTGACGGCATCAGGGCCAACACCGTCATCCCGGGCTGGATCACCACTCCGTTGACCGACCGCCAGCCCGACCAGAAGAACGCCGAGGTCATCGGGCTGACCCCGCTCGGCTTCGGCGGTGCCCCCGAGGACATCGCCTGGGGCTGCGTCTACCTCGCCAGCGACGAGTCCCGCTACGTGACCGGCAGCGAGCTGGTCATCGACGGCGGCCTGCTCGCCCGATGACCACCACCGACCCGTCCTCCACTGCCTTTCCCGAGGAGACCTCCATGACCCGCACCCTCCGCGTCGCCGCCGCCCAGTTCGAGATGCGCGCGGTCGACTCCTTCGACGCCTTCGCCGAGCAGGTCCGTGCCCTGCTCGACCGTGCCGGCGACGCCCGGCTCGTCGTGCTGCCCGAGCTGTTCACCGAGGCGCTGTTCACCCTCGACCCCGACTGGCAGCAGCACCGGATCGACCAGCTGACCCGGATCGCGGACCACACCGAGGCCTACCGCGACCTGTTCCGCACCGAGGCGGCGGGCCGCGACCAGTGGATCCTCGCCGGCAGCCACCTGGTGGCCACCGAGCGCGGCCACGAGAACGTCGCCTTCCTGTTCGGCCCCGACGGCCAGGAGCACCGGCACTCCAAGACCCACATCTTCCCTGCGGAGGCCGAGTGGGGCACCGCCGAGGGTGACGAGCTGGCGGTCTTCGACGTCGACGGAGTCAGCGTGGGCATCGCCATCTGCTACGAGGCGGAGATCCCCGAGGTCAGCACCACCCTGACGGCCATGGGTGCCGAGGTGCTCCTGGTGCCGTCGTACACGTTCACCGAGGCCGGCTTCTGGCGGGTGCGGCACTGCGCGGCCGCCCGGGCCATCGAGGACCAGGTGTACGTCGTGCACAGCCCGACCGTCTCCCACCTCGAGTCGCCGCTCTCTCCTGGCTGGGCCCGTGCCTCGGTGCTCTCACCCTGCGACCTGGTCTTCCCCGCCGACGGGGTGCTGGTGGAGGCCCGCACCAACGTCGAGGACGTCGTGGTCCACGAGCTCGACCTCGACCTGCTGCACGAGAACCGCCGCTCCGGCGCCGCGACCACCTACACGGACCGCGGTCGCCGCAAGGACCTGTACGCCAAGTACGACCACGTCTCGCTCTGACCCGGCTCCACGCCCTCGAAAGGACTCCTGATGCCGCTCACCCTGCCTCCAGGCAAGAAGATCGCCGTCAACATCGGCTGTGACTTCGACGCCCACTCCGTGTGGATGGGCACCTTCGGCAAGACCAGCCCCAGCTACCTCTCCCGGGGAGAGTTCGGCGCCGAGGTCGGTGTCCCGCGGGTGCTCGACCTCTTCGACCGCTTCGGTGTCACAGGAACGTGGTGCACGCCGGTGCACTCGATGGAGACGTTCCCCGAGGCGTTCGCGACCATCGTGGAGGCCGACCAGGAGATCGCCGCGCACGGCTGCTACCACGAGTCCGTGCCCTCGCTGGACGAGGAGACCGAGGTCCGCCTGATGGAGCAGACCATCGAGGGTCACCTCAAGCACGTGGGCAAGCGCCCACGGGGCTACCGCTCCCCGGCCTGGGACTTCACCGAGCACACTCTCGCGCTGCTGGAGAAGACCGGCTTCGAGTGGGACTCCTCGCTCATGGGTCGTGACTTCCAGCCCTACCGTCCGCGCCCGGTGGAGGTGCGCTGGGAGGAGGGCTCCGTCCGGGGGCCCGCGAGCCCGATCCTGGAGCTGCCGGTCTCCTGGTACCTCGACGACTTCCCGGTCGGCGAGTACATCCCCGGCGTCAACCAGGGCCTCGGTTCGGCCGAGGTGATGTTCCAGCGGTTCCAGGACCACTTCGACTTCGCCTACGAGCGTGAGACGAACCCCGTGCTGGCCATCACGGTGCACCCGCAGACCATCGGCCGCGCCCACCACCTGCTCGGCATGGAGCGGCTGCTGACCCACATGGCGGGCCACGACGGTGTCTGGTTCGCCTCCCTGAGCGAGATCTACGACTGCTGGAGCGACTGAGCGCCGTCTCTCCACCACGGCAACGACGCCGTTCCTCTCGGATCCGCAACAACCATCCGCCGGCGCAGGCCGGCTCCCCAGTGAGGACACCCATGAGAATCCACCGCACCCCCTACGTCGCTGCCCTGGCCGTCGCCACCTGCCTCTCGGTCGCTGCGTGCTCCAGCGGCGTCAGCGAGACCGCTGCCAGCGGCAGCGGCGACGTCGAGATCATCGACGCCCCCGTCGACGACCCGTCCGACCTCAAGATCGCCTACTTCTCCGCCGGCAGCAGCAACTCCTACCTGCAGGCCTCCATCGACGAGGCCAACACCGTCGCCGACGAGATCGGCGCCGAGCTGGACGTCTTCGACGGCGAGTTCAACGCGCAGACCCAGTACGACCAGATGCAGCAGGCGTTGACCAGCGGCAAGTACAACGCCTTCGTGGTCGAGCCCAACGACGGCAACCTGGTCTGCGACATCCTCACCCAGGAGGCTCCCGAGAAGGACGTCCTGGTCTCCGTCTTCAACCTGCCGATCTGTGGTCGGGCGACCAATCTCGGCGAGGAGACCTACCAGCCGGGCACCGTGACCTACGTCGGCGGCCAGACCCTCGACGTCTACCAGGCCTGGGTGCAGGACGTCATCGACTCCCACCCCGAGGGCGCCAAGATCGGCCTGATCTCGGGTCCCGACCTCAACGCCAACACGATCTGCTTCTTCGATGCCGCCCAGGCGTTCGAGGACGCGGAGGGATTCGAGGTGGTGGCACAGCAGACCACCGACTACACGACCCCCAAGGCGTTCGACGCGGCCCAGACCATCGTGCAGGCCAACCCCGACATCGACATCGTGATGTCGAACTTCTCGGGCATGACCCGCGGCGTGGTGGAGGCCGTGGGCGGCAAGGACGTGGAGATCTACGACTTCGGTGGCGACGAGTGGGCGCTGTCGCAGCTGCGGTCCGGGGGGCTGGAGAGCTCGGTGATGATGCTGCCCCGCCAGGAGACGCGTGAGGCCATCGAGGCGGTCGCCGACTACGTCTCGGGCGAGGACGTGGCTGCCTTCGTCAACCTCGCCGAGTCCGACTCGCTGCCCGGTACGCCGTTCGCGACGCCCGACAACGTCGACGAGTTCACCGCGGAGTACTGAGCCCGCCCGCTGCTCGACCACCCACCGCCAGGAGAACCACATGCCACTCGCGACACGTCCTGCCCCCGAGGCGGACACGGTCCCGGCCATCGCGTGCCGAGGCGCTCGCAAGGTGTTCAGCGGCGCCGTCGCCGTGCAGGGTGCCGACCTCACCGTCCGCTCCGGGGAGGTGCACGCCCTCGTGGGCGAGAACGGAGCCGGCAAGTCCACCCTGCTCGGCATGATCAGCGGTCGGCTCGGAGTCGACGGCGGCACCGTGGAGGTGTTCGGCCGGCGCCTGCGTGGCGCCGACCCGCGGGAGAGCCGCGAGCACGGCTTGGTGACCGTCTACCAGGAGCTGACCATGGTGCCGGGGCTGTCCGCGGAGGCGAACGTCTTCCTCGGGCAGACCCGCACCCGGCGCGGTCTGCTGGACCGACGCTGGATGCGTCGCCGCTACCTCGAGCTGTGCGAGGAGCTCGACGTGCACGTGCCGCCAGACGCGACGGTGCGCGCGCTCTCGGTCTCCCAGCAGCAGATGCTGGAGATCATGCGCGGTGTGCAGAGCGACGCGAGGATCGTGGTCCTCGACGAGCCGACCGCCGCCCTGGCCGAGCACGAGCGCGAGACGCTCTACCGGGTGCTGCGCACGCTGACGGCGCGGGGCACGACCATCGTGTTCGTCAGCCACAACCTCGACGAGGTGCTCGACCTCAGCGACACGATCACGGTGCTGCGCGACGGGGCCGTGGTGCGCAGCGCCGCACGCTCGGAGTGGACCCGGCCCACGCTCATCGAGCACATGGTGGGTCGGGCCGTCGACAAGCTCGCCGACCGGGGCAGCCACCCGCTGGGAGCGGAGGTCCTCCACGTCGAGGACGTGAACCTGCCGGGCGTCCTCAGCGACATCGCCATGACCGCGCGCGCCGGAGAGATCGTAGGTCTGTGGGGCTTGGTCGGTTCGGGGCGCACGACCTTCCTGCGCTCCCTGGCCGGGGCCGAGCCGGCGTCGCGCGGGGTCCTGCGCCTGCGCGGCGAGGAGCGCAGCTGGCCCGGGCGGGTCCGGCACAGCGTCGACGCGGGCGTCGTGATGGTCCCGGAGTCGCGCAAGCAGGCTCTCGTGCTGGGGATGGACGGTGCCAGCAACTACTGGCTGGGCCGCCCCGGTGGCGGACGTCCCTTCCTCGACCGAGGTGCCGAGCGCGCCGAGGCGGGCCGGACCGGCGAGTTCTTCGCCTTCGACCGCCGCCGCCTCGGCGAGCCGGTGCGCAACCTGTCCGGGGGCAACCAGCAGAAGGTGCTCCTGGCCAAGTGGGCCGGCCACCGACCTGACGTCTTCCTCATCGACGAACCCACCCGAGGCATCGACATCGGCGCCAAGGCCGAGGTGTTGACCTCGCTCGTCCGACTGGCCGAGGAGGGCGCCGCCGTGGTGGTGACGTCCTCGGAGCTCGAGGAGGTCCTCGCCATCGCGAACCGGCTCCTCGTCTTCGCCCATGGACGTGTCGTGCGCGAGATATCCGCCGACGACCCCGAGTTCACCGTCGACGCCGTGGTCCACCACGGCTTCAGCCCAGGAGAGAAGCATGAACCAGCCCACTGACCTCGCCTCGCCGCCGACCCGGGTCGCGGCACCGAGCACGGGGTCGCGCGAGCGTCCCGGGCCCGCGGCCCTCCTGCAGCGCTACGCCATGATCCTGGTCCTGGCCGGCCTGGTGGTGCTCGCCACCGTCCTCTACCCGGGGTTCGTGTCGCCGGAGAACCTGCGCGACCTGCTCCTGCAGAACACCGCGGTCGGGATCGTCGCCCTCGGCATGACCTTCGTCATCATCTCCGGCGGCTTCGACCTCTCGGTCGGAGCGACGTACGCCCTGGGGGCCACGGTGGCGGCCGGCGTCGCGATCTCGACGGGCTCACCGAGCCTGGGGCTCGCCGCCGCGCTGGGGGCCGGCCTGGTCTGTGGCGTGCTCAACGGACTGCTCGTCGCCCGGGTCGGGATCAACCCGTTCGTGGCCACCCTGGGCAGTGCCTCCGTGATCTCGGGAGTGGCCTACCTCTACTCCGGCTCGGCGCCCTTCATCGTCTCCGACCCGCAGTTCAAGGTGCTCGCCCGGTCGAGCGTGGCCGGGGTTCCCACCCCGATCCTGGTCCTTGCCCTCACCTTCGTCGCCGGTGGGGTGCTGCTCGCGCTGACCCGCTACGGCCGCAACATCTACGCGATCGGCGGCAACCACGAGGCGGGCTGGCTGTCGGGGCTGCGGGTCAACGACCTCACGGCCAGCGTGTACGTGCTCACCGGCGCCCTGGCGGCCTTCGCAGGCACGATCGATGCGTCACGGCTGGGCGTGGGACAGGCCGATGTCGGCGCCAACGTCGCGCTGGACGCGATCGCCATCGTGATCGTGGGAGGCACCTCGCTGCGAGGTGGCGAGGGCGCGGTGTGGCGCACCGTCGTGGGGCTGCTGATCTTCGCGACCCTGACGAACCTGTTCTACAGCCTCAACCTCTCGCAGAACTGGCAGCTGATCGCGAAGGGCACCATCGTGCTCCTCGCCGTCGGGCTGGACTCGTGGTCGCGCCGGCGCTCGTGACCCGAGCCGATCACGGCCTCCTCACGGTTCGGACTCGGGACGCACGACGCCACTGGCCATCCGGCGCCCGGCCCTAGAGTCTGGGACGGGCTCGGGCCCAGGTTCGCAGAGATCGGAGAAGACGTGCCCGCCAACGCCCGCCCGCCCGTGCCCGGAGCCGCCGTCCACGAGGTGGTGCTCGACAGGCACGGAGAGCCGGCCTCCGCCCGCGGCGTGAGCCTGGCCCAGGGCCCCGGCGCCTGGCAGGAGCTGCTGGAGCTGGCCCGCAGGGCCGGTCGGCTGCAGGGCGCGCACGAGCTGTCCTTCTACTGGCGCGACGAGTCCCGCCGGCTGGTCTTCGCCACGGTGCGCAGTGCGGGGGTCGGTGGGCGCACGTCGTTGTCCTGGGTGGAGGACAGCGAGCCTCCCTACTCCCTGACCCAACGGGAGCTGGAGGTGCTCACGCTGCTCTCCGGCGGTCTGGGCAACGCCGAGATCGCCGAGCGGCTGTGGGCCAGCGTGCGCACCGTCACCACGCACGTCGAACGGGTCCTCGGCAAGCTCCAGGTGCGCTCCCGGGCCGCCGCTGCGGTGACCGCGCTCGAGGAGAGCCTCATCCTCCTGCCGGTCACCGGCGGGCCCCACGGTTTCGACCGCCTGCTGCACGGCATCCTGAGCGACCCGGACGCGACCAGGGCCCCGGCGTCCTCCGGAGGGTTGTCGAGACGAGGGGACAGTGCATCGGCGCCCACCACGCGCAGGCGCTCGGTGCGCCGCCCGATCCTGCTCGGCAGCGCCTTCCCCGTGACCGGGGAGATCGCCGAGGACGGGGAGGAGATGATCCGAGCCAGCCAGCTGGCCATCGACCAGGTCAACCTCCGCGGCGGGATCGGTGGGCGTCCGGTCGAGCTCGTCAACGTCGACCTCGACATCAAGGACGGCGAGTCCATCCGGTCAGCCTTCTCCGAGCTCGCCGGACGCGACGTGGACGCCCTGGTGTCGGGGTACCTGGGCGACCAGGAGGTCGCGCACGAGATCGCCGCCGAGCACGGTGCGCCGTACCTGCACGCCGCGACGCTCGAGTCCATGGTGCGGCTCGTGGAGCACAACCCCGGCCGGTACGGACACATCTTCCAGATCTGCCCCAGCGACATCAACTACGGCCCGGGCTTCGTGCACGCGCTCACCGAGCTGCGGGACAGTGGCCAGCTGCCGCGTCGTTCACGCTCGCTGGCCATCGTGCGGGGGCGGTGGAAGCTCGGCGACCTGGGTATCGAGCGTGCCGTGGCGATGGCCGAGGCAGCGGGGTGGGAGCTCGACTACATCGCCGACGACATCGCGTCGGCGGAGCAGTGGGCCGAGGAGGGCCGACGCGTGGCCGCCCGGGCGCCGGCGGCGGTCATGATCGGCAGCTTCTTCACCCACGAGACCATCTCGTTCGTGCGCGCCTTCCAGGCCGACCCCGCACCCACCCTGCTCTACGCCCTCTACGCCCCCTCGATCCCCAGGTTCCGGGTCGAGATGGGCCCGGCGGCGGAGGGTCTGCTGTGGGCCACCACCACCGGCACCTACTCCGACCAGGTCGCTCGACGGTTCATCGACTCCTACCGGCGCGCCTGGGCCGTGCCGCCCGGTCGTTCACACGCGGGGATCGCCTACGACCGGGTCCGGATCCTCGCCGACGCCTGGGGGGCGGCGGACTCGGCGCGGGACTTCGGCTCGGTCTCGGAGGCGCTGCGCCAGGGCGTGCACCGCGGGGTCAACGGCGCCTACAGCTTCGCCGGAGCGGGGCAGGCCGCCCTCGCCTACCCCTTGGCCACGCCGGATCCGTCCATCTCGATGGCCCACCTGGTGTTCCAGATACAGGACAACAGGCAGCGGATCGTGCATCCCGCGCCCTACACCGAGTCGGGGCTGCGGCTGCCACCCTGGTGGCCCAGCTGATCGGTGGTGCCCCCGGGTGCGACGGCGCCGGACCGGTCCTTGAGGTGGACCCCGGTGGCGCCGAGCCGGCGCGCCCCCGCCACCAGCATCGACAGGACCCGCGCGGCCGCGGGGTAGTCGAGCCCGTGCGGCGGGCGGATGTTGCTGACGCAGTTGCGCGCGGCGTCGCCGAGGCCGGGGCGGGGCTCCCAGGTCAGGTAGGCGCCGAGGCTGTCGGTGCTGGACAGGCCGGGCCGTTCACCGATCAGCACGAGCACCAGTGCGGCACCCAGGTGCGCGCCGACGTGGTCGCCGAGCGCGACCCTGGCCTGGGTCGCCACCACGGGGCTCGCGAGCACCAGGCCCGGCAGGAGGGTGACGAGCTCGCCGAGCAACGGCGTCGCGTGCCGTTCCACGGCCTCCGAGGACAACCCGTCGGCCACCACCACCGCCAGGTCGACGGCACGACCGCGCGCAGGGGCGAGGTCGCCCGACGGACGGCGGCCGAGGTCGGGACGGGCGAGGTAGGTGCGCCGGTCGGGCGCGGCGCTCCGGACGACGACCGGCTCGCCCAGGCCGAGGCCGCGCAGCTGCTCGGTGACGGACTCGACGTCCAGGGGACGGTGCACGGCGTCCCGGGCCAGGGCGTGGGCGGCGCCGAGCGACAGCAGTGCCGGGGTGTCCAGCGCGTCGCCGGTGCGGTGCAGTCCGATGCGGGCCGGCGTCGACCCGCGCAGACCGGCCCAGAAGTCGCCGCTCATCGGGCCAGCGTCCGCAGGACCGTGCCCGCCGGGTCCACGTTGCGCACGCCACCGTCCGGCGCGAGCAGCCCGACCCGGTCCAGCCACGCCTCGAACTCGGGGGCCGGGCGCTTGCCCAGGACACGGCGCACGTACAACGCGTCGTGGTGGGAGGTCGACTGGTAGCCCAGCATCACGTCGTCGGACCCGGGGACCGCGATGACGAACGAGCACCCCGCCACCCCGAGCACGGTCAGCAGGGTGTCCATGTCGTCGGCGTCGGCCTCGGCATGGTTGGTGTAGCAGACGTCCACGCCCATCGGGACCCCCAACAGCTTGCCGCAGAGGTGGTCCTCCAACCCGGCACGCAGGATCTGCTTGCCGTCGTAGAGGTACTCCGGCCCGATGAAGCCCACCACGGAGTTGACGATGAACGGGTCGAACGCGCGGGCCACGCCGTACGCGCGGCACTCCAGGCTCTGCTGGTCCACCGGGTGCCCGTCCGTCCCGAGGTGGGCGTCGGCCGACAACGCCGATCCCTGGCCGGTCTCGAAGTACATGGCCTGCTGCCCGACCGTGCCCCGTGCCGTGGAGCGCACCGCGTCGCTGGCCTGCGCCAGCAGTCCGAGGTCGACGCCGAAGCCCCTGTTCGCCCCCTCCGTGCCCGCGATCGACTGGAACACCAGGTCGACGGGCTCACCGGCCTCGAGCAGGTCGAGGGTCGTCGTCACGTGGGTGAGCACGCAGGACTGGGTCGGGATCTCGTAGCGCTGGCGCAGCTCGTCCAGCATCCGCAGCAGGCGGGTGACGGTGGCCGGGTTGTCGGAGGCGGGATTGATCCCGATGACCGCGTCGCCGGCGCCCAGCAGCAGGCCGTCCAGCACGGCGGCAGCGATCCCGGCAGCGTCGTCGGTCGGGTGGTTGGGCTGCAGGCGCGTCGACAGCCTCCCGGGGAGCCCGACGGTCGTGCGGAAGCCGGTCACCACCCTGGTCGCGGCGCCGACCGCCACGAGGTCCTGGTTGCGCATCAGCTTGGAGGTGGCCGACACCATCTCGGGGGTCAGGCCGGGGGCCAGGCGGGTGAGCCGCTGCGCACCGTCCGCCTCGACGGCCACGGCGAGCAGCCACTCGCGCAGGCCCCCCACCGTCAGGTGCGAGACGGCGGAGAACGCGGACTCGTCGTGCGACGCGAGGATCAGCCGGGTCACGTCGTCGTCCTCGGGCGGGACCAGGTGCTCCTCGAGGAAACGGGTCAGCGGCACGTCTGCCAGGGCCCACCTCGCGGCGGCGCGCTCGGCGTCGCTCGCGGCGGCGCATCCTGCCAGCTCGTCGCCCGAGCGCGCCGGCGACGCCCTGCCCATCAGCTGCACCAGCCCGTCGAACTCGTAGGTGCGACCGCCGAGGCGGTGTCGGTATCGCATGAGGCCTCCTCGTTCCCGCGAGGCTAGTCGGGCTCGGGGCCCTGCCGCGTCCGTCGAACGACGTACACCGGCCGGAACGGCTCCTGCCCCCTCCTCAGGGTCTGCGCGGCGGGAGCCGGTGCAGCACCACGGCGTGCAGCGACCCGTCGGTGATGTTCGCCGTCAGGTAGGTGCAGTGCGGCTGGCGGCGCCGGTCGGTCGGTGAGCCCGGGTTGAGCAGCCGCAGGCCCCCCGGGGTCGTGGTGTCCCACGGGATGTGGCTGTGGCCGAAGACCAGCACGTCGAGGTGCGGGTAGGCCGCGTCGCAGCGCTTCTCGCGGCCCTGCTTGTCGCCGGTCTCGTGCACCACGCCCAGCCGCAGCCCCTCGATCTCGGCCTCGGCCACCAGTGGCAGCCGCTCACGCAGCACCCCGTGGTCGTTGTTGCCGTGCACGGCGACCAGGCGGCGGCTGCGCTGCTCGAGCTCGTCGAGGAGGGACACCTCGACCCAGTCGCCGGCGTGCACCACGACGTCGGCCTCCTCGACCGCTGCCCACACCTCCTCAGGGAGCGCCTTGGCGCGCCGGGGGAGGTGGGTGTCGGCGGTGATGAGCAGTCGGGTCGGCACCGCCCCAGTGTGCGCCGTGCCGGGATCGACGGTGAGGTCGTGAGGGGTGTGAGGCCGTGAGCGGAAGTTGACGGGAGCGACGCGTCAGGCGCACGCAGGCTGAAACCTGGGCTCGGGAGGCTGGCAGCACGCCGGTCACCGACTGGTCGGCGCGCACCCGTCCCGTGCTCCTCCGAGGAGAACCGCCATGACCACCCTGCAGCCCACACCCGCCGCCGCTGCACCGGCAGCCAGCCCGCCCTGCGCCCCGGCGCCACGCCGCACCCGGCGCTGGATCGACGACTGGCGCCCGGAGGAGCAGGACTTCTGGGAGGGCGGCGGCAAGCAGGTCGCCCGTCGCAACCTCGGCTGGTCGATCTTCGCCGAGCACCTGGGCTTCTCGGTGTGGCTGATCTGGAGCGTGTCCGCGGCCATGCTCGGCAGCCGCTTCGGCTACAGCCCCCAGCAGCTGTTCTTCCTGGTCGCCGCCCCCAACCTGGTCGGCGCGCTGATCCGGATCCCCTACACCTTCGCCGTCCCCCGCTTCGGCGGACGCAACTGGACCGTGGCCAGCGCGCTGCTGCTGCTGGTGCCCACCGTCCTGTTCGTGGTGGCCGTCCAGCGCACCGGCACGCCGTACTGGGTGATGGTGCTGATCGCGGCCACCGCGGGCCTGGGCGGTGGCAACTTCGCGTCCTCGATGGCCAACATCAACGCCTTCTACCCCTCCGACAAGAAGGGGGCCGCGCTCGGTCTCAACGCCGCAGGCGGCAACATCGGCGTGGCCGTCATCCAGTTCGCGCTGCCCGTCATCGTGGGGGCGGCCGGTGTGTTCGGGCTGGTGAAGGCCGCCGAGGGGGGCATCCACCTCGAGCGGGCCGGATGGGTCTACGTCGCCCTGGCCGTGGCGGCCGCACTGGGCGCGTACTTCTACATGGACAACCTCGGCACCGCCACCGGCTCGAGCAGGGAGAGCGCGGCGGTGCTCCGGCGCCCCCAGACGTGGGTGATGAGCTTCCTCTACATCGGCACCTTCGGCTCCTTCATCGGCTACTCCGCTGCGATGCCGCTGCTGATCAAGGTGAACTTCTCGGTGGTCGACCCGTCCACCGGTGCCGTCACCGGCGGCATCAACTTCGTGTTCTACGCCTTCCTCGGCGCACTCGTCGGCTCGTTCACCCGCCCCTTCGGCGGATGGCTCGCCGACCGCTTTGGCGGGGCCCGGGTGACCCTGGCCGCCTTCGTGGCGATGATCGCCTCCACGTGTGCGGTGCTGTGGACGTTGAGCCAGGTGGTGGCCAACCCGGCCGGCGACCTGGCGGTGGCCGACGCGAACTCGTCGTGGTTCCCGCTCTTCCTGGCCTTCTTCCTGTGCGTCTTCGCCGCCACCGGCGTCGGCAACGGGTCTGCCTACCGGATGATCCCCACCATCTGGCGCCACCAGCACGCCGCGGGCACCGAGACGGGCACGCCCGAGCACCGCAGCGCCCTGCTGCGCGCCACCAAGGAGTCCTCGGCGGCGGTCGGCATCATCGGCGCGGCCGGTGCGATCGGGGGCTTCCTGATCCCGATGATGTTCGGCGCCCCCTGGATCGCCGACCCGCTCGCGGCGGTCAAGACCGCCTTCGTGCTGTTCATCTCCTACTACGTGCTCTGCGCGCTGGTGACCTGGTCGGTCTACATCCGTCCCACCGCACCGCTCGCGGCCGCCCGCGCCTGATGACCGGCGCCGCGCCCCCGTCCGGGGGCCCGCAGGGCACCCGGACCCACTGCCCCTACTGCTCGCTGCAGTGCGGCATGACCCTGACCGGCTCCGGCCGGGGCGGGGCGCGCCTGGAGGTGCAGCCGTGGGCGGAGTTCCCGGTCAACGAGGGGGCGCTGTGCCGCAAGGGGTGGACGGCCGGCGGGCTGAGCGGCAGCCGCGAGCGGCTGACCACCCCGCTGCTGCGGGACCGGGCCACCGGCGAGCTGCGCGCGGCCTCCTGGGACGAGGCGCTCGACCTGGTCGCCGCCCGGCTCTCGGACCTGCGCGAGGGCCACGGCGCCGACGCGATCGGGGTCTTCGGCGGCGGCGGGCTGACCAACGAGAAGGCCTACCAGCTGGGCAAGCTGGCCCGGGTCGCGATCGGGACCAGCCAGATCGACTACAACGGGCGCTGGTGCATGAGCTCGGCGGCCTCGGCCGCCACCCGCACCTTCGGCATCGACCGAGGACTGCCCTTCCCGCTCGCCGACGTCGAGCAGGCCGACGTCGTGGTCCTGGTCGGCTCCAACCTCGCCGAGACCATGCCGCCTGCCGCACGCCACCTCGACCGGCTGCGCGAGCGGGGCGGGCAGGTCGTGGTGGTCGACCCGCGGCGCACCCCGACCGCTGCGCACGCCGACGTGCTGGTGCAGCCGGTTCCCGGGGGCGACCTGGCGCTGGCGCTGGGGGTGCTGCACCTGCTGGTGGCCGGCGGCCACGTCGACGCGGCGTACGTCGAGGAGCGCACGCGGGGGTGGGACGCGGTCGCCGAGTCGGTCGCCGGCTGGTGGCCCGAGCGCGTCGAGCGGGTCAGCGGCGTCGCGGTCGCCGAGCAGCAGGCCCTGGTCGAGCTGCTCGCGGGCTCCGGTCGCGTCGTGGTGCTCACCGCCCGCGGCGCCGAGCAGCACGCCCAGGGGTCCGACACCGTGCTGGCCTGGATCAACGTCGCCCTGGCGCTGGGCATGCCGGGTCGCCCGCACGCCGGCTACGGCTGCCTGACCGGCCAGGGCAACGGGCAGGGCGGGCGCGAGCACGGCCAGAAGGCCGACCAGCTGCCCGGCTACCGGATGATCGACGACCCCGAGGCGCGCGCCCACGTGGCGCGGGTCTGGGGAGTGGACCCCGGCGCCATCCCGGGGCGCGGCCGCTCGGCGTACGAGATGCTCGACGCGCTGGGGACCCCGACCGGTCCCCGGGCGCTGCTGGTGATGGGTTCCAACATCGTGGTCTCGGCCCCCCGGGCCACCCGGGTGACCGAGCGGCTCGAGGCCCTCGACCTGCTGGTGGTCTGCGACCTGGTGCTCTCGGAGACCGCGGCGCTGGCAGACGTGGTGCTGCCGGTGACGCAGTGGGCCGAGGAGACGGGCACGATGACGAACCTCGAGGGACGGGTGGTGCTGCGCCGCCAGGCGGTGCCGGTGCCCGAGGGCGTGCGCTCCGACCTCGACGTGATGGCCGGGCTCGCTCAGCGGCTGGGCTCGCCGGTGCCGCTGTCGACCGACCCCGAGGAGGTCTTCGCCGAGCTCGGGCGGGCCTCGGCGGGTGGCGTCGCCGACTACAGCGGCATCACCTACGCCCGCATCGAGGCCGAGCACGGCGTCTTCTGGCCGTGCCCGGCGACCGAGGGCGCAGCGCACCCCGGCACACCCCGGCTCTTCTCCGAGCGCTTCGAGACGCCGGACGGCCGCGCCCGCTTCCACGCCGTCGACCACCGGGGGCCGGCCGAGCCGCCCGACGCGGACTACCCGCTGCACCTGACCACGGGGCGGGTGCTGGCCCAGTACCAGTCCGGCGCGCAGACCCGGCGGATCGCCGCGCTGCCCGACCCGGGCCCGTTCGTCGAGATGCACCCGCAGCTCGCGGCCCGGCTCGGGGTCGCCGACCGGATGCTCGTCGAGGTCGGGACCCGCCGTGGCACCCTGCGCGCCCCCGCCCGGGTCGTCGACACGATCCGGCCCGACACCGTCTTCGTGCCGTTCCACTGGCTCGGGGTCAACCGGCTGACCAACGACGCGCTCGACCCGGCCAGCCGGATGCCGGAGTTCAAGGTCTGCGCGGCCCGGGTGGGTGCCGCGTGAGCCGCGAGCGTCTCGTGGTGGTGGGCCACGGGATGGCCTGCACCCGGCTGGTCGAGCAGCTGGTCGCCGGCGCGTACGCCGGACGGGTCACCGTCCTGGGCGACGAGCCGGTGCCGGCGTACAACCGCATCCTGCTCTCGGCGGTGCTCGAGGGCACCCACGCCGCCGGGGCGATCGGGCTGCGCAGAGCGGAGTGGTACGCCGAGCACGGCATCGACCTGCGCCTGGGGACCAAGGTGCTCGCCGTCGACCGTGAGCACCGCGACGTGATGCTCGTCGACGGCACCGTGGTGCCCTTCGACCGGCTGGTGCTGGCCACCGGGTCGCTGCCCACGTTGCCCCCCGTGCGCGGGCTGGTCACGCCCGAGGGGCGGCTGCACCCGTCGGTGCACGCCTTCCGCTCGCTCGCCGACTGCGACGGGCTGGTCGCCGCCGTGCCTGGCGCCCGTCGGGCGGTGGTCGTGGGCGGTGGACTGCTGGGGCTGCAGGTGGCCCGGGCGCTCTCGGTGCGCGGGGTGTCCACCGAGGTCGTCGAGGGCGCCGAGCACCTGCTCTCCCGACAGGTCGGCGCCGGAGCCGGACAGGTGCTGGCACGCAGCCTGCGCCGGCTCGGCACCACGGTCTACACCGGGGCGCGCGCCGTCCGGCTGGTCGAGCCGGCCTCGGGCGAGGGCGTCACCGGCGTGCGCCTCGACAACGGCGCCGTGCTCGACACCGACCTGGTCGTGCTCACCGCTGGCGGGCGCCCGTCGACCTCGCTGGCGCGGGCCGCGGGGCTGGCCGTGCGTCGGGGCGTCGTGGTCGACGACCACCTCACCTCCCCGACGGACCCTGCCGTGCACGCGATCGGCGACTGCGCCGAGCACCGCGGCACCACCACCGGCTTCGTCCCCCCAGCCTGGGACCAGGCCGCGGTGCTGGCACGCCGGCTGTGCGGCGAGGACGTCGCCCACGCAGGGTCGCGGGGGGTCGCCAGGCTGCGGGCCACCGGTCTCGACGTGGCGGTGCTCGGCGACCCCGTCGGGGCCGCAGGAGAGGTCGTCGAGGTCACCAACCCCGTGGTCGGCAAGCACTCGCGGCTGGTGGTGCGCGGCGGCGTCGTGGTGGCCGCCGCCCTGGTCGGCGACCTGTCGCGCGTCGGCCTGATCACCCAGCACTACGACCGCGGCACGGTGCTCGGCCCCCACGAGCCGGGCCAGCTGCTGCTGCCCGAGCGGGGCGCCGCGGCGCCCACCGCGACCGCCCTGCCCGACGACGTCGAGGTCTGCGCCTGCGCCGGTGTGAGCGCCGGCCGGCTGCGGGGCTGCGCCGACCTCCAGGAGGCGCGCGAGAAGACCCGGGCCACCACCGGCTGCGGGTCGTGCACCGCGACCTGCGTGCAGCTGGTCGGCACCACCGCGGCCGAACCGGCCTGTGAGGTCGTGCGGACAAAGTGACACGACGTCATCGACGAGGTCACCGCGGGGCAACCTCGCCGGCCCAGCCTGGTCAGGCAGTCCCGCACCACCCGAGCCCCGTTCCGAGCCCCGGTCCGAGCCCCGGTCCGAGCCCCGTTCCGAGCCCCGTTCCGAGCCCCGTTCCGAGCACTGCACCAAGTGAGGGAGAACCGATGACGAGCACCACCCCCCGCCCGCGCCTGGTCGTGGTCGGCCACGGCATGGTCGGCCACCGCCTCGTGCAGGCCGCGGTCGAGCGCGGCCTGACCGCCACCCACGACGTGGTCGTGGTGGGCCAGGAGCCGCGCCCGGCCTACGACCGGGTGGCGCTGACGTCGTACTTCGCGGCGTCGGGCCCCGAAGAGCTCTCCCTGCTGCCCTCCGGGAGCTACGACGACCCGGCGGTCGAGCTGCTGCTCGGCACCGAGGTCACCGCCCTCGACCGGGCCGCCCGCACGGTCCGGCTCTCCGACGGGCGGGTGCTTGCCTACGACCAGCTGGTCCTGGCCACCGGGGCGGCGCCGTTCGTGCCGCCGGTGCCGGGGCGCGACCTCGACGGCTGCTTCGTCTACCGCACCATCGAGGACCTCGACGCGATCAGGGAGGCCTCCCGGTCGGCGACGGCCGGGGTCGTGGTCGGCGGCGGGCTGCTGGGGCTGGAGGCGGCCAACGCGCTGGTCCAGCTCGGCCTGGAGACCCACGTCGTCGAGATGGCGCCGCGGCTGATGCCGGTGCAGCTCGACGAGACCGCCGGCGCCACGCTGGTGCGCCACGTCGAGGGGCTGGGGGTGCGCGTGCACACCGGCGTCGCCACCGAGTCGGTGACCGGCGCCGGCCGTGTCGACGGTCTCGCGCTGGCGGGGGGCGAGCGTGTCGATGCCCAGGTCGTGGTGTTCTCGGCCGGTGTCCGGCCCCGCGACTCGTTGGCCCGCGCCGCCGGCCTCGAGGTGGCCGAGCGTGGTGGCGTGCTGGTCGACGAGCAGTGCCGCAGCAGCGACGAACGGGTCTGGGCGGTCGGCGAGTGCGCCGCGCCCGGCGGCCGGATGTACGGGCTGGTCGCCCCGGGCTACGACATGGCCGAGGTGGTCGTCGACGCCCTGCTCGGCGGGCCGGGGCGCTTCGCGGGCGCCGACATGTCCACCAAGCTCAAGCTGCTGGGGGTCGACGTCGCCTCCTTCGGCGACGCCTTCGCCACCACCGAGGGCGCCCTCGAGCTGGTCTTCGCCGACGCGGTCGCGGGGCTCTACAAGAAGCTCGTCGTCAGCGACGACGGGCGGCGGCTGCTCGGCGGGATCCTCGTCGGCGACGCGTCGGCGTACGGCGTGCTGCGGCCGATGGTCGCCAGCGGCATCGACCTGCCCGACAACCCCGAGGAGCTGATCCTGCCCCCCGGGCGCGGCGGGGGCGCCACCGGCGTGGCCGCGCTGCCGCCCGAGGCCCAGGTCTGCTCCTGCAACAACGTCACCAAGGCCACGCTCCTCGAGCGGCTCGACGTGGCACACCCGGGTCCCGACGGCGTCGAGCACCACTGCGAGGACGTCGCGGGGCTGAAGGCGTGCACCGGTGCGGGCAGCACCTGCGGCTCCTGCGTCGGCACCGTCAAGGCGCTCGTCGAGGACCACTTCGCCGCCCAGGGGCGCGAGGTCAGCCGGGCCCTGTGCGAGCACTTCGCGCTCTCGCGCGCCGAGCTCTTCGACGTCATCGCCATCCACGGCTACCGCGGGTTCGACGAGGTCGTGCAGGCCCACGGCACTGGCCGCGGCTGCGACGTGTGCAAGCCGACCGTCGCCTCCGTGCTGGCCAGCCTGGTGAACGAGCACGTGCTCGGCGGGCAGCGCGCGGTGCTGCAGGACACCAACGACGCGTTCCTGGCCAACATCCAGCGCAACGGCAGCTACTCGGTGGTGCCGCGGATCCCGGGCGGCGAGATCACCCCCGACAAGCTCATCGTGATCGGCGAGGTCGCCCGCGACCACGGGCTCTACACCAAGATCACGGGTGGCCAGCGCATCGACCTCTTCGGTGCCCGCGTCGAGGAGCTGCCGGTGATCTGGCGCCGGCTCGTCGACGCCGGCTTCGAGTCGGGGCACGCCTACGGCAAGTCGCTGCGCACGGTGAAGTCGTGCGTCGGCTCGACGTGGTGCCGCTTCGGGGTGCAGGACTCCGTGCAGATGGCCATCGACCTCGAGCTGCGCTACCGGGGCCTGCGTTCGCCGCACAAGCTCAAGGGCGGCGTCTCGGGGTGCGCCCGCGAGTGCGCGGAGGCCCGGTCGAAGGACTTCGGCGTGATCGCCACCGAGAAGGGCTGGAACCTCTACGTCGGCGGCAACGGCGGCGCCTCGCCGGCCCACGCCCGGCTGCTGGCCGGCGACCTCGACGACGAGACGCTGGTGCGCTACCTCGACCGCTACCTCATGTACTACGTGCGCACCGCCGACCGTCTCCAGCGCACGGCGCCCTGGCTCGACTCGCTGGAGGGCGGGCTCGACCGGCTGCGCGAGGTCGTCGTCGACGACGTGCTCGGCCTCGGCAGCGAGCTGGAGGCGGCGATGGCGCGCCACGTCGCGACGTACGTCGACGAGTGGTCGGCGGTGCTCGACGACCCCGACAAGCTGGCCCGCTTCGTGTCGTTCGTCAATGCGCCCGAGACCCCCGACCCGGCCGTGTCGTTCGGCACGGCACGCGACCAGATCGTGCCCTCGGGGCCGGCCGGCCCCGCCGGGCCGGTCGACCTGGGGGCCACGATCCCGGTGGGGGCGCCGGCATGAGCGCCGCGGTTCCCCACGAGGAGCGCCCGCCCGAGGCGGTGGACTGGGTGCCGGTCTGTGCCCTCGCCTCCCTGGCCCGTGAGGCCGGTGTGCCGGCCCTGGTGCGCGGCGAGGCGGTCGCGATCTTCCGCACGCACGACGACCAGGTGCACGCGCTGTCCAACATCGACCCGGTGACCGGGGCCTCCGTGCTCTCGCGTGGGATCATCGGCACACGCGGTGACGAGGTGTTCGTGGCCTCGCCGCTGCACAAGGAGCACTACGCGCTGCGCGACGGCCGGTGCCTCGACGACCCCACCCTGGGGGTCGCCGCCTACGACGTCCGTCTCGTCGGCGGAGAGGTCCAGGTGGGCGGGCGGCGGCCCGAGTGCACGCTGTGACCCCCGGGAAGGCCCTGGCACCAGGCGTCGGACCGGACGCCGACGGGAGGGCCGAGGAGATGGACGAGTCCGGTGGCGGGAGCCTCGACGGCTTCCGGATCGGAGTCACGGCCTCGCGCAAGGTCGAGGAGCAGATCGCCCTCATCGAGCGTCGCGGCGCCGAGGTCGTCTGGGCCCCGGCGCTCTCGAACGACCCCACCCGCGTCGACGACGCGGCGCTGCGCCGGGCGACCGAGGCGGTGGTCGCCCAGCCACCCGACCTGTTCCTGGCCACGACCGGGGTCGGCATGAAGGCCTGGCTGCGCGCGGCAGAGTCCTGGGGGCTGCGCGAGGAGCTCCTCGACGCCCTGCGCCCGGCCGAGATCCTGGCCCGCGGGCCCAAGAGCGTGGGCGCGCTGCGCGGCGCCGGCCTGCGCGAGCTGTGGGCACCGGAGTCGGAGCTCTTCGAGGACGTGCTCGACCACCTGCGCGGGCGGGACCTGGCGGGCCGGCGGATCGTGGTGCAGGAGCACGGTCAGTCGCTCTCCATGGTCGCGCACGCCCTGCGCCGCCAGGGCGCCGTCGTCGACGTGGTGACCGTCTACCGCGTGGTGGGCGCCGAGGACCCCACGCCCATGTTCCGGCTGGTCGACGAGATCGCCGACGGCGACGTGCAGGCCGTCACCTTCACCGCCGCGCCCGCGGTCGCGGCGCTGCTCGACGCCGCCGCCTCGGTGGGGCGGCGCGACGACGTGGTCAGCGCCTTCCAGGCCGACGTGCTCGCTGTGTGCGTCGGCCCGGTCACCGCAGCGGCCTTCGAGCTGTGGGGCGTGCCCACCGTCTACCCCGAGCGCTCCCGGCTGGTCGCGATGGTCAAGCTGCTGGCCAGCGAGCTGCCCTCGCGCCGCTCCGGCCTGGCCGTCGAGCTGGTCGGTGGGCACCAGCTGCTGCTGCACGGGGACAACGTGCTCCTCGACGGCGCCGAGGTGCGGCTCTCGCCCGCACCCGCCTCGGTGCTGCAGGCCCTCGTGGCCAACCCGGGCAATGTCGTCTCGCGCCGCGCCCTCCTGGCCATGCTGCCCAGTGGCACGGCCGGGTCGGAGCACGCGGTCGAGATGGCCGTGGCGCGCCTTCGGGCCGCTCTCGGCACCCGCGCCGTCCAGACGGTGGTCAAGCGCGGCTACCGCCTGGCGGTGGATGCGTGAGTCGTGCGCCCCGCCTCGTCACGGTCGCGCACGGCACCCGCCGCGCCGGCGGCAACGAGACCGCGCGGCGCCTGACGGCCGCGGCGGCCGAGCGGCTCGGCGTGCCCGCGACGGCGGCGTACGTCGAGCTGAGCGAGCCGCTGCTCGCCGACGTCGTGGCGCGCCTGGACGGGCCGGCCGCGGTGGTGCCGCTGCTGCTCTCGACCGGCTTCCACGTGCGCCAGGACCTGCCGCAGGCCTGTGCGGCCGCGCCTGCCGGCGTGCCGGTCGCGCTCGGGCGCCCGCTCGGTCCCGACCCGCTGCTGGCCCGTGCCCAGGTCGACCGGCTGGTCGAGGCCGGCGCCGAGCCCGGGGCGCCGCTGGTGATGGTCGCGGCCGGCTCCACCGACCTGCGCGCCTGGCGCGACCTGCGCGGCGCCACCCGGCTGCTGGGCCAGGAGTGGGGCGGGCGGGTGCGGCTCACCACGCTCTCGGGCTACGGACGACGGCCCGAGGAGGTCGTCCGGCCGGGGGACGCGGTCTCGCCGTACCTGCTCTCGCCGGGGTTGTTCTCGCGGAAGGTGCGCGAGATGGCCGAGACCGCCGGTGCGGGCTCCTGCGCCGACGTGCTGGGGGAGCACCCGCTGGTGGTCGACCTCGTCGTGGAGCGCGCTCGCGCCCTGCTGGGGGAGGCGGGGTCTCAGCCGGGGCGGTGCAGGTAGACGCGGAGCCGGGTCGCCCGGCCCTCGCCGACGCCGTTCGTCGCGCGGATCCGGAACGTGTGCCAGCCCGGCTGCAGGCCGAACCACGCCAGGCGGGTGTCCGGGGTCGACGGGACGCCACCCACCGTCCACCTGTCCTCCCGGCCGTGCCGCACGCGGTAGCGGTGCACGTACGAGCCGTTCTGCTCGGCGTAGTCCCAGCGCAGGACGAAGCCGCCGCGGCGCGGCCGCTCGTGGGCGCGCAGCTCGCCGGGGCGCCCCGGGGGCTCGGCACCGACCACCGTCGTGGTGCGCGAGGCCTCGTTGCCGGCCAGGTCGCGGGCGTAGAAGGTCACCTGGTGCTCGCCCTGCGGCACACCGACCACCATCGCGTAGTCCACCTCGTAGACCACGTCCTGGCCGGGCGCGTGGAACCAGCCGTGCGGCTCGAACCCCGACCCGTCGTCGTACACCCGCTCGGCCACCGGCTCGCCGTCGAGGAGCGCGCCTAGCACGGCCAGGTCGTCGCCCTCGTCGAGCCACCCCGCGACGTACGCCGCCTGGCGCTGGCACGGCTCCGACCCGAAGCACGGGTCGAGGTCGATCTGCGGGGGAGTGGTGTCGGCGGGTGGTTCCTCCTGCGCCGCGACGGCGGGGCTGGCGGCGACGGGGCTGGCCGCGACGGGGCCGAGCAGGGTGAGCGCGGGCGCGGTGACGCACAGCAGCAGGGCGGCGGGGAGGGTCCGGGAGGGCACGGCGTCATCCTCGCACCAAGGTCGTGTCCCAGGTCGTGGTTCCGGTCGTGGTCCGGGTCGTGTGTCCCCGGACGCGCCAGACCGCGTCCACAGGCCACGACCCGGGCCACGACCCGAGCCACGACCCGGACCACGACTCAGCCGTAGTGGACCGCCACCCGGTGCCCGCGCACCGTCTCGACGTGCACGTCGACGCCGTAGAGACCGTGCAGCACCTCGGGGGTGATGACCTCGGCGGGCGGGCCCTGGGCCACCACCCGTCCGCCGGCCATGGCGACGATCTCGTCGGCCCAGCGCGAGGCGAAGTTGATGTCGTGCAGCACCACGACCACGCGGGTGCCGAGGGTGTCGGCGGCGGTGCGCAGCATCCGCATGATCGCCACCGCGTGCGCGAGGTCGAGGTTGTTGAGCGGCTCGTCGAGCAGGAGGTACTCGGTCTGCTGGGCCAGGGCCATCGCGATGAACGCCCGCTGGCGCTGTCCGCCGGAGAGCTGGTCGAGGAAGCGGTGCGAGAGCCCACCGAGCTCGAGGCGGGACAGCACCTCCTCGACCACCGCGACGTCGTGGCTGGTGGGTCGGCCCCGCGAGTGCGGGAACCGGCCGAACATGACCAGGTCGCGCACGGTCAGCCGGGCCGCCAGGTCGTGCTCCTGGCGCAGCACCGCCAGCACCGTGGCCAGCTCGCGCGAGCCGGTGCGGTGCACGTCGCGCCCGCCCACGTGCACGGTGCCGCGCTCGGCGGAGAGCAGCCGGGCGACCACCGAGAGCAGCGTCGACTTGCCGGCCCCGTTGGGTCCGATCAGCGCCGTGACGCCGGGCCCCGCGAGGTCGAGGGTGACGTCGTCGACGACCGCGGTGTCGTCGTACTGCTTGGTCAGCGAGCGGACGGTGATCACCGGCGGGACCTCCTGAGGACCAGGGCGAGGAAGAGCACGCCGCCGGCGAAGTCGATGATGATCGACAGCCCGGTGGCGTAGGAGAAGACGCGTTCGAGGAGCAGCTGGCCCAGCACCAGCGTGACCACGGCGAGGGCTGCGGCGGTGGGCAGGCTGTGGCGGTGCCGGTGGCCCACGACCCGGTAGGCCAGGTGGGCCACGAGCAGCCCGAAGAACGTGATCGGCCCGACCAGGGCGGTGGAGACCGAGACGAGCACGGCGACGGCCACCAGCACGCCCATCACCGTGCGGCGGTGGTCGACGCCCAGGCTGGTCGCGACCTCGCGGCCCAGCGCCAGCACGTCGAGGGTCGCCCGCAGGCGGAAGACGGCCGCCAGGGTGAGCCCGACCGCGATGGCGGAGAGCCCGAGCAGGGTCTCGTCGACGGTGTTGAAGGAGGCGAAGAAGGAGTCCTGCAGCACCGCGAACTGCGTGGGGTCGAGCATCCGCTGCAGCAGGCTGGTGACGGAGCGGAAGAGGGTGCCCACGACGATGCCCACGAGCACCAGCACGTGCAGGTCGCGCCGCGCCCCGACGAACAGCCACTGGCTCAGCAGCGCCACCACGACGACCATCAGCGTGGTCTCGAGCGCCCACAGGGCCCGGGCGCCGTCGGCGCTGGTGACGGCGTTGGCGCCGGAGCCGACCGTGAAGACCACCAGGGTGGCGATGAGCAGGTGCAGCGCGTCGAAGCCCATGATCCCCGGCGTCAGGATCGTGTTGGCCGTGACGGTCTGGAAGAGCACCGTCGAGACCGCCACGGCGACCGCGACCAGTGCCAGCGCCGCGACCTTGCGGGCGCGCAGCTCGAGCACGTACTCCCACGCGCTCGGCAGGTCCCAGAGCACGAACACCGCGCAGACGACGAGCGCGGCCAGCACGCTGAACCCGGTGAGCAGCCGGGCGCGGCGCTCCGAGTCGTCGCGCGGGGCAGCGGCGTACGCCGCCGCGGGCGCGGTCTCAACCGACACGGGACGATCCCTTCAGCAGCAGCACGAGGAACACGACGCTGCCCACGACGCCGACGACGACGCCCAGCGGGATCTCGTAGGGGTGGCGCAGGGTCCGGCCCAGCACGTCGCAGACCAGCACGAAGCCGGCGCCGACCAGCGCGACCCACGGGATGCTGCGCCGCACGTGGTCGCCCAGGAAGAGCCGCACCACGTTGGGCACGACCAGGCCCAGGAACGGGATGACGCCGGCCGTGGTCACGACCACCGCGCTGACCAGCGCCACCACCACCAGCCCGGTCATCAGTACCCGGCGGTGGTCGACGCCCAGGCCGGTGGCGACCTCGGCGCCCAGCCCGGCGATGGTGAACCGGTCGGCCACCACCCATGCGACCACGGCCAGCACCCCGGCCACCCAGAGCAGCTCGTAGCGACCGCGGAGGATGCCGGAGAAGTCGGCGGTGGTCCAGGCGAGCAGCGACTGCACCAGGTCGAAGCGGTAGGCCACGAACGAGGAGGCCGCGCCGACCACGCCGCCGAACATCAGGCCGACCAGCGGCACCATGACGGGCGAGCGCAGCGGCATCCGGCTCAGCAGCGCCAGGAAGACGCCGGTGCCGGCGAGAGCGAAGACGCTGGCCACCCCGGCCTTGGCGATCAACGGCAGCCCCGGCGCGTAGAGCATCACCACGACCAGCCCGAGCGTGGCGGAGTCGACGGTGCCGGCGGTGCTCGGGTCGACGAAGCGGTTGCGCACCAGCACCTGCATGATCAGGCCCGCGATCGACAGCGAGACCCCGGCCAGGACCAGCGCGGTGGTGCGCGGGCCGCGGCTGACCGCGACCAGCTCCCACGCGTCGGAGTCACCGCGCAGCAGCGCGGCGGGGGAGACGTCGCTGACGCCTACGAAGAGGCTGAGCAGGGCCAGGGCCGCGACCACCGAGGCGCCGAGCAGCAGCGGCGCCGCGGCACCCCACCGGCCCCGGCGCGCGCGGCGTACGGCGGGGCTCGGGGCCGGTGGGGGCGAGGGGGTCGTGGCGGTCACCACCGAGCCGGGTGCTGCGTTCAGGACGCGAGCCCGTCGGCCACGTCGGAGACCATCGTGGCGGTGGCGGTCAGACCGCCGCTGACGATGTACCAGGCCATCGGGTCGAGCTGGACGACCTGGTCCTGCGACCAAGCGGTGGTGCGCGCGACCAGGTCGTTGTCGAGCACCTGCTCGGCCGACTCGCCGGAGGTCTCGCCGATGGCGACGTCGCGGTCGACGACGAACAGCCAGTCGGGGTCGGCCTCGGCGACGAACTCGAACGACACCGGCTCGCCGTGGGTGGCCGAGTCGATGTCGACGGCCGGCTCGACGCCGAGCACGTCGTGCACCAGGCCGAAGCGCGAGCCGGCGCCGTACGCCGACACCTCGCCGGCGGAGGTCATCACGATCAGCCCGGTGCCGGCCTCGGAGCCTGCGGCGCGGGTCTCCTCGACGTCGGCCTGGAGGTCGGCCAGGGCGTCCTCGGCGGCGTCCTCCTCGCCGATGATGGTGGCCAGGGAGCGCACGTTGCGCTCGACCGAGCCCAGGTAGTCGGCCTCGTCGGTCGACAGGTCGATGGTCGGGGCGATCTCCTCGAGGTCGGGCATCGCCTCGAGGCTGCGGCCGGTCACGATGATCAGGTCGGGGTCGATCTCGGCGACCGCCTCGAAGTCGGGCTCGAAGAGGCTGCCGACGACCGGGGCGTCGGAGTAGGCGGAGAGGTAGTCGGGCATCGCGAACTCGGGCACGCCGGCGACCTCGCCGCCCAGGGTGTCGATGGTGTCGAGCACGCCGATGTCGTAGGTGATGACCGTCTCGGGCTCGCGCGGCACCTCGACGGGCCCCTGCGCGGTCTCGACGGTGACGGTGGCGGCGCCCGTGTCGGTCGCGGTCGTGTCGTCGCTGCCGCAGGCGGTCAGGACGAGGGCGCTGGGCAGGGCGAGGGCGACGAGGGCGACCGAGGTCGGTCGGGGGCGGCGCAGGGTCATCGAGTACTCCGTCTAAGAGGTGAGGCTTACCTTAGTAAGGGTAGCCTTAATGACGCCGGTCGTGCTCGCGGGTCCCGGTTGCCGGACGAATCGGGTCGTGGCCTGGGTCGTGGCCTGGGTCGTGGCCTGGGGCGTGGCCTGGGTCGTGGCTCGGGTCGTGTGCCTGCGGACGCGGTATGGCGCGGCCAGGGGCCACGACCCGGACCACGACCCGGACCACGACCCGGACCACGACCCGGGAAGGGCTGGCGGGCGGGAGTCAGCCCCGGTCGAGGTCGAGCGCCTCGGGGGTGTGCAGGCGCACCATGAAGCGGCGCACGTGCAGGGGGGCTCGGCCGCGGGTGGCGCGGCTGACGGCCACCATCACCAGGAACGACAGCGGCACGCTCCACGCCGCCGGGCGCCGCAGCAGCACCTCGACCCACCCGTCGGCCCACCCGGGGAAGAGCGTGAGCACCGCGGCCAGGCCCGAGCCGAGGCCGCCGGCGGCCAGGCCGGCCAGCGCGCCGGCGGCGGTGAGCCCGCGCCACCAGATGCCCAGCAGCAGCAGCGGGCAGAAGGTCGAGGCCGAGACCGCGAAGGCCAGCCCCACGGTCGTGGCCACCCCCACCTGCGACTCCGTGAGCGAGACCGTCGCCGGCACCACCACCGCCAGCACCGCACCGACCCGGAAGGCCGCGACCCCGCCCAGGCGCCGGCCGGCGTAGGTGCGCCCGGTGACGTCCTGGCTCAGCACCCCGGCCACCGCGATGGCCAGCCCCGACGACGTCGACAGGAAGGCCGCGAAGGCGCCGCCCACGACCAGCCCGGTCAGCACGTCGCCGCCGAGGCCGGGCAGCATCAGCCGCGGCAGCTCGAGCACCAGCACGTCGGAGCGGCCGCTGGCGGCCAGCTCGGCGGCGTACACGCGCCCGAGCGCGCCGTAGACCGGCGGCACCATGTAGAAGACGCCGATCAGCACCAGCACCACCAGCGTCGTACGCCGCGCGGCGCGGCCGTCGGGGTTGGTGTAGAAGCGCACCACCACGTGCGGCAGGCCCATGGTGCCCAGGAACGTGGCCACGATCAGCGAGTAGGTCAGGTAGAGCCCCATCGACCCCGACTCGGCCAGGGGGCTCGACCACGACAGCGACCCGCCGGGCTCCGACGAGCCGGCGGCGGGGCCGGGGCGTCCGTCGCCGGCCCACACCACGAGGAGCACGGCGGCCGGGACCAGCAGCGCGGTCAGCTTGAGCCAGTACTGGAAGGCCTGGACCAGCGTGATCGAGCGCATCCCGCCGCTGATGACGTTGATCAGCACCACCGAGCCCACCACCAGCGAGCCCAGCCAGGTGGGGCCGCCGACGGCGCTGGCCAGGGTGATGCCGGCGCCGTGGAACTGCGGCAGCAGGTAGAGCCAGCCGATCGCCACGACCAGCAGCGAGCAGGCCCGGCGCACCGCCTGCGAGTCGAGGCGGGCCTCGGCGAAGTCCGGCAGCGTGTAGGCGCCCGAGCGGCGCAGCGGGGCCGCCACAAGCGTCAGGAGCACCAGGTAGCCGGCAGTCCAGCCCACGGGGTACCAGAGCATGTCGGCGCCGAAGGTCAGCAGCAGCCCGGCGACGCCGAGGAACGAGGCCGCCGAGAGGTACTCCCCGCTGATCGCCGAGGCGTTCATCCGCGGGCGCACCGTGCGCGAGGCGACCATGAAGTCGCTGGTGGTGCGCGAGAACCGCAGGCCGTAGGTGCCGATCGCGAGGGTGGCCACGCTGACCAGGACCAGCGCGACGATGCCCGGGGCGGCGCCGAGGCCAGGGCTCACCGCCGCCGCCTCCGCTCGGGGGTCGGGCCGGGGGTCGGTCCGGGGGCGCGCCCGGCCTCCATCAGCTCCACGAAGGCGTCCTCGTTGCCCTCGGCGCGCCGCAGGTAGCGCCAGCCCAGCAGCACCAGGAACGGGTAGGCCAGCACCCCCAGCACCAGCCAGGCCAGGGGCAGCCCCAGCACCTGCACGTCGGTCAGCCCCGGCACCAGCAGGAAGAGCACCGGCACCAGGCCCAGCCCCAGGCCCAGCGCCACCAGGGTGCGCACCGCCAGCCACAGCTGCTCGCGCAGCAGCGATCCCAGGTAGACCGCGCCCAGCGGGGTCTCGGCGTCGACCTCGCGGGTGCGCGCCAGCGGCGTACGCCGCCTCGGCGGGCCGGTGACCCGCACCCGGGCCGGCGGCTCGTTCACCTGCGCCCCTCGACGGGACCCGCGCCCACGACCGGCTGCGTGCTCACGACTGGCCCCGGCGCAGCAGCAGGTCGCGCAGCTGGCGGGTGTGGCGCCGGCTGACGCCCAGCTCGACCCCCGGCCCGCCGCCAGGACCTCCGGGGCCGCTGACCACGACCGAGCAGCGTCCGGCGTCCATCCGCACCTCCTGGACGTGGGCCAGCGCCACCAGCAGCGAGCGGTGGATGCGCACGAACCCGGCGGGCGCCCACTCCTCCTCCAGGGTCGACAGGGCGGCGCGCACCAGGTGGGAGCCGCCGGCGGTGTGCAGGCGCACGTAGTCGCCGTGGGCCTCGACGTGGGTCAGCTCGGAGCGGTGCACGAAGCGGGTCACCCCGCCGAGCTCGACGGGGATCTGGAGGTCCTGCTCGCCGGCGGGGCGCACGTCGCCGCCGCCCACGCGGCGTACGGCCTCGGCGAGCCGCTCGGCCCGCACCGGCTTGAGCACGTAGTCGACGGCCTGCAGGTCGAAGGCGTCGACGGCATGGCCCTCGTGGGCGGTGACGAAGACGATCGCCGGTGGCTGCCGGAAGCGGGTGAGCACCTGGGCGAGCTCGAGGCCGTTCAGCCCGGGCATCTGGATGTCGAGGAAGAGGGCGTCGACCTCCTGCTCCTGCAGCACTCGCAGGGCGTCGGTGGCCGAGTCGCAGGTCAGCACCTCCCCGACCCGCTCGTCGCGCTGCAGCAGGTAGGCCAGCTCGTCGAGGGCGGGGCGCTCGTCGTCGACGACCAGCACCCGCATCCGCGACCCGCTGCTCACGCGTGGACCCCCGGGGCGAACTTCGGCAGCCGCACCACGACCTTGGTGCCGGCGCCGGGCGCGGTCTCGACGACCAACCCGTGGTCGTCGCCGTAGACCGCGCGCAGCCGGCCGTCGACGTTGCCCAGGCCCACCGAGTCGAGCGACTGGTCGCCCGCGAGCACCCGCCGGATGTGCTCGGGGTCCTCCCCGGCGCCGTCGTCCTCCACCTCGATCACGCACTCCTGCCCCTGGTCGATGGCCACGATCCTGATGTGCCCGCCGCCCTCGGCGGACTCCAGGCCGTGCCGCACCGCATTCTCGACCAACGGCTGGATGCAGAGGAAGGGAACGGCGACGCTGAGCACCTCGGGGGCCACCGAGAGGGTCACGCGCAGCCGGTCGCCGAAGCGGGCCTGCTCGAGCAGCAGGTAGCGCTCCACGGAGCGCAGCTCTTCGGCCAGGGTGGTGAACTCGCCGTGGCGGCGGAAGGAGTAGCGGGTGAAGTCGGCGAACTCCAGCAGCAGCTCGCGCGCCCGGTCGGGGTCGGTGCGCACGAAGCTGGCGATCGCCCCGAGGGAGTTGTAGACGAAGTGCGGGCTGATCTGGGCCCGCAGCGCCCGCACCTCCGCCTCCATCAACCGGGTGCGCGAGGTGTCGAGCTCGGCGAGCTCGAGCTGGCCCGAGACCCAGCGGGCCACCTCGTCGGCCGCGCGCACCAGCCCGGCGGAGGCGAAGGGGCCGAAGACCTGCAGGGTGCCGATCACCCGGTCCTCGACCACCAGCGGGCTGATCACCGCTGCCCGCACCGGGCAGGAGCCCTGCTGGCCCTCGGCGCACGGCAGCTCGCGGCGCGCCACCACCTGGGTGCCGCTGCGCGCCAGCGCCTCGGTGGCCAGGCCCGGCACCTGCCCGGCGTGGTGCTGCCCGGCGCCGTCCCAGGCCAGCAGGTCGGCGGTGTCGCTCAACGCGATGGCGGGCGAGCCCAGCAGCGCGTGCAGGTGCTTGACGGAGCGCTCGGCGCTGTCGCGGGTCAGCCCGGCGCGCAGGGCCGGGGCCGCCAGCGAGGCGGTGTGCAGGGTGCGGAACGTGGCGCGGTCGGCGTCGGAGCCCAGGTGCGTACGCCGCCACGGGCGCGGCAGGCGTGCCACCGCGGGACCTCGCCGCTCAGCCCCTGCTCATCGGAAGTCGATGAGCAGCATCGAGGTGTCGTCGTCGCCGACCGAGGGCCAGGGTGCCTTGGTGACCTCGTCCTCCACCCGGGGGATGCTGCCGGTGGTGACCGTCCACGGCGGGTCCGACTGCTGGGTGTCGTCGAGGGTGCGCCCGGGGTGCCGACCGGGCTCGTGCGCCGGGGCCGGGGCGGCCAGGGGGCGGACCCGGGCCCGGAAGCAGGAGGTCAGGTAGGGCAGCTGCATGCCGTCCATGCCGCGGCCGTAGTCGTCGTAGAGCGCCAGCACGTCGGCGAGCAGCCGCTCGCGCTCGGGCGCCTCGAGGGTCGAGACGCTCGACAGCGAGCAGACGTAGTCGAGGATCGACTCGCGGTCGAGGACCTGCCAGTGCTTGGCGGTGTGCTCCTCGGCGTCGTCGAAGAGGTCGCTGTCGGCCAGCGGGCGGGTCAGCTCCTCGAGCGGGTGCTCGGGGCCCAGGACGCGGCCGAGCTTGCGCACCCACGGGATCCGCACGTCGCGCTGGTGCCAGACCAGGGAGAGGTGCCCGCCGGGCTTGAGGACACGGGCGATCTCGGGCAGCGCCCGGTCGTGGTCGAACCAGTGGAAGGACTGCGCCGCGACCACGACGTCGTACCCGCGGTCGGCCGCCGGCAGCTCCTCGGCGCCCGCGAGGCTGGTGCGCACCCCGGGCAGCCGCTCGCGCAGCACGGCCAGCATCTGCTCGTCGGGATCGGTGGCGTGCACGACGTGGCCCAGACCCACGAGCTGCTCGGTGAGCCGGCCGGTGCCGGCGCCCAGCTCGAGCACCGTCAGGCCGCCGCGCTGCTCCCCGCCGCCCAGCCAGGCCGCGACGTCTCGCGGGTAGGTCGGCCGGCCCCGGTCGTAGGCCGACGCCACCTGCCCGAAGGAGCGCGCGTGCGGGAGGAGGTCACTCATCGGGTCGAGCGTATCGGCTGGATACCCTCGACGCCGTGACCACCGATCCGTTGTCCTGGCTGGTGTCGCTCGAGGGTGTGCCCAGCGGCCTGGCCGCCGCCCGCGACGGCATCGACGTCGTGCTGCGCGACCGCGGGCTGCGGCGCACCAGCCCCGAGACCACGGGGGAGTCGCTGCTGCGCGGTGCGCACGCCAGCGCCACGCTCGAGGGCTCGACCTCGACGCTGGCCCAGGTGCGCGCCGGCGAGGGCGACGCCGTCGCCCAGGACGCGCTGCGCCTGTCGACCGAGCTGCTCTCGCTGGTGCCCACCCTGGGCCGCTCGCCCCTGCAGGCGCTGGCCCGGCTGCACGCCCTCGCGTCCGCCTCGAGCCTGCCCGCCGAGCAGCGGGGCCGGCCCCGCGACGCCGAGTCGGCCGGCCGGCTGCGCGACCTCGCCGACCTGATCACCTCCAGCGCCGGCTCGCCCGGGCTCCTGGTGGCCGCGGTGGTGCACGCCGACCTGGCCACCGCCGCCCCGTTCGCCTCCCACAACGGTCTGGTCGCCCGCGCCGCCGAGCGTCTCGTGCTGGTCGCGCGCGGCGTCGACGAGAAGTCGCTGGTGGTGCCCGAGGCCGGCCACCTGGCGCTGCGCGAGGCCTACGAGTCGAACCTGCGCGGCTACGCCACCGGCGGCGACGCCGGCGTGCACTCCTGGCTGCTCTACGCCACCGAGGCGTACGCCGCCGCCGCCGAGGCGTCGCCGTTGCGGCGGCCCGCGGAGGGCTGAGGGCTCCCCGGGCTGAGGGCTCGGGCCTCGTCCGCCCATCGGTGACTGGTGCCTCGACACGCGCGTCGCGGCCTCGTTCCTCGGCCGCGGCGCTTGCTCGACCCTTTCCGGGTCCGTCGCCCGGCCGGAGGCCGGGCGACGGCCGGAAAGCAGATGGCCCCGGGAGCAGAGCTCCGCGGGGCCATCGCTGACACGTGTCCTGGCTGGCTACCAAGCGTGCACTCGTAAGCTGTCTCGGAAGTCTTCCGTCGACAAGCGCCCTGTAGGAAGGGTAGGTCGCCGCGTGGGTACCCCTGGTCACGTGTACGTCTGTTGAGTTGGTACCCCCTTGTGTACGCCGATGTGGGCCACGACACAAGGGGTCGGCAGGAAAATGCAGCGGGTCAGTCGACCCGGCGCCGGCCCGCCCAGACGACCCCGCCCACGGCCACCGCGCCGCCCACGGCGAGCGCTGCCAGGGTCGGGCGCACCCGCACCCGGCCCCGCAGCGCCACCGGGCGCATGAAGACCAGCACCGGCCAGTCCCGCTCGGTGGCGGTGCGTCGCAGCTCCTTGTCGGGGTTGACGACGAAGGGGTGCCCGACGGCCTCGAGCATCGGCACGTCGGTGACCGAGTCGCTGTAGGCGTAGCAGGTCTCGAGGTCGTAGCCGCGCCGCTCGGCCAGCTCGCGGATCTCCACCGCCTTCTGCTCGGCGTAGACGTAGGTCGCGATCTCGCCGGTGTAGCAGCCGTCCTCGACCTCCATGCGGGTCGCCACCACGGTGTCGGCGCCGAGCAGCTCACCGATCGGCTCGACGACCTCGGTGCCCGAGGCGGAGACGATGACGATGTCGCGGCCCGCGGCCCGGTGCTCCTCGATGAGCGCGACCGCCTCGTCGTAGACGATCGGGTCGACCACGTGGTGCAGGGTCTCGGCGACGATCTCGTTGACGGTCGCGACGTCCCAGCCCTTGCACAGCTGCGACATGAACTGGCGCAGCTTCTCCATCTGGTCGTGGTCGGCGCCCCCGACGAGGTAGAGGAACTGCGCGTACGCCGAGCGCAGCACGGCTCGCCGCGAGATCAGGCCCCCGGCCTGGAAGGGCTTGCTGAAGGCCAGCGTGCTCGACTTGGCGATGATCGTCTTGTCGAGGTCGAAGAAAGCCGCTGAGGCGGTCATGGGTCGAGCCTAGGGGGTGGCGGCGTCCCGGTCGGGACCCGCCGGTCCGGGCGGCCGGGCCGGGCCGTCTCGGCTGCACAGGGCACCGCTGCCGCGGCCCCGTCCACAGCCCGCGGCCGGGACGCCCGGCCGGGCGTCGTACGCCGGGCAGCGTGGCCCCATGAGCCCTCTGCGCAGCACCTCCTCCCTGACCGAAGCCGCCACGACCGGTGCCGCGGGCCCGAACGGGGGTCCGGCCGCCGGTCCCGAGCCCGAGCCGGCGCTGCTGGTCACCCGCGACCCCGACCTGCTCGACGAGGTCGGGCGTCTCGCGGCGGCCGCCGGGAGCGCCCTGGCCACCACCGGGGAACCGGCCCAGGCCCTGCGCCGCTGGTCGCGGACCCCGCTGGTGCTGCTCGGGGCCGACCTGGCCGGTGAGATGGCCGTGCTCGGCCCTCCACGCCGGGCCCGGGTGCACGTGGTCAGCACCCGCGTGGTCCCCGACGACCTGTTCCGTCTCGCGCTGGCGGTCGGGGCCGCGGACGTCTCCGACCTGCCGGCATCGGCCGGTTGGCTGACCGAGCTGCTCACCGACCTCGGCGAGGCGCGGGTGCGCCCGGCGCGGGTGGTGGGCGTGGTGGGCGGGTCCGGCGGCGCCGGCGCGACCACGCTGGCCTGCGCGCTGGGCCAGCGGGCCGCCGCTCGCGGCCCGACGCTGGTGGTCGACGCCGACGCGGCCGGGCCCGGGCTCGACCGGGTGCTGGGCCTCGACGGGCGCGACGGGGTGCGCTGGGACTCGCTGGGGCGCACCACCGGTCGGCTCAGCGCCCGCTCGCTGCGCGACGCGGTGCCCCGCGAGCGCGACCTGGGTGTGCTGACCTGGCCGCCCGGGGTCGCCGAGGTGCTGGCGCCCTTCGCGGTCCGCGAGGCGCTCTCGGCGGCCCGCCGCGGGCACGAGACGGTGGTGGTCGACCTGCCGCGGGTGCTCGGGCCGGTGGCCGAGGAGGTGGTCGCCCACTGCGACCTGGTCCTCGTCGTCGTGGTGCCGACGGTCCCCGGCCTGGCCTCCGCGGCCCGGGTCTGCGCCCGGCTCGGCGACCCCGGCCGCACCCGGCTGGTGGTGCGGGGCTCCGCCGACCCGACGCTGGTGCGCCGGACGGTCGGAGCGCCGGTGCTGGCCACCATGGGCGACCAGCGCGGCCTCGACGAGGCCGTCGACCTCGGGCGCGGCCCGGCCAGGTCGCCCCGCGGCGTGCTCGCGCGCACCGCCGCGGGGCTGCTCGACCGGCTCGAGGTCCTCGGTGAGGCGGCGTGAGCCAGCCGTCGGAGCCGGCCGGTGTCGCCGACCTGGTCGAGGCGGTCCGGGCCCACCTGGCGCGCGATCCGGGGCCGCTGACCCCGCACCGCGTGGCGACCGCCCTGCGGGCCGCCGGTCGCCCCGTCGGCGACACCACGGTGCTGGCCGTCCACGAGGCGCTGCGCCGCGACGTGCTGGGCGCCGGCCCGCTCGAGCCGCTGCTGCGCCGCCCCGGCGTCACCGACGTGCTGGTCAACGGGCCCGCGCAGGTCGTGCTCGACCGTGGGCAGGGCCTCGAGCCGACCGGGGTGGTCTTCCCCGACGACGACGCGGTGCGACGCCTGGCCCAGCGGCTGGCGGCCGCCGCCGGGCGTCGCCTCGACGACGCGACGCCGTACGCCGACGTGCGGCTGCCCGACGGCACCCGCCTGCACGCGGTGCTGGCGCCGGTGGCGCGTCCGGGCACCTCCATCTCGCTGCGCGTGCCACCGACCCGCGCCATCCGTGTCGACGACCTGGTGGCCGAGGGCTCCCTGCCGGCCGCGGGGGCCCGGCTGCTGCGGGCGGTCGTGGCCTCACGCTGCGCCTTCCTGGTCACGGGAGGCACCGGCAGCGGCAAGACCACGCTGCTGGCCGGCCTGCTCGGGCTGGTCGACCCCGCCGAGCGGCTCGTGCTCGTCGAGGACTCCTCCGAGCTGCGCCCCGACCACCCCCACGTGGTGGGCCTCGAGGGCCGGCCCGCCAACATCGAGGGCGCCGGGGCCGTCGACGTGCGCACCCTGGTGCGCCAGGCGCTGCGGATGCGGCCCGACCGGCTGGTGGTCGGGGAGGTGCGGGGCGCCGAGGTCGTCGACCTGCTCGCGGCGCTCAACACCGGCCACGAGGGCGGCTGCGGCACCCTGCACGCCAACTCCGCCGCCGACGTGCCGGCGCGCGTCGAGGCACTGGCCCTGGCCGCCGGGCTCGACCGGGCCGCCACCCACAGCCAGCTCGCCTCGGGGGTGCACCTGGTGCTGCACCTGGCCCGGGGCCCCGACGGCGTACGCCGCATCCGCGAGGTGGCCGTGCCCGAGCGTGGCCGCGACGGGCTGGTGCGGATGCTGACCGCAGCCCGCCTCGACGCCGACCGGGTGCAGGACGGCCCGGGCGCCGACCGGCTCGCGGCCCTGCTCGAGCGGAGCCAGGCGTGAGCCGGCCGTGGTGAGCCAGGGCGTGCCGGGCATGGCGGCCCTGCTGGCCACGGTGTCGGCCGCGGGGGCGGCGGCGCTGCTGCTGCGCCCCTCGCCGGCCGCGTCCCGCGGGTGGGCCGCCGGCCGCCGGGGGCTGCTCGCCGTCGCGACCGGGGTGCTCGGGGTGCTGCTCGCGGTGCTGGTGACGGGGCTGGTGACGGGGCTGCTGCGGATCCTGGTGCCCGGTCTCGTGGCACTGGCAGCGGCGTGGGCCCTGCTCGGGCTGTCCCGGCGGCGCCGGCGCGACGTCCAGGCCCAGGAGCGCTCGGAGCGGGTGCGGGAGACCTGCGAGGCGCTGGCCGCCGAGCTCGCCGCCGGCCGGCCGCCCGGCGCGGCGCTCGACCGGGCCGCCGACGAGTGGGCGCTGCTGGCGCCCGTGGCCGAGGCCCACCGGGTCGGCGCCGACGTGCCGGCGGCCTGGCGGGCGGCCTCGGAGGTCGCCGGAGCCGGCGACCTGCGGTTGGTGGCGGCGGCCTGGCAGGTCGCCCACCGCACGGGTCACGGGCTGTCCCACGCCGTGGCGCGCGTCGGGGCCGACCTGAGGCGCGCCCGCGGCACCCGGCGGATCGTGGCCGGCGAGCTGGCCTCGGCGCGGGCGACCGCCCGGCTGGTGGCGGTGCTGCCGGTCGCGGCGCTGCTGATGGGCTCGGGAGCCGGTGGCGACCCGGTCGCGTTCCTGCTCGGCCACCCGGTGGGCCTGGCGTGCCTGGCCGGCGGGGTCGGGCTGGCGGTGGCGGGCCTGGCGTGGATCGAGGCGCTGGCCCGCGAGGCCGGGCGCGCGGCGTGAGCGCGCGGTGAGCCCCTGGGCGGTCGCGCTGGTGGCCGCGGCCTCGATCCTCCTCGCCCTGCCTCCGGCCCGCGGCAGGCTCGGCGTCGTGCCCGTCGGGTCCGCCACGGGTCGGCCGACCAGCGCCGACGGGTGGATGCGGCGCCACCGGCTGCTGCTGGCCGGGGCTGCCGCGGCGGTCGGCCCGACGCTCCTCGGTGGGGCCACCGGTGCCGTCGTGGGGCCAGTGGTGGCAGTGGTGGTCTGGGTGCTGGTCGGCCGGTCCGAGCCGCCGGCGGCGCGTCGTCGTCGCGAGCAGGTGCGGCGCGACCTGCCGCACCTGGTCGGGCTGCTGGCGGTGGCGCTGCGCTCGGGCGCGGCGCCCGGCGAGGCGGTCGCGGTCGCCTGCGCGGCGCTGCCGGGGCCGGCGGCCGAGCACCTGGTCGTGCTGACCTCGAGGCTGGGCCTGGGCGTCGACCCGGGCACCGTGTGGCGCGACGTGGCGCAGGACCCGCTGCTGGCTCCGTTGGGCAGGGCGCTGGCCAGGGCCCACACCAGCGGCTCGTCGGTCGTCGAGGCCGTCGAGGACCTCGCCGACGCGCTGGCCCGCGAGTCGCGTGCCGACGCCGAGGACCTGGCGCGCTCGGTAGGGGTGCGGGCCGCGGTGCCGCTGGGTGTGTGCCTGCTGCCCGCGTTCGTCCTGGTCGGCATCGTGCCCCTCGCGGCAGGGCTGATGCGCACGATCCTGTGAGCCGGCCGGCGGGCCAGCACCTCTCCACAGGGCCGTCCCCGGGCGCGGCCACCCACACACGGCGCGCGGCCGGCCCCGCGCCGGGCACCGCGGGCGGAGGCTCGACCCACCCGGCCGCGACCACGCGGCCCCGACGAGGAGGACCACCCGTGGCCCGACACGACCAGACCCCCACCCACCAGACCCGCACCGGCCCGACCCGCCGTGGTCGGCTCCGCCGCCGCATGGCGGCCGGCCGCGGCCAGGACGGCATCACCACGGCCGAGTACGCCGTCGGCACCGCGGCCGGCGCGGGCCTGGCCGGCCTGCTCTACACGATGCTCACCGGCGGGTTCGGTGACCAGCTGCTGACCACGTTGTTCGACCACGTGCTCGGCCTGCTGGGCATCGGGTGAGCCGCGGGTCGCGCCGCCGGCGCCGACCCCGCAGCGCGGCGGCGCGACCCGAGCGCGGTGCGGTGACCGCGGAGCTGGCGATGGTGCTGCCGCTGCTGCTCGCGGTCGTGGTGGCCATGACCTGGTTGCTCAGCGTGGGGCTGGCCCAGCTCCGCACGGTGGACGCGGCCCGCGAGACCGCCCGGGCGCTGGCCCGCGGTGACGACGAGTCGCGCGCGGTGGAGCTCGGGGCGCGGGTGGCGCCCGCCGGCAGCCGGGTCGCGGTCACCCGCACCGACGGCACCGTCGTGGTCACCGTGAGCGGCACCGTCACCGGTCCCGGCGGGCTCCTCGGCTCGCTGCCCGGCGCCGAGGTCTCGGCGACCGCGACCGCGCTGGAGGAGGCGCCGTGACGCTTCCACGGGGCTCACCGGGCTCACGGGGCGCGGCCACCGTGCTCGGGGTCGCGATGGCCGGTCTGCTCCTGCTGCTGGGCGTGGCTCTCGCCGAGCTGGGCGCCGTGGTGGTGGCGCACCGGCGTGCCCAGGCGGCCGCCGACCTGGCCGCCCTCGCGGGCGCGAGCACCCGCAGCGACCCGTGCGCGGCGGCCGAGCGGGTCGCCCGCGGCAACGGCGCCCAGCTGGTCTCGTGCACGCCCGACGCCGCGGTTGCTCGGCCCGCGGTGCTGGTCACCGTGCGGGTCGACGCACCGCCCGGCCTCGACCGGGTGCTGGTGATCGAGGGCCACGCCCGGGCCGGCCCGGGGCCGTGAGCTGTCGCCTCAGTGCGAGGCGTCGTCCTGGTCGGGGCCCCGGCGGCGCTCGGCCTCGACGGCATCGAGCTTCTGCGAGAGCTCCTCGAGCTGCCTGTGCTCGCGGCGGGCCTGCAGCGAGCGCCGTGTGCCCGAGCGGACCAGCACCGCGCCCAGCAGCACCGCGAGGCCGGAGGCGAGCCCGAGCAGGAAGAGCGTCGGGGCGCCGACGTCGACCCCCAGCACCTGCACCATTCCCGCGGCGTTCTCGGCCGTCAGCACCCCCGCCAGGATCGTCACGACACCGGCGGCGAGCAGGATCAGACCCAGGACGACCATCCCCGGAGACTAGGCCATCGCCCCGGCGCGCTCCTGCGCCCCGGCGAGCAGCACCTCGAGCAGCCGTGCCGCTCCGGCCTTGTCGAGGGGGTTGTTCTGGTTGCCGCACTTGGGCGACTGGATGCAGGAGGGGCAGCCGGCCTCGCACTCGCACGAGACGATCGCCTCGCGGGTCGCGGTGAGCCAGGCGTGGGCGGTGCGGTAGCCGCGCTCGGCGAAGCCGGCCCCGCCCGGGTGGCCGTCGTGCACGAAGACCGTCAGCACCCCGGTGTCGGGGTGCCGCGCGGTGGAGACCCCTCCGATGTCCCACCGGTCGCAGGTCGCGAAGAGCGGCAGCAGCCCGATCGAGCAGTGCTCGGCCGCGTGCGCGGCCCCCGGCAGGTCGCCGGGGTCGAGCCCGGCGTCCTCGAGCACGTCGTCGGGCACGCTCCACCACACCGCGGTGGTGCGCAGCGTGCGCTCGGGCAGGTCCAGGGGCTCCTCCCCGACGACCTCGCCCCCGGGCTGGCGGCGCAGCAGGTAGGAGACGACCTGGTGGCTCACGGCCACCTCGCCCAGCGAGAGCCGGCACCGGCCCCAGTCGGTGTGCTCGCGCTCGGCGACGACGCTGATGTCGGTGACCTCGCGCGCCGAGGTGGTGTGGTCGGGCTCCGCGCGCTCGATGACGGCCACCGACTCCTCGAGGTCCAGCGACGTGACCAGGTAGGTCTCGCCCCGGTGCAGGTAGACCGCGCCGGGGTGGGCGGTGCCGTGGGCGCTGCCGGCGTCGACGGTGCCGACCACCCGCCCCGTGCCGGCCTCGACCAGCTGCACCGGTCGTCCGCCCGCGGAGCGGATGTCGGCCAGGTCGGCGGCGCGCCGACGGTCGGTCCAGAACCAGCCGTGGGAGCGCCGGCGCAGCAGCCCGGCCGCCACCAGCTGGTCGACGACGCCTCGCGCGGTCGGACCGAAGAGCGGCAGGTCGGCCTCGGTCAGCGCCTGCTCCTGGGCCGCGGCGCACAGGTGGGGCCCCAGCACGTAGGGGTTCGACTCGTCGAAGACGCTCGCCTCGACCGGTCGCCCGAAGAGCGCCTCGGGGTGGTGCACCAGGTAGGTGTCGAGCGGGTCGTCGCGCGCCACCAGCACCGCCGAGGCGTCGCGTGCGCCGCGCCCGGCGCGGCCGACCTGCTGCCACAGGGCCGCCCGGGTGCCGGGGAAGCCCGCCATCAGCACCGCGTCGAGGCCGCTGACGTCGATGCCGAGCTCGAGCGCGTTGGTGGCGGCCAGGCCCAGCAGGTCGCCGGCGCGCAGCTGCTGCTCGATCGCGCGCCGCTCCTCGGGCAGGTAGCCGCCGCGGTACGACGCGACCCGCCCGGCCAGCGCCGGGTCCACCTCCGCCAGCAGCGCCGCCGCGGTCATCGCCACCTGCTCGGCGCCGCGCCGCGAGCGCACGAAGGCCAGGGTGCGCACGCCCTCGACGACCAGGTCGGTCAGCAGGTCGGCGGTCTCCGACGACGCCGCGCGACGCACGGGCGCGCCGTTCTCGCCGGCGTACGACGTCAGGGGCGGCTCCCACAGGCCCAGCGCCACCGAGCCGCGTGGCGAGGCGTCGTCGGTGACGGCGTGCACGGGCAGCCCCGTGAGCCGCGCGGCGGTGGTCGCCGGCTCCGCGACCGTCGCGGAGGCCAGCACGAAGGTCGGCGACGAGCCGTGCGCGGCGCAGACCCGCCGCAGCCGGCGCAGCACCTGCGCGACGTGGGCGCCGAACACGCCGCGGTAGTGGTGGCACTCGTCGACGACCACGTAGCGCAGGGTGCGCCAGAAGTGGTGCCAGTGCTCGTGGCCGGGCAGCAGGCTGCGGTGCAGCATGTCGGGGTTGGTCAGCACGTACTCGGCGTGGTCGCGCGCCCAGTCGCGCTGGTCGCGCCCCGAGTCGCCGTCGTGGGTGGTCGCCCGCAGGCCCAGGTCGAGGCCCCGCAACGAGGCCAGCTGGTCCTGGGCCAGGGCCTTGGTCGGTGCCAGGTAGAGCGTCGTGGCGCCGCGCTGGCCGCGTCGCCCGCGGGCACCCAGAAGGGTGGTCAGCGCGGGCAGCTGGAAGGCCAGCGACTTGCCCGAGGCGGTGCCGGTCGAGACCACCACGTGCTGCCCGGCGTACGCCGCCTCCGCGGCCTCGACCTGGTGCTCCCACGGCTGCGCCACCCCGCGCCGCCCGAGGGCCGCGACGACCCCGGGGTCGGCCCAGGCCGGCCACGGCGCCGGACGCCCCGATCGGGCCGGGAGCCGCTCCAGGTGCGTCAACCGGCCCTGCCGCGAGGGCAGCGCGGCCAGCCGCTCCACCGCGTCGCCGACGCCGGCGGGGGCCCCGCCACGGGAGGTGGTGGCCGCGGTGTCGGGAGCGTCGGTGGGCACCACCCGATGGTCGCAAACGGCACCGACAGGGCCGCGCCGGGCGCCGGTTCCGGGTGCCGCCAGGGGGTCGATCGAGGCCCTGCCGGCCGCGGGGACCGCGACACGATGTGGGACGCCCTCTTTACGTTGGTGTGCACCCGGCTGGCGCACGTGGTTTCATATGGCTGATCAAGTGCTCGGGACCGGGGGCGTCCCGCCGCCTCCGGGCGACACCGCAGCTGACAGGGAGTTACGACGTGGACCTCACCCTTGCCACACGCGATGCCGATGGCAAGACCATCGTTGCGGTCGGCGGGGAGATCGACGTCTACACCGCTCCCAAGCTGCGCGACAAGATCACCGAGCTGGTCGCTGCCGGCGTCTACGACATCGTCGTCGACATGGAGGCCGTCGAGTTCCTCGACTCCACCGGGTTGGGCGTGCTGGTCGGCGGGCTGAAGAAGGTCCGCGCCCACGACGGGTCGCTCGAGCTGGTCTGCACCCAGGACCGGCTGCTGAAGATCTTCCGGATCACCGGCCTCGCCAAGGTCTTCGTCATCCACGAGTCGGCCGACGCCGCGCTAGCGGGCGGCTGAGCCGACTCTCTCCGCCCCGGGCGCGCAGCCGTCCGTAGCGCCGCCGCCGGATCCGCGACCGCGCAGGGAGCGGGCCCCCGGTGCCCGCGTGGTGCCCGTGCCCCGGCCCGTACGCGGGTGACCGGTCTGGTCGACTCGCTGTGGCGCAGGTCACATCGGCGTGCCCTCGGGGGGTCGGGTCTGCGTAGAGTTCGCCTCGTTCCGTGAGACCTGGGTCACATCTGGTGATCCCGGCCCGCTCGACCGAGTCGCAGGAGGCAGCAGATGACGGGGTTCGTTCCCGCTGTCGTGTCCGTCACCGGTGGGGACCTCGTCCTGGTCATCGTCGTCGCACTGATCGCGCTCGGCGCGCTCGCGATGGCAGCGATGTTCAGGCAAGAGGTCCTCTCCGCCGCTGAGGGCACCGACAACATGAAGACCATCGCCCGAGCGGTCCAGGAAGGAGCCACCGCCTACCTGACCCGCCAGTTCCGCACCCTCGCCATCTTCGCGGGCATCGCGTTCTTCGCGCTGCTGCTGCTGCCGGCCGACGACGCCG
This sequence comes from Nocardioides salarius, assembly GCF_016907435.1. Lineage (NCBI taxonomy): Bacteria > Bacillati > Actinomycetota > Actinomycetes > Propionibacteriales > Nocardioidaceae > Nocardioides > Nocardioides salarius. The sequence goes on along the minus strand of NZ_JAFBBZ010000001.1, from coordinate 1,742,542 downwards.
TGGTGCGGATCTTCCGCTCCGTGGCCTTCCTGGGCGGCGCCGGCTTCTCGGCGGCCGTGGGCTACCTCGGCATGAACCTCGCGGTGCAGGCCAACCTGCGCGTGGCCGCGGCGGCCGAGTCGCAGGGGCGCGACCCCGCGATGCACATCGGCTTCCGCACCGGCGCCACCGTCGGCATGCTGACGGTCGGCCTGGGCCTGCTGGGCGCGAGCCTCGTGGTGATCTTCTTCCAGGACGACGCACCCAAGGTGCTCGAGGGCTTCGGCTTCGGCGCCGCCCTGCTGGCGATGTTCATGCGGGTCGGCGGCGGCATCTTCACCAAGGCCGCCGACGTGGGCGCCGACCTGGTCGGCAAGGTCGAGAACAACATCCCCGAGGACGACCCGCGCAACGCCGCCACCATCGCCGACAACGTCGGCGACAACGTCGGCGACTGCGCCGGCATGGCCGCCGACCTCTTCGAGTCCTACGCCGTCACCCTGGTCGCGGCGCTGATCCTCGGCTCGCAGGCCTTCGGCGACAAGGGCCTGGTCTACCCGCTGCTGATCCCCGCCATCGGCGCCCTGACCGCGGTGGCCGGCGTCTACCTGTGCCAGCCGCGGGCCGGCGAGAGCGGCCTGACCACGATCAACCGGGCGTTCTACATCTCCGCGGCCATCGGTGCCGTCGGCTCGGTGCTGCTGTCGTTCGTCTACCTGCCCGGCGAGTGGTCCGAGCTCGGGGTCGGGGTGGAGGCCGCGGTCAGCCCGCCGGTCTTCGCCTCGCTGTCGGTGGTGATCGGCATCGTGCTGGCCGCCGCCATCCTCTCGTTGACCGGCTACTACACCGGCACCGAGCACCGCCCGGTCCAGGACGTCGGCAAGACCTCCCTGACCGGCGCGGCGACCGTGATCCTCTCCGGCCTGGCCGTCGGCTTCGAGTCGGCGGTCTACACCGCCTTCGTCATCGGCGCGGCCGTCTTCGGTGCCGCGCTGATCGGCGGCGAGGTGGCGCTGTTCGCCGTCGCGCTGGCCGGCTGCGGCCTGCTCACGACCGTCGGCGTCATCGTCGCGATGGACACCTTCGGCCCGGTCTCCGACAACGCCCAGGGCATCGCGGAGATGTCCGGCGACGTCAGCCCGGAGGGCGCGCAGATCCTCACCGAGCTCGACGCGGTCGGCAACACCACCAAGGCCATCACCAAGGGCATCGCGATCGCCACGGCCGTGCTGGCCGCCAGCGCACTGTTCGCGTCGTACACGCAGGACGCCTTCGAGAAGTTCACCGAGGTCGCCAGCGAGGCCGACATCGCGCCGTTCTACGAGGGCTTCTGGGTCTTCGACGCCAAGGTCCTGGTCGGTGCGCTCCTCGGCGCCGGCGTGGTCTTCCTCTTCTCGGGCCTGGCGATCAACGCCGTGGGCCGGGCGGCGGGCGCGGTGGTCTACGAGGTGCGCCGCCAGTTCCGCGAGATCCCCGGGATCATGGAGGGCACCGGTCGTCCCGAGTACGGCAAGGTCGTCGACATCGTCACCAAGGACTCGCTGCGCGAGCTGGCGACGCCGGGCATCCTGGCGATCCTGGCGCCGATCGCGGTCGGCTTCGGCCTCGGTGTGGCCCCGCTGGCCGGCTTCCTGGCCGGTGCGATCGCCACCGGCACCCTGATGGCGGTCTTCCTGGCCAACGCCGGTGGGGCCTGGGACAACGCCAAGAAGCTGGTCGAGGACGGCCACCACGGTGGCAAGGGCTCGCCGGCCCACGAGGCGACGGTCATCGGTGACACCGTCGGCGACCCCTTCAAGGACACCGCCGGGCCGGCCATCAACCCGCTGCTCAAGGTGATGAACCTGGTCTCGCTGCTGATCGTGGCCGCCATCGTCGAGATGTCCTACGGCGAGGGCGAGAACGACGTGCTGCGCATCTCGATCGCGCTGGTCGCGACCGCGGTGATCGCGGGCGCGGTCTATGTCTCCAAGCAGCGCTCGACGGTCATCGGCGACGACCAGCCGGCCCCGGCCGGCCCGTCGTCGCCCGGGTCCTCCGGCTCGACCGGGCCGTCCACGGCCTGAGGTGACACCACGAGGCCCCCGTCCGGACTCCGGGCGGGGGCCTCGTGCTGTGCAGCGGGGTGCGGGGCCGGTCAGCGGCGCACCCGCACGACGACCTTCCTGGCCTTCGACGCCTCGGTGCTCGTGGAGCCGAGGTAGCGCACCCGCAGCACGTGCTTGCCGCGCTTGAGCTTGGCGATGCGGACCTTCTTGGTGCCCTTCGCGATCTTGACGACCCGGAGGCGCTTGGAGCCCTCGTCGATGCGGACCTTGCCGTCGGGGCTGGCGGCGCCGGCGTCGACGGTGATCCGCAGGACCGCCGCCCGGCCCTGGCGGATCTTCTTCTTCGCGGCCCTCGCGGTGGTGCTCGTGGCCGCCTTCGCGACCGGGAGGCCGGCGGTGGTGAACACGCCCGGGGCGTAGGCGGTGCGGGTCGCGGTCAGCCGCAGCGACAGCTCGCGGCCCAGGTCGGCGGGCGTCACGACGTACGACGCCTCGGTGGCACCGCTGATCGGCCCGCCGTCGCGCAGCCACTGGTGGCCGAACGTGGGCGTCTCCCCGGTGCCCCAGGTGCCGGGCGTGGCGGTGAGGGTCCGGCCCAGCGCGGGGGTGCCGGTGACCCGCGGCTGCACGGTGGCGACGATCGCGTCGCCGAGGGTGGCGGTGAGCGTGGCGCTGTCGACGGTGGCGCTGGTCCAGCCCTCCTTGGTGCCGGTCACGGTCACGCTGATCACGCGACCCAGGTCGGCGGGGGTCAGCAGGTGGCTGGCGGTGGTGGCGCCGGTGATCGGGTCGCCGTCCCGCCGCCACTGGTAGGTCTGCTCGACGCCGTCGGTGTTCCAGGCGGGGTCGCCGACGGTGAGGGCCCTGCCGACCTTCGGGGTGCCCGAGAGCGCGGGCTGCGACGTCGAGCCCAGCTCCTGGGCCGGGGCGTCGGGGATGGGCAGGTGGTTGGTCAGCACGCTGACCAGCGGCAGGCCGGCGAGCAGGCCGGTGACCTGCGCGTGGATCGTGGTGCCGGCCTGGGCGAGCGTGGGCACGAAGGTCTGGCCGGTCGCCCCCGGGATCGCCGCGCCGTCGGAGAACCACTGGTAGGTCGTGCTGACGCCCGGCAGGCTCCACACGGGGTCGAGCACCAGCAGCAGCGACCCCACGCCGGGGATGCCGGTCAGCTGCGGCTCCTCGAGCACCTCGAGCGGGTCGGGGGTCTCCGCGCCGCCCCCACCACCGCCGCCACCGGCAGGGGAGAGGACCTGCACCACGCCGGTGAAGGCCTCGACGGGCAGCAGGCCCAGCACCCTGCCGGTCACCACGGCCTGCAGGTTGCCGCCCACGTCGTCGAAGGTCGGCAGGTAGGTGTCGCCCGTGGCGCCCGGGATCGCGACGCCGTCGCGCAGCCACTGGACCGACTCGGTGAGGGTGAGCAGGCCCAGCGGGTTCGGGAAGTCCCAGGTCGGGCGCTCGAGGTCGAGCAGCGTGCCGGGGGAGGCTGCACCCTCGAGGTGGCCCAGGATGCGCGCCGGGGTGAGGACCTCCAGCACGTCGACGAGGCCCGTGTCGGTGGCGGCGCTGGTGCCGGTGGCGGCGGTGGCGGGCGTCGGGCTCGCGGCGGTGGCCGGCGTGCTCGCCAGGCCCGTGCCCGAGGCGACGAGGGCGGTGGTCAAGGTCGTGGTCAGAGCGGCGCCGAGGGCGCGTCGGGCTCGGTACATGTGGGTTCCCTCCCCATGGTGGTCGCCGCGCCCCGGGCTCCCGACCGGTCGCGGAGGTGACCTGGGCAACGTAAAACGCGCTCGCCGCCCCCGTCCCGCGAACGCACAAGGTGTGCCCGATCGGCACGGTCACTAGGCTCGCGCAGGTGAGCGACCTCCCCCACCTGCTGCGCGACGCGCTGGTCCGTGCCGACTTCACCTACGACGCCGTGGCCGAGCTGCTGGGGCCGCGCGCCCACGACGCGCTGGCACGCAACGAGACGACCCCGGCGCTGCGGCGTACGGCGCGGGCGGGCGGGTCGCCGCTGGCCACGCTGGTGCGCCTCTTCCTCCTGCAGGTGCCGGTCGAGGCCGGCCAGGCCGAGGCGGCCCTGCCGGGGCTGGTGGACCGGATGTGCGTCGAGGGCCTGCTCGAGCAGTCGGTCGGCGAGGTCGCCGCCCGCCTCGACGTGCGGCCCTACGCCACCGAGCACGCCGGGCCCGCGGGCGTCGGCGGGGTGGTCACCGAGCACCTGTGGGTGGTCTCCGACCTGACCCCGGGCCTCGACGGAGCGCCGCAGCGGGTCGGCGCCGACCACGTGCTCGGCATCAGCCCGGCCTCGACGTCGCTGGCCCAGCTGACCCGTCGCGAGCCGGTCGGCCGGGCGCTCGACCTCGGCACCGGGTGCGGCGTCCAGGCGTTGCACCTGGCCCGCCACAGCGACAGCGTGGTCGCCACCGACGTCAACGCCCGCGCGCTGCGCCTGACCCGCTTCAACGCCCGGCTCAACGACGTCGCCGAGCGCGTCGACGTGCGCGACGGGTCGTTCTTCGAGCCCGTGGCCGGTGACCGCTTCGACCTGATCGCCACCAACCCTCCGTTCGTGATCTCGCCGGCCACCGGCGAGCGGCTGGTCTACCGCGACTCCGGGCTGCCCGGCGACCGGGTCGTCGAGGACATCGTGCGCACCGCGCCCGACCACCTAGCCCCCGGCGGCTGGTGCCAGGTGCTGGCCAACTGGGTGATCAGCGAGGACCAGCCGTGGGACGAGCGGCTCGGCGCGTGGCTGCGCGACGACGTCGACGCGCTGGTGGTCCAGCGCGAGGTGCTCGACCCGGCGTCGTACGTCGAGCTGTGGCTCAAGGACTCCGGCCACCACCCCTCGACCGGCTCGGCCACCGCGGCGGCCACCGCCGACTACCGGCGCCGCTACGACACCTGGCTGTCGTGGATGGAGGAGCAGCGCATCGAGGCCGTCGGCTTCGGCTGGGTCAACCTGCACCTGCGCGAGGACCGCGCGGCCACGCCCGCCCGCGAGCTGCTGTCGTGGCCCTACGAGGTCGAGCAGCCGATCGCGCCGGCGATCTCGGCGTGGGGCGCCGCCGCGCGGCTCGACGTCGACGCCGGCACGCGGCTGGTGACCCGGCCCGACGTGCAGCAGGAGACGCTGGGCGCACCCGGCGCCGAGGACCCAGAGACCATCGTGCTGCGCCAGCAGACCGGCCTGCGCCGCGCCCGCACCGCCGACACGGTCGTGGCCGCCCTGGTCGGTGCCTGCGACGGAGACCTCGAGGTCGGCCAGATCCTCGACGCCCTCGCCGAGCTGCTCGACCTCGACCCCACCGCCACCCGCGAGGACTACCTGCCGGTCGTGCGCGAGCTGGTCCGCGAGGGCTACCTCACCCCCGCCTGACCCGGCCCGAACTTCCCGCCGACCCGGCCCGAACTTCACACTGACCCGGCCCGAACTTCTCGCCGACCCGGCCCGGATCTCCGCCCGGGGTCAGGGCAGGGACAGCCGACCCTCGATCGGGTACGCCGGCTGCTCGACCTCGCTGCCGAGGACGGCGTCGATCGTGACGTCGAGGGAGGGGACGTCGCCGCAGGTCGCTGCGTCGAAGCGCACCGAGCCGGTGGAGTCGGGGGCGCCGCTGACGATCTCGTTGGCCTGCCGTGCCGGGTCGGGGCTCGGCACGGCTGCGAAGTAGACGAACGTCCACTCTTCGGAACGGACGTTCTTCTTCTCCGCGCTCCCCTCGAAGGGCAGCACGTAGGTGCGGCCGGGCTCGACGTCGTCGACGAGGACAGAGATGTGCAGCAACGGCTCGAGGAGCACGTCGTCGGGGCCGGTCACCACCTCGGTGGAGGCGTCGAGGCGCTCACCCAGTCGACCGGCCGGCGAGCAGCTCAGCTCGACCGGGCCGAAGCTGAGCTCCTCGCCGTCGTCGCGGGTGACCACCACGGTGTTGGTCCCGCCCTGGCCGGCCGGGTCTGGTGCCCGCTCGGGCTCGCTGCCCCCGGTGGTCAGGGCGAGCCCGCCGATCGCGACCGAGGCCGCCAGCGCGCCGCCCGCGACGCGAACGGTCGTACGTCGGCGCCGGCGACGGGTGATCGCGGTGCCCAGAACGGGTCCGAGGTCGAGCGGAGCCGCCAGTGCCGAGGTCAGCCGGTCGTAGGCCCGCTCGAGCTCGTCGTCACGCCCGTCGGTGGTCTCGTGCAGGTCGGTGGGGCTCATCGCGGGGTCGCTTCCTGGGTGCTGGGACGGGTCGGGTCGGCGCGGTGGCGGGCCAGCTCGGCCTGGAGCCGCTCGGTGCCGCGGGACAGGTGGGCCTTGACGGTGCCCTCGGCGCAGCCCATCCGAGCCGCGATGCCGCGGACGTCGAGGTCCTCGACGTAGCGCAGCGCCAGCGCCGTGCGCTGGCGGGGGCTGAGCGTCGCCAACGCCTCGACGAGCCAGCCGTCGAGCTCGCCGACCAGCTCCACGCGGGCGTCCTCGCGGTGGTTCCCCGGCACCAGCACCTCACGGCGGAACCGCCGCAGCCTGTCGATGTTGAGCCGGGTCATCACGGTGCGGGCGTACGCCGCGGGCTCGTCGAAGCGGGTGCGGCCCCACCGCTCGCCCATCCGGACGGTCTCCTGGGTGAGGTCCCAGGCGTCGTGGGGGTTGCCGGTCAGGGCGTGGGCGAGACCGAGCAACCCGGGGGTCTGTGCTCGCGCGAACTCCCCGAACTCCCCGAACTCCCCGAACTCCCCGAGGTCGCGGGTGGTGTGCGTGCTCATCCGGGTCCTCTGCTCGTAGGTGTTGACACCACCTTGACGACCGGCGGGCACGAAAGGTTGAGGCTGCGCGGCACGAGCTGTCGGTCCTGGCCGGGTGGGTGGGAAGAATGGGGCTCTTGTGACCCTTCCGTGGGTCGCTGAGCGTGGCCTGATGTGGCGCACGCCGTTCTCTGTCTAGGTTTCTGGCTTGTCTAGAGTCCGAAACCAAGGGCAGGAGAACGGCGTGCGGGACGCCAGCCTATGGCGCGCCTTGTTGGGCGTCGATGCGACAGCGGTGATCGAGGGTGTCGAGTTCAACCAGGACGCCGATTCCGACGGGTCACTCGGGGGTGTCCTGGTCGCTCACGTGCGCCCACGTCGCGCCAAACGCGGCCGCTGCGGGGTGTGCGGGGCACCCAGCAGCTGGTACGACCCTGGCGAGGACCGCCGACGCTGGCGGGCCCTGGACCTCGGTGTCATCCAGGTGTACTTGGAAGCCGATTCGCCGCGGGTCCGGTGCGCAGTGCATGGCCCCACGGTCCGGCAGGTGCCCTGGGCACGCCACGGGGCCGGGCACACCCGTGCCTTTGATCAACAGGTCGCCTGGTTGGCCACGCAGTGCTCCAAGAGCGCGGTGACCCAGCTGATGCGCATCGCGTGGCGCACGGTGGGCTCGATCATCACCAGGGTGTGGGCCGACACCGCGGCCGGGATCGACCAGTTCGCCGGCCTGCGACGAATCGGCATCGATGAGATCTCCTACAAGCGCGGCCACAAGTACCTGACCGTGGTCGTCGACCACGACACCGGACGACTCATCTGGGCCCAGCCCGGACGCGACCGCGAGACCCTGGGCCGGTTCTTCGATGCTCTCGAGGAGTCCTCGCCCGGTCGGTGCGCTCAGATCACCCATGTCAGCGCCGACGGCGCGCAGTGGATCAGCGACGTGGTGGCGCAACGATGTCCCCAGGCGGTGCGCTGCGCTGATCCCTTCCACGTGGTGGGCTGGGCCACCGAGGCCCTCGACGTCGAACGCCGCGCAGCGTGGAACAACGCGCGTCGTGCCCCCGGCGGCACGTACGGCAACGGCCCCGGCCACGGCCCCCAAGGGCGACGACACGACGCGACCGGTCGCGCACGCGGCCTCAAACGTGCCCGCTACGCGCTGTGGAAGAACCCCGAGAACCTCACCACCCGTCAACGCGCCAAGCTTGAGTGGATCGCCAAGACCGATCCACGCCTCCACCGCGCCTACCTGCTCAAAGAAGGTCTGCGCGTGGTCTTCCAGCTGCCCTACAACCAAGCCTGCGAGGCCCTCGATGCCTGGATCGCCTGGGCCCGAAGATGCCGGCTTCCCTCCTTCGTCGAGCTGCAACGACGAATCACCAAGCACCGCACATCGATCCTGGCCGCCATCGAGCACGACCTGTCCAACGGACGCATCGAATCGATCAACACCAAGATCCGACTCATCACCCGCGTCGCCTTCGGATTCAGATCACCCGAAGCCCTCATCGCGCTGGCCATGCTCAACCTCGGCGGCCACCGGCCCACCCTCCCCGGGCGCACATGACCCACGGAAGAGACAGGAGAGCCAAGAATGGGCCGGGTCGGCGTGAGATCTGGGCCGGGTCAGGGCGAAGTTCGGGCCGGGTGGGCGTCGCGGGCGGCCCAGGCGCGCTCGCGCAGGTGCAGCAGACGGGCGCGGGTGGCGCCGGTGAGCAGGTCGGGGTGGCCCAGGTCGAGCAGGTCGGGCACGCCCATCGGGCGGTGGTGCAGCGAGGCGAGGTGGCGGAAGCCGACCAGGCCCGCGCGCACCGTGGCGCCGTACGCCGACGGGGCGCCGCGCAGGTCGAGGTGGTCCTTGAGCGTGCCGACGCGCAGGTCGCCCGCGGGGTGCAGCAGCCCGTTGGCCTTGGCGACCGCCCAGGCGATCCCCCCGGCGCAGGCGGCCGCGCTGCTGGCGCGGCTGACGGCCTCGGGCTCGAGGCGCCACAGCGTCAGCAGCGCGGTGCGCAGCGCGGTGGCGACCTCGACGTCGAAGCAGCGCCCGGCCACCGAGTCCAGCAGCTCGGCGACGGCCTCGACCCGCTGGCGCTCGGCGCGGCTGGGGTAGTCGTCGGGCAGGTCGGGCGACTCGCCCAGCGGCGCGGCGTCGAGGGCGGCCAGCGCGGCCTCGCCGCCGACCCGGTCGGCGAGCCAGTCGAGCACGTGCTGCCAGCGCGGCGTCGGCGGTGGCGGTGGCGGCTGGCGCTCCTCGCGGTCGCGGCGGGCCGCGAAGGCCGCCCACGCCGTGCCCGTCACCGGGCGGGTCGAGTGGGAGACCAGGCGGCCGTCGAGGAAGACCAGCTCGGTGAGCCGGTCCTCGACCGGGCCGTCCGAGCGCGCCGCCTCCTCCCAGGGCTCGTCGAACCAGGGCCCGTCGAACCGGGGCCCGTCGAACCGCGCGTCGTCGAAGGATGGCTCGTCGAGGTACCGGTCGTCGTAGCGGGGACGCCGGCGCGGGGCGCCGTAGAGGTCGGTCACGGGGAACTCCTGGAGGTCGCGGCGGGAGGTGGGGGGGACGAGGCTGGCACGTCGCCGGCCGCGTCGAGCCGGTCCTCCACAGGCGCCGCGGCCCGAGGTGCCGGCAAGGCCCCTGACCTGCGCAAAGCGTCCGCGGCCACGCCGCAGCAGCGGCGTACGCCGCCGCACGCGCTACCGTGACGGCCGGCGGGACCCTCGGGGGTCGTGCCTCGGCCAGCACCCGGGGCACCGCACGGAGCAACGCCGTCCCTCCCCACACCTCTCGAAGGAATGACACACGCAGTGGCACACAAGTTGGTGATCGTCGAGTCCCCGGCGAAGGCCCGCACCATCGGCGGGTACCTCGGCCAGGGCTACGTCGTCGAGTCCTCCATCGGCCACATCCGCGACCTCCCGCAGTCGGCCGCGGACACCCCGGCCAAGATCAAGGACAAGCCGTGGGGCCGCCTGGCCGTCGACGTCGACAACGGCTTCGAGCCCTACTACGTGGTGCCGCGCGACAAGAAGAGCCACATCACCAAGCTCAAGGGCCTGCTCAAGGACGCCGACGAGCTCTACCTCGCCACCGATGAGGACCGCGAGGGCGAGGCCATCGCGTGGCACCTCCTCGACGAGCTGAAGCCCAAGAACATCCCCGTGCACCGGATGGTCTTCCACGAGATCACCAAGTCGGCGATCCAGGCCGCCGTGGACAACCCGCGCACCATCAACGACGACCTCGTCGAGGCCCAGGAGGCGCGCCGCATCCTCGACCGCCTCTACGGCTACGAGGTCTCCCCGGTGCTGTGGAAGAAGGTCATGTCGGGCCTGTCGGCCGGGCGAGTGCAGTCGGTGGCCACCCGCCTGGTCGTCGACAAGGAACGCGACCGGATGGCCTTCAAGATCGCCTCCTACTGGGACCTCGAGGGCACCTTCGACGCCGGCTCCAAGCACGAGCAGAGGATGTTCCCGGCGAAGGTCTACTCCGTCGACGAGCGCCGGGTCGCCCGCGGCTCCGATTTCACCTCCGAGGGCGTGCTCAAGTCCTCCGCCGAGGGCAAGGTCGTCCACCTCGACCGCACCCGCGCCGAGGCGCTGGTCGCCGGGCTGTCGGAGACCACCTTCGACGTCCGCTCGGTCGAGTCCAAGCCCTACCGCCGCTCGCCCTACGCGCCGTTCCGCACCACGACGCTGCAGCAGGAGGCCAGCCGCAAGCTCGGCATGGGCGCCAGCGTGACCATGTCGGTCGCGCAGCGCCTCTACGAGAACGGCTTCATCACCTACATGCGTACCGACTCCACGACCCTGTCGGGCACCGCGGTCAACGCGGCGCGCGCCCAGGTCCAGGAGCTGTACGGCGCGGAGTACCTGCCCGACGCCCCGCGCACCTACGCCTCGAAGGTCAAGAACGCCCAGGAGGCGCACGAGGCGATCCGGCCCGCCGGCGAGTCGTTCCGCACCCCCGCCCAGACCGGCCTCAAGGGCGAGCAGTTCCGCCTCTACGAGCTGATCTGGATGCGCACCGTCGCCTCGCAGATGAAGGACGCCGTCGGCCAGTCGGTCACGATCCGCCTCGGCGGCGCCGCCTCGGGCGGCGAGGACGTCGTCTTCTCGGCCAGCGGTCGCGTCATCACCTTCCACGGCTTCCTCAAGGCCTACGTCGAGGGCACCGACCACGGTGCGGCCTCCGACGACCAGGAGACCCGGCTGCCGCAGCTCGCCCAGGGCGACGCGGTCTCGGCGGCCTCGATCAGCGCCAACGGCCACGAGACCAAGCCGCCGGCGCGCTACACCGAGGCCACGCTGATCAAGGAGCTCGAGGAGCGCGAGATCGGCCGCCCCTCGACGTACGCCTCGATCATCGGCACGATCCTCAACCGCGGCTACGTCTACAAGAAGGGCACGGCCCTGGTGCCGGCCTGGCTGGCGTTCTCGGTGATCCGGCTGCTCGAGGAGCACTTCCCGCGCCAGATCTCCTACGAGTTCACCGCCCAGATGGAGGACGTGCTCGACGAGATCGCGGCCGGGCGCAAGCAGCGCAACACCGAGCTGGGCGAGTTCTACTACGGCAACGACGACCTCGTCGGGCTCAAGAAGCTCGTCGACGAGCTCGGCGACATCGACGCCCGCGAGCTGGCCACCTTCCCGGTGGGCGGCCCCGACTCGGGGGTCAACCTGCGGGTGGGCCGCTACGGCCCCTACCTCGAGGGCCCCGACGACGAGGGCAACCCGGTCGGCAAGCGCGCCAACGTGCCCGACGACCTGCCGCCCGACGAGCTGACGCTCGAGAAGGCCAAGGAGCTCTTCGCCAACCCCGCCGGCGAGGAGATCGAGCTCGGCGCGCACCCCGAGACCGGGCTGCGCGTGGTGGCCAAGAACGGGCGCTTCGGCCCCTACGTCACCGAGGACCTGCCCGAGGACGCCAAGAAGAGCGCCAAGCCCCGCACCGGCTCGCTCTTCAAGTCGATGTCGCTCGACACGATCACCCTCGACGACGCCGTCAAGCTGCTCTCGCTGCCCCGCGTGGTCGGCGAGGACCCCGAGACCGGCGACGAGATCACCGCCCAGAACGGCCGCTACGGCCCGTACCTGAAGAAGGGCACCGACTCGCGCTCGCTGACCAGCGAGGACCAGCTCTTCACGGTCACCCTCGAGGAGGCCCTGAAGATCTACTCCCAGCCCAAGCAGCGCGGGCGGGCCGCCGCGGCCCCGCCGCTCAAGGAGCTCGGCAACGACCCGGTCTCCGGGCAGCCGGTCGTGGTGAAGTCGGGCCGCTTCGGCGAGTACGTCACCGACGGCGAGTACAACGCCACCCTGCGCAAGGACGACACGGTCGAGGACCTCACCCTCGAGCGCGCCGCCGAGCTGCTCGAGGAGCGTCGCGCCCGCGGACCGGCCAAGAAGGCCGCGAAGAAGGGCGCCAAGAAGGCCCCGGCCAAGAAGACGGCGGCCAAGAAGGCCACCACCAAGAAGGCCGCCGCCAAGAAGACTACGAAGAAGGCCTCGGCCAAGAAGTCCTGAGGCCTCCGGCCCCCTGCAGGAGTCCCCGGCCGGCCGGGGACTCCTGCGCTTGTCAGGGGTTGCAACACCCACCAAGCGCAGGACTTCCCTGACAAGCGCGGCTCACCCGGACCCGTCGTACGCCGCCCGCTCGCCCACCGCGGGCCGGGCGGCGTACGCCGTCGGGGCGCCGTCGGTGGGCCTGCCTAGCCTGGGCCCGTGCCCCCGCCCACCGCAGCCGAGCGCCTGCTCCAGGTGCGCCGGATCTACCACGAGCCCGACATCGAGCGGTGGCCGCGCGCGCAGCAGGTGCTGGAGCGCTTCCCCGATGCGGAGCGGGTCGAGGTGGCCTCCCACCAGGACATCCCGGGCCTCTACGGCAACCCCGGCGGGGTGGAGCGGTGGGTGCGCACCAAGCGCGAGGTGCTGGTGCTGGGGGAGAAGCGCAGCCTGCAGGCGCGGCCCAACGGCCGCTCGGCCGACTTCATCGCCCCGTCGACCGGCAACGGCTGTGCGATGGCCTGCAGCTACTGCTACGTGCCGCGGCGCAAGGGCTTCGCCAACCCAGTCACGGTCTTCGTCAACATCGAGAGGATCGCGGGCTACCTGGCCCGCCACGCCGCGCGGCAGGGGCCCAAGGCCGAGCCCAACCAGTGCGACCCCGTCGACTGGGTCTACGACCTGGGCGAGAACGGCGACTGCTCGGCCGACGCGCTGGTCTCCGACAACGTGCGCGACCTCGTCGACCTCTTCGGCGACCTGCGCGGGGCCAAGGCCAGCTTCGCCACCAAACTGGTCAACCGCGACCTGCTCGACTGGGACCCGCGCGGCGGCACCCGGGTACGGTTCTCGTTGATGCCCGAGCCGCTGGCGCACCGGCTCGACCTGCGCACCTCGCGCATCGCCGAGCGGATCAAGGCGGTCGACGACTTCGTCGAGGCCGGCTACGAGGTGCACCTCAACTTCAGCCCCGTCGTGGTGCACGAGCAGTGGCTGGGCCAGTGGGCCGAGCTGTTCGAGCAGGTCGACGACGTGCTGGGGGAGCGGGCGAAGGCGCAGCTGGCCTGCGAGATCATCTTCCTGACCCACAACGAGCCGCTGCACGAGGTCAACCTCGGCTGGCACCCGCGCGGCGAGGAGCTGCTGTGGCGCCCGGACCTCCAGGAGCCCAAGACCAGCCACTCGGGGCAGGCCAACGTGCGCTACCGCGCCGCCTGGAAAGCGCGGTGGCGCGACCAGCTCACCGACCTGCTGGCCGAGCGGATGCCCTACTGCCGGGTCCGCTACGCCTTCTGAGCCCCGGTCGCAGGGGACGGCTGTGGACCGGTGCTGGCCGGTGTCGGTGCCCCCACGTAGGTTCGGGGCCGTGACATCGCCCGGCACCTACACCCAGCGCGGCGTCTTCGTGTGCTTCGAGGGCGGCGAGGGCTCCGGCAAGTCGACCCAGTCGCGCCTGCTGCGCACCTGGCTGGAGGAGCAGGGCCACCGCGTCGTCCTGACCTTCGAGCCGGGGGACACCCCGGTGGGCCGACGGGTGCGCGAGATCGTGCTCTCCCCCGAGACCGGGGCGCTGGCCGACCGCACCGAGGCGCTGCTCTACGCCGCCGACAAGGCCGAGCACGTCGAGACGCTGGTGCTGCCCGCCCTCGAGCGCGGCGAGGTCGTCGTCACCGACCGCTACGTCGACTCCACGCTGGCCTACCAGGGCGCCGGGCGCAGCCTGCCGGTCTCCGAGGTCGAGCAGGTGGCCCGCTGGGCGACCCAGGACCTGCGCCCGCACCTGACGGTGGTCCTCGACCTCGAGCCCGCCGCGGGCCTGGGCCGCTTCGAGAGCCGCGACCGCATCGAGGGCGAGTCGCTGGAGTTCCACCAGCGGGTGCGCGAGTCGTTCGTCGCGATGGCCGCCGCCGACCCCGGGCACTACCTGGTGCTCGACGCCCGCGCCCCGGTCGAGGAGGTCGCGGCCGCCGTGCAGGCCAGGCTCGTCCCGCTGCTGCAGGCGCTGACCGGCCCCCAGCAGCCCGAGCAGGTGGCGCCGTGAGTGCGCCCACCCACGAGGTGACCTCGACCGTCTGGGAGCGCCTGGTCGGCCAGCGCCCGGCGATCAAGGCGCTGCGCTCGGCCGCGTCGGGCCACGGCATGAGCCACGCCTGGCTCTTCACCGGCCCACCGGGCTCGGGCCGCTCCAACGCCGCGATCGCGTTCGCCGCCGCGCTGCAGTGCGAGAACGCCCCCGAGCGGGCCGGCTGCGGGCACTGCCACGGCTGCCACACCGCGCTGGTCGGCAGCCACGCCGACGTCGCCCTGGTGCGCACCGAGAAGCTCTCCATCGGCGTCGAGGAGGTGCGCGACCTGGTGCGCAAGGCGTCCCTGTCACCGGTGGGGCCGGGCCGCCAGATCCTGATCATCGAGGACGCCGACCGGCTCACGGAGCGGGCCTGGAACGCGCTGCTCAAGGCGATCGAGGAGCCCGGCGAGCGCACCGTGTGGATGCTCTGCGCCCCCACCCTCGAGGACGTGCTGCCCACCGTGGTGAGCCGCTGCCGGCTGGTCACGCTGACCACCCCGACCTCGCCCGACGTGGCCGCCTTCCTCTCCCGCACCCTCGGCGTGCCCGACGCGCTCGCGTCGTACGCCGCCCGCGCGAGCCAGGGCCACATCGGCCGGGCCCGGGCGCTGGCCACCGACGAGGCGACCCGCAACCGGCGGCGCGAGGTGGTGCTCTACCCCGCCAAGCTGACCACGCTGGGGGCCTGCATGCAGGCGGCCGCCAACCTCGTCGAGGTCGCCAAGGAGGAGGCCGAGGCGATCACCACCGACCTCGACGCCCGCGAGAAGGTCGACCTCGACGCCTCCTACGGCGTGGTCGAGCGGGGGCGCCGCCCGCGCGAGTACGCACCAGCCCTCTCCGCGCTGGAGAAGGGCCAGAAGACCCGGGCCAAGCGGCGCGTCCTCGACGTCGTCGACCGCAGCCTGATGGACCTGGTCTCGGTCTACCGCGACGCGATCGCGATCGCGGTCGGTGCCGCGGGCGCGCTGGTCAACGAGGAGATCCGCCCCGACGTCGAGGAGGTCGTGCGCACCTCGAGCCCCGAGCTCAACCTGCGCCGCATCGACGCGGTCTTCGAGGCCCGTGAGCAGATGCTGGAGTTCAACGTGCAGCCGGCCTTGGCGCTGGAGGCCATGATGGTCGCCCTGATGGTGCCCGAGGGGAGCGGTCGTTGAGGTCGGTCAAGCAGGTCGTGGCGATCGTGGTCGTCCTGGCGATGGTCCTCAGCGCCCTCGGCCTGGCCCTGGCCCTGGTGCTGGGCGGCCTGCTCGGCGGCGACGAGACGCCGCAGCAGCCGCGCACCGGTCCGGCGCCGATCACCACCCCCTCCGGCGACGCCACCGAGCCGCCCGACCCCGCCCTGGCGCCGTTCTACGACCAGTCCCTCGACTGGCAGGCGTGCGAGAGCGACGCCGACCACGAGTGCGCCCGTCTCCAGGTGCCGCTCGACTACACCGACCCCGGCGGCGAGACGATCGAGATCGCGGTGCTGCGGGTGCCGGCGGGCGAGCCCGGGCAGCGGCTCGGCTCGCTGGTGGTCAACCCCGGCGGACCCGGCGCCCCCGGCACGTCGTACGCCGCCGCCGGCGACGCGGTCTTCCGCGCGCCGCTGCTGGCCCGCTACGACATCGTCGGCTTCGACCCCCGCGGCACGGGCGGCTCCGCGCCGGTCGACTGCCTCTCCGACGACCAGCTGACCGACTTCCTGGCAGCCGACCCCTCGCCCGACGAGCCGGCCGAGGTCGAGGCGCTGGTCGCCGGCCTCGAGGCCTTCTTCGACGGGTGCGTCGAGCGCTCCGGCGACCTGGCCGCCCACGTCAGCACCGTCGAGGCCGCCAAGGACATGGACGTGCTGCGCGCTGCGCTGGGCGAGAGCGGCCTGACCTACCTGGGCGCCTCCTACGGCACCAAGCTGGGTGCCACCTACGCCGAGCTCTTCCCCGACCGGGCCGACCGGCTGGTGCTCGACGGCGCCGTCGACGTCAGCCTCACCAGCCGCGAGCTCAACCTGGGTCAGGCGGCGGGCTTCGAGCGGGCGCTGCGCGCCTACGTCGCCGACTGCGTCGAGGCCGGCGCCTGCTTCCTCGGCGGGACCGTGCAGGAGGGCCTGGACCGCATCGTCGCCTTTCTCGAGGAGGTCGACCGTGAGCCGATCCCCGCCCCGGGCGAGCGCGAGCTGACCGTCGGCAGCGCCTTCTACGGCATCATCACGCCGCTCTACGTCAGCGACTACTGGTTCCTGCTGAGCCAGGCCCTCGAGGCCGCCTTCGCGGGCGACGGGACCACCCTGATGCTGCTCGCCGACACCTACGCCTCGCGCACCCCCAGCGGCAGCTACACCGACAACTCCTCCGAGGCGATCTACGCGATCAACTGCCTCGACGACCCGTCCTCGACCCCGGTCGAGGAGATCCCGGCGCAGGTGCCCGACTTCCTCGAGGCCTCGCCGACCCTCGGCGAGGTGTTCGCCTGGAGCCTGGTCGGCTGCCGCGGCCTCGAGGTCGAGCCCGACCCCTCCACCCGCCTCGACGAGATCACCGCCGACGGTGCGGCGCCGATCCTGGTGGTGGGCACCACCCGTGACCCGGCGACGCCGTACGAGTGGGCCGAGGCGCTGGCCGACCAGCTCGAGCCCGGCGTGCTGCTGACCCGCGAGGGCGACGGCCACACGGCCTACAACTCGGGCAACGCCTGCGTCGACGAGGCGATCGAGGGGTTCCTCATCGAGGGCACCGTCCCCGACGACGGCACCACCTGCTGAGGCAGGCGCTCAGCGACCGGAGCGCAGCAGCCGCAGCAGCCCCGCCACGGAGGCGACCGAGGCCTCGCCCCAGCTGAACCGGTCGTCCCACAGCGTGATCAGCCCGTCGCGCACCTCGAAGGTGCCGTCGACGTGGAACCGGCTGCCGTAGGCCTTCCAGGTCAGGGTGTCGTGGCGGTCGGTGAGCACGGTGGACCCGTCGGCGCCGACGTGGTGCAGCTCGACGCGCACGCCGACGCCGCGCGCGGTGAGCATGTCGAGGGCCTCGGCGACCTTGGCGCCCCGCACGGTGGGCAGCCGGGTGTTGCGCCACTCGACGTCGGGGGCCAGCAGCGCGTTCGCCCGGGTGGTGTCCCCGGCGCTCAGGTGCTCGAGGAAGGCGCGGACGACGTCACGGGGCTCGGTCATGGCGCCAGCCTAGGGACACACGGCACGCGCTCACCCCAGCCGGGAGTGCACCTCGGCGGCGGTGGCCTCACCGGAGCGGACCGCGCCCTCCATGTAGCCGTTCCAGACCGGAGAGCACTCGGTGCCGGCCCAGTGCACGCGGCCCACGGGCTCACGCAGCGCGCTGCCGAAGCCGGTCCAGGTGCCCGGGGTGAAGTGCGCGCCGTAGCAGCCGCGGGTGAACTCCTCGGTCGACCAGTCGCGCTCGAGGTACTCGACGGGCTCGGCGGCGCGCGGGCCGAAGTAGCCGACCAGGCAGTCCACGACGGCCTGCCGCCGCTCGGCCGCGTCGCGGCCCGACCACTCCCGAGCCGCGGGGCCCTCCAGGAAGCAGAGCAGGATGCCGCGCGGATACCCGGGCGGTGAGTTGTCGAAGACCACCTTCACCGGGCCCCGGTCGGAGGCCACCTGGCCGTTGAGCCCCTCCTCGCGCCAGAACGGCGTGGGGTAGACGGCGTAGACCTTGATGACGCTGCCGGCCGGGGTGCGCTGGGTCAGCTGGTCGCGCAGGGCGGGCAGGATCGGCCGGTGCACGAGCCGGCCGGCCAGGGTGGGCGGCAGGGCCACGACCGCGCGTCGCGCCCGCCAGCGTCGGCCGTCACGGGTGCCGACGGTGATCCCCCGGTCGTCCTGCTCGACCTGGCCCACCACCTGGCCCAGGCGCACGTCGAGCGGCTCGGCCATCCGCTCGCTCAGCAGCACCGAGCCACCCTCGACGCGGTCCTGCTGGGCGCCGGCCCCGGTGGCCATCAGCGTGTCCAGGTCCTGCCCGGAGCGGGTGTAGAAGAGCGTGTGCAGCAGCGACACGTCGCCGGACCCCGTCGCGAGGACGGCCTCGGCGAAGAGGTCGAAGTAGGCGCGCCCGGCGGCGGTCCGCAGGTGGCGGCTCACCCAGGTGTGCAGCGTCTGGGCGTCCAGTCGCCCGGCGTCGGGGGTCAGCCACGGGTGCTCGGTGTCGACGCGCCGGGCGATCCGGCCGAAGCGGGCCACGCCCTGGGCGAGGTCGGCGAGGGCGACCGGGTTCAGTCGCGGCACGGCGCCCTTGGCGCTGCTCATCCGCCGGGTGCGTCCGCCGAGGGAGAAGAGCATCTCGCCGTCGTCGTACGTCGCCACGGTGCGCAGGCCGTGCTCGTGGACGAGCTCGTACATGCGGTCCTGCGTGGGCCCGATCCACTGTCCGCCGAGCTCGACCCACTGGCCGTCGGACAGGTGCGCGCCCTCGGTGCGGCCGCCGACGCGCTCGCGCGCCTCGAGCACCACCACCGAGCGACCGGCCTTGGTGAGGGCCCGGGCCGCGGAGAGACCGGCCAGGCCGGCGCCGACCACCACCACGTCGTGGGTGTCCATGGCCACCTCCTCGGCGGCAGCCTAGTGACGCGGGCGCCGCTCAGCGAGGGTTGATGGGCTCGGCGATCGCCTGCATCCGCCGGGTGGCCAGCTCGATCATCAGCCGGGCGGCGGGGGAGAGGACGGCGTTGGTGCGGTGCACGATCGCGAAGGTGTCGAACTGGCGCGGACGCAGCGACACGAACCCGGCCCGCGGCGCCAGCCGGGGCAGCAGCTGCTCGGCGGCACCCCGGGGGATGACGCTGTCGGCCAGGCCCATGCCCACGAGCTCGACGGCGGTCTCGACGTCCTCGACCTCGATCCTGCTCTGCGGGTTGCGCCCGGTCTCGTGGAGCATCTGGCGCAGGGTGGCCCGGGTGGAGTCGACCGCGCGGTACGTCGTCTCGGGCATCACCAGCGAGGCCTGCGCCAACCGGTGCGCGGTGACCGGGCTGGTCAGGTGCTCGGGGTCGGAACTGATGTAGACCAGCTCCTCGCGCGCCACCGGGCGCACGGAGATGCCCTCGCTGGCCACCGTCGAGACGGCCAGCATCGCGGCCTCGAGGCGGCCGCGGCGCAGGTCCTCCACGACCTCGGTGGAGTTCTGCCCGACCAGCTCGACCCGCACCCCGGGGTAGCGCTTGAGCACGTCGGCGATCAGCGCGGAGCCGGCGTACAGGCGGGCGATGCCGAACATGCCGAAGCGGATGGTGCCGGTCTCGAGCGACTTGACGCTGGCCACCGCCCGCTCGGTCTCGGCGATGGCGGCCAGCACCTGCTCGGCGTAGGGCCGCATCGTCTCGGCGACCGTGGTGGGCTCCACCCCGCGCCCGACCCGGTGGAAGAGCTGCACGCCCAGCGACTTCTCCAGGGCCCGGATCTGCTCGGAGACCGAGGGCTGGGCGTAGCCGAGCTCCTCGGCCGCCCGGGTCAGCGAGCCCTGCTCGTAGGTGGCGAGGAAACATGTGAGCTGGTGCACAGATAGCACAAGGATGATCCTATGCCTTCCGCAGGAAAGTCAGGCTACCCCTATTGCTACTGGCGAGTCAGACTGGTCGCAGACACCACGTCTCCGAGTCGAGAAAGGAACCGCCGTGCTCACCCACGTCTGCACCTCCTGCAGCAAGCGCCAGCTCATCTTCCCCTCCCAGTTCACGGCCGTGACCGGCTCCGAGACCGGGCCGATCGCCACCTTCACCTGCTGGTGCGGCGCCGAGCAGTCCGCCCCGCTGGGCTGGGCCGACTCCGAGCCCCGCAAGCGCGTCCTCGCCGCCTGAGCGAGGCCCACGCCGTACGCCGCCGCCCCCGCCGCCTGATTTCTCGCGGCCGGGGCGGCGTCTGTATGCTCACCCGCGTTGCCCGGAGCCGGATGCCGGAACGGGCAGCACGCCGCCTTAGCTCAGTCGGTAGAGCGTCTCACTCGTAATGAGAAGGTCGTCGGTTCGATTCCGACAGGCGGCTCCAACGGCCCCTGCGGCCAGCGGTCGCAGAGGCCCAGGCCGAGCACGCACTATCGTCGGCGTGCCATGAAGAACAGGCCGCAGTACTCCATCGCCTCGGTCGACAACGCCCTGCACCTCGCGCAGCTGCTGCTGCTCGAGGGGCCCCTGAGGGTGTCGGAGGCCGCTGCTCGCCTCGACGTCTCCGTGTCGACGGCGCACCGGCTGCTGGCCATGCTCGTCTACCGCGACTTCGCCGAGCAGGCCAGCGACCGGACGTACCGGGCCGGGCCCATGCTGGGTGGCGCCCCGGCGCCGGACGTGTCGGTCGGTGACCTGCGAGCCGTGGCCCTCCCGCACCTGCGACGACTCGTCGACCGCGTGCAGGAGTCCGCGAACCTCGTGGTGCTCAGCGGGCCGCAGGTCCGGTTCGTGCACACCGTCGAGTGCGCCCAGCTGATCCGGGCGGGGGACCGCTCCGGCAAGGCGCTGCCGGCCCACGTCAGCAGCGCGGGCAAGGCGATCCTGGCGATGCTGGAGCCCGACGACCTGGCGGTCGCGCTGGCCGGGCTCGACGCCACGCAGCGCCAGCGCGTACGCCGCGGCCTGGGGGTCGTGCGCCGCAACGGCTTCGCGCTCAACAACCAGCAGACCGAGGCGGGGCTGAGTGCCATCGGGGTCCCGGTGCGGTGCGGGGGCGGTCGCTTCGCGGGGATCTCCGTGGCCATGCCGGCGTTCCGCTTCTCGCGCGACCGCGTGGCGCCCCTGGTCGAGGAGCTGGTCACCTGCGCCAGGGCGCTGGAGGACGACGTGCGTGAGGCCGGCGGCGACCGTCAGCAATAGTTTCTGTCAGGCAGAAACGTGTGTTCTGCAGGCTGGGCCCTGCCGCACGCTGGAGGTCGACCCACCACCCCAGGAGCTCCAGTGCAGTTCTACCGAGACGGCTTCTACACCGGCGACCCGGCCACCGCCCCGTCGACCGCCCTCCCGCGCCCGTCGCAGGACGTCGACGAGGAGGTCGACGTCCTCGTCGTCGGCACGGGCCCCGCAGGTCTGGTCCTCGCGGCCCAGCTCGCTCGCTTCCCCTCCATCCGGACCGTGGTGGTGGAGCGCCGCGAGGGGCCGCTCGAGCTCGGCCAGGCCGACGGTGTCGCCTGCCGCAGCATGGAGATGTTCGAGGCGTTCGGGATCGCGGGGCGGATCCTGGAGGAGTCCTACCAGGTCAACGAGACCAGGTTCTGGGGCCCCGATCCCGAGCGTCCGGCGGTGATCGCGCGCACCGGCCGGGTCCAGGACGTGGAGGACGGGCTGAGCGAGATGCCCCACCTCATCCTCAACCAGGCACGGGTGCACGACCACCTGCTGCAGGCGATGCGGTCGGCGCCGGCGCGGCTGGCTCCCGACTACGGTCTCGAGCTGGTCGACCTCGTGGTCCCCGACGGCGACGGCCCGGTCGAGGCGACCGTGCGCGACGTGCGCACCGGGGCGGCGCGCCGGCTGCGCGCCACGTACGTCGTGGGGTGCGACGGTGCGCGCAGCCGGGTGCGCCAGCTGGTCGGACGCCGCCTCGACGGTGACCGGGCCGACCACGCCTGGGGGGTCCTCGACGTCCTGGCGGTCACCGACTTCCCCGGACATCCGCGTCAAGGCGGCCATCCGGTCGGCCGAGCACGGCAGCATCCTGCTGATCCCCCGCGAGGGCGGCTACCTGGTGCGCCTCTACGTCGACCTCGGCGACGTGCGCGCGGCCGACCGCGAGCGGGTGCGCTCGATGAGCGCGGAGGAGGTCGTCGAGCGCGCCCGGCGGGTGCTGCACCCCTACAGCCTGGAGGTCCGCGAGACCGTGTGGTTCTCGGTCTACGAGGTGGCCCAGCGCATCGCCGACCGGTTCGACGACGGCGCCGACGACGCCGGCGAGGACCCGCGTCCCCCGCGGGTCTTCATCGCCGGGGACGCCTGCCACACCCACAGCGCCAAGGCCGGTCAGGGGATGAACGTCTCCATGCAGGACGCCTTCAACCTCGGCTGGAAGCTCGCCTCGGTGCTCGGGGGCCGCAGCGCCGCCACGCTGCTGCAGACCTACGACGCCGAGCGCCGACCCGTGGCCCAGCAGCTGATCGACTTCGACAAGGAGTGGTCGACGATGTTGGCCGGGTCACCCACGCGCGAGGCCCCCGGCCCGGGCGGCCGGTCCCGGGACGACCTCCTGGCGACGTACTTCACCCAGCAGGGCCGCTACACCGCAGGCGTGGCCACGCGGTACCCGGCCGGCGCGCTGGTCGGTGGGGGCGAGCACCAGCACCTCGCGACCGGCTTCGAGGTCGGCACCCGCTTCCACTCCGCACCGGTCACCCGGCTCGCCGACGCACGACGGGTCCACCTGGGCCACGCCGCCCGCGCCGACGGCCGGTGGCGGCTCTACCTCTTCGCCGACCGCGCCCGCCTCGCCTGGGACGCCGCCCTGACCTGGCTCGCGGAGGACCCCGCGTCCCCGGTCGTGCGGCACCGGCGAGCCGACGACGACGTCGACGCGGTGCTGGACGTGCGCGGCATCCTGCCGTGCTCCAGCCACGAGGTGGAGCTCGCCGACCTGCCGGCACTGCTGCGGCCCCGGACCGGCGCCCTGGGCCTGGTCGACCTGGAGAAGTGCTTCACGGCGACGACGACGCCGGCAGCAGCGGCCGGCGGCGAGGTGGACGTCTTCGACCTGCGCGGGGTGGACCGGGACGAGGGTGCGATGGTCCTGGTGCGCCCCGACCAGCACGTCGCGCAGGTGCTGCCCCTGACCGGCACCCGGGAGCTGTCGGCCTTCCTGGCCGGGGTCCTGCTCGACGCCGGAGCGCAGGAGCCCCTGACCCGGCGGTGAGACGCGGTGACAGGTGGTGACAGGTGGTGACAGGCGGGTCGTCGGCCCAGGGACCCGGCCCCCTCACAGCCGCCGGTCAGCCTGCTGTCAGGTCCGTGGCTCAGGCTGGGGGCCATGACCCCAGCGCACCGCCCGACCAGGTCCGTCCGAGTCCGCGACAGGGCGGGCGAGGTCTCGCGCCGCGGCCGCCGGGCAGCGGCGACCGTGCTGCTGGTGGGCGCCACGCTGCTGGCGGGACCGCTGCCCGCCGCCGGGGCCGCGACGCCGGCGACCGCACCCGGGCTGGTCGCCGGGGACGTCTCCAGGGACGGCGCCGCCGGCTCCGACGTCCTCGAGCTCGCCGAGGCGCTGCAGGTCGAGTACGCCGGCGCCGTGCCGGCCGAGGAGGTCTCGGCCCTGGTGCGGGGGGTCGCGGCGCGGCTGGAGATCGATGGCCCTGGGGCCGGGCTGCTGCTGCGCACCACGGAGGCGGCCAGCCGGCGCGCACTGACCGACCACCTCGCCCGCGGGGTGCCGCTGCCTCGCTGACCCGTGCCGTTCGCGACCCCCTCCGAGAAGGCGAGGTGCGCCACCCCCGTCTCCCGGTACGATCCGGTGCCGCGCAGGACGCGCGGGGAGGAGCTCAGCCTCCGCGAGCGTGGAGGCGACACGATGGCAGCGACGGGCTCACCCGGGGCCGCGCAGGACCCTGCCCGGTCGACGCCGCCCGACGTGCGCTCCTCCGTGGTGCGGCGGCTGGTGGCGGGCAGCGACCGCAGCTCCTCGCTCGACCGGCTCTGCGAGCTCGCAGCCGCCCTGCTCGACGCCGGCTCCGCCCAGGTCTCGCTGGTCGGGGCGACCCAGGTCGTCGTGGGCGGCCACGGCGCGGGCAGTGGCCTGGTCGGCCTCGAGACACCCGCCGCCGACTCGCTGTGCACCGTCACGGTCGGTCTGAAGGCGCCGCTGGTGGTGCCCGACACCACGCTCGACGACCGGGTCAGCACGCTGCCACCGGTCACGTCCGGTGCTGTCGGCGCCTACCTGGGAGTCCCTCTGGTGGTCGCCGACGGCCAGGTGGTGGGCTCGCTCTGCGTGTACGACGCCGCCCCGCGCGACTGGCCCGACCACAGCGTGAGCACCCTCGAGCGGCTCGCCGACGCCGTCGTCGGCGACCTCGAGCTCGCGGCGCTCAGCTCCGACTTCGAGACCCAGCAGGTCGCCTGGCGGCTGGCGACGGACGCGGCCGGGGTCGGCGCCTGGGAGTGGGACCTGGTCACCGGCGACCTGCGCTTCGACGACCGGCTCCTCGAGCTGTTCGGCCTCGATGACGACACCTTCGGCGGCACCATCGACGCCTTCACCGACATCGTCCACGTCGAGGACCGGGCCCGGGTCGTCGCCGCGCTCGATCGTGCGATCGCCGCTCGCGGCGAGTACGCCGCCGAGTACCGCATCCACCTGCCCGACGGCCGGGTGCGCTGGATCGCGGCGCGGGGGCGCGGCCTCGGCGACGAGGGCGGCCAGACGGTGCGGGTGCTGGGAGCGGCGTACGACACGACGGCCGTGCAGGAGGGCGAGGCGCGCGTCGCCCGGGTGCTCGAGTCGATGCCCACGGCCTTCTACCAGCTCGACGACGAGTGGCGCTTCGCCTACCTCAACGGGGAGGCGGAGCGGCTCCTGGGCCGCTCGCGCGAGGACCTCGTCGGGCAGGTCGTCTGGGAGGCGTTCCCCGCGACCCTCGACAGCATCTTCGAGCGCAGCTACCGCGGCTGCGTCGAGTCGGGGGACCCGGTGGCCTTCGACGCCTACTACCCCGCACCGCTCGACGCCTGGTACGAGGTGCGTGCCTGGCCGAACCCCGATGGGCTGGCCGTCTACTTCGTCGACGTCACCGCCCGCTACCAGGCGCAGGAACAGGTCGCGCGCACTGCTCGCCGCGACGCCCTGGTCGCCGACGTCACGGAGCAGCTGGCCGGCACGCTGGACCTCGGGGAGGCTGTCTCCCGCCTGGGTGCCCTGGTGGTACCGGCGATCGGTGACTGGTGCGTCGCGACGCTGGTCGAGGAGCCCGGCCACGAGGGCCGGCTGCCCGGGCTGCGCGACGTCGGGGGGTGGCACCGCGACCCGGGCGCCCAGCACCTGGTCGACCGGTTCGCGGCGGTGCGCCTCGACCAGGTGGTCGACGACTCCTTCCTGCCGCTGGTGCTCGCCGCGGATCGCCCCGTCGTCGGCGACGGGGCGACCGAGTCGATGTGCCGCGTCTTCGCTGCGGGCGAGGTCCACGAGCTGCTGCGTGCCCTGGCGCCCGAGCACGCCACCGTCCTCAGCCTCAAGGGGCACGACCGGGTGGTCGGGCTCCTCACCGTGCTGCGGGGCGAGGCCCGGGGCGCCTTCACCGACGCCGACCTCGACACCCTGGCCCTGGTCGCGGAACGGGCCGGCCTGGCGCTCGACAACGCCCGGCTCTTCGCCGAGCAGCGCGACCTCGCCGAGGGCCTGCAGCGCAGCCTCCTGACCGCGCCCCCGCAGCCCGACCACCTCGAGATCGTGGTGCGCTACGAGGCCGCGGCCGAGACCGCCCAGGTCGGCGGCGACTGGTACGACGCGTTCGTGCAGGACGCCGGGGCCACGATGCTGGTCATCGGGGACGTCGTCGGCCACGACACCGCGGCCGCGGCGGCCATGGGCCAGGTCCGCAACCTGCTGCGCGGCATCTCGGTCTTCAGCGGCCAGGGGCCGGCCGACGTGCTGCGCGGCGTCGACCACGCGCTGGACACCCTGGGCGTGGACACCACCGCGACGGCCGTGCTGGCCCGCCTGGAGCAGACCCCCGAGGAGCTCGCGGAGGGCGTCACCCGGCTGCGCTGGTCGAACGCCGGCCACCCGCCGCCGGTGGTGGTCTGCCCCGAGGGCGAGGTCACCCTGCTGGTGGGCGACGACCCCGACCTGCTGCTGGGGCTCGACCCCGAGGCCGAGCGCCAGGAGAGGCAGGTCGTGCTGACCCGGGGGTCGCTGGTGCTGCTGTTCACCGACGGGCTCGTCGAGCGGCGCGGCGAGGACCTCGACGCCGGCCTCGACCGGCTGCGGCGCGAGCTGGCCAGCCTCGACGCACTCGGCTGCCCCCTGGACGAGCTCTGCGACCGGCTTCTCGTGCGGATGGTGCCCAGCCTCCGCGAGGACGACATCGCGCTGGTCGCCGTGCGGCTGCACGAGCAGGACGGGCCCCCGCCGCGGCGGCGCAGCCAGGACCAGCACGGGCCAACCGGTGGGTCCGCCGGGACCGGCGTGGAGGACGCGCCTGTCGCGAGCGGGCGGATCGTGCGCACCCGCTTCTCCGCGCACCCCTCGAGCGTCCCCGGCGCCCGGCACTTCGTGCGCGAGGCGCTGCGGGGGCGGGGTGTCGAGCTGGTCGACGACGCCGAGCTCTGCGTCGGCGAGCTGGCGGCCAACGCCGCGCTGCACAGCGGAGGCGAGTCGATGGACGTCTCGGTGCGCCTGGACCACGGTGCGGTGACCGTGTCGGTGGCCGACGAGGGCGTCGTACCGGCCGAGGCGGTGGTGCCCCGCCTGGTCGCCGAGCCCGACGGACGCGGGCACGGTGAGCCCACCACCGGTCGCGGCCTCGGCATCGTCTCGGTGCTGGCCGACGACTGGGGCGTCGAGCGCTTCCCGGGCGGCACCCGGGTGTGGGCCCGGCTGCTCGACGACCGTGCCGACAGCCCGGTGCGCCCGCCCGACTCGCCGCCCGCCCCCGGGCCGGCCGCCGACCAGGACGCTCCCGAGGGCCGCGAGCCGACGTCGCCGGTGCTGCTGCGGGGCTGCCCGGTGCGGCTGTGGCTGCGCCAGGACGAGCACATCGACGAGCTGGTGCGCGACCTGCAGCTGCTCTCCGCGACCCACGAGCTCGACCCCGGTCTCGTCTCGGTCGGCGAGGTGCGCGACCTGCTGGCCGTCTTCGCGCCGCTGCGCCGGGGCACGCGGCGCGCGGTCGAGGCCGCCCAGGCGCAGGGTCTCGACGAGCTCGACGTCACCGTCGACCTGCCGGTCAGGGCGGCCGACGAGGTCGTCCGGCTCGACGACCTGCTGTCCCTCTCCGACGAGGGGCTCGACGACCAGCGGCTGCTGACCGTGCGCGCCGAGCCCGACGTCGTACGCCTGCGGGCGTGGATGATCGAGCAGGTGCGCACCCAGCTGGAGGAGGGCGCCGAGGCCGTGGCATGGACCGACTGGACCCCCCGGGACCTCGGCTCACCCCCTCCGCGGGCCTAGGCTCGCCCGGACCGAGCGGAACCGATCTCCACCGGACGGGGCAGCAATGAGCGACCTGATCTTCGCCAACGGACGGCTCTTCGACGGGCTGAAGTACCACCACGATCACGCCGTGGGGGTGCGCGGGAGCCAGATCTACGCTGTCGGCCCGCTCGACCGGGTGCGGGAGGAGATGGCGGCCGGCGGGAGCCGGGCCGAGGAGGTCGACGCCGCCGGGGGACTGGTGATGCCGGCCTTCCACGACGCCCACATCCACCCGCTCATCGGCGGCCTGGAGCTGCGCAGCGCGCTGCTCACCGACTGCGCCGGCGCCGAGGAGTGCCTCTCGACGATCGCCGACGCGGTGGCCGCGCAGGGCGACGTGGGCCAGGCGTGGTTCCGCGGTGGCGGCTGGTCGCTCGAGCACTTCGACCCCAGCACCGGGCCCACCGCCGAGATGCTCGACCGCGTGGTGCCGCACCGTCCGGCGTTCCTGCCCAGCAACGACCACCACAACGCCTGGGTCAACACCCGCGCCCTCGAGCTGGCCGGCATCGACCGCGACACCCCCGACCCGCCCGACGGCTGGATCGAGCGCGACCGCGACGGCAACCCGACCGGCACCCTGCGCGAGGCCGCGGCCGCGATGGTGCACCGCCTGGTCGACACCACGCGGGAGGAGAAGCGTGCGGCGCTGCTCGACGCGCAGGCGCACCTGCACTCGTGGGGCATCGTGGGCTGGCAGGACGCGCTCGTCGGCGGATACGCCGGCATCGACGACCCGACCCAGGCCTACCTCGACCTCGTGGAGGCCGACGAGCTGACCGCCCGGGTGCGGCTGGCGCTGTGGTGGGACCGCAACCGCGGTGTCGAGCAGGTCGAGGAGCTGGAGGCCGAGCGGGCCCGGCTCGGTGACGCGGGCCTCGACGCCGGGTCGGTCAAGCTGATGGTCGACGGGGTCTCCGAGACGCTCACCATGGCCGTCGACGAGCCGTACCTCGGCGGGGCGCGCTGCCCCTGCGCCGGTGGCGAGCGGGGGCTGGCGTTCATGGAGCCCGAGCAGCTCGACGAGGCCGTGTGCGCGCTCGATGCCGCCGGCTTCCAGGCCCACTTCCACGCCCTGGGCGACCGGGCCGTGCGCACCTCCCTCGACGCCATCGAGGCCGCGCGCCGCCGCCACGGGTGGAGCAACCAGCGCCACCAGCTCGCGCACCTCCAGCTGGTCGCGCCGGTCGACCGCAACCGGTTCCGGCTGCTCGGCGCGATCGCCAACGTCGAGGGCATGTGGGCGCGCTACAACACCCCCGCCGTGCAGATGGTCAAGCCCTACCTCGACGAGGAGCGGCTCGACTGGCAGTACCCCTTCGCCGACATCGTCGACAGCGGGGCGCTGGTGGCCGGCGGCTCGGACTGGCCGATCAACCCGCCCGACCCGATGGAGGGCATCCACGTGCTGGTCAACCGCTCCTCGCGCACCACCGACGAGAGCGACGAGGAGCCGCCGATGCGCGACGACCAGGGGCTCACCCTGGTCCAGGCGCTGCAGGCCTACACCAGCGGTGCCGCCCACGCGAACCACCAGGAGGACTCCGGCAACCTGCGCGTCGGCGCCTCCGCCGACGTGCTGGTGCTCGACCGCGACCCCTTCGACCTGCACGAGGACGAGATCGGCTCCGCCGAGCCGGTCACGGCCTGGGCCCGCGGCTCGGAGGTCTACCGCCGCGACTGACCACCGGCCGAGCAGTCACTTTCGCACCATCGACCAGTCGCTTCCGCACCGACTCGAACTCCTCGAAAAAAATTTCGATCTGCCTGTGGAAAACGGCTTCTGACCTGGTGCTTTGTCGGTGGGCCCTGAGATACTTTACTCATGGCCACCACCGCGGCGCACCCCATCAACGGGACGCTCGCGCGCATGCACTCGCTGCTCGACGAGCTCGCCGAGCTCGCCGAGAGTCCGCTGTGGTCGATGAGCCACACCGCGACGGCGGAGGCGCTGGTCGACTTCTCGCAGCTCGAGGCGAGGGTGGTCGAGCTGCGATCGCGGACCCTCGCCCACGCCGAGACGGTGGCGGTGGCGGAGACGAATGCGTCGCCGTCGGTGGCGGTGTGGCACTCCAACGCGACCCGGTCGACGAAGCGGGAGTCGTTTCCGCCAGGTCCGCCTCGCCGCGGGTCTGGATCGCCACGAGCTGGTGCGGGAAGCGCTGGGTCGTGGCGAGATGGTCGCGGAGCAGGCGTCGGTGATCTGCACGGCGCTCGATGAGCTGCCCGACGACCTCGACCCGTCGGTCTTGGAGCAGGCGACGAAGGCGCTGGTCGCATACGCGGAGGTCCACGACGCGAAGGCGCTGCGGGTGCTGGGCCGTCGGATCCTCGAGGTCGTGGCACCGGAGGCGGCTGAGGCGTGGGAGGCCGAGCAGCTCGAGCGCGAGGAGCGCGAGGCGGAGAAGTCGGCGGTGTTCCGGATGCGCGAGGACGGCCACGGCCGGATCAAGGGGTCCTTCACGGTGCCGCTGCTGGCCGGCCAGATGCTGGAGCGGGCCCTGCTCGCGTTCGCCGCACCGAAGCACCAGATCGCCAACCGCGCCACCGATGAAGGCGAGCACGAAGAGCAGGACGAGGCACCGGTGCCGGTACGCCGCCCCACAGCGCAGCGGTTGGGTGCCGCGTTCGTCGAGCTCGTCGAGCGCCTCGACCCCCACGACCTGCCCAAGGCCGGTGGCGTGAACGCCACGGTGGTGGTGACGATGACCCTCGACTCCCTCAAGGACGGCCTGGTGGCCGCGACGCTCGACACCGGTGACCGGATCAGTGCCTCCACCGCGAGGCGGCTGGCCTGCGAGGCCGGCGTCGTGCCCGTGGTGCTTGGTGGCAAGAGTCAGCCTCTGGATGTGGGGCGTGCGAAGCGGTACTTCACCCCGGCCCAGCGGATCGCGATGGGTATCCGTGACGGCGGCTGCACCGCCCGCGGCTGCGACGCCCCGCCAGCGATGTGCCACGCCCACCACGACGACCCGTGGTCGTGCCACGGTCACACCGACCTCGACCGCGGGCGCTTGTTGTGCCCGTTCCACCACCGCCGGATTCATGACCCGGAGTACGAGAGCGACGTCGGCGCCGACAACCAGGTCACCTTCCACCGACGAACCTAGGAGCACTTCGCTCCCGGCCTCGCTGCTCGACCAACGGCGCTGCCGCGCGTCCGTTGGTTGAGGAGGTTGCGCAGCAACCGTCTCGAAACCCGGTGAGCCCATGGCGTACGGCGGGTGGTCGCGGTGGGCGGTCACCTCACGGGGTCTCGGCGTCGCTCGTCGCTGGCGCTCCTCCCTGCTCGACCAACGGTGCTGCCGCGCGTCCGTTGGTTGAGGAGGTTGCGCAGCAACCGTCTCGAAACCCGGTGAGCCCATGGCGTACGGCGAGTGGGCACCTCACGGGGTCTCGGCGTCGCTCGTCGCTGGCGCTCCTCCCTGCTCGACCAACGGTTCCGCTGGTTGAGCAGCGAGGGCCGAAGGCTCGAGCGATGCCGAAACCCGGTGAGCCCATGGCGTACGGCGGGCGCGGTCCTCACGGGGTCTCGGCGACGCGCGTCGCTGGCGCTCCTTGCTGCTCGACCAACGGCGTGGACACTCGTCGCTGGCGCTCCTTGCTGCTGGACCAACGGCGGCCGACTCGTCGAGGCGGCCGCTGGTACTTTGTGGCGTCCGACCACGCCGGGGGGCTGCCGCGGCGGCCGATCCTTCGAGGAGCCGATCACGCATGGGTGGGCACCACCGCGGTCCCGGTCGCGACGAGCTGGGACGCACGCCGAGGGTGGCGTGGCTGGTGCTGGCGCCGATCGCGCTGCTGACGCTGGTGGCGATGGTCTGGCTGTGGCCCACCGGTGACGTCGGTCCCGACGAGCAGGGCAGCGCCGACCAGTACGAGGGCCGCATCAGCACCATCGAGCGCTCGGAGTGCACCGAGGAGCTCACCGACGACGTCAACGGCTGCGGCACCGCGACCGTGTCGCTGGAGACGCCCGAGGACGACCCGCGCGACGAGCCCGTCGACACCGCCGAGGTGCCGCTGCCCAACGGTCCGGGGGCGCCGGAGGTGGAGGAGGGCGACGACGTCGTCCTGATCCTCAACGAGACGCCCGACGGGGAGTCCTACGCCATCGTCGACCACCAGCGCGGCACCGGCCTCGCGGTGCTGGCGGGCGCCTTCGTGCTGGCGATGGTGGCCTTCGGCCGCTGGCGCGGGGTCAGTGCGATGGCCGGTCTGGGCGTCACCTTCCTGCTGCTGCTCTACTTCGTGGTCCCCGCCATCCTCGACGGCTCGCCGCCGCTGCTGGTCGCGATCGTCGGCTCGGCGGCGATCATGCTCACCGTCCTCTACCTGACCCACGGCCTGGGGGCCACGACCACGGTGGCCGTGCTCGGCACCCTGGCCAGCCTCACCCTCACCGGGCTGCTCTCCGCGCTGGCCGTCTCGGCGCTGCACCTGACCGGCGTCACCGACGACCTGTCGCTGGCGGTCGGGATGACCCAGGGCGTCAACACCGAGGGCCTGTTGCTGGCCGGCATCGTCATCGGCTCCCTGGGTGTGCTCGACGACGTGACCGTCACCCAGTCGGCCACGGTCGCCGAGCTCGCGCGCGCCAACCCGGCGTACGGCGCCCTGCAGCTCTTCCGTGCCGGCAGCCGCGTGGGGCGCTCCCACATCGCCTCGGTCGTCAACACCATCGTGCTCGCGTACGCCGGCTCGGCGCTGCCGCTGCTGATCCTGATCGTCGCCAACACCGAGTCCCTCGGCAGCGTCGTGACCGACCAGATCATCGCCCAGGAGGTCGTGCGCAGCGTGGTGGCCACCCTCGGCCTGGTCGCCGCGGTGCCGCTGACGACCGGTCTGGCGGCGGTGGTGCTGCGGGCCCGGGCGCACCCGGTCGAGCAGGGCCCGCCGGTCGACCAGGCCTAGGGGTGGTGCCTAGGCCGGGCGGGTCATCCGCAGCATCGTGTCGGCCACCAGGTACTCGTCGGCGTAGCCCGCACGCATCACCGGCTGGGCGGCCAGCGTGTCGAAGCGGCCGTCGGGGGTCAGCAGCGCCTCGTCGAGGTGCACGCCCACGACCTCGCCGACGACCAGCCAGTGGTCGGTCTCGGCGCCGTGCCGGTCGCGCAGCTGCGTGGAGTGCACGACGACGCACTCGAGCGAGGCGTGGCTGGCGACCACCCTCGGGGCGCCCGTCACGCGTCCGGGCTCGAGCTCGAGGCCGGTCGCCGCGGCCTCGTCGTCACCGCGGGGCAGCGAGCGCGACGTGGCGTTCATCAGCTCGGCCAGGTCGCGCGAGACCAGGTTCCAGCAGAACTCGCCCGACTCCAGCGCGAGGCTGGCGGTGTCCTTCATGCCCACGCTCGAGAACATCACCATCGGCGGCCGGTCGCCCACGGCGTTGAAGAAGCTGTAGGGGGCCAGGTTGGTGGTGCCGTCGGCCGTGCGGGTGCTGATCCACCCGATCGGGCGCGGCGCCACGATCGCCTTGAACGGGTCGTGGGGGAGCAGGTCGCGGTCGCGGGCAGCGGGCTCGTAGAAGACCATGACGCCATTCCACCAGCGCCGTCCCCACCCAGCCGGTGTCGGCGCCCCCTGCCACGCTGTACGTCGTGGACCTCAGGTGGGTGCCCGCGGCCGGGCTCGCGGTGGTGCTGCTTGGCGGCTGCGCCGAGGGCGGGCTGGGCGCCGGGTCGGTGGTCGACGCGCCCCGCGAGGCCGAGAGCGGGGACGAGCGCGAGCGGGGACGGGTGGTGCGCATCGTCGACGGCGACACCCTCTACCTGCGTGGCGACGGCGACCTGCTCGGGGCCGGCGGCGCCGACGGCACCGCGGTGCGGCTGCTGCAGATCGACACCCCCGAGACCGTGGCGCCCGGCAGCCCGGTCGAGTGCTGGGGCCCGGAGGCGTCCGAGGCGCTGGCCGACCTCGTGCCGCCCGGCGCGAGCGTCAGCGTGGAGGCCGACGAGGAGCTGCTCGATCCCTACGACCGCACCCTGCTCTACGTCTACGACGCCGGCGGCGACATGGTGAACCTGGCGATGGTGCGCGCCGGGCACGCCGAGGCGGTGCTCTTCGAGCCCAACGACCGCCACATCGAGCGGATGCGCGCCGCCGAGGCCGAGGCCCGCGACGCCGGGCGGGGCCGGTGGGGCGCCTGCCCCGGCGGTGGGTGATCCGCCGGGGCAGGCGCCCGGGTCTCAGCGCGCGAGCGCCGCGTCCAGGAAGTCGGCCACGAGGTCGTAGCTCGGCCCGGCGTCGCCCAGCGGCGCGCTGGCGCTGCTGGTC
Source organism: Nocardioides salarius (assembly GCF_016907435.1). Classification (NCBI taxonomy): domain Bacteria; kingdom Bacillati; phylum Actinomycetota; class Actinomycetes; order Propionibacteriales; family Nocardioidaceae; genus Nocardioides; species Nocardioides salarius. The sequence continues at coordinate 1,708,848 of NZ_JAFBBZ010000001.1, read as the reverse complement.
GAGGTCGAGCAGCCACGGCGTGCGCCGTCGTCCACGGTGGAGACCGTCTGGCCCAGCACCGGTCCCGCGGCCGGGTCGGCCAGATAGCGGTACTGGTGGTCGGGCCCCTCGACCAGGTGGTAGGTGGCCTCGACGCACCGGCTGGCCAGCCGGTCGAAGAGCACCTGGCTCTGCCCGGGGGGCAGCAGCTGGTCACGCGAGCCGTGGAACATCAGGAACGGCGGGTCGTCCCGCGAGACGTAGCGCAGCGGGTTGGCCAGCCGTGCGTTGTGGCAGCGCGGGTCGCCGATCCCGGTCTCGTACTGCGTGCACCCGGTCATCCGCGACTCGGGGGAGTCCGGGGTCTCGTGCTCGAGCACGCTCCACTCGGTGGCCTGGGAGTCCATCTTGCGGAACGCGGTCGGCGGGGAGAGCGTCACCACGGCCTGGACGCGGCTCGAGGGCCCACGCACGCCCTGGTAGCCCTCCAGGCGCTTGACGTCGCCGGTGGTGCCGGCGATCGCCGCGGTCCAGGCGCCGGAGGAGAAGCCGCCGATCGCGAAGCGACGACGGTCCAGGCCCAGCCGCCCGGCCTTCTTGCGCAGGTAGCGGATGGCGGCCTTGATGTCGTGGACCTGGCCCGGGAACTGGACCTGGCTGCTGTTGCGCACCGACACCCCCGCCACCGCGTACCCGTGGGGGGCCAGGCGCTCGGCCCAGGCGTCGGCGGTGTCCTTGCCGTTGTCCCCGAACCAGGCCGATCCCTCGGAGTAGATGAACAGCGGCAGCTTCTGGTTCTTGCGCCGCTCGGGCAGGTAGAGGTCGAGCAGGTTCCCTCGGGTGTCGGCCGGCACCGGGTCGGTGTAGGCGACGTCAGTGAGCACGCGGGCCGGCACCTTCTTGCCCCGGGCGGCCGGTCCGGCCGTCGTGTCGGCAGTGCTGGTGGCGGTGCTGGTGGCGGTGCTGTCGGCGGTGCTGCCTGCAGTGGTGCCGGCCGCGTCGTCCGCGGCGTTGGTCGGGCCCGCCAGGGCGAGTCCCGTGACGAGAGCCGCAGCGACGGCGTACGCCGCCCGCCTGGCTCGCGGGGTGGTCTTCATCTGTTCTCCTAGCGCACGACTGTTCGTCTGACGAATGGAACTCGAACCCTGCGCCCGTGACCGCGGTCACGTCAAGGGGTGGTCCAGGCCTCCGTGCGCTGGAGAACAGATGTGGAGCCTTTTTCCGTTCAGCGGAAGCTGGGTCTCGACCGGTCCGTCCCCGGTCCCTACGGTCCGACCCATGACGAGCCCCGCCAGCACCACCCGCACGCAGGTCGCGATCGTCGGCGGAGGCCCCGCAGGGCTGCTGCTGAGCCACCTCCTGCACCGGGTCGGCATCGACTCGGTGGTCGTGGACCACCGCAGCGTCGACGAGATCGAGACCACCCACCGCGCCGGCATCCTCGAGCCCGACAGCGTGCGGCTGCTCACCGACACCGGCGTCTACGCCGCGGGGCAGGAGCGGGTGCTGACCGAGGGCGACCGGCACGGCGGGATCTACCTGCGCTTCGGCGGGGAGAGCCACCACCTCGACTTCGAGGACCTGGTGGGCGCCTCGGTGTGGCTCTACCCCCAGACCGAGGTCTTCGTCGACCTGCACCGCGCGCGGGTGCGCGACGGCGGCGACCTGCGCTACGGGATCAGCCAGACCGCGGTCAGCGACGTCGAGACCGCCCCCCGCGTCGCGTACGTCGACGCCGACGGTGCCCAGCACGAGGTCCTGGCCGACATGGTGGTGGGCGCCGACGGCTCACGCAGCGTGTGCCGCGACCTGGTGGTCGGGAACGAGCGCTTCTTCCGCGAGTACCCCTTCGCCTGGTTCGGCATCCTGTGCGAGGCCCCGAAGAGCTCCTCGGAGCTGATCTACGCCCGCTCGGACCGCGGCTTCGCCCTGATCAGCCAGCGCACCGAGTCGGTGCAGCGGATGTACTTCCAGTGCGACCCCCAGGAGGACCCCGGGGCCTGGTCGGACGACCGCATCTGGTCCGAGCTGCAGCACCGGTTGGCCGGCGCCGACGGCTACCGCCTGCAGGAGGGGCCGGTCATCGAGAAGTCGGTGCTGCCGTTCCGCAGCTTCGTGCAGACCCCCATGCAGCACGGCCGGTTGGTGCTGGCGGGCGATGCCGCCCACACCGTGCCGCCGACCGGCGCCAAGGGCCTCAACCTGGCGCTCCAGGACGTCAAGGTGCTGGCCGAGGTCATCGAGCAGGTGATGGTCGAGGGCGACGACGCGGCGCTCGCCGGCTACACCGACCGGGCCCTGGCGCGCGTGTGGAAGGCCCAGCACTTCTCCTACTGGATGACCACGATGCTGCACCGCGGGGACGGCTCGTCGGAGTTCGACGAGCGCCGCCAGCTCGGCGAGCTCGCCTCGCTGGTCTCCTCGCGCGCCGGTGCGACGTACCTCGCCGAGGGGTATACCGGCTGGCCCCAGTAGGACCCGCCCGCCGGCCGGGGGCGCTCAGCGCTCGCCGGGGGCCACGGGCGGCAGCCGCTGCAGCGCCCGCCCGATGCCGCGGGCCGCGACCTCGAGCGCGGCGACCAGTCGCGGGCGGTCGGTGCGCAGCGAGGCCACCACCAGGCCGAGGGCGGCCACGACCTCGTCGCGCTGCACGACCGGCACGGCCACCGAGCACGCTCCCAGGCTCATCTCCTCCGCGGTGGTCGCCCAGCCCTCGCGACGCACCCGGCCCAGCTGGCGGCGCAGGGTGCCGGGCTGGGTGATCGTGTAGCGGGTCACGGCCCGGAGGTCGGCGAGCGCGGCGCGCTCGACCTCGGCCGGTGCGTGGGCCAGGAGCACCTTGCCGACCCCGGTGGTGTGCAGCGGCAGCCGGGAGCCCACGGCGCTGACCACGGGCACCGAGGCGTTGCCCCGCAGCCGGTCGACGTAGAGCACCTCGGTGCCGTCGCGCACCGCGAGGTGCACGGTGGCCCGGGTGGCGCCGAACAGGTCGTGCAGGTAGGGGGAGGCCACCTCGCGCAACCCGGTCTGCACTGGCGCGAGGAGCCCGATGTCCCAGAGCCGGCGGCCCACCACGTAGTCGCCCTCGGGGGTGCGGTTCAGGGCGCCGAACTCGAGCAGGTCCGCCACCAGGCGGTGGGCGGTGGTGAGCGGCATCCCCGCGCGACGGGCCAGCTCCGAGAGCGGGAGCCGGCGGTGGTTCTCGTCGAACGCGGCCAGCAGCGAGAGCGCGCGGGAGGTGACGGATGCGCCGACGGCGCCGGAGTTGCCGGCCATGGCTCCAGTCTGCACGTCCCGCGCCGGCCGGGCCGGAAGTCCGGGCCGGGTCGGCGGGAGATTCGGGCCGGGTCGGCGACGTCCGGGGGTACTTCCGGTCAGTGGAAGTGAGGGGAGGTGGTGGCCGAGCCGTGGCCCTTACGGTGGGCCGGTGAACGACACCACCCAGTCCAACGTCCCCCAGGTGGCGCGGGATCCGGCCAGCGGCCTGGAGCCCCAGTCGCAGCTCTCGGAGGAGATGGCTCGCATCTCGGCCGAGCACGAGCGCTCCGGGGTCGAGGAGACGCAGCCCCGTCTGGACTACGCGCCGTACCGCTCGAGCCTGCTGCGGCACCCGACCAAGGCGCCGGTCCAGGTCGACCCCGAGGGCGTGGAGCTCTGGGCGCCCTGCTTCGGCGAGCGCGACGTCGACCCGCTCGAGGCCGACCTGACCGTCCAGCACGGCGGCGAGCCGGTGGGCGAGCGGATGGTGGTCACCGGCCGGGTGGTCGACGGCGACGGGCGCCCCGTGCGCCGCCAGCTGGTCGAGATCTGGCAGGCCAACGCCGGGGGACGCTACGTGCACCAGCGCGACCAGCACCCCGCCGCTCTGGACCCGCACTTCACCGGCATGGGGCGCTGCCTGACCGACGACGAGGGGCACTACCGCTTCACCACGATCAAGCCGGGCCCCTACCCGTGGCGCAACCACCACAACGCCTGGCGGCCCGCGCACATCCACTTCTCGCTGTTCGGCACCGACTTCACCCAGCGGATGGTCACCCAGATGTACTTCCCGGGCGACCCGCTCTTCGCGCTCGACCCGATCTACCAGGCGATCGTCGACCCACGCGCCCGCGAGCGCCTCGTCGCCACCTACGACCACGACGTCACCCAGCACGAGTGGTCCACGGGCTACCGGTGGGACATCGTGCTCACCGGCGCGCACCGCACGCCGCTGGAGGCCGACACCGAGCCCGAGCAGGACTCGGGGAAGGGAGGCGCGCGATGAGCCGCCTGCACCCCACGCCCGGGCAGACCGTGGGCCCGTTCTTCCACTACGCCCTGCCCTACGACGGCGACCGCGACCTGGTCGCGCCCGGGACCCCCGGCTCGGTGCTGCTGCACGGCACCGTCCGCGACGGGCATGGCCAGGGGCTCCAGGACGCCCTCGTCGAGATCTGGCAGCCCGACGCCCACGGCCGGGTGCTCCAGCGCCCCGGCTCGCTGCGGCGCGACGGCCATGTGCTGACCGGCTTCGGGCGCTCGACGACCGACCGCACCGGCCGCTACACCTTCACCACGGTCGCCCCGGGCCGGGTCGAGGGCGCGCTCCCCTTCTTCGCCGTGACCGTCTTCGCGCGGGGGCTGCTGAACCGCCTCTTCACCCGCGCCTACCTGCCGCTCGACGAGACCCCCGGGGCGGTGCCCGACGCGCTGCTCGACTCGGTGGGCGAGCGGGCCGGCACGCTCCTGTGCGAGCGCGACGACGACGGCCTGCGCTTCGACATCACTCTCCAGGGCGTGGGGGAGACGGTCTTCCTGACCTATCCGGGACACTCCTGAGGTGAGCTCCTTGTGGTGGCCCGGCGACCACCGGGCCGGATCGGCGATGCTGGACCAGAGCCTGCTCGAGCAGCTGGTGGAGGTCGAGCACGCCTGGCTCGGTGCGCTGGTGCGGGTGGGCGCGGCCCCGGGCGGGTGCCTCGACGCCGACGTGCGCGCGGTCCTGCCCGATCTCGACCGCGACGAGCTGGCGGTGGCGGCCGAGGCCGGGGGCAACCCGGTGATCCCGCTGGTGGGGCGGCTGCGCGAGCTGCTGCCCGAGCCCGCGGCGACCTGGGTCCACCGGGGGCTGACCAGCCAGGACGTCCTGGACACCGCGACCGTGCTCTGCGCGCGCGACACCGTGCGCCGGGTGCGCGTCGAGGTGGCCGGGCAGGTGCGGGCGCTGGTGGACCTGGCCGACACGCACCGGCACACCCCGATGCTGGCGCGCACCCTGACCCAGCCGGCCGTCCCGAGCACCCTGGGCGCCAAGGTCGCAGGCTGGCTGCACGGGGTCCTCGACGCCGACGACGCCCTGGCCGCGCTGCGCTGGCCGGTGCAGCTCGGCGGCGCGGGCGGCACGCTCGCCTCGCTCGTCGAGCTCGCCGGCCGTCCCGGGGCGAGGCGGCTGCGCGCCGACCTCGCTCACGCCCTCGACCTGGAGTCCGCGGCGCCGTGGCACACCCGGCGCACGCCGATGGTCCGCGCCGGCGAGGCCGCGGCGGCGGCCACGGCGGCCTGGGGACGCATCGCCAACGACGTGCTGGTGCTGGGCCGCCCCGAGGTCGGCGAGCTGCGCGACGGCTCGGCCGGGGGCTCCTCCGCGATGCCGCACAAGGCCAACCCGACCCTGGCGGTGCTGGTGCGCCGCGCCGCGCTCGCGGCTCCCGGCGAGCTCTCGTCGCTGCACCTGGCCTCGGCCGAGCAGGTCGACGAGCGAGCCGACGGCGGCTGGCACCTCGAGTGGCACCCCCTGGCGCTGCTGCTGCGCCGCACCCTGGTCGCGTCCTGCCACACGGGCGACCTGCTGCGCGGGCTGGTGGTCGACACCGAGCGGATGGCGGCGCGGCTGGCCGAGGTCGAGCACCAGGTGCGCGCCGAGCAGCGCTCCTTGGCCGCGCTGGGCGGCCGGGAGCCCGCGCCGACGTACGTCGGCCTCGCCGACGACCTCGTCGACGAGGCGCTCGAGCGGGCCCGACCACACCTGCGAACCGATCACCCGACCCCGCACGAGGAGCACCTGTGACCGTCACCGCCGTCCGTCTCGGAGGCCGCCCCGACCTGCCGCTCCTGGTGCTGGGGCCCTCGCTCGGCACCACGGCCACCACCTTGTGGTCGCGCGCCGCGGCCCACCTGGCCCAGGACTTCCAGGTGGTCGCGTGGGACCTGCCCGGCCACGGGCACAACCGCGTGCCGGTGGGGGAGGACCCCGTCAGCATGCGCAGCCTGGCCCGCGACGTGCTCGCGGTGGTCGACGAGGTCGCCGGCGGCCTGCAGCCGGCCCCCTTCCACTACGCCGGCGACTCGGTCGGCGGCGCGGTCGGCCTGCAGCTGCTGCTCGACGCTCCCGGGCGGGTGCAGTCGGCCACGCTGCTGTGCACCGGCGCCCGCATCGGCTCCGAGGAGTCGTGGCGCGAGCGCATCGAGCTCGTGCGGGCCAGCGGCACGCCCGCCCTGGTGAGCGGGTCGGCGCAGCGCTGGTTCGGGGAGGGGTTCCTGGAGCGCTCGCCGGAGGCGGGCTCCGCGCTGCTGCACGCCCTGTCCGAGGTCGACGACGAGGGCTACGCCGCGGTCTGCTCGGCCCTGGCCACGTTCGACGTGCGAGACCGGCTGGACCGCATCGCGACGCCCGTGCTGGCCGTGGCGGGCGCCGAGGACGTCGCCACCCCGCCGGAGTCGCTGCGCGAGGTCGCGGACGGCGTGCGGGACGGCCGGCTCGTGGTGCTCGACGGGGTCGCCCACCTCGCGCCCGCGGAGGCGCCCGACGAGGTGGCCAGGCTCGTGCGCGAGCACGCGCTGGGCCCGGTCGCGCCGGCGCGCGACGAGATGAGCCTCGCGCAGGTGCGCGCGGCGGGCATGGAGGTGCGGCGCGAGGTGCTCGGCGACGCCCACGTGGACCGGGCCACCGCCGCGGCCACCGACCTGACCGGTGAGTTCCAGGAGCTCATCACCGAGTACGCCTGGGGCAGCATCTGGACCCGCCCCGGCCTCGATCGGCGCTCGCGCTCGCTGATCACGCTGACCGCGCTCGTCGCCCGCGGCCACCACGAGGAGCTGGCCATGCACGTGCGGGCCGCCCGCACGAACGGGGTGTCGGTCGAGGAGATCAAGGAGCTGCTGCTGCAGACCGCGATCTACTGCGGCGTCCCCGACGCCAACACGGCCTTCCGGATCGCGCAGCGGGTGCTCTCGGAGATGGGCGAGGCCTGAGGCGCCACGTGCGGCGCCCCAGGCCTCGCCCGGGGATGCGGGTCGGGGTGCGGGTCAGGCGCGGACCGTCACCGCACGGCGGGTGGCGCCGGCGGGTCGGGCGCTGCCGCCGCGGGGGAGCAGGGCCACCGCGATCGCGGAGACGCTGAGCACCAGCGCGGCACCGACGTAGAGCTGGGTGGCGCCCCAGTCGGCGTCCACCAGCCGACCGGTGACCAGGGGCGCCAGGATGGCGCCGATGCGCCCGATGCCGATGGCCCAGCCCATGCCGGTGCCCCGGGTCCGGGTCCCGTACAGGGCGGGGGTGACCGTGTAGAGACCGGCCACGCAGCCGTTGACCAGGGCGCCCACCAGGACCCCGACGAACAGCGCGACGACGAGCACGGCGGTGCTGAGCACCAGGGTCGCCATGGCGACGGCGGCGAGCAGCGTGAAGCCGATCAGGACGAGGCGCTGGTCGGCGCGCGCCGTCACGACGCCGTAGAGGATCGAGCCGAGGGCGCCGCCGATCGCCAGGGCGATGCCACCGCCGGCCGCCTGGTCGGAGGAGAGCCCCGCGTCGGCGAGCAGGGTGGGGGTCCAGCTGTTGACGAAGTAGAAGCCGAACATGGTGCAGAAGAAGGCGAGCCAGACCAGCAGCGTCGAGCGGTGCTGGCCCCCGGTCAGCAGGGCCGAGAGGCGGACCCGCGGAGCCGTGTCCGCGCCCGTGGCCGTACCCGTGTCGGTGGTGGCTGCGGAGAGCGAGGTCAGCGGCTCCTGCCGCATCCGCACCAGGGTGGCGTTGACGCGAGCCAGGTCGCGGTCGCGGCCGCGGTGCACCATCAGGTCGACCGACTCCGGCAGCAGCCGCACGAGCACCACCAGGGCGCCGAGGGTGAGGGTCGCGCCGGTCCAGAAGACGCCGCGCCAGCCGAAGGAGTCCTGCAGCGCGACGGCCGCGAGACCGCCGACCATCGCGCCGACGCCGTAGCCGGCGGTGTAGATGCCGATGGACAGGCCCCGGCTGCGGGCGTTGGCGAACTCGCTGGCGATGACGTTGGTGCACGCCAGGATGCCGCCGACGCCGAGCCCGGTCAGCACCCGGGTGCCACCGAGGGTCAGGGCGGTCGGCGCCAGCGCGCTGCCCACCATGCCGATCCCCGAGAGCGCTACGCACGCCAGGACGACGGTGCGGCGCCCCAGGCTGTCGGCCAGGGGCGCGATCAGCATCGATCCGGCCGCCATGCCGACCAGACCGGCGCTGAGCAGCAGGCCGATCTGGGTGCCGCTGAGGGCGAAGGTGGACCCGACGCCGGCGGCGGTGAACGCCATCGCCATCACGTCGAAGCCGTCGAGCGTGTTCAACAGGGTGCACAGGGCGATGACGCCCCACTGGAAGCGCGACATCGGTGCCGCGTCGATGCGTGCGCGCAGGGTCGGGGCAGGTGGTGCGACGGGGGTGCTCATGGCAGCTCCAGGGTCAGGACGCCGCAGGGCGCGGGGTCGGTGGTGCGGGTGTCGGTGGGGCGGGTTGCGGCGCGGTCGGGCACCGCGACCCGGGAGACGCACAGGCACAACCGGTCGCCGGCCGCCTTCTGGTCGTCGTCGAGGAAGACGTCGCGGTGGTCGAGCCGGCCCTCGAGGTCCAGCACACGGGCCACGCAGAGCCCGCACTCGCCCTTGCGGCAGTCGGCCATCACCGCGACGCCGGCGGCCTCGAGCGACTCCAGGACGGTGCTGCCGGGCGTGACCTGGACGGTCGTGCCCAGCCGCGGCACCCGGACCCGGAACTCCTGCGGCTCCCACGAGCCGCTGTTGCCGAACGTCTCGAAGCGCAGGTTGGTCGGTGGCAGCGCGGCGTCGGCCCAGGCCCGTCGGACCGCGTCCATCATCGCGATGGGCCCGCACATGTAGAGCTCGGTGCGTCCCGGGTGGGCGCCGTCGGCGACCTCGGAGACCAGGGCGGCGACGTCGAGCCGTCCGCCCTCGGCCTCGGTGTGCAGGGTGAACCGGTCGCCGTGCTCGGCCGCGAGCTCGTCGAGGTAGGGCAGCACCTCGCGCCGGCGTCCGGCCAGCACGAGGCGGTAGTCGGCGCCGCGCGCCCGTAGGGTGCGGGCCATCGCGATGGTGGCGGTCAGGCCGATGCCGCCGGCCAGCAGGACGTAGCGCGCGGCTCCGACGCCGAGCGGGAAGTTCTGCAGGGGGGCCGTGACCGGCAGGCGGTCGCCGACGCGCAGGGCGTGCACACGCCGCGAGCCGCCCCGCCCCGGGTCGGCCAGCTGGACGGTCAGGGTGAGCCGTCGCCCGCCGTCCTCGCTGGCCACCACCGAGTAGGACCGGGTCAGCGAGGCGGGGCCCGGCTCGCCGTCCCGGGCGGCGAGGCGGATGTCGACGTGGCTGCCGGGCCGGGCCGGGACGGGGCGGTCGGGGGCGAGCACCACGCGGCGCACGCCCTCGGCGACCTCCTCGCTGGCGACCACCTCGGCGGTGCCCCAGCTGATGACGCTGTCGATGGCCATCGCGCTCAGCCGTTCGCGGCCGGGCGCAGCGCGGTGACCGCTGCGTCGGCGTCGTTGCCGCGGCCCTCGAGGGCCAGCATCTCGTCGAGGATCCGGCGCACCCACATGCCGCCCGCGTCGATGTTGAGGCTGTAGAAGGCGTGGTCGGGGTTGGCGTCGATCGCCCGCTGCTGGGCCACCAGCATCTCCTCGTCCTCGGCGAAGACGCCGTGCACGCCCTCGCGCAGCTGGGTGGTGATGAGCTGGCTGTCGAGGCGGTAGTTGCGCATGAACGCCCAGAAGTAGTGGCTGGTGCGCGCCGACTCGGGGGTGATGGTGTTCATGACGTAGCCGTTGACGCCCTGGGAGCGGTCCCCCTCGGGCGCACCGGTGCCGGCCTTGGCCACCCCCACGTCGATGCAGATGGTGCCGGGGGCCTCGTAGTGGATGATCTGCCAGCGGTCGACCTTGCCGCTGAACCCCGGGAACTTGTCGCGCATGTTCTTGAGCCAGAACGGCGGCGGGTCGATGTCACGCATCCAGCGCGAGACCGTGACCCGCCGGTCGCCGTCGCGGGTGACCTCGAACTCCGACTCGCTGAGCTCGTCCTGGCCGATGCTCGAGGAGTGCACGAACTCCTCATGCGTGAGGTCCATCAGGTTGTCCAGGACCAGCTGGTAGTTGCAGCCCGCGGCGATGGTCAGGCCGTCGCCGGCCCAGTCGGGGTGCTCCATCTGGTGCATGTCGGGCACCAGGTCGGGGTCGGCGAGGTCGGGATCGCCCGGCCACACCCACACGTAGCGGTGCCGCTCGACGACCGGGAAGGAGGGGACCGCCGCGCTCGGGTTGACGGTGCGCTGGGCCGGCATCGACGTGCAGCGCCCGGCCGGGTTGTAGCGCAGGCCGTGGTAGGGGCACTGGAGCTCGTCGCCGTGGATCGTGCCCATGGACAGCGGCGCCAGGCGGTGCCAGCAGGCGTCGGCGAGCACGCTGACCGCGCCGTCGGTGCTGCGCCACATCGCCATCGGGACGCCGGCGATGGTGCGGGCCAGGGGCGTGCGGGCGCTCACCTCGTGGTCCCAGGCGGCGGCGTACCAGGCGTTGCGGGGGAAGTCGAAGACCTTCGCGGTCACCGAGCGCGGGGGCGTGTCCATGGGGCTCCTCGATCAGAAGTCACTACGTGCATAGGGATGTAACCCTCATCACGGTAAGCGGGATCGATCCCTATGTCTATAGGTACTTTCCCGACCACTAGGCTGCGGGCGTGAGCCTGCGACATGCGCTGTTGTCCCTCCTGAGCGGGCGTGAGCGCACCGGCTACGAGGCCTCGACCGACTTCGGCCGGTCGGTGGAGCACGTGTGGCACGCGCCCGACTCGCAGATCTACCCCGAGCTGCGCAGGCTGGCCGACCTCGGCCTGCTCGACGTGGACGAGCTGCCCGACGGCGGGCGGGGCACCAAGAAGCGCTACCGCATCACCGAGACGGGGCTGGCCGAGCTGCGCGCCTGGATCGAGTCGCCGACGCGCCCGCGCCCGCAGCGGGACCCGGCGTACCTCCGGGCGGCCTACCTGGAGTGGGCCTCGCCGGAGGCCGCCCGCGAGGTGCTGGGCGTGCACCGGGACGTGCACCTGGAGCGCCTGCGGATGCTCGAGCAGGTGCGCGTCTCGCTCGTGGAGCGCACCAACCCCACGCTGGTCCAGCGGCTGCGGCGCTACCCCGCGGAGCAGCACGACCGGATCGTGGCCTGGAAGGTCTACGCCTACGACGGGATGATCGCCCAGGCGCGCGCCGAGGTCGCCTGGGCCGAGCAGGGCCTCGAGCTGGTGGAGCGCTTCCGCGACCTCCCGCCCCTGGGCATGGGCGAGGCGCGGGACGAGCCCGGGGCCGGCTCCGGAGCCTGACCCCACGCCCCACCCCCCACCCCCTGTCCGTCGCCCCTCGCTGCTCGTCCCGCGTGACGCGCGTGCGGGTCTGCGCGCAGAACCGATTGACGTACGTCACACTCCGGCGTATGTTCGTCTGAAGAACGCATGTTCGTTCAGCGAACACTACGGAAGGATTGCTCGATGACGAGGACCAGGACCACGTGGGCCACGGGGATGCTGGCTGCGGCCGCGCTCGTGCTCTCGGCGTGCGGCGCAGGCGACGACGGCGGGACGACCGAGTCGGCCTCCGGGCTGGACCAGGTGACCGTGGGGATCATCCCGATCCTCGACGTCGCACCGATCTACCTGGGGCAGGACCAGGGCTTCTTCGAGGACGAGGGCATCGAGCTGACCCTGGAGAGCGGCCAGGGTGGCGCCGCCATCCTGCCCGGCGTGGAGTCGGGGCAGTTCCAGTTCGGCTTCTCGAACAACACCTCGCTGCTGGTGGCCAAGGACAAGGGCCTCGACGTGCGCATCGTCGCGGCCGGCAACAGCACCACCGGCGAGGTCGGAGCCGACTTCAGCGCCGTGGTCGCCCCCGAGGGCAGCGGCATCGAGGACGCGGCCGACCTCGAGGGCAAGCGCGTCGCGGTCAACACGCTCAACAACATCGGCAGCACCACGATCAACGACGCCGTCCGCGAGGCCGGTGGCGACCCCTCCAGCATCGACTACGTCGAGCTCGGCTTCCCCGACATGCCGGGCGCCCTGAGCGGCGGCCAGATCGACGCGGCCTGGGTCGTGGAGCCCTTCTTGTCGATCACCCAGGGCCAGGGCGCCGCCCCGGTGCTGTGGAACTTCGCCGAGGCCGACCCCGAGCTGATGGTGGCCAGCTACTTCACCTCCGGCAGCACCGCCGACGCCGACGCCGACCTGGTGGAGCGCTTCGCCTCGGCCATGGAGACCTCGCTGGAGTACGCCGAGCAGAACCCCGACGAGGTGCGTCGCATCGTGCAGACCTACACCTCGCTCGACGCCGAGGCGGCCGAGGGCGTCACGCTGCCCGCCTTCCCGACCGACGTCGACCAGGACTCCCTGCAGCGCCTGGCCGAGCTCGCGGTCGAGGACGGGGCGCTCAGCGAGGTCCCGGACATCGGGTCGATGCTGCCGTGACCCACACGGCCACCACGCGGACCGGCGGCCTGGGGGGTCGCCGGTCCGCGACGGACCTCGCCACCTCGAGCCCCGTGCTGGGCCTGGCCGGCGTGCTGGGCCTGGTCGGGCTGCTCGAGGCGCTGCCGCGCCTCGGGGTGGTCGACCGTCGCTTCTTCCCCCCGTTCTCCGAGATGGTCGCCGCGCTCGGTGAGCTCGTCGGCACCTCGGAGTTCTGGGAGGCGCTGGCCCAGACGCTGCGCGGCTGGGCCCTGGGTCTGGCCGTCGCGGCGGGCGCCGCCGTCGTGGTCGGCCTGGTCATCGGCTCGCAGCCGTGGCTGAGGGCCGTGACCGCGTCGACGGTGGAGTTCCTGCGCCCCATCCCCTCGGTGGCGCTGATCCCGCTGGCGGTGCTGCTCTACGGCACCCAGATGCAGGCCACGCTGATCCTGGTCGTCTACGCCGCCTTCTGGCAGATGCTGGTCCAGGTCCTCTACGGCGTCCAGGACGTCGACCCCGTCGCCCGCGACACCGCCCGCTCCTTCCGGTTCGGCACCCTGCGCCGGGTGCGCGCGGTGCTGTGGCCCACGGCGCTGCCCTACGTGATGACCGGCTTCCGGCTCGCCGCCGCGGTCGCGCTGGTGCTCGAGGTCACCGGCGAGCTGATCATCGGCTCGCCCGGCCTCGGCCGGCTGCTGGCCTCCGCACAGACCGCCGGTGCGGTCGACACGCTGTACGCGATCGTCCTGGTCACCGGGATGCTCGGGATCGTGGTCAACCTCGGTGCCCGCACGGTCGAGCGGCGCAGCCTGCGCTGGCACCCCTCGCAACGAAGGGACGTCCCCGCATGAGCCCCCTGTCCCTCCTGCGTCGAGCAGGCCTCGTGGCAGGCCTGCCGATCGTCCTGCTCGCGCTCTGGTGGGTGGCCACCGACTCCAGCACGAGCTTCTACTGGCCCCCGCTGCGCGAGATCCTCGGGACCTTCCCGGAGACCTGGCTCGAGGGCCGGCTGGGCAGCGACGTGCTGCCGAGCCTCGGGCGGCTGCTGGTCGGCTACGCCCTCGCCCTGGTGCTGGGGATCTCGATCGGGGTGCTGGCGGGCTCCTCGCGGACCTTCCGTGCCGTGGTCGAGCCGCCGCTGGAGTTCCTGCGCTCGATCCCGCCGCCGGTGCTGGTGCCGATCCTGATCCTGCTGGCCGGGGTGGGCAACACCATGAAGGTGCTGGTCATCGCGGCGGGCTGCGTGTGGCCGATCCTGCTGAACACGATCGAGGGCGTGCGCGGCATCGACCCGGTGCTGCGCGACGCCGCTGCCGCCTACCGGCTCGGCCCGCTGACCCGTGTGCGCCACCTCGTGCTGCGCGGCGCCAGCCCCCAGGTGGCCGCCGGGGCGCGCCAGGCGCTGTCCATCGGCCTGATCCTGATGGTGATCAGCGAGATGTTCGCGGCCAGCAACGGCCTCGGCTTCACCATCATCCAGTTCCAGCGCGGCTTCGCGATCCCGCAGATGTGGAGCGGCATCGTGCTGCTGGGCCTCGTCGGGGTCCTGCTGTCGCTGGTCTTCCGCGTCGTGGAGGGGCGGCTGCTCGCCTGGTACCACGGGCAGCGTGCCGCCGAGAGAAAGGGCTGAGCAGTGACGACCGTGACCCACCAGATGGAGGACCCAGTGACCCAGACAGGCCCCCAGGCAGGCCCTGGCACCACGAGCGAGACCGTGCTCGACGTACGTGGTCTCACCAAGACCTACGCGACCGGGGTGCAGGCCATCGGGGACCTCACGTTCTCGGTGCAGCGCGGCGAGTTCGTGTGCATCGTCGGTCCCTCGGGGGCCGGCAAGACCACGCTGCTGCGCTGCATCGGCGGACTCCTCGAGCCGTCCGGTGGTGAGGTCGAGCTGGCGGGCAAGCTGGTCACCGCGCCTCCTGCCGACATGGCGGTGGTCTTCCAGGAGTACGGGCGCAGCCTGTTCCCCTGGATGACGGTGGCGCAGAACGTGGAGCTGCCGCTGAAGGAGAAGGGGCTCGACAAGGCCCGCCGGCGCGAGCTGGTCCAGGAGTCGCTCGAGGCGGTGGGCCTGGCCGACATGACCGGCGCGCACCCCTGGCAGCTCTCCGGAGGCATGCAGCAGCGGGTGGCGATCGCGCGGGCCGTGGCCTACGAGCCGACGGTCCTGGTGATGGACGAGCCCTTCGCGGCCGTGGACGCCCAGACCCGGGCAGAGCTCGAGGACCTGGTGCGCGGCCTGTGGGCCCGGCTCGGGGTCACCGTGCTGTTCGTGACCCACGACATCGACGAGTCGGTCTACCTGGCCAACCGCGTCGTGGTGCTCAGCGGGCGCCCCACCGAGGTGCTCGGGACGGTGGAGGTCGACCTCCCCGCCGAGCGCGACCAGCTCGAGACCCGCTCCTCGGAGCGGTTCGGCGAGCTGCGGCACCGGGTCTACGGGCTGGTGCAGGACGCCAAGCGCGGCGTGCGACCGGGCGACGTGCGCTGATGCCCGCCCGGCCGGTCGCCGACACCGGCCGGGGCTCGTCAGGCCGACGTCATGGCGAGGTCGGCCTCGATGGCGTCGCGCGTGGCCCGCAGCGGCGGCAACAGGTCCTCGACGGTGTCCTCGACCGGCCCGCGGCTGGCGTGCGTGGAGACGTTGACGGCCGCCACCGGGCGGCCGTCGCGGCCGCGGATCGCCACGGCCAGCGAGCGCAGCCCGGTCTCCAGCTCCTGGTCGTTGAGGGCGTAGCCCTGCTCGGCCACCGCGGCGAGCGCCGAGCGGATGCGGGCGGGGTCGGTGAGCGTCCGGCTCGTGCGGGCGCTCAGGTCGGCGCCCGCCAGCACCCGTTCCTGCTCGGCCGGGTCGGAGCTGGCGAGGATGGCGCGTCCCATGGCCGTGACGTGGGCCGGGAAGCGGGTGCCGACGTGGATGCCCACCGTCATGATGCGGCGGGTCGCCACGCGGGCCACGTAGACGACGTCGGTGCCGTCGAGCACCGCCACCGAGCACGACTCGCCGACCAGCGACGAGAGGCTCTCGAGGTGCGGCTGGACCAGCTCGGGCAGCCGCAGCGAGGCCAGGTAGGCCCAGCCGAGCTCGAGCACCTGCGGGCGCAGCCGGAAGGACCGGCCGTCGCTGTCGACGTAGCCCACGCCGACCAGCGTGTGCAGGATGCGGCGGGCCGTGGCCCGCGAGGTCCCCGACCGACGGGCGACGTCGCTGAGCGTCATGGCGGGGTGGTCGACGTCGAAGGCGCGGATCACCGCCAGTCCGCGCACCAGGGCCTGGATGGGTTCCACGGGCGCGGTCGTCGAGGGGTCGCTCATGGCGGCCAGGGTAGGCCCTCCCCGGGCCTGGAACGGCGGACGCGCCCGAGGTATGTTCGCTTGGAGAACAATTGTGCGGAGAACGAACAAGGAGTGCGGGATGACCAGTAGCTACCTCTACACGACGGCGCGGACCCCGTTCGGCCGCTTCGGCGGCGCGCTGGCGGGTGCTCGTCCCGACGACCTCGCCGCGACCGCCCTGCGCGGCGCGCTCGCCAAGGCGCCGGACCTCGACCCCGCCGCGGTGGACGACGTCGCCTGGGGGTGCGCCAACCAGGCCGGCGAGGACAACCGCAACGTGGGCCGGATGGCGGTGCTGCTGGCCGGGCTGCCGACGTCGGTGCCGGCCACGACGATCAACCGGCTGTGCGGCTCCTCCCTCGACGCCGCCATGCAGGCCTCGCGCACCATCGAGACCGGTGACGCCGACGTCGTGGTCGCCGGTGGGGTGGAGTCGATGACCCGGGCGCCCTGGGTGCTGCCCAAGCCCGAGCGCACCTTCCCGGCCGGCAACGCCCAGCTGGTCTCGACGACGCTGGGCTGGCGCCTGGTCAACGAGCAGATGCCCGCCGAGTGGACCGTCTCGCTCGGCGAGGCCAACGAGCAGCTGCAGGAGCGCTTCGCCATCAGCCGCGAGCGCCAGGACGAGTTCGCCGCCCGCTCCCACCGCCTCGCCGCGCAGGCCTGGGCCGACGGGTCGTACGACGAGCTGGTGGTCGGCGTGGACGGCGTCGAGCTGGCCCGCGACGAGAGCATCCGCGACGGCTCCACCGCCGAGAAGCTGGCCGGCCTCAAGCCGTCCTTCCGCAGTGACGGCACCATCACCGCCGGCAACGCCAGCCCCCTCAACGACGGCGCCTCGGCGCTGCTGCTGGGCTCCGAGGCCGCCGCCGAGCGGATCGGGCTGGCGCCGATCGCCCGGATCGCCGGTCGCGGCGCCCACGCGCTGGACCCCCAGGATTTCGGCTTCGCGCCCGTCGAGGCCGCGAACACCGCGCTGGCGCGGGCCGGCATCGGCTGGGGCGACGTCGGGGCCGTCGAGCTCAACGAGGCCTTCGCGGTGCAGTCGCTGGCCTGCGTCGACGCGTGGTCGCAACAGGGGGGCGTGGACCCCGAGATCGTCAACGCCTGGGGCGGCGCCATCGCGATGGGGCACCCGCTGGGCGCCTCCGGCGGTCGGGTGCTGGGCACCCTGGCCGCCCGCCTGCGCCACAGCGGCGAGCGCTGGGGCGTCGCCGCGATCTGCATCGGGGTCGGCCAGGGCCTGGCCGTCGTGCTCGAGAACGTCTCCGACACCGCGAGCGCCTCGTGACCGCGCGCCTGCTGACGTCGTACGACGACGCGGTCGCGGGCGTCGAGGACGGCGCGACCGTGCTCGTCGGCGGCTTCGGGATGGCCGGGATGCCGGTCGAGCTCATCGACGCGCTGATCCGCCAGGGCGCCGGTGATCTGACCGTGGTGTCCAACAACGCCGGCAACGGCGACACCGGCCTGGCCGCGCTGCTGGAGCGGGGGCGGGTGCGCAAGATGATCTGCTCCTTCCCCCGGCAGGCCGACTCGTGGGTCTTCGACCGGCTCTACCGCGCCGGCGAGGTCGAGCTCGAGGTGGTGCCCCAGGGCAACCTCGCCGAGCGGATGCGCGCCGCCGGGGCCGGGATCGGCGCGTTCTACAGCCCCACGGGGGTCGGCACCCCGCTGGCGGAGGGCAAGGAGACCCGCGAGATCGACGGGCGCACCTACGTCCTGGAGCACCCGATCCGCGGCGACCTGGCCCTGGTCAAGGCGCACCTGGCCGACGAGATGGGCAACCTCGTCTACCGCAGGACCGCCCGCAACTTCGGGCCGGTGATGGCCACCGCCGCGCGCACCGTGGCCGTCCAGGTCGACCGGGTCGTGCCCACCGGCGCGCTGGACCCCGAGGCCGTGGTCACCCCGAGCATCTACGTCGACCGCGTCGTGAGCGAGCAGACCGGCCAGGAGGCCACCGCATGAGCACCGCCACCGGGACCACCCGTCGTACGAAGGAGCAGATCGCCGCGGCGATCGCGCGCGACATCGCCGAGGCCCACCCCGAGGGTGCCTACGTCAACCTCGGCATCGGCCAGCCGACGCTGGTGGCCGACCACCTGCCGGCCGGCTCGGGGGTGGTGCTGCACACCGAGAACGGCATGCTCAACATGGGCCCGGCCGCGGCCGACGACGAGGTCGACCCCGACCTGACCAACGCCGGCAAGGTGCCGGTGACCGAGCTGCCGGGGGCGTCGTACTTCCACCAGGCCGACTCGTTCGCGATGATGCGCGGCGGCCACCTCGACGTGTGCGTGCTGGGCGCCTTCCAGGTCTCCGGGAGCGGCGACCTGGCCAACTGGCACACCGGTGCCCCCGACGCGATCCCGGCCGTGGGCGGGGCGATGGACCTGGCCATCGGGGCGAAGCGGGTCTGGGTGATGATGACGCTGCAGAGCAAGGACGGCTCGCCCAAGCTGGTGCCCGAGTGCACCTACCCGCTCACCGGCGTGGGCTGCATCGACCGGGTCTACACCGACCTGGGCACCTTCGAGATCACCGGCGCGGGGGTCCGGGTCCTCGAGCTGCACGGCGCCACGTCGCAGGAGGTCGCCGACCTGCTGGCCCCGCTGCGGCTCCTCGAGGCCTGAGCGGGGCTGCGGCCCGCTCAGGTGTTGTAGCGCAGCCAGGTCAGCAGGGCCACGACCCCGACCACCAGCAGCACCAGCCCGATCACGGCCAGCGCGGCCCCGCCGAGTCGGCGGGGCTCCCCGTGCAACGGGTGGTTGGTGCTGGGCAGGTCCCTCTGCTCGTCGTCAGCCATGCTTCCTGGGTACCCGTCTCGATGGCCTCCGACCCCACCCTTCCCGGTGGGGTCGGGCCGCCGGCGCGTGGCGAGGCCGGCTCAGGCCGTGTCGCCCTCCATGGCGACCACGAACTGCTTCTTCACCGAGCGCCACTGCTCGTCGTCCATCCCGCGTCGCCAGTAGGGCGAGCAGGACAGGTCGCCCTTGGCCAGGCCGCGGTCGCGCAGCAGGTGCGCCCGGATCTGGCGGATCTCCTCGGCCTCGCCGTGCACGAAGGCGTGCACCCGCCCCTCCGGCAGCTCGGCCGCCTCGACGGCGCCGACCAGGGGACGCGGCGACGCGGCGCTGCGGTGCACCCACTGCAGGTCGAGCTGAGCGGGGCTCTCGAGGGCGATCTCGTGCTCGGGTCCGTCGACGACCAGCCGGACCACGGCGTGGTCGGTGGGGCGCAGGACCTCGAGCGACGCCGCGATCGCGGGCAGCGCGGACTCGTCGCCGACCAGCAGGTGCCAGTCGGCGTCGCTGCGGGGGCGGTAGTCGCCCCCGGGGCCGTTGAAGACCAGCACGTCACCGGCCTCCGCGCGGTCGGCCCACGGGCCGCCGTGCCCGGCGTCGCCGTGCACCACGAAGTCGAGCGTCATCTCGCGCCGCTCGGCGTCCCAGCGGCGCACGCTGTAGCGCCGGCGCAGCGGCCACTCCTCCTGGGGGTGGGTGTCGCGGACCTCCCGCGGGTCGAAGACCGGCCCGTACGTCGCTCCCGCGGGCGGGATGGCGGCGTTGATGTAGCTGTCGGTGCAGTCGGGCATCTCCAGCCCGTCGAGCCCGCTGCCGCCGAGGACGACGCGGACCATCGTGGGGGAGATCTGCTCGGTGCTCCGGACCTCGCCGTGCATGGGCTCTGCCCCTCTCTGTGGACGTGTGCGTCTAGTTAGGCAAGCCTAACTGCCGTGGACAACGGTCGTCGGGCCAGGGCCCGTCCGCCCGCCCCGGGCGCCCCGCGCTCAGGACCAGTCGGCCGTCTGCTCGCGCAGCCGTGCGTAGGGCTCGCGCACCTGCGGTGTCGGCTCAGCGCGCAGCGTGCGGGTGCCGGTGGCCGGCCAGGCGGGCGGGGCGGGCGTGCCCGCCAGCGCCCAGGCCGCCTGCCGGGCCGCGCCCAGGGCGACGTACTCGCCCGGGTCGGGCAGCTCGACGTCGCGCCCCAGGACGGCCGGCAGGACCCGCTGCAGCGCCCGGCTGCGGGTCGCGCCTCCGACCAGCACGACACGCCCGGCGGGGCTGCCGGCGGGGCCGGTGCGCGAGGCCAGGGCGTCGACGGTGTCGGCGAGGCTGCAGGCCAGCGCCTCGAAGGCGGCCCGGGCGAGGTCGGCCCGGTCGGTGGTGGTGCTCAGGCCCGTCCAGGTGCCCACGGCGTGCGGACGGTCCGGTGTGCGCTCGCCGCCGTAGTAGGGCAGCAGGGTGGCTCCGTGGGAGCCGGGCGGGGCCGTGAGCGCCAGCGCCGCCAGCTCGTCGTGGTCGACGCCCAGCAGCCGGGCCTGCAGGTCGAGGATGCGGGCGGCGTTGAGCGTGACCGCCAGGGGCAGGAAGCCGCCCGTCGCGTCGGCGAAGCCGGTGACCAGCCCCGACCCGTCGAGCACCGGCTCGCTCACGCGCTCCGAGGCCACCCCCGAGGTGCCCACCGACAGGAGCACGTCGCCGGGCCCGAGGTCGAGCGCCAGGGCCGCCGCCATGTTGTCGCCCGTGCCGGGGCCCAGCACCTGGCCCGCGCTGGTCTCGGCGGCCGCCTCGCCGGGGGCGGCGATGCGGGGCAGGGCCACCTCGCGGCCCAGGGCGCCCGCCGCCAGGTCGGGGCGCCACTCGTCGTCGACGGTCGAGAAGTAGCCGGTGCCGGAGGCGTCGCCGCGGTCGGTGAAGGCGGGGGTGCCCGGCGCGGCCAGGTGCTGGGAGAGGTGGTCGTGGGGCAGCAGCACCCGGTGCGTGCGCCGGGCGGCCTCGGCCTCGTGCTCGCGCAGCCAGCGCAGCTTGGTGACGGTGAACGAGGCCACCAGCACGCTGCCGACGAGCTCGGCGCAGGCCTGCGGGCCGCCCCACTCCTCGACGAGCTGCCGCGCGCTGGCCGCGGAGCGGGTGTCGTTCCACAGCAGGGCGGGGCGCACCGGGTCGCCCTGCTCGTCGAGCGCCACCATCCCGTGCTGCTGGCCCGCCACGGCGACGGCGCTCGCGCGGGGCAGCAGCGGGCCGGCCGCCTGCGTCAGCGCCTCGGTCCAGGCCCGAGGGTCGACCTCGGTGCCCTGGGGGTGCGGTGCCGAGCGCTGCTCGACGACGGTGCCGTCGGCGGCGTCGACCAGCACCGCCTTGGTCGACTGGGTCGAGGAGTCGATGCCGAGCACGAGGGTCATGGTGCTGGTCTAGTGCACCTCGGCCGTCGGGCTCAAGAGCGGCGGCTCAGGGCGCGGTGACGCTGCTCGCCGGGTCGATGAGGATCTTGGCGTGCCGCTCGGGGTCGCCCAGGGCGTCGAAGGCGGCCGCCACCCCGTCGAGCCCGACGGTGCCGGTGACCATGGGCGTGGCGTCGACCTCGCCCTCGGCCAGCTGGTGCAGCGCGTCGCGCAGCTCCAACGGGGTGTAGGCCAGCACGAAGCGCAGGTCGATCTCCTTGTTGATCGCCATCGTGGGCCGCAGCCGGTCCTCGCCCATGCAGACGCCGACGACCACCACGCGGGTGCCGATCGGGGCGGCGCTGACGACGCCCTCGATCATCCCGGGCACCCCGACGCACTCGAAGACCACCGGGCCGGTGATGTCGGCGGCGCCCAGCGCGTCGGCGGCGCGGTAGAGGTGCACCCACCCCGGGAGCCGGCGCAGGCGCCGCATCGAGTCGAGCGCGTGGTCGAGCACCTGCGGGGCCGAGCGCATCCACCCCGCCGCGGCAGCGACGTCGTACGCCGACTCCTCGGCGGGGTCGACGACCGCGTCGGCCCCGCAGGCCAGGGCCAGCTCGCGCCGCGCCGCGGAGTAGTCGGAGGCCACCACGCGCCGCACCCCGCGGGCCTTGAGCTGCAGCACCACCGCGAGCCCGACCGGCCCGCAGCCCAGCACGACCGCGACGTCCTTGCGGCCCACGTCGCTGCGGTTGACCGCGTGCAGCGCCACCGCCATCGGCTCGGTGAGCACCGCGGTCTCGGCGTCGAGGCCGTTGGGCACCTTGAGGCTGAGCGCGCCCTCGACGAGCACCCGCTCGGCGTACCCGCCCGGGGCTCGCGGCGAGAGGCCGGTCGGGTGCACGCCGGCGCTGTCGCGCACCAGCGGGAACGGCACCACCAGGTCGCCCTCGCGCAGCCCGCGCCCGGCGCCGCGGCCGCGCTCGAGCACCTCGCCGACGATCTCGTGGCCCGGCACGACGTGGTTGTCGCGGCGGATCGAGTGGGCGTAGCCCAGCTCGTCCATCACCTCCGCCAGCGCGTCGCCGTGGTCCTTGGCGTGCAGGTCGGAGCCGCAGATGCCGCAGCGGCGCACCCCCAGCACCAGCTGGCCACGGCCGGGTCGCGGGTCGGGCAGGTCGACGACCTCGAGACGCCCGCCGGAGCAGTCGACCGCCCTCACCGGCCGGTCCCTGCGGTGCGCTGGGTGGGGCGGGGCAGGTCGGCGGGGCTGTCTCGGCGGCTCACCCGCGCAGTATGTCGCCCCGCCCGAGCGCGTGCCGGTGCTTCCGTCCGGTCGTGGTCTGGGTCGTGGTCTGGGTCGTGGTCCGACTCGTGTGCCCCAGGACGCGCCCTGGCGCGTCCACAGGCCACGACCCGAACCACGACCCGAACCACGACCCGGGCCACGTCCCGCGCGGACGCCACGGTGGGACGGACGGCGAGGGTGGGAGCGGTGGGCGCCGGGGCTGGCTACGATGCCGGAGGCGGCTCCCTGCCGCCCCAGGGCGCTCGAGGGGGGTGGTGGCCCGTGCCGGCGTCGGTGCTGAGCGAGGAGCAGGTGCTGCCTGCCGAGCCGCGCAGCGCCCTCGAGGCCCGTCGTCTCGTACGCCGCCTGCTCGCGGAGGCGGGCGCCGAGCGGTTCGTCGAGGCCACCGAGCTGGCCGTCTCGGAGCTGGTCACCAACGCCGTGGTGCACGCCGGCGGGGAGGTGCGCCTGCGGGTGCGCTGCGGCCCGCGCGCCGTGCGCGTGGAGGTCGACGACTCCAGCTCGCACCGGCCCGTGCCGCGGCACTGGACGACCACGTCGGGCACCGGCCGGGGGCTGCACCTGATCGCCGACTGCGTCGACGTCTGGGACGTCGAGATGCGTCCGGGGCGGGGCAAGACCGTGTGGTTCGAGATCGGTGAGACCCGGGCCCGGGCCGGTCACGACCCGGGTGCGGCCTACCAGGGCGGCGCCGGCGTCGTCGAGGTCGAGCTGCTCGACGTGCCGCTGCTGATGCACCACGCCTGGCAGGAGCACGCCGCCGGGCTGCTGCGCGAGCACCTGCTGCTGCGCCTCGAGGAGGAGCCGGGCGCACTCGACGAGCACGCCGCCGCCAGCGACGCCCTCAACCTGCTCCACGAGCAGCTGCCGCTGCCGCTGCTGCACGACGACGGCGAGGCGATCATGGCCGGCGCCGTCGAGCCGGGCGTCAGCGCGGCGCGCCTGGTGCTGAGGGTGCCGGCCGCGTCGGTGCCG
Source organism: Nocardioides salarius (assembly GCF_016907435.1). Classification (NCBI taxonomy): domain Bacteria; kingdom Bacillati; phylum Actinomycetota; class Actinomycetes; order Propionibacteriales; family Nocardioidaceae; genus Nocardioides; species Nocardioides salarius. The sequence continues at coordinate 1,685,347 of NZ_JAFBBZ010000001.1, read as the reverse complement.
CACTTCGAGGTCCTCAACGCCTCGCTGGGCTCGGCACTGGCCCACGCCCGCGAGGGCCGGCTGCTGGCCCCCACCACCCAGCCCGAGATCGAGCTGATGCGCGACTGGCTCTGCGGCGAGGTGACCGGTCAGGCGCGCGGCGCCCGGCCGGTGCCGTGGCGCAGCACCGGCCTCGACGTGGCCCGCCCCGCGCCCTCGCCGCTCATCGGCTCCCCGGCGGTCGCGGCGCTGGTCGCGCAGGCGCCCGTCGTGGTCACCGACGCGCGCCACGACATCGTGGGGGTCAGCCCCGAGGTCGCCGCCTTCCTGGGCTACGACGACCCCTCGCGGCTCGAGGGCCGGCGGGTGCTGGTGGTGGTCCCCGAGCGCTTCCGCCAGGCCCACGTGGCCGGCACGACGATGCACGCCTCGCACGGGCGCGACGTGCTGCTCGACCAGGTGGTGCGGGTGCCGGTGGTGCGCGCCGACGGCAGCGAGGTGGTGGCGGCCTTCGAGGTCACCGCCCAGCGCCTCGACGCCGACGACCGGGTCTTCGTGGCCCGCTTCCTGCTGGACTGAGCGCCCGGCCGGACCAGCCAGGTCAGCCGGCTCAGTCGGCCAGCCAGGCCACCAGCTCGGCGGCCAGGCCGCGCTGCTCGGGCAGGCCCGGGAAGAGCGCCCAGTCGTGCGGCAGGCCCTCGCGCACCCGCAGCTCGAGGTCGGTGCCCCCGGCGGCCGCGGCCTGCTGGGCCAGCCGCTCGCACTGCGGCCAGAAGACCTCGCGGGTGCCCACCAGTGCCAGCACCCGGCCCAGTCCCGAGAGGTCGGCGAGGCCGGGGGAGATGCGCGGGTCGTCGAGCCCGTGCGGGCCGGCGTACAGCCGGGCGGCGCCGTGCAGGGCCCGCCGGCTCAGCAGGGGGTCGAGCCGGTCGGCGGCGATCGTGCCGGCGTCGGCCATCACGGCGTCGACCCACGGCGAGAGCAGCACCGTGGCGCGCGGCATCGTCGCGCCCTCGTCGCGCAGCTGCTGCAGCAGCGCCAGCGAGAGCCCGCCGCCCGCGGAGTCGCCGGCCAGCACCGGCGCCGGGCGGCCGGCGGTGGCCGCGGCCTCGACGGCCAGCCCCCACGCCTCGCGCACCATGGGCAGCGTCTCGTCGACGGTGTGCTCGGGCGCGAGGGGGTAGTCGACGAGCGAGACGGCGTAGCCGTGCGGCAGCAGCCGCGAGAGGAACGGCCAGTGCTGCGCCTGCAGCGTGTAGGCGCCGCCGTGCAGGTAGAAGACGTGGTCGCGCGCGCCGGCCGGGGTCACGGTCGCGACCCGTCCGGCGCCGACCTCGGTGGTGGCCACGTCGTGGCGCGCGGCCAGCGAACGGGGCACCAGCGGCGTGCGCAGGCGCGGCGGGTGGGTGAAGACCCGGGTCACGAGCGCGCCGGGCACCAGCCCGAAGGCGCGCACCGCCAGGCGGGCCTGCCAGGAGGGGGTGCCGGTGGCGGGCACCGGCTCGGGCGCGGGCACCGGGGAGGGGGTCGGCTCAGGCAACGAAGTCCCACCCCGCGGCGAGGTACTCGATGAAGTCGGGGCCCACGCGCTCGGCGCGCAGGTGGTCGCGGCTGACGGGCGTGGCGGCCATGGTGAAGGCGGGGTCGGCCAGCGCGCGGCGGGCGAAGTCGTGGTGCAGGATGCCGGCGGTGCCGACGGTCACGAAGTCGGCGCCCCGCTCGAGGCACCAGTCGGTGTCGGCGGTCGAGACGATGCCGCCGGCCACCCCGAGACGGGCGCTGCCGCGCTCGAGGGCCGTGAAGTGGTCGATCAGCGCGCCGTCGTACGCCGTCTCGAAGGGCGCCTTGCGCACGTCCCACAGCGACATGTCGAGGTGGTCGACCGCGCCCGAGACCATCAGCTGCTCGGCCAGCGCGGTCGACTCGGCGAGCGCGATGCCGCTGCGCTCGGGGGTCAGTCGCATCCCGACCTGGAAGTCGGGCCCGGTGGCGGAGCGGATGCCGTCGACGACCTCGTGGAAGACCCGGGCCCGGTTCTCGGCGGAGCCGCCGTAGGCGTCGGTGCGGTGGTTGGAGCGCGCGTCGAGGAACTGCGCCAGCAGGTAGGCGTGGGCGCCGTGCACCTGCACGCCGTCGAAGCCGGCGCGCTCGCAGCGCACCGCGGCGTCGACGAAGTCCTGCACGACCCGCTGCACCTCGCCGGTGCTCAGCGCCCGGGCGCCCTTGGCCTCGTCGTCCCACGGGGCCACGGTCGGGTGGCCCGACAGCGACTGCGAGGCGCGCATGCCGCCGTGCTGCAGCTGCACGCACGAGGTGGTGCCGCTCTCGCGCAGGGCCGTGGCCAACCGGGTCAGGCCCGGCAGGAACCGGTCGTCCCACACGGCGAGCTGGCCGTCCCAGCACTGGCCCTCGGGCGAGACGTGCGCGGCGCACGTCATCACCATCGCGAAGCCGCCCTCGCCGCGCGCCACGAGCCAGTCGAGCTCGTCGTCGGAGAGGCTGCCGTCGGGGTGCGACTGCAGGTTGGTCAGCGGCGCCAGCGTGATGCGGTTGGCCCACGCGGGTCCGTGGGCGAGGGCGAGGGGGTCCTGGAGCGAGGTCACGGCCCCATCATCCACGCCCCTCCCACCGGCAGGCGGGTCGGCGTCAGCGGTCGTGGATGCGCTGCAGGTTGCGCCCGCCGCGGGCGAAGGAGGTCCGCACCGCCGGCGGGACGTCGACGTCGGCGACCTCGCGCCAGGCGCAGGGCCGCACGTGCGCCAGGTCGAGGCGGTGCGCCTCGGGGTCGACGTCGTAGCGCCAGCCACCCTCCAGCTCGCCCATCCACCAGCCGCCGTCGGCGTCACGGGTCCAGGCCAGGGTCCCGTCGGCCTCGTCGGCGAAGCGCCGCAGCCGGGCCGCGACGCGCTGGTCGTGCTCCTCCTCGACGAGCGCCAGCGCGTCGGCGAGGTCGAGCGGCTCGCGCGAGAGCCGCCCACCGACCCCGCACACGCGCCGGGCCAGCGCGCGGCGTACGGCGGCGCCGTGGTCGACCGTGTCGTCGCGCGAGCGCATCGGCGCCCTCAGGACCCGGGGTTCCCCGGGCGCGCCGGGCCTGCCTGGCCTGCCGGGCTCGGACGCCGCGGGGCTCACACCGAGCCGAGCCGCCGGGCGCGCTGGCCGCCGGCCAGCGCCTTGTGCGAGCCGTCGCACCAGGGCTTGAGCGAGGAGGCGCCGCAGCGGCACACGGCCGTGACGGGCCGCGTCGACACGTGCCGCTGGCCGTCCTCGTCCTCCACGACCACCTCGCCGCGCACCAGCATCGGCCCGTCCTCACAGAGCGTGACCTGCGTGGGCTCGCTCATGCCACGTCCTCGCTGGCCTCGGTCTCGCCGGCACCGCGGCGCACGTGCTCGAGCACGGCGGTCGCCGTGGCGGCCTCCGCGAGCAGGCACACGGCCGCGCCGAACGCGATCTCCGGCTCGCTGCCGGGCACCTCGGCGACGTAGGAGCCGACGAGGTCGCGCACCGCGAGCTGCTCGTGCACCGCGTCGGCGACCATGTGCTCGCGGTAGTAGGCCACCATCGGCTCGGGCGTGCCGAGCCGCTCCATGCCCCGCACCACCCGCCGCGAGGGCACCGCGCTGGTGACCTCGAAGGCCGCCAGGTGGCCCAGCGCCGCGGGCGCCAGGCGCCGGTGCAGGCCCAGCAGGCTCATCAGGTTGTTCTGCTCGAGCACCTCCGGCAGCGCGCCGTCGACGTGGGCGGCGTACGACGCGTCGAGGCCGCAGGCGCGCATGCCGCGCGCCCACAGCTGGGCGTGCAGGTCGTCGGGATGGCCGTTGCCGTACTCGTCGGCCGCGATCGTCACCAGGTGCGCCTTGGTGGTGTCGGGCAGGCGCGGCAGGGTCCACATCGCCGCGTCCTGCTCCTTGACGTGGTAGATCGAGCGCTGCCGCAGCACCTCGGCCAGCTGCTCCTCGTCGGCCTCGCGCTGCACGAACCGGGCCACCGACTCGGCGCCGGTGTCGGCCTCGCAGAACGCGAAGAAGGCGCGGGCCAGGTCGGCCGGCTCCGCCCCGACGGGCAGCTCGGGCAGGTCGGCGGCCGCGACCCGCTCGCGCCAGCGCTGCTCGAGGCGCCGCTCGAGGTCGCCGCGGACCGCCAGCAGGTCGGGGCGCCACTCGTGGTCGGCACCGCCGGCGACGGCGTCGTCGAAGCCGTGGTGGTGCAGCTCGTAGAGCAGCCACAGCGCCAGCTCCTCGTCGCCGGAACCGGGCCGGCCCGGAGCGGGCGCGTCGTCGGGCAGGGGCGCATCGCCGCGCAGGTCCGCGATCAGGGCGGCGCTGAGCGGGCCGCGGGCACGGGGAAGGAGGGGCATGTCCTGACCGTTCCCCGCCCGGAGGTGGCTCATCCACCCCCACAAGGGTGTCCGTGCGTGACCTAGGTTGCTACGCATGCCTGCACCGACCCCCGAGCGGACCCCGGCGACCAGCCCCGAGACGAGCCTGCGCCGGATGGGCTTCGGCCCCCTCGAGATCGCGTACGACGACAGCGTGCTCGAGCCGCGCCCCTGGACGCAGGCGCAGTCGCTGTGGGCCCGCGAGCTGCTCGACGCGGCCCCGGCCGGCCGGGTGCTCGAGCTGTGCGCCGGGGTGGGCCACATCGGCCTGCTGGCCGTGCACGGCACCGACCGCTCGATCGCCTGCGTCGACCTCTCACCGCGCGCCGTCGAGCTGCTGGTGGCCAACGCGGAGGCCAACGCGATGGCCGCGCAGGTCGATGTGGTGCACACCGACCTGGCCCGCCTGCCCCTCGACGAGGAGCGCTTCGCGCTGGTGGTCGCCGACCCGCCGTGGGTGCCGAGCGCCGAGGTGGGGCGCTACCCCGCCGACCCGACGCTGGCCATCGACGGCGGCCCGCAGGGCCTCGACGTGGCCCGGGCGTGCATCCGCGCCGCTGGCGCCTGCCTGGCGGGCGACGGGCTGCTGGTGCTGCAGCTGGGCACGCCCGAGCAGGCTGCGTCGCTGGCCCCCGACCTCGCGGCGGCCGGCCTGCGCACGGTCGAGGTGCGTGCCCTCGAGCGCGGCACGCTGGTGCGCGCCGACCGGCTCTGAGCCCACCCGGCCCACGAGCCGGCTCGTCCGGGCCGGCCGGCCCGGCTCAGCAGGGCTCGACAGCGGGCAGGGGCGGGGCGGTGTCCGCCTGCTCGCGCACCTGGTCGCACAGCCCGGCCAGGCGCAGGGCGTACTCGTCGGTGTCGAGACGCCGCCCGGTCCAGGCCCGGTGCAGGTCGATGGCCTGCAGCCGCACCCGGGCGGACAGGACCGGATCTCGCCGCTCGATCCGTGCGAGCTGCTGCATCAGGCTCATCCGCGTCTGGGTCACCTGTGCGTCGACGTGCGTGTCCATGTCCCACCTCCCGGGTGTCGTTGGTCTGGTCCTCGTCATCGTAGGTCGCGCCCCCGCGCCCGGCCGAGTCGACGAGGAGCGGGCCGGGCTGCCACAGGTCCTCGCGCGACAGCATCATCCCTGGGGATGAGCAGCGTCCCGCCTCCCGGCGGCGACGAGGTGTCCGGCACGTGTCGTCCCTATGATCGAGCCATGTCCAGCCACGTGCGCGTCGCGATCGTCAACGACTACGAGATCGTCGTCGCCGGCATCGCCGCCGTCCTCGAGCCGTTCTCCGACCGGATCAGCGTCGTCGAGCTCGACAGCGGGATGCCGGTGGTCGGCGACGTCGACGTGGTGCTCTACGACTCCTTCGGCCAGGTGCAGGGCGGCGACGTCGACGTGGCCCGGCTGATGGCCGGCGGCAGCGGTCGCCTGGTGATCTTCAGCTGGAACACCGAGCCCGAGCTCGTCGAGGCCTCGCTGGCCGCGGGCGCCGCCGGCTACATCCCCAAGGGCATCCCCGCCAAGGAGCTCGTCGACCTGATCGAGGCCGTGCACCGTGGCGAGCGGGTGCTGCCCGGCAACGTGGCGACGCCCGAGAGCGACGACTTCGGGCGCTGGCCGGGCCGCGAGCACGGGCTGAGCCCCCGCGAGGCCGAGGTGCTGGCGCTGATCTGCCAGGGCCTGAGCAACCAGGAGATCACCGAGCGGGCGTTCCTGGGGCTCAACACCGTCAAGACCTACATCCGCTCGCTCTACCGCAAGATCGGCGTCGACAGCCGCACCCGGGCGCTGCTGTGGGGGATCGACCACGGCTTCCGCCCCGACCACGTGCGCCGCCCCGGCCCGCACGCCTGAGCGGGGCATGCCGGTGCAGCGTCCCCAGGTCCGCTCCCAGGTGCGCTCGGCCCTGGGCCGGCTGCGCGAGCCCGCGGTGCACACCGACCTGCTCCAGGTCGTCAAGGCCACCATCGCCACGGTCGTCGCGTGGGTGCTCGCCGACACCTGGCTCGACCTCGAGCAGGCGTTCCTGGCGCCCTGGGTGGCGCTGCTGACCGTGCACGCCACCGTCTACCGCTCGGTGCTGCGCGGCGGCCAGTCGGTGGCCGCGACCTTCCTGGGCGTGCTGCTGGCCTACGCCGTCTTCGAGCTCCTCGGCTACGGCCCGCTGTCGGTGGGGCTCGGGGTGCTGGTCGGGCTGCTGCTGGCCCGGCTGCCCCCGCTGCGGCTCGAGGGCGTGGCGGTCGCCACCACCGCGCTGTTCCTGCTGACCCTCGGCGGCACCTCGGAGGAGTCGGAGCTGGTCGACCGGCTGCTGGCGACCGCGATCGGGGTGCTGACCGGCATCGTCGTCAACCTCCTGGTGGTGCCCCCGCTCGACGACCGCGGAGCCGAGCACCAGCTCGACCTGATCCACCGCCGACTCGGGGCGCTGCTGCGGAGGATGGCCTCCGAGCTCGACGAGGGCGTCGACGACGAGGGGGTGCGGGCCTGGGTCGAGGAGACCCGCGGCATCGACGCCGAGGTCGACCGGGCCGAGTGGCTGCTGGAGTACTCCCGCGAGTCGCAGTGGTGGAACCCCCGCCGCCACCGCTCGTCCAGCGTCAGCGACACCGAGCGCGGCAGCGACGTGCTGGTGCGCCTCGAGGAGGGCGTCGCCCAGGCCCGCGCCATCGCCCGGACCCTGGAGGAGTCGGTGATCGAGGCCGAGGACTGGGACCCGCGCTTCCGCGACCCGTTCCTGCGCCTGCTCGACCAGGTCGGGCGCCGCATCAGCGACCCCGAGGCCTACCTGCACTCGCTGCGCGAGGAGATCGACGCGCTGACCAACGAGCTGTCGGCCCAGGACCTGCCGGGCCTGCGCTGGCCGCTCTACGGCTCGCTGATCACCTCGCTGCGCCACGTCGTGACGATCGTCGACGACGTCGCCTCGACCCTGGCCCGTCCCTGACCCTCCCCCAGAGCCGGCCGCAGAGCCGGCGGGTCAGCGCTCGAGGTGCGCCTTGAGCAGGGCCAGGTCCTTGCGCGTCGCCCGGCGCACCGCCAGCGCCATCACCGGTGCCGAGACCCCGGCGAAGCCGCTGGGCCGGCCCCGGTTGGCGAGGGTCATCCGGGTGCCGTCGCCCTCGGGCGACCACGTGTAGGTGGTCTCCATCGGGAAGGGTCCGTCGCTGGTGCGCATCACCAGCCGCTCGCCGGGCACCAGCTCGACCACCTCGTAGGTGTAGGCCAGCCGCCGGCCCAGGAACCGGGCCACGAAGTCCATCCGCGAGCCGATCTTCACCGGCGGCGGCGTGCGCCACTCGACGCTGCGGATGTTGGCGTACCACCGCGGCGCGTTGCCCGGGTCGCCGGCGTACGCCGCGACCTCCTGCGGCGAGCGGGCGATGTGGGTGTGCACCTCGACGTCGACGTCCATCCGCCCATCCTCGCGCGTCGTCCCTGCTCGGGGCACTTGTGAGCGGGGCCACGCCGTGGTGCAATTAACAGACCGAGCGGTCAGTAATCCCAGGAGGCCCGATGAGCACCAGTGCCGGCGAGCGCACCGACGAGCGCACCGACGAGGCGCTGCTCGAGGAGCGGTTCGAGGCCGTCATCGCCCGCCACGAGCGCATCGAGCCGCGTGACTGGATGCCCGAGGCCTACCGTCGGACCCTGGTGCGCCAGGTCGCCCAGCACGCGCACTCCGAGATCATCGGGATGCAGCCGGAGGGTGCCTGGCTGACCCGGGCGCCCTCGCTGCGCCGCAAGGCGGTGCTGCTGGCCAAGGTGCAGGACGAGGCCGGCCACGGGCTCTACCTCTACTCGGCCTGCGAGACCCTCGGCGTCTCCCGGGGCGAGCTGACCCAGATGCTCGTCGACGGCCGGCAGAAGTACTCCTCCATCTTCAACTACCCCACGCTGTCCTACGCCGACGTCGGCACCATCGGCTGGCTGGTCGACGGCGCGGCGATCTGCAACCAGGTGCCGCTGTGCCGCACCTCCTACGGGCCCTACGGGCGCGCGATGATCCGGGTCTGCAAGGAGGAGTCCTTCCACCAGCGCCAGGGCTACGAGCTGCTGATGACGATGATGGGCGGCACCGACGAGCAGCGCGCGATGGTGCAGGAGTCCGTCGACCGGTTCTGGTGGCCGGCGCTGATGATGTTCGGCCCGCCCGACGACGCCTCGCCCAACACCGCGCGCTCGCTGGCCTGGGGCATCAAGCGCAACACCAACGACGAGCTGCGCCAGAAGTTCGTCGACATGACCGTGCCGCAGGCCGAGCGGCTCGGGGTCACCCTCCCCGACCCCGACCTGCGCTGGAACGAGGAGCGCGGAGCCCACGACTTCGGCGAGCCCGACTGGGACGAGCTGACCCGGGTGATCAGCGGCGCCGGGCCCTGCAACGCCGAGCGCATCGCCCACCGGCGCCGCGCCCACGAGGAGGGTGCGTGGGTGCGCGACGCAGCAAGCGCGTTCGCGCGGGCGACGAAGGAGCCCGGGCGAGGCCGCGCGCAGGTCGAGCGAGCCGACGGGCGGGTCGAGACCCCGTGAGCGAAGAGACGACGATGACCACCACCCCCGACGACACCACCCCCGACGACACCAGCCCCCGGGCCGAGTGGCCCCTCTACGAGGTCTTCGTGCGCGGCAAGCGCGGCCTCAACCACGTGCACGTCGGCTCGCTGCACGCCGCCGACGACACGATGGCGCTGCACCACGCCCGCGACGTCTACACGCGCCGCAACGAGGGCGTGAGCATCTGGGTGGTGCGCGCCGACGCGATCACCGCCTCGAGCCCCGACGAGAAGGACCCGCTCTTCGCGCCGTCGGGCGACAAGGTCTACCGCCACCCCACCTTCTACGACGTCCCCGCCGACGTCCCCCACATGTGAGGCGTGCCCCCATGAGCCAGCACGCGAGCCAGCACACGAGCCACGAGTCGGTGTACGACGGCCTGGTCGAGGACCACGGCGACGTGTCGGGCCAGTGGGCCTTCGGCACGTCCTTCGAGGACCCCCTGGCCGGTGTCGACACGACGATGCCCGAGGGGGTCGACGGCGCCGACCTGGCGGCGTACTGCCTGGGGCTCGGCGACGACGCGCTGGTGCTCTCGCACCGGCTCTCGCAGTGGTGCAGCCGCGCGCCCGACCTCGAGGACGACATCGCGGTCGCCAACATCGCGCTCGACCTGCTCGGCCAGGCCCGGCTGCTGCTGGCCCGCGCCGCGGCCGCCGACCCCGCCGTGGTGCCGGTGCTCGCCGAGGGCTCGCCCGCCCCCGACGAGGACCGGCTCGCCTTCTTCCGCGAGGCCGGCGAGCTGCGCTGCACCCGGCTGGTCGAGCTCGAGCACGGCGACTTCGCGCACCTGGTGGTGCGGCTGCTGCTCTTCTCCACCGCCCGGCTGGCGCTGCTGCACCGGCTGGCCGGCACCCGCGACCCGGTGCTGGCGGCGATCGGCGCCAAGGGCGCCACCGAGGTCACCTACCACCGCGACTACGCCGCCCGCTGGGTGGTGACCCTGGCCCGCGGCACCGAGGAGTCGCGGCGCCGGCTGCTGGCCGCCCTCGACGAGCTGGCGCCCTGGCACCCCGAGCAGCTCGACGCCCACCCGGTCGCCACGCGTCTGGCGCAGGCCGGCGCGGGCGTCGACCCCGCCGCCACGGCCGAGGAGGTCGAGGGGGTGCTGGCGCAGGTGCTCGCGGAGGCGCGGTGCTCGTGGCCCGACGTCGCCCCCCGGGCCGGGGTGCGGGGACGCACCGGACGCGACGGCATGCACACCGAGGCGCTGGGCCGGATGCTGGCCGAGATGCAGGTCGTGGCCCGCGCGCACCCGCTGGGGCGGTGGTGAGCATGAGCACGGCCGAGCGCACGCGCGGCCCGGGCGTCGCCGATGCCGAGGCGGTCGCCGCAGGCGTCACCGACCCCGAGATGCCGATGCTGACGCTGCTCGACCTCGGGGTGCTGCGCGAGGTCACCGTCGCCGACCACCCCTGCGGCACCGCGGTGACGGTGGCGCTGACGCCGACGTACTCCGGCTGCCCGGCGATGGCCACGATGCGCGACGACCTGGTGCGGGCCCTCACCGAGGCCGGCTTCGACGAGGTGCGGGTGCAGGTGCGGCTCAGCCCGCCGTGGACCAGCGACTGGATCACCCCGCGTGGGCGTGCCGCGCTGCGCGAGCACCGCATCTCCCCGCCGGGCACGGCCGCGCCGCGCCCGGCCGGCCCGGTGCCGCTGAGCCTGGGCGTCACCCGGCGCCGGCTGGACTGCCCGCGCTGCGGCTCGGGCGGGCCCGAGCTGACCTCGGAGTACGGCCCGACCGCCTGCACCGCGCTCTACCGCTGCACCGCGTGCGGCGAGCCGTTCGAGCACGTCAAGGAGATCTGAGATGAGCGCACCCGCCGTCGAGCGCCCCCGCAGCCGCACCTTCCACGCCCTGCGCGTGGCCGCGGCCGACGCGCTGACCGACGACGCCGCCGCGATCACCTTCGAGGTGCCCGACGAGCTGCGCGAGCAGCTGGCCTTCGACGCCGGTCAGTCGCTGACCGTGCGCCGCGTCGTCGACGGCGTCGAGCACCGCCGCTCCTACTCGATCTGCTCCCCGGTGGGCGCGGCGCCACGCATCGGCGTCCGCGAGATCCCCGGAGGCGCCGTCTCGTCGTGGTTGGTGCGCGAGGTGCGCCCCGGCGACGACGTCGAGGTCCAGCTGGCCCCCGGCGGGTTCCGCGCCACCCCCGAGGTGCTCGCCGCGGGCGGGCGGCACCTGTGCGTGGCGGCCGGGTCGGGCATCACCCCGGTGCTCTCGATCGCCGCCAGCCTGCTCGCCCACCCCGACGCCCGGGTCACGCTGCTCTACGGCAACCGGACCACCGCCTCGGTGATGTTCGCCGAGGAGGTCGCCGATCTCAAGAACGCCCACCCCGCCCGGCTGCAGGTCGTGTACGTGCTCAGCCGCGAGCCGCGCGACGTCGAGCTGCTCTCGGGCCGCCTCGACGCCGCGCGGCTCGAGCGGGTGCTGACCAGCCTGGCGCCCGTCGATGACGTGGACCACGCCTGGCTCTGCGGGCCGCACCGGATGGTGCAGGACGCCCGCAGCGTGCTCGGGCGGCTGGGCCTGGAGCCCGGGCAGGTGCACGCCGAGCTGTTCTTCGTCGACGAGCCGCCGCCCGAGCTGGTGCGTGCCGCAGCCGCCCCCGGCGCCGGGTCGGGCCGGGCGACCAGCGAGGCGACGGTGGTGCTCGACGGGCTCAGCTCGACCGCGACCGTCGCGCGCGACCGGCCGCTGCTCGACTCGGCCCAGGAGACCCGGGCCGACCTGCCCTTCGCCTGCCGCGGCGGGGTGTGCGGCACCTGCCGGGCGCTGGTGCGCGAGGGCGAGGTCGAGATGGCGCGCAACTACGCCCTCGAGCCCGCCGAGGTCGAGGCCGGCTTCGTGCTGACCTGCCAGGCGCGCCCGCTCACCGACGCGGTCACCGTCGACTTCGACGCCTGAGCGGTCCCGGCCGCCGGACCGCGGTCCAGGCGGGTTCAGGCGGGGTCGGGCTGTGCCGCGCGCAGGCCGTCGAAGGCCAGGGTGGTCACCGCGTGCGCGAGCACGCCCGCGTCGACGTCGCCGCCGGGTCGATGCCACTCGACCAGCGAGTTGACCATGCCGAAGAGCAACCGGCTGACCAGGTCGGGGTCGACGTCGTCGCGCAGCGAGCCCTCCTCCGCCGCGGCCCGCACCAGGTCGGCCAGGCGCGCGTCGATCCAGCGCCGCCGCTCCAGCGCCGCCACCTCGACCGGGCTGTTGCCGCGCACCCGCAGCAGCAGCGTCACCTCCGGCTGGTGGGCCACCAGCACCTCCACGCTGCGCGCGACGAGCGCCCGCAGCCGCTCGTAGGCCGAGGCGGGCGGCCGGCCCGCGGGGGCGGCGTACGACGGGGTGGTGGCGGCCTCGACCGCCTCGCTGAGCTCGGCCAGCGCGGCGTCGAGCGCCATCTCGAGCAGCTGTTCCTTGCTCGTCACGTGGTGGTAGATCGCCGACTTCGTCAGCCCCAGCTCGCGCGCCAGGTCGCCCATGCTGGTCGCGTCGTAGCCCTGCCGGTTGAACAGCGCCACCGCCTCGCGCAGCACGTCGGACCGGTCGTGGCCGGGGCGCCCGCGGCGGGCCGGGGCGGCGGGGTCGGCCATGGGGCCAGGATGGCACGGACGTGACCGGTCGGTGGTGCAGGACCGACCGGTGGGTGGTGCGGAAGTGACTGCTCGACCGTCGAGCCTCTCACCTCTATGGGCGGGGAGGTGGTCAGGGGTGGGGTGGTCGGTGCGATCATCACGACGATGACCACGCACCGTTCCCCCGAGACCCCTGCGGCGACGTCGCTGGTGGTCGGTGGGCGCTACGAGCTGGTCGAGCTGATCGGCAGCGGCGCGATGGGCAGCGTCTACGCCGCCCAGGACCTCGTCGACGAGCGCCTGGTCGCGCTCAAGCGGCTGCACGCCCAGCGCGCCGACGACGACACCGCGCGGCACCGCTTCGAGGCCGAGGCGCGCACCCTGCGCCAGCTCTCGCACCCCGGGCTGCCCCAGGTCTACGACGTGGGCGAGGACGACGACGGGATCGCCGTCCAGCCCTACCTCGCGATGCGCCTGGTCACCGGCGACACCCTCGGCGAGCTGGTCACCGAGCGCGGCCCGCTGCCCCCGCTCGAGGTCGCCGGCCTCGTGGCCCAGCTGGCCTCCGCGCTCAGCGCGGTGCACGCCGCCGGGGTGGTGCACCGCGACATCAAGCCCGCCAACATCGTGGTCGGGGAGTCCGGCCAGCCGGTGCTCGTCGACTTCGGGATCGCCACCGGCGACGACGTCGAGCCGCTGACCAGCACCGGCGAGGTGCTCGGCACGATGGAGTACATCTCGCCCGAGCAGGTCTCGGGCCGGCGCGCGACCGCGGCCTCCGACGTCTACTCGCTGGGCGTGGTGGCCTTCCAGTGCCTGACCGGCGTCAAGCCCTTCCAGCGCGACTCGCCGGTGGCCTCGGCGCTGGCGCACCTCAACGACCCCGCCCCCGACCTGCCGCCGAGCGTCGACCGGCGGCTGGGCGAGGTGGTGCAGCGGATGCTCGCCAAGGACCCCGCCGACCGTCCGCTGGCCGCCGACGTGGCGCGGCTGCTCGAGCGGGTGCTGGCGCGCCGGCGGCGCTGACCCCCGCCCCCGCCCGCCTGGGCTCAGGCCCGCGCCCACCCGTCACCGGCCCGCACGACCAGCCCCTCGGCCTCGAAGGCCTCCAGCCAGCCCGTCATCGGCCACCAGCCCCACCGTTGGTGGAAGAGCGCCCCGTTGCGCAGCACGTCGTCGAGGTGCTGGCGCGGCGGGTGCTGGGTCGGGTGGTGCTGGTGGAAGCCCCGGGCCGAGCCCACCCAGCCCAGCGGCACGCCGCGGGCCACCGCGAGCCGGGCGAAGTCGGTGTCCTCGCCGCCGTAGCCGACGTAGTCCTCGCAGAAGCCCCCGATCCGCTCCCAGGTCGCCGCCGAGGTGGCGAAGGAGAGCGACCAGAACAGGTCGGGGGAGGCGTCGTGCACCACCTCGCCCGGCGCCGGTGCGGGCCGGGCCGGGTGCGGGTCGTCGAGACGCTCCAGGGTCTCGAGGTCGTAGCCGGCCGGCGGCGCCGGCGGCAGGTAGGTGACCGGCCCCGACCACAGCCCGTCCGGCTCGCGGGCCACCACGTCGGCGTACGCCGCGAGGAGGCCGGGCCCGGCGAGCAGGTCGACGTCGAGCAGCACCAGCGCGTCGGCCCCGAGGCGCACCGCCTCGGCCACCCCGGCGTTGCGGGCCCGGGCCAGGGGGAGCCCCCGGGGGTCGGGCGGCAGGTGCAGGACCCGGGTCGGGGCCCCGGGCAGGTCGGCCACGGGCGGGTCGTCGTCCATGGCGACCACGACGGTGAGGTCGGGCAGCCGGTCGCCGAGCGCGAGCGACGCGCGCTGGCGGGCCAGGTGCTCGTGGCGCCCGTGCGCGATCGTGACCACCGCGGTGCCCGTCATCGGGCCACCTGCTCCACGACGTCGGCGAAGCGCGCCGCGGCGTGCCCGTCGACCCAGCCCGCCCAGGCCGAGCCGTCGAGGGCCCGCGCCTCGTCGAGCACGTCGGGCCAGCGCGCGGCCGCCAGCGACGGCACGACCACGGCGGGCCACGGGCCCGCGGCGAGCACCCGGCCGGTGCACCGCTGCTCGTCGTGGGGCCGCTCGGCCGGCACGACCACGGCCGGGCGGCGCAGCGCGGCCACCTCGGCGAGCGCGTTCTGGCCCGCGTGGGTCAGCACCACGTCGGCGTCGCGGATCGCCTCGCGCGGGTCGGCGACCCAGGAGCCGCCGGTGCCGCCCAGCACCTGCCAGTCCCACGACCCGGCGGCGGCCGTCGCCGCCTCGAGCTCGCCCTCGGCCCAGGCGTCGCCGCCGCGACCGCCGAGCACCAGCACCCGCGGCGGCCCGGGGCGCCGTCGCCCGGGAGGCGCCTCGACCTCGAACCGGGACAGCCCGCCCAGGGCCCGCACTCGGCCGGCCACCTCGGGCGCGACCCCCAGCAGCGTCGCGGTCGCCTCGGCGGGCCAGAGCCCGACGAGCTCGTCGCAGACGTCGTGGCCCAGCCGGTGGGCCGCGTCGTCGCGCACCCCCGGCAGCACCACCGAGACCACCGGCACGCCGTGCAGCCGGACCAGCAGGGCCACCTCGACCGACACGTCGACGACGACCGCGGCGGGGCGGGTGCGCGCCAGCCAGGCCGCGACGGCGGCGTGCCTCTCCAGCAGGCCCGCGTGGTGTCGCGGCGCCCAGTGCAGCCGGCCGCCGGCGAGCGGGTCGGCGGCGGCGGGGTCGGGGCAGCCGGGCTCCGCTGGGTCGTCTCGGGGCAGGTCCACCCACTCACCGCTCCAGTCGTCCGGGCGGGGCAGCGAGGACAGGCCGGTCACCGAGACCCCGCGCCCGGCCACCTCACGGGCCAGCGCCCCGGCGCGGTGCAGGTGGCCGCTGCCGTGGTGGTGCACGTAGCAGCCGACGGTCGAGGGGGCCGCGACCGCGAGGGGTCCGGTGCTCATGCGGCGGGTCGGCCGGCGGCGGCCAGGGAGACGTAGAGCGCCTCGTACTCGTCGACCATCCGCTGCAGCGAGCAGTCCCGCACCGCCGTGGCCCGCACCTGGTCGCGGGGCAGCGCCGCCGCGCGCGGCAGGGCGGCCGCCAGCGCGTCGACGTCGTCGGCCGCCACCACCACCCCGGCGGCGGGCGTGACCACCTCGGCGACCGCGCCCCGGTCGTAGGCCGCGACGGGCGTGCCGCAGGCCATGGCCTCGGCCGCGACCAGGCCGTACGGCTCCTCCCAGCGGGGGGTGACCAGCGCGACCGAGGCCGCGCCGACCACCTCGACGAGCTCGTCGTGGGGGAGGTGGCCCAGGTGCTCGACGTCGCCGCCCAGCAGCGGGCGCACCATCGCGTCGTAGTACGCCGGGTCGCTGACCGGCCCGACCAGCCGCAGCGGCACCCCCGCGCGGCGGCAGGCCAGGATCGCGTCGTGCGGCGCCTTCTCGGCCGTCATCCGGCCCGACCAGACCGCCGCGCCACCGCCGGGGCCGGGCCGCCAGCGCTCGGTGTCGACGCCGTTGCGCACCACCGAGGCGCGCACCCGCGGGGCCCACATCCGCCGGCAGGTCTCGGAGACCGCGACGGCCGGGGTGTCCGGGCTGAGGTGGAAGGCCGACTCGAGCCAGGGCAGGGGCGGGGTGTGCAGGGTGGTCACGACCGGCACCGTGAGCGTGCGGGCCATCGCCACCGGCAGGTGGTGCAGCGAGTTGTTGTGCACCACGTCGACCTCGTCGCCGCCCGCGCCGGCCAGGTCGAGCATCAGGGAGAGGTAGGCGTGGTGCTCGGTCATCCACCGCGCCGGGGGCGCGTTGACGTCGCGGCTGGCGGCGGCGCTGGGCCGGAACCGGTCGAGGGTCAGCTCGCGCGCCTGCAGCGCCGGGTCGGAGCCGGGGGCGGCGTACAGCGAGACCAGGTGGCCGCGGCGCCGCAGCTCGCGGGCCAGGTAGTGGGTCTGCGACTCGAGACCGCCGGCGAACGGCTCGCGGATCGGGTGCTGCGAGGAGGCCACCAGGCACACGCGCAGCGGCCCCGTGGTCGGGCGGCTCACCGCTCCACCGGGCGGCCGTGGGCCCGGGCCACGTCGGCGTAGACCCGCTCGTGCGCCCGCGCCACCTCGCGCCGCTGGGCGCGGCGCTCGTCGATGCCGGCCCCCCAGCGCGGGCGCTCGGCGTGTGCGCGCCGCACCGCCGAGGCCAGCGAGTCGAGGTCGACGTGGTCCTCGTCGTGCTCGTAGCCCAGCACCGGGCCCTGCTCGGCGAAGTAGCCGCAGGTGGGCGCGAGCACGGTGGTGCCCAGGTCGCGGCAGGCCTCCAGCCAGCCCGAGTGGGTGCCGAACCGGTAGGGCAGCACCGACAGGTCGAGCGAGCCCAGGTAGGCCCACAGCTCGTCGTCGGGCAGGAAGTCGTGGACGCGCAGGTCGACCCGTCCGGCCTCGGCCGCGCGGCGCAGCCAGCCGCGCAGCTCGACGTCCTCGCGGGCGCCGCCCTCCATCACGTCGCGGTGCGCGTTGACCTGCAGCACCGCGTCGGGCAGGTCGGCCACGGTCTCGGCCAGCGTGGGCAGCAGCCGCATCGGTGCCATCGAGGCTCGCAGGCTCTTGACGTGCAGCCCCACCCGGAACGCTCCGGTGCGCCGCCGGGCGCGGCAGTCGGCCGCCACCGCCATCGTGCGCAGGTCGACCACGTGCGGGTGCGGCACCACGGTGGCCTCGCGGCCCCAGCGGCGGCGGATCTCCTCGGCCGCGCCGGGGGTCAGCGTCAGCAGCGCGTCGGCGCGCGGCACCAGCGCGTCGAGCTGCTCGTCGTGCAGGCCGCGGTCGGCGTGGTGGGGGTTGCGCAGGTCGTGGACGGTCTGCACCAGGCCGCGGCCGGTGTCGTGGACGGCGTCGGCGAAGGCGACGAGGTCCTCGGGGCGCAGCGCGTCGAAGCCGAAGTGCAGGTGCAGCAGGTCGAAGTCGTGGGCCCGCACCCACGCCGGGTCCAGCATCGCCGGCGGCCACCACTGGCCGGGCTCGGGGTCGGCGACCCGCGGCGGCGGGTCGGGCAGGCGTCGTACCCGGGCCTCGTGCGTCGCTCCCTCGGGCGCGAGGTGACGGACGTAGACGTGACCGCTGGGCACCGAGGCGATCGTCAGGGGTCGGGGGCCGGCCTGCGCGGAGGCCGGGGCGACGGAGATGCTCACGCTCGTCCTTTACCCGCCCCCCGCCGTTCGATCCCCCCTCCAACGGGTGACTCTCGGCGACCACATCTCGGCGCCCCGCGCGAGTGTGGCGACCAGGCGCTACGGTGCCGCACAGGACCGGCATCCGCAGGCACGGTCCCTGGCGAGGAGGTGGACGGTGGACGACTCCGACCCGGTGGTGCCCGTCTTCTTCCTCTCCGACTCCACCGGCATCAGCGCGGAGACGATGGGCAACGCGCTGCTCATCCAGTTCCCCGACGCCAAGTTCGAGCGCACCACCATCCCGTTCATCTCCACCGTCGAGCACGCCCGCGAGGTCGTGGCGATGCTCGACGAGCTGATGGAGGGTGCCGTCACCCCGCTCGTCTTCACCACCGCGGCCGAGGACGGCGTGCGTGAGGAGCTCAACCGCACGCGGGCCCCGCTGATCGACTTCTTCGGCATGCACATGCAGCGCGTCGAGTCGATCCTGGGCCGCTCGGGTCGCCGCGAGGCCGCCCGGCTGCACGGCGTCGGCGACATCCAGCGCTACAACAGCCGGATGGCCGCGGTGGAGTTCACCATCGAGCACGACGACGGCCAGAGCCTGCGTGCGATGGACCGCGCCGACGTGATCCTGCTGGCGCCCTCGCGCTGCGGCAAGACCCCCACCAGCATGTACCTGGCCCTGCAGCACGGGCTCTTCGTGGCCAACTACCCCCTGGTCGACGAGGACCTCGAGCGCAGCGACCTGCCCGGCCCGGTGGCGGCGTACGCCGACCGGTGCTGGGGCATCACCACCAACGTCGACCGGCTCAGCCGGGTGCGCAACGAGCGCCGCCCCGGCTCGCGCTACGCCTCGCCCGAGCAGTGCCGGTGGGAGCTGCGCCGCGCCAAGCAGCTCTTCGAGGCCTACCGCCTGCCCGTCGTCGACTCCTCGGCCAAGTCGGTCGAGGAGATCAGCGCGCTGATCCTGCAGAACCGCACCTCCCGAGCCAAGGCCGCCGAGCGCGTCCGCCGCACCCAGGAAGAGAACCCCGCATGACCGAGCAGACCCAGCCCGCCAGCACCGACGAGCCCGGCCAGCCGGGCCAGCACAGCAACGTCCGGTGGTTCTCCGACCTCGGGCTCGACGACATCGACCAGGTGGGCGGCAAGAACGCCTCGCTGGGCGAGATGGTCTCGCACCTGACCGACCTGGGGGTGCGGGTGCCCAACGGCTTCGCGACCACCGCCGAGGCGTTCCACCGCTTCATCGGCGACACCGGGCTGGCCGAGCGGATCTCCGGGCTGCTCGCCGACCTCGACACCGACGACGTACGCCGCCTGGCCCAGGTGGGTCGCGAGATCCGCGAGGCCGTGGTGGGCCAGCCGTTCCCCGAGGACCTCGAGGCCGACATCCGCTCCGCCTACGACGCGCTGGTCGAGGAGTCGACCAGCGAGGGCGCCGACGCGCCGTCGTTCGCGGTGCGCTCCTCGGCGACCGCCGAGGACCTGCCCGACGCCTCCTTCGCCGGGCAGCAGGAGACCTTCCTCAACGTGCGCGGCATCGACGCGGTGCTGCAGGCCGTGCGCGAGGTCTACGCCTCGCTCTACAACGACCGCGCCATCGCCTACCGGGTCCACCACGACTTCGCCCACGACGCCGTGGGCATCTCGGCGGGCGTGCAGCGGATGGTGCGCTCCGACATCGGCTCCTCGGGCGTGATGTTCACGATGGACACCGAGTCGGGGTTCACCGACGCCGTCTTCATCACCTCCGCCTTCGGCCTCGGCGAGGGCGTGGTGCAGGGCGCGGTCAACCCCGACGAGTTCTACGTCTACAAGCCCGCGCTGCGCGAGGGGCGCCCCGCGGTGCTCAAGCGCAGCGTCGGCGGCAAGGCCACCCAGATGGTCTACACCCAGGACACCGCGGTCGGGCGCACCACCGAGTTCGTCGACGTCGAGCCGTCGCGCAGCCGGCTGCTGAGCCTCGACGACGACGAGGTCACCGAGCTGGCCCGCCACGCGCTGACCATCGAGGAGCACTACGGGCGCCCGATGGACATCGAGTGGGGCAAGGACGGCGTCGACGGCCACCTCTACGTGCTGCAGGCGCGCCCCGAGACGGTGCAGTCGCGCCGCTCGGGCGCCCTCGAGCGCTACGCCATGGACCCGGCGGCCTCGAAGGGCGCCGAGGTGCTGGTCGAGGGCCGCGCGATCGGGCAGCGCATCGGCGCCGGCGCGGTGCGGGTGCTCACCGACATCGACCAGATGCACGAGTTCACCCCCGGCGAGGTGCTGGTCGCCGACATGACCGACCCCGACTGGGAGCCGATCATGAAGCGGGCCTCGGCGATCGTGACCAACCGCGGCGGGCGCACCTGCCACGCCGCGATCATCGCCCGCGAGCTGGGCATCCCCGCCGTGGTCGGCACCGGCCGCGCCACCCGGGACCTCGCCGACGGCCGCGAGGTGACGGTGACCTGCGCCGAGGGCGACACCGGGCTGGTCTACGAGGGTCTGCTCGACTTCGAGGTCGAGCGCACCGAGCTCGACTCGATGCCCGAGATCCCGGTCAAGATCATGATGAACGTCGGCACCCCCGAGCAGGCCTTCGCCTTCTCGCGCCTGCCCCACAAGGGCGTGGGCCTGGCCCGCCTGGAGTTCATCATCAACCGCCAGATCGGCATCCACCCGCGCGCCCTGCTCGAGCTGCAGGACGACGCCCAGGCGCTGCCCGGCGACCTGCGCGCCGAGGTCGAGGAGATGATCGCGGCCTACCCCTCGCCCCGCGAGTTCTTCGTGCAGCGGGTCGCCGAGGGCGTCTCGACGATCGCCGCCGCCTTCGCCCCCGAGCCGGTGATCGTGCGGATGAGCGACTTCAAGTCCAACGAGTACGCCAACCTCGTCGGCGGCGAGCGCTACGAGCCCGACGAGGAGAACCCGATGATCGGCTACCGCGGCGCCTCGCGGTACCTCTCCGAGGACTTCGCCGAGTGCTTCGCCATGGAGTGCGAGGCGCTGCGCCACGTGCGCGACGAGATGGGCCTGACCAACGTCTGGGTGATGATCCCGTTCGTGCGCACGCTCAAGGAGGCGCGCGGGGTGATCGACCTGCTGGCCCAGCACGGCCTGGTGCGCGGCGAGAACGGCCTCAAGGTCGTGATGATGTGCGAGGTGCCCTCCAACGCGGTGCTGGCCGAGCAGTTCCTCGAGCACTTCGACGGCTTCTCGATCGGCTCCAACGACATGACCCAGCTGACCCTGGGCCTCGACCGCGACTCCGGCCTGGTCGCCGACGGCTTCGACGAGCGCGACCCCGCCGTGCTCTACATGCTCGAGCTGGCCATCAAGGCCTGCAAGGCCCAGGGCAAGTACGTCGGCATCTGCGGCCAGGGCCCCTCCGACCACCCCGACCTCGCGCAGTGGCTGCTCGAGCAGGGCATCGAGTCGATGTCGCTGAACCCCGACACCGTCGTCGACACCTGGCTGCGCCTGGGCGGCGTCGGCTCCGGCTGAGGCGCGGCCGGGAGAGTTTCATCGGGCGGCCGATGAAACTCCTGGGTGGCCGATGAAGCTTCATCGGCCACCCGCCAGGTCCGTCGGCCGGCCGATGAAGCTCCTCGAGCGTGTACGCCGCCGCGCGGCCCGGCTCAGCCCGCCGCGCGGGGCAGCGGGAGGCCCGGCAGCCCGCCCAGCAGCCCGCCGAGCAGGTCGCCCAGCACGTCGCCGAGCGAGCCCAGCAGCAGTGCCAGCGTGCCCGCGTCGATCGCGCCGCCGAGCTGGTCGAGGAAGCCGGTCGAGCCGAGCTCGCCGACCAGTGCCTCGAGCACCTGGGCGAAGACGCCGGTGGGGTCGGCGCCGGACAGCGCGCCGAGGTCCTGCAGCTCGGTGAAGAGCCCGAGCAGCGGGCCGAGGTCGGCGCCGTCGAGCTGGCCGGCCAGGCCGGTCAGCGCGGTGGCCAGGCCCTCGGCCGCCGCCAGCAGGCCGGCGGGCCCGGCTGCGGGGTCGAAGGCGCCCAGGGCGCCCTGCAGCGCCGCGAGGGCGCCGGCGACCTGGCCCAGGTCGGCGCCCGGCAGGCCGGTGCCGCCGGGCAGCCCGCCCAGCAGCGTGGTGAGGACGGTGCTGACCGCGGCCGGGTCGGCACCCTCGAACCCACCACCGGTGAGCTCGCCCAGCAGGGACTGGACCGCCGCGACCAGGCCGGGCACGTCCATCGCCTGCAGCGCCGCGAGGATCTCGGCCAGCTCACCGGCGTCGGCGCCGGGGATGCCGGCCTCGAGCTGGCCCAGCAGGTCCTGCAGCTGTGCGGTGGCGGTGTCGAGCTGGCCGGTGAGCTCGGCCGGCAGCAGTGCGCCAAGCTGGCCCAGCGGCAGCGAGCCGAGCGCGTCGCGCGACTCGTCGACCTCGTCCTGCACCTGGCCGGGCGTCGTGGTGCCACCGCCGGTCGCGCACAGCTTGTCGCGCCGGTTCTTGCGCTTCTCCACCCGCTTCTTGGCCCGGGACACCTTGGTGGCGCGGTTGTGCTTGGCCTTGCGGGCCTTCTTCACCGACTTCTTGGCCTTGCGCAGGTCCTGCTTGGCCTCCTGGCAGGTGCGGGCGCGGCGCTCCTCGACGGCACCGGTGTGGAGGCCGGTGCCGGTCACGGCCGCGGCGGAGACCCGGGGGGAGGTCTGTGCGGCGTTCGCGGCGCCGGCGGCCAGGCTCCCGGCGCCCAGGGTGCCGGCGGTCAGCGCCAGCACGGTGGCGGCGGTGGCGGCGCGCGCGCCCAGCCGCGGCAGCGCGCGGTCGGCGCCGGGGTGGGGGGTGGTGCGGTCGAGACTCATGGGCAGGCTCCCTCGTCAGGTCGTCAGGTCGTCAGGTCGTCGGGGTGGTGGGCGGCCCCTCCCGGGTCGCCCCGGTCATCGTGGACCCGGCTCGCGCCGCGTGTCCGGCGAACCTGAGGAGACGTCTTGGGAACTGACCGATCGGAGGAGACGGGTCCGGTGGACGGGACCACGACTCGTGCATAGGTGAGCCTTGCCTTACCCTCGGGGGGTGAGCATCGCCCCCCACCTCCCGGACCGCTCCGGGGCGCCCACCACGACTCCCGCCCCGGGCGTCGGGTTCGCGCGCGACCTCGCGGCCTGGGGGCGGCGCCGCGCCCTGGTGCACGACGAGGGGGTGGTCTCGTACGCCGACCTGGCCGCGCTCGTCGCCGAGCGCGCCGAGCGCCTCGGGCCGGTCCGCCGCCTGGTGCTGCTCGAGATGGCCTCCGACGTCGACTCGGTCGCCACCTACCTGGCCGCCCTCGCGGGCGGGCACCCGGTGGTCGTCGTCGACGCGGCCCGGCCCGACGTGGTGACCGCGACGCGGGCGGCGTACGACCCCGACGTGGTGGCGCGCGGCGACGCCCTCGACGAGCAGCGCCCCGGCAGCGCCCACGACCTGCACCCCGAGCTGGCCGCCCTGCTCTCGACCTCGGGCAGCACCGGCTCGCCCCGGCTGGTGCGCCTGAGCGCCGAGAACCTGCAGGCCAACGCCGAGTCGATCGCTGCCTACCTCCCGCTGCGCGACGACGACCTGGCGGCGCTGAGCCTGCCGCTGCACTACTGCTACGGGCTCTCGGTGCTGCACACCCACCTGCTGCGCGGCGCCGGCGTGCTGCTCAGCGACGCCTCGGTCGTCGACCCGTGCTTCTGGGCCGCCGCCCGCGAGCACGGCGCCACCTCGCTGGCCGGGGTGCCGCACACCTTCGAGCTGCTCGAGCGGATCGGGCTCGACGAGGTGGCCCCCACGACCCTGCGCTACCTCACCCAGGCCGGCGGGGCGATGGCGCCCGAGCGGGTGCGGGCCTACGCCGAGCTGGGCCAGCGCCGCGGCTTCGACCTCTTCGTCATGTACGGCCAGACCGAGGCGACCGCGCGGATGGCCTACCTGCCGCCCGACCTCGCCGGCGCCCGGCCCGGCACGATCGGGCTGCCCGTGCCCGGCGGCCGCTTCGAGCTCGCCGACGTGCCCGGCTCGCCCGCGGGCACCGGCGAGCTCGTCTACGAGGGCCCCAACGTGATGCTCGGCTACGCGGAGTGCCCCGGCGACCTGGCCCGGGGCCGCGAGGTGCACCGGCTGCGCACCGGCGACCTGGCCCGCCGCGGCGACGACGGGCTGTGGGAGGTGGTCGGCCGGCTCTCGCGCACCGCCAAGGTGATGGGGCTGCGCATCGACCTCGACCGCGTCGAGCGCGCGCTGGTCGACGACGGCGTGCGCGCCCTGGTCGCGAGCACCCCGCCGGTCGACGGCGCCGCCGAGCAGCTGGTCGTGGCCGTCGAGCCGCGGGCCACCGGCGGGGCCACCCGCCTGCTCGCCCGCGTACGCCGCCTGGTCACCGCCGCCACCGGGCTGCCGGCCGCGGCGGTGCAGGTGCACGCGGTGGCGCAGCTGCCCCGGGTGGCCAACGGCAAGCCCGACCACCGGGCGGTGGCCGCCCTCGCGCGGCCCGCGCCCGAGCGGTCCGGCCCGGCGCAGCCCGAGACCGTGCGCGACGTGCTCACCGCGGTGCTGGGCCGCCCGGTCGGTGACGACGACACGTTCGCCGGCCTCGGCGGCGACTCCCTGACCTACGTCGAGACCTCGGTGCGCCTCGAGGAGGCGCTGGGCCACCTGCCGCCCGACTGGCACCTGCGCACCGTCGGCGAGCTCGAGGGCGCCGGTGTGGCACGGACCCGTCGCGGCCGCGCCGTCGAGACCAACGTGGTGCTGCGCGCCGTGGCGATCGTGGCCGTGGTCGGCACCCACGCCGACCTGCTCACCCTGCTCGGCGGGGCCCACCTGCTGCTCGCGCTCGCCGGCTTCAACCTGGCCCGCTTCGCCCTGGGCGACGTGACCCGCCGCGAGCGGGTGCGGCGGCTCCTCACCGGCGCCGCGCGGGTGGTGGTGCCGGCGGTGCTGTGGATCGGCGGCACCGCGCTGCTGCTGGGTGCCTACCCCTGGCAGACCGCGCTGCTGGTCAACGGCTTCCTGGGCCCCCCGGGCTGGACCGAGCCCGCCTGGCACCACTGGTTCGTCGAGGCGCTGGTGCTGCTGGTGCTCGGGGTCGCCGCGCTGGTCGCCGTGCCGGTGCTCGACCGCACCGAGCGGCGCTGGCCGTTCTGGTTCCCGGTCGCCCTGACCCTGCTGGCGCTGCTGGCCCGCTACGAGCTGGTGCCGCTGCCCGACGGCGACGTCATCCACCGCGCCCCGGTCGTGGCCTGGTTGCTGACCCTGGGCTGGGCCGTCGCCCGCGCCCGCACCACCGGCCACCGGCTGGTCGTCTCGGCGCTCGCCGTGCTCACGGTGCCGGGCTTCTTCGCCGACGACGCCCGCAGCGCCGTCGTGGTCGCTGGCCTGCTGGTGCTGACCTGGTCGCGCCGGGTCCGGCTGCCGGCCACCGCGGCCCGCCTGGTCGCCTGCCTGGCCGGCGGCTCCCTCTACATCTACCTGACCCACTGGCAGGTCTACCCGCACCTCGAGGACGACTACCCCGCCCTGGCCACCCTGCTCAGCCTCGTGGTCGGCGTGCTCGCCTGGCGGGTCGCCACCCGCGCCGAGCGCCGGCTCCGCCACGCCCGCCGACCCGGCGCAAACTTCCCCCCGACCCGGCGCAGATCTCCCGCCGACCCGGCCTGAACTTCCCCCTGACCCGGCGCAGATCTCCCGCCGACCCGGCCTGAACTTCCCCCTGACCCGGCGCAGATCTCCCGCCGACCCGGCCTGAACTTCCCCCTGACCCGGCCCGATCTTCGCCCCGACCCGGCGCAGACCTCCTGCCGACCTTCCGCGGCAGTCTGGTCACCCGCTCGAGGAGCCGCCTCGGCAGTGCCCCGGCTCTCGACCCCGGCGTGCCTGGTCGCGCGGACACGAGGTTCGGGCCGGGTCGACGCGAGATCCAGGCCGGGTCAGCGCGAGACATGGGCCGGGTCAGCGGCGGGCGGTGGCGGGCGGGGCGCTGAGCGCCTCGTCGCCGGCCAGCAGCACCGGGCGCGAGCCCGGCACGACCGAGACCGCGACGGAGGTGCCCGGCGCGTGCTGCACGTCGTGCTGCTGCCAGGAGCGCACGGTGCTGCCCGAGGCCAGCCGCACGTGGTGCAGCACGAACGCGCCGTGGTACTCCACCCGCTCGACCAGGTGGCGCGATCCCCGGTCGACGCGCAGCGCGACCTCGTGGGGGCGCAGCATCACCTCGACGTCGAGGTCGGTGCGGCCCCAGCCCGGCACCGTCGACACGACGCCGATCTCGCAGGTCAGCAGGGCGTCGTGCACGTGCGCGGGCAGGAAGTCGGCCTCGCCCATGAAGGCAGCGACGAACCGGCTGCTGGGGGACTCGTAGACCTCGCTGGGGGTGCCGACCTGGCGCAGCAGTCCGTCCTTGAGCACCGCCAGCCGGTCGCCGAGGGAGAGCGCCTCGGTCTGGTCGTGGGTGACCACCAGCGCGGCGCTGCCGGTCTCGTGCAGCGCCTCGAGGGTCTGGGTGCGGACCTGGGTGCGCAGGTTGGCGTCGAGGGAGGAGAACGGCTCGTCGAGGAGCACGACGGTCGGCCGGGGCGCGAGCGCCCGGGCCAGCGCGACCCGCTGCTGCTCGCCGCCGGAGAGCTCGTGGGGGTGCCGGTGGCCCAGGTGGCCCAGGCCGACGAGCTCGAGCACCTCGGCGACCCGGCCGGCCCGCTCGGCGCGGGGCAGGGTGTCGAGGCCGAAGGCCACGTTGCGGGCGACGTCGAGGTGGGGGAAGAGCGCGTGGTCCTGGAAGACCATCCCCACCCGGCGGCGCTCGGGCGGCACCCACGTCGAGCCGGCCACCACGCGGCCCCCCACCCGCACCTCGCCGCTGTCGGGCCGCTCCAGGCCCGCGGCCAGGCGCAGCAGCGTCGACTTGCCGCAGCCCGAGGGCCCGATCACGGTCACCACCTCGCCGGCGGTGACGGCCAGGTCGACGCCGCACACCGCGGGGTGCGAGCCGTAGCTCTTGGTCGCCCCGACGAGCTCGAGCGCCGGGGTCCCGTAGCCGACGGTGGTGGCCTGGGTGGCGCCGCCGCTGCGGGTGCTGGTCATTGCTCCATCCTGCCTGGCGTGCCCGACCGGCCCTGGTCGAGGGTCAGGGTGGTGCTGACCTGGCCGGGTGCCGGCGGCAGCGAGCCCGACAGGGCCGAGGGCGCCGCGGCGCCACCGGGCGCGGCCGCGTCGGGCCGGCGGGTGCCGGTGGCCCGGAAGGTCAGCACGACCGGCACCACGGCCACGGCGACGATGAGCAGCGCCGGCAGCGCGGCGCGCTCCCAGAAGTTCTCCGAGGCCAGCTCGTAGACCCACACCGAGAGGGTCGTGAAGCCGAAGGGGCGCAGCATCAGCACCAGCGGCAGCTCCTTGACCGCGTCGATGAGCACCAGCGTCGCCGCCACCGCCACCCCGGGGCGGGCCAGCGGCAGGTGCACCTGGCGCAGCAGCCGGCCCGGGCCGGCGCCGAGGGTCATCGCGGAGGCGCTGATGCTGGGGGAGACGCGCGAGAAGCTCGCCTCGACCGCCTGGTACGCCGGCGCGGTGAACCGCACGACGTAGGCGACCAGGATGCCGAGGACCGAGCCGGTCGCCAGCAGCCCGGTGCCGCCCTCGACCCCCAGCGCGACCAGGGCCCGGTCGGCGCCGGCGAAGACGGCCAGCACGCCGATGCCGACGACCGCGCCGGGCACGGCGTACCCGAAGGTCGTGACCTGGGCGGCGCCGCGCACCAGCGGCCCGCCGCCCAGGCGCAGCGAGTGCGAGATCGTCAGCGAAACCAGCACGCACACCACGGCGGCGATCGCGGCCACCACCAGCGAGCTGGTCAGGTTGTCGACGAAGCGCTCGTCGACGACGGCGCCGGCGTCGTCGCGCAGCGCCGAGACCGCCCAGGTGAGCAGCCGCAGCACCGGCAGCGCGAAGGCCGCGCCCACCACGCCGAGCCCGGCGGCGGTGGCCGCGGCGGCGCGCCAGCCGGTGAGGCGACGCCGCTCGAGGCCGCGCCCGCGCCCGCCCTTCTGGTGGTAGCGCGCCCGGCCGCGCAGCGCCCGCTCGGCGGCCAGCACGGCCACGGCGAAGACCAGCACCAGCACCGCCAGCGAGATGGCCGAGCCGACGTCGTAGGTGCCCTTCCAGGTCAGGTAGACCCCCACCGAGACGGTGCGCACGTTGAAGTACTGCACCGTCGCGAAGTCGGTGAGGACCTCCATCGTCACCAGCGCCAGGCCCGCGGCGAGCGAGGGCCGCGCCAGCGGGAGCAGCACGGTGCGGAACGCCCGGGCGCGCGAGGCGCCCAGCGTGCGCGCGGCGTCGTACGCCGTCGGGGCGAGCTCGAGGAACGCCGCCCGGGTCAGCAGGTAGACGTAGGGGTAGAGCGTGAGCACCAGCACGACGACCGCGCCGCCGAGCGAGCGCACCGGCAGTGCGCCGAGGTCGTCGCCGAGCACCGAGCGCAGCGCGCCCTGGACGGGCCCGGCGTAGTCGAAGGTGGAGAGGAAGACGAAGCCCAGGATGTAGGCCGGCATCGCCAGCGGCAGCACCAGCAGCCAGCTCAGCACCCAGCGCAGCGGGAACTCGTAGGCGGTGACCAGCCACGCCAGCCCGGTGCCGAGCACCGCGGTGCCCGCGGCGACCAGCAGCAGCAGCGCCAGGGTGGTGGCCACCATCTCCGCGACCCCGCCGGGCATCCGCAGCCCGCCCTGGCCCAGGGCGTAGGCGGCGACGGCCAGCACCGGGCTGGCCACCACCAGCGCGATCAGCACGACCGCCAGCGACCACCCGGGTCGCCCCGCGCCCCGGGCGGTGCTGCTCACCTCAGCGGTACCCGGCCTCGTCGAGCAGCTCGACGGCCTCGGAGTTCAGCGACCCGTAGGCGCGGGCGTCGACGGGCATCCGGTCGAACTCGCCGAAGGACGCCGCGAGCGGCTCGGGGTCGACCTCGGGGTTGACGGGCAGCTCGTGGTTGGCGTCGACGAAGGCGCTCTGGCCGTCGGTGGCCAGCCACTCGAGGAGCTGCTGGGCCTCCTCGGGGGCCTCGGTGCCCGCGACCAGCCCGGCGCCGGAGATGTTGACGTGGGTGCCGTCGCCGTCCTGGCTGGCCCAGTAGAGCTCGACGTCGAAGTCGGGGTCCTCCTCGAGCATCCGCGCCAGGTAGTAGTGGTTGCTGATCCCGATGTCGCACCCGCCGGCGTCGATGGCCTCGAGCAGCTCGACGTCGTTGCTCATGATCTGCACGTCGTTGGCGACCCAGCCCTGGACGATCGCGAGGGCCTCGTCGCGCCCGTGCAGGTCGATCAGGCTGGCCACCAGGCTCTGGGTGTACGACGCCGTCTCGTCGCGCATGCAGACCCGCCCGGCCCACTGCGGGTCGCCGAGGGCGGCGTAGGTGTCGACGGCGTCGAGGTCGCCCGGGTCGACGCTCTCGGGGTCGTAGACGACCGTGCGGGCGCGCATCGCCAGGCCGTACCACTGCCCGTCGGGGTCGCGCAGGTCCTCCGGCACCGCCTGGTCGAGCACGCTCGAGTCGATCGGCTCGAGCACGTCCTGCTCGGCGGCGTTCCACAGCATCCCGGCGTCGACGGTCATGAACACGTCGGCGGGGGTGGAGTCGCCCTCGGCCTTGAGCCGCTCGAGCAGCTCGGCGTCGTCACCGGAGAGGAACTCGACGCTGATGCCGGTCTCGTCGGTGAAGTCGGCGAAGGCCTCCTCGAGGTCGTAGTGGCGCGCGGTGTAGATCTGCAGGTCCGCGTCGTCGCCGCCGCCCAGCGCGGAGCAGCCGGTGAGGGCGAGGACCGCCGACGTGGCCGCGGCGGTGAGGGCGGGGCGGGCGCTGCGCTTCACTCGATGTCTCCTGGAGCGGGCGGGGAAGGCCGCGGACGGACGTCCGGGTGTTGGTGAGGCTAACCTTCCCACCCTGAGCCCGCCGATTCCAGGCCGGTTGACGAGACCCCGGACGCACCGCGGGCGGGGGCGTCCTCCCGGACCGTGTGGGTCCGACGCCCCCGCCCGTGCGGGTCGTGCTGGTCGTGCTTGTGGTGCTGGCTCAGCCCGCCATCGACGCCTCGACCTCGACGGCCTCGGACGCCTCGGCGCTCTCCTGGACGGCGAGGTTGTTGGCCATGCCCCAGGCGACGGCCTGGGTGCGGCGCTCGACGTCGATCTTGCGGTAGGCCTGGCGGATGTAGGTCTTGATCGAGTTGATGCTCAGGTTGAGCTTCTCGACGATCTCGCCGTTGGTCATGCCGGCGGTGATCAGGGTCAGGATCTCCAGCTCGCGCGGGGTCAGGCGGCTGCCGGCGGGCGCCTCGGGGCGCAGCGGGGCGGGGGCCGGGGCCTCCACGACCGGCGCCTTCTCCGGGGCCGGGGCCTCCGGGACGCGACGGCCGGAGACCAGGTCCTCGAGGGCCACGACGAGCTGCGCGGCGGTCAGCGTCTTGGGCAGGTACATGTTGGCCGTCGACGTCGGCAGCTGGTCGCCGGTGGCCCAGCTGAACACCACCGGGTGGGCGTCGGCCGAGCGCTGCAGGTCGCGCAGCATCGCGGCACCGAAGGCGGACTGGCCGACGGGCTCGTAGAGCACCACGTCGAGGTCCTCGGGGTGCGCCAGGGCCTGGCGCATGTCCACCAGGCGCACCCGGTCGGCGTACGGCGTCAGCAGCGTCTGCAGGCCGGCCACGGCCAGGTCGTGGTCGTCGACCATCGTGACGGTCAGCGGGGCGGCGTTCTCGTGCGTCATTCTCAACACCTCTGGGTTCGGCTGTGACGGATGAGCTGTGTCTGGGGCGGCGCCGCGACGTCGTGCGCCGGACTGCCTACACATCAGTGATGTCCGCTTGGTGCAGAGTTCAACCGTCTTCGCCGGTCTTTTCACCCGTCCGGGTGGGCGGAGGTTTGAAGCCGGCGTGCATGGGCACGTTGCCGCCTCAGGGCCGCGCGTCGTCCTCGGTGCCCTCCCGGGCCGCTCGGCGGCCGGTGCCGACCAGCGAGCGGGCAGCGGTGACGGGGTCGCCCTCGAGCACCTCGGCGCCCCACCGCAGCGCGGCTCCCTCGTCGGCGGCGGCGCCCGCGATCACCACGCGCGTGGCCCCGGAGAGCCGCTCGACGCTCGCGCGGTCGGCGTCGGCCACGTCGAAGGCGCCGGGACCGGTGCCGGCCAGGACGAGCAGGTCGGGCGCGATGACCCCGACGGCGACCTCGAGGGAGGCCACGGGGGTGCGCGGGCCCAGGAACCGGGTGCGCCAGCCGGCGCGCAGCAGCACCACCTCGAATGCCTTGAGGGCGATGTCGTGCTGCTCGCGGGGCGGGCAGGCCAGCAGCGCCAGCGGGCCGCTGCGCGAGCCCGGCGCGATCGAGAGCGCCGCGAGCCTGGCCCTGACCAGGTCGCTGGCGAAGTGCTCGTCGGCCACGTCGAAGTCGCCACGGGCCCACCCGTCGCCCACGCCGGCCAGGAAGGGCAGCAGCACGTCCTTGATGGCCGTCTCGGCCGACACGTCGGCGAGCACGCGGTCGAGCGCGGCGTGCATCGAGCTGACGTCGTAGGCGACCATCGCCGCGCGCAGCTCGTCGAGGGTGCGGGAGACGTCGAGGGCGCCGCTGGTGGCGTAGCGCGGGGCGGGCGCCCCGGGCAGCAGGCTGCCGGAGCGCTCGGCGGCCAGCACCTCGGCGGCGGCCTGGCCGGCGGGCACGCCGCGGCGCCGGGCGTCCTGCATGGCGCGGGCGCGGCGCTCGTCCTCGGGGCCGTAGAGGCGGTAGCCGGCGTCGCTGCGGGTGGGGCTCAGCAGCCCATAGCGCAGCTCCCAGGCGCGCAGCAGTGTCTCGGAGACGCCGACGCGCGAGGCCAGCACGCCGATGCGCCAGCGCTGTGCGGGTCGGGAGGCCATGGTGCCCCGGAGTTTAGACGAACCCTGCACGGCGTGCGGGGGCTCGTCAGCATCTCCCGGAGGGTGCCGCGCGGCGTCCGCGAGGGCTCAGACGGCCTCGGCGAGCGCGCCCCGCATCTGGGTGAGCACCCGCTGCAGCAGGCGCGAGACCTGGATCTGCGAGAGGCCCAGCCGCTCGGCGATCTCGCGCTGCGAGAGCTCCTCGACGAAGCGCCAGCGCAGGATCCGCTGCTCGCGCTCGCCCAACGACGCGACGAGCGGGCGCACCAGCAGCCGCGCCTCGGCCTGCTCCTGCGAGCGGTCGGCCACGTCGGCGACGTCGGGGGTGGGGCCCTCCCCGTCGCCCGAGCCCGGGCCGCCCGAGCCGATGGGCTGGTCGAGGGAGAGCAGCGAGAAGCAGGTGCGGGCCGACAGCGCCTCGCGCACCACCTCGACCGGCTCCTCGACCTGGGAGGCGAGGTCGTTGAGCGCGCCGGTGTCGTAGCGGTCGAGGCTGGCGCCGGTGCGCACCAGGCGCGTGTGGGCGCGCTGCACGTCGCGCGGCGGCCGGATGGTCCAGCCGTGGTCGCGGAAGTGCCGGCGGATGTCGCCCTCGATGGTCGGCACGGCGTAGGCCAGCAGGTCGCGCTCGTGCGCGGCGTCGTAGCGGCGCACGGCCCGCACCAGCGCCAGGTACGCGATCTGGGTGAGGTCCTCGACCGGCACGCCGCGCCGGGCGTAGCGCCGCGCCACCGCCTCGGCGACGCGCATGTTCACCCGCACGACCTCGTCGTGGCAGGCGCGCCGCTCGGCCTCGTCGGTGGTGGCCGCGGCGCGGGCCAGCAGGCTCGTGGTGGCCGCGGCGCGCTCGGCGTCGGAGGCGCGGAAGGTGGTGCGTCGCTCGGCGAGGGTGCTGGTCATGTCCTGCTGCCTTCCGTGTCCTGCTCGATGTGCTGCTCGGTGTCCTGCGGGGGAGGTCCGCTGACCTGAACAAGAATCTACACAACATTGCACAAACCTTCTACAACCTCACCCCTTCGGGCGCGTGCGCGATGATGCGCGGCGTGGAGGACTTCCCCCAGGACCCGGCCCCGGCCGCGGCAGACCGGTCCGTACGCCGCTCCCGCGCGCGGCGTACGCCGTTCGGCTCGTGGCTGCTCGGCACCGAGACGCAGTCGACGCGCCGGCTGCGGGTGCGGGTGCAGGTGCTCCTGACCCTGGCGCTGACGCTCACCCACGGCATCGGCGCCGGTGTCGTGCTGCTGCTCTCGCTCTTCGTGGTCACCGCCCCGGCGCCGGAGGGCGCGACCTGGCTGGCCCTGGCGGTCGCGGTGCCGGTCTACGTCGGTGTCGCGCTCGTGGTCGGCACCGCCTGGGGCACCCGGGTCGCGCTGCGCAGCCTGCGGTGGGCCCTCGGCGGCGCCGACCCGACCCCGCGGGAGCGGCGCCGGGTGCTGCGGGTGCCGCTGCGGCTCACCGTGCTGGCCGGTGTGCTCTGGCTGGTCGCCGACGCGCTCTTCGTCGCCCTGGCGCTGTGGCTGCAGCCCGAGCGCGCGCTCAGCACCGGGCTGACGGTGGCCATCGGCGGCGTCGTCGCCTGCGCGGTCGCCTACCTGTTCTCCGAGTTCGCGCTGCGCCCGGTCGCGGCCCGGGCCCTGGCCGGCGGCACCGCCAGGGAGGACGGGCGGCGCCCTCGCGGCCTGGGCGTCGGTGGGCGGATGCTGATGTTCTGGCTGCTCGGCACCGCGGCCCCGGTCGTCGGGCTGTCGCTGGCGGCGCTGCTGGTGCTGGTCGGCGACTCCGTGAGCACCCGCCGCCTGGCCGTCGAGGTGCTGGTGCTCGGGGGAGTGGTGCTGGTGGTCGGGCTCCTGGTCACCGTGCTCAACGCCCGGTCGGTCGTGGCGCCCCTGACCTCGGTCCGCCTGGCGCTGCTGGAGGTCGAGCGCGGCGACCTCGACCAGCGGGTCGCGGTCTACGACGCCACCGAGCTCGGCGAGCTGCAGGCCGGGTTCAACCGGATGGCCGAGGGCCTGCGCGAGCGCGAGCACCTGCGCGACGTGTTCGGTCGCCACGTGGGCCGGGAGGTCGCCCGGGCCGCGAGCGGCGGCGAGGTGCGGCTGGGCGGCGAGACCCGCGAGGTCAGCGTGGTCTTCGTCGACCTCGTGGGCTCGACGGCGATGGCCGCCGAGCGCGAGCCGGCCGAGGTGGTCGCGGTCCTCAACGCGTTCTTCGAGGTGGTCGTCGACGAGGTCGACCGGGCCGGCGGCCTGGTCAACAAGTTCATCGGCGACGCGGTCCTCGCGGTCTTCGGCGCTCCGGTCGACCAGCCGGGCCACGCCGCCGCGGCGCTGGCGGCCGCGCGCCGCATCGACGAGCGGCTGCGCGCCGAGCGGCCCGACGTCGCCGCCGGCATCGGCGTGTGCACCGGTCCGACCGTGGCCGGCAACGTCGGCACGCGCAGCCGCCTCGAGTACACGGTGATCGGCGACGCGGTCAACGCCGCGGCCCGGCTCACCGAGCTCGCCAAGGCCGAGCGGCCGCGGGTGCTCAGCACCCGCGAGACGGTGCAGGCCGCCGAGCGGGCCGGGGCGGGCGACGAGGCCGGCCGGTGGGAGGACGCCGGGTCGACCGTGCTGCGCGGGCGTCCCACGGCCACCGCGCTGGTGCGGCCACGGTCCGACGAGGGCTGAACCGCGCCCACAGGGGGGCTGGGCGGGGCTGAGCGGGGGCTGTGAAGCCGGTCACGACGGGGGGTCGTGATTGCCGCTCGCGCGTGCCGGGGCCGGACACTCGGAGCCGTGCACACCCCCCTGCCCGCCTCCGCCGCACCCGTCGTCGCCGGTGCCGGCACCTCCCGGGTCCTGTGGATCGACGTGGCCAAGGGGCTGTCCATCCTGCTGGTGGTGCTGCACCACGCGGTCGTCAAGAACCTCGGCCTCGACGCCCCCGAGCCGCTGGCCGCGGTGGCGGCCGGCTGGGGCGCGGTGACCAGCGCCCTCAAGCCGGTGCGGATGCCGCTGTTCTTCGTGCTCAGCGGCTACGTGGCCGCCCGCGCCGTGCACCGGCCCTGGGCGCAGGTGCGCCGCCGCGCGCTGGCGCCGTACTACACCTACGTCGTGTGGCTGCTGCTGCTCGGCGCGTTCTTCTCGGTCGAGCGGCTGCTGCCGATGAACCGCACCCAGGACCTCGGTGAGCTGGCCGAGGACCTGGTCTGGGCCTCGACCGGCGTGTGGTTCCTCTACGCGCTGGCGCTCTACTTCGTGCTGGCCAAGCTGCTGGCCGGGCTGCCCGCCGGCTGGGTGCTCGGCGGCGCGGCCCTGGTCTCGGCGCTCTCCTCCCAGCTGGGCATCGAGCAGTGGAACCGCTTCTCCGTGCTCTTCCACTTCACCTACTTCGCCCTGGGCGCGCTGGCGCCTCGGGTGGTGCGCCGCCTGGCCGAGGGACCGCGCGGGCGGTGGGGCGGGCTGTTGCCGGTGGCGGCGGCGTACGTCGCGCTCGCGGTGCTGCTGGCGCGGCTGCCCCTGCCGATCAGCGTGCACCTGCTGGTGGCCAGCGTCGTCGGCGTGCCGCTGGGCCTGCGGGTCGCCGCGGTGCTGGCGCGCAGCGGACCGCCGGCGCGGCTGCTGGGCTGGGTCGGTCGCCGCACGCTGCCGATCTACGTGCTGCACACGGTGGTGCTGGCCAGCCTGCTGCACCTGCCGCCGCTGGTCGACCTCGAGGAGGGCTCGGTCGTGCGCGGCGTGCTGCACCCGCTGGTGGTCACCGCGGTCGCGGTGCTGGTCTCGCTGGCCGCGCACTGGGTGCTGCTGCGCCTCGGGGCGACCTGGCTGTTCACGATGCCGGGGCGGCCCGCGCGGGCGCGTCGTCAGGCGCCGCGGCGCTCCACCGAGGTGCGCGCGTCGAGCAGCGAGGGCCCGTACCAGGTCAGCAGCCGCCCGTCGACGAGCTCGCAGGGCGAGCGCAGCGCCTCGGGCCCGTCGGTGGCCGTGAACTCGTAGGGCTCGTCGGGCAGCAGCACGGCGTCGGCGCCGAGGGCGTCGATCTGCGCCACGTCGAGCGACGGGTAGCGGCCCTCGGCGGCGTCACCGGTGTCCGGCAGCGTCTGCCACCCCAGCCGGCGGCACAGGTCGCTGGTGAAGGTGGCCGGGCCGACGACCATCCACGGGTCGCGCCAGATCGGCACCACCACCCGCCTGGTCACCTCGGGCAGCGGCCCGCACCACAGCTCGCGGGCCCGGGCCAGCCAGTCGGGACGCTGCCAGCCGATGCCGTCGAGCAGCCGCTCCATCGACGCCACGGCGCCGGGCACGGTCTCGATGTCGGTGACCCAGACCCGTACCCCAGAGTCCCGCAGCCGGCGCACGTCGAGCTCGCGGTTCTCCTCCTTGTTCGCCACCACCACGTCGGGCTCCAGCGCCCGGACCGCGGCGAGGTCGGGGTTCTTGGTGCCCCGCACCCGCGTGGTCTCGAGGTCGGTGGGCCGGATGCACCAGTCGGTCGCCCCCACCACCGCCGAGCGCTCGACCGAGACCAGCGCCTCGGTCAGCGACGGCACCAGCGAGACCACCCGCCGCGCCGGGCGCGGGCCGTCGTACGTCGTCCCCAGGTCGTCCATGTGCCCCACCCTCCCCGACCCGTCCCAAATCTCCCGCCGACCCGGCCCAGATCTCACCCTGACCCGTCCCAATTCTCCCGCCGACCCGTCCCAGATCTCACCCTGACCCGGCCTGAATCTCCCACCGACCCGGCCCGAACCGGCCGGCCGAAGGTTCGGGCCGACTCGACGCGAAGTATGGGCCGGGTCAGGGTGAAGTTTGGGCCGTCTCGGCGGGAAGTATGGGCCGGGTCAGACGTTGCGGCGGTAGGCCCCGCCGACCTCGAAGAAGGCCTCGGTGACCTGGCCCAGCGAGCAGACGCGGGCGGCGTCCATCAGGACCGCGAAGACGTTCTCGCCGGAGGTGGCCGCTGCCTTGAGGCGGGCCAGCGCCTCGGCGGCCTCGGCCTCGTGGGCGCGCTGGAACTCGTGCACCCGGCGCAGCTGCGACTCCTTCTCCTCGTCGGTGGCGCGGGCCAGCTCGACGTGCTGGGGAGTGGCGTCGTCGCCGACCTCCTTGAGGAAGGTGTTGACGCCCACGATCGGCAGCGAGCCGTCGTGCTTGCGGTGCTCGTAGAGCATCGACTCGTCCTGGATGCGCCCGCGCTGGTAGCCGGTCTCCATCGCGCCGAGCACGCCGCCGCGCTCGTTGATGCGGTCGAACTCGGCGAGCACGGCCTCCTCGACGAGGTCGGTGAGCTGGTCGATGATGAACGAGCCCTGCAGCGGGTTCTCGTTCATCGCCAGGCCCCACTCGCGGTTGATGATGAGCTGGATGGCCAGCGCGCGGCGCACCGACTCCTCGCCCGGCGTCGTGACCGCCTCGTCGTAGGCGTTGGTGTGCAGCGAGTTGGCGTTGTCGTAGATCGCGATCAGCGCCTGCAGCGTGGTGCGGATGTCGTTGAAGTCCATCTCCTGCGCGTGCAGGGAGCGACCGCTCGTCTGCACGTGGTACTTCAGCTTCTGCGAGCGCTCGCTGGCGCCGTACCTGTCGCGCATCGCCACCGCCCAGATCCGGCGCGCGACGCGGCCGATGACGGAGTACTCGGGATCCATGCCGTTGGAGAAGAAGAACGACAGGTTGGGCGCGAAGTCGTCGATGTCCATGCCCCGCGCGAGGTAGGCCTCGACGTAGGTGAAGCCGTTGGCCAGGGTGAAGGCGAGCTGGCTGATGGGGTTCGCCCCGGCCTCGGCGATGTGGTAGCCGGAGATGGAGACCGAGTAGAAGTTGCGCACCTGCTTCTGGATGAACCACTCCTGGATGTCGGCCATCATCCGCAGCGAGAACTCGGTGGAGAACAGGCAGGTGTTCTGGCCCTGGTCCTCCTTGAGGATGTCGGCCTGCACCGTGCCGCGCACGCTGGCCACGGCGTGGGCGGCGAGCATCGCGGTCTCGTCGGCGTCGGGCTCGCGGCCCTCGCGCTCGCGGAAGGCGTCGACCTGCTGGTCGATGACGGTGTTGAGGAAGAAGGCCAGCACCGTGGGCGCCGGGCCGTTGATGGTCATCGAGACCGAGGTGCTCGGCGCGACGAGGTCGAAGCCGTCGTAGAGCACCTTCATGTCGTCGAGCGTGGCCACCGAGACGCCGGAGGTGCCGACCTTGCCGTAGATGTCGGGGCGCTCGTCGGGGTCGCGGCCGTAGAGGGTCACGGAGTCGAAGGCGGTCGAGAGCCGCTTGGCGTCGCCGTCGGCCGAGAGGATCTTGAAGCGGCGGTTGGTGCGCGCGGGGTCGCCCTCGCCGGCGAACATCCGCGCCGGGTCCTCACCGTCGCGCTTGAACTTGAAGACGCCGGCGGTGAAGGGGAAGAGCCCGGGCAGGTTCTCGCGGCGCCAGAAGCGCACCAGCTCGCCGGCGTCGTCGTACGACGGCAGCGCGACGCGGGGGATCTTGTTGCCGCTGAGCGACTCGCGGGTCAGCGCGGTGTGGATCTCCTTGTCGCGCACCACCACGACCTGCTCGTCGCCGGAGTAGGACTCCACGACCGAGGGCCAGGCCTCGAGCTGCTCGGCGACCTCGGGGTCGAGCTGGCGCCGGGCCTTCTCGAGCAGGGCCGGCACGTCGCCGGCGTCGTGGTCCTCGAGCTCGGCGGTGACGGCCTCGAGGCGCTGGACCCGGCGGGCCGCCTCGACGAGCTGCTCGGTGCGCTGGTGGTAGCCGCGGACGGTCTCGGTGATCTCGGCCAGGTAGCGCACGCGCTCCTGGGGCACCACGGCGCGGATGCCGGAGGAGTGCTTGACCTCGACGGGGGCCAGGGTGCCCTCCTGGGCGGGCAGGCCCTTCTCGGCCAGGATGCCGCGCAGGTGCTGGTAGAGCGCGGTGACGCCGTCGTCGTTGAAGGTGGCGGCGCTGGTGCCGAAGACCGGCATCTGGTCGGGCTGCTGGCCGAACGCCTCGCGGTTGCGCACCAGCTGGCGCCCGACGTCGCGCAGCGCGTCCTTGGCGCCGCGGCGCTCGAACTTGTTGATGGCCACGGTGTCGGCGAAGTCGAGCATGTCGATCTTCTCGAGCTGGCTGGCGGCGCCGAACTCGGGCGTCATCACGTACATCGCGGTGTCGACGAACGGCACGATCGCGGCGTCGCCCTGGCCGATGCCGGGGGTCTCGACGATGACGAGGTCGAAGCCGGCGGCCTTGGCGACGTCGATGACGTGCGGCAGGTGGTCGGGCAGCTCGTGGGCGCCGCGGGTGGCCAGGGAGCGGAAGAAGACCCGGTCGCCGTCGAGGCTGTTCATCCGGATCCGGTCGCCGAGCAGCGCCCCGCCACCCTTGCGACGGGTCGGGTCGACGGCGATCACGGCCACGCGCAGCTTGTCCTGCTGGTCGACGCGGAAGCGGCGCACCAGCTCGTCGGTGAGCGAGGACTTGCCCGAGCCACCGGTGCCGGTGATGCCCAGCACGGGGGCGTGGCTGCGCGCGGCGGCCTGCTGGATGGTCTCGAGCTCGCCGCCGAGGCGGCCCAGCTCGGCCCCGGTGATGGCGCGGGCCACGGCGAAGCGGTCGCCGCTGAGCACCTGCTCGGCGGTGACCGAGCCGGCCTCCCACAGGTCGTGGTCGCAGTCGGCGACGACGCTGTTGATCATCCCGACCAGGCCCATGCGCTGCCCGTCCTCGGGCGAGAAGATGGTGACCCCGGAGTCGCGCAGGCGCTGGATCTCGTCGCGCACGATCACGCCGCCGCCCCCGCCGACGACCTTGACGTGCCCGGCGCCGCGCTCGCGCAGCGACTCCACGAGGTACTCGAAGTACTCGATGTGCCCGCCCTGGTACGACGACACGGCGACGCCCTGCACGTCCTCCTCGAGCGCGGCGTCGACGACCTCGGCCACGGAGCGGTTGTGCCCGAGGTGGATCACCTCGCAGCCCTGGCTCTGGAAGATCCGCCTCATGATGTTGATCGAGGCGTCGTGGCCGTCGAACAGGCTCGAGGCCGTGACGAGGCGGACGGGGTGGGTGGGCTGGTGCAGGTCGCTCATGCGGGGCTCGCTCCGGGGAAGATAGTTGGACGTCCAACTATCTCAGCATAAGTGATGCCCGTCGCACCCGGAACCCCTACGTGCCGGTAGTCGAGGCGGTCTGCGCGGTCGGGGACGGATCAGTCGACCCGGTCGCCCGCGCTGGCGCGCAGCTCGCCCAGGAGCCTGGTCAGCTCGGCCGTCGACTCCGCCCCGATGCCGGGGGAGCCGAAGACGTCGGTGTTGAGCCCCTCGGTCGCCCGCTCGACGACCTCGCGTCCCGCGTCGGTGATCTCCGCGAGCACCACGCGCCGGTCGCCGTCGCCGCGCACGCGGCGTACGAAGCCCTGGCGCTCGAGGCGGTCGACCGCGCTGGTGACCGAGGCGGGGTGCACCTGCAGCAGCGAGCCCAACCGCATCATCGGCAGCCGCCCGGCCGAGGAAAAGGACAGCAGTCGCAGCACCTCGTAGCGCGCGAAGGTCAGGTCGAGCGGGCGCAGCACCGCCTCGATGCGTCCGCTCAGCAGCTGCTGGACGCGCACCACCGACGTCACCAGCGCCATCCCGTCGGCGGCCTCGGGCCAGCCGTGGGCGACCCACTGGCGGTGGGCCTCGCGGATCGGGTCGCGCTCGCTCATGGGGCCGCAGTCTGGCAGGAGCCCCGACAGCGGCAGAACTAGAACGCGTTCTATCGAGGGTCTACGATGCCGCCATGAGCGCCACCCCCGACGTGCTGGCTCCGGCGAGCCTGGGTCCCGTGCGGCTGCGCAACCGCATCGTCAAGGCCGCGACGTTCGAGGGACGCACCCCCGACGGGCAGGTCACCGACGCGCTCGTCGACTACCACCTCGAGGTGGCGCGCGGGGGGATCGGGATGACCACGCTCGCCTACCTCGCGGTCGCCCCCGAGGGCCGCACCCACCGCGAGCAGGTGGTTGTCGGGCCGGCCACCGAGGCCGGGCTGGCCCGTCTCGCCGAGGCCGTCCACGACGCCGGCGCCGCCGTGGCCGGCCAGGTCGGGCACGCCGGGCCGGTCGCCAACGGCCGCTCCAACGGCGTGCGCGCCATCGCGGCCAGCCGGATGCCCAGCCCGCTGTCGATGCAGCTGGTCGCGGCGGCCACCGAGGCCGACCTGACCCGCGTCACCGGGGCGTACGTCGCGACCGCGCGCACGCTGGCCCGCGCCGGCTTCGACTGCCTCGAGCTGCACATGGCGCACTCCTACCTGGTCTCCTCGTTCCTGGCCCCGGGGCTCAACCGCCGCACCGACCGCTGGGGCGGCTCGCTCGAGAACCGCGCCCGCCTGGCCCGACAGGTCGCCCGCGCGGTGCGCGAGGAGGTCGGCGACGCGGTCGCGGTCACCGCCAAGCTCTCGCTCTCCGACGGCTTCCGCGGGGGCGTGAGCACCGACGAGGCCGTCGAGGTCGCCCAGCTGCTCGAGGCCGACGGGTGCCTCGACGCGCTGCAGCTCTCGGGCGGCTCGTCGCTGATGAACCCGATGTACCTCTTCCGCGGCGACGTCCCGCACCGCGAGTTCGCGGCCGCGATGGGCGGCCTGGTCGGCTGGGGGATGCGCACCCCGATGGGCCGGTCGTTCCTGAAGTCCTACCCCTTCGAGGAGGCCTACTTCCGCGACAAGGCACTGCGGGTGCGCGAGGCCGTCGACCTGCCGCTGATGCTGCTCGGCGGCATCAACCGGCTCGACACGATGGAGCAGGCGATGGCCGACGGGTTCGAGTACGTCGCCCTGGCCCGCGCGGTGCTGCGCGAGCCGGGCCTGGTCGACCGGGTGGCCCGCGAGCGCGCGGCCGGTCGCAGCGGCGAGGGTGCCTGCATCCACTGCAACCGGTGCATGCCCACCATCTACGCCGGCACGCACTGCCCGGTGCGCGACGCCGCCCGGGCCGCCGACCCGGGAGGGCGCGAAACCCTTCCGCAGATCTAGAACGTGTTCTAGATTGCGGGCATGACACAGGTCGTCCCCGAGAAGCCCCTGCGCGTCGTCGTCTGGTCCACCGGCACCATCGGTCGCCACGCGATCGCCGGTATCGACGCCCACCCCGACCTCGAGCTGGTGGGGGTCTGGGTCTCCAACCCCGACAAGCACGGCCGCGACGCCGGCGAGCTCGCCGGCCTCGGCCGCGAGCTGGGCGTGCGGGCCACCACCGACCGCGACGAGCTGGTGGCGCTCGCGCCCGACGCCGTCGTGCACGCCGCGATGACCGACGACCGGCCCTTCGAGGCCATCGAGGACCTGCTGTGGATGCTCGAGCAGGGCCTCGACGTGGTCTCGTCCGGGCCGGTGCTGCTGCAGTGGCCCGCCGAGATCCTGCCGCCCGACATGATCGAGCGGATCGCCGAGGCCGGGCGCCGCGGCGACGCCAGCCTCTACGTCAACGGCATCGACCCCGGCTTCGCCAACGACGTGCTGCCGCTCGTGCTGAGCAGCCTCTCGCAGCGCATCGACCTGGTGCGGGTCAGCGAGATCGCCGACTACTCCACCTACTACCAGCCCGTGGTGATGGGCGACCTCTTCGGCTTCGGCCGCCCGATGGAGGAGGTCGGGATGCTGTGGCAGCCCGGCATCCTCTCGATGGCCTGGGGCAGCGTGGTGCGCCAGATCGCCGCCGGCCTCGACGTCACCCTCGACGAGCCGCTGACCGAGGAGGTCGACCGGCGCGCCGCCGAGGTCGACACAGCCAGCGTCAGCGGCGACGTCGCCGCCGGCACCATGGGCGCGGTGCGCTTCCGCGTCGTCGGCAAGGTCGACGGCGTCGAGCGGGTCGTGCTCGAGCACGTCACCCGCACCGCCCCCGACCAGGTGCCCGAGTGGCCGACCCCGCCCGAGGACGACGGCTGCTACCGCGTCGAGATCCTCGGCGAGCCCGTCCTGAAGCTCGACCTGACCCACCACGGCGAGCACGGCGACCACAACGTGTCGGGGATGATCACCACCGCCCAGCGACTGGTCAACTCGCTGCCCGCCGTCTGCGCCGCCGCTCCCGGCCTGGTCACCGCCCTCGACCTGCCCCTGGTGACCGGGCGTGGGCTGGTGGCGCGCTGATGGGCATCCTCGAGCGCTTCACCCTCACCGACCACGTCGCGGTGGTCACCGGCGCCGGGCGCGGCATCGGCGCCGCCACCGCGGTCGCCCTCGCCGAGGCCGGCGCCGACGTGCTGCTCTCCGCCCGCACCGCCTCCCAGCTCGAGCGGGTCGCCGAGGCGGTGCGGGCCACCGGCCGCCGCGCCCTCGTGGTGCCCGCGGACCTCTCCGACACCGGGGCGGTCGCCGGGCTCGCGGAGGCGGCGTACGACGGGTTCGGGCGCCTCGACACGGTCGTCAACAACGTCGGCGGCACCATCCCCAACGCCTTCCTCGACACCGACGTGGCCTACCTGGAGGAGGCGTTCCACTTCAACGTCTCCACCGCCCACGCGCTGAGTGTCGCCGCGGTGCCGCTGATGCTGGAGGGCCCCGACGACGCGCAGCGCTCCATCGTCAACATCTCCTCGATGATGGGCCGCGCCTCCGGGCGCGGCTACCTGGCCTACGGCACCGCCAAGGCCGCGCTCGCGCACTGGGCCCGCCTGGCCGCCACCGACCTGGCACCGCGCATCCGCGTCAACGGCATCTACGTCGGCTCGGTGATGACCAGCGCCCTCGAGTTCGTCGCCGGGCAGCCCGAGATGATGGACCAGCTCGAGACGAAGACGCCGCTGGGGCGCGTGGGCGAGGCCGAGGACATCGCGGCGGCAGTGCTCTACCTGGCCTCGCGCGCCGGGCAGTACGTCACCGGCAAGGTGCTCGAGGTCGACGGCGGC
Source organism: Nocardioides salarius (assembly GCF_016907435.1). Taxonomy (NCBI): domain Bacteria; kingdom Bacillati; phylum Actinomycetota; class Actinomycetes; order Propionibacteriales; family Nocardioidaceae; genus Nocardioides; species Nocardioides salarius. The sequence goes on along the minus strand of NZ_JAFBBZ010000001.1, from coordinate 1,642,031 downwards.
ATCCAGCAGCCGAACCTCGACCTCGGCATGCCGGACCTCGGGTGAGCCGCCCCGGGGGCGGGGCCTAGGGTCGGTCGGGTGACCGCGTCAACCAGTTCTCCCCAGCCCGGCCAGCAGCCCGACAAGCAGCCCGGCCAGCCGCCCCGCGGCGGCACGCCCACGGCGTACGCCGTCTCTCCCGACTCCGGCGAGCACTGGACCGTCGAGGGGGCCTGGGAGGTCGCGCCCGGCATCCACCGGATCCCGCTGCCGCTGCCGATGGACGGGCTCAAGGCGATCAACGTCTACACGATCGAGACCGACGACGGGCTGACCCTGGTCGACGGCGGCTGGGCGATCCCCGAGGCGCGCGAGCTGCTCGACCGGTGCCTGAAGGGGATCGGGGCCGGCTTCGGCGACATCACGCGGTTCCTGGTCACCCACGTGCACCGCGACCACTTCACGATGGCCACCGTGCTGGGCCGCGAGCTCGGCGTCGACGTGGCGCTCGGTGCCGAGGAGAAGCCCGCGCTCGACCTGCTCAACAACGCCGGCGACCTCACCGAGAACCCGTTCGCGGCGGTGCTGCGCTCGGCCGGCGCCCACGACGTCGCCGAGGTGTGGCTCGGTGTCGGCGAGGACGACCCCGACCTCACGCAGTGGCAGTACCCCACCACCTGGCTCGACGGCGACCAGCGCATCGCGGTCGGCGCCCGGGTGCTCGACGCCGTGCACACGCCGGGCCACACCCCCGGCCACTACGTCTTCGCCGAGGCCGACGCGGGCCTGCTCTTCGCCGGCGACCACGTGCTGCCCACGATCACCCCGTCGATCGGCTTCACGGTGCCCCCGATGGACCAGCCGCTGGGCCACTTCATGGCCTCGCTGACCCGGGTGCGCTCGCTGCCCGACCTGCGGGTGCTGCCGGCCCACGGCCCGGTCTCGCCGTCGACCCACGCCCGCGTCGACGAGCTGCTGGCCTTCCACGAGGACCGGCTCGACCAGAGCCTCGCCGCCCTGGCGGGCGGACCCCTGACCAGCCACGACGTCGCCGGCCACCTCGGCTGGACCCGCCACGAGAAGGCCTACGACAGCCTCGACGTCTTCAGCCAGGGCATGGCCGCCATGGAGACCAAGGCCCACCTCGAGCTCCTGCACGCCCGCGGCCGGGTCGCCCGCGAGGAGACCGAGGCGGGCGTCCTCTTCACCGCCACCTGACCCGTTGGTCGAGCAGTGACGAGCGCCAGCGAGGAGCGTCGCCGAGACCCGGCGAGCGGCCCACTCGCCGGACGCCGGGTGGTTGCGGGGTCTCGTCGACGCTCGAGCCTTCGGCCCTCGCTGCTCGACCAACGGCGGTGCCCCGGCGGCGGGCTACGCGCCGTGGGGGAGGCGCATCGGCACGTGCGGGATGCCGTCCTCGAGGAACTCCGGGCCGTCGGGGATGAAGCCGAAGGTGGCGTACCAGCCGGTCAGCGGGGACTGGGCGTCGAGCACGACGTCGCGGTCGGGGCAGACGTCGAGGGCGGTGCGCACCAGCTGGTCGGCGAGCCCGCGGCCACGGGCGGCGGGGGCCAGCAGCACCCGCCCGACCCGCCAGGTGGTGGCGTCGTCGAGCACCCGCGCGTAGCCGACCAGCTCGCCGTCGTCGGTGAGCAGCACGTGGCGGGTGCCGGGCTCGGGGTCGCGGCCGTCGAGGTCGGGGTAGGCGCACTCCTGCTCGACGACGAAGACCTGCTGGCGCAGCCGCCACACGTCGTACGCCGCCGCGGCGTCGAGGGCGGCGAAGGGCTGGGCGCTGATGGCGAGGGTCATCGCAGGAACTCCAGGGTGGTGGCCCAGGCGCGGGCGGCCTCGGGGATGCCCGGCAGCAGCGGGTAGACGTGGATCGCGCCGGGCTCCTCGACGTAGGTCAGGTCCCACCCGGCGTCGGCGGCGCGGTCGGCGAGGCGTCGGCAGGCCGGCACCAGCAGGTCGCGGGTGCCGCACAGCACCAGCGTCGGCGGCAGGTCGCCGAGCTCGCCGAGCGCGGGGGAGACCTCGGTGCGGGCCAGGTCGGCGTGGTCGTCGGGCGCGTCGTCGGGCACCCCGGCCCACCAGCGCGCGTAGAGCCGCAGCGACGAGGTGTGCAGCCACGGGTCGCGCCGGTCGAACCACGAGGTGGCCGGGCTCGAGGTGGTCAGGTCGACCCAGGGCGAGACCAGCAGCAACCGCTCGGGGCGCACCTGCCCCCGCTCGCGCAGCGCCTGGGCCAGCGCCAGGGCGAGCCCGCCGCCGGCGGAGTCGCCGCCCAGCAGCAGCCCGCCGAGCCCGGGGCCGGTGCCCCATCGCGTCACCAGCTCGGCCAGCGGATCGAGGGAGTCGCGCCAGGTGTGCTCGGGGGCCAGCGGGTAGTCGGGCAGCAGCACGCGTACGCCGAGCGCGTCGGCCAGGCGGGCGGCGTACCGGACGTGCACGGGGTCGAGGGGCGAGACGAACCCGCCCCCGTGCAGCCAGACCAGGGTGCGGGCCGGGGAGGTGCCGCGCCGGGTCAGCACGTGCACGGGGAAGCCCGCGGAGTCGTCGACCTCGTGCTCGAAGCGCAGCCCGAAGGCCGGGACCGACCGGGTCGGCAGCCGGCGGTCGAGCCCGGCGTGGGAGGACTCCACCGAGGCGCGCTCGGCGGCGGGGTCGGTGACCGCGCCGGCGCCGCGCAGGCGCGGCACGACGAGGGCCAGCAGGTCGTGGCGCAGGCTCGGCATGCCGCCCATCCCACCATGCGCCCGCCCACCTGCACGGGCGGAGCCGACCGGGCAGCCGACCGGGGGCCACGCCCCTCGACACCGCCGGATACCCTCGACGACGACAGACAGGGGAGCACCCGCCCGGCCCGGCCGGGGTGGTGCTGAGAGTGCGGACACGCCGCAGACCCTCCGAACCTGCTCCGGTTAAGACCGGCGAAGGGAGTCCAGATGCGACGCATGCGCATGCACATCCACCCGACGAGGACCGCGGTGGCCGCCGTCCTGGCGCTGGCCGTGAGCGGCTGCTCGCTGGTCGGCACGGGCGACGACGAGTCGGCCTCCGACCCGGCCGGGGGCGGTGACGAGGCGGGCGGCACCGTCGTGCTCGTCACCCACGACAGCTTCTACCTGCCCGAGGAGCTCGTGGCGGACTTCGAGCGCGAGAGCGGCTACGACCTCGAGCAGCGCGCCGGCGGCGACGCGGGCGCGCTGACCAGCCAGCTGGTGCTCAACACCGACAGCCCGATCGGCGACGTCGCCTTCGGCGTCGACAACACCTTCGGCTCCCGCGCCCTCGAGGCCGACGTCTTCGAGCCGACCGACCTCGAGACCCCCGCCGGGGTCGAGGAGAACGCGCTGCCCGGCGACGACGAGGGCGCCCTGGTCGCCGTCGACACCGGCAACGTGTGCGTCAACGTCGACACCACCTGGTTCGCCGAGCGCGACCTCGATGCGCCCGAGACCCTCGACGACCTCACCGACCCGGCCTACGAGGGCCTCTTCGTCACCCCCGGCGCCACCACCAGCTCGCCCGGCTTCGCGTTCCTGCTCACCACGATCGCGGCGTACGGCGACGACTGGCAGGACTACTGGGAGGACCTGCTCGACAACGACGCCAAGGTCGTCAAGGGCTGGGAGGACGCCTACCAGGTCGACTTCACCCAGGGCGGCGGCAAGGGCGACCGGCCGGTCGTGACCTCCTACGACTCCTCGCCCGCCTTCACCGTCGACGGCGAGGGTGGCACGACGACCCGGGCGCTGCTCGACACCTGCTACGAGCAGGTCGAGTACGCCGGCGTGCTGCGCGGCGCCGACAACCCCGAGGGCGCCCGCGCGGTCGTCGAGTGGCTGGTCTCGCCCGCGGTGCAGGAGGCGCTGCCCTCGTCGATGTACGTCTACCCGGCCGTCGAGGGCACCGAGCTGCCCGCGGAGTGGGCCGACCTCACCGAGCGTCCCTCCGACCCCTGGTCGGTGGACCCCGACGAGATCGACGCGAACCGCGACGAGTGGCTGCAGGAGTGGAACGAGCTGGTCAGCCGCTGATGACCACCCCGCGCCGCCTGCTCGGCCTGGTCGCGCTGGCCGGGCTGCCGCTGGCGGTGCTCGGGGTGTTCTTCGTGCTGCCCGTCTCGGGCATGGTCGCGCGCGGCTTCGTCACCGACGGCGACCTCGACGTCGGCGGGGTGCTCGAGGTGCTCACCCGGGCCCGCACCGGCCGGGTGCTGTGGTTCACGGTGTGGTCCTCGGCGGTGGCCACCGTGCTGGCGGTGGTCCTCGGGCTGCCCGCCGCGTACGCCCTGCACCGGCTGCGCTGGCCGGGTCGCCGCGCGGTGCGGGCGGCGCTGCTGGTGCCGTTCGTGCTGCCGACCGTGGTGGTCGGCGTCGCCTTCCGCCAGCTGCTGGGGGAGTCGGGCCCGGTGGTCGCCCTCACCGGCGGCCGGGTCGACCTCGACGGCACCGCCGCCGGCATCGTCGCAGGCCTCGTCTTCTTCAACGTCGCCGTGGTGATCCGCGGCGTCGGCGCCGCCTGGGAGGGCCTCGACGCCCGGCCCGGGGAGGCCGCGGCCGCGCTGGGCGCCTCCCCGGCCCAGGTCTTCCGCACCGTGACCTGGCCGATGCTGCGCCCGGCGGTGGTCTCCTCGGCCAGCGTCGTCTTCCTCTTCTGCGCCACCGCCTTCGGCGTCGTGCTCACCCTCGGCGGGCTGCGCTACTCCTCGGTGGAGACCGAGATCTACCTGCTCACCACCGAGCTGCTCGACCTGCAGGCCGCCGCGGCGCTGTCGGTGCTGCAGCTGGTCGCCGTGGTGGCGCTGCTGGTCGTGGCCGGTCGCCTGCGCGCCGTCCCCGACCCGACCCTGGCGCGCAGCACCGCGCGGCCGCACCGGCCCCGGCGCAGCGACGTGCCCCAGCTGGTGGCGACGGCGCTGCTGCTGGTGCTGGTCGCGGCCCCGGTCGCCACCCTGGTCGTCGGCTCGCTGCGCGTCGACGGCGCGTGGTCGCTGGCCTACTACCGCGCCCTGGGCGGCGGCGCCGAGCTGCAGGCGCTCCCGGTGCCGGTGACCGGGGCCCTGGTCACCTCGCTGCGCACCGCCGTCGACGCCACCTGGATGGCGCTGCTGCTCGGCGGGCTGATCGCCGTCGTGCTGACCCGCCGCTCGCGCAGCCGCTCCGAGCGCCGGGTGCGCTCGGTGCTCGACGGGCTCTTCATGCTGCCGCTGGGCGTCTCGGCGGTGACCCTGGGCTTCGGCTTCTTCATCACCCTCGACTCCCCGCCGCTCGACCTGCGCGAGTCGCCGGTGCTGGTGCCGCTGGCCCAGGCGCTGGTGGCGATGCCGCTGGTGGTGCGCACCCTGGTGCCGGTGCTGGCCGGCGTCGACGACCGGCAGCGCCAGGCCGCGGCCTCCCTGGGCGCCGGCCCGCTGCGCGCCATGGCCACCGCCGACCTGCCGGTGGTGTGGCGCCCGCTGCTGGCCGCCTCCGGCTTCGCGTTCGCGATCTCGCTGGGCGAGTTCGGCGCCACCTCCTTCCTGGCCCGCCCCTCCGACCCCACGCTGCCGGTGCTGATCTTCCGGCTCATCGGCCGCCCCGGCGAGCTCAGCTACGGCACCGCCCTGGCCGCCTCGGTGGTGCTGGCCGCCACCACCGCGGTCGTCGTGCTCGCCGTCGAGCGGCTGCGCGTGCCCTCCCTAGGAGCCTTCTGATGCTGTCCCTGACCGACGTCGACGTCTCCTACGACGGGGTGCCCGCGGTGCGCGGGGTCTCCCTCGACCTGCCCGACGGTCAGGTGCTGGCGGTGCTGGGCCCCTCGGGCTGCGGCAAGTCGACCCTGCTGCGCGCGGTCGCCGGGCTCGAGCCGAGCAGCGGGTCGATCCGTTGGGACGGCCACGACCTGGCCCGGGTGCCCACCCACAAGCGCGGCTTCGCGCTGATGTTCCAGGACGGCCAGCTCTTCGGCCACCTCAGCGTCGGGCGCAACGTGGGCTACGCGCTGCGCCTGCGCCGCACGCCGGGCGCCGCGCAGCGCGTCGAGGAGCTGCTCGAGCTCGTCGGGCTCGAGGGGTACGCCGACCGGCTGCCCGCGACCCTCTCGGGCGGCGAGCGGCAGCGGGTCGCGCTGGCCCGGGCGCTGGCCGTGCAGCCCCGGCTGCTGCTGCTCGACGAGCCGCTCTCGGCCCTCGACGCGGGGCTGCGCGAGCGGCTGGCCGGCGACCTGCGCGACATCCTGCGCCGCGCCGGCACCACCGCGCTGATGGTCACCCACGACCACGACGAGGCCTTCACCGTCGCCGACCGGCTCGCGGTGATGCGCGCCGGCCACCTGGTGCAGGAGGGCGGCATCGAGGAGGTCTGGCGCGCGCCGGTCGACACCGCCACCGCGCTCTTCCTGGGCTACGCGCGCGTGCTCGAGGGCGCGCCCGCCCGGCGGGTGCTGGCGGCCGCCGACCAGCGCCCCGGTGACGAGCAGCGTGCCGTCGCGGTCGCCGTACGCCGCTCGGCGCTGCAGGTGGCGGGCGACGGGCGGCTGGCCGGGACGCTGCGCTCGCTGCGCGCCACGCCCGAGCTGCAGCGCCTGGTCGTCGACGTCGACGAGGTGGGCGAGTGCGACGCCGTGGCCGGTCTCGACCGGCGCCTGGGTCCCGGCGACCGGGTGCGGCTGCGGGTCGACGCGACCCGCACGGCGGTGCTGCCCGAGGGGCTGCCCGAGGCGCTGCCCGAGGCGCTGCCCGGCGCGCCGGACGGCGCGTGAGCCCCGTTCACTAGACTCCGACCCCGTGTACCGCCGCGCCTATGCCCTCCTCGTGGGCACCGCCCTCGCCATGGGCCTGTGGGCCATCATCACCGCGCTGATCCTCGACAAGCGGCTGGTCGACCCCGAGGGCAGCTTCCTGGGCCCGTCGTGGCTGCGGCTGCCGCTGCTGCTGACCGGGGCGCTGCTGCTCGACCTGCTGCCGCGCTCGCTGTGGTTCGGCAAGGGACACCCCGTGGCGATGGTGCAGGTGGCGCGCGAGCGGCTGCGCTCGCACTGGAACCGGGAGCGGCTCACGCTGGTGGTGCTGGGCATCGTCAGCTTCTACGTGACCTACGTCTGCTACCGCAACCTCAAGTCGTTCCTGCCGTTCATGATCGAGACGAAGTACGACCGCGAGCTGCACCTGCTCGACCGGGCGCTGTTCTTCGGCAACGACCCGGCGATCGTGCTGCACGGGCTGCTGGGCACCGACGTGGTGGCCTACCTGCTGTCCTACATCTACCTGTGGTTCCTGCCGCTGGTGCCGCTGGCGCTGACGGCCTGGCTGGTGTGGTCGCGCAACATGTCCTACGGCTACTGGTTCGTGACCTCGCAGTGCATCGCCTGGAGCCTCGGCACCCTCTCCTACTACGCGCTGCCGACGCTGGGCCCCGGCCTGGAGTACGTCTCGCTCTACGCCGACCTGGCCCAGACCCCCACCAACGACCTGATGGACTCGCTGGTCTCCTCGCGGCAGGGCGTGATCCTCGGCGGGCTGACCGGCCAGGTGCAGTCGGTCGCCGGGTTCGCCAGCCTGCACACCGCGATCACGCTGCTGGTGGCGCTGCTGGTGCAGTACACGCTGCGCTCGAAGGTGCTCAAGATCGTCTTCTGGGTCAACTTCGCCATCACCGTCGTGGCCACCCTCTACTTCGGCTGGCACTACGTGGCCGACGACCTGGCCGGCATCATGATCGCGCTCGTGGCCTTCTACGTCGGCGGCCTGGCCACCGGCCAGAAGTTCGACCACGGCGGGCTGGCCTCGCACCCCACGACCACGACGTCGAGGATCCCCGTCTCCAAGGACTGACCCCCTCACCCCTCCCCGCCCAGTAGCGTGGGGCCATGTCGACCGAGACACCTGCTCCCGTCCCGCCCGCCGAGACCAGGGAGGTCCCGGCACCGCCCGGCCCCGCGCCCGACCGGGCCGCCGAGGGCGCGGAGACCCGCGCCGACGGCTACGTGCGGCCCGACGTCGACGTGGCGGCGCTGCAGCGGCTGCTCGACGGCCGCTACGCCGAGGTGCGCGACCTCGTGCGGCGCAACCTCGTCGAGAGCGCCGACATCCTCACCGACGCCGAGACGCTGAGCCGCGACGACTACCGCGACCGGGTCAGGGACCTCGTCGTCGAGATGGCCGCGACCGGCCAGACCGGGATGGGCTTCCCCACCGAGTACGGCGGCGGCGGCGACCTCGGCGCCTCCATCGCGGCCTTCGAGACCCTGGCCTTCGGCGACCTGTCGGTGCTGGTCAAGGTGGGGGTCCAGTTCGGGCTGTTCGGCGGGGCGATCCAGCAGCTCGGCACCGAGCGGCACCACCGGGAGTACCTGCCCCGGGTGGTCACCGGCGAGCTGCTCGGCTGCTTCGCGATGACCGAGACCGGGCACGGCTCCAACGTGCAGGCGCTCGGCACGGTCGCGACGTACGACGTCGAGACCGGCGAGTTCGTCATCACCACCACGACCGAGGACGCCGGCAAGGACTACATCGGCAACGCCGCCGCGCACGGCGAGGTCGCCGTCGTCTTCGCCCAGCTCGAGGTGGGCGGCGAGGGACGCGGCGTGCACGCCTTCGTGGTGCCGATCCGGGTCGACGGGCAGCCCGCGCCCGGGGTGCGCATCGAGGACGACGGGCTGAAGATGGGCCTCAACGGCGTCGACAACGGCCGGCTGTGGTTCGACCACGTGCGGGTGCCCCGCGCGAGCCTGCTCAACCGCTTCGCCGACGTCACCGAGGCCGGCGTCTACGAGAGCCCCATCGAGAACCCCAACCGGCGCTTCTTCACGATGCTCGGCACCCTGGTCACCGGCCGGGTCAGCGTCGGCGCGGCCGGCATCAGCGCCAGCAAGGTCGCGCTCGCCGTGGCGGTCAAGTACGCCCTGCGGCGCCGCCAGTTCGAGGCCACCGACGACGAGCAGGAGGAGCTGCTGCTCGACTACGGGATGCACCAGCGCCGGCTGCTGCCGCTGCTGGCGCGCACCTACGCCCTGCACTTCGCCCAGGAGGAGCTCTCCGGACAGCTGCACGACGTGCTGACCGGCCAGGTCGACGACGAGCAGACCAAGCGCGAGCTCGAGTCGCGCGCGGCCGGTACCAAGGCGCTCGGCACCTGGCACGCCACCCGCACCATCCAGGAGTGCCGCGAGGCGTGCGGCGGCGCCGGCTACCTGGCCGAGAACCGCTTCACCGCGCTCAAGGCCGACACCGACGTCTTCACCACCTTCGAGGGCGACAACCACGTGCTGCTGCAGCTGGTGGCCAAGGGCCTGCTGACCGACTACGCCAGCGAGTTCGAGGACATGGACCAGCTGGGCATGGCCCGCTTCGTGGCCGGCCTCGCCGTCGAGACGGTCGTGGAGAAGACCCGGGTGCACCAGCTGCTGCAGCGGGTGCGCGACCTGCTGCCCGGCGGCGACGAGTGGGACCAGGAGGCCGGGCTGCTCGACCCCGACTACCAGCTCGCGATGCTGCGCTTCCGCGAGGAGCACATGATCAGCGGCGCCGCGCGCCGGCTCAAGCGCGGCATCGACCAGGGCATGCACCCCGGCGCCGTCTTCTCCCGGGTGCAGGACCACGTCATCGGCGCCGCCTCGGCCCACATGGAGCGCCTGGTGCTCGAGGCGTTCGTCGCCAAGACCCGCTCGCTGCCCGACGGCGACCAGAAGGTCGCCCTCATGCTGCTCTGCGACCTCCACGCGCTGTCGGCGATCGAGGCCGACCGGGCGTGGTTCATGGAGCACGGCCGGCTCTCCGCGCAGCGCTCCAAGGCGATCAGCCGCGAGGTGGCCTCGCTGTGCCGCAAGGTCCGCCCGCTCGCCAACGACCTCGTCGACGCCTTCGGGGTGCCCACCGAGATGCTGCGCGCGCCTGCGCTGGTGGGCGACCTGGGCTGAGGCCCGCCCGCGGGAGTTTTGTCGGGGACCCAACAAGACTCGCGCCGCCTGACCGAAGGTTCAGTCAGGCGGCGCGAGGTTCATCGGGGACCCGATGAACCTTCAGGCTGGTGCGGCTCAGTGGCCGTTGTTCTTGGCCCGCTCGAAGGAGGCGACGACCTCGGCCTCGGCCTCGGTGCGGCCCACCCACTCGGCGCCCTCGACGGACTTGCCGGGCTCGAGGTCCTTGTAGACCTCGAAGAAGTGCTGGATCTCGAGGCGGTCGAACTTCGAGACGTGGCTGATGTCGCGCAGGTGCTCCAGGCGCGGGTCGGCGGCCGGGACGCAGAGGACCTTGTCGTCGCCGCCGGCCTCGTCGGTCATCCGGAACATGCCGATCGCGCGGCACTTGATCAGGCAGCCCGGGAAGGTGGGCTGCTGCAGGATCACCAGGGCGTCGAGGGGGTCGCCGTCCTGGCCGAGGGTCTCCTCGATGTAGCCGTAGTCGGCGGGGTACTGGGTCGAGGTGAAGAGCGTCCGGTCCAGGCGCAGCCGGCCGGACTCGTGGTCGACCTCGTACTTGTTCCGCTCGCCCTTGGGGATCTCCACCAGTACGTCGAACTCCAGCACGTATTGCCTCCGCGTGTCGGTCCGGCACGAGGGCCGGTCGTCAAAAGTCATGTCGGGCCCCGTGGCGGAGCCGCCGACAGTCTCGCGCACAATGGCCCGAAACGTGAACGGGGAGGTGCGCCAGGTGGTCCGACGTGACCCACGCCACTCCTCGGCGACGAGCCGTGACGACGCCGGACGCGCCTCGACGTGGGCGGTGCTGCTGCTCGTCCTGGTGCTCGCGGCCGGCGCGGCCACCTGGCGCCTCGACCTCGTCGACCCGGCCCGCGAGCGCGTCGAGAGCCTCTACGAGCAGGTGCTGGGGGGCGAGGAGGAGCCCGACCCGCGCACCGACCCGGCCGCCGTGCCGCCTCCCCCGGGGCTGAGCCTGCCCGCGCTGACCGACCCCGACCCGGTGGCCGACCCGGTCGATCCCGGGGCCGCCGGCGAGCCCAGCCCGACCGCCGTACGCCGGGTGCTCGAGCGGCGCCTGGGCGAGCAGCGGCTCGGCAGGCGGGTCAGCGTCGCGGTGGCCGGGGCGACCGGGGCGCCGGCGTACGCCGAGGGCGGGGCGCTGGTGCCGGCCTCGACCACCAAGCTGCTCACCTCGGTGGCCGCGCTCGAGACGATCGAGCCCGGCACCACCTTCGCCACGACCACGGTGCTGCGCGGCAACCGGCTGGTCGTCGTCGGCGGCGGCGACCCCTTCCTGATGCGCGAGCCCGACGCGCCGGGCACCACCAGCGTGCCGGCGCGCGCCGACATCACCACCCTGGCCCGGCTCAGCGCCGAGCAGCTCGGCGAGCGGGGGGTGCGCCGGGTGCGGGTCGGCTACGACGACACGCTCTTCTCGGGCCCGGCGTTCAACCCGCGCTGGCCCGAAACCTACCGCGGCGACGTGATCGCGCCGATCACCGCGCTGTGGGTCGACCAGGGCCGTCCCGAGACGGGCTTCGGTCGCGTCGACGACCCGGCGGCGGTGGCTGCGCAGGTCTTCGCCGCGGCGCTGGCCGAGGCCGGCGTGCGCGTGCAGGGCTCGCCGTCGCCGGCGCGCGGGCGCGGCGACGAGGTCGCGGTGGTCGAGAGCGCACCCGTCGACGACGTGGTCGACCGGCTGCTGCAGGTCAGCGACAACGAGGCGACCGAGGTGCTGCTGCGCCACGTCGGCCTGGCCACCGGCGGAGCCGGCAGCTTCGTCGACGGCGTCCGCGGCGTGGAGCGCACCCTCGAGCGGCTCGGGGTCCCCGCCCCGCGCCGCCTGTACGACGGCAGCGGGCTGTCGCGCGAGAACCTGGTCTCGCCCGCCACGCTGGTCGGCCTGCTCCAGGCGGTCGTCGGCGCCGACGAGGACGACCCGGTGCGCGCGGTGCTCGGCGGGCTGCCGGTGGCCGGCTTCAGCGGGTCGCTGACCTTCCGCTTCGACGACGCCCCGCCCGCGGCGGTCGGCGCGGTGCGGGCCAAGACCGGCACGCTCAGCGGGGTCAGCAGCCTGGCCGGCACCGTGGTGACCCGCGACGGCGTGCCCCTGGTGTTCGCGCTGATGCTCGACCGGGTCGGCGCGGCCGACGAGGGGTTCGCCCAGGCGGCGCTCGACAGCGCCGCGGCCGCCCTGGGGGCCTGCCGGTGCGCGCGGGGTGGGTCGGGCGCTGGCGGCGGGTGAGTAGGTTCGACGCATGACGAGCCCTCCGCAGATCATCGACTGGGACCTCGCCGTCCGCCTCGGGACCAAGCTGGCCGGCGACGGCCCGGTGGTGGAGCGCGACGAGGCCGCGCGTGCCGTGGAGGAGCTGCGCGCCGGGGCGCACCGCTCGACGCCGCTGGTCGCCGAGTTCACCGGCCTGCACGCCGACGCCGACACCGCGCCGGTGCTGGTGGTCGACCGGGGCGGGTGGGTGCAGGCCAACGCCGACGCCTTCAGCACCGTGCTGGCGCCGATGGTGGCCAAGCTGGTGGAGAAGAAGCCGCCGAGCGGGGTCTCGCTGGCGGTGGGCTCGCGGATCACCGGCGCCGAGGTGGGCGGGCTGCTGGGCTTCCTGGCCGGCAAGGTGCTGGGCCAGTTCGACCCCTTCCACGACCCCGCCGGCCGGCTGCTGCTGGTCGCGCCCAACGTGGTGCAGGTCGAGCGCGAGCTCGGCGTCGACCCGAGCGACTTCCGGCTGTGGGTGTGCCTGCACGAGGAGACCCACCGGGTGCAGTTCACGGCGGTGCCGTGGATGCGCGACCACATCTTCTCGCTGGTCGAGCAGCTCAGCGCGACGATGGACGGTGCGAGCCTGTTCGAGGACGGGTTCGCCCGGGTCAAGGCCGCCATCAGCGGCGCGGGCGGCCCAGGCGGCCCAGGCGGGTCCGGCAGCCTGGTCGAGATGTTCAGCACCCCCGAGCAGCGCGACCTGATGGACCAGGCGACCGGCGTGATGTCGCTGCTCGAGGGTCACGCCGACGTCGTCATGGACGGCGTCGGGCCCGAGGTGATCGGCTCGGTCGAGGCGATCCGCTCGAAGTTCGACGAGCGCCGCAAGGGCGCCGGCACCCTCGACCGGCTGGTGCGCCGGCTGCTGGGCCTCGACGCCAAGATGGCGCAGTACCGCGACGGTGCGGCGTTCGTGCGGGCGGTCGTCGACAAGGTCGGGATGAGCGAGTTCAACGCCGTCTTCGCCGGCCCGGAGCACCTGCCCAGCAAGGCCGAGATCCACGACCCGCAGGCCTGGGTCGCGCGCGTCCTGTGAGGCCGGCGTGAAGCTGCACCCGTCGGTCGCGGCGGTGCGGGTCGCGGTGCGCCGCGACCTCGACGACCTCGACCCCGGCGACACGGTGGTCGTGGCCTGCTCGGGTGGGCCCGACTCGCTGGCGCTGCTGGCCGCGACCGTGCACGAGGCCCGCGCCGGGGGGTGGCGGGTGGTCGGAGCCACCGTCGACCACGGCCTGCAGGAGGGCTCGGCCGAGCACGCCGAGCGGGTCGTCGCGCAGATGGGCGCGATGGGCGCCGACGAGACCCTGACCGCGCGGGTGCAGGTCGGCGCCGACGCGGGCATCGGGCCCGAGGCGGCCGCCCGCCGGGCCAGGTACGCCGTCCTCGAGCAGGTCGCCGACCACGTCGGGGCCGCGGCGGTGCTGCTGGGCCACACCCGTGACGACCAGGCCGAGACGGTGCTGCTGGGGCTGGCCCGCGGGTCGGGCGGACGCAGCCTGGCCGGGATGCGTCGGCGCTTCGACCGCTACCGCCGCCCGCTGCTCGACGTCTCGCGCGACGACACCGTCACCGCCTGCCAGGTCGAGGGCATCGAGACCTGGGACGACCCGCACAACCTCGACCCCGGCTTCGCCCGGGTCCGGGTGCGGCGCAGCGTGCTGCCGGTGCTCGAGGAGCAGCTCGGCCCCGGCATCGCCGCCACCCTCGCCCGCACCGCCGACCAGCTGCGCGCCGACTCCGACCTGCTCGACGACATCGCCGAGGCGACGTACGCCGACCTGGTCACCGCCGACGGAGCCCTGCCCGTCGAGGCCCTCGAGGGCGTCCCCGACGCCCTGCGCCGCCGGGTGCTCCGCCTCGCCGCACTGGCCGCCGGTGCCCCCGCCGCCGAGCTCTTCCACGAGCACGTGCTCGCCCTCGACTCCCTCGTCACCCGCTGGCGGGGCCAGAAGTGGGTCGACCTGCCCGGTCACCTGCGCGGTGTGCGGCGCGAGGGCGCGCTCCGGGTGGAGTCGAGCAGGTAGGCGCCGGCTCGCGGGGGAACAGGGCCGAAACGGCTCCGCCCGCGCCGTCCCAGCCCCATACTCGGCGCATGCAGACCACGACCCTGCGTCGCGCAGGCATCGCCGCCGTCGTCACCGCCGCCCTGGTGGTGCCGTTCGCCCAGGCGACCGGCGCCGAGCGGCCCACAGGCGCCCGCGCCCCGGCGGTGGGGGAGACCGGGCGCTCGATCATCCACGGCCAGGTCGTCGACTCGCGCACGGCCAGGCCGCTCGACGACGTCGAGGTCACCGCGCTGCGGGTGACCAAGCGCGAGGAGACGGTGGCGGCCACCGACCTCAGCTACGCCAGCCCCGACAACGAGATCGACCACGGCTACTTCGCCATGCACGTGCCGGCCGGCACCTACGCGGTGGTCCTGGCCCGCGCCGGCTACCGGCCGACCCGGGTCGACGTCGTCAAGGGCAGGGCCGACCGCGCCGGCCTCGGCGCACCGGTCGAGCTGGTCGCGCTGCCCCGCCCGTCGGTCACCCTCAGCTCCACGGCGGGCAAGGGGGGCCTGACGGTGCGGGCCGGTCGCCGCGTCGAGCTCGTCGCCCAGCTGGGGGGGCAGGCGCGGGAGCATCCCCACCGGGCTGGTCTCGATGGCGCTCGACGGACCCGGGCGGGGTGTCGCCGCGACCACGGTGCTGCGCCGGCGCGACCGCGGCCGCCTCGTCGCCCAGCTGGGCCGGGTGCGCACCCCGGGCCGCTACGACGTCGACGTCGACTACGCCGGCGACGCCGCCCACCGCGCCACCTCGGGCACCTTCACCCTGCGCGTGGTGAGGAAGAAGGGGTAGCCGGGCCCGGCGTCCGCGCCCACCATTAGGCTGCCTCCATGGACTCTGCCCACGTGGAGCACGACCTCGTCAACGTCCTCTTCACCGAGGAACAGATCCAGGACCGGCTCAAGGAGATGGCCGCCCAGATCGAGCAGGACTACGAGGGCGAGGAGCTCCTCATCGTCGGCATCCTGCGCGGTGCGGTGATGGTGATGGCCGACCTGGCCCGCTCCTTCACCCGCCACCTCGAGATGGACTGGATGGCGGTGAGCTCCTACGGCTCCGGCACCAAGTCCAGCGGCGTGGTGCGCATCCTCAAGGACCTCGACACCGACATCTCCGGGCGCCACGTGGTGATCGTCGACGAGATCATCGACACCGGCCTGACCCTGTCGTGGCTGACCTCCAACCTCAGCAGCCGCAACCCGGCCAGCGTCGAGATCGCCACCCTGCTGCGCAAGCCCGAGGCGCTGCAGATGCCCGTCGACGTCAAGTACGTCGGCTGGGACATCCCCAACGAGTTCGTCGTCGGCTACGGCCTCGACTACCGCGAGAAGTACCGCAACCTGCGCGACATCGCCACCCTCGCCCCGCACGTCTACTCCTGAGCGCGACCCGGGCGCCGTCCCGGGCCCCCTCGATCACCAGTCGCCTGCGAGAATGAGCCTGACGCGGGCATGTACCGTCGTCGGTCCGTTCGACGTCTGAGACGAGAGAAGTCCGTGAAGCGCTTTGTCAAGGGTCCCTGGCTGTGGATCGTGGTCGCCGTGGTCGGCGTCCTGCTCGCCCTGCAGTTCCTGGCCCCCAGCAGCGGCGGGGACGAGATCCCCGCCTCCGAGATGGCCGCCTACATCGAGTCGGGCGAGGTCGAGGAGCTGACCTTCGTCGACGGCGACCAGGAGATCCGCGCGACCCTCGACGACGGCGTGCGCGAGGAGGGGGCCGAGGTCTTCTCCTACTGGGTGCAGGGCACCCAGCCGCGCCTCTACAACGCGGCGAGCATGCAGGTCAGCAACGGCGAGATCGAGGAGCTCAAGACCGAGATCTCGCGCCCGAGCGCGCTGAGCTCGTTCCTCTTCTCGTTCCTGCCGCTCATCATCATCTTCATCGTCTTCCTGTGGCTGCTCAACAACATGCAGGGCGGCGGCGGCCGCGGCGTGATGCAGTTCGGCAAGTCCAAGGCCAAGCTGATCTCCAAGGACATGCCCACCTCGACCTTCGCCGACGTCGCCGGGGCCAACGAGGCGATCGAGGAGCTCGGCGAGATCAAGGAGTTCCTCCAGGAGCCCGCCAAGTTCCAGGCGGTCGGCGCCAAGATCCCCAAGGGCGTGCTGCTCTACGGCCCCCCGGGCACCGGCAAGACCCTGCTCGCGCGCGCCGTCGCCGGCGAGGCGGGCGTGCCCTTCTACTCCATCTCCGGCTCCGACTTCGTCGAGATGTTCGTCGGTGTCGGCGCCTCGCGGGTGCGTGACCTCTTCGAGCAGGCCAAGGAGAACGCCCCGGCCATCGTCTTCATCGACGAGATCGACGCCGTGGGCCGGCACCGCGGCGCCGGCATGGGCGGCGGCCACGACGAGCGCGAGCAGACCCTCAACCAGCTGCTGGTCGAGATGGACGGCTTCGACGTGCGCGGCGGGGTCATCCTCATCGCCGCCACCAACCGTCCCGACGTCCTCGACCCGGCCCTGCTGCGGCCCGGGCGCTTCGACCGCCAGATCGGGGTCGACGCTCCCGACCTCGACGGTCGCCAGAAGATCCTCGAGGTGCACTCGCAGGGCAAGCCGATGGCTCCCGACATCGACCTGCGCTCCTACGCCCGTCGTACGCCCGGCTTCACCGGCGCCGACCTGGCCAACGTGCTCAACGAGGCCGCCCTGCTGACCGCGCGCAACGACGAGAAGCAGATCACCAACATCTCGCTCGACGAGGCCATCGACCGCGTGATCGCCGGCCCGCAGCGCAGCTCGCGCCTGATGAGCGAGAAGGAGAAGCTCATCACCGCCTACCACGAGGGCGGCCACGCCCTGGTCGCGGCGGCGCTGCCGGGCAACGACCCGGTCCACAAGATCACGATCCTGCCGCGTGGACGCGCGCTCGGCTACACGATGGTGCTGCCCGACGAGGACAAGTACTCCCAGCCGCGCTCGCAGATGCTCGACCAGCTGGCCTACATGCTCGGCGGCCGGGCGGCCGAGGAGCTGATCTTCCACGACCCGACCACCGGCGCCGGCAACGACATCGAGAAGGCCACCAACCTGGCCCGCGCGATGGTCACCCAGTACGGCATGACCGAGACCCTGGGCGCGATCAAGCTGGGCGACTCCAACTCCGAGCCGTTCCTGGGCCGCGACCTGGGCCACCAGCGCAACTACTCCGAGGACGTCGCCGCCAAGGTCGACCAGGAGACCAGGAACCTGCTGGCCGCCGCCCACCAGGAGGCCTTCGACATCCTGGAGGAGAACCGCGACGTGCTCGACTCGCTCGTGCTGGTGCTCCTCGACAAGGAGACGCTCGACAAGGAGCAGATCGCCGAGGTCTTCGAGCCGCTGCGCCGCCGCCAGGCGCGCCCGGCCTGGACCGGGTCGCCCCACCGCCGGCCCTCCGAGGTGCCCGCGGTCGAGGTCCCGCAGGAGATCCGCGACCGGGCCCGCGCCAACGGCAGCGACCGCGCCGGTGACGACGCCGGTGCCGGCGCCGTGGTGACGCCGCCGGGCTCCGGGGGCGACGTGCACGGCGGCCCTCCCACGCCCGGCGACGGCCAGTCGCGGCCGTGACCGACCCGATCACGCTCGCCGAGCGCGACCCGGCCGACGTGCCCGCCTTCGACCAGGCGCGGGCCGAGGCCGCGGTGCGCGAGCTGCTGCTGGCCATCGGGGAGGACCCCGACCGCGAGGGCCTGCTCGAGACGCCGGCCCGCGTGGCGCGGGCGTACGCCGAGGTCACCGCCGGGCTGCGGATGCGCGCCGAGGACGTCCTGACCACCACCTTCGACCTCGGCCACGACGAGATGGTGCTGGTGCGCGACATCGAGCTGTGGTCGATGTGCGAGCACCACCTGGTGCCCTTCACCGGGGTGGCGCACGTGGGCTACATCCCCGCCGAGAGCGGCAAGATCACCGGCATCTCCAAGCTCGCCCGCCTCGTCGACGTCTACGCCCAGCGCCCCCAGGTCCAGGAGCGGCTGACCACCCAGGTGGTCGACGCGCTGATGACGATCCTCGAGGCGCGCGGCGCCGTCGTGGTCATCGAGGCCGAGCACCTGTGCATGACCATGCGCGGGGTCCGCAAGGCCGGCGCGCGCACCGTGACCTCGGCCGTGCGGGGCACGATGCTGACCGACCGGGCCACCCGCGCCGAGGCGATGGCCCTCATCCACGGCACCACCCGCCGCTGAGCCGTCCCCGAGGTGTTCCCGACGTGTCGATGATCCCCGCGCTGGCCGTGCCGCTGGGGCGCCCGCGCGTGATGGGCGTCGTCAACGTCACCCCCGACTCCTTCTCCGACGGCGGCCGGTACGCCGCCCCCGCCGACGCGGTCGCCCACGGCCTGGCGCTGCTCGAGCAGGGCGCCGACCTGCTCGACATCGGCGGGGAGTCCACCCGTCCCGGGGCGACCCGGCCGCTGGTCGCCGAGGAGCTGGCCCGCGTGGTGCCGGTGATCCGCGAGCTGGCGGGCGCGGGGGCGCTCGTCTCGGTCGACACGATGCGCCACGAGGTCGCCGAGGCGGCCCTGGAGGCCGGTGCGGTCGCGGTCAACGACGTCTCCGGCGGGCTGGCCGACCCGGCGGTGCTGGACGTGGTGGCCGACGCGGGTGCGACGTACGTGGCGATGCACTGGCGCGCCCACAGCGACCGGATGCGCGACTTCGCGGTCTACGACGACCCGGGCGGGGTGGTGGCCGCGGTCTGCCGCGAGCTCGAGGAGCGCGTCGAGGCGATCCGGGCGGCCGGCGTGGCCGACGACCGGATCGTGCTCGACCCCGGCCTGGGCTTCGCCAAGACCGCCGCCCACAGCTGGGAGCTGCTGCGCGACCTCGACCCGCTGCTCGCGATGGGGCACCGGCTGCTGGTGGGAGCCAGCCGCAAGACCTTCCTCGGCACCCTGCTCGCCGACGACGCCGGGCCGCGTCCGGTCGGCGAGCGCGAGGCCGCCCACCTGGCGGTGGTGCTCGAGCTGGCCCGGGCCGGGGTGTGGGGGGTGCGGGTGCACGACGTACGGTCTGCTCGCGACGCGTTGGCCGCCCTGGCCGCGATACGCACCGAGACGCCGTCGGAGGAGGGCCGCCCATGACCGACGAGATCGCCGTCCTGGGCGTCGAGTGCTTCGCCCACCACGGCGTCCTGGAGCACGAGAAGCGCGAGGGGCAGTCCTTCGTGCTCGACCTCGCGCTCGGTGTCGACACCGCCCCGGCCGCCGCCTCGGACGACTTGCGCGACACCGTCGACTACGGAAGTCTCGTGACCGCGGTCAAGACCGCGGTGGAGCGCGAGCCGGTCGACCTGATCGAGACGCTGGCCCAGCGGGTCGCCGATGTCTGCTTGCAGGACGACCGTGTTGAATGGGCCCGGATCACGGTCCACAAGCCGCACGCCCCCATCAGCGCGACCTTCTCGGACGTCACGCTGACGATCACCCGGAGACGCGAGGACTCGACGTGACTGAGACGCCCAACCCGCACATCATCAACGCCGACACCCTCACCGGTGAGATGCGTCCGATCCGTCGCGCCGTGCTGGCGGTCGGCTCCAACCTGGGCGAGCGGATGGCCATGCTCCAGGGCGCGGTCAACGCGATCGCCGACACCCCCGACGTGTGGGTCACCGGCATCTCGCCGGTCTACGAGACCGAGCCGGTCGACTCCCCTGAGGGCGCCCGCCCCTACCTCAACGCGGTGGTGCTCATCGACACCACGCTGGCGGCCAACCGCCTGATGGACCGGGCCCTGGCCATCGAGGACGCCTTCGAGCGCGAGCGCAGCGAGGTGCCCAACGCCCCGCGCACCCTCGACGTCGACCTGATCGTGGTCGGTGACCGCCGCAGCGACGAGCCGCACCTGCGCCTGCCCCACCCCCGCGCCGCCGAGCGCGCCTTCGTGCTCAAGCCGTGGTTCGACCTCGAGCCCGACGCGACCCTGCCCGGCCGGGGCCCGATCGCCGACCTGCTGGCCGAGACCGGCATCGAGGGCGTCACGCTGCGCGAGGACCTCACGCTCGCGGTCGAGTGAGCGACCCCGGCCGACCGGGTGAGCCCGACGGGCCGGGCGGGGGACGCCTGCGCCCCACCTCGCCCGCGGCGCTGACCGCCGCGATCGTGGTGGGCCTGGTGGCCGGCTGGCTGGCGCGACCCGTCACGATCGCCTGGCTCGGCTCGGCGCCGGTCGTCACCTGGGTGCAGCCGGTCCTGCTCGGCCTGCTCGCCCTCGTCGTCGGCGTCACCGCCCGGCACACCCACGCCGCGCTGCAGGTGCGCCACGAGCCGATGGAGGCGCACCGCGCGGTGAACCGGCTGGCCTTCGGCCGCGCCAGCGCGTACGTCGGCGCCCTCGTCGGCGCGGGGTACGCCGGCTACGCGCTGTCCTGGCTGGGCCTCAACGCCGAGCTGGCCGGCCAGCGGATGCTCTGGTCGGGCCTCGCGGCGCTGGCCGGTGTGGGCGTCGTCGCGTGCGGGCTGCTGCTCGAGCGCGCGTGTCGCGTCCCGGGAGACGACGCGGACGCCTAGCCTGGGCCCATGTCCTCTTCTGTCGCTGGAGCCACGCAGGCCACGCCCGTCACATCCGCCACGCGGGCCTCGCGGCGTCGCCAGCGCTCGACCCGCCTCACCGTCGCCACGGTGCTGCTGGTCCTCTCGGCCGCGCTCGTGCTGGGCGCGGTCGCCAGCGGCTCGGCGCTGCTCGTCACCGTCGCCGCCCTGGCCGCGGTGGTGCTCGGCGCCGCCGCCACCCGCATCACCCACGCCGAGCTGCTGCAGTCGCGCCGCGACGCCGCCCGCGACCGCGCCGAGCAGGCCCAGGCCTACCGCCGGATGGCCGAGACCCGCGCCGACGAGCACGCGGCCCGCGTGGCCGAGCTGACCAGCCGCCTCGAGGAGCGCGAGGGCGCCCTGGGCGACCTGCAGAGCGAGCTGGTCAAGACCCAGCGCAGCGCCGCCGACAGCGCCCGCCAGGTCGACGTGGCCCACCGCCGCAACGTCGACCTCGAGAAGGAGGGCCGCCTGCTGAGCCGCAGCCTGGAGTCGGCCGAGGAGCGCGCCGCCGACGCCATCGTGCGTGTCGCCGAGCTCGAGGCCGAGATCGACGTGCTGCGCGCCGAGATCGAGACCGTCACCGCCGCCTGGCGCACCGCCGAGGCCGGCGCCCGCCGCCGCGCCTGACCCGACCCGCCGAGCCGGCGCCAGTTCCTCGTGAGCCGGCGCCAGTTCCGCGACCGGCACCACCAGGCCCGAGCGGGCGAGGCGGCGTACGGCATCATGACCCCCGTGAACGACGAGGAGACGCTGCCCGACGAGAACCGCTTCGAGAGCGACCCGGGGGAGATCCTCGACGACCTGCCCCTGCCGGAGGGCTGGGAGGTCGGCACCCCCGACGCCGAGGACCGCTTCGAGGTCGCCCGGCTGACCCATCTGCTGCGCGCCCACGAGCGCCACGGGCGCGGCTGGGCCGGGGCCGGTGTCGACGACGTGCTGGTCGAGGTCTCCGAGCACGGCCTGCGCACCCGCGCCAACGTGGTGATCCGCGACCCCGAGGGCCACATCCAGGCCTGGGGCAGCGTCCACGACCGCGCCGGCGGCCGGATGCTCTACTCCCACATCGTCAGCCGCGAGCTGGCGCCGCCGATCGCGCGCAAGTGCTCCGACGCCCTCTTCGAGTGGGCCGCCGCACAGGCCCGCGCCGTCGGCGAGGCCCGCGGCCTGCCGACCCAGCAGATCGACACCGGCGCCTTCGAGGGCGACGAGCGCCAGTACGACTGGCTGACCCGCGCCGGCTTCCGCAAGGTGCGCACCTGGTGGCAGATGAACCGCCCCGTCGCCCCCGAGGAGCGCGACCTGGTGCCCGACAACGAGGAGTGGGAGGCGCGCGGCGTGCGCTTCCGCCTCGTCGACCGCGAGGGCCAGGGCCTGCCCGACGAGGCCGACCTGCGCGCCGTGCACGACGTGCTCGAGCAGTCCTTCACCGACCACTTCAACAACTTCGAGGAGTCCTACGCCGAGTTCCTGCACCGGCTGCGCGAGGACCCCGGGCACCGCTGGAACCACTGGTGGCTGGCCGAGATGGTCGAGGACGTCCCCGAGGGCCTGGAGGCCTCCGAGGAGGGCCGGCACCCGGCCGTCGGCGCACTGATCGGCACCGTCTCGGAGAACGCCACCGGCCCCGACTCCTCCTACGTCTCCTACATCGGCGTCATCGAGGCCGCCCGCGGGCGGGGCGTGGCCAAGGGCCTGCTGCGCACGATCATCTGCGACGCCGCGCGGCGCGGCCGGGTCGGCGTGGGCCTCGAGGTCGACGCGGACTCCTCCACCAACGCCCACGAGCTCTACACCTCGATGGGCTGGCGCACGAAGTACGTGACGGAGTCCTGGCACCGCGACGTGCCGGTCGAGGGCTGAGCCGGCCCCCCCGGGGGTCGCTAGGCCTGCTCGGCCAGCGAGGCGCGCAGGGCGCGGTGCACCCCGTCGGGGGTGAGCACGCCGACGAACTGCGCGCCGTCGCGGACCCCGACCATGCCGCGGTCGTCGCGCAGCAGGTGGGTCAGGGCCTCCTCGAGGGTGCTGTCGAGATCGATCGCGGCACCGAGCTGGCCGGCCCGTACGCCGTCGAGCGGCTCGAGGTGCTCGCGCCGCAGGGGTACGACGCTCAGTCGCCGCAGGCTCTTCTCGGAGCCCACGAAGTCGGCGACGAACTCGTCGGCGGGCTCGCCGAGCAGCTCGGCGGGGGTGCCGTACTGCGCCAGCCGGCCGCCCTCGGCGAAGACCGCCACCCGGTCGCCCATCTTCACCGCCTCGTCGATGTCGTGGGTGACCATCACGACGGTCTTGCCCAGCTCGCGCTGCAGGCGCAGGAACTCCTCCTGCAGGCGCACCCGCACGATCGGGTCGACGGCACCGAACGGCTCGTCCATCAGCAGCACCGGCGGGTCGGCCGCCAGGGCCCGGGCCACGCCGACGCGCTGGCGCTGGCCGCCGGAGAGCTGGTGGGGGAACCGGTCGGCGTACCGCTCGGGGTCGAGGCCGACCAGCTCGAGCAGCTCGACGGCGCGGCTGCGCGCGTGGGCCTTGGACTCGCCGTACAGCAGCGGCACGGTCATCACGTTGGTGACGATGCGCTGGTGGGGGAAGAGCCCGATCTGCTGGATGACGTAGCCGATGCCGCGGCGCAGCCTGACCGGGTCGGCGGTGGTGACGTCCTGGCCGTCGATCTCGATGGTGCCCGACGACGGCTCGACGAGACGGTTGATCATCTTCAGCGTGGTCGACTTGCCGCAGCCCGACGGGCCGACCAGCACCACCATCTCGCCGGCGAGCACCTCGAGGTCGAGGTCGTGCACCGCGACGGTGCCGTCGTCGAAGCGCTTGCCCACGCCCGAGAGCCGGATCATCACGGTCGCGGCTGACGACCCGGTAGCGTCCATGCGGTGACCCTACTCGCGCAGGCCGACGACGGTCCGAGCTGCTACGGGCGCCTGACCAACGAGTGGGTGTGCTGGGACTACGTCGTCGACTACCGCCCCGAGATCGTCGAGGCGACCACCCAGCACATCGCCATCACGATCGCCTCGGTGCTCTTCGGGCTGGCCCTCTCCTTCCCGCTCGCGCTGCTGGCGCGGCGGCTGCCGCGGCTGGAGAGCACCGTGCTGGGCGTGAGCACCGGCCTCTACACGGTGCCGTCACTGGCGCTCTTCCCGCTGCTGGTGCCCTTCACCGGCCTGAGCGCGACCACGGTGGTGATCGGGCTGGGCCTCTACGCCCTGACGGTCCTGGTGCGCGCGATCCTCGAGGGGCTGCGGGCGGTGCCCGACGACGTGCGCGAGTCGGCGCGCGGGCTGGGGTACGGCGACGGCCGGCTGCTGCTGCGCGTCGAGCTGCCGCTCGCGGTGCCGGTGGTGATGGCGGGGCTGCGGGTGGCCACGGTCTCGACCGTGGCGCTGACGACCGTCGGGTCGCTGGTGGCCTACGGCGGGCTGGGCAACCTGATCGCCGAGGGCGTGCAGAGCAACTTCCGCGCCCAGCTGCTGACCGCCGCGGTGCTGTGCGTGGTGCTGGCGGTGCTCCTCGACGTCGTGATCGTGCTGGCGCAGCGGGTGCTGACGCCCTGGACCCGGACGGCGGGCTGATCTCGTGGGCGTGCTCCTGGACGCGCTGGACCACCTGCGCGACGCCGACAGCTGGACCGGGCCGGGCGGGATGCTCGAGCTGCTGGTCCAGCAGCTGCTGGTCACCCTGACCGCGCTGCTGGCCGCGATGGTGGTCGGGCTGCCGGTCGCGCTGTGGCTGGGCCACCTGGGCCGCGGCGGCTTCCTGGCCATCAACATCTCCAACGTCGGGCGGGCGGTGCCGACCTTCGCGCTGCTGGCGATCTTCGTGGCCGGCGACCCCTGGGGCTGGACCGCCGGGGCGTTCCCCGGCACCGGCGACGTCGGCCCCTACGGCCGCGCCGGCATCTCCACCCTGGTCGCGCTGGCGCTCTTCGCCCTGCCGCCGCTGATCACCAACGCCTACGTCGCGGTCCGCGAGGTGCCGCCCGACGTGCGCGAGTCGGCGCGGGGCATGGGGATGAGCGGCTGGCAGCAGTTCCGGCGCGCCGAGCTGCCGCTGGCGCTGCCGCTGGTGATGTCGGGGGTGCGCCTCGCGCTGGTGCAGGTCTGGGCGACCGCGACCATCGCGGCGCTGGTCGCCGGGCCCGGGCTGGGCCGGGTGATCACCGACGGCTTCTTCCGCACCGACTACGGCAAGGGCATCGCCGGGGCGATCGTGGTCGCCGCGGTCGCGCTGGTGCTCGAGCTGCTCGCCGCCGCGGTGCAGCGCTCGCTCGACCCGGTGCGCCGGGCTGCCCGGACGGGTGAGGGGGAGGTGTCCGCGGAGGTGTCTACGCTGGGACAGGCCGGCCACGAGGACGGCTGAGCAGTGGGCGCCGCCTGCTGACCGGACACGCGCGGGGCCCCGGCCCCGCGGGACACAGAAGGTAGGACCCCACATGATGGTGCGACGTTCCCTGGCCGCGGTGCTCTCCGCCGGTGCCCTGACCCTGGCCGCCTGCGCCGGCGACGACCTCGACAGCAGCGCCGGCGACGACACCGGCTCCGCGGCCGGCGGCGGGCCCGTCACGATCGCCTCCCAGTCGTTCCCCGAGGCCGCGCTGATGGCCTCGATGTACGAGCTGCTGCTCGCCGACGCCGGCTACGAGCCCACCGTGCAGCTCGTCGACTCCCGCGACGCCTACATGGCCACCTTCCCCGGTGACGTCGACGTGGTGCCCGAGTACGTCGGAGGCATCGTCAACTTCCTCAACTCCACCTCCGACCAGGGCAGCGGTGAGCAGCTGACCGCCGGCGACGGCGAGGAGCTCGCCGAGGCCGGCGAGGACCTGCTCGACGAGGCCGGCATCGAGCTGCTCGAGCTCTCGGAGGCCACCGACACCAACGCCTACTTCGTCACCGTCGAGCGCGCCGAGGAGGAGAGCTGGGAGGTCCTCTCCGACCTCGAGGGCGAGTCGGTCGTGCTGGCCGCCGCCCCCGACTGCGAGGGCCGCCTCGACTGCGAGGCCGGGCTGCGCGAGGAGTACGGCATCGACATCACCAAGGTGCTGCCGCTGGGCTACGCCGGCGACCAGACCTACCAGTCGGTCCTCGACGGCGAGTCCGACCTGGGCCAGACCTCGACCACCGACGGCACCCTGGAGTCGCTGGGCCTCGTCGTCCTCGACGACGACCAGGAGATCCAGCCCGCCCAGAACCTGGTGCCGGCCGTCGCCGAGGACTTCCTCGAGCAGAACGAGGGCGTCGCCGACGTCCTCGAGGAGCTGATGGCCGCCCTCGACACCGACACCCTCACCGAGCTCAACGGCCGGATGGCCGTCGACCGCGAGAAGCCCGAGGACGTGGCCCGCGACTTCCTGGAGTCCGAGGGGCTGCTCTGACCTGACGGTGGTCTCGAGACGGGACTTCGTCCCTCCTCGACCAACGTGTTGACGACTCAGCGCTCGTGCGCGCGCAGGGCCACGGCCTCGTGCGGCACGGGCGCTGCGTCGTCCCCGAGGGGTACGTCGATGACCGCGCCCGCCGGTGTGTCCCGGCGCGGGACGGGCCCGGGGTGCTGGGCCACGTAGGTCATCACGGCCGCGGCGTCGGCGCGCCGGCCCTGCTCGACCAGCCAGCCGGTGAGCCGGTGCACGGGGGTCAGCCCGGAGTGCACCAGCGACCGCTCGCCCCACAGCGAGGCGACGCCCTCGTGCAGCAGCGCCCACCACTCGTCGTCGCAGCCGGGGATCTCGGTGAAGTAGCGGTGCAGGTCGCCGGCCAGGACCCGGTCGAGGAAGACCTCGGTGACCGCGGAGGAGCCGTGCTCGCGCACGCTGGCCAGTGACATCTGCTTGGTCACCCACCGGTCGCGCAGGTCCTCGACCGAGGAGCGCTGCTGGGTGATCGACGAGCCGTCGGAGCGGATCCGCCAGTGGTAGACGACCTCCGGCAGCACCGCGAAGCGGCGCGCGGCCAGGAACGCGCGGGTGGTGGTGGGCTGGTCCTCGTAGCGCAGGCCCTCGGGCCACGAGAGCCCCTGGTCGTCCCAGAAGGAGCGCCGCACCAGCTTGTTCCACGCGAACACGTCGCCCAGCACCTCGGGGTGCTCCTCGATCGCGACGGTGCGCCGCTCGCGGTGCAGCCGCCGCATCCACGGCGGCTCGACGAGCGCGTCGCCCTCCCACCGCACGATCGAGCCGGTCGCGAGGTCGACCCCGCGCCCGCGCAGGGCGCGCGCCAGGGCGTCGTACGCCGTGGGTGGGACGACGTCGTCGGAGTCGGCGAAGGCCAGCAGCTCGCCGCGGGCGTGCGCGACGCCGGTGTTGCGGGCGGCGCCGAGCCCGTGGTTGTCGGTGTGCACGACCCGGAGCTCGTCGTGGCGCTCGGCCCACTGGTCGGCGATCGCGCCGGAGCCGTCGGTGGAGCCGTCGTCGACGACCACGACCTCGAGCGGGCGGTAGGTCTGCGCGAGCAGGCTCTCGAGGCAGGCGGGCAGGTAGTCGGCCACGTCGTAGACGGGCACGACCACGCTCAGCAGCGGTGCGCGCCGCCCGAACTTCATGGGCCCACGCTATCCAGGACGGGCGCTGCGGCGCGGGCGGGGATAGCATCGCCTCCCGTGAGTGCCGACCCCTTCGCCGTGCCCGCCGACCCGGACCCGTCCAGCTACCCGCGCAAGGTCCTCTTCGTCGCGGGCGCAGGCCGCTCCGGCACCAGCACCATGGCGGGGCTGATGAAGATCCTGGGCCTGCACGTGCCGCAGCCCGAGGTCGAGCCCGACGAGACCAACCCCAAGGGCTTCGCCGAGCCCGCCTGGGCCGTCGAGCACCACTCGCGGCTGCTGCGCGAGGCCGTGGTGCAGGTCAGCGACTCGCGCCCCGACGCGTGGTTCGAGACCGGCCGGGTCTCGGCGCGCGAGCCCGAGCGGATCGCCACCGCCGAGTGGCTCGAGGGCCACTTCGCGGTCAACCCCGAGCTGGTCGTCAAGGACCCGCGGCTGAGCTGGTTCCTCTCGCTGTGGCGCGTCGCCTCGATCCGCTGCGGCGCGACCCCCGTCTTCGCCACGATGCTGCGCCCGCCCTCGGAGGTCGTGGGCAGCAAGCAGAAGTACTACGCCAACCGGCTGGGCTCGGCGCACCTGGCGGCGTCGTGGCTCAACATGCTGCTGCACACCGAGCGCGCCACCCGCGAGTCGGTCGCCGACGGCGGCCGCGTCTTCGTGCGCTACGGCGACCTGCTCGACGACTGGGTCAAGGCGACCAGCCACGTGGGGGAGACCCTCGGGCTGCAGCACGTCGTCAACGCCAAGTCGGAGCGGATCCGCGACGGGCACCGCTTCGTCGACCCCGGCCTGCGCCGCGTCTCCGGCTCGCTCGACGACCTGGGGCTGCCCAAGCGGCTGCACGAGCTGACCGCCGAGACCTGGAACGAGCTCAACAAGCTCGCCGAGCCCGGTGGTGACCAGCCCGAGGTGCACCAGGCGCTCGACCAGCTGCGCGAGACCTACGTCGACCTCTACGAGGAGTCCGAGGCGATCTCGCGCTCCTCGGTGGTCGCGGCCGAGCAGAAGACCCGGCGCGGACGCGACAAGGCCCCCGCCCCAGCGGCTCCCACGCCTGGGCCCGCCGCCCCGGCCCCCGGCTCCGCCGTCGACCGGATCCCGCACGGCCTGCGCGCCGCGATCCCGCCGAGCGTACGACGCGGCCTGCGCAAGGCCGCCGGGCGCGAGCGCTGAGCCGGTCGTGAACGCGATCCGCAACCCCGAGGGCCTGCGCAACATCGAGGGCCACACCGACTTCGACATCACCTGGCCCTGGAACCGGCCGGGTGGCCTGCGCCCCGGCGCCACCGCGGTGCTGCGGGTCAAGGACGAGTCGATGGCGCTGCCGTTCGTGCTGCCGCCGCTGCTGCGCGCCACCGACCACGTGGTCGTGGTCGACAACGGCTCCACCGACGGCACCCCCGAGGTGGCGGCCCGCGCGGCCGCCGACGCCGGGCTGTCCCACAAGCTGACCCAGCTGACGTACCCCTTCGAGGTGGCCCGCGCCGGCGCCGAGCACCTCGCGGTGCACGAGCTGTCGGTGCACTCGCTGTCGTACTTCTACAACTGGTGCTTCGCCCAGGTCGGCACCCGCTACTCCTGGAAGTGGGACGGCGACATGGTGCTGACCACCGAGGGCGAGGTCTCGATGTCCGACCTGACCTGGCAGGTCGGGGGCGTGCAGTCGATCATCCGGGTGCCGCGCCACGGGCTCTACCTCGAGGACGAGTCGCTGGCCTACCTCGACCTGGGGCTGCGCAACGCCGAGGAGTGGGGCTACCCGGTGGGCCCCGACTTCGTCTTCACCAAGGCCTTCGAGTGGGAGATCCGCTCGACGCCCGACAACTGCCGCACCATGGGCCTGCCGCACGGGCTGTGCGTGGAGCTCAAGGACCTGCACGGCGACGAGTTCGCGCACTGGACCGACCCGGCGTCGTTCGCGACCTCGTGGCGCAACCGCCGCAAGCGCCGCGAGTGGGCGGTCTTCCACGCGCTCAAGGAGGGCACCGTGCCGCCGGGCGTGCACGAGATCCGCGCCCCCGAGGGCGTGCACGTCGTCGACCACGTCACCCGCGACTGGCTGCCCCGCGCCCCGCGCCCCCTTCAGGTCGGCTGACCCGGCCCGAACTTCGCGCCGACCCGGCCCGAACTGCGCACTGACCCGGCCCGAACTTCGCACTGACCCGGCCTGAACTTCGCACCGGCGTACGCCGGGTGGTGGCGGGGTCTCGGCGTCGCTCGAGCCTTCGGCCCTCGCTGCTCGACCAACGGCGGCGGTGGGCCAGGTCACACCGTCGCGGGTTACGCGTGTTGCCCGAGCGGCGTACCGTTCATGGGGTATCTGACGGACACGACGTCCGGTACCCACCCCGGCCCCCGCGCCCGCAGCCCCGGCTGCACCGACGTGGGGGTGGTCGGAGGGACTGGAACGAAAGGTTCTGACATGTCTCTCCCCGCACTGCGGGTGGGGGTGATCGGCGCGGGACGCGTCGGCGCCGTCCTCGCTGCCCGCCTGCGCGACGCCGGCCACGAGGTCGTCGCCGCGGCCGGCGCCTCCGACGCCACCCTGGGGCGCATCGCCGCGCTGCTGCCGGGCGTCCCCAACGACAAGCCCACCGCGGTCGCCAGGGCGTGCGACCTGCTGCTGCTGACGGTGCCCGACGACATGCTCGACAACGTCGTCACCACGCTCGCCGGCGCCGGTGCGCTGCGCGAGGGCCAGCTGGTCGTGCACACCTCGGGCCGCCACGGCCTGGCGGTCCTGGAGCCCGCCCGCGCCGCGGGTGCGCGCACCGCGGCCATCCACCCCGCGATGACCTTCACCGGCACCGCGCTCGACCTCGACCGGCTCTCCGGTTGCGTCTTCGGCCTCACCGCCGGCGCCGGGGAGCGCGAGGTCGCCGAGCGGGTCGTCGCCGACCTCGGCGGCCGGGCGATGTGGGTGCCCGAGGAGATGCGCACGCTCTACCACGCCGGTCTGGCGCACGGCGCCAACCACCTGGTCACGCTGGTGACCGAGGCGATGGAGGTGCTGGCCGCCGCCGGTGCCGACGACCCCGCCGGCACCCTGCGACCGCTGCTGGTCGCCGCCCTCGACAACGCGCTCGAGCACGGCGACGCCGCGCTGACCGGCCCGATCGTGCGCGGCGACGTCGGCACCGTGCGCGCCCACCTCGACGACATCACCGCCAACGCCCCCCAGACCAAGGCGTCGTACGTCGCCCTCGCCCGCGCCACGCTCGGGCGGGCGGTCACCGACGGCCGGATCGTGCCGCTGCGGGCGATGCGCATCCACGAGCTGCTCGACGAGCACTCCGCGCCCGACCCCGCCCGGCCGGTGGCCCCGGCGCGTCCCAACGAGCCCGCGGTGACGCGGGAGAGCCGGTGAGCGCCCCGATCCTCGTCCGCACCCGCAGCGAGCTCGCCGAGCAGCTCGCGCCCGCCCGCAGGGACGGCCTGCGGGTCGGGCTGGTGCCGACCATGGGCGCGCTGCACGAGGGGCACGCCTCCCTGGTGCGGGTCGCGCGCGAGCACGTCGGCGGCGGCCCGGTCGTCGTCTCGGTCTTCGTCAACCCGCTGCAGTTCGGCGAGGCCGCCGACCTCGAGACCTACCCGCGCACCCTGGAGGCCGACCTCGAGGTGTGCGCCCGCGAGGGTGCCGACGTCGTCTTCGCGCCCACCGTCGACGAGGTCTACCCCGGCGGCGAGCCCGAGGTCACCGTCGAGCCCGGCCCGCTGGCCGAGGTGCTCGAGGGCCGCACCCGCCCCGGGCACTACCGCGGCGTGCTGACCGTGGTCGCCAAGCTCTTCGGGCTGGTGCGCCCCGACGTCGCGGTCTTCGGCGAGAAGGACTACCAGCAGCTCGTGCTGATCCGCCGGATGGTCGCCGACCTGTGCCAGGGCGTCGAGGTCGTCGGCGCCGAGACCCGCCGCGAGCCCGACGGGCTGGCGATGTCGAGCCGCAACGTGCACCTCGACCCCGAGCAGCGCGAGCAGGCCGTCGCGCTCAGCCGCACCCTGCTGGCCGCCGTCGAGGCGAGCGGGTACGGCGCCAAGGTCGCCCTCGACGCCGCCCGCGGCGAGCTGCGGGCCGCCGAGGGCGTCGACCTCGACTACCTCGAGATCACCGACCCCGCCCTGGCCGCGCTGCCCGACGACGTGCCCGCCGGCACCGACGCGCGGGTGCTGATCGCCGCCCGCGTCGGCAGCACCCGCCTCATCGACAACCTCCCCCTCGTCCTCGGTCGCCCGGCGACCTCCCCCGACCAGCCCCACCACCAGGAGTGATCCGCATGCTGCGCACGATGATGAAGAGCAAGATCCACCGCGCGACGGTGACCCAGGCCGACCTGCACTACGTAGGCTCGGTGACCGTCGACGAGGACCTCCTCGACGCCGCCGACCTGCTGGCCGGCGAGCTGGTGCACATCGTCGACATCACCAACGGCGCCCGCCTCGAGACCTACACGATCGCCGGCGAGCGCGGCTCGGGCGTGATCGGCATCAACGGCGCCGCCGCGCGCCTGGTGCACCCCGGCGACCTGGTCATCCTGATCGCCTACGCCCAGATGGAGACCGCGGAGGCCAAGGAGCTGCAGCCGCACGTCGTCTTCGTCGACGGCGACAACAAGATCATGGCCACCGGCTACGACCCGGCCGAGACCTTCGACGGCCCCGGCCTGGTGCGCGGCGACGTCACCGCCGGTCGCTGAGCGCCACGCCCGAGCCGCGCCCACAGCGCCTGCGACTAGCCTGACGCGATGCCCACCACCAGCCCCGTACGCCGCGTGCCCGGGCGCCTCACCGCGCCCGAGCCCGGCTGGACGACCTCGGCCGACGTCGTGGTCATCGGTTCCGGCATCGCCGGCCTGACCGCGGCCCTGCGCCTCAAGGACGCGCTGGGCCCCGGCGAGAAGGTCCTGGTCGTCACCAAGGACGTGCTCTCCGCGGGCTCGACCCGCTGGGCCCAGGGCGGCATCGCGGCGGCGCTCGGCCCCGAGGACACCCCGGAGGAGCACGAGCGCGACACGCTGGTGGCCGGCGCCGGCGGCTGCGACCTCGAGGCGGTCCGCGCGCTGGTGACAGAGGGCCCCGAAGCGGTGCACGAGCTGATCGGCCTGGGCGCGCAGTTCGACCTCGACCCGCAGGGCGAGCTGTCGCTGACCCGCGAGGGCGGCCACCACCGCGACCGGATCGCCCACGCCGGCGGCGACGCGACCGGCGCGGAGATCCAGCGCGCGCTGGTCGCTGCCGTGGAGCGGGCCCCCGAGATCGAGGTGGTCCAGCACGCGCTGGCCGTCGACCTGCTGCTCGCCGCAGACGGCGGGGTCGCGGGCCTGACCCTGCACGTGATGGGGGAGGGCCAGCGCGACGGGGTCGGCGCGGTGCGCTGCCGCGCGGTGGTGCTGGCCAGCGGCGGCCTGGGCCAGGTCTTCTCCCAGACCACCAACCCCGCGGTCTCCACCGGCGACGGGATGGCGCTGGCGCTGCGGGCCGGGGCGACCCTGCGCGACCTCGAGTTCGTGCAGTTCCACCCCACCGTGATGTACCTGGGCCCCGACTCCGTGGGCCAGCAGCCGCTGATCTCCGAGGCGGTGCGCGGCGAGGGCGCGGTGCTCGTCGGCCCCGACGGCGAGCGGTTCATGCAGGGCGTGCACCCGCTGGCCGACCTCGCGCCCCGCGACGTGGTGGCCAAGGCCATCATGCGGCGGATGCTCGAGACCGGGCTGCCGCACATGTGGCTCGACGCGACCCGCATCGGCGGCGACGAGCCCACGGCGAGCTTCTGGGAGCGCCGCTTCCCGACCATCCTCGCCGTGTGCCGCAGCCACGGCGTCGACCCGGTCACCGACCCGATCCCCGTCGCCCCCGCCTGCCACTACGCCTCCGGCGGGGTGCGCACCGACGTGTGGGGCCGCTCCGACGTGCCCGGGCTCTACGCCACCGGTGAGGCGGCCTGTTCCGGCGTCCACGGCGCCAACCGGCTGGCCTCCAACTCGCTGCTCGAGGGGCTCGTCTTCTCGCGGCGCATCGCCACCGTGCTGCCCGGCGAGCTGCGGCCCTGGGCCGAGCCCGTGCCCGACCGGCGCACCGCCGGGCTCGTGGCTGCCGGCGTACGCCGCCAGGTGCAGGAGGTGATGACCTCGCGGGTGGGCGTGCTGCGCACCGCCGCCGGGCTCGACGAGGCCACCGCCCGGCTCGACGCGCTGGTGGCCACCCCCAGCGACACCGTCGACGTGGCCGCCTGGGAGACCACCAACCTGCTCACCATCAGCGCCGCCCTGGCCGACGCGGCCACCCGACGCGAGGAGACTCGTGGCTCGCACTGGCGCGAGGACCACCCCGAGCGCGACGACGCCGACTGGGCCGGCCACCTCGACGTGGTGATGCGGGACGGCGTCGGCAGCGTCGAGTTCCACCCCGAGCCGGCCAGCGACGCGCTGGTCGCGGTCGGGGCCACCACCAGCGGAGGGACGTCATGATCGCCCGGACCTCGCTCGGCGACCTGCCGCGCGCCCTGGTCGAGGAGCTCGCCGCGGCGGGCCTGGACCCCCGCGGCGTGCACGCCCACGTCGCCGACGCCTTCGAGGAGGACCTGCCCGGCGGCGCCGACGACGTCACCAGCGCCGCGATGCCGCCGATGGGCCACGCGGTCGCCGACGTCGCCGCCCGCGAGGCCGGCGTGGTCGCCGGGCTGGGGGTCGCCGAGATGGCGTTCCGCTACGGCCTGGGCGACGACCTCGAGGTGCTGCACCGGGTGCCCGACGGCTCCCGGGTGAGCCCCGGCGGCGTGGTGATGACGGTCGCCGGCCCCGTCGCCGCGGTGCTGACCGCCGAGCGCACCGCCCTCAACTTCGCCTCGCACCTCTCCGGGGTGGCCACCGCGACCGCCGCGTGGGTGGCCGCCCTCGAGGGCACCTCGGCGCGGGTGCTCGACACCCGCAAGACCCTGCCCGGCTGGCGCTCGCTGCAGAAGTACGCCGTGCGCTGCGGCGGCGGGCTCAACCACCGGATGAGCCTGGTCGACCGGGCGATGGTCAAGGACAACCACGTGGTCGCCGCCGGGGGCGTCGTCGAGGCCTACCGCGCGGTGCGCGCCGCCAGCCCCGACGTGCGCGTCGAGGTCGAGGTCACCGACCTCGACCAGCTGCGCGCGGTGCTCGAGGCGGGCTGCACCGAGGTGCTGCTCGACAACATGGACGACGCGACGATGACCGAGGCGGTGCGCCTGACCGCCGGCCGCGCCGCCCTCGAGGCGTCCGGCGGGCTGACCCTCGAGCGGGCGGGCGCGGTGGCCGCCACCGGAGTCGACTTCATCTCCGTGGGCGCGCTGACCCACTCGGTGCGCGTCTTCGACCTCGGCCTCGACTTCCGCGAGGACTGAGCCGTGGTGCTCCTGGCCGCCGACATCGGCAACGCCCACACGGTGCTGGGGCTCCTCGAGCCCGCGGCCGAGGGGCCCGGCCACGACGTGCTGGCCCACTGGCGGGTCGGCACCGACGAGCGGCGTACGGCCGACGAGTGGGCGGTGCTGCTGCGCGGCCTGCTCGGGCGCCACACCTCCGAGATCGAGGGGCTCGCGGTCTGCTCCACGGTGCCGTCGGTGCTGCACGAGTGGCGCGACATGCTCGGCTCGCACTTCGACGACGTGCCCCGGGTCGTCGTGGAGCCGGGGGTGCGCACCGGCATCCCGGTGCTGATGGACAACCCGCGCGAGGTCGGCAGCGACCGCATCATCAACGCCCTGGCCGTGGCCACCCTGCACTCCGGCCCGGCCGTGGTCGTCGACTTCGGCGGCACCGCCACCACCTTCGACGTGGTCAGCGCCCAGGGCCAGTACGTCGGCGGCGCCATCGCCCCCGGCATCGAGATCAGCCTCGAGGCGCTGGGTCGGCGCGGCGCCCAGCTGCGCAAGGTCGAGCTGGCGCGCCCGCGCTCGGTCATCGCCAAGAACACCGTCGAGGCGCTCCAGTCGGGGATGGTCTTCGGCGCCGCCGCCCAGGTCGAGGGGATCGTGCACCGCATGGTCGCCGAGCTCGGCGTGCGCACCGACGACATGACCGTGGTCGCCACCGGCCACCTGGCCCCGCTGGTGCTCGAGGAGTGCTCGGTCTTCACGATGCACGACCCGTGGCTGACGCTGCGCGGCCTGGGCCTGGTCTTCGACCGCAACCGCTGACGCGCCTCGGTCCCCCCTCGGGTCGTGGTCCGGGTCGTGGTCCGGGTCGTGGTCTGGGTCGTGGTCCGGGTCGTGGTCCCTGGCCGCGCCAGGGCGCGTCCTGGGGCACACGAGTCGAGCCACAACTCAGACCACGACCCAAGCCACGACCCGAACCACGACTCGAGCCGCAATTCGGTCCGCAGCCATTCCCCGGCGCGCGATCCTGCAATTCGACGGACGCTTTCTCGTGGATGCTCAGGTGGCGTCGCAATTGCAGGTAAAGAAAGCCGCGTCAATTGTCGGCGATACGAACGTGATGGCATGATGCACAATGCTGCACGGCGAAACGCAGCAATTGCCCCGCATTAGGCGGTGACGCCTACGGGATCGATATCTCTGTTCGAGCGACAGCAAGGAAGAAAACAAATGGCGCAGAAGGTCCAGATCATTCTCGAGGACGACCTCGACGGCACCGAGGCATCGGAGACCGTCTCCTTCGCACTCGACGGCACCTCCTACGAGATCGACCTGACCGCCGAGAACGCGGCCGAGATGCGCGACGCGTTCGCCCGCTACGTCGGCCACGCGCGCAAGGTCTCCTCCTCGCGCCGCGGCTCGGGGCGTCGCGCGTCGACCGGTGGCGCCGGCTCCTCGGGCGGCCCGAGCACCAAGGACATCCGCGACTGGGCGCGCGAGCAGGGCATGGAGGTCTCCGAGCGGGGCCGCGTGAGCAGCGAGGTGCGCGAGGCGTACGACGCCGCGCACTGACCCGCGCCGCTCCGCAGCACCCCGCAGCACCCCGCACCACCCGGAGGCCCGTTCGCTGACAGCGGACGGGTCTTCGGTCGTGTGGGGGAACGCGTAGGCTGGTCGCGGGGTTGGAACAGATGTCTCCACCGCTCGACGATCGGGCGGGGAATCCCCCACACAGCTTGAGGAGCGATGCCCATGTTCGAGCGGTTTACCGACCGAGCCCGCCGGGTGGTCGTG
Source organism: Nocardioides salarius (assembly GCF_016907435.1). Lineage (NCBI taxonomy): Bacteria > Bacillati > Actinomycetota > Actinomycetes > Propionibacteriales > Nocardioidaceae > Nocardioides > Nocardioides salarius. The sequence continues at coordinate 1,605,625 of NZ_JAFBBZ010000001.1, read as the reverse complement.
CTGGCCCAGGAAGAGGCCCGCATGCTCTCCCACAACTACATCGGCACCGAGCACATCCTGCTGGGCCTGATCCACGAGGGCGAGGGCGTGGCCGCGAAGGCGCTGGAGAGCCTCGACATCTCGCTCGAGGCGGTGCGTGCCCAGGTCGAGGAGATCATCGGCCAGGGCCAGCAGGCGCCCAGCGGGCACATCCCCTTCACCCCGCGCGCCAAGAAGGTGCTCGAGCTCTCGCTGCGCGAGGCGCTCCAGCTCGGCCACTCCTACATCGGCACCGAGCACATCCTGCTCGGGCTGATCCGCGAGGGTGAGGGCGTGGCCGCCCAGGTGCTGCAGAAGCTCGGCGCCGACCTCAACCGGGTCCGCCAGCAGGTCATCCAGCTGCTCTCGGGCTTCCAGGGCAAGGAGTCCTCGGCCTCGGCCGCGGCAGCGACCTCGGGTGCCGGCGAGGCGCCGTCCTCGTCGCTGGTGCTCGACCAGTTCGGGCGCAACCTGACCCAGGACGCCCGCGAGGGCAAGCTCGACCCGGTCATCGGTCGTGACCAGGAGATCGAGCGGGTCATGCAGATCCTCTCGCGGCGCACGAAGAACAACCCGGTCCTGATCGGTGAGCCCGGCGTCGGCAAGACCACCGTCGTCGAGGGCCTGGCCGCCGACATCGTCAAGGGCAACGTCCCCGAGACGCTGAAGGACAAGCAGATCTACACCCTCGACCTGGGTGCGCTGGTGGCCGGCTCGCGCTACCGCGGTGACTTCGAGGAGCGCCTCAAGAAGGTGCTCAAGGAGATCCGCACCCGCGGCGACATCGTGCTGTTCATCGACGAGATCCACACCCTCGTCGGGGCCGGCGCGGCCGAGGGCGCGATCGACGCCGCCAGCATCCTCAAGCCGATGCTGGCCCGCGGCGAGCTGCAGACCATCGGTGCGACCACGCTCGACGAGTACCGCAAGCACCTGGAGAAGGACGCCGCGCTCGAGCGCCGCTTCCAGCCGATCCAGGTCGCCGAGCCCTCGATCGCGCACACCATCGAGATGCTCAAGGGCCTGCGCGACCGCTACGAGGCGCACCACCGGGTGACCATCACCGACGAGGCGCTGGTCTCGGCCGCCACCCTGGCCGACCGCTACATCTCCGACCGGTTCCTGCCCGACAAGGCGATCGACCTCATCGACGAGGCCGGCTCGCGCCTGCGCATCCGCCGGATGACCGCGCCCGCCGACCTGCGTGAGTACGACGACAAGATCGACGCGGTGCGGCAGAAGAAGGAGGCCGCCATCGACGGCCAGGACTTCGAGGCCGCCGCTCGTCTGCGCGACGAGGAGAAGCAGCTCATCCTCAAGAAGGCCGAGCGCGAGAAGCAGTGGCGCGCCGGCGACATGGACGAGGTCGCCGAGGTCGACGAGGAGCTGATCGCCGAGGTGCTCGCCGTGGCGACCGGCATCCCGATCGTGAAGCTGTCGGAGGAGGAGTCCTCGCGGCTGCTCAAGATGGAGGACGAGCTGCACAAGCGCGTCATCGGCCAGGACGAGGCCGTCCGGGCCCTGTCGCGGGCGATCCGGCGTACGCGTGCCGGCCTCAAGGACCCCAAGCGTCCCGGTGGTTCGTTCATCTTCGCCGGCCCCTCGGGTGTCGGTAAGACGTGGCTCTCCAAGTCGCTCGCCGAATTCCTCTTCGGTGACGAGGACTCGCTGATCCAGCTCGACATGAGCGAGTTCTCCGAGAAGCACACGGTGAGCCGTCTGTTCGGTTCTCCTCCGGGCTACGTCGGTTATGAAGAGGGCGGTCAGCTGACCGAGAAGGTGCGGCGCAAGCCGTTCTCGGTGGTGCTCTTCGACGAGGTCGAGAAGGCGCACCCCGACATCTTCAACAGCCTGCTGCAGATTCTCGAGGAGGGCCGTCTGACCGATTCACAGGGTCGGGTGGTCGACTTCAAGAACACCGTCATCATCATGACCACCAACCTCGGCACCCGAGACATCGCCAAGTCGGTCCACCTCGGTTTCAACCAGGGTGGCGACGCGGCCGGCTCCTACGAGCTGATGAAGGGCAAGGTCCGCGACGAGCTCAAGCAGCACTTCCGGCCCGAGTTCCTCAACCGTGTCGACGAGACGATCGTCTTCCCGCCGCTCTCGCGCGAGCAGATCGTGCACATGGTCGACAACATGGTCGCCGGTGTGGAGCTGCGGCTGCGCGACCGCGACATGGGCCTGGAGCTGACGCAGACGGCCAAGAACCTGTTGGCCGAGCGGGGCTTCGACCCGGTCCTGGGTGCTCGTCCGCTGCGCCGCACGGTGCAGCGCGAGATCGAGGACACCCTCGCCGAGAAGATGCTCTTCGGCGAGGTCGGCCCCGGCCAGCTGGTGCTGGTCGACGTGGAGGGCGAGGGCGCCGAGGCGACCTTCACCTTCACCGGCCAGAAGGTCGCGGCGCTGCCCGACGTCCCGCCGCTCGAGGCCGCCGGCGCGGTCGAGGGTGCGGACGACGACGGCGGTCCGACCGACGTGCCGAAGGGTGGCCCCGCTCCCGAGTGAGGCGCCTGAGCACAGGCTCGTGACGAGTGCCCCGGACCCTGGTGGGTCCGGGGCACTCGTGCGTCCGGGCCGCGGGACGTCATACCTCTGGCTCGGACGGACGTCCCGCCCGTATGACGTCCCGCGCGCGCCTCAGGGCAGGGCGTAGACGTCGGGCGCGACCTGGGCGACCAGCCGGTCGGCGACCAGGCCGGCCAGGCAGCGGGTGCGCTGCTCCTCGTCGGGCCAGGTCGCCTCCAGCGCCGAGCGGTGCACCGGCGCGTGGCTCTCGCGCAGCACCGCCATCAGCCGGCCCCGGCACTGCCGGTCGGTGCCGTCCCAGGCCTGCGCGCGCCGCGGCGGGCCGTCGTACGCCGGGTGGCCGGCCAGGCGCCACGCGCACTGCTCGGCGACCGGGCAGGCCTCGCAGCGCGGGCCGGTGGCGGTGCAGACCAGCGCGCCGAGCTCCATCACCGCGACCGCCCAGGTGGCCGCGGTGGCGGCGTCGTCGGGCACCAGGGCCGCGGCGGCGTCGCGCTCGGCGCGGGTCAGCGAGCGGCCGGGCAGCTCGGAGCGGCCGACGGCGCGGGCCAGCACCCGGCGCACGTTGGTGTCGAGCACGACGTGACGGCGCCCGAAGGCGAAGCTGGCCACCGCCGCCGCGGTGTAGTCGCCGACCCCGGGCAGGGCCAGCAGGTCGTCGTAACCGGAGGGCACCTGCCCGCCGTGCTCGGCGACGATCGCGGTGGCGGCCGCGTGCAGCCGCAGCGCCCGGCGGGGGTAGCCCAGCCGGCCCCAGGCCCGCACCGCCTCGCCGGTGGGCTCGGCGGCCAGGTCGGCCGGGGTGGGCCAGCGCTCGAGCCAGGTCTCGTGCACCGGCAGCACCCGCGCGACCGGGGTCTGCTGCAGCATCAGCTCGGAGACCAGCACCGACCACGGCGAGGCCTCCGGCCGACGCCAGGGCAGGTCGCGCTGGTGCTCGTCGTACCAGTCCAGGATCGGGGCGTGCAGGTCGCTGGTGGGCATCGGTGACATTCTCCGCCAGGGCCTCGGAGCGCCTCGCCGAGACCCCCGACCATGCTGGCTAGATTGACGCCCCATGAGCACCATGACCCGGGGACCCCACGCGCCCGCGGTCTACTGGCGCCGACGTCTGGTCGTGGCGCTGGTGGCCCTGTTCCTCGTCCTCGGCGCCGCCCGGCTGCTCGGGCTCGGCGGCGACGAGGACACCGCCGAGGAGCAGCTCGTGCAGAGCTCGGCCGAGACGACGGCGGAGACCGAGGAGACGTCGGGGCAGGTCGCCCCCTCGTCGGTGCTGCCGACCAGCGACGCCGCCGCGACCGCCGGTGACGGCACCGGGCAGGGGAGCGGGCAGTCCGGCGGCCAGGGCTCGAAGAAGGGCAAGAAGAAGGCCAAGGCCGCTGCGCCCCCCGAGCCGGTCGGCACGTGCGTGGCCAGCGACGTGCGGGTCGAGCCCGTCGTCGGGTCCGCGGTGGCCGGGCGCAGCGTGACCATCGGGCTCGAGCTGCGCACCCGCGACGCGGTGGCCTGCACGTGGGAGGTCTCGCCCAGCGCGCTGACCATGAAGATCACCTCGGGGCCCGACGAGATCTGGACCAGCCGGCAGTGCCCGAAGGCGGTGCCGACCCAGGAGGTCGTGCTGCGCAACGAGGGCACCACGACGGTCGAGGTCGCGTGGAGCTCGCAACGTTCCGACGAGGGGTGCACCAGGTTTACCGAATGGGCGAAGGCCGGGTTCTACCACGTCACTGCGGCTGCGCTAGGCGGTGAGGCGCGCGACGTGCAGTTCGAGCTGGTGTTGCCCGTGGCGCCCACCATCACCGCCTCGCCCGAGCCCGAGGGCGACGACAAGAAGAAGAGGAAGCAGGACCGCGACTAGCCCTGCGAACGCCCCAGGAGCGTCTCGTCGAGGTGCTCGAGCAGGTCGCGGGGGGTGTCGTGGACGCTGGCGGCGCCGGCCTCGAGCAGCTCGGCGGTGCTGATGCCGCCGGTGCGCAGGCCCAGGCACGCGACCCCGGCGCGCGCCGCCGACTCGACGTCCCACACCGTGTCGCCGAGCATCACCGCACGGTCGGGGGAGACGGAGCCGAGCGCGACCTCGACCAGGTTCGGCGCCGGCTTCGACTCGTCGGCGTCGCCGCCGGCGACCCGGTCGTGCAGCAGGGGTGCGGCGCCCTCGACGACCTCGAGCAGCCGCTCGCTGAGCTCCTTGTCGGCCGAGCTGGCCAGCACCAGGGTGAAGCCGCGGGTGCGCAGCTCCTCCAGCAGCTCGACGGCGCCGTCGGTGGCCACGATCTCGTGGAAGCGCTCGTCGAGGTGCTCCTTGTGGCGGGCCCGCACCTCGTCGCCCACGGCGTTCTCGACGCTCTCGCCCGCCACCGCGGTGACCAGGCGGTCGCCGCCCATCCCGATCGAGCGGTGCAGGCGGTGGGACGCCACGTCGACCCCGACGTCGCGGAAGGCGGCGCGCCAGGCGGCGGTGTGCTGGTAGACCGAGTCGACGAGCGTGCCGTCGAGGTCGAGCAGGACGGTGTCGATGCCGGCGTCGTGGGAAGTCATGGGGGCCACCGTCGCACGCGAGCGCCGATGCGCCTTCACCCCGAGGGGCGTGGGTGCGGCGTACGCCGCCTCAGCTCGCCACAGCCGGCCCCTCGTCGCCTCAGCCCAGCCGGTCGCGCAGCTTGGCCAGCAGCGGCTCGGCGGCCTCGTCGAGGAAGCGCTGCTGCTGCTCGTCGCCGACCTGCACCAGGGCGACGTCGGTGAAGCCGGCGTCCTTGAAGGCGGAGACGGCCTCGACGATCTTGTCGAGGTCGGGGCCGCAGGGGATGTTCTCGGCGACGTCCTCGGGGCGCACGAACTGGGTCGCCCCGGCGAACCCGGAGGTGGTCGGCAGGTCGGCGTTGACCTTCCAGCCGCCGGCGAACCAGCGGAACTGCGCGTGCGCCCGCTCGCGGGCGGCGTCCTCGTCGGGGTCCCAGCAGATGGGGATCTGGCCGATCGCCCGGGCGCCGTCACCGATGCGGGGGGCGCCGTCGACGCCGTTCCAGGAGCTGACCAGGTCGGGGTCGGGCTCGACGGCGATCAGGTCGTCGGCGAGCGGGGCGAAGCGCTGCACGCCCTTGTCGCCGGCCACCGCCAGCGCGAGGCGCACCGGCTCGTCGGGCAGGTCCCAGATGCGGGAGGAGTCGACGTCGAAGTGCTCGCCTCGGTAGGTGACGAGGTCGCCGGCGTGCAGGGCGCGGATGATCTCGAGGGCCTCGACCAGCATCGACTGGCGGGTGTCGACGGCCGGCCACCCGTGCCCGATGGTGTGCTCGTTGAGGTTCTCGCCGCTGCCCAGCCCGAGGGTGAAGCGGCCCTCGGTGAGCACCCCCATGGTCGCGGCCTTCTGGGCCACCACGGCCGGGTGGTACCTCATCGTGGGGCAGGTGATGTAGGTCATCAGCTCCACCCGCTCGGTGACCTGGCTGACCGCGCCGAGCATCGACCAGGCGTACGGCGCGTGGCCCTGCTCGGTGAGCCAGGGGCTGAAGTGGTCGCTGGAGACCTCGAAGTCGAAGCCGGCCCGCTCCGCGGCGGCGGCGTAGCGCACCAGCTCTCGAGGTCCGCTCTGCTCGGTCATCAACGTGTACCCGAATCGCATGCCACCGACGCTAGGAACGGCGCGGGGGGCGGCTGCTCACCCGGTAGGACCGGTTTCGCGTGATTCCCGGCGAACGGGCCCGGGAGCAGGCACCATGTGTGACGCCGTACGACGCAGCGGGGGCGCCGGACGGCACGGGGCAGGCCCCGAACCTTGGACAGGGCCTCCACAGATCGACGAGCGCGCCCGAAAACCTCACCTCCGCGGGTGAAAGGTGCCCTCGTGGGCTCGGCGTGGGGGCGGCGGAGCAGTACGTTCGAGGACGTGTCTACCTCTCGTCCTGTCCGCGTGGCCCTCATCGACAACTTCGAGGTGTCCGTCGTGGGTCTCCGGGCGCTCCTCGCCCCCTTCTCAGGACGCGTGAACCTGCTCGAGCTGCGCACGGCGATGAACAAGCCGTCCGCGGTCGACGTGATCCTCTACGAGCCGGTGCGTCAGTCGCCGACCACCCAGGGGATGCTGCGCGACCTGGTGCGCGCCTCGCAGAAGCAGGCCGTCGTCTACTCCTGGCGCGACCAGGAGGGCGAGCTGCGCGGTTCCTTCGCCGGCCACCTGTCCAAGGCGCTGCCGGCCTCCGACCTGGTCGCGGCGCTGGAGTCGCTGCACGACGGTGGCGAGATGGTCGCGCGGCGCCGGATGCCGGCCGACCCCGGCCCGCTGAGCATCGTCTCGCGGGCCTCGGGCGTCGATGTCGAGCTGACGCCCCGCGAGGCCGAGATCCTGGCCCTGGTCACCCAGGGCCTGACGAACTCCGAGATCGGCGCGCAGCTCTACCTGAGCATCAACTCGGTCAAGACCTACATCCGGGCGGCCTACCGCAAGATCGCGGTCACCCGGCGTGCCCAGGCGGTGGCGTGGGGGATGGAGCACGGCCTCGCGCCGCTCAGCGAGCGCGAGACGGCCGGCGTCTGAGGAAAAATCTGCAGGAGGACCTGCAGGCGCGCAGAAGTTTGCTACTCTCCTCCGCGAACGTACGAGGACACTCCTCGACCGGGTGATGCATCACCAGCGCCGGGTGATTTCGATACGTGTCCGCGGCCCTCGTGGCCGCGACGCAGGCGGTGGGCCCCGACCCTAACGGGGCCCACCGTTCTGTCGTTGTGGGGCGGTCCGTGCCCGCCTGGTGGTCTTCTTCCCCGGCTCGACGCCTCCTAATCCTCCCGAGCCGGACGGATCTCGCACCGGTCTCCGGGCTCCCAGGGCTCGAAGGGCCCTCAGCGTCGTCGACGCGGGTCGAGGCTGACCAGGGCGCCCAGCACCGCCACCGCGCCGGAGACGATCTCGCTGGCGACGGTGGTCTGGGTGTCGTGCGCCCCGATGATGCCCAGCAGGACCAGCACCGCGCCGGTGACGAGGGCGATCGCGGTGGCGACCAGGGTCCGGCCGTGCTGCAGGAGCCACAGCCCGACCAGGAGCAGCACCACCCCGCCGCCCATCGCCCGCCAGGTGCCCACGCGCCCGTCAGGCGTCTCGGGGTAGAGGACCCACTGCGAGAGGGCGAGCCACGCGCCGGCGAGCAGCACCAGCAGGGCGCCCACGGGCACCAGGTTGAGCCGGGTGCCGCGCCGGTCCGCGAGGCGGCGGCGTACGTCGTCGGTGGTCTCCTCGGCGTGCTCGGCCGTCGCCTCGTCGTCCTGGTGGGTGCCGGCGCCGGGCCGCTCGACGGTCTCGCTCTCGCTGCTGACCAGGTCGGCGGGGGAGGAGCCGGTGTCGACGTCCCACATCAGGCCGCTGCGCCAGGCGCCCACCGCCCCGGCGGCCAGCAGCACGCCGCCGATGGTGCCGACGAGGAGGTCGAGCAGGATCACGCCGATCCCCAGCACCACCACCCCGGCGAGCAGCACCAGCAGGCTGGCCCACGTCCACCGGGTGTGCACCGTGTGCGTGGGCCCGCTGAAGTGCGGTTCCTGGTCGTCGGTCGTGCGGTCGGGGGTTCGCTCGTCGGTCATCGTCGGTTGCCACCTCCGTGCTCGGTCTCACCGGCACGGGTACCCCGCCGCGGGCGGGCGCACACCTGCGAAGGGGTGGGCCTACCGGTTCACCGGTCGGGCTGCGGGCCGGTCCGCCGGGCCCGGCACCGAGACGGTCGGGAGGATGTCCAGCACGTCGAGATCACGTGCTCGCCGAGCTGTGCCGGTGAGGGCGTCGTGCCACTCGCGGTGGAAGTACATCAGCGCCCGGGGGACGCAGGCGAAGCAGACGTCGCAGACGGCGACGTGCTCCGGGAGGTCCATGCGCACAGCCTACGGCGGCGCTGGTCGAGTGGGCCCCGTGGGACTCGAACCCACAACCAAGAGATTAAAAGTCTCCTGCTCTGCCAATTGAGCTAGAGGCCCGAGGACCGCCTCCGCCGGGTCTCCCGACGGCCGGACCGGTCCGCGCGGCGAGTATCCCAGACCGCCGCGTCGGGCCGCGAGGAGAGCCCCGCGCCCTGTCGTGGGTACGGCGCTCAGCCCGGGGCGCTGCTCGACGGCACGGGCTGCAGGTCGGCCCCGAAGGCCACGAGCCAGGCCTGCAGCACCGCCTTCTCCAGGGCCGGCCGGTCGCGCAGCACGCCACCGATGGCCAGCCCGCGCAGCAGCGAGAGCAGCCCGTCGCCGAACACCTCGAGGCGCTCGTCGTCGAGGTCACCGACCCGGCCCAGGAGGGGCTCCCTGAGCTGGCGGGCCAGCTCGCGCGCGCCGGGCCCCAGCGCCTCGCGCAGGGCCGGGTCGGTGCGGGCTGCGACCCACAGCTCCAGCCCGGCGACGTACGTCGGGCGCCGCGTGACCTCGTGGAGCACGTCGATGAGCGCCGTCGGGTCGGCGGTGCCCACGGCGCCCTGGATCTCGGCGCCCTGGGCGCGGGCGACGTGGTCGACGGCCGCGACGGCGAGCTCGCGCATCGAGGAGAAGTGGTGGGTCAGCGCCCCGCGGGTCACGCCGGCGCGGGTCTGCACGCGCTGCATGGTCAGGCCGGCGTACCCGTGCTCGACCATCACCTCGACCGCGGCCGAGAGCACCAGGTCGCGGGTGCGCAGGGCGCGTGATTGACGGCGCTCGGGTTCCACGGCACGATCCTCGCAGACCGGAAACAGACCATTTGGACTGTTTTGCTGACGAACCGAGGAGAACCCCATGGTGCTGGCCGCCAGCCTTGTCCGCCGCGGAGCAGCCGCCTTCCCCGACCGCACCGCGGTCCTGGTGGGCGACGACTCGCTGACCTACGCCGAGGTGGACGCCCGCGCGAACCTCATCGCCCACCACCTGCGCGGCCACGGCGTCGGCAAGGGGACCCACGTCGCGCTGCTGGTCGGCAACGGGCTGCACTCGGTGCCGATGGAGTTCGCCTCGATCAAGGCCGGCCTGGTGCGCGTGCCCCTCAACGCCCGCCTCTCCCTCGACGAGCACGCCGACATGCTCGCCGGCTCGCACGCCACGGTCGTGGTGGCCGACGCCGCCCTGTCGCCCCGCGCCGCCGAGCTCGTCGAGCGCGTCCCCGGCCTGCGTGCGTTCTCGCTCGACGACCTGGTGGCCCCGGTGGCCGAGGCCGTCGCGGAGCCCGAGGTGGCCCTCTGCGAGGACGACCCGACGCTGCTGCTCTACACCTCCGGCACGACCGGGAAGCTCAAGGCGGTCGTGCACACCCAGGGCACCTACGGGGCGATCTGCACCAACATCCTGGCCAACGTGCTCGACCCCCAGCCCGACTCGGTGATGCTGCACGCGGCCTCGCTCATCCACGCCAGCGGCACCTTCGTGCTGCCCTACTGGGTGCGGGGCGCCGCCTCGGCGATCCTGCCCGGCTTCGAGCCCGCGTCCTTCGTGGCCGCCATCGCCAAGCACCGCGCCACCGAGATCAACCTGGTGCCGACGATGTTCGCGATGCTGCACAGCACCGGCGTCCTGGAGGGGGCCGACCTCTCCTCGCTGCGCAAGGTGATCTACGGCGCCAGCCCGATGCCGAGGCCGGTGCTGGAGCGCTCCATCGAGGTCTTCGGGCCGATCCTGACCCAGTACTACGGGCAGACCGAGGCGCCGCTGTGCATCGCGGTGCTCGACGAGCACGCCCACGCCGACCCGAGCCTGTGGAGCGCCTGCGGCAGGCCCGCCACCGACGTCGAGATCCGACTGCTCGACGAGGACGGCGCGCCGGTCGGGCCGGGCGAGATCGGCGAGATCTCGCTGCGGGCCCCGTTCCAGATGCAGGGCTACTTCGAGGCCGACGGCCTCAACGCGGCGTCGCTGAGCGACGACGGCTGGCTGCGCACCCGCGACCTGGCCCGCTTCGACGAGCGGGGCTACCTGCACCTGGTCGACCGCACCAGCGACATGATCGTCACCGGCGGCTACAACGTGTACCCCCGCGAGGCCGAGGACGCGCTCGCCTCGCACCCGGCGGTCGCCGAGTGCGCCGTCGTCGGCGCGCCCGACGCCACCTGGGTCGAGGCGGTCACCGCCTTCGTCGCCCTCCGCGACGGCGCCAGCGCCTCCGAGGCCGAGCTGGTCGAGCACGTCCGGGCCCGGATCGCCACGCACAAGGCCCCCAAGACGGTGCAGTTCGTCGAGGCGATCCCGAAGTCGGCGGTGGGCAAGATCCTGCGCCGCGCGCTGCGCGAGCCGCTGTGGGAGCAGGCGCGATGAGCGACGTGCGCGTCGAGACCGACGGCGACGTCACCACGATCGTGATGAGCCGCCCCGAGCGGCACAACGCGGTCGGGCGCTCGATGGCCGACGAGCTGGCGCAGGCCTTCCGCGACTTCGAGGAGTCGGAGGCGAAGGTCGCGGTGCTGGCCGGCGACGGGCCGTCGTTCTGCGCCGGGGCCGACCTGAAGGCGGTCGGCACCGCCGAGAGCAACCGGGTCTCGCCCGAGGGCGACGGGCCGATGGGCCCGACCCGGATGGAGCTCTCGAAGCCGGTGGTCGCGGCGGTGCACGGGCACGCGGTCGCGGGCGGCCTCGAGCTCGCCGTGTGGTGCGACCTGCGGGTGGCCGACGAGGACGCCGTCCTCGGTGTCTTCTGCCGGCGCTGGGGCGTCCCGCTCATCGACGGTGGGACGGTGCGGCTGCCCCGCCTGATCGGCCACGGCCGCGCGATGGACCTGATCCTCACCGGCCGGGCCGTGGGTGCGCGGGAGGCGCTCGAGCTGGGCCTGGTCAACCGGGTGGTGCCCGCCGGCACCGCCCGGGCAGCCGCCACGGCGCTGGCCCACGAGATCGCGCGGATGCCGCAGACCTGCCTGCGTGGCGACCTCCGCTCGGCGCGCGCCCAGTGGGGCGACACCGAGGAGGCGGCGATGCGGCGCGAGCTCGCCATCGGCCTGGTCTCGCTCGAGGCCGACGGGGTCGCGGGCGCGGGCCGGTTCGCGGCGGGCAGGGGTCGCGGCGGCTCGTTCGAGGACATCTGACGACGACGCGCCACTAGGGTGCGGCCATGACCAGCACCGGACCCGAGGCCACGACCACCCACGAGGGCCCCCTGCGCGTCGAGCGCGACGGCCACGTCGAGACCTGGACGATCGACCTGCCCGAGACCCGCAACCCGATCTCGGGGCCCGACGTGGTCGCGGCGTTCGTCGAGCACACCGCCCGCGTCGACCGCGACGGCGACGTGCGGGCGGTCATCCTGACCGGCGCCGGGTCGGCCTTCTCGGCCGGTGGCAACGTGCACGAGATGGCCGAGCGGCGCGGGATGTTCTCGGGGGCGCCGTACGAGCAGCGCAACGGCTACCGGCACGGCATCCAGCAGATCCCGCTGGCGCTGCGCCGCTGCGAGGTGCCGTTCATCGCGGCCGTCAACGGCCCCGCGGTCGGCGCGGGCTGCGACCTGGCGATGATGTGCGACCTGCGCATCGCCTCCACCAAGGCGTTCTTCGCCGAGTCCTTCGTGCAGCTGGGGATCATCCCCGGCGACGGGGGAGCGTGGTTCCTGACCCGCGCGATCGGGCCCGCCCGGGCCGCGGAGATGGCGCTGACCGGCGACCGCGTCGACGCCGCCACCGCCCTGGAGTGGGGGATGGTCTCGCGCGTCGTCGAGCCCGAGGAGCTCCTCGACGCCGCCCGCGACCTGGCCGCCCGGGTCGCCAAGAACCCGCCGCACGCCACCCGGATGGCCAAGAAGCTCATCCAGGAGTCCCAGCAGCGCGACCTCGAGGGCGTCCTGGAGCTGAGCGCGGCGATGCAGGCGATCTCCCATCACACCCAGGCCCACACCGACGCGGTGCAGGCGTTCGTGGAGCGCACCCGCCGCTAGGCACTCATACTCCTCGGGTGAAGACGCTCACTCCCCGCCGCGCCGCCTCCTTGGTGGCAGCGCTCGCGGTCTCGGTCCCCCTGCTCGCCACGCTGGCCACCGCGCCGGCCTCCTCCGCGCCCTCTGCGCCCTCGACGCCCGCAGCGGCCGCCGCCGTCCGTGCGTCGGCGGCCCCCGACGCACCGACCATCCGCTGGCGCGACTGCGGACGCCTCGACTGCGGGCGGATGTCCGTCCCGCTCGACCACGACGAGCCCGACGGCGCCAGCATCGACCTCGAGGTGGCGCGGGTCCCGGCCCGCAAGCCGGCCCGGCGCATCGGTGCGGTCTTCGTCAACCCCGGCGGGCCCGGCGGCGGCGCGGCCGGCTTCGCGCCGTACGCCGCCAGGCTGCTCGGCCCCCAGGTCCGCAACCGCTTCGACGTCGTCGGCATCGACCCGCGGGGCGTCGGCGGCAGCAGCGGTCTGCTCTGCCGCGGGCGCAGCGACGCGTCGTACCCGCGCGTGGCCTTCCCCGACACCCGCCCCCAGCGGCGCGACTGGCTGGCCTTCGACGCCACCGAGCAGCGCCTGTGCGCCAAGAAGCGGATCGTCGACCACATGAGCACCGCCGACACGGCGCGCGACATGGACCTGGCGCGCCAGGCGCTGGGCGACGAGCAGGCGAGCTTCTTCGGCGCCTCCTACGGCTCGGTGCTGGGCGCGACCTGGGTCTCGCTGTTCCCCGAGACCGTGCGCGTGGCGGTCGTCGACGGCGTGCTCGACCCGGTGGCCTGGACCACCGGCCGCGACCTGCCCGACGGCACCCCCGGCTCCAGCCTGCCCTCCAGCGGGCGGCTGGGCAGCGAGGTCGGCGCCCGGGACGCCCTGGTCGCCGGCCTCGCCGAGTGCGACGCCGCCGGGCGGAGCAGCTGCCGGCTGGCCGGCGACGCGCTGGGCCGCTGGGACGCCGTCGCGGCCCGGCTGCGCGGCGACCGTGCGGCCGGGCGCCGCATCGGGCTGTCCTACTCCGACTTCGTGGGCTCGACGCTCGGCATGCTCTACGGCGGCGACGTCGCCTTCATCGCCGACTTCGCCTTCCGCGCCGAGCGTCGCCTCGCCCGCACCGGCGGACGCCCGCTCTCCGGCGAGCCGGCCGAGGCCGCCGCGTCGCTGGCCCGCACCGTGCGCCAGGTGCGCGAGCAGCTGGCCCGCTCGCCGTTCCCCGGCCCGTACTCCGCCGCCCCCACCGTCACCGGGCAGCGCCGCGCCGGCTCGCGCGTGTGGATCGACGGCAGCTTCCACGGGGTGCTGTGCTCCGACGGGCTCAACCCCACCGACACCGGCGCCTGGGTCGAGAACGCCGAGCGCACCCGCGCCGCGGGCGGCGACTTCGGCCCGCTGTGGTCGTGGAGCTCCTCGGCCTGCGCGGCCTGGCCGGGCTCGGGCGAGGACGCCTACCGCGGCCCGTTCACAATGCCGGACGCCGAGCGGCTGCTGGTGGTCAGCAACCGCCACGACCCGGCCACCCCGCTGAGCGGCGCGCTGGCGCTGCAGGAGCTGATGCCGGGCTCGCGGCTGGTCACCACGGGTGAGACCGGCCACGTCGCCACCGGCACCAACGAGTGCGCCACCAGCGTCGTGCGAGCGGTGCTGAGCACCGCACGCACGCCCGGTGCGGACGTCTTCTGCGAGCGCGAACGGGAGCCGTTCACGCCCTGATCCACAAAAAGTCGCCCGCGATTGGTTTGCAGACGGGGTGGGCGCGGTAGTGTGTGGCTCAGCAACAGATGCAAGTTCCAGCAGGTCGACGCCAGCGGAGTTTGTGATCCAACGGCGTTTCAGCTTGTACGGGTCCTGCCAAGGTCAAAGCAAGTCGGAGCGACGTGTCACCGCATCAAGTTTGCCGGGCCGTCGAAGTGACGGTCCTCGCTTTGACTAAGGAGTACCAAGCACATGGCACAGGGCACCGTTAAGTGGTTCAACGCCGAGAAGGGTTTCGGCTTCATTGCGCAGGAGGACGGCGGCGACGACGTCTTCGTGCACTACTCGGCGATCCAGACCCAGGGCTACAAGTCCCTGGACGAGAACCAGAAGGTCGAGTTCGACGTCACGCAGGGCCCCAAGGGCCCGCAGGCGGAGAACGTTCGTCCCGTCTGACCAGGACGTCGCCGGCTCCTAGCCGGTAGCACCATGACGAGGCCCCACCCGGTGACGGGTGGGGCCTTCGTCGTGTCCGGCGCGCGTCTTGCTGAGTTTTGGCACAGAATGTGGGCCGCGGGGGTTTGTCCGGCCCGTGCGTCGGGCAGTCTGGATGGCGATGGACATCCACGAGCTGAGCGGAGGAAGAGTGCACGACCAGTTCGACGTCTCGCTCGAGGACTCCGACCTGCTCGGGGAGGTCGAGCTGACCACCAACCTGATCATCGCGGCCTCGGAGTCCGAGGAGCACCTCAGCCAGCCCGAGATCGACGACATCCTCGGCGTCGCGCTGCACCGCGACGCCTCCTGACGCCCGGCCCCGCAGCGCCGGCCCCGAAGCGGCCCTGCGGCGCCGGGCTTCTTCTCTGTTGCTTTCCTACCCTAGGGGGGTACCCTATGGTCATGGTTGAGCACCAGCACGGGTACCTGCACCGCAAGGACGACTACCTCGCCCGACTGCGCCGCATCGAGGGCCAGGCCCGCGGCCTGCAGCGGATGGTCGAGGAGGAGCAGTACTGCATCGACATCCTGACCCAGGTCTCGGCGATGACGAAGGCCCTGCAGTCGGTCTCGCTGGGCCTGCTCGACGAGCACATGCACCACTGCGTCGCCGACGCCGCCCGGGCCGGCGAGGCCGAGGGGCGCGCCAAGATCGACGAGGCCGTCGCCGCTATCACCCGACTCGTGAAGTCCTGAAGGAGTACCGCATGAGCACCCACACCAGCACCTGGACCGTCACCGGCATGACCTGCGGCCACTGCGTCGCCTCGGTCACCGAGGAGATCGCCGAGATCGACGGCGTCGAGAGCGTCGACGTCACCCTCGAGAGCGGCGAGGTCGTCGTGACCAGCAACGCCCCGCTCGAGCGGGTCAGCGTCGAGCGCGCCGTGAGCGAGGCGGGTTACGAGCTGACGTCATGACCACCACCACCAGCGAGGTCGAGGTCGACCTCGCCATCACCGGCATGACCTGCGCGTCGTGCGCCAACCGCATCGAGCGCAAGCTCAACAAGCTCGAGGGCGTCAGTGCCACGGTCAACTACGCCACCGAGAAGGCGCACGTGGTCGCTCCCGGGTCGACCAGCACCGACCTGCTGCTCGAGACCGTCGCCAAGGCGGGGTACGCCGCCAGCGTGCCCGACCCCGAGAGCGACACCGACGACGCGGCCGACGAGCTCGCGGCGCTGCGCCGCCGCCTGGTGGTCTCCGCGGTGCTGGCGGTGCCGGTGGTCGCGCTGGCGATGGTGCCGGCCTGGCAGTTCGACCGCTGGGCGTGGGTCTCGCTGGTGCTGGCCACCCCCGTCGTGCTGTGGGGCGCCTGGCCCTTCCACCGCGCCGCGGCGACCAACCTGCGCCACGGCTCCACGACCATGGACACGCTCGTCTCCGTGGGCGTCGGGGCGGCGTACCTGTGGTCGGTGGTGGCGCTGGTGGTCGGCGACGCCGGGATGCCCGGCATGACGCACGGGTTCTCGTTGAGCCTGCAGCGCGGCGACGGGCTCGACGAGGTCTACCTCGAGGTCGCCGCCGGGGTCACCACCTTCCTGCTCGCCGGACGGTGGTTCGAGAAGCGCTCCAAGCGCCGCGCCGGCGCCGCACTCGAGGCGCTGCTGCGGATGGGCGCCAAGGAGGTCGCGCTGCTGCGCGACGGCCTCGAGACGCAGGTGCCGGCCGAGGCCTTGCGGGTCGGCGACGTCTTCGTGGTGCGCCCCGGCGAGAAGGTGGCCACCGACGGCGAGGTCGTCGAGGGCGTCTCCGCGGTCGACGTCTCGATGCTGACGGGCGAGCCGGTGCCGGTCGACGTCGGTCCGGGCGACGTGGTCACCGGGGCGACCGTCAACGCCGGCGGCCGGCTGGTCGTGCGCGCCACCCGCGTCGGCTCCGACACCCAGCTGGCCCAGATGGCGCGCCTGGTCGAGCAGGCCCAGCAGGGCAAGGCCGAGGTGCAGCGCCTGGCCGACCGGGTCTCCGGGGTCTTCGTACCCGTCGTGATCGCGCTCTCGCTGCTGACCCTGGCCGGGTGGCTGCTCAGCGGCGCCGGCGCGACCACCGCCTTCGCCGCGGCCGTCGCGGTGCTGATCATCGCCTGCCCGTGCGCGCTGGGCCTGGCCACGCCGACCGCGCTGATGGTGGGCACCGGCCGCGGCGCCCAGC
Organism: Nocardioides salarius; assembly: GCF_016907435.1. Lineage (NCBI taxonomy): Bacteria > Bacillati > Actinomycetota > Actinomycetes > Propionibacteriales > Nocardioidaceae > Nocardioides > Nocardioides salarius. Next base: position 1,588,889 of record NZ_JAFBBZ010000001.1, on the reverse strand, counting down.
TCGGCATCCTGATCCGCGGGCCCGAGATCCTCGAGTCCACCCGCCGCGTCGACACGATCGTGCTCGACAAGACCGGCACCGTCACCACGGGCCGGATGAGCCTGGTCGACGTGGTCGCCCACGGAGCGGAGGCGGGGGAGGTGCGCCGGGTCGCGGCCGCGCTCGAGCACGGCTCCGAGCACCCGATCGCCCGCGCCGTGGCCACGGCCGCGCCGCGCGAGGAGCACCCCGAGGTGAGCGGCTTCGCCAACCGCGAGGGCCTCGGCGTCGTCGGCGACGTCTCGGGGCGGCGTACGGCGGTGGGGCGCCCGGCGCTGCTCGAGGCCGAGGGCCTGGCCCTGCCCGCGCCGCTCGCCGAGGCGCTCGAGGCGGCGCAGGCCCAGGGCCGCACCCCGGTGCTGGTCGGCTGGGACGGCGCGGCGCGCGGGGTGCTGGTCGTCGCCGACACCGTCAAGGACACCTCCGCCGAGGCCGTCGCACGGCTGCGGTCCCTCGGTCTCGACCCGGTGCTGCTCACCGGCGACCACGAGCGGGCCGCCCGGGCGGTGGCCGCCGAGGTCGGCATCGACACCGTGGTCGCCGACGTGCTGCCGGCCGACAAGGTCAGCGAGGTGCGGCGGCTGCAGGAGGCCGGGCGCGTGGTGGCGATGGTCGGCGACGGCGTCAACGACGCCGCCGCGCTCGCCCAGGCAGACCTGGGCATCGCCATGGGCACCGGCACCGACGTGGCCATCGAGGCCGCCGACCTGACCCTTGTCAGCGGCGACCTGCGCGTCGCCGGCGACGCGGTCGCGCTGGCGCGCCGCACCCTGGGCACCATCCGCGGCAACCTCTTCTGGGCCTTCGCCTACAACGTCGCCGCGCTGCCCCTGGCCGCCCTCGGCCTCCTCAGCCCGATGATCGCCGGCCTGGCCATGGCGCTCTCCTCGGTCTTCGTCGTCACCAACAGCCTGCGCCTGCGCCGCTTCCGCGGCGCCGTCGCTGGTTGAGCAGCGAGGGCCGAAGGCTCGAGCGTCGCCGAAACCGGGTGACTCCATGGCGTACGGCGGGCGCGGTGCTTGTGGGGTCTCGGCGTCGCTCGTCGCTGGCGCTCCTCCCTGCTCGACCAGCGGGCGGGGTCAGCAGGTGGCGAAGAGCAGGGGACCGTCGGAGAGGTCGCTGAGGGGGAAGGCGCCGGCGACGGGGGCGAGGTCGAGGGTGACGGTGGTGGCGTCGGCGGTGACCTCGTCGACGGTGAACCGGTCGGAGAAGGCACCGCCCTGGCCGGGGGCGGGGCCGGCGGCCAGCGCGGCGCGGGTGTCGGCGTTGGTGCGGGCCTGCTCCTCGGACTCGAAGCCCAGACCGACCCGCAGGTCGAGGGGCGCCTGCGAGCCGCCGTCGCCGTCCTCCTCGGGCGGCAGCAGCGCCAGCACGAACCCGGTCAGCGGGCTCACCGGGCCCGCCTGGGCCAGCAGCTCGTCGGCGGCGGCCTGGTCGGAGTCGCCGGCTCCACCCATCGACAGCGACCCGCAGGCCTGCTCGCCGGTGAGCAGCACCGCGCTGAGCGGCTGCGCGGGCAGGGTGCCGAGCACGTCGGTGACGCCGGCTGCGCTGGGCTCGTGCTCGTCGGCGGCCTCCTCGAGGCTGCGCTCGAGGTAGGCGCGTTGGTCGCTGGCCAGCAGCAGCGAGCGCTCCTCGTCGAGGGCCACGAACTGCAGGGTGGGGGTGCCGGCGCTGCCGCTGGCGGCGTTGAGCCGGGCCAGCACCTCCTCGCCGCCCTCCCACACGCCCTCGGGGGAGTCGGGACGGGTGTAGCCGAGCGACTCGAGCCGGTCGCCCAGCGCCGAGGCGTCGGCGTCGTCGCCGAGCCCCACGATCTCCAGCGCCCCGTCGGGCGACTGGGCCAGCAGCTCCCAGTCGATGCTGGCCGGCGACCAGCCGAAGGACTGCGCCAGCAGCGGCGCCGACTCCACCAGCCCCGAGGCGGAGGTCAGGTCGGCGTCGAAGCCCGCGTCGAGCAGGCGGCGTACGGCGTCGTCGTCGGTGCCGGTGACCCCCAGGCGCTCGCGCACCGCCGCCCAGTCGGTCCAGGTCCAGCGCTGGGTGTCGGCGGGGGCCAGCGAGACCGCCCGCTCGAGGTCGCTGCCGGGCCCGCGCCACCACCGCACCCCCACCGCGAGCACGGCGATCAGCAGCAGCGTGAGGGCCACGACACCGGCCACCACCAGGCCCCGGCGCAGCGTGCGTCGGTCCTGGGGGTGGGCGCTGATGCTCGGCTCTGGCACGGGTCGGGCTCCTCATCGCGGCGACGGTGGTGTGAGACTACGGGCATGGCAGACGTCCCGAGCCGCTCCCGTGACGTCCTCGCCGCCGGGGCCGTCGTCTTCCGGCCCGGCCGCGAGGTGCTCCTGGTGCACCGGCAGCGCTACGACGACTGGTCCTTCCCCAAGGGCAAGCTCGACCCGGGCGAGCACGCGAGCACCGCCGCGGTGCGCGAGGTCGAGGAGGAGACCGGGCTGCACGTGCGCCTGGGCCCGCCGCTGCCCTCGCAGCGCTACCCCAACGCCAAGACCATGAAGACGGTCCACTACTGGGTCGGTCGGGTGGTCTCCGACGACTCGGTCGACGACTACGAGCCGAACGCCGAGATCAGCGGCGTGCGCTGGGTGCCGGTCGACGAGGCCGCGACGCTGCTGACCTACGAGCGCGACCGCGAGCTGCTCGAGACCGCGCTGGGTCGGCGCAAGCGCACCCACGCGCTGGTGGTGCAGCGCCACGCCCGCGCCCGGGCCCGCTCGACGTGGCGGGGCGACGACCGGGAGCGCCCGCTGCAGCAGGTCGGGCGCAGCCAGGCCTTCGACCTGGTGCCGGTGCTGGCGGCGTACGACGTGCGCCGGCTGGCGACCTCGCCGGCGGCGCGCTGCCTCGAGACCCTCACGCCGTACGCCGAGACGATCGGCGCCGACCTCGAGCTCGTCGAGGAGGTGACCGAGGAGGCCGCGACCGAGGGAGCGGTGGCCAAGGTCGTCACCGGCCTGGTCGAGGACCTGCACACCACCCGGCGCGGCGCGGTGCTGTGCACCCACCGCCCGGTGCTGCCGCTGGTCTTCGAGGCGCTCGGCCTCGACGACCCGGCCCTGGCGCCCGGCGAGATGGTGGTGGTGCACCTGCGCAAGGGCCGTGTGGTGGCCACCGAGCGGCACCTGCCGCACTGACCGGCGGCCCGGCGCGCGACCGGAGCGGGCTCGTTCATGTGACGGCCGTCTCGTGCTGTGCCCGATGTCGCCGAAGTGGCGGTGCGGGTTCACCGTCCGTTCACCGACGCCGACAAGGCTGGTCACTTCTGCTGCCTAGGTTCCTGGTTGTCCGTAGAACATGAGACTCCAGGAGTAGACGAAGTGACGAGCACTTCCATCCGTCGGGCGATCGTCCCCGGCATCGCAGCGCTGACCCTCGCGCTGTCCGCCTGCGGCGCAGCCAACGAGGACACCGGCAGCACCTCCGCCGAGGGCGGCGGCGACCTGTCCGGCACGCTCGCCGGCGGCGGCGCCTCCACGCAGCAGGCCGCCATGGGCGCCTGGGCGGTCGGCTTCCAGGGCACCAACCCCGACGTCACCGTCGAGTACGACCCGATCGGCTCGGGCGGTGGCCGCGAGAACTTCATCAGCGGCGCCTTCCCGTTCGCCGGCTCCGACGCCTACCTCACCGACGACGAGGGCGAGCTCTCCGACGCGACCGAGCGCTGCGGCGGCGACGCGCCGATCCAGGTGCCCAGCTACATCAGCCCGATCGCGGTGGCCTACAACCTGCCCGAGGTCGACGAGCTGAAGCTCTCGCCGCAGACGCTGGCCGGCATCATGGCCGGCAAGATCACCACGTGGGACGACGAGGCCATCGCCGAGGACAACCCCGACGCCGACCTGCCGTCCGAGCGCATCAACGCGGTGCACCGCTCCGACGAGTCGGGCACCACCGAGAACTTCACCGACTACCTCACCACCGTCGCCCCCGACGAGTGGGACGCGGGCGTCGTGGAGACCTGGCCGACCGAGTACGGCGGCGAGGGTGCCAAGGGCACCTCCGGCGTGGTGCAGACGGTCGAGAACTCGGAGTTCTCGATCGGGTACGCCGACGCCAGCCAGACCGCCGAGCTGGGCCAGGCGCTGATCGGGGTCGGCGACGACTTCGTCGAGCCGTCGGCCGAGGCGGCCGCCAAGATCCTCGAGGCCTCGCCCGAGGCCGAGGGCGCCAGCGACACCGCGGTGATCTACGACCTCGACTTCGCCACCGAGGAGGGCGGCACCTACCCGATCGTGCTGACGTCCTACCTGATGGCCTGCCAGTCCTACGACGACGCCGCCGACGGCGAGCTCGTCAAGGCCTTCATGGAGTACGTCATCTCCGACGAGGGCCAGGACCAGGCCGCCGCCGAGGCCGGCTCGGCCCCGCTGTCGGACTCGATCCAGGAGCAGTCGCTCTCGATCATCGAGAACATCGGCTGAGGCCGTAGTTTTCACCGTGTGCCCCACCACGACGTGGTGACGAGGGGCTCGGGACCGTCCACCATGGTCCCGGGCCCCTTGACCACGCCCGGCACCACCACCGCACCAGACCAGGAGACCCACCCGTGGCGATGACCACCGAGCCCCGATCCGATCGGGACGTGACGGCGATCGACCAGTCGACCGGTCGCGTCGGCGACGTCGTGTTCGCCGGCCTGGCCCGCAGCTCCGGCCTGCTGATCATGCTGGCGCTGGCCGGCGTGGCGGTGTTCCTGGTGGTGCAGGGCTCCGGGGCCCTGGGCAACACCGGCGACGCCGTCTACGGCAAGGACAGCATCTGGGGCTACGTGTGGCCGCTGCTGTTCGGCACCCTGCTGGCCTCGGTGATCGCGATGATCATCGCCGCGCCGCTGGCCATCGGGGTCGCGCTGATCATCTCCCACTACGCGCCGCGTCCGGTGGCCAAGACGCTGGGTTGGCTCATCGACCTGCTGGCCGCGATCCCGTCGGTGGTCTACGGGTTGTGGGGCATCAACTTCCTGGCCCTCAACCTGGTGCCGGCCTACGACTGGCTGCAGCGCAACGCCGGATGGATCCCCTTCTTCGAGGGCCCGGTGCCCAACTCCGGACGCACGATGCTCACCGCCGGCATCGTGCTGGCGGTGATGGCGCTGCCGATCATCACCGCGATCTGCCGCGAGGTCTTCGCCCAGACGCCGACGATGCACCAGGAGGCCGCACTGGCGCTGGGGGCGACGCGGTGGGAGATGATCCGGATGACGGTCTTCCCCTACGCCCGCTCCGGCATGATCTCGGCGGTGCTGCTCGGCCTGGGCCGCGCGCTCGGCGAGACGATGGCGGTGGCCCTGGTCCTGGCCCCGAGCCTGCTGGTCAGCTTCAACCTCATCACCGCCGAGCAGAGCTCGTCGACGATCGCGGCCAACATCGCGCTGAACTTCGGCAACGCCTCCGGCGCCAAGATCGACACCCTCATCTTCACCGGCCTGGTGCTGTTCGTCATCACCTTCGCCGTCAACTTCCTCGGTCGGGCCATCGCGGTCCGCGGCGTGGCGAAGGGCTGATCACGATGACCGACACCCTCACTCCCGTCGACGACGCCTCGCCGCACTCGATGCCGCTGCAGGGCGCCCAGCTGCCCCGCTACGCACCGGCGCTCGCCGCGGGCATCGCCGTCGGCATCGCCCTGCTCGCCGTGCTGCTGGCCGGCGTCGGCCTGGTCACCGCCGTCCTGATCGCCTGGATCCTGTTGGCCGTCGGCCTGCCGGCCTGGTCGCGGGCGGTCGAGGGGTCGCGCAAGGCCGCCGACCGGGTGGCGGGCGTGCTGGTCTGGTCGGCGTTCGCGCTGGCGATGGTCCCGCTGGTCTCGCTGGTGTGGACGGTGCTGAGCAAGGGCCTGCCGATCCTGTCGGCGCAGTTCTTCCAGAACTCGATGCGCGGCATCCTCGGCGAGGGTGGCGGCATCTACCACGCGCTGCTGGGCACGCTGATCATCACGGCGCTGGCGACCGTGATCTCGGTGCCGATCGGCGTGCTGTGCGCGATCTACCTCGTCGAGTACGGCAAGGGCTCCAAGCTGGCCCGGGTGATCACCTTCCTGGTCGACGTGATGACGGGCATCCCCTCCATCGTGGCCGGCCTGTTCGCCTACGCGCTCTTCGTGCTCTTCTTCGGACCCGGGGTCCGGATGGGCTTCGGCGGCTCGGTGGCGCTCTCGGTGCTGATGATCCCGATCGTGGTCCGCGCCACCGAGGAGATGCTCAAGCTGGTGCCCGACGAGCTGCGCGAGGCGGCGTACGCCCTGGGCGTGCCGAAGTGGCGCACCATCGTCAAGGTGGTGCTGCCGACCGCGGTGGCCGGCATCGTCACCGGCGTCACCCTGTCCGTGGCCCGCGTCGCGGGCGAGACCGCGCCGCTGCTGATCATCGCCGGCCTGACCACCGGGGTGAACTTCAACCCGTTCTCGGAGCGGATGGCCACGCTGCCGGTCTTCATCTTCTACGCGATCACCGAGCCCGGCATCTACGACGAGGAGATGGCCGCCTACGCCTGGGGCGCGGCGCTGACCCTGGTCACGCTCGTGATGGTGCTCAACGTCGCGGCCCGCGTCATCGGCAGCGTCTTCGCCCCCAAGACCGGGCGCTGACCGGCCTCCGGGCCTCCTGACTTCTCACCGACCCTCACCACAAGGACACTGTTTCCATGGCCAAGAGCATCGACGTCTCCGACCTCAACATCTACTACGGCGACTTCCTCGCCGTCGAGGGCGTCAGCATGACCATCAAGGCGCGCTCGGTGACCGCGTTCATCGGCCCGTCGGGCTGCGGCAAGTCGACCTTCCTGCGCTCGCTGAACCGGATGCACGAGGTGATCCCCGGCGCCCGCGTCGAGGGCAAGGTGATGGTCGACGGGCAGTCGCTCTACGACCCCTCGGTCGACCCGGTGGCCGTGCGCCGCCAGATCGGGATGGTCTTCCAGCGCCCCAACCCGTTCCCGACGATGTCGATCTACGACAACGTGCTCTCGGGCAAGAAGCTCAACGCCAAGCGGATGAGGAAGTCGGAGTCCGACGACCTGGTGGAGAAGTCGCTGCGCGGGGCCAACCTGTGGACCGAGGTCAAGGACCGGCTCGGCAAGCCCGGCATGGGCCTCTCCGGTGGGCAGCAGCAGCGGCTGTGCATCGCTCGCGCCATCGCGGTCGAGCCGCAGGTGCTGCTGATGGACGAGCCCTGCTCGGCGCTCGACCCGATCTCGACCTCGGCGATCGAGGACCTCATCCACGAGCTGAAGTCCGACTACACCATCGTCATCGTCACCCACAACATGCAGCAGGCCGCCCGCGTCTCCGACGAGACCGGCTTCTTCAACCTCAAGGCCACCGGTGAGCCCGGCCAGCTGGTGGAGTTCAACTCCACCAAGCAGATGTTCACCAACCCCGACAACGAGGCCACCGAGGCCTACATCTCCGGCCGCTTCGGCTGAGGGCTGCGTCGGATAGTCCCTGACCTTCGACACCCGGACACGCCGCTGGCGGGTGTGGAAGGTCAGGGACTTTCGTATGTCAGGGGGCCCCGAGGCCTTCCCTGTGGAGGAGCGGCGCACCGGTCTCGCCGTTGCGGCAGCCTCCGGGGCATGTCGCAACAGATCGGGGTCGAGCACGGGGTGGTGCTGCCCGTGCGCGTCGACCCGCGCGGCATCGACGGCCCGACCGCCCGCGAGGCTGCCGGCCCGTGGTGGCGGCGTACGTCGCGCGGGCTCTACGTGCCCGCCCACGTCGAGGCGAGCGCGGCGCAACGCGTCGCAGAGGTGGCCTGCCTGCTGCCGGCCCGTCATGTCGCCGTCACCGGGTGGGCCGCACTGGCCTGGCGTGGGGCGCCGTACGCCGAGGGGCTGGACGCGTCGGGCGAGCCGCGGCCGGTGCCGCTCGCCGCGCCGCGCCGGCTGCTGCGACCACAGCCGTCGTTCCGCCTCTGCGAGGAGCGCTGCGACCCGCGGGAGGTCGAGCGGGTCGACGGGGTGCCGGTGAGCTCGGCGGTGCGGGCGACCTGCTTCGAGATGCGCTACGCCCGTGATCTCGAGACGGCCGTGGCGGTCCTCGACATGGCCTACCTCAGCGACCTGGTCACGCCGGCCGAGGTGGCGGCCTGGGTGGGGATCCACTCCAGCTACACCGGGATCGAGCAGGCGAGGCAGTGCCTGCCCCTGGCGCGGGAGAACGTGTGGTCGCCGCGCGAGACGCTGCTGCGCCTGCTCTGGCAGCGGCACCGCCCCGGCGTGGAACTGCTGGCGAACGCGCCGGTCTTCGACCTCGAGGGGCGCCACCTGGGCACCCCTGACGTCATCGACCCCGCCACCGGCGTGCTGGGCGAGTACGACGGTGCCGTCCACCACGGCGGCGCCCGCCGGGCCCACGACCTGCGCCGCGAGGGCGACCTGCGCAGGCACGGGCTGGAGCCGGTGGTGATGGTGGGCGCCGACGCGCACCGGCCGGCGGCCTTCTGCTCGCGCCTGCGCGACGCGTACGCACGCGTGGCGCGGGCGGCCGGGGAGCGCGACTGGACCCTCGAGCTCCCGCACTGGTGGCGGCCCACCCACACCGTCGAGCTGCGGCGCGCCATCGAGGGCACGGAGCGCGAGATCTGGCTGGGCGACCGGAGCGCCCGCCCACCATCCTGACGACCCTGACGCGATCGCGGCGTGTCGCGGTGAGGGTCGTCAGGACGGTCCGCGCCCGCGCCCGCCCCGCGGGTCAGGGCAGCTGGAAGACGTAGTGCGAGAGCCAGTAGAACGAGGCGGCGACCAGCCCGGCGGCGGGAAAGGTGAGCACCCAGGCGGTGACGATCGAGCGGGCCACGCCCCAGCGCACGGCGGAGAAGCGCTTGGTGGCGCCGGCGCCCATCACCGCGGAGGTGATGGTGTGGGTGGTGGAGATGGGGGCCTCGAAGACGAACGCGGTGGTGTAGAGCACGCCGGCGGCGACCGTCTCGGAGGCGAAGCCGCGGGCGGGGTCGAGGGCGATGATGCGCCGGCCCAGGGTGCGCATGATCCGCCAGCCGCCCGCCCAGGTGCCGGCCGAGATGGCGGCGGCGGCGGCGATGATGACCCACACGGGCAGGTCCTCGTCGGCGCCGGCGTACCCGCCGGTGACCAGGGCCAGGAAGATCACGCCCATCGTCTTCTGGGCGTCCTGCAGGCCGTGGCCCAGCGCCATCGCGGCGGCCGAGACGGTCTGGGCGATCCGGAAGCCGCGCTGGGTGCGGTGCGGGTTGCGGCGCCGGAAGATCCACATGATCGCGAGCATCAGCGCGAAGGCGGCCGCGAAGCCGAAGAGCGGCGAGGCGACCATCGGGATCAGGATCTTGTCGACGATCACGTCCCACTTGACCACCGAGCCCGAGGCGACGGCCGCGCCGACCAGGCCGCCGATCAGGGCGTGCGAGGAGGAGGAGGGCAGGCCGTAGTACCAGGTCAGCAGGTTCCAGGCGATCGCGCCGAGCAGGCCCGACATCACGATCACCAGGCCCGCGGTGCCGGCATCGGGGGTGATCACCGAGCCGACGGTGTTGGCGACCTCCTGGCCAAGGAAGGCGCCGATGAAGTTCATCACCGCCGCCATGCCCAGGGCCACGCGCGGGGTCAGGGCACGCGTCGACACCGAGGTGGCGATGGCGTTGGCGGCGTCGTGGAAGCCGTTGGTGTAGTCGAAGACCAGGGCGACGACGACGACCGCGATGACGATCGCGAGAGTCAACTCAGGACTCCTTGACCGCGATCTGCTCGATCGTGTTGGCGACCTTCTCGAAGGCGTCGATGGAGCCCTCGAGCGCCTCGGCGATGTCCTTGAGCTTGAGCACCTCCATCGCCTTGAACTCGCCCGAGAACAGGTGCGCCATGATCCGGCGGTGGTTGCGGTCGCCGGCGTTCTCGAGGCGGTTGATCTCGATCCAGAACTCGTCGAGCGACTGCATCGAGCGCAGCCCCGGCATCACCGTGGCGGTCAGGTCGGCGCAGCGCTGCAGCAGCTCGACCTGGTCGAGCAGCTCGGCCGGCAGCACCTTGGGCTCGTAGAGCAGCACCATGTCGACGGCCTCGTCCATCATGTCCATCACGTCGTCGAGGCCCGAGGCCAGCGCGTAGATGTCCTCGCGGTCGAAGGGCGTGACGAAGGTCGAGTTCACCTGCTTGACGATCGTGTGGGTGGTCTCGTCGGCGGCGTGCTCGGCCTCGCGCATCTGCTTGGCGACGCTCTCCTTGTCAGCACCCTCGGTGAGCATCTCGGCCAGCAGCCCGGCCCCGACGACGAGGTGCTGGGCGGAGGTGGAGAAGTGGTCGTAGAACGAGGTCTCGACCGGACGGAAACGCAGTCGCACGGTGTGTCTCTCCTGAGGGCGACGAGATGGCCGCGCCAAGACTAGGGCCCCTGAAGCCAGGTGACTAACGCGAGGCCCGTGGGTGTGGCGCAGGCGACGCCCGGGTGACCGCCGGGTGAACGGCGCCGGCTCAGCCGGTGACGCCGGTGTGCCGCCGGCCCCGCTGCCGCTCGATCAGCGCCTCCTGCAGGTGTACGCCGCCGCCGTTGCGCGCCCAGGACCCGTCGCTGGCCAGCACCCACGCACTGGTGTCGGCGTCGAAGGCCAGGTCGAGCAGGTCGCCGATCGCCTCGATGCTGGCGGCGTCGGGCAGGCGCACCAGCACCTCGACGCGCCGGTCGAGGTTGCGGTGCATCAGGTCGGCCGAGCCGATCCAGGCGACCGGGTCGCCGCCGTTCTCGAACCAGAAGACCCGCGAGTGCTCCAGGAAGCGGCCCAGCACCGAGCGCACGGTGATGTTCTCGCTGAGCCCGGGCACGCCGGGGCGCAGCGAGCAGGTGCCGCGCACCAGCATCTCGACCGGCACCCCGGCGCAGCTGGCCAGGTAGAGCGCGTCGATGACGGACTCGTCGACCACCGAGTTGGCCTTGATCCGGATCCGCGCGGGGCGCCCGGCGAGGTGGTGGCTGATCTCGTGGTGGACCTGCTCGAGGAGCCCGGGCCGCACCGAGTCGGGGGCGACCAGCAGCTCGTCGTACGAGGCGTTGCGCGACCAGCCGGAGAGGTTGTTGAAGAGGTGGGCGACGTCCTCGCCGATCCGCTCGTCGGTGGTGATCAGGCCCAGGTCCTCGTAGAGGCGCGAGGTCTTGGGGTTGTAGTTGCCGGTGCCGATGTGGGTGTAGCGGCGGATGCCGCCCTGGCCCTCGCCCTCGTCGCGCACCACCATCGAGAGCTTGCAGTGGGTCTTGAGGCCCACCAGCCCGTAGACGACGTGGCAGCCGGCCTGCTCGAGCTTGCGGGCCCAGCGGATGTTGGCCTGCTCGTCGAAGCGGGCCTTGATCTCGACGATCACCAGCACCTGCTTGCCGGCCTCGGCGGCGTCGATGAGGGCGTCGATGATGGGGGAGTCGCCGGAGGTGCGGTAGAGCGTCTGCTTGATCGCCAGCACGTGCGGGTCGGCGGCGGCCTGCTCGATGAAGCGCTGCACCGAGGTGGCGAAGGAGTCGTAGGGGTGGTGCAGCAGCACGTCGTTGCGGCGCGCGGCCTTGAAGACGTCGACGGGCGCGGCCGACTCGACCTCGGAGAGCAGCTTGTGGGTGGTCGGCACGAACGCGGGGTACTTCAGCTCCTCGCGGCCGATGTCGGCGATGCTGTGCAGCCCGCGCAGGTCGAGCGGGCCGGGCAGGTGGAAGACCTCCTCCTTGCTGACCCCGAGCTCATCCATCAGCAGCTCGAGCACCTGCGGGGCGATGGACTCCTCGACCTCGAGGCGCACCGCCGGCCCGAAGCGGCGGCGCAGCAGCTCCTTCTCGAGCGCGGCCAGGAGGTTCTCGGCGTCGTCCTCCTCGACCTCGAGGTCCTCGTTGCGGGTGACCCGGAAGGCGTGCGCCTCGCGCACCTCCATGCCGGGGAAGAGCCGCTTGAGGTGCTCGCGGATGACGTCCTCGAGCGGCACGAAGCGGTGGTTGCCCAGCGGCACGAACCGGCTGAAGCTCGGCGGCACCTTGACCCGGGCGAAGTGCTCCTTGCCGGTCTTGGGGTTGCGGATCATCACCGCGAGGTTGAGCGAGAGCCCGGAGATGTAGGGGAAGGGGTGCGCGGGGTCGACGGCCAGCGGGGTCAGCACCGGGAAGATCCGGTCCTTGAACATCCGCTTGCACTGCTTCTGCTCGTCGCGGTCGAGGTCGTCCCAGCGCACCAGCTCGATGTCGTGCTCGAGCAGCTCGGGCACGATCCGGTCGCGGAAGAGCGAGGCCTGGCGCTCGCTGAGCTCGCGGGTGGTGGTCCAGATCCGCTCGAGCACGTCGAGCGGCATCAGCCCCGAGGCGGCGCGCACGGCGAGCCCGGTGGCGATGCGGCGCTTGAGCCCGGCCACGCGGACCATGAAGAACTCGTCGAGGTTGCTGGTGAAGATCGCCAGGAACCGCACCCGCTCCAGCAGCGGCAGGTCGGGGTCCTCGGCCAGCTCGAGCACCCGCTGGTTGAAGTGCAGCCACGACAGCTCGCGGTCGAGGAAGCGGTCGTCGTGGGCCTGCACCGCGGCCAGCGCCGCCTCGTCCGGCTCGTACGCCGCCTGCTCGGCGTCGAGGAGTCGCACCTCGGGCGCTGCTTCGGGCGCCGTCTCGGTCGGCGTCTCGACCGGGGCGTCGACCGCGGAGGAGGCGGCGGGGGCGGCGGGGTCGGGAGGCACGTCGGGCATGCGGCCCAGTGTGGCACCGGAATCTGAACGGGAGATGACGCTAGGTTGGGGAGCCGTGATCACCTCCCACGTCCAGCAGGTCGTCGAGCGTCTCCTCGTGCGGGGGGTGACCGGTCTCCCGGAGGTCCTCCAGCGCCGGCTCGGCCGCCCGGTGGTGCGCGACGCGCAGACCCTCGCCGACGACGTACGGCTGATGCTGGCCCTGCAGCGGCTGGCCCGCGAGCCCGCGGTCGAGACCCTGCCGATCGTCGAGGGCCGCCGGGCGCTGGCCCGCCAGACCGCGATGATCGCCGGCGACGACCAGGTCGCGGAGGTCCGCGACCTGCGGGTGGCCGGCCTGCCCGCGCGGCTCTACGTGCCCAGCGCCCGGCGCGGCCCCGGCGCCCACCCCACGCTGCTGTTCCTGCACGGCGGCGGCTTCGTCTACGGCGACCTCGACAGCCACGACGCGCCCTGCCGGCTGCTGGCCTCGGAGGCGGGGGTGCGGGTGCTGGCGGTCGACTACCGGCTCGCGCCCGAGCACCCCTTCCCGGCCGCCCACGACGACGCGTGGGCGGCGTACCGCTGGCTGCTCGAGCACGCCGACGAGGTCGGCGCCGACACCGCCCGGCTGGCGGTGGGCGGCGACTCCGCGGGCGGCAACCTGGCCGCGGCGACCGCCCTGGCCGCCGCGCGCGAGGGGCTGCCGCTGGCGCTGCAGCTGCTGGTCTACCCGGGCACCGACGCGCTGCGCGACACCGAGAGCCTGCGGCTCTTCGGCGAGGGGTTCTACCTCACCCAGGGTTTCATCGACCTGGCCGCCGACGCCTACTACCCCCACCTGTCGCAGGACGAGCGGCGCGACCCGCGGCTCTCGCCGGCGTACGCCGACCTCGGCGAGGTGGCCGACCGGCTGGCGCCGGTCTTCCTGTGCACCGCCGGCTTCGACCCGCTGCGCGACGAGGGCGAGGCCTACGCGCGGCGGCTCGAGGAGGCCGGGGTGGCCGTTGAGGTGCGCCGCTTCGAGGACCAGATCCACGGCTTCCTCAACATGACCGGCGCCGGGCGCACCCCGCGCGCGGCGGTCGTCGAGATCGCGCACCGGCTCGAGGCGGGGCTCGCCTAGAGCTTCCCTGACCAGAGCTGGTCAGAGCTGACCAGAGCTGGTCAGAGCCGGCCGGAGCCGGTCAGAGCTCGGGGCGCCAGGCGCGCAGGGCGCGCTCGAACTCCTCGGGCTCGACCATGGTCGCGTCGACGGCGACCGGCGGCAGCGTCCTGCGGTGGAAGAGCACCCGCCACTCCCGCTCGCCCGGCTGGCCGACCACCTCGATGGCGGTGCCGGGGTTGGCGGCGCTGAAGCGGTGGTGACCGTCGGAGTCGACGATGTCGACCATCCCGTCGTCGTCGATGCTGGCGTGGCCCGAGGAGCGCAGCGAGCGCACCGCCACGGCCCCCAGCAGCACCGCGAGCAGCAGCGCGCCCGCCGCCAGCGGGGCGGTGAACCCGTCTGCGAGGCCGACGCCGACCCCCACGATCGCCGCGAGGAGCGCCAGGGCCCCGGTGACGGCGCCGATCACCCGGCTGCGGGTGCGGGGGTGGGCGGTCGGTGGGTGCGGGTCGCGCCCGGTGGGGCGTACGCCGTCGGCGGGCCCGTCGGGGCTGCCGAGCAGGCCCTGCAGACCCCGCCCGCCACCCGCCGAGCCGCCTGAGCCGCCTGAGCCACCTGCTCGACCACCCTGCTGACGATCCTGGGCCAGCTCGTCGGCGAGCGCGGCGGCGCGCTGCTCGGCCTCGAGCCGCTCGGCCATCGCGACCTCGACCAGCTCGGCGTGGTGGCGCACGGACGCCTCGACGGCCTGGCGGTCGACCGCCCGGTCGGCCGCGGCCTGCTCGGCCTCGGCGCGGGCGGCCATGGCCTCGGCGGCGGCCCGCTCGGCGTCCTCGCGGGCCGTCTGTGCCTCGCTCAGCGCCTGGTGGTGGTCGCGGGCGGCGGCGCTCATCTGCTCGAGGACCTCGCTGGTGCGCTGCTCGGCGGCCTCGCGCTCGCGCACCGCCTCGGCGGCCATCTGGGCGTGGCGCTGGGCGTCGGTCTCCGCGACGGCGCGGGCCTCGGCGGCCACGGTCGCGGCCTGCTCGGCGGCGAGGCGGGCCTCGTGGGCCTCGGCGGCGAGCCGGGCGTGCTCGGTGGCGGCGGTGTCGGCGCCCGCGCGGGCCTCGTGGGCCTCCTGCGCGGCCCGGGCCTCGGCGGCGGCGTCGGCGCGCGCGGCCTCGAGGGCGCTGCCGGCGGCCTCGGCGTCGCGACCCCGGGCGGCGGCGGCCTGGTGGGCGGCGTCGGCCAGGGCGACGGACTCGCTGAGCCGCACGGCCGCATCGGCGGCGGCCTGCTCGGCGCCCTCGCGGGCGGTGTGGGCCTGCTCGGCGAGCCGGGCGTGCTCGGCGGCGGTCTCCTCGGCGGCCTGCCGGGCGGCGGCTGCCTCCTGGGCGGCGGCGTCGGCCTCGGCGCGGGCCCGGTGGGCGGCGGCCGCGGCCTCGCCCTGCTCCTGCGCGCGGGCGTCGGCCTCGGCACGCGCCCGGTGCGCGGTCTCGGCCGCCTCGTGGGCGGTGCGGGCGACGGCCTCGGCCTGCTCGCGCGCGGCCAGCGCCTCGTCGGCCAGCCCGGCCTGCACCCGGCCGGCCTCCTCGGCCTCCAGCCGCGCGGCGCGGGCCTGCTCGGCCTCCTCGGCGCGCTCGCGGGCCGCCTGCTCGGCGGCCTGGCGGGCCTCGTGGGCCTGTTCGGCGAGGTGGGCCTGCTGGGCGGCGGCCTGGTCGGCCTCGGTGCGGGCGCGGGCGTGCTCGGCGGCGACGCGGTCGGCCTCCTCGCGGGCGGCGGCCTGCTCGGCGGCGGCGTCCTCGGCGGTGGTGCGGGCCTCGGCGGCGGTCTGGGCGCGGGCCTCGGCCTCGCGGGCGGTGTGCTCGGCGTTCTCGCGGTCGGAGTGGGCCTGGGTGGCGGCTTCGCCGTGGGCGGTGGCGACCTCCTCGGCCTGGCGGCGGGCGGTGAGGGCGTCCTCGGCTGCCTTGGCGGCGGTGGTGGCGGCCTGCTCGGCGGCGGTGCGGGCCTCGTGGGCAGCGGTGGCGGCCTCGGCCTGGGCGCGGGCGGCCTCGTCGGCCGCGGTGCGCGCGTCGGCGGCCACCCGGGCGGCCTCCTCGGCGGCGGCGCGCTGCTCGGCCTGCTCCTCGGCGCGCCGGGTGGCCCCCTCCTCACGCCGCAGCGCCTCCTGCGCGGCCTGCTCGGCGGCCTCGCGGGCCCGCGCCGACTCCTGGGCGCGCTCCTGGATCGAGGCCTCGGCCGTGGCCCGTGCCTCGGCGGCCACGCGAGCCGCCTCCTCGGCGGCCGAGCGGGCGGCGTACGCCTCCTGCGCGGCGGCGGCGAGCTCGGCCGCGGCCCGGTCGGCCTCGGCGCGCGCCTCGACGGCCTGCTGGGCCAGCTCCTCGGCGGCGATCCGCTCGGCGGCCTGCTCGGCGGCGGCCAGCTCGGCGGAGTGGCGCAGCGACGCGGCCCGCTCGGCGGCCGCGGTCTGGCTGGCGATCCGCTGCTGCAGCTCCTCCACCGACGGCGGCGGCGCGGCAGCACCGGCATCGCCGGCATCGCCGGCCGCGCTGGTGGGGGACGGCGAGGCGGAGCGGCGCAGCCAGCGGCGCGGCTCGGTGGGGGGCTGACCGGGAGTGCTCATCGGGGTCAGTACACCAGCGCCTGCACCTGGTCGCCGAGGACCTCCTCGGCGAAGAGCGCCGCCCCGGCCATCCGCAGCCCCGGCGCGAGGTCGGCCTCGGTGATGCCGCGGCGCGCCGCGCACTGGGTGCACACCGTCACCCGGCCGCTGGCCAGCACCACCTCGAGCAGCTGCGCGACGGGGGTGGCGTGCTCGAGCCCGAGGTCGGGCCCCCCGCCCGCGACGGCGTACGACGCCGCGTCACCGGTCAGCCACAGCGAGACGTCGGCGCCGGCCGCGGCCGCGGAGGCCGCCACGGTGAAGGCCTGGTTGGAGCGCTCGGGGTCGCCGGCGGCGCAGGTGACCTTGATGACGAGGGGACGCATGGGCGCAGCCTAGACAAGGCCCTGCGCCGGGGTCGGGCCTATGGTGGAGACGTGCCGATCGAACTCCCGCCCAACCTGCATCCCCACTGTGGCCCCCTCGTCTGGCTGCTCGGCACCTGGACCGGCAGCGGCAAGGGCGACTACCCCGGGATCGAGCCCTACGACTACCAGCAGGAGCTGGTCTTCCAGCAGGACGGCCGCCCGTTCCTGCACTACTTCTCCCGCTCGTGGGTCGTCGACGAGAACGGCGAGAAGGTCCGCGACGCCGCCCAGGAGACCGGCTTCCTGCGCTGCCCCGAGGTCGGCAAGGTCGAGATGGTGCTGGCGCACAACACCGGCATCTCCGAGATCTGGTACGGCAACGCCGAGGACGGCAAGATCGAGCTGCGCACCGCCGGCGTGGCCTTCACCGAGACCGCCCGCGAGGTCACCGGCGGCCACCGGCTCTACGGCAACGTCGAGGGCGACCTGCTCTACGCCTACGACATGGAGGCCGAGGGCAAGGAGCTGCAGCCGCACCTGTGGGCGCGGCTCAAGAGGTCCTGAGGTCCGCGATGCGACAGGCCGGGCGATGACCGACGACCTGCGCCGGCGCCTGGCCGGGCGCGGCTACCGGCTCACGCCCCAGCGCGAGCTGGTGCTGCGCGCGGTCGAGTCGCTGGGCCACGCCACGCCCGACGAGGTGCTGGCCGAGGTGCGCCAGCACTCCTCGGCGGTCAACGTCTCCACCGTCTACCGCAACCTCGAGGTGCTCGAGGAGCTCGGGCTGGTGCGCCACGCGCACCTCTCCGACCGGGCACCGACCTACCACTCCGTCACCGACCACGAGCACTTCCACCTGGTGTGCCGCAGCTGCCGGGGGGTGGTCTCGGTCGGCGCCGAGGCCGCCTCGGTGCTGACCGGCCGCCTCGCCGACGAGCACGGCTTCACCGCCGACATCGGTCACCTGACCGTCTTCGGCACCTGCGCCGAGTGCGCACGAGAGGAGAACCCATGACCACCCCTCCCCACCAGTCCAACCAGTCCAGCCAGCCCAGCTCCCTGCTCGACCTCCCCGGCGCCGTCGCCGGCAACGGCGTCGACGCCCCGGTGGCCGCCCACTACGGCTCCTTCAACGCCGAGCAGCGCACGCTCGAGTCGGGGGAGGGCTTCGTCGACCTCTCCCACCGCGACGTGCTGCGCATCGAGGGCCCCGACCGGCTGACCTGGCTGCACTCGCTGACCACCCAGTTCTTCCTCGACCTCGCCCCGCGGGTGTGGACCGACGCGCTGGTGCTCTCCCCGCAGGGCCACGTCGAGCACGCCTTCAGCGGGTACGACGACGGCGAGGCGTTCGTGGCCCACACCGAGCCCGGCGCGGCCGCGGCGCTGCTGGGCTTCCTCGAGCGGATGAAGTTCATGACCCGCGTCGAGCTCTCCGACGTCACCGACACCGTCGCGGTGACCTGGCGCGCCTCGTCGAGCGGCACGACGTACGAGCTGGTGCCCCGCGACCAGCTGACGGCGTACGCCGCCGCCGCGGGGCCGGCCTGCGGGATGTGGGCCTTCGAGGCGCTGCGCATCGCCCGCGGCGAGCCGCGCCATCAGGTCGACACCGACGCGCGCACCATCCCCAACGAGGCCGGCTGGGTGGGGCCGGCGGTGCACCTCGACAAGGGCTGCTACCGCGGCCAGGAGACCGTGGCGCGGGTGCACACCCTGGGCCGTCCGCCGCGGCGGCTGACGCTGCTGCACCTCGACGGCACCGAGAACCGGCTGCCCGAGCAGGGTGCCGAGCTGCGCCACGGAGAAAGGGTCGTCGGCTTCGTCGGCAGCTCGGCGCGCCACCACGAGCTGGGCCCGATCGCCCTGGCGATGGTCAAGCGCAACGTGCCGCTCGAGGCGACCCTCGAGGTCGACTCGATGCCCGCGGCCCAGGAGGTCGTGGTCGACCCGGAGGTCGGGCTGCACGTGCGGCCCAAGCTGCGCTGAGCGGCCCTCAGCGCGAGTGCTGCTCGATGTGCGGGCAGCGCCGCCCGTACTTGCGGCGGCAGCGGATCGTGCGGCGGAGCTTGCGGAACACGACGGGGAGCACCCCTTCTCGAGTCGGCCCGAGGCGGCGGAGCACCCTGACCGGGTGCGCGCCAAGTCAAGCGCACCGGCGCCGGCGCCCGCACGGCCTCGGCGGCCCGGTCCAGACAGCTCTCACCCCTGGGGAGGGCGTGGCCGGGCAACAGGGTGGGCAGCGTGGGGACATGACTTCCCCAGGTACGCATCGAGACCCCTCGCAGGGCGACCCCGACATCGAGGGCCTGTCCACGCCGCAGCTGATGTCGCGGCTCTCGCAGCAGACTTCCGAGCTGGTCAGCGCCGAGCTGCGGCTGGCCAAGGCCGAGATCCAGCAGAGCGTCAAGCACGCCGGGATCGGCGTCGGGCTCTTCGGTGGCGCCGGCACGCTGGTCTGGTTCGCGCTGGGCACGCTGGTGGCCGCCGCCGTGCTGGCCCTCGACCTGGTGCTGCCGGCCTGGGCCGCGGCACTCGTGGTGGCCGGCGTGCTGCTGGCCGCGGCCGCGCTGCTGGGCCTGGTGGGCAAGAAGCAGGTCGACCAGGCCACCCCGCCGGTCTCGGCCACCCAGACCAACGTGCAGCGCGACGTCGAGACCGTGAAGGAGGCCCGCCGCCATGGCTGAGCCGCAGCAGGACCCCCGCGAGGGCTCCCAGAACCAGACCCCTGAGCAGATCGAGGCCGAGATCGAGGCCGCCCGCCGGCGTCTCGGCGAGACCGTCGAGGCCTTGGGCGCCAAGACCGACGTGAAGGCCCGCGTCTCGCACCGCGCGCAGTCGGTGCGCGAGCAGCACGGCACCGCGCTGATCGCTGGTGGCGTCGGCGCGCTGGTGCTCGTGGTCGGCGTCGTCGTGTGGCGGCGGCGCCGGTGAGCGACGACGCCCGCCAGGCCGAGCGCCCGGTCGACCCCGACCACGGCGCGAAGCCCGACTCGCCCGACGACCTGACGGCCCCGTCGTGGAAGTACGTGCTGCGCAAGACCGGGCGCGAGTTCGGCAAGGACCAGTGCACCGACCTGGCCGCGGCGCTGACCTACTATGCGGTGCTGGCGCTCTTCCCCGGGCTGCTGGCGCTGCTGAGCCTGGTGGGCCTGCTGGGTCAGGGCCAGGAGTCGGCGCGCACCATCCTGGGCATCCTGCGTGACGTCGGCGCCGGGTCGATCGCCGACACCCTCGAGCCCACGCTGCTCGACCTGAGCCAGAGCACCGGGGCCGGCCTCGCGCTCGTCGTGGGACTGCTGGCCGCGCTGTGGTCGGCGAGCGGCTACGTCACCTCGTTCGGCCGGGCGATGAACCGCATCCACGAGGTCGGCGAGGGCCGCCCGATCTGGAAGCTGCGTCCGGTGATGCTGCTGGTGACCCTGGTCGAGGTGGTGCTGGCGGCCGCCGTGCTGACCGCGCTGGTGGTCACCGGGCCCGCTGCGGAGGCCGTCGGATCGGCGATCGGCATCGGCGACACGGCCGTGCTGGTGTGGAGCATCGCCAAGTGGCCGGTGCTGCTGGCCGCGGTGGTGCTGATGGTGGCCATCCTCTTCTACTCCACCCCCAACGTCGAGCAGCCGAAGTTCCGCTGGATCTCGGTCGGCGCCGCGCTGGCCATCCTGGTCTGGGCGCTGGCCTCCGCGGCGTTCGGCTTCTACGTCGCCAACTTCTCCAGCTACGACAAGACCTACGGCTCGCTGGCCGGCGTCATCGTCTTCCTGCTGTGGGTGTGGCTGACCAACCTGGCGCTGCTCTTCGGCGCCGAGCTCGACTCCGAGCTCGAGCGCGGCCGTGAGCTGCAGGCCGGGCTGCAGGCCGAGGACCAGCTGCAGCTGCCCCCGCGCGACACCCGCAACATCGAGAAGGCCGAGGAGAAGCACGAGGAGGACGTGGCGATCGGGCGCGCACTGCGCGAGAGCCACGGCCACGAGGACGACCCCGACGAGGTCGGTACGGGTGCGGGGGTCGACCCCCGCCCAAAAGCACCGGGCACGCCCCCGGCGAGCACTCGAGCGGCGAGCGAGAAGGAGACACGATGAGGCGCGAGGAACGCACCAGCACGTCGGCCAGGATCCTCTACCGGCCGGTCGGCATCACCAGCTCGATCGTCGCCGGCGTGGTGGCCGGCCAGGTCTTCCAGCAGGTCTGGAAGCGGGTCAGCGCCGGCGACGGCGCCGACGCCCCCAAAGCCCTGGAGTCGGAGTACTCGATGAAGGAGGTGCTGGCCGCGGCGGCCCTGCAGGGCGCTGTCTTCGCGGTGGTCAAGGCCGCCGTCGACCGCGGCGGGGCCCGGGCCTTCCAGCGGGCCACGGGGGAGTGGCCCGGCGACTGACCCGCCTCGGCCGGCGAGGGTGCCGGCGGGCGCGCGTAAACCTTGCGTTAAACGTGGGGTAAAGCGTCTGGGTGTTGGCTGCCGGCGGCCATAGGCTGCCTCCTGCCGCCGCACGCCCACGACCGTCCGCGAGGTGCTCGTCGCCTCGTGCCCGCCCGGAAGCCACCCGCTTGCACCCGCCCACCGACGACCCGTCCACCGCGCCCCGACGCGGTGTCCCTGTCGACCCCGTCGCCCCTGTCGACCCCGATCCGCGCGCCGAGGCCGGCCCGCTGCTGCGCGTGCACGAGGCCGGCGACGACCAGGGCGCGCCGGTCGTGCTGCTGCACCGCCGGGGAGCAGGCGCCCAGGTGTGGGCGCCGTTGCTGGCGCTCGGCTCGTGGAGCGTGCGCCTGCTGGCCCCCGACCTGGCCGACCTGCCCGGTGTGAGCGAGGGCGCCGACGCGGCGTACGTCGTCGACTCGCTGCGCGCCACCGAGCGGCGCGCGCTGCTGGTGGTCGCCGAGGGCGACGCGGCCCCGCTGGCCGTCGAGATGGCGCTGGCCCGGCCCGAGGCCGTGGCCGGCCTGGTGCTGCTGGCCCCCGACGAGCACACCGCCCGGGCCGTGGTCGAGCGGCTGCGCCTGCTCACGGTGCCGGTGTGGGCGGCCGCCGGGGAGCGGTCCGAGCGGTCCGACCAGGGGGCGGCGTCCTCGAGCGTCGAGGTGCCGGGGGCGCGGTGGCTGAGCCTGCCCGGCGTCGGCGACGAGCCGGTCACCGAGCACCCCGACCTGCTCATCGATCTGGTGCACGGGGCGGTCGCCGAGCTCGCGGCGATCCCGCGGCCTCAGGACGGGCGTCGGTACATCACGTGGGTGTCCTCCGAGGCGTGCGTGAAGCCCAGCTTGTCGCGGTAGACCCGGATCGCCGCTGCGTTGTCGGACTCGACGTAGAGGATCACCTCGTTGACCTGCAGGTCGGCCAGGTGGTGCAGGCCGGCGAGGGTGACCAGCCGGCCCAGGCCGGCGCCCTGCGCGTCGGGGTCGACCCCGACGACGTACACCTCGCCGAGGTCGTGGGTGTGCCGCTTGGTCCAGTGGAAGGCCAGCAGGCGGCCCTCGGCGCCCTCGGAGGTGTCGACGGCGAGGATCAGCCCGGCGGGGTCGAACCACTGCTCGGCCATCCGCTCGGCGAGGTTCTCGGCGTCCATCGCGCCCTGTTCGGGGTGGGCGGCGAAGGCGGCGGCGTTGAGGCGCAGCACCGCGTCGGCGTCGGCGTCGGTGTAGGAGCGCAGCCGCACGCCCGGGGGCGGCTCGAGGCGCGGCAGCGGGGTCGACGTACGCCGGCGCATCACCCACAGCTCGCGGGCGCGCTCGAAGCCGGTGCGCTCGGCGAGGCGGCGCGCGGCGGGGTGGTCGGCGTGCGACCAGGCCTCGAGGGCGACCTGGGGGCCGACCTCGCCGATCAGCCGCTCGAGCAGCTTGGCGCCGAGGCCGTGACCGCGGGCGTCGGGGGCGACGACGAGGGAGATCTGCCCGTCGACGAGCACGGCGACGGCGTCACCGTCGACCCACGACCGGAACCGGTCGGGGTGGCGCAGCGCCATCAAGGTGGCCTCGTCGAGCGGAGCGGTGCCGTCGGCGGCCTCCGAGAGGGCCGCGACCCGTTCGATCTGGCGGGCGTCGTGGAGGGAGTCCATTCCCCCGAGCCTAGCCAGAGGCCGGCTCGGTGACCCCGGCTTCCCGCGATGGCTCGGTGACGGCACGCACGTCGGCCTCGGCGCGAGCGTCCTTGGCCGGCACCACGAAGCGGTAGCCGACGTTGCGCACGGTGCCGATGAGCGTCTCGTGCTCGACGCCGAGCTTGGCGCGCAGGCGGCGCACGTGCACGTCGACGGTGCGGGTGCCGCCGAAGTAGTCGTAGCCCCAGACCTCCTGCAGCAGCTGCTGGCGGTTGAAGACCCGCCCGGGGTGCTGGGCCAGGTGCTTGAGGAGCTCGAACTCCTTGAAGGTCAGGTCGAGCGGGCGCTTGCCGATGCGGGCGGTGTAGGTCGTCTCGTCGACGGTGACCTCGCCGGAGCGGATCAGGTGGCTCTCGGGGTCGTCGGCGTCGCGGCGCGCGGCCAGGCGACCGATGCCGAGCTTGATGCGGGCCTCGAGCTCGGCGGGTCCGCAGGTGTGCAGCACCACGTCGTCCATGCCCCAGTCGTGGCTGACCACGGCCAGCCCGCCCTCGGTGACGACGAGCAGCACCGGCTGGTCGCTGCCGGTGGTGCGGATCAGGCGGCACAGGTCGCGGGCGTGGGCGAGGTCCTGGCGGCCGTCGACGAGCAGCAGGTCGGCGTCGGGCGCCTCGAGGAGCGCGCTGCCCTCGGGCGGCAGCACCCGGACCTGGTGGCCCAGCAGGGCGAGCCCGGGGAGCACCTCGGCCGAGGGCTGCAGGGCGCTGGTCAGGAGGAGAATCGTGCTCACGGTGGGTCCCTCCGGTGTGCGGGGGACCAGAACGCATCGTTGGGCTCCGGTCGGTGATCCGGGTTGAATACTACCCAAGGCAGCACCGGGCGCAGGAGGAAGCGACGTGGACGAGACAGATGTGGTGCACGTGCACTACTGGGCCGGGGCCAAGCACGCGGCGGGCACCGGCTCCGACCGGCTCGAGGTCGACGGCGCGCTGACGCTCGCCGACGTCGTACGCCGCGCGGTCGCGCTGCACCCCGGCACCGACCTCGAGCGGGTGCTCGCGGTCTGCTCGACGCTGATCGGCGAGCAGCCGGTCGGCAGCCAGGATCCGGGCTCCGTGCGGGTCGAGCCGGGCGCGACCGTGGAGTTCCTGCCGCCCTTCGCCGGCGGCTGAGCGGCTGGACGCCGGGAAGCGGCCGTGCGGCGCGTCAGGATCTCCTGCGGCGCTCGCGGGCGCGCAGCTCCCAGCCGCGGAGGGGGTGGTGGGTGAGGTGCCATCGTGGGTCGTGGGCGCGGTGGTGGTGCCAGGAGCAGAGGGGGATGGCGTCGAGGTCGGTGTCGCCGTGGTGTGACCAGGGGATCAGGTGGTGGATCTCGGACCAGGCGAAGGGTCGTTCGCAGGTGCCGATGGCGCAGGTGTCGTGGACGAGTGCGAGGGCTTTTCGTTGGTGGTGGCTGTGGAGCCTTCGAGTCCTGCCGAGGTCGAGGGGGACGGACTTGGTGTTGAGGACGGCGGGGACGAGGCCGGCTTCGCAGGCCAGGCGGCGGAGGTCGCCGGCGGCGGTGCGGATGCCGGTGTCGAGCTTGGCGGTGCCGGTCTCGTCGGGGCCGTGCCAGTCGGGCCAGTCGGCGGGGTCGAGCTTCCCGGCTTGGGTGAGGTCGTGGGTGAGGTCCTCGGCGGTCATGGTGACCAGGATCGTGAGGGCGTTGGCGCCGTTCCAGCCGTCGGTGGGCAGGTGTTCGATGAGCTCGCACAGGGCGTTGCCTGCGATTTCCCAGCCGGAGAGTCCGTGGCCGGGGCCGGTGGGCGCGGACTCGTCGTAGCCGGAGATGGTCTCGCCCTCAGCGCTGGTGCGGGTCTTGTTGAGCCGCCGGGGTGCCGACAGGGTCTCCAGTGCGGTGCGCAGCAGGGAGCCGTGCAGCTCGGGGATGGTGAACTTGCCGGAGTAGGTGCCGTCGCCGTTGTCGTGCAGCGCCAGGTAGGTCTCGTGCTTGGCACGGCGGGACTCGCGGCCGAGCATGATCGCTTCGTGCTTGTCGGCCAGGTCGCGGTCGACGATGTCGAGCATCCGTCGGGCTGCTTGGCGCAGGCGTTTGGCGTTCATGGGGCGGCCTGACCTGGTGCCGATGCCGGTGGCCTTGTTGACCAGGACCTCCTCGGCGGCCGCGAGCTGCTCGACCGTTGTCTCGAGGGGTGCTTGTTCGGCGGCGCGGACGATGACGCGGACCTGGTCGGCGCGCAGCTGCCCGGCGGCGTAGGCCTCGCGGGTGTGGTGGTACTTGGTCTTGAGGAGCTGGGCGAGGTGGAGTCCGCCGGCGTTGATCTCGCGGGTGGTGCCGGTCAGGGCGGCGGCCCAGGCGTCGGTGCCGGTGGCGGCCTCGTCGGTGGCGACCTGGCGGCGTTCGGCCTCGGCGAGGACCTTGAGGCGCAGCGCCTCGGTCTGGGACTCCAGGGTGGCCAGTGTGGTGAGCAGCTGGGCGAGCTCGTCGCGGTGCACCCGCTCGAGCGCGACCTCGTGGGCCCGGGCCAGGTGGGCGCTCGCCTCGCTCACCGCTGGGGCTGCGGTGGGGGTGGGGAGCGCCTGGACCGTCATGGGTTCATTCTCCCAACCCCAAGGCCCGATGGGAACACCAGTTCGACAATCTGTGGAGAACTTTTTCCCAGTCCACAGCCTCGTGGGGCGCGGCCGGAGACGCGCCAACGGCCGCCCCGAGCGGGGCGGCCGTAGGCGGTGTGCAGGGGTCGGACTCAGCTCTCGATGGCGGTGGTCTCACGCTCGGGAGAGGCGGATCCGATCTCGATCTTGCGCGGCTTCGCCTTCTCGGCGACCGGCACGACCAGGCGCAGCACGCCGTCGGCGTACGTCGCCTCGATGCGGTCGAGGTCGAGGTTGTCGCCGAGGACCAGCTGGCGGCTGAAGACGCCGGTGGGTCGCTCGGAGGCCAACCGCTCCCAGTCGCCGTTCTTGGCCACGCGCTCGGCGCGCACGGTCAGCACGTTGCGCTCGACGTCGAGGTCGATGCTCTCGCGGTTGACGCCCGGCACGTCGAGCTCGATGACGAACTGCTCGCCCTCGCGCCAGGCGTCCATCGGCATGACGGCCGGGCGGTTCGTCGTCCCCAGCAGCTGCTGGGTCAGGCGGTCGAAGTCGCGGAAGGGGTCGGTGGATCGCAGCAACATGGGGTGTCCTCCTTGAGTTCGGATGGTGGTTGGTCGGATGGTCCAGACGGTCTGCGTAAGCCCGCCGTACCTGTATCAGTGGTTACAGGTTTGTTGTAATCCATCCAGTAGGTCAGACTCAAGTGGCGGGGCTGAGAATTTTCTGAGATTCAGTGCAGACGGAGGTGCAGGCGATGGCGGCGCGAGTCCGGGGGGTCTTCGCGATCTCGGTGGCGGCGCAGATGGTGCGCATGGAGGTGCAGAACCTGCGCGTCTACGAGCGGCGCGGCCTGCTCGACCCCGACCGCACCGAGGGCGGCAACCGGCTCTACAGCGAGGCCGACATCGAGGTGCTGCACCGCATCCGCGAGCTGCTCGCCGACGGCCTCAATCTGGCGGGGGTGGCGCGGGTGCTGGAGCTCGAGGCGGAGGTGCGCCGGCTGCGCTCACAGCTCGCCTCGAGGCGCCGAGACTGAGAAAAACCGGGAGAAAGGCCCGCCAGGTCGCGGTTTCGGGGGGTTTGCTGGTTAGGGTGCGGTGAACGACGGACCCCACGACGAGCAACATGATGAAGGAGAACTGCATGAACAAGGGAGAGCTTCGCGAGACCGTGGCCAAGGAGACCGGGCTGACCGGTGCCGACGCCGAGCGTGCCGTCGACGCCGCGCTGTCGGCGATCGTCTCGGCTGTGGCCAAGGGTGAGCGCGTGAGCATCGCCGGTTTCGGCACCTTCGAGCCCCGTGAGCGTTCGGCTCGCGAGGGTCGCAACCCGCAGACCGGCGAGACCATGCAGATCGCCGCGACGACCGTCCCCGGCTTCAAGGCCGCGGCCGCGTTCAAGAAGGCCGTCTCCGGCTGATCCAGCCACTGACGCCAACGAGGGCCGGGCTCCGCTTCACGCGGAGCCCGGCCCTCGGTCGTTGGCGGGGTGCTCGCTGCTCAGGCGGCGGGCTGGACCAGGCGCGGGGGCGCCGGGTGGCGGCGTACGTCGGCGGGCGGCTGGCCACGGCGCAGCAGCGAGCCGACGACGATGCCGGCGACGAGCGACAGGATCGACCACGCCATGAGGGCGAGGGCGACGATGGCAACGATGGTCAGCACGGGTCTCCCTGGGGGGTGGGGAACGGCCTGGTGGTCCACTGTGCGGTCGCTGCGCCGGTGTGTCAGGGGGATGGCGGAGCGCTGCGCGGTGGACTAGACCATCATGCCTCAGTCACAGTCAGACTGGAAGCGCGTCCTGTCACTTCCGGGCCGCCCGAGGGTGGCGAGGGCCGCCTCGATCTGGTGGACGTCGAGCTTGTGGCCGTCGCGGAAGGCGCGTCCGATGGCGACGGCCAGCGGCAGGGGCGCCAGGCACCACAGGCAGACGACGAGCGTCGTCGCGATCAGCAGGTCCATGTCGGCCTTCAAGGTCTTCTTGTCCTGATGCCCGCTAGTTCGTCGCCTGAACTGCGGGCGGATGTAAAAATCCGGTGGTGGTCCAGACCTCGGTGGGCGTGGCCCTGGTCGCTGGGGCGCGAGGTGGAATGTGCGGCCGTGACGCGCTGTTGACGCGGACGTGCCTACCGGACTGTGGATCGCCCTCGCGGCCGTCGTGATCGCTCTCGCCTTCGGCGCCTACCGCGCTCTGACGGACGGGCGGTTCCGCGGCACCCACGAGGTGCGGGGCGTTGCCGGTGGCGCCGATGCAGCGGCCACGGAGCCGGCCGTGGCCGAGCGGACCGTCTGGGACGACGTCGTCGCGGCCGTGCCCGACGCGCAGCTGGGGGAGCGGGCGACCTTCGTGCAGTTCTCGTCGGCCTTCTGCGCGCCCTGCCGCGCGACGCGCCGCGCGCTGAGCGAGGTGGTCGAGCTGGTGCCGGGCGTGGTGCACCTCGAGGTCGACGCCGAGCACCACCTCGACCTCGTACGCCGCCTCGACGTGCTGCGCACCCCCACCACCCTGGTCCTCGACGCGTCGGGCCGCGAGGCCACCCGCGCCGCGGGGGCGCCGCGCAAGGAGACCGTGCTGGCGACCCTCGGCTCGGTCGTGGGGGACTGACCCGCCCGCCGGTCCCGGGCAGCGGTGACCTGGCAACCGTTTGTCAGCCGGGTCCGGTTGGTGGCGCACCGCCGGAGCTGCGGGCCGGTGGTCGGCGGTGCGCTGGCAACCTTCCGGGCGTCGGGTCCGGTTGCTGGCACACCGCGGATGTCAGTCGTAGGAGACCAGCTGCGGCTGGGCGGTGCGGACCTGGAGGTCCTGCGCGGGGCTGGTCATGGTGACGGTGCCGTCGACGTCGCGCCACGGCCCGTTGCCCAGCCGCCACCGTGCGCCCCACGTGGTGGTGAGGTCGAGCGTGACGGGGCCGGCCTCGGTGTAGCGGTGCGAGACGTACTGGTCCATCCCCACGCCGCGCGCCCATGGCCGCCCGGGGTCGGTGGTGGTCATGGTCTCGCCGTTGCCGAGGCTCCAGGTGAAGCTGGCCGGGCTGATGTCGAAGGTGACCTGTCGCCCGAGCAGCTGGACGGTCTCGGTGAACGGCTCGGCCTGCGTGTGCAGGATCGTGTCGAAGTTGACCAGCGTCTCCCCGCCCGGCGGCTGCACCTCCAGGGGTGCCTCCGGCAGGGGGATGCGGCGGAAGGCCTCGAGGATGCGGCCCGGGGTCAGGACGGGTGCGGTTGCTGCGGCGACGGGGTCGCCGGGCTCGATGCACGTCGCGCCGAGTCCGATCTGCGTTCCGTCACCGTCGACTGACGTCACGTCATGCAACAAACCGTTGTCCCCACACTCGAACGCTCCCGCGCACCCGTAGGCCGTCGACTGGACGATGCCATCGCTCGCTTGGCAGAGCGGCTCGTAGATGTAAGTGACCGACGACTCGGACGCGGCCTGTGCGCTGGCGGATGCAGATGCCGTTGCCGATGGCTCGGCGCAGGTGACGACACTGTTCCAACTGTTGACGCCGGCTGACGCTTCGCCTGCGCAAGTTCCGGCGGAATTGGCAGGGGGCGCGGGCGCGAAGGTGATCAGCGTGAGTGCAGTGATCAGGGCGAGTAGCTTCATGCTGGGAACTCCCAGGCCGACATGCGCCACCCTCCGGATTGCCACACGACGGTCGACAAGAATGTGACGGTCCCGCCTGGGAAGCTTGTCGGCTCTGCTTCAGCGGTCTCGAATATCTGCTGGGGCAGCTGTCGGACGCGCAACGCGAACTGGTGGCCATTGGGAACGTCCAACGAGGTCGCAGCGACGGATCGGATACGCCATCCGTCTGATTCGATGCGTCCGCCATTCGCGTAGGCTTGGTCGGTCATTTCAACGAAGTTGCGGCACGTCTCGCATTCACTGGTTGAAAGGTTCTCGAACTCCCCGACCTCTCCGCTTGCTTGCATTTCGTTGAATGCTCGGACCCAGCGTTTCGCGAAAGCTTCAGCCCCCGCCTCGGTCTTCTTCTCCCACGCCTCCTTCTCCACCGCCGCACTCGCACTGGGCGAGGCCGAGACGCTCGCGGAGGGGGTCGGGTCGGCGACCTGGGGCGTGGGGTCGTCCCCACCGCAACCGGCCAGGGCCAGCACGGCCGCGCCGGCGGCGTACGCGAGGTGTCGTCTCATCTGTTCTGCTTTCCCGAGAGGGCGCCCATGGGAGGGGGGTGGGCGCGATTCACGGTAGAGACCTACCCAGTTCGGCGCCAGGTCTCACCTGGCGCCTGTGGACAAGCGCCGCGGCGACCGCGGATCAGGCCGGCGAGAGGTAGTCGCCCGCGTCCTCGACGCCCCGCTCGAGCCGGGTCACGTCGACGCGCACCATGTGCTCGATGACCTGCTCGAACGAGACGCTGGGGGTCCAGCCGAGCTGCTCGCGCGCCTTGGTCGGGTCGCCCACGAGGTCGGCGACGTCGGCGGGTCGCATCAGCGCCGGGTCCTGGCGCAGGTAGCCCTCGGGCGAGCCGAGCCCCGCGGCGGCGAACGCCACCTCGACGACCTCGGCCAGGGGGCGGGAGGTGCCGGTGGCGACGATGAAGTCCTGCGGGTCGTCCAGCTGCAGCATCCGCTGCATCGCGACGGCGTAGTCGCCGGCGAAGCCCCAGTCGCGGCGTACGTCGAGGTTGCCCAGCACCACCTCGTCGCGCCGCCCGAGCGCGATCTCGGCGACCGAGCGGGTGATCTTGCGGGTCACGAACTGCTCGCCGCGCAGCGGGCTCTCGTGGTTGTAGAGGGTGCCGGTGGCGGTGAACAGCCCGTAGGACTCGCGGTAGTTGACGACCAGGTGGTGGGCGAACGACTTCGAGGCGGCGTACGGCGAGCGCGGGTGGTGGGGGGTGCCCTCGGTCTGGGGCTGTTGGTCGGAGGTCCCGAACATCTCCGAGCTCGAGGGCTGGAAGAACCGCGGCGACCAGCCGTGCCGGTCGCGGAAGGCGACGAGCTCCTCGAGCATCCGCAGCACCGCGAGCCCGTTGGTCTCGGCGACCACCTCGGCGTGCCCCCACGACGCCCCCACCGACGAGAAGCCGGCGAGGTTGTAGATCTCGTCGGGCTGCAGCCCCTCGAGCACCGCCGCCCAGCCCTCGTGGTCGCGCTGGTCGAGGTCGACCAGCTGCACGCCGTCGAGGTAGGCGTAGGCGCGCCCCAGCGTCAGCGGCGCCCACCGGCTGCCCGGGCGCAGCGTGCCGACCACGTGGTAGCCCAGCGAGCGCAGGTGCCGGGCCAGGTAGACGCCGTCCTGGCCGGCCACGCCGGTCACGAGGGCGCTGCGCGTGCGGCCGGCGGGTCGGGTGCTCATGGTGCGACGACCCTAGCGTCGCGCCTTTCGCGCGTCCCCGATCCTGGTGACGTACGCCGGCACCGCGCCCACGCGACGCCCACCGGGTGTGTCCTGGGCAGATGAGCCTGCTGCACCGAGCGCCCGCGACGACCTGTCCCCAGTGCGGTCACTCCTGCCTGGGGCCGGTGCAGCGGGTGCTGGAGCCGCTGGTGTGGTCGCAGCGCTGCTGCCACGTGCTGGTCGACGACCCGTGGTCCTACTACGGCGGCGACGAGTGCGGCTGCTCCGCCGAGCTGCACCAGCGCCGGCTACTCCACCGACTCCGTGTCGGGGCAGTCCCGCGGGGACAGCTTGTCCGCCGTGCTCGGGTCCACTGACACCGACGACCGGATCGTCAGGGCCGACGGAGCGGCCCGGATCGGCACCACGGGTGCCGGCGCCGCGTCGACGGGCGGCAGCTGCGCGTGCACCCGCAGGTCGTGGGTGGGGGACTCCTCGATCCAGATGCGCTCCGCCTCCGCCTCGATGAGCACGTGCTCGATGGCGGCGAGCAGGGCGTCCTGCAGGGTCTGGTCCAGGCCCGGGAACAGGCTGACGATGCGACGTCCGGTGTATCGGGTCATGTCAGGCCAACGACCTTTCGCTGGAGAAGTGACGCGCCGGTAACCTTTCTCATCATGCAAGACGCGTGTCCGATTGATGAGACGTGGTGCGGAATACCCGAGGTGCGGATCGTATTGTCACCCACATGACCACCACCTGGCTCACGAAGCGGCGCGCAGTCGACCACTGCCGCATGCGCTCGAGCCTGTGTCGGATGTCGTGACGGCGCTGCCTTTCCTCCTGCTCCTCGTCTGAGCACGCGCAGCGCCGTCGACCGTGACCCACAGGGCCGCGGTTCCAGCCGTTCCGGCGACGCCATCCTCAGGAGAGACATGTCGAGCACGACCACCGAGCGCACCTACGCGCCCGCCATCCAGCCCCACGCCAGGGGGCACGCCGCGGCGCGGGCCGGCATCGACCCGCGCGGCCCGCAGTTCGCCGCCGGGGTCACCGCGCTGGTGCTGATCGCGATCCTCGGCCTGCCGCCGCTCGCGGCGCTGGTCGTGACCGTCGCCCAGGCCTCGCTCTTCGCGCTGGGCGCCCTGCGCGGCGTGCAGCACACGCCGCACGCATGGGCCTTCAAGCGGTTCATCCGCCCCCGGCTCGCCGCGCCCGACGAGCTCGAGGACCCGGCCCCGCCGCGCTTCGCGCAAAGCGTCGGCCTGGTCTTCACCCTGGTCGCGATCGCCGGGTACGCCGCCGGCCTCACCGTCCTGGCCCAGGTCGCGATCGGCTTCGCGCTGGTCGCCGCCACCCTCAACGCCGTCTTCCGGTTCTGCCTCGGCTGCGAGATTTACCTGCTGATCAAGCGCGCCACCGCCTGAGACCTCCACACACTTCCCTGCACGTCAACGAAAGGCCTTTTCATGACCCGCGAGACCAGCCTCGTCACCACCCAGTGGGTGGAGGAGCACGCCCACGACGACAACGTCGTCCTCATCGAGGTCGACGAGGACACCACCGCCTACGACAAGGGCCACATCGCCGGCGCGATCAAGCTCGACTGGACCACCGACCTGCAGGACCAGGTGCGCCGCGACTTCGTCAACAAGCGCCAGTTCGAGGAGCTGCTGAGCAGCCGCGGCGTCTCCAACGACGACACCGTGGTGCTCTACGGCGGCAACAACAACTGGTTCGCCGCCTACGCCTACTGGTACTTCACCCTCTACGGCCACCGCGACGTCAAGCTGATGGACGGCGGCCGCAAGAAGTGGGAGCTCGACTCCCGCCCGCTGACCGACGAGGTGCCCAGCCGCGAGGCGACGACGTACACCGCGACCGAGCAGGACCTCTCGATCCGCGCGTTCCGTGACGACGCGGTCAACGCGATCGGCGTGCAGAACCTCATCGACGTGCGCAGCCCCGACGAGTTCGCCGGTCGCCTGCTCGCCCCGGCCCACCTCCCGCAGGAGCAGGCCCAGCGCGCCGGGCACGTGCCGACCAGCCTCAACGTGCCGTGGAGCAAGAACTGCAACGACGACGGCACCTTCAAGTCCGACGAGGAGCTCAAGGCGCTCTACGCCGAGGTCGGCATCGACGACTCCAAGGACACCATCGCGCTGTGCCGCATCGGTGAGCGCTCGTCGCTGACCTGGTTCGTGCTCAAGGAGCTGCTCGGCCACCAGAACGTCAAGAACTACGACGGCTCCTGGACCGAGTACGGCTCGCTGGTGGGCGTCCCGATCGCGCTCGGCGACGAGCCCGGCACCGCCGAGGACGCCTGATGTGCGGCGCGACCCAGGGCGGTCTCTCGCTCGACGGCATCGACGTGGCCAAGGAGGCCGTGGTGCAGGGCCAGGTGCTGCGCGACGGTGAGCCGGTGGCCAGCGCCTACGTGCGCCTGCTCGACCGCACCGGCGAGTTCACCGCCGAGGTCCCCACCTCCGCGACCGGGCACTTCCGGTTCTTCGCCGGCAACGGCGAGTGGACCCTGCGCACCCTGGCCCCCAAGGCCGACCCCGTGGACCGCAAGGTCCACGCCCAGGTGGGCGAGGTCGCCGAGGTCTCCATCAGCGTCTGAGCCACTTCTGGCACCCTGGATCCCAGCGAGCCCCCGTGCAGCGGCACGGGGGCTCGCTGCGTCCTCGGGATGAGCAGACGCCTCAGGTGCTCGCGGGCCGCCAGGAACGGCGGGACCACAGCTGCTCGAGGTTGACGAGCACCGACTCGGCCCCCTCGGGCAGCCCGACGGCGTGGGCAGCCTCCCAGGTGGAGCCCAGCACTCCCTCGAGAGTCGCCCGCGCGCGGCTGGTGCCCATGCCCCAGCTGCGAGCTTCCTGCACCAGGTCGTCGGCGTCGACCCAGTGCAGCCTCGTACGCCCGTTGACGACGTGGCCGATGTTGTTGAAGCGGGTGGCCAGGTAGTGCACCGGGGCGGCGTCGTACAGCGGCGCCAAGGACACCTCGCCACGGCGCCCCAGCAGGAGCGAGTAGTTCTTGGAGTGTGCGTCGCCGTTGCCGATGACGACGTTGAAGGCCACCGACGACAGCAGGTCGCGCCGGAAGGCGTCGGGGTCGAGGCTGCGCGGGGCGGCTACGGTCGCCAGTCGTTTCAGCCGGGTGCCGCGCGACGGTCCCCGCGCGGGGCTCTCGTACTTGGCCTGTGGGTCCAGGGCCAACGCCTGGCAGAAGTCTTCCTGGTGGACCCGCTGTCCGTCGTCGAGGCGGTCGTAGCGGCGTACGACGATCGCGGGGCGCCCGTCGAAGTGCGCCAGCCGGGTGTGGGCGGCCCGCAGGCCGGCGCTGGCTGCCACCTGCATCGCCCAGTGCTCGGTCTGCACCAGGCGGTCGATCACCTGGGCCCCGGTGGGCTCGGGCTTGACGAGGTGCGAGGAGGCCGCGCCCGCTTCGGGCCAGCCCCAGGAGCCGTCCGGCAGCTCGGTCAGCAGCACCTTGTCCTGGATGCCGGCCAGCGAGGCCTGGGGTGCCGCCCCGTCGGGCAGGCGATAGGTGGGCAGGTCTGCCACCAGGCGGTCGACCTCGTCTGGGCCCAGCGGCCGGACGTGCCCCGACGACGGTCGCTGGCCGACCGGCAGGAAGCGCACTGCGCCGGCGCACTCAGCGCCGACCTGGGTGAGCAGCGACAACTTGTCGAGGGCCAGCACGCCCAGCGTGGTCGCGAGGTGGGTGCGCAGGTTCCCCTCGGGCAGCAGCCCCTCGAGGAAGCTGGAGACCGGTTGACGGGTGGGATCTCGGGGGTGGTCCTCGAGCGGTCGGGACGACAGCGGCAGGGACAGCGACAGCACGCGAGCGCCGACGCCGAAGGTGTCGAGGGCCTCGTCGGTGAAGGTGAGCCGGTAGCGGTAGGTGGACGGCTCGCTCAGCGTGGCGACGTGGGTCTCGTGCAGCCACACCGACAGCGAGACCGAGCCGGGCCTAGCCACCGGTGCCGCCGTCCTGGTCGGGCTCGTTGGTGGGTGCTGCCTCCACGTGGAGGGTGGCGAACTTGGGTGCCACGACCAACGCGTAGCCACACTCCGACAGGGCGCGCATCGCGGTCTCCGCGCTGACCGACTCGCCGTTCTCCAGGCGTGAGAGCGTCATCCGGGTCACGCCCAGACGCTCGGCCAGCTCGATCTGGGTCAGGCCTTGGTCGGTGCGGGCTCGGCGCAGGGCTTCGCCGAGGTCTCGGACGTCGTAGGCCCACCGCACGTGCTGATCCATTCTTCGATCATAGTCTCTAAATCGAGTAATGATCCAGGAATCGATCACCGCGCTCGTGACGCGCAATGCTCGTCATTTCGATCAGGATGCGGTGCGAAAGTGACCGGTCGATGGTGCAAGTGACTGCTCGTCGGGGTGTGCGGCCGTGGGGGAGTGGGTAGGTGGGGGCCGTGCCTGAGGAGAGCAGGGCGGACCCGGCCGCCACCGACCCGTTCTGGGCGCCGGTGCGCCGGCGGCACCCCGACGTCGACATCGTGCTGCTCCCGCCCGAGCAGGCCGCTGACGAGCCGACCGACCAGCCATCCGACCAGGCACCTGACCAGCCACCTGCCGACCCCGAGCTCCTGAGCCGGCTGTGGGCGACCGCGGTCGGTGGTGGCGAGCCCACCGAGACCGAGGAGCGCCGGGCCCAGGGCCGCCTGGAGACCACCTGGACCCGCGAGGGCGGAGAGCCGGTCGCGCCCGACACCGCCCAGGCCGTCGTACGCCGCGCGGCCGAGGCGCTGCGCGAGGCCGGGTGGCACGTGCTCGCCCCCGCCGAGGGGCTGCCCCGCGTGCAGGCGGGTCGTCCCGAGGGGATGGACCGCGCCGAGCTGCTGCTGCTCGTGGTGCCGGAGACCGGGCGGGTCGTGCTGCGTCACCGCAGCGGGTCGGAGGCGGCCGAGCGATGAGCCACATGGGGCTGGAGTACAACGCGCTGCGCGCCGGCAGCGAGCGCTGGTCGAGCCTGGGCGAGCTGCTCGAGGAGACCGCCCGCGACCTCGGCGCCGCCCCCACCGGCGGGCTGGCCCCCGAGTGCCAGGGTGCGGCGCGGGCGTTCCTGAGCGCCTGGGAGGGCTACGCCGGCGAGAGCGCCGCGATCGTCGGCGGCTTCTCTGCCGCGCTGGAGGAGGTCGCGGCCCGCACCGCCGCGGTCGACAGCGGCACCCGCGGCGAGATGGAGGCCCTCGACAGCCGCCTGGGCCCCGCCCGATGACCACGATCACCGTCCCGGCCTCCGAGCCGGAGGTCCGCGAGCCCGAGGGCTCCCCGGCGGGCGCCGACCAGCTCGCGGAGCGGCTCTTCACCGCGGTGGGGCGCTACGACGAGGTCGCCACCGAGGCCGCCCACCTCCAGGCGCTGCAGGGCTGGTGGGGCGATGCCTACGACGCCTACCGCGACGCCGCCGCCCGCGCCGGCGACGAGCACGACGTGATGGCCACCACCCTGCGCCGTGTCGCCCGCGCGGTGGCGGCGTACGCCGACGACCTGCGCGCCCACCAGGCCACCGCCGACGACCTGCTGGCCCGCAAGCGCGACCTCGACGCCGACCGCAGCGGCCTGGTCGCCGACATCAACGCGATCACCGACGCCACCCCGCAGGACATCGAGGTCATGCGGGGCCGCGCAGCCGACCTGCGCCTGGCCTACCGGCACCTCGTCGAGGACCACGCCGACCTGCAGCGCGCGGTGCGGGAGAACGAGCAGCGGCTGCGCCAGGCGTTCGAGGCCGGCACCAGCCTGCGCGACGCGCTCTCGGCCACCGGCGGCGCGAGCGACACTGCGGTCGAGGCGATGGGCCGCGACGGTGCGCCGGGGAGCGGCGCGAGCCCGAGCGAGGTGCAGCGCTGGTGGGCCGGGTTGAGCGAGGCCCAGCAGCAGGCCGCGCTGGCGGCGTACCCCAGCCTGCTCGGCCAGGCCGACGGGCTGCCCGCGGGCGTGCGCGACGAGGCCAACCGGCTGCTGCTCGACGACGACCTGGCCACCCTGGCCGCCCAGCGCGACGACGCCACCCTCAGCGCCGACGAGGCGCAGCGGCTGGCGAACGCCGAGGCGACCCGCGACGCGCTCGCCGACGCCGACGGCTTCACCGACCCCCTCACCGGCGAGCAGCCGGGCGGGCGGCTGTGGCTCTACGACCCGGGCGCCTTCGACGGCGACGGCCGGGTCGCGTTGGCGGTCGGCGACCCCGACACCGCCGCCGACGTGGCCGTGAGCGTGCCGGGCATCACCACCGAGACGGTCGACGTGGTCGGCGGGGTCAGCGACGCGACGAACCTCTACGAGGCGGCCCGCTTCAACGGCGACGGCTCGAGCGTGGCGACGATGTTCTGGCTGGGCTACGACACCCCGGAGGGCGCGGTCGACCTCGACACCATCACCCGCGGGCGCGCCGAGGACGGCGGCGAGCGCCTCGCCGACGCCATCGACGGCCTGCGCGCCTCCCGCCCCGACGACCCGGCGCACCTGACCGTGATCGGTCACAGCTATGGCTCCACCACCACGTCGTACGCCGCCACCGACCACGACCTCGGCGCCGACGACGTCGCCCTGATCGGCAGCCCGGGCGCCGGCCCCGCCGACACGGCCGACGACTTCAGCCCGGGGGAGGGCCACGTGTGGGTGGGCCGCAACAGCCGCGACGCGGTGGCGTTCTTCGGCGACGAGGGCTGGCTGCACACGCCCGGCGGGCTGGGCATCGACCCGTCGTCGGAGGACTTCGAGGCGCGCCGCTTCGAGGCCGAGTCGGTCGGGCGCAGCGCCGTGCGCAGCCTGGCCGACCACAGCCGCTACTACGACCACGACTCCGAGTCGCTCTACAACCTGGGCCGCATCGTCGACGGCCAGCACGACGCGGTCAACGGCGCCGAGCATTCCTACGACCCGTGGTGGCGCTGGGCCGACGACCCCGAGGGCGAGCGCGAGCCCAGCGGTGACGTGCCCGGGCGCTCCGACACCACCCAGGACCAGCCATGAGATCCCGGGCGGCCCTGGCCGCAGTCGCGCTGCTCGCCGTGGCGGTGCCGGGGTGCGGTGTCGACGACGAGGACGCGATGGGCAACCTCGAGCAGCTCTCCGAGCAAGTGCTGGCCACCGCCGGCGAGGTCGTCGAGACCCTCGAGGAGGCCGGGCTGGAGGTCGAGAGCGCTGTGGGCCAGGGGGACCACTGCCAGATGGAACCCGCCCCCGGCCTCACCTTCGGCCTCGGCGGGCAGGTCGCCGAGACCGCGCCGTACGCCGAGCAGCACGCCGCAGCGCTGGAGGCCCTGCAGGCCGACGGCTGGGAGGTCACCGATGAAGGGGAGCACGCCCAACCCGGCGAGCAGCCCGAGCCCTACTCCCGCCTGTCCCGCGACGACTTCCGGCTCTCCCTCGACAACACGGTGCGGCAGGGCTCCGACGCCCTGGTCTTCGGGCTGCACCGCGACGACGACTGCATCCGCGTCTCCGACGGCAGCGTGCAACTGCCCGAGGACCTCGAGGAGGTCCCGTTGGTCGAGTAGCCCACCGCTGGTCGAGCAGTGAGGAGCGCCAGCGACGATCGTCGCCGAGACCCAGCGAGCACCACGCCTGCCGTACGCCGTGCGGTCACTGGGTTTCGACGACGCTCGAGCCTTCGGCCCTCCCTGCTCAACCAACGGCGGCGCCCGTGCTGCGCAACCCCCGCCCACCACGCGGACACACACACCCAGCTCCGAGACCCCTCCCTAGTCTCAAGACGTCGCAGCAGCCGCTGAGCCGACACCAGCCATCCCAGCAGGAGCACCCATGACGCACCGCCCCGAGACCCTGGCCGTCCACGCCGGCCAGGAGGAGGCCGACCCGACGACCAACAGCCGGGCCGTGCCGATCTACCAGACGACGTCCTACGTCTTCAACGACACCGACCACGCCGCGAACCTCTTCGCGCTGGCCGAGCCGGGCAACATCTACACCCGCATCATGAACCCGACGCAGGACGTCTTCGAGCAGCGGATGACCCAGCTCGAGGGTGGCGTCGGCTCGCTGGCGACGGCGAGCGGCTCGGCGGCGACGACCTACGCCGTGCTCAACCTCTGCTACGCCGGCGACAACATCGTGGCGCTCTCGACGCTCTACGGCGGCACCTACGCGCTGTTCGCCCACACGCTGCCCCAGTTCGGCATCGAGGTGCGCTTCGTCGACCCGGAGAAGCCCGAGGACCTGGCCAAGCACGTCGACGAGAAGACGAAGATGGTCTTCGGTGAGACCGTCGGCAACCCGCGCATCAACGTGATCGACCTGCCGGCCTGGGCCGACGCGGCGCACGCGCAGGGGCTGCCGTTCGTGGTCGACAACACCGCGCCGACGCCCTACCTGGTGCGTCCCTTCGAGCACGGCGTCGACGTCGTGGTGCACGCGGCGACCAAGTTCATCGGCGGCCACGGCACCTCGATCGGTGGCGTGATCGTCGACTCGGGCAACTTCGACTGGGCGGCGCACTCCGATCGGTTCCCGGGCCTGACCAAGCCCGACCCGGCCTACCACGGCGCGGTGTGGACCGAGGCCGCCGGACCGGCGGCCTACATCATCCGGGCCCGCACGGTGCTGCTGCGCAACACGGGCGCGGCGATCACCCCGATGAACTCGTGGATGTTCCTGCAGGGTCTCGAGACGCTGCACCTGCGCATGGAGCGCCACAGCTCCAACGCGCTCACGGTCGCGGAGTACCTCCAGGGCCACGACGAGGTGTCGTGGGTCAGCTACCCCGGCCTGCCCGACAGCCCCTACAAGGAGGTGGCCGACAAGATCCACACCGGCCACGGGTACGGGGGCTTGCTCAGCTTCGGCGTGATGTCGGGTCGCGAGGGCGGCAAGAAGTTCATCGAGGCGCTCGAGCTCTTCAGCCACCTGGCCAACATCGGTGACGCGAAGTCGCTGGCGATCCACAACGCCACCACCACCCACAGCCAGCTCACGCCCGAGGAGCTCGTGGGCGCGGGCGTCCCGGAGGACATGGTGCGCCTCTCGATCGGCATCGAGAACGTCGAGGACCTCATCGCCGACCTCGAGCAGGCCCTCGCCGCCACCAAGTAGCCACCAAGTCACCGACCAGTGAGCGGTCTCCTTCTCGACGCCGTGCCCCAGCGGGTCGTCCTCGCCACCGAGGACGACCCGCTGCGGCTGCGTGGCGGCAAGAGCCTCGAGCACGTCGAGGTGGTCTACGAGACCTACGGCGAGCTGTCGCCTGAGCGCGACAACGTGGTGTTCATCTGCCACGCGCTGACCGGTGACGCGCACGCGGCGGGCTACCGGCGCGGGGAGGACCCGCACACCGCGAAACCAGGCTGGTGGGACCGGATGATCGGGCCGGGCAAGCCGGTCGACACCGACCGGTTCTTCGTCGTCGCGCCCAACATCCTGGGCGGCTGCTCGGGCACCACCGGCCCGATGAGCATCGACCCGGCGACGGGGGAGCCGCGCTACCTCGACTTCCCGCTGCTGCACGTCTCCGACCTGGTCGCCTGCCACCGCCGCCTCCTCGACCACCTGCAGATCGAGACCCTGTACGCCGCCGTGGGCGGCTCGATGGGCGGCATGCAGGTCCTGCAGTGGGTGATCGAGGAGCCGCGGCGCATCGAGCGCGCGGTCGTGGTGGCGGCCTCGTCGCGGCTGAGCGCGGAGAACATCGCGTTCTCCTCGGTGGCACGCCAGGCGATCATGGCCGACCCGGAGTTCCACGGCGGGCGCTACGCCGAGCGCGGGGTGGTTCCCCGGCACGGGCAGAAGGTGGCCCGGATGATGGCCCACAT
The DNA here is from genome assembly GCF_016907435.1 of Nocardioides salarius. Lineage (NCBI taxonomy): Bacteria > Bacillati > Actinomycetota > Actinomycetes > Propionibacteriales > Nocardioidaceae > Nocardioides > Nocardioides salarius. The sequence continues at coordinate 1,548,394 of NZ_JAFBBZ010000001.1, read as the reverse complement.
CACCTACGTCTCGCCGGAGTCGCTGGAGACCCGCTTCGACCACCAGCGCGACTCCCTAGGTGACGACCAGTGGCGCCTGGAGCCCGACTTCGAGGTCGAGCACTACCTGCAGCACCAGGGCGAGACCTTCCTGGGCCGCTTCGACTCGCTGTCCTACCTCTACCTGACCCGGCTGATGGACTACTTCGACCCGTTCGCCGACGAACCGGTCGCCGAGCGCCTCGCCGGTTGCCCCACCCGCTTCCAGGTCACCTCGTTCTCCTCCGACTGGCGCTTCGACACCGCCCAGTCGGTGCGCCTGGCCGAGCAGCTGCAGGCCCACGGCGTCGACGCCGACCACGCCGAGATCCACAGCCCCTACGGCCACGACTCCTTCCTCCTCGACCCCCCGGGCTACCTCGACCGCGTCGCTACCTTCCTCAGTCCCGACGCTGGTTGAGGAGGGACGAAGTCCCGTCTCGAAACCACCGTTGGTCGAGCAGTGAGGCGCCCCAGCGCCGAGCGACGCCGAGACCCCGCAAGGGAGAGACAGTCGCACGCCGCCCGGCGCCCAGGATCACGCGCGTCACCCTGGGCCGGCCCACCGCCGCTCGGCGGCACGTGCGGCCTGACATCCCGCGTGTGCGGGGTGACGGCGACACCGTCGCGTGCCGGTTCCACCAGCTACGTTCTTCAAGGTTCTCCAGCAACCTAGACCAGGCCCAGGGCGGGCTGGATAGCAGCCAGAATGTTTCGCGGAGGCTAACTTTCGGGGACGTGACACAGCATTTGGACCGCGAACGTGCAGGTCGGCCAGTCCTGTGGTTTGCTTTGCTCACTGAACCATCGTCTTGGGCGCCCCGCGGCGTCACATATGGGGAGTCTCAAACATGAAGAAGCTCATCGCCGGCGTGTTCGCCGCTACGCTGATGTTCGGCGTCACCGCGCCGTCCGCGTCCGCCTACCCGGCCACCGTCCAGACCGAGGCCGACGTCAAGGTCCCGAAGAACGTCCAGGCCAAGAAGAAGGTCAAGGTGCGGATCAACCTCAACACCGCGACCAACGAGGGTGCTGTGTGCACCGGCCAGGTCTACATCCAGGTCACCCGCCTCAACCCCAAGCCGCAGCGGGTTGTCAAGGAGGCCACCAAGAACGTCAAGGACTCGAACCAGTTCCGGTTCGCGTACCCCGCCAAGGGTCGCTACCGCACCGTGGTGAAGTACACCCGCGGCGGCCAGGACCCGTGCTCCTTCTCGCGTGACAAGAAGATCGTCCGGGCGTCCTGACGCTCGACGCTTGAACGAAGACCCCCCGGGCCTCGGCTCGGGGGGTCTTCGCGTCTCCGCACCACCCTCCGTGCGGTCCACCGACGCGCCGGTCGTCTCAGACGACTGGCCTGATCACCTAGGGTCTGGCTCATGTCTCGCGCGCGTCTCGTGTTCTCGCTCCTCGCAGCGGCGGGAATCTTCTTCCTCCTGGCGGCTGGCCTCGTTGCCTGGCAGGCGCTCCAGGTCAACAGTGCTCTACGGGCCGCAGTCGCCGACGCGGGCACGTTCCGCGCCGCCCTGGAGGCGGGGAACGAGCAGGAGGTGGACGCTGCTCTCAGCGACCTCCAGGACAGTGCAGGGGAGGCCGAGGAGCGTACGTCGGGCTTGCGCTGGTCGATCCTGACCTACACCCCCGTCATCGGGGACGACGCCCGCGGCGTGCGTGCCGCGGCGACCGCGGTCTCTGATCTCAGTGAGGCGCTGGCACCGGTGGCTCAGCGAGCCACTGATCTTGACGCGCTGCTACCCGAGGGAGGTCGCGTCGCACTCGAGGCGGTGGCTGAGCTGCAGCAGCCGGTCAACCAGGCCGCGCAAGCCTTGGAGGCCGCAGACGCCCGGCTACAGGCAGAGGACTCCCGCGGCTACGTCGACCAGTTCCGTGCCCGCTACGACGAGTTGGCCCGCTTGGTGGGCGACGCCGCTGACGCTATGGACGCGGCCTCCGTGGCCGTCGACCTGATGCCCCTGGCGTTGGGTGCTGAGGGCCCTCAGCGCTATTTGCTCGTCTTCCAGAACAATGCGGAGATTCGTGCCACCGGCGGTCTCCCCGGCGCCCTGTCGCTCTTGAACGCCGACGACGGGCGCATCTCGCTGGGCCGACAGGTGGCGGCGAGCTCCTTCGGCGAACGCAGCACCCCGCTACCCATCACGAAGGACGAAGAAGAAGTCTTCACCGACTACCTCGGCCGCTACATGCTCGATGCCAACTTCACGCCGGCCTTCCCGCGCACCGCCGAGCTGATGAAGCTGCGCTGGGAAGAGGTGCACCCCGAGCGGTTGGACGGCGTGATCTCGCTCGACGCCGTGGCCGTCTCCTACCTGCTGCAGGCGACCGGTCCGCTGACCGTCGACGGCTACGACCTGACTGCCGACAACGCAGTCGACGTGCTGATCAACCAGATCTACATCGACCGGCCCGACCCGCAGGCCCAGGACGCGTTCTTCCGCCAGGTCGTGTCGACCATGTTCGACCGCATCCTGCAGGGCGACCTGGGGCGCCCGCGCGAGCTCCTCGCTGCCCTGGTCCGTGGAGCGAACGAGCACCGCATCTACACGCGCTTCTTCGACGAGGGTGCTCAGGACCTGATCGGGGCTCGTCTTATCGCTGGCGAACCGGCCACGCCAGACGGATACGCCGAACGCATCGACGTGACCCTGAACTCGGGCACCGCCTCGAAGATGTCTTACTACCTTGACTACGACGTCCGGGTCTCGAGTTCGATGTGCAGCAACGGAGTCGAGAGTGCTCAGGTCACTGCCCGCCTGAGCTCGACGGCCCCGCTGGATGCCGCGACATCCCTGCCGTCGTATCTCTCCGGAACTGGAAGCAACGGTGTCGCGCCCGGAAAGCAGCTGGTCGAGGTGCGTCTCTTCACTCCTTCCGGGGGAGCGGTCCGGGAGTTCAGCATCAACGGCAAGGACTTCAAGCCCGACAAGAGCCCGTTGGGCGACCGTGCGACGACGACGGCCTACATCTTCTTGGAGCCCGAGCAGACCGCTGAGGTGACATGGCAGGTCACGGCACCGCCTGTCGCCGGCGTACGTGAGGTGCGGGTGACACCGGGCATCGAGCCGCGCGACTATTCGACACGGCTCTCTGGGGCCTGCTGAACCAGCCGTCGGACTGCAACGGCAGTGGCCCCGGGCGTGGACCGTGGCGAAGTCGTCGTCCGAGGCGCAGGTCGCGCCGGTCAGGCGCCTTCCGAATGCGGCGGCACGACAGTTGCCTCAGCCGTTGCCGGGGCACCTGGGGACGACCCGCAGGGATACGGCCTACGCCGGGTCCTGCTTGGCGCGCTTGCCGCTGGACGGCTTCTCCGGCGTGGGGGCGTAGCCGTACCCGTAGCCATACCCATACCCGTAGCCGGAGCGCTGGCGTGCCGGGGTCATGTTCAGCACGATGCCGACCGCCTGCGCGCCCACCTGCTCAAGGCGCTCCCCAGCCTGCGCCAGCTGCTCGCGGGTGGTGCGGCCGTGGGCGGCGACCACGATGGCGCCGTCGGCCTGGGAGGCCAGCAGGGCCGCGTCGGTCACCGGCAGCAGCGGGGGAGCGTCGATGATGATGTTGTCGAAGCGATCCTTGGCGTGGTTGAGCAGCTCGGCCATCGCCCGCGACTGCAGCAGCTCGGCCGGGTTGGGCGGGACGGCACCGCTGGCGAGCACCGCGAGGCCGGTGCCGGGGTGCTCCTGGAGGGCGTCGTCGAAGCTAACCTTGCCCAGCAGCACCGTCGTCACGCCGACGGAATTGTCCACGTCGAGCGCGAGAGCAGCCTTGGGGCGGCGCAGGTCGCACTCGATGAGCAGCGTCTTCTGGCCAGCCTGGGCGAGAGTGATGGCGAGGTTGACTGACGTCGTGGTCTTTCCCTCGCCCGGCAATGCCGAGGTGACCACGAACACCTTCGTGGTGGCGTCAACGTCGACGAACTGCAGGTTGGTGCGCAGCACCCGGAATGCCTCGGCCCGGGGGGCGTGCGACGACAGCGAGGTCACGAGCGGCTCGGTGCGGATCTGCGAGTCGAAGTTGATGGTTCCCAGCAGGGGAGCGTTGGTGGTCTCGCGGATGTCGTCGACGGACTTCACGGTGGTGTCGAGCAGTTCTCGTGCCACCGCGAGGCCGACACCCAGCAGCAGGCCGAGCACCAGGGCCAGGCCGAGGTTGCGGACCGGCTGCGGTGAGACCGGCGCCGTCGGCAGGGTGGCGTCCGAGGTGACACTGGGCCGCACCAGCGGCTCCGTCTCACCCACTGGGGTCTCCACGGCGCGGATCTGGTCGGCAAGTGCGCTGGCGTAGCCCTGCGCTATGGCCTGTGCCTGTGAGGGGGACTCGTCCTGCGCCTGCAGCGCGATGATGACGGTCTCGGGTGAGACCGTAGCGGTCACCTGGTCCCGGAGGGTGCCCGGTGCCATGGCCAGGTCGAGGTCTTCGACGACCACAGCGGCCAAGTCGGCGTCCTTCACGAACTCGGCGTAGGAGGTGACCCGCTGCTGGCTGAACTGGGCACCCGCGAAGGCCCCCGAGACGGTCTCACCGCCGTCGGCGGAGGATGAGATGAAGAGCTTGGCCGTCGACTGGTACATCGGAGTCACCGTGAAGGTGTACGCCGCGGCGGCTGCCACGACGATCAGGGTCGAGGTGAGGACCAGCATCCACCGTCGGCGGAGGATGCGCAGGTAGTCCCGAAGTTCCATGTGTCCGACTCCCGTCGTCTGTGACGGTAGGGACTTTAGTGCCAATGAGTGGCCAGGCCGGCATCCGGCCCGCGCCCCCGGGAGTCAGCCAGCAACGACCGGCGTGCGGCCGTAGTCGTCCTCGAGGCGGCAGATGTCGTCCTCCCCGGTGTATGAGCCGAGCTGCACCTCAACCACGACCAGGGGGTGATCTTCCTGGTTGGTGATGCGGTGCGCCTGGCCGACCTCGACCCAGATGGACTCGCCCGGCCCTGCCACGACGGTCTCGCCGTCGATGATTGCGGTGCAGCGGCCGGCAGCGATCACCCAGTGCTCGGCGCGGTGCTCATGCGTCTGGTAGCTCAGCCGCGAGTGTGGGTTGACATGGATGCGCTTGACCTTGAAGCCGTCACCCTCGTCGAGGACTGTCCATGAGCCCCACGGGCGGTCTTCGCTCTCGCCGATCATCAAGAATCTCCTCCACATCGGCGGCCGGGTGCCACGCGCTCTGCGAGGTTAAAGGTTACGGCACGCGAGTGGGTGCCGTGTTACCAAACGTTAGCGACGCCGTAGCCCAGCCATGGCAGGACGGACGTCAACCAGATAGACGATCGCGGCAATCGTGAAGATCAGGTTGAAGATGCCGATCGGGTTGTTGAGGAACAGTACCTGCAGTGCCACCCCGAGCCCGAGCAGGATCGTCCAAGTCGGCTTCGTGAGCTTGCCCGCCGCCCCGTAGGACTCAGCAGAGAACATCAAAGAGCTGACGAAGGCGTAGATCTTGACCGCCAGCAACACGAAGGCGAGCAGGGCGTAGAAACCGAGCTCGAGAGAGTAGACGTCCAACACACCCTCACCCTACGGGCCGCAGCGCAGCGTCTGCGGGACGCACCGCGGACCGAGCCACAGAGCGGTGGTTGAGGAAGGCGCGCAGCGCCTGTCTCGAAATCACCGCCGACATAGCGGACGCCGTTGATCGAGCAGAGAGGGCCGCCAGGCCCGAACGCCCGTCGAGATCCCGCAAGGGGCCCCCAACCTCAGCCAGGGCCTCAGAAGCAGGCCCGGATCTCTCCCACCGGCCTGCCTCCACCAAGCAGCACGTGCTCCCCGGTCTTCCGAATGGACTCAGCGTCCACCCACTCGTCCGAGGTCACACCAGACCGCTCCAGCGCCGCAGCCATCACCACGGGCCGAGCCCGCGCCGCACCGTCATCGGTCTTCAGCGCGAATGCCCGCCCATCAGCCAGCGCAAGGGCGTAGCAGGACTCCGCCCCGGCCTTCCCGATCGACCCAGGCATGGCGGTGAGCAGCCTCCGCTCGTCCCGAGTCGTCCCCGACACGTACTCGGGGTGCGCCCGGATCGCTTCGGCGATCCGACGCTCCGGCCCGTCCGTGGCGACCGCAAGACGCGAGAACGCTCGGGCCAGCCCCACGAGCGACGTCGACAGCAGCGGAGCGCCGCAGCCATCCACGGCGACCTCCGCCCCCTCACCCGTCATCCGCTCGAACGTCGCACGGATCGCCAGCTGCAGCGGGTGCTGCGGGTCGAGGTAGGTGGCGGTGTCCCACCCGTTCTGCACGCACGTCGCGAGCATCGCCGCGTGCTTGCCCGAGCAGTTCATCGCCAGCGACGACTTCTCACCGCCAGCGCGAAGCATCGCCTCCCGAGCTGTCTCGTCCAACGGCCAGTCCGGCGGCGTCTGCAATGCAGACTCGTCCAATCCGGGGCCTGCCAGGATGCGCCTTGCGCCGTCGAGGTGGTGCGCTTCGCCGGAGTGGGACGCACAGGCGAGCGCTAGCAGCTCGGGCGGCAGGTCGAGACCCTGCTCGACCATGGCGAGCGCCTGGATCGGCTTGTTCGACGAGCGCGGGAGCACCGGCGAGGTCGCGTCACCCACCGACCAGTCGACACTCCCGTCGGCGCGGAGCGCCACCACGGAGCCGTAGTGGTGCCCCTCCACGATCCCGGAACGCACGATCTCGGCCACGACGACAGGTCCAGTCATGCCTCGCACCGTAGAGGGCGCCCTGGATGACGCTGAAACTCGACTGAATCTGTCAAGATACTTCGGTGAGTTACCCGCAGTACTGCCCTTCCCCCCGCGAGCTCGACGACCTCGAGCTGTTGACGACCGGCGCGCTGGTCCCGATCGTTGCCTTCAACGAGCCCGACAGCCCGGTGACTCTGTCGCTGCCTGGGGACGTCCAGGCGGCGGCCGAGATTGCTGGTGGCGTCGAGCTGGTCGACCCGGAGGGCCTGCCCCTCGCCCGCGTCTCGCTTCCCGGTGGAGCCGTGGAGTCATTGACGCACGCGCAGTACGGACCCTTCCGGCGCTACTACCTCAGCCCCGAGCAGGTTCGCGAGCAGTACCCCGGCCGCAGAGTCGTTCCAGTCGTCGACGCGCTCTCAGAACAGCAGGTCGCGCAGCTCAGGGGTGCCGGCCCAGTCCTGCTGCTGGCCTTCGTCGGCACCGGGACCCCCGATCTGACTCCCACCGCGCTCATCCGCGCCACCCTCGCTGTCGCGGCACGGCTGGACTATGCAGCGGTCGTCGCGGTGCCCCTTGCGAGCCGCGGCGACGTGACGGTCGACCACGCCTTGGGGGCGCAGGTGGCGCGAACGTACGCCGGCGATGCCGACGTGCTCGCCCTCCCCGACGCCGCCGACGACGCGACCTACGCCCCCGAGGTGGCAGCCATCATCGAGGCCGACCAGCCGGGACCCGAGGAGCAGGGCCTCGTCCTCTTCTTCACCGGCCTCTCCGGCAGCGGCAAGTCGACCCTGGCCCAGGCGCTGGTGGATCGCATCCTCGAACAGGGCACCCGCACCATCACCTCGCTCGACGGCGATGTCGTCCGCCGCAACCTCTCGGCCGGCCTGACCTTCTCCAAGCAGGACCGGGAGACCAACATCCGCCGCATCGGCTGGGTCGCAGCCCAGATTTCCCGTCACCGCGGCCTCGCGGTCGTCAGCCCTATCGCCCCCTTCGACGAGACCCGCCAGCAGGTGCGCGCAATGGTCGACGAAGCCGGCGGCGCCTTCTTCCTCGTCCACGTGGCCACCCCGCTCGAAGAGTGCGAGCGCCGCGACCGCAAGGGCCTCTACGCCAAGGCCCGCCGAGGTGAAATCCCTGAGTTCACCGGTATCTCTTCGCCCTACGAGGAGCCCCAAGACGCAGACGTCCGTGTCGACACCACCGGCCGCACCATCGACGACGCCCTCCAAGACGTGATCGACGCCCTCGCTGAAGCCGGCTACCTCGACCTGCGAACCCCGCCGGAGGTCGAGCAGCGAGGGACGCACGCTGGCAGTGCCCCCGCGCCGTTGGTTGAGCAGGGACGAGCGCCAGCGACGACCGCCCGCCGTAACCCGGTGAGCGACGAAGCATCCGCCCCCACGGAGGTTGAGGAAGGCGCGCTAGCGCCTGTCTCGAAACCCCTCAAGGTCCTCTTCGTCTGCACCGCCAACATCTGCCGCTCGCCCTACATGGAGCTCGCCGCCCGTCACCTGGCAGGCAACGACCCGACCCTCGAGTTCGCCAGCGCCGGCACCCACGGCTTCACCGACGAGCCGATGAACCAGCCCATGGTCGAGGTCCTCCAGCCCGGCACCACCGGTCACGACGACTTCCGCAGCCGCCGCCTCACCACCGCTGAGCTCGAGTGGGCCGACATCGTCCTTACCGCCGAGGCCTCACACCGCCAGTTCATCCTCGACGACAACCCGGCGCTCTTCCGCAAGGTCTTCACCCTGGGTCAGTTCATCGAAGCCGTCGCCGACATCGGTGCCGGCGTCCACGGACGCGAGCTCCTAGGTCAGCTTCAGCAGCGTCGCGGCCCGGCAACGGCTGACCTCGACGTCGCCGACCCCTACCGCCGCGGCGACAAGGCAGCCCGCACCGCCGCCGACCACATCGACCGGTTGCTTCGCGCCGCTGTCGCCGCGCTGTCCAGCGCTGGAAAGGCCACCTGATGGACCTCATCACCCTCACCGCCCTGTCCATCCTGGCAGCTGGCTTCATCGTCGGCATCGTCGTCGGCCTAACCGGCATGGGCGGCGGCGCACTGATGACGCCGGCACTGATCTTCCTCGGTGTCGGGTCGGGCGAGGCGGCGACCATCGTCACCGCCGACCTGACCGCGGCTGCGGTCTACAAGACCGGTGGCGCTGCCGTGCACGCCCGACACGGGTCGCCCAACTTCATCCTGGCCAAGTGGCTGATCATCGGGTCGGTGCCGATGGCCTTCCTCGGGCCCTACATGGTCAAGTTCTTCACCAACGATGCAGATCAGCTCGACCGGGTGCTGAAGCTGGCCATCGGATTCGCGCTGCTCTTCGCCGCTGCCACCTACGCGCTTCGGCTTTACATCAACCTGCGCGCGGTCCGCTCCGGTGGGTTCACCGGCGACCCCGACCCCAAGATCAAGGTCGTCCCGACACTCCTGGTCGGCATGCTCGGCGGCCTCCTGGTCGGCATCACCAGCGTGGGCTCCGGCTCAGTGATCATGATTGCGCTGTTGATGCTCTACCCCGGTCTGTCTGCAGTGAAGCTCGTCGGCACCGACCTGGTGCAGGCGGTGCCGCTGGTTCTGGCCGCCGCGGTCGCCAACATCGCCATCCACGGCCTCGACTGGTCAATCGCCATCCCGCTGATCCTCGGCTCGGTGCCGGGCACCCTGCTCGGCAGCCGGATCGCCCCGCACGTGCCACAGTCGTTCATCCGACGGGGGATCGTCGTGGTGCTGACGATGTCGGGCGTCGCGCTGCTCGATAAGGCCGGCTGGGCACCACTGGGGCGCGAGGAGACCTACCCGGCACTGATCGGCCTGATCGGCCTCGGCATGGCCGTCCTGGTCCCTGTCGTGTGGGGCTTCCTGCGCAAGGAGCAGGGTCTGCCCTTCATGGGGGCGCCCACCGTCAGCGAGCTCGACAGCTGGACCTACGGCCGCAGCGCTCGTACCTGGGAGCGCACAATGGCTGCGACGCCGCCGAGCGACGGCGCGGACGATGACGGCACCAGACATTGAGGGACAACATGGGGCACGAGCCGGTTGCGCGCAGAAGGCTCCTGGTCATCGGGATCAACTACGCACCGGAGATGACCGGCATCGCGCCGTACACGGCGGGGATGGCGCGAGGGCTTGCTCGGGACCACGACGTCCAGGTCGTCACAGCGCATCCTCACTATCCCGCTTGGCAGGTCAGCGAAGGGTACGGCGGCTGGAGGCGCAACGAGCGCGAGGACGGCGTCCAGCTGAGTCGTGTGAGACATCTGGTGCCCTCGCAACCGACAGGCATCACCAGGATCCTCAGCGAGGCGAGCTTCGCCGCCCGCGCACTCGCACCCGGCGTCCAACGCCCCGACGCCATCGTCGTGGTATCGCCGGCACTGCTGCCGGTCGCATCGGCGCTCGCTCTGGGGCGACGTTGGCGAGTTCCCGTGGGTGTGGTCGTCCAAGACCTCTACGGCAAGGCCTTCAGCGAGCTGGAGCTTATGGGCGGCCGAGTCGACCGCCCGGTCCACAGGCTGGAGAGCGGGCTGCTGCGCCGCGCAGCAGGGGTCGTGGCCATTCACCAGAGAATGGCCGACGCGGTCGTCAGAGACCTCGCAGTCGATGCCGCGCGCGTCAGTGTCATCCCGAATTGGGCTCACGTCCAGGCTCCGCAGGGAGACCGGGACCAGCGTCGGCGCGAGCTGGGATGGGACGACGGACGCTTCGTCGTCACGCACGCCGGCAACATGGGCGCGAAACAGGGCCTGGACCACCTGGTCGAGGCGGCGCGGCAGGCCCACGGCCAGGGCGCACCAGTTCGCTTCGTCATGATCGGTTCAGGCAACGTCCGCGCGGCGCTTGAGGCCAAGTCCTCTGGGCTCGGGACCGTCGACTTCATGGACCAGCTGCCGGGAGACCGCTTCATGGACACCCTGGCGGCCTCAGACGCGTTGCTGCTGCACGAGCGACCGGGTCTGAAGGAAATGTGCGTCCCGTCCAAGCTGACCAGTTACTTCGCAGCGGGTCGGCCCGTCATCGCGGCGACAGATCAGGCGAGCGCGGGGGCGTTCGAGGTCAAGAGAAGCGGAGCCGGGTTGATCGCCGAGCCTGGCGACCCGCGCTCCCTACTGGACGCCGTGGACCAGCTCCGATCGTCGGACCTGGACGCCCTCGGAGCAAGCGGCTTCGAGTACGCGCGCACCCAGCTGAGCGAACAGGCCGCTCTGGACCGCTACCGCTCTTGGGCCGGTTCGCTGCTCTCGTCCGGGAAGCGCTGACCGACCACCTGCGCTGTGTCCGATCCGTAGATGGCGTTCGGCGGGACCGAGCCCTTCACGACGGTGTTCGGCAGAATCAGCGCCGACCGGCCGATGTGGCTTCCCCCGAGCACCATGCACCGGGACGTCACCCAAGCCCCGTCGTCGATGCGGATGGGGCGCGTGCGCAGCGCCATGTCGGTGCGGAACGCATGCGTTCCCGTCGTGACAAAGGTGTCCTGGCTGATCACCACATCGGTGCCGATCACGAGCTGGTCCTGGTTGTGCAGCCATACGTCTTCGCCGATCCAAGACCGGTCACCCACCGTGAGTTTCCAAGGGAAACGCACGCGTAGCCCCGGGCGGGCGATGACCCCCTGACCGATCGTGGCCCCAAACCGACGAAGTGCGCTGATGCGCAGCCGAGAGCTCAGCTGAAGGGAATTCCGGACGACAAGAATCTCCACCAGTGCCCACAGAAGCACGGTGAGGAGTGGTCGATCCCAGCTCTCTCGGGAGCCGGGAGCCCGGGACAGGTCGATCGGCGGGGTGGCACTCATACCTTCTGCCTTCGTCGTCGGACGGGAGATAGTCAGTCTCTGCCGTAGATGTCGCGCGTGTAGACCTTGTCCTCGACGTCGGCGAGTTCGTCGGCGCGACGGTTGGCGATGATCACGTCACTCCTCTTCTTGAACTCATCGAGGTCGTTGACGACCTCGGAGTTGAAGAAGAGCTCGTCCTCGATCGTCGGCTCGTGGACGATCACCTCGATCCCCTTCGCCTTGATCCGCTTCATCACGCCTTGGATCGAGGACATCCGGAAGTTGTCGGAGCCCTCTTTCATGACCAGCCGGTAGATGCCGACGGTGGAGGGGCGACGGCGCAGTACGTCGTAGGCGATGAAGTCCTTGCGTGTGGTGTTGGCCTCAACGATGGCGCTGATCAGGTTCTGCGGCACGGCGTCGTAGTTCGCCGCGAGCTGCCGGGTGTCCTTTGGGAGGCAGTATCCGCCGTAGCCGAAGCTGGGGTTGTTGTAGTGCGAGCCGATTCGTGGGTCCAGCCCGACACCCTCAATGATCTGGATGGTCGACAGTCCGTGGGTGGCGGCGTAGGTGTCGAGCTCGTTGAAGTATGCGACGCGCAGCGCCAGATATGTGTTGGCGAACAGCTTGATCGCCTCCGCCTCAGTGGAGTCGGTCAGCAGCACCGGGATGTCGTCGTCAAGCGCCCCCTCGACCAGCAGGTCGGCGAACCGGCGTCCGTCCTCGGCACGGTCGCCGACCACGATGCGGGACGGATGCAGGTTGTCGTGGAGCGCCCGGCCCTCCCGGAGGAACTCGGGACTAAAAACGATATGGGCGCCGAGGTGCTCTCCTCGCATGCGGGCGGTGAAGCCCACGGGCACGGTGGACTTGATGACGATGACGGCGGTGCTGTTCACCGCACGCACGGCCCTGATAACCGACTCCACGGAGCCGGTGTCGAAGTAGTTCGTCTCCGGGTCGTAGTCCGTGGGCGTGGCCACGACGACGAACTTGGCGCCGGCGTACGCCGCCTCAGCATCGGCAGTGGCTCGCAGGTCGAGATCGCGGTTCGCGAGGTAGTCGACGAGCTCGGGATCCACCAGCGGGGACTCACGCCGGTTGACCAGGGCCACCCGGTCCTTATTGAGGTCCACTGCCCAGACTTGATGGTGCTGAGCAAGGATGACGGCGTTCGAGAGGCCTACGTACCCGAGGCCGGCCACAGCGATCTTCACCCGCCGAGAGTAGACGCCACTCCGGTGTTTGCGCAGACGACGGGCGATGAAGTGACGGGTCCTCAGCCGCGTGTTTGATGCCGTGCGGCCCTGTCGGTCTACGATGAGCCGACTTGTCACGAGGAGAGGTTCATCTGAGCATGACCCAAACGCACGCCGACTACCGGCTGAGCCAGCTCGACCAGCTCGAGGCGGAGTCGATTCACATCATCCGCGAGGTCGCAGCCGAGTTCGAGAGGCCCGTCCTGATGTTCTCGGGCGGTAAGGACTCCATCGTGATGCTCCGCCTGGCCGAGAAAGCCTTCTATCCGGCGAAGATCCCGTTCCCCATCCTCCAGGTCGACACCGGTCTGGACTTCCCCGAGGTCATGGAGACCCGCGACCGCTGGGTCGACCGCCTGGGCGTGCAGCTCGTGGTCGCCAGCATCGACGACGCGATCGCCAAGGGCGTCGTGACCGAGGACGGCAAGACCAGCCGCAACCGGCTCCAGATCGGCACCCTGCTCAACGCCATCGAGGAGAACGGCTTCACCGCCGCCTTCGGTGGTGGCCGCCGCGACGAGGAGAAGGCCCGAGCCAAGGAGCGCGTCTACTCCCACCGGGACGAGTTCGGGCAGTGGGACCCCAAGAACCAGCGCCCCGAGCTCTGGAGTCTCTACAACGGTCGCCTGCACGAGGGCGAGCACATGCGGATCTTCCCGATCTCGAACTGGACCGAGCTCGATGTGTGGTCTTACATCGCCCGCGAGGGCATCGAGATCCCCCAGATCTACTTCTCCCACCAGCGCCGGGTCTTCGAGCGCGGCGGCATGCTGATGACCGAGACCCCGCTCAACCCTTGCCGCGAGGGCGAGGTGGCCGAGGAGCGCACCGTGCGGTTCCGCACGTGCGGTGACATCACCCTGACGGGCTGCGTGGAGTCCACGGCGAGCACGGTCGAGGAGATCATCGAAGAGACCGCAGTCTCCCGCGTCACCGAGCGTGGTGCCACCCGGGGAGACGACAAGTTCTCCGAGGCCGCCATGGAAGACCGCAAGAAGGAGGGCTACTTCTGATGGCCGAGAACATCACCGCCGGCGAACAGGCCGTCGAGAACGTCACCACGAACATGGACCTGCTGCGCTTCGCGACCGCAGGCTCCGTCGACGACGGCAAGTCCACCCTCATCGGGCGGCTGCTGCTGGACTCGAAGTCCATCTTCGAGGACCAGCTCGAGGCGGTCGAGACCACCAGCAAGGGCAAGGGCTACGACTACACCGACCTCGCGCTGCTGACCGACGGTCTGCGCTCGGAGCGTGAGCAGGGCATCACCATTGACGTGGCGTACCGCTACTTCGCGACCCCGGCGCGCAAGTTCATCATCGCCGACACCCCGGGCCACGTGCAGTACACCCGGAACATGGTCACGGGTGCCTCGACGGCCGATTTGGGACTCGTGCTCGTCGACGCTCGCCAGGGTCTGACCGAGCAGTCGCGCCGCCACGCGGTGATCCTGTCGCTCCTGCGGGTCCCGCACCTCGTGCTCGCGGTGAACAAGATGGACCTCGTGGACTTCTCCGAAGAGGTCTACGACAAGATCCAAGCCGAGTTCACCCAGTTCGCCACCAAGCTGAACATCCCGGACCTCGAGGTCATCCCGATCTCCGCGCTGCAGGGCGACAATGTCGTCAACCGCTCCGAGAACATGGCGTGGTACTCCGGACCGACGTTGATGCACCACCTTGAGAACGTCCACGTCGCCTCCGACCGGGACTTGGTCGACACTCGGTTCCCGGTGCAGTACGTCGTGAGGCCCAAGTCGGAAGAGCACCACGACTACCGTGGCTACGCGGGCCAGGTCGCTGGCGGCGTGCTCAAGCCGGGCGATGAAGTCGTCGTGTTGCCCAGCGGTATGACGTCAAGGATCGCAGGCATTGACCTGTACGACCAGGAGATCGAGGAAGCCTTCCCGCCCATGTCGGTGACCGTCCGACTCGAGGACGATGTTGATGTCTCTCGTGGCGACACCATTGCGCGGGTAAAGAACGCTCCCAAGCCAAGCCAGGACATCGACGCCATGATCTGCTGGATGGCGACGACCCCGCTGCGGCCGCGCCAGAAGTTGGCGATCAAGCACACTACGCGCAATGCGCGAGCGTTGGTAAAGGATATTCAGTACCGACTGGATATCAATACGCTTCACCGTGACCAAGAAACCAAGGAAATTGGCGTGAACGAGATTGCACGTGTCCAGCTCCGGACGACGACGCCTCTCTTGTGTGACGCCTACGCCCAGAATCGAACTACCGGCTCCTTCATTCTCATCGACGAAAACACCGGCGTCACAGTCGGGGCCGGCATGATTAACACTGGCAACTAGGATCTGCGCTCGTGATGGATGGGGCTAGCTGGATGGCGCTGCTTAGAACAGAGATGGATCGCAAGCAAGGTGTGCTCGGTAATGGCGCATCCAGGTATAGGTCCTCTTCCGCGCGGTTGGTCTGACACATGCCTACGAGTTGTGATGGGTCAGTGATGTGAAGTGGGCGGTGAGCTGGCCTCGGTCGACGTCGTAGTCACGACTTTCAACCGTCGAGAGACGACGCGCCAATGCCTCGACGGATTGAGCGAACAGCTAGGTAGAGGGATCGACTACGACTTGGGCGTGATACTGGTCGATGATGCGAGCACCGACGGCACCGCCGCCCTCGCCGAAGCGTACGCCCCTTGGGTCAGGGTTGTTCGCACGGACGGTAACCTATTCTGGGCTAGAAGCATGAGTCTTGGGTTGCGGCTTGCCGCCGAACGAGAACCGGACTTTTTGTTGATGCTGAACGACGATGTGAAGCTTGACAGTGACGCAATTATTTCATCGTTGCAGCAACATAAAAGCTTGCCTGGGCCCTGTGTGCTCGCAGGGTCGACTCGCGGCAGTGATGATCGTGCTGAAACGACTTATGGTGGTCTGCTCTTGCGAGGACGTCGACCGACTGCTCTTCAAAGAGTTGGTCCGGCCGGTCCATCAAATAGGTCGATAGACACCTTCAATGGAAATTTTGTTCTGATTCCTCATGCGGTGTACTCGGACGTAGGAGATCTGGATGGCGCCTTTGCTCATTCGTATGCAGACATAGATTATGGCCTGAGAGTTAAGCGTTATGGCTATAATTGCTACTTAATGACCAACCATGTAGGCATTTGTGATCGAAACTCCACGCGGGGTTCATACCTGGACAACGAGTTAAGTCGTCGAATAAGATTCAAACACCTGCTGTCCCCAAAGGGGCTCCCAGTGAGATCGCAAGCCAGGTACCTCAGGCGTCACGGAGGCTTGTTCTGGCCGATCTATTTCGCCGCAACCTACCTTCGACACTCGATGAGAATTGCACGGCAAATGTAATGCCGCATCCCTCGGGTCGGAGAATGGCTCGCGCGATGGCGAGTGAGCGCGCAAACTCTGAAACACTGCTAAATACAACAGTAGTTCTCTACGTGGTTTTGTGGATATTCGAGGGCGCTGTACGAAAATGGATTCCCTCCCTCGACGGACCAATGTACGTCTTCCGGGATCTAATCGTCACAACCGTACTCCTCGGCCTCTTTCTTAAACGAGGCGTACCTGCTGGGACCATTCTTGCGACTGTGTCGCTAGTTAGTTTTGGAATCCTTCAGTCCATCACCTTGAACGTAGACGTGATGGTGATAACACTCGGATTACGGGCTATGATAGCTCCCCTCCTGCTCTTGGCTCTATTGTTTAGCGCCGCTAGCCCCTTGCGAACGGACCTAATTCCAAGGGTTGTCTTGATGGTTTTGCCGCTCCAAACGTTGCTCGTGATTGTCCAAGTATCTAGCGACCGATCGAGCTCCTGGAACAGACAAACGGGGGGTGAAGAGGCCTACTTCACTACCGCCGACGATATTGTTCGAGCAGCAGGCACTTTCTCAGCGCCAGCCGGCCTGATCGCCTTTTGCGGCATTGCGACAGTATCGCTGCTGGTGCTTTGGCCCAAGTGGAGCAACCCTGTCCTGAAGTTGACTAGTGCGACCCTACTTATCGCCATGTTGGGATTGAGTGGCTCTCGAGGCGCAGTGTTTATATGCGGAGTTTTGGTCATAGCTTGGGTTCTCCGCGCCCGAGCGTCTTCCCGACCTACCCGGTTACCAATGCTTGCCGGTGTCGCCTTAACGGCCTCAGTCACCATAGCAATCATTGGCTTTCTACTGCCAAACGTAACTGGCGCATTCCAAGAGAGATTCGTCGCCGCCTCCTCCAGTGAGAACACCGCGCTTCGGATATTGACAAGTGCTTTTGGGTACCTGGTCACTGACCTCCAACCTCTCGGTTCCGGATTGGGAGTTCACTCGTCTTCGGGGCGAGCCGTCGGCTCTGCGGGCGAATGGATCGAAGACGATTCGGCACGTTGGGTGGCTGAGATGGGCGTGCTTGGTCTTTGGCTCGGCGTCCTCCGCTCCTTTATTGGACTCCTACTGCTGATACTCGCCACGAGACGACGTGACTGGACCGAGGCTCAGCATCTGACCGCCACATATCTTGGCGTGCTACTAGTCGCGGGGAGCGTCACAACGAACCCCAGCACTCAAGGCGCGGTGGCGATCATCGCTGTTTGGCTCGCGAGTGAATTCAAGTCCCGGAACCGGTTGAAGGGAGTCGACGATGAAGATTCTCATCAACACGCCAGTGTATCCGCCGAGCAGAGGCGGGATTGAAACTTTCACCGAGGGCCTAGCAGACGAACTCCATGGGCGCGGGCACGATGTAACCGTGATGGTTCCTGGTAAATCTGGAGTGGCGCTGGGGGGACACGTTCGGGTGATCTCGCGTCGTCAATGGATTACTCACCTAATCAAACTTCTGCGAGCGGAAGTTGTCGTGAACAGTGGGCCGGCGATGCGCTCGTCCTGGACAAGCTTGTTCGTCCGACGACGCCGAGTGAATATTCATCATATCGATCTCACTCGAACTGCCCAAACCAACGATTTACGATCAAACCTTAAGACTTGGGTGTTTAGTAAATCATGCGATGTTTACGTCAGTCATGAATTACAACGACGCTCCGGCCGCAGTGGACTCGTTATCCATAATTTTTACAACGAGGTTCCGGATAATGCAAATGCGGTCATTGAATCACAAAGAAGAGATATCTTGTTCGTTGGAAGGATGCTGCCTGGGAAAGGCGTAGATGTGCTGCTCAGAGCGTTCGCAGAATCGGCGAATGTGCTTCCGAAAGACGTGAATCTAGTCATTGTGGGCGAAGGTCCTTGCCTGGCAGACGCACGAAAGTTGGCTGAGTACCTGAGGATTGACCAACGGACTCGTTTCCTTGGTCAACTTCCGCAGAACCGGGTCCAGGATTGTATGAGACGAGCAGACATCCTGGTCGTCCCGTCGAATTGGGGTGAGCCATATGGCCTTGTCGTCCTGGAAGCCTTGGCCGCAGGCTGCCGCGTGGTGGTGTCTCGCGACGGTGGGCTGCCTGAGGCGTTGAGCGGACACGGAACCGTCGTGGAACCTGGGAACACTGCACAACTCGGGGCTGCGATTCGCAGCCTGGTTGTTTCCGTCAGAACGGGCCAGATGAGTGACTCGCTGCGCGCGCACTTAGCGCGGAGAAGTCGACCGGCCGTTGTGGATGAGTACGAACAGCTGTTCAGGGAGGTCGTGGCGCAATCACGACGCTGGAAAATCGACAGGCGTAGGCGTAGGCATTGAGGCGCGCGTACAAATTAGTCAGGTTTCTGATTCGCCAAGGGGGGGTGCAGGCATTAAACCTGGCCACGGGCGTCGTCGTCGTCCGCGCGCTGACCAAGGAGGGGTACGCCGCCTACGCAGTCATTTCCACAGCCCTAGCAGCCTTGGTGTTGCTCTCCGAGTCTGGATTGGCGAGCGTAATCCTTCATCGCGGCGCGAAGGAACTGAGAACCGGTGGGACTACTAGTGATGTCCTAGCGGCCGCTTTGCGATTTAGGCTTCTCCGCTTGCTGCCTTTAGTTCTTATGGTTTCCGTGGTGACCGCCTACACTCTAACGGCGATCGGCTTAGGGGCAGGAGAATCACTCCTGCTTCTGGTCCTGCTGCTGGCGGTATCCTTCCCCAATGCTATTAGGACGATAGTTCACGTAGAGTATCGCCTAAGTGGTCGATACTTCGAGTTGCAAGGCGTGCAGCTCGTTGGCGCAGCTTGCAGATTGGCTACCGTGGCAGCGCTCTGGGGCGTCGATTCTTTGAGCGTGTATCTCGCCGTTTGCATCCTGTTCGGGGAAGCTGTTCTTGAGTCTGCATTGCTCTGGCGACCCGAATACATTCTGCCGAGGCGAAGTGTGGGATACCAGTCATACGTGCCAGATTTTATGCGTAGCCGACGCGCGACCTTCCCGATGAATCTCGCGATTGTCCTACAAACTCAGGTGCTCACGGTCGGTCTAGCGGTGATGGGAGGAGCAGTCGTTCTCGCGGAGGTGAGTGCCTTGTCGCGTGTCGCGCTGGTATTTGCCGTTGTTGGCTCGATCGTGATCAACATTGGCTCGGGACATGTTGCCAGGATAGGTGGTTCCGTTCATGCTGTCATCCGGGGCTATGCGGTGTTCTTGGGTGCGTACTTTTTGGTTGCGGCACTGATTGTTGCACTGTCTTGGATGTTTTCGGAATATTTCCTTGTGATACTCGGGTCCGGATACGAGGGGTTGGGCACGCCTTTCTTGGTCGTTGCAGTGGGAACTGCTGCTATCGGTCTAGGCGATTCCCTGAGGGTGCTCAATCAGGCAAGAGGATGGGTTGCGTACTCGTGGGTTTATGTCCCTCTAACTGTTGCATGGGCTGTGACTGGCCTGCTTGTTCTGAATATCGAAACCACGATTGGCGCGGCCTGGTGGATGGCGGCCCAAGCCGCACCATCACTTCTTTCCCAATCTGTTGTGGCATACGGGGGCATCCGGCGTTCCGTTGGTATAGAGTGCCCGAGTGACTGATTCTGGCCTCGTGCGCCTGCTGCATCCGACGGGGAATGCCAACGTGAAGCAAGTCATTCGTGCTCTCGTAGAAGCCGACAAGTTGGAGATGTTCGTTACCGGTATCGGGTTCAGTTCCGGAAGCGCCGCGAACCACTTGGGCCATCTTTTTCAGTCGAGGATGTACGATGTGCCCGAAAGCAGATATTTATCTAGTCGGCCGCTCCCTGAGATCTGGCGACTTTTGTTACTTCACGGGAAGAGCGATCGCGCGCGAACTGCCGCAATGTACGGCCGTTTCGGAATCGACTGGGTCTCGTCACATGTTGATCGGAGATCGGCAGCCACCCTTTCAGCGTCGGCGGCCTCCGCGGTCTACGGTTATTCGAGTCACTCATCGCAGAGTTTCGAGTTGGCTAGCCGCCTGGGTATTGGTCGCGTCTTAGAGGTGCATCATGCTCACTGGGAGACTGCCTATGAAATCTCGGAGGCCGCTCAAGAGCAATACCCTCAGTGGCACAATCCCATTGCTTCTCGGGGCCGCGACGTGGTCGCCAACGTTCGTGCCGACCAAGAGTTGGAGTACGCACAGGTAGCGGTTTGTCCAAGCACCCAGGTTCTTGAGAGTGTGAAGCGGACCGCGTTTCAGGGCAAGACGGTGCATGTTCCATATGGTTGTCCACCCCCAGTCCAGCGCACCTCATCGATCTCTCCGCAGACTGCGAAGTTGAAGGTCTTGTACGTGGGACGGCTGGACCTCATGAAGGGTTTCCCCGTACTCATGAGCGCTTGGAACGAAGCTCTGCGTGGCAAAGTAGATCTGACCGTTATCGGGCGCTTGCCTGCGGTGTCCCCGCCTGGTCTCCGCGATTTCCTTTCTCAGGTTCAATACCTAGGACCTCAATCCCACGCAATGGTGCAAAGGCGGATGCTTGAACATGACGTTCTGGTCGCGCCTAGTTATGTCGAAGGGCGTTCGCTCGTGGTCTCCGAGGCGATGAGCGCCGGGTTGCCCGTAGTGATCACCCGCGGTACCGGCTGTGAAGACTTAGCTCTCGGCGGCGCGGGCCTTATTATGGACGTTGGCTCTGGAGAAAGCATGGTAGATCGGTTGTCTGTTCTCGACTCCGAGCGCAGCAAGTTGGATGCCATGAGTTCTGCGGCCTCTAAGTTGGCGGTTCAGAACAGCTGGGCCGCCTTCCGTCGCGGCGTTCTTGGCGCTGTCAGTTCAACCTCCTCGGTCGAGTGAGCCACTCAATGACCGAAGTGTTGCGGATAGTCGCCATCGGTAGTGCCACAGGCACGTACGGGGGGCCGTTCGATACGGCTGTTAATCAGGCGCGTATTGGTAGTGGAGCTGGGCATCATGTGAACGTTCTGTGTGGCCACTTCGCGGACGATGCTCCGCTCGGTCGCAAAGTGGGCGGCTCATCGGTCCGTTCGTTGATCCCATCACTTCCTTTTGTCACTGCTTTCTCATCACGCTTGGCGTTAAAAATATGGAAGGCTGTGCGGCGCGCCCACGTTGTACATATCTCATTCGCGAGGGAGGCCATACCTGTATTTTCGTTGTTGGTCGCGCGTTTGACTGGTACATCCGTTATCTTACAGCCTCACGGGATGCTGACCTCTAGGACGTCTAGAAAGCATGCGCTAGTAGATTTGCCGTTGCGTAACCTTGCGCGTGCGTCCAAGATTGTGATCGCGCTCACCGACGTCGAAGCCGAACAGCTGCGCGCTTGGTTCGGAGCGAGCTGCCCGCCGCTCATGATTCTCGGGAACCCAACGCCACTACTTGATGGTCGCGATCATATGTCGCTGCTTGATGAAGACGGCGGCCCGCCTGAACTCCTCTGGTTGGCACGCTTGCACCCACGTAAGCGTGTTTCGGTCTTTGGTCAGGCGGCCCGCACTGCCAAACGAGAAGGCTTGAATTGGGATTTCTGCGTGGTGGGGCCCGACGGCGGAGAACTTCCACTACTGCTCGAAATGGTGTCGGAGCTCTCTCGATCTCCGGGGCCGGGTAGGCTTCGATACGAAGGAGCCATTCCAGGAGCAGAAGTCGCCCAGCGAGTTTCTAAGTGCCAAGTATTTGTTTTGACCGCAGATTCTGAACCATGGGGTAACGTGCTCGTGCTCGCGATATCGTTAGGGAAGCCCTGTGTCGTGCCAGAGTCGTCGGCATTGGCCACGGTGGTGAGAGAATTTGGCGCAGGGATAGTCGTTCCCGATGATGAACCGAATGCAGTAGTGAGGGCCGTCAGCGAAATATTGTCGGAGCACAGGTATGGTTCGTTTGTTGATGGCTGTCGCGAGCTCGCGGCCAGGCATTTTTCGGATGCTTATCAACGGCAGAGACTGGATGCTTTGTATCGATCTTTCAGTCCCCGTGCGTGAACTTGGAGGCGGGCGTTTCGTACTAGTGACTTGGACCGAGGGGGTCAATTAGCGCGTTGGGACCTATCGGAGTCCACGTATGACTTTGCAAGGGTTTCCGGCGGCCAAAGAGTGCTGGGGGATGTCACTTACAACTACTGACCCCGCTCCAATGACGGATCCTTTTCCTATCCGTACGCCTTTCAGGACAATCGTCCTAGCGCCAACGAACGCGTCATCTTCGATGTGTATGGCATCCCTTACTTGCGGTTCTTCGGGGCCAGCGTATCTTCTACGCGAAGCTGGGGCTGCATCGATAATGTGATGGTCAGAGTCGGTGATGATGACTCCACCCCCGATCAACACACGTTTTCCAATAGTGATCTGAGATGAGGCGCTTATTGTACTTGATGTTATCCCCGTGTCGTCGCCGATGTAGATACGAGCGGACGATGAATTGGTGCGTAGAATTATGGGACCGCGAGCTTCGAGACTATTGCGGGAAGTTTGGGCGACTAGGGTTGCGTTGGCGCCAATCTCGACGTTGGACCCTGGGTAGAGATATGCGATGACATTTCCGTGTACTCTGCTGCGCTCGCCAAGAGTCACCCCCTTTCGACCTAGGTCGTAGGCCCTAAGTGCTTGGACGGCTTTGCTAGCAATTTTGCGTGGCTTGTGCGTCATTCATGCTCCCAGCGTTGTATCTTGGAGTGGTGTCAGGTCATTGTTTATCTATACTAGGAGAGTTCCTTGTTGGTTGCCCTGTATTGCATTAAGCATCGCGGGTTCAACGTCAGTCGGACACTTCCAGCGCCATGTTTCGATGGAGAGGGGGTGGGGTCCTAGTATTGCCGTGTGCGCAACGGAGCGAGGGGGGTGGGGCAGTCATCGCAGTGCTGGGCGTCTGGGTAGGTCTCCGTTGGCCTGGGTCTTCCTCGGCATACCCTCAGTTACCCCCTGTCATGCACTACGATCAAAGCAATCACATCCGGGCGTTTATCACCGGCATCGCCGGCATCACCGGCCAGGACGGCTCCTATCTGGCCGTGCTCTTGCTCGGTAAGGGCTACGAGGTGCATGGGCCTATACAGCGTGCCTCTACTTTCAACATCGGTCGCCTTGACCACCTTTACCAGGACCCGCAGGCCGAGGGGGCCAAGCACTTCCTGCACTATGGCTCTGACGAAGCGCGCCTCGTCACGTTGCTCCACAAGATCGACCCTGACGAGGTCTACAACCTCGGCGCCCAGTCGCACGTGCGGGTCAGATTCGACGAGCCCGAACATGCTGGCGACACTACCGGCGTCGGCGTCGGCGCCACGCGGCCGCCCGAGGCCGTCCGCCTGGCTGGGGTGTACTGCAAGTAGTACCAAGCGTCGAGTTCGGAGGTGATCGGTGCGAGGCCGCCGCCGCAGAACGAGGACGGTCCGTTCTACCCGCGCTCCCCGTACGGGTCCGCGAAGGTCGACGCCTACCGGGTGACTTGCAACTACCGCGAAGGTTTCGGGATGTTCGCCACCAGCGGCATGCTCTTCAACCACGAGCCACCCCGCCGTCGAGAGATTCTCGTCGCTCGCAAGATCACGCGTGCCGTGGCACGCATCCTGGCGCGCCTGGAGCACCACCTCTACCTGGGCAACCTCGACGAGATCCGCGACTGGGGTTTCGCGCCTGAGTATGTAGAGGGCATGTGGCGGATGCTACAAGCGGACGAGCCCGAGGACTTCGTGCTTGCCACCGGCGGGGACTTCACCGTGCGCGACCTCGTTGTCACAGCGTTTGATCACGCTGGTCTGAACTGGGAGAAGTACGTGCGGTTCGACGAGCGCTTCCTGCGTCCGACCGAGGTTGACGCTGACGGGGGGGGGGGGGGGGGGGGGGGCGCCTCGAAGGCTCAAGAGCGGCTCGACTGGAAGGCGCAGGTGCAGACTGACGAGCTCTCTCGCATCATGGTGGACGCCGACATCGAAGCCCTCCAGCACGAGGGTCGTCCGTGGTACGACATGGTCATGGCCCGTCTGGCCGCAGGTCGGCGACCTCGGGGTCACCGGTGTCTGAGTCGCCGTCTCGCGAGCCGATCGACCGGACTGCAACGACGTACGTCCCGGGTCACCGGGGCCTCGTGGGGTCGGCGATCTGGCGGCGCATGGAGCGGGGCGGCTTCACATCGCTGGTCGGACGGACGGCGTGCGAGCTGGATCTGCGGGACCGCGACGCGGTCTTTGCCTTCTTTTCGAAGCGCTCGACCCCGTGATGTCGTCCTGGCGGCCGCCAAGGTCGTCGGCATGCTGGCAATCAGCACGTAACCCATGGACTTCATCTCCGAGAACCTGCGCATCCAGACCAACGTCATGGACGCTGCCCTCGAAGCCGGCGTCGAGCGGCTGCTGTTCCTCGGTTCGTTCTGGATCTACCCGAAGCTGGCCGAGCAGCCGATCACCGCGGACTCCCCGCTCACCGGCCACCTCGAGCCGATGAAGGACGCCTACGCGATCGCCAAGATCGCGTGCATCCTTGGGGTGAAGGCTGTCCGGCGACAGCACGGTCTGCCGTGGATCTCGGCGATGCCTACCAACCTGTACGGGCCGGGCGACAACTTCTCTCCGACCGGCAGCCACGTGCTGCCGGCGCTGAACCGCCGCTATGACGAGGCTGCGCGATCCGGGGCTGAGACCGTCACGAACTGGGGGACCGGCGCGAGTTCCTGCACGTTGACGACATGGCCGACGCCTGTCTGCACCTGCTCGATCGCTACGACGGACCGGAGCAGGTCAATGTCGGTACGGGCAAGGACACGACCATCAAGCACATCGCGGAGATGATCGCCGAGGTGACCGGCTTCGAGGGTTCCACCGAGTGGGACACCTCCACGCCCGACGGCACCCCGCAGAAGCTGCTCGACGTCACTAAGCTCCGCGAGGCAGGCTGGGAGGCACGCATCGGTCTGCGAGAGGGACTCGAGTCGACGGTGGAGTGGTATCGCGACAATGCCGACCGCCTGCGCGAGGCCGGCTGACTCGTGACCCTCTGATCGAGATGAGATCGCTGGCGCCTTGCGCCGGCGGCCTTTGCGTTTCCGGCTTCAGTAGGCGCCGCGGCTGCTGACTACGGCACCGAGCGTCTTGGTCAGGATTGAGATGTCCTGCAGCATCGACCAGTTGTCGACGTAGTAGAGGTCGAGACGGATCGCCTCGTCCCATGTCAGGTCCGAGCGTCCTGAGACCTGCCACAAGCCGGTCATGCCGGGGCGCACGTGCAGGCGACGGGTGGTGTCAACGTCGTACGACTCCACCTCGCGTAGCAGCGGGGGACGTGGTCCAACGAGGGACATGTCGCCACGTACCACGTTGAACAGCTGCGGCAGCTCGTCGATCGAGAACCGGCGCAGCCAGCGGCCGGGGACGGTGATGCGCGGGTCGTCCTTCATCTTGAACAGACCCTCGCTGTGCCCAGACGCCTCGTGCAGCGAATTCAGGCGGGCCTCGGCGTCGACCACCATGGTACGGAACTTAAGGCAGGCGAAACGTCCGCCGTCCTTGCCGATGCGCTCCTGTCGGAACAGGACCGGGCCGCGGTCGTGCAGCTTGACGCTCAGAGCGGCAAAGGCGAACAGCGGCGAGAAGACGAGAACCAGGAACAGCGAGCCGGCAAGGTCGAAGAGCCGCTTGCCCCAGCGAGAAGCGTCCGACCATGTTGGGGGTTCGATGTGCATCAGCGGCAGACCCCCGACGGGGCGAATATTGATGCGCTCGTTGGAGATATCGGTGACGCTGGGGGCGATGACGACTTGGATCGACTCGTGCTCGAGCTCCCAAATGGCCCTGCGGAACTGTGACGACGAGCCCACGGCCCCACCGGCAAAGAAAATGGAGTCGGCGTTGTATGCCTTCGCCAAGGATGTGGCCTCGTCGGCGTTGCCCACCACGGGGACGCCTGTCGCGGTCTCCTCGCTGAGGTCGTACTCGGGAGTGAGGGCTCCGATGACCTCGTAGCCGAGCCAGGGCTCGCGACCCAGTACCCGGGCAATTTCGTCGATGTGGGCGCGCGACCCGGCGATGAGCACTCGGTGACGCAGCAACCCTCGGCGACGTGCGCTGTGCAGCGCACGGCGCAGCGCCATGCGACCGAGGATGAGTGAGGGCACTCCGAGGCCGTAGGCCAGGAGGAAGAATCCTCGCGAGAGATCGAAACGTGCCAAGTAGCAGACGACGCCAGTAACTCCGGCCGCGAGCAAGCTGGCGTTGAGGACGCGACGGTATTCGTCGGTGCCGACTCCGAAGACGTCGCGGCGGTAGCCGCCGAGCAGCGCGACCGTGGCGATCCATCCGACGATCATGAGCGGCCCGGCAAGCACAAGCTGGTCCTCGACCTGGGCGGACGAGGCGAAGACGTCAAGCTCCCGTCGTCCCACGATGGCGACGAGACCTACGAGGGTCATCAGCGCCGCATCGATGAGCAGGGCTGAGGCCGGCAGGTAGCGGAGCATGCGGCTGGGAGTGGCGGTCGCGACGGACTGAGTGTGCTCGGACGTGGTGGTCACGCCAACTCCCCATGCTGCTGTTGAAACGACGGCTGATCGCCGGAGACGCGCCGACTTTACTCGCTCCGGCGCGGCGGTGCATATCGCGGAGATGAACCAGATGTAAATTGCGCGACCGCTCTGAACCGGCCACGGTGTGGACCTCGGAGGGCCGGGGGAGCCGGTAACGCCGTACGCTCACCGCCGTGAGCGAGGAGACCCCCGACCTGCTGGTGACCCGCACCGACGGCGTGGTGGAGGTCACCTTCGACCGGCCGCACCGGCACAACGCCTTCACCCGTGACATGTACGCGGCACTCAAGGACCTGTGCGCTGAGCTGCGCGAGAGCGCCGACGTGCGGGTACTGGTGCTACGCGGGGCCGGGGGCCGGGCTTTCGCGGCCGGCAACGAGATCTCTGACTTCCTCGAGCAGGACCCGGTCGCATACGAGGACTGGATCCGTGAGCTGCTTGAGTCGCTCTTCGCGCTGCCCCAGGTGACGATTGCTGCGATCGACGGGGTCTGCGTCGGTGGGGGACTGGCCGTGGCCACGCACTGCGACCTGCGGATCGCCTCGGGCGGTTCCCGGTTCGGTTACCCCATCGCGCGCACCCTCGGCAACGCGCTGGCCGCGTCCATCGTCTACCGCTGCGCCACGGTCTTCGGGGAGCCGATCACCCGCGAGATGTTGCTTGCCTCGCGGCTCGTCGGAGCCGACCGGGCCTACGCGGTGGGCGCGCTGATGGCCGTGACCGAGGACCTCGGCGCCGAGCTCGCCAGCCTCCTCGACGGGCTGCGTGCGGCCTCGCCCGTCACGCTGCGGGCCACCAAGGGCCAGCTGCTCGACCGAGCCCGCCGCCTCGAGGCATCGCCGGCCGGTGACACCGACCTATTGCGCGAGGTCTACACCGGGCCCGACTTCGCCGAGGGCGTGCGCGCGTTCCTGGCCAAGGAGAAGCCGGCCTTCGGCTCCTGATCCGGCCGCGCACCCCACCCTGCGCGATGTGACAAAGAACCTGCCTGAGACAGTAAGGACGCGTCGACGCGTCCGGTTGGCGCGAGGTCCTGGGGGATGGAGTAGGCCCATGCGAGTCCTGATCGGTGCTCAGAGCAACGACGACGTCAGTGACGACGACCTGACGAACCTCTACGCCGCCGAGGCGAGCGCGGCGAAGCCGTGGATGCGCTGCAACATGGTCAGCACCGTCGACGGCAGCGCCACCGGTGCGGCCGGTGACTCCGGCTCGATCAACAACGACGCCGACGGCCGGGTCTTCCGGGTGCTCCGCGGTCTCGCCGACGTGATCGTGGTGGGTGCCGGCACCGCCAAGGCCGAGGCCTATGGGCCCGCCGACGTGCCGATCGTGCTGGTCAGCCGCAAGGCGCAGGTGCCCGAGTCGCTGCGTGACGCGCCCGCCGGCTCGGTCTACCTGGCCACCTGCTCGCGCTCCGACGGCGTCGACGCCGCCCGCGAGCTGCTCGGCGAGGAGCACGTGCTGACCCTCGGTTCGCACCGCGTCGACCTGGCGCTGCTGAAGAAGGAGCTCGCCGACCGCGGCTGGGTGCACCAGCTCTGCGAGGGCGGCCCGCACCTGCTGCGCGACCTGGTCTTCCAGGGCTGCGTAGACGAGCTGACCGCCACCACCGTGCCGCAGATCGTGGGCGGCGGCTACGGCCGGATCACTGAGGGCGCGCCGGTCGAGACCGAGCTCGACCTGACCCTGCTTCTCGAGGACCACGGCACGCTGCTCGGACGCTGGCGCGTCAAGAACTGATCAAGCACACTGACGATCGGCTCCGGACGGTCCTCGGGGGAGCCACCACCTCGACGAGACGGACCTCATGACTCGCTCCCGCCTGGCCGTGCTGGCCGCCACTGCGTTGGCCGCCGGCTTGTTGCCCGCACTCTCCACCACCGGCTCCGCCGCGGCCGCGCCCACCACGCTGCGCTCCACGGCCGACGGTGACGACATCTTCTCGGTCCTGCCCGACTTCGAGCCCAGCGGCGACCGGGTGCGCGTCGAGGCCGAGGACTTCTCCGCCGTGCGCATCGACCTGGGCGCCGCGCGGGCCGCGCTGACCAGCGCACCCAAGCGGGCCGCCGCACGCGGCGAGGTCTTCGAGCTGCCCACGCCCGAGGGCAAGGCCGAGCGCTTCCGCGTGCACCGCACCACCGTGATGGAGCCGACGCTGGCCGCCGCGCACCCCGAGCTGCGCAGCTACGCCGGGCAGTCGCTCGACACCCCCGGGCGCAGCGTCGTGCTCGACGTGACCCCCCTGGGTCTGCACGCGTCGGTGCGCGGGCCGGGCGGTGACTACCTGGTCGACCCCGCGTACGACAAGGCCGGCACGACCGCCCACCTGAGCTACTACGCCAAGGACGCCGCCACCCCGGTGCCCGACCTGCTCGAGCAGGAGGAGCCCCGCGAGATCGCCCCCCGCATCGGCACCGACAACGCAGACCCCGAGGCCGGCGAGCTGGTCACCCGCCGGACCTACCGGATCGCGATCGCCAACGACCCGTCGTACGCGGACTACTTCGGCACCGACAACGTCCTGGCCGAGAAGTTCACGCTGATCAGCCGGGTCAACCAGGTCTACAACGACGACCTCGGCATCCGGATGGTGCTCATCGACGACACCGAGGACCTGAACTTCGACACCGAGGCCAAGGCGCAGGGCGCCGACGGCCCCTGCGGCTCCGCGCCCTGCTTCGACCCGCCGGTCGGCGACGACCCGGAGGCCGACGACTACGTGCCCGGGATGCTCGAGTTCTGCAGTCCCGGTGCGCTGGGCCGGATGCGCACCGTGCTCGGCCAGGTCGTCGGCGCCGACGCCTACGACGTGGGCCACCTGGTGCTCGGCGTCAACGGCGGCGGTGTCGCCTACCTCGGCGTCGTGGGCCAGGACTATTCCTCGGGCGGTTGCACCGGGCTGCCCGAGCCGCGCGGCGACTTCTTCGCCATCGACTACGTGGCCCACGAGATCGGCCACCAGTTCGCGGCCAACCACACGTTCAACGGCACCCAGGGCGCGTGCGGCGGCAACATCGCCGACGCCTCCGTCGAGCCCGGCTCCGGCTCGTCGGTGATGGCCTACGCCGGCATCTGCGGAACCGACGACCTGCAGCCGCACACCGACCCCTACTTCTCGCAGCTCACCGTCGAGGAGGTCACCTCGTTCGTGACCGAGCGGGTGCGCAGCGGCTACGAGGTTCAGACGGTCTCGCTGCGCGGCTTCGACAGCCCGGGCGACAGCCTCGAGATCAGCTTCGGCGACGAGTCGCGCACCGTGACCCGTGGCGAGAACTACAACCGCGCCGGCGTCGAGGCGGCTGTTGAGGCCGTCACCGACGTGGACGTGCGGATCGCTCGTTGGGGCTACGACGCCTACGGTGACTTCAGCCAGGCCATCGCCAACCCCGGGGTGCCCAGCGAGGCTGGCTTCCAGGTGATCTTCAACGACGAGCTCGACCCCTTCGGCAGCGGCAACGGCGAGCGCAAGAACTACACCTCGCTGGCTGTGACCGGCAGCGCGGGCGTGACCGCCTTCGTCGGCGAGACCGCCAAGGGCGGCCCCGCTGCCAACCGGGGCGACCAGGTCGCGGTGACCGCCAACCACAAACCGGTCGTCAAGGCCGGGCGCAACCGGGTCATCCCGGCACGCACCCCCTTCGAGCTCTCCGGACGGGCCACCGACGAGGACGGCGACGACCTGACCTTCCTGTGGGAGCAGGACAACACCGGCCTGGGCACCGCCCTGACCAGCAACCGCAAGATCTTCGGCCCGCTCTTCCGGGTCTTCAGCGACAACGCGGTCGTCACCAACGAGGCGGCGCTGCTCAGCCCCTCACCCGGCCAGAACAGCGCCGACAGCAGCGCCAAGCGCAGCTTCCCCGACCTGCGCCAGGTGATGCGGGGCGCCACCAACGCCAAGACGGGCGCCTGCCCGACGCCTCGCATCGACACCGACGAGGAGGAAGAGCTCGAGAGCGTGATCATCAACGACCGCGAGCTGGACTGCTTCTCGGAGTTCCTGCCCACCCGCGACTACCGCGGCACCGCGTCGGAGAACAACCACAAGCTGGTCTTCCGGCTCACCGCCCGCGACGGCTTCACCGAGGGCGGCGGCAGCTCCTACGACGACGTCAAGCTGCGGATGAAGAAGAAGGCCGGACCGTTCCTGGTCAAGACCCAGGACGACGGCCGGACCCTCCAGGGCGGCAAGAAGGTGCGCGTGGCATGGGACGTCGCCCGTACCCGCTCGCTGGCAAGGAACGTGCGCGTCAAGCTCACCACCGATGGTGGCGAGACCTGGAGCAACGTCGCTCGCAAGACGAAGAACGACGGTGCTGTGCGGGTCCGGCTGCCGAAGGTCACCTCGGACGACGCGTGGTTCAAGATCGAGGCGCTCGGCAACATCTTCTACGACACCAATGACGAGGCGTTCTCGATCAAGTAAGGCCGCCAGTGACGGCCCTTACACATCGGCCCAGCGGCGCCATCACAAGGAGGAGTCGCGGCGAGAGACGCGATACCGTCGCGCCATCAACTCAAAGCAAAGGATCACCATGCGGGCACTGATCACCGGCATTACCGGTCAGGACGGCTCCTACCTCGCCGAGCTCCTGCTGGGCAAGGGGTACGAGGTGCACGGGCTCATCCGCCGTGCCTCCACGTTCAACACCGGGCGCATCGACCACCTCTACCAGGACCCCCATGCCGAGGGCGCCAAGCTCTTCCTGCACTACGGCGATCTCTCCGACGGTGCTCGTCTGGTCACGCTGCTGCACCAGATCAACCCGGATGAGGTCTACAACCTGGGCGCTCAGTCCCACGTGCGGGTGAGCTTCGACGAGCCCGAGCACACCGGCGACACCACCGGCATCGGCGCCATGCGCCTGCTGGAGGCGGTGCGCCTGGCCGGGGTCGACTGCAAGTACTACCAGGCGTCCAGCTCGGAGATGTTCGGCGCGACCCCGCCGCCGCAGAACGAGGAGACCCCGTTCTACCCCCGCTCGCCCTACGGGGCGGCGAAGGTCTACGCCTACTGGGTGACGCGGAACTACCGCGAGGGCTACGGGATGTACGCCACCAACGGCATCCTCTTCAACCACGAGTCGCCCCGTCGCGGCGAGACCTTCGTGACCCGCAAGATCACCCGGGCCGTGGCGCGCATCAAGGCCGGTCTCGACCAGCACGTCTACCTCGGCAACCTCGACGCGATCCGTGACTGGGGCTACGCGCCCGAGTACGTCGAGGGCATGTGGCGGATGCTGCAGGCCGATGAGCCCGACGACTTCGTCCTCGCGACCGGCGGCAACTTCACAGTGCGCGACTTCGTGGTCACTGCGTTCGAGCACGCGGGGATGGACTGGGAGAAGTACGTGCGCTTCGACGAGCGCTACCTGCGCCCGACCGAGGTCGACGCCCTGGTCGGCGATGCGTCGAAGGCGTACGAGAAGCTTGGTTGGAAGGCCGAAGTGCAGACCGACGAGCTGGCGCGCATCATGGTCGACGCCGACATCGAGGCGCTCGAGCACGAGGGTCGGCCTTGGTACGACAAGGTCGGCCTCCCCA
This sequence comes from Nocardioides salarius, assembly GCF_016907435.1. Classification (NCBI taxonomy): domain Bacteria; kingdom Bacillati; phylum Actinomycetota; class Actinomycetes; order Propionibacteriales; family Nocardioidaceae; genus Nocardioides; species Nocardioides salarius. The sequence continues at coordinate 1,516,267 of NZ_JAFBBZ010000001.1, read as the reverse complement.
ACTGGCCGGTGGTGGGTGCTCCCGGGATCACCGGTGTCTGAGCCGACCATCGTGGGGTCCCTGGACCGAACCCGGCGGACCTACATCGCTGGCCACCGCGGGCTGGTGGGTTCGGCGATCTGGCGGCGCATGGAGCGTGCCGGCTTCGACTCGCTGGTCGGGCGTTCCTCGGCTGAGCTCGACCTGCGCGACCGCGACGCCGTCTTCGAGTTCTTCGCCGCTGAGCGCCCGGAGTACGTGGTGCTGGCCGCGGCCAAGGTGGGTGGCATCCTGGCCAACAACACCTATCCCGTGGAGTTCCTCTCCGAGAACCTCCGCATCCAGACCAACGTCATGGACGCTGCGCTGGAGGTAGGTGTCGAGCGGTTGCTGTTCCTGGGATCGTCGTGCATCTACCCCAAGCACGCTGCCCAGCCCATCACCGAGGACTCGCTGCTGACCGGGCACCTGGAGCCGACCAACGACGCGTACGCCATCGCCAAGATCGCCGGCATCCTCGGCGTGCAGGCAGTGCGACGTCAGCATGGCCTGCCCTGGATCTCCGCGATGCCGACGAACCTCTACGGGCCAGGGGACAACTTCTCGCCCACCGGCAGCCATGTGCTGCCCGCGCTGATCCGCCGCTACGACGAGGCCGCGCGCGCCGGCGCCGACGTCGTCACCAACTGGGGGACCGGCACGCCGCGCCGCGAGTTCCTGCACGTCGACGACATGGCGGACGCGTGCCTGTTCCTTCTCGACCACTACGACGGCCCCGACCAGGTCAACGTGGGCACCGGCAGGGACGTGACGATCAAGGAGATCGCCGAGACCATCGCCGCCGTCACCGGCTTCGAGGGACGCACCGAGTGGGACACCTCGAAGCCCGACGGGACGCCCCAGAAACTCCTGGACGTCACCAAGCTCCGCGAGGCCGGCTGGGAGGCCCGGATCGGGCTGCGTGAGGGCCTCGAAGCGACCGTCCGCTGGTACCGGGAGAACGTCGACACAGTGCGAGAGGCCGGCTGACCTCCGCCTGTCTAGGCTGGCCGTATGAGCAGCTCGACGGCGACTTCGAAGCGAAGCACGTGGCCCACCGCAGCGTTCGCAGCGGTGGGCTTCGTGGCTCTGCTCTGGGTCGTGGAGATCGCCGACCAGCTCACCCCCGGGGCGACGCTCGACGACAACGGCATCCGCCCGCGCACCGACGAGGGCCTCGTCGGGGTGTTGTTGGCGCCGCTGCTGCACGGCGGCTGGCCGCACCTGGTCAGCAACTCCGGGCTCGCGCTGCTTCTCTTCTTCCTGGTGCTGGTCGGCGACGTCCGACGCGGGCTGCTCGCCACTGGCATCGTGTGGGTCGTGGCCGGCCTGGGGACCTGGCTGATCGCCGGCGCCGGCACCAGCCACATCGGCGCCTCTGGGCTGGTCTTCGGATGGCTGACCTACCTCGTGCTGCGCGGCTTCTTCGCCCGACGGCCCGGGCAGATCGTGCTCGGCATCGTGCTGTTCCTGATGTACGGCTCGATCCTGTGGGGAGTGCTGCCCGGCCAGCCCGGCATCTCCTGGCAGGGGCACCTCTTCGGCGCCGTCGGCGGCGTGCTGGCCGCCCGAGCGCTCGCCGAGCGCCGATCTCGCCCGGCCTGAGGTCTGACTAGGCGGGGACCGACACGATCTTGCTGTCGATGGTCCGGACGACCTGGGGGTCGAGGTCGACGACGCCGTGGTCGGCGCGGGCGTGGGCGCCCACCTCCGCCATCAGCTGCTCGCGCGAGGTGGAGGTGAAGCGGGACGTGCAGCCGGGCATGACGTCGCCGCAGGCGAGGGAGAACTTCATCAGCGTGATCCTTCCGAGGGTGATCAGGTAGTGGGGAGGGTACTGGGTGCCAGGGGGACGTGGACCCAGAAGTGGGTGTGCCCGTCGTCCTGCTCGACACCGATGGAGCCGCCCTGCGCCACGGCCAGGGCTCGCGCGAGGTAGAGCCCGATGGTGATGCCGGTGGCGTCGTCGTTGGCGTCGAAGGGCTCGAAGAGCAGCTGCAGCTGCGACGGCGGGATCGGCGGGCCGGTGCGGACCACGCGCAGCTCCTGCCACGGCCCCACCTCGGAGACCTCGAGCACCACGCTCCCCGGGTCGGGAGGCAGGTGGGCTGCCGCCCAGAGGTCGCGCAGCACCAGCCGCATCAGCTCGGGGTCGACCGCCAGCGGGCCGGGCGTCTGCGTGGGTGCGGCCGGCGCAGGGCTCAGGCCCTCGGTGAGGGCGGCCAGCTCCACCGGCTCCACGTTGGCCCGCAGCCGCCCCAACGACGCGGTCGCCAGGAGCTCGACGTCGCGGCTGCGCTCGGCGAGCCGGTGCAGCGCTGCGTCGAGCTTCTCCACGGTGCGCGCCATCATCGACGGCGGGACGTCGCCCTCGGCCAGCAACGCGACCCAGCCCTGGGCCGTGGTCAGCGGCGTACGGGTCTCGTGCGCGAACGCGGCCAGGAACCGGTCACGGTGCGCCGCCGCGTCGGCGACCGGGGTGTTGGTGACCTGGGCGCTCCCGGCGTCGACGAAGGCGCGCACCCACCGGTGCAGCACCGCCACGTCGACCGACGAGCGTCGCGCGACCTCGGCCGCCGGGTCGCCACCGAGGACGGCCAGCACCGCCTCGACACGGGAGTCCGGCGCCGCGTCGCCCCGGACCAGTCTCGGTCTGTCCATCACTCGGCCCTCGAACTGATCATGGAGCATGATGGCGCGCCGGCAGCCGGGCTCCGGCACCGGCCGGCTCCCCTCGGCACCGACCGCCCGGTCGACTCAGTCGGGGCGGGCCATCCGGATGCCCTCGGCGACGGCGCCGATCGTCCCGACGAAGAAGCCGGCGGCGAGCAGGACGCCGCCGACGACCACGATGGCGGTGTCGCCGTCATCGGCGTTGACCCACGTGGCGAGCCCGCCTGCGACCAGCCCGAGACCGAGCACGATGTAGAGCAGCGCACCGACGTCCCACTCCTTGGTGGTGCCGGTGCTGCGCCAGTCGAGGTCGGTGTCGCCGCAGACCGGGCAGGTCTCGGCCCTGTCGGGTGCCTCGTGACCGCGGGAGCACTGCCAGGACCAGTTCGACGCCATGGGAGGACTCCAGCGGACGTCCTGGCTTCGGTCAACCGCTCGGTGCTGCCGCCTCGGGCGTTTCTGACGGCTGACTATCGTTCGGGGCGTGATGAGCCCCGGGGTCAAGGTCGCGCTGGTGCCGGGGGTGCCCGCGCTGCTGCCGGGGTACGCCGGGCGGGTCGATCCCGTCGCTGAGCTGCGGGCTGCGTGTGTGGCTGCGGTGGAGTGGCTGGGGGAGGACGTCACTGTGGTGGCTGACCCGCAGGGGTTGCGGGTGGCTGAGGCGCTGGGTGTGTCACCGGGTCTCGGCGACGCTCGTCGCCAGGGCTCCTCGCTGCTCGACCAACGGGGTGGGGCTGCCGACGTCGACCTACGGGGTGGGGGGCTCGACGGTGGTTTCGAGACGGTTGCTAGCGCAACCTCCTCAACCAACGTCGGTGCGACCTCCTCAACCAACGTCGGTGCGACCTCCTCAACCAACGTCGGTGCAACCTCCTCAACCAACGTCGGGGCGTCGTCGGTGCTGGTGGTGGCGAACGGGTCGGCCCGGCGGTCGGAGAAGGCGCCGGGGCACCTCGACGAGCGGGCTGCGGCGTACGACTCGGAGCTCGAGAAGGCGTTGCGGGCCGGGGACGTTGGGGCGCTGCGGGCGCTCGACCCGGGCTTGGCCGAGGAGCTGATGGTCGGCAACGTCGCCGGGTTCGCGCGGCTCGGGGAGCTGCTGAGCCCCGGCCTGGCACCCGAGGTGGACTACGCCGACGACCCGTTCGGGGTGCAGTACTGGGTGATGCGCTGGAGCCTGCCGGCGTGATCGCCACCGCGCGGTGGGACGACTGGTCGCTGGCCGAGCTCGTCGAGGCCAAGGGCGAGCACCGGGTCAGCCTGGTGGTGCCGGCGCGCAACGAGGAGGGCACCGTCGGGGAGGTGGTGGCCCGCACCCGCGAGGCGCTGATGGAGACCGTCGCGCTCGTCGACGAGCTGGTGGTCATCGACTCCGACTCCACCGACACCACCTTCGCCGTCGCCACCGACGCGGGCGCCTCGGTGCACCGCTCCCGGGAGGTGCGCCCCGACCTGGGCAGCCACCCCGGCAAGGGCGAGGCGATGTGGAAGTCGCTCTTCGTCACCACCGGCGACCTGGTCGTCTTCATGGACGCCGACCTGCTCGACTGGGACACCCACTTCGTGCCCGGCCTGCTCGGCCCGCTGCTCACCCGCCCGCAGGTCTCGCTGGTCAAGGGCTTCTACGAGCGCCCCGGCGCCGACGGCCTGCAGGGCGGGCGGGTCACCGAGCTGGTCGCCCGGCCCTGGCTGGCGCTGCGCCACCCCGAGCTCGCCGGGCTGGTGCAGCCGCTGGCGGGGGAGTGGGCAGTGCGCCGCTCGCTCTTCGAGTCGCTGTCGGTGCCGACCGGGTACGCCGTCGAGCTGGCCGCCCTGGTCGACACCGCACGGCTGCACGGAGTCGAGACAATCGCCCAGGTCGACCTCGGGCTGCGCTCGCACCACCAGCAGCCGCTGCTCGACCTCGGCGCGATGGCCACCCAGATCCTGGCCGCGATGCTCGCCCGCGAGCCCGGGGTCGAGGTCCCTGCTGGCTCGCTCGGCGCCGAGGTGGCGCTGCGCCAGTTCCGCCCCGGCGAGGGCGGCGCCGAGCCGCGCGAGCGCGGCGTACCGACGCTGGAGCGGCCGCCCGCGCGGGACGTCTGATCGTCAGCGACCAGGGCTGGTCTCGCCGATGACGAGCTCCGGGTCGAACCACCGCGACGACGGCTCGTCGTCAGACTCCACCAGCGCCCGGATCGACCGGGCCATCTCCTCGACGGGCTGGCGCACGGTGGTCAGGGTCGGGTAGGCGAAGGCCGCCGCGCCCACCCCGTCGAAGCCGATCACCCGGAAGTCGCCGGGGACCGAGCAGCCCTGGTGGAGCAGGTGCGAGACCACCCCGACCGCGATCACGTCGGCCGCGGTCACGATCGTCGCGCTCCTCCACCCGTCGGCCAGCAGGCGGGCGGCGGCCTCGCGGCCCCAGGCCGCCGAGAAGTCGCCCAGCAGCGTCGGGACCTCGGGGGAGAACCAGCGGCGCATGCTGTCGAGGCGCTCGTGGGCCGACGACGACCCCTGGGCGGCCCCCACGTAGACCACCGGGTGCGTGCCGACGTCGATGCACGAGCTGACGTGCTCGTGCACCAGCCGCACGCCCTCACGGTTGCTGACGCCGACGTACGACGCCGCCGTGCCCGGCACGTGCCGGTCGAGCTGGATCGTGTGCACCGCGGCGGCCGCGGCCGTGACCGTGGCCTCGCTGAGCTGCTCGTGCACCGGGATCATCACCAGCGCGTCGACCTGGCGGCCCAGGAACGAGCTCACCCCGCGCGCCTCGGTCTCGAGCGACCCGTCGGCGCTGAAGACCAGCAGGTCGATGCCGGGGTCGGAGAAGACCCGGGAGAGCTGCTGGGCCAGGGCCGAGAAGTAGGGGTTCTCCAGGTCGGGCACCACCAGGCCCACCGTCGAGCTGCGGGTCTGGCGCAGCGCCCGCCCGACCAGGTTGACCTGATAGTTCAGCTGGGCGGCCGCCTCGGTGACCTTGCGCTGCATGGCCGGGTCGACCGCGCGGGTGCCGCTGAGGGTGCGCGAGACGGTGGCCACCGAGACCCCGGCCAGGCGGGCGACGTCGGCCATCGTGGCCGATCGGCTGGGCGCCACAGCGGGTCTCCTACCAGTGGACGGGTCGGCACGAACTCTTGGACATCGATTTCCGGACAAGTGTGGACGCTGAGCGACCACCGTGTCTAGAGTCACTCCCACGTCTCGGCAATCGATTACCGACGAGTGGAGAACACCATGAACCGATCCTTCCGCCTGGCGGCCGTCGCGACCGCCGCGACCCTGACCCTGGCCGCGTGCAGCACCGGCAACGAGGAGCCGACCACCGGCGAGGCCGGCGAGGCCGCCGACGAGTGCGTGATCGGCATGACGCAGATCAACCAGACCGCCACGTTCTTCACCCAGATGAACGAGGGCGCCCAGGAGGCCGCCGACGCCGCCGGCTGCGAGCTGCAGATCGCCAACGCCAACAACGACTCCGCCAAGCAGAGCAGCGACATCGAGAACTTCGTGTCGCAGGGCGTGACCGGGCTGATCGTGGTGGCCATCGACGTCAACGGCGTGCTGCCCGCCCTCGACCAGGCCACCCAGCAGGGCATCCGCACCGTCGCCATCGACGCCCAGCTCGACGAGGGTTCGGTCGACACCTTCGTCGGCGTCGACAACGAGGCCGCCGGCGAGGAGGCCGGCCAGTGGGTCATCGACCAGGGCCTGGCCGACGGTGCGACGTACGGCGTCGTCGACGCGCGCAGCTCCTTCATCCAGAACCAGCGCGAGGACAGCTTCCGCGCCGCCATCGACGACGCCGGCGCCACCTTCACCCAGGCCGTCGACGGCGAGAACGTGCAGGAGCAGGCCGCCACCGCCGCGCAGAACCTGGTCACCGCCCGCCGTGACCTCGACTTCGTCTACACCACCGGCGAGCCCGCTACCGTCGGCGCCGTCGCCGCGCTCGACGCCGACAGCGACACCAAGGTCATCGGCTGGGACCTCACCGCCGAGGTGATCGCCGGCATCGACAGCGGCCTGGTCACCGCGGTGATCCAGCAGGACCCGCGCCAGGAGGGCATCGAGGCCGTCAACGAGCTCGCCGCCATCCTCGACGGCGCCGAGCCGCAGGGCTTCATCTCGGTGCCGATCACCATCGTCACCCAGGAGAACGTCGACCCCTACCGCGAGGTCTTCGAGTGACGGCCCCGACCACCGAGACCCGCGACGTCGGCGTCGCCCGCGTCGAGATGCGGGGGATCCGCAAGAGCTTCGGCGCCCTCGACGTGCTGCGCGGCGTCGACCTGACCGTCGGTCGCGGCGAGGTCGTCGGCCTGGTCGGCGACAACGGCGCCGGCAAGTCGACGCTGATGAAGATGCTCGCCGGCGCGGTGATCCCCGACAGCGGCGAGATCCGCGTCGACGGGCAGGCGCTGCGCTCGCCCGGGCCCCGCTCGGCACGGGCCGCGGGCATCGAGATGGTCTACCAGGACCTCGCCCTGTGCAACGACGTCGACGTCGCCGGCAACCTCTTCCTGGGCCGCGAGATCTACCACCCGCTGACCCGGCGCCTCGACCACGCCCGGATGCACGAGGAGGCCGCCAAGGACCTGGCCACCCTGCACATCCGGATCAGCGACACCCGCCAGCTGGTGGCCAACATGTCGGGCGGGCAGCGCCAGGCGATCGCCATCGCCCGCGCCGTCACCTTCGAGCCCAAGGTGCTGGTGCTCGACGAGCCCACCGCCGCCCTGGCCGCCCGGGAGGTCGAGATGACGCTGCAGCTGATCCGCGACGTCTCCCAGCGCGGGGTCAGCGTCGTGCTGATCACCCACCGGCTGCAGGACCTCTTCGAGGTGGCCGACCGGTTCGTGGTCCTCCACGAGGGCGTCAACCACCGCGAGATGGCCCCCGCCGACACCGACCTCGGCGGTCTCGTGACCGCCATGATGGGGAAGTGAGCCCGTGAGCACGCAGACCGACACCCCTGGCACCCCCGACTCGACCCGCAAGCCCGGCAAGACCGGCGGGCCCGGCAGGCTCGGCCGCCACGAGTTCCTCACCCGCAACTTCGGGGTGCTCTCGATCCTGGCCGTCCTGGTCGTGCTGTTCGTCTTCTTCAGCGTCCAGACCGACGTCTTCCTGACCACCGACAACCTGGTCAACGTCGCCCGCCAGGTCGCGCCCACCGTGATCGTGGCGGTCGCGATGACCTTCGTCATCACCACCGGCAACATCGACCTGTCGGTGGGCTCGACGCTCGGGCTGACCGCGGCGTCGCTGGCGATCTTCGCTGAGAGCCGCAACGCGCTCGTCGCGGTCGCGCTGACCCTCGTGCTCGGCCTGGGCATCGGCATGATCAACGGCGCCCTGACCGCCTACGGCAAGCTGCAGTCCTTCATCGTCACCCTCGCCGCGCTCACCGCGGTGCGCGGGCTGGCGCTGCTGATCACCGACGGCTACAGCACCCCGATCACCTCCGACGCGCTGCTGCCCATCGGCAACGGCAAGCTCGCCGGGCTCTACACCCCCACCTGGATCGCGCTGGTGGTCGTCGCGCTCGGTTGGTACGTCTTCAACCACACCCGCTTCGGGCGCTACGTCGTGGCCACCGGCTCCAACGCCGAGTCGCTGCGCCGCGCCGGTGTCGACGTACGCCGCATCCAGCTCGCCGTGCTCACGCTCACCGGGCTGGCCGCCGGTCTGGCCGGTGTCATCACCGCCAGCCGCCTGGCCAGCGGGTCGGCCAACTCCGGCACCCTCTTCGAGCTCGAGGTCATCACCGCGGTGGTGCTCGGCGGCACCGCGCTGATGGGCGGCAAGGGCTCGATCGTCGGCTCCGCGATCGGTGCGCTGACCCTGGGCGTGATCAGCAACGGGCTGGTGCTGCTGCGCGTCGACGTCTACTGGGTGCCGATCACCCAGGGCCTGATCCTGATCGTGGCGATCTTGCTCAACGCCAAGCTCTTCGGCCGGGTCACCGGTCAGCAGGGCTGAGCCGATGACCCCCGTCCAGACCGTCCAGACGGTCCTGGGGCCGGTGCCCGTCGCCGACCTCGGGATCACCCTGAGCCACGAGCACCTGCTCAACGACGTCTCGTCGTGGTGGACCCCGACCACCTCGCGCGGCCTCGACCCCGCGGCGTACGCCGAGGCGCCGATCACCGCCGACCTGCTGTGGGACCTGCGCCAGGACCCCTTCGGCAACCGCGCCAACCTGGCCCTCGACGACGTCGAGGCGGCCTGCGAGGAGGTCGCGCGGTTCGCCGCGCTGGGCGGGGCCACCATCGTCGAGACCACCGGCTGGGGGATCGGGCGCGACCTGGCCGGGCTGCGACGGATCGCCGAGCGCACCGGCGTCCACGTGGTCGCCGGCACCGGCTTCTACCTCGAGGACTCCCACCCGGTCGACGTCGAGGCGCTGGGCGCCGACGGCGTCGCCGAGCGCATCCTCGCCGACCTGCGCGAGGGCGAGGACGGGGTGCGCCCCGGCATCATCGGCGAGATCGGCGTCAGCGCCGGCTTCACCCCCGCCGAGCGGGTCAGCCTGCGCGGCGCCCTGCTGGCCCAGGTCGAGACGGGGCTGCCGGTGCAGGTCCACCTGCCCGGCTGGTTCCGGCTCGCCGGCGACGTGCTCGACCTCGTCGAGGCCGTCGGGGCCGACCCCGCCAAGGTCGTGCTGTGCCACATGGGGCCCTCGGGCGCCGACCTCGACTACCAGCGCGCGGTGCTCGAGCGCGGCGCGTGGGTGCAGTACGACATGCTCGGCATGGAGGTCTTCTACGCCGACCAGGGCGTGCAGTGCCCCTCCGACGACGACAACGCCGCCCACCTGGCCCGGCTCATCGGGCTCGGCCACGGCGACCGGCTGCTGCTGAGCCAGGACGTCTTCGTCAAGTCCCTCCTGCGCCGCCACGGGGGCCCGGGCTACGCCCACCTCCTGCAGTACTTCGTGCCCCGCCTGCACCGCCACGGTGTCGACGAGGCCCAGGTGCTGCGCCTGCTCACCGACAACCCGCGCCGCCTCTTCGGCGGCGCCGACCACCACCCTGATCACCACCACGATCACCACCACGAGGAGACACCGTGACCCGCATCCTGCTGGCCGGCGAGAGCTGGATCTCGACCGCGACCCACGTCAAGGGATTCGACGAGTTCTCGAGCACCACCTTCCACACCGGCGCCGACGCGTTCATCGCCGCCGCCGCCACGGAGGGCCTCGAGATCGAGCAGATGTACGCCCACGACGTGCCCGGCTCGTTCCCGCGCACCGTCGAGGCGCTGTCGGCGTACGACGTGGTGATCCTCTCCGACGTCGGCGCCAACAGCTTCGTGCTCTCCCCGGAGGTCTTCCTCGAGGGCAGGCGCACCGACAACCCGCTGCTCGCGCTGGCCGAGTGGACCCGCGGTGGCGGCGGGCTGATGATGGCCGGCGGCTACCTCAGCTTCACCGGCTTCCAGGCCCGCGCCAACTTCGCCCGCACCGCCGTGGCCGACGTGCTGCCGGTGACGATGCTCGACGCCGACGACCGGGTCGAGGCGCCCCAGGGCGTGTCCATGGCGGTCACCGACCCCTCGCACCCGGTCGCCGCCGGCTGGGGCGAGCAGGCCGCCTCGGCGCCGACGCTGCTCGGCTACAACGTGGTGCGCGCCCGCGAGGACGCCACCGTCGTGGCCACCGTCGACGACGACGTGCTGGTGGCCACCCGCGAGGTCGGCGAGGGCCGCTCGCTCGTGTGGACCTCCGACATCGGCCCGCACTGGTGCCCCGAGGACTTCCTCGCCTGGGACGGCTTCGCCCCGCTGGTCGGCGGCATGCTGCGCTGGCTGGCCGACCGATGAGCGCCGTACAGGCGGCACAGGCGGCACAACCGGGCAAGCCGGTGCCGGTCCTGCTCGACTGCGACCCCGGCCACGACGACGCCGTCGCGATCCTGCTCGCGCTGGGCTCGCCCGGCACCGACCTGATCGGCATCACCACCTGCTTCGGCAACTGCGCCGTCGAGGACGCCACCCGCAACGCCCAGCGGGTGCTGGCGCTGGCCGGGCGCGAGGACGTGCCGGTGGCCGTCGGCGCCGCCGGACCGATGCGCGGCGAGCTGGCGCTGGGCAACTACGTGCACGGGGTCAGCGGCCTCGACGGCCCCGACCTGCCCGAGGCCACGGTCGCCCCGGTCGAGGAGAGCGCCGTGCAGCTGCTGGCCCGCAGCCTCGAGGAGTCGCCCGAGCCGGTCACCGTCGTGGTGACCGGGCCGATGACCAACCTGGGCCACCTGCTCACCGAGCGCCCCGACCTGGCCGACCGCATCCGCGAGCTCGTCTTCATGGGCGGCTCCACCGAGCGCGGCAACCACACGCCGACCGCGGAGTTCAACACCTACGCCGACCCCGAGGCGCTCGACGTGGTGCTCCGCTCGGGCGTGCTGCTGCGGATGGTCGGGCTCAACCTGACCCACCAGGCGCTGGCCACCCCCGCCGTCGTCGAGCGGATGTCGGCGATGCCGCACGAGGTCGGGCGCACCTGCGCGGCCTGGATGGGCTTCTTCGGCGACTCCTACGAGCGGATCTGGGAGTTCGCCGCGCCGCCCGTGCACGACCCGTGCACGATCGCGCCGCTGCTCGACCCCGACGTCATCGAGTGGCGCGAGGCGTTCGTGGCCGTCGAGCTCGACGGCACCTGGACCCGCGGCACCACCGTCGTCGACCTCTACGACCGCTACCCCGAGCACCCCGCCAACGTGCACGTCGCGATGGGGCTCGACGCCGAGCGCTACTGGGACCTGGTGCTCGCGGCGCTCGACCGGCTGGGGACGACGTGAGCGCGGCCAGCGGCCGGGTCTGCGTGGTCGGCTCCTTCAACGAAGACACCACCCTCGGCGTCGTCGCGCTGCCCCGGCCCGGGGAGACCACCCTGACCCGCGGCACCCGCCTGGTCTCGCCCGGCGGCAAGGGCGCCAACCAGGCGGCCGCCGCGGCCGTGCTGGGCGCCCGGGTCAGCATGGTCGGCGCGGTCGGCGACGACGAGCCGGGGGAGCGGGCGCTCGCCGCGCTCACCGACCTCGACGTCGACGTCTCGCCCGTCGCGCGCCGCGACGACCTCGGCACCGGCATCGCCGTGATCACCGTCGACGCCGAGGGCGAGAACACCATCGTCGTCGACCCCGGCGCCAACGCCTCGCTCACCGCGAGCGAGGTCGAGGCCGCCGTCGCGGCCGCCCGGCCCGACGTGCTGCTGCTGCAGCTCGAGGTGCCGGTCGACGCGGTGGCCGCGGCCGTCGCCGCCGCCCACGGCGCCCGGGTGGTGCTCAACCCGGCGCCGATGCCGGCCGACCCCACCCCGGTGCGCGAGCTGCTGGCCGGGGTCGACGTGCTGGTGCCCAACCGCAGCGAGCTGGGCCGGTTGGTGGGCCGGCCCGAGCCGACCGACCCCACCGGGGTCGCGGTCTGCGTCGCGGCGCTCGGCCACCACGGCAGCGTCGTGGTCACCCTCGGCGCCGCCGGTGCGCTGTGCTTCCAGGGCGACGACGCCCCGGTCGCCGTGCCCGGGGTGCCCACCGAGGCCACCGACGCCAGCGGCGCCGGCGACGTCTTCTGCGGCACCCTGGCCCAGCAGCTCGCCGACGGCGCCGACCTCCTCGAGGCGGTACGCCGGGCCAACGCCCTGGCCGCGGCCCACACCGTGCACGCCGGTGCCCGGGTGCGCGCCGACCTGGCCGCCCACTGACGCCCGGCCTGCCGGTGGTCCTCAGGCCGCCGGCAGGCCGTCGGCTGCGAGCAGGTGCAGCGCGGCGCCGGTCGCCAGCACCGCCTCGTCGAAGACCGCGTCGGCGGCGTGGTTGAACGCCTCGTGGCCGGGCACCTGCGCGCCCAGGTAGACCATCGCGCCCGGCCAGCGCTGCAGGAAGTAGGCGAAGTCCTCGATCACCATCGACGGCTCGCTCATCTCCACCACCTCGACCGGCGCGGGGCGCCCGCCGAGCGCGGCGCGCACCCGGTCGACGTACGCCGCGTCGTTGACCACGGCCGGGTAGCCCTCGGTGACGGTGGTGCCCGCCTCGACGCCGACCTCGGCGGCGGTGGCGCTCGCGAGGTCGCGCAGCGCGGTGTGCAGCCGGTCGCGCCGCTCGGCCGAGAGGGTGCGCATCGTGCCGCGCAGGCGCCCGTCGGTGGGGATGACGTTGACGGTGTTGCCGATCAGCGACTCGGTGACCGTGGCGACCAGGTGCTCGTCGCGGCGCAGCCCCTCGACGCGCTCGCCCAGGCGCCGGACCAGCTCGCTGGCCGCCACCACCGGGTTGCCGGCCAGGTGCGGCTGGCTGGCGTGGGCTCCCGGGCCGCGGTAGTCGACGCGGAACCAGTCGCCGTACGCCATGAAGGTGCCCGCGCGCAGGTGCACGGTGTGCGCCGGCCAGGTCGCGTGCACGTGGATCGCGAAGGCCTCCGCGTCGTCCACCGCCAGCGCGGCGTGCTGCGCGAGCGTCGGCACCGCGCCCCGGTCGGTCTCCTCGCCGGGCTGGAAGACCAGCACCGTACGCCGCCGGGGCGGCTGCTCGACCAGGCACGACGCGGCGCCCAGCAGCATCGCCATGTGCAGGTCGTGGCCGCAGGCGTGCATCGCGCCGTCACGCCGCGACGTGTGCGGCAGACCAGTGCGCTCGGTGACCGGCAGCGCGTCCATGTCGGCGCGCAGCACCACCGGGCGCTCGTCGGTCGTGCCCGGCACCTCGACGGTGACGCCGGCGCCCGGGTGCACGGTCGGCTCGAGGCCCAGCTCGCGCAGGGTCGTGGCCAGGTGGTCGTGGGTGTCGGGCAGCTCGAGCCCGACCTCCGGCTCGCGGTGCAGGTGGCGGCGGTGCTCGACCATCCACTTCTGGCGCTCGGCAGCCTGCCGCCAACGGTCCGTCACGGGGCGAGCCTAACGTCGCGCCACGGTGCGGCGGCGCCACGGCTGCGGATGCTGCTCCTAGGGTGACCAGGTGCTCTCGATCACCTACGTCAGCTCGGCCGCCGAGCTGCTCACCGAGCCCCAGCTGCTCGACATGCTGCGAGCGGTCCGCGCCAAGAACCAGGCGCTCGGGCTGACGGGGATGATGCTCTACCGCGACGGCAACATCATCCAGGCCCTCGAGGGCCCTGACGACGCGGTGGTCGAGACCTACGCGAAGATCTGCGCCGACCCGCGCCACCACGGGATCATCGAGCTGCTCCGCGAGAGCATCGCCGAGCGCACCTTCGCCCAGTGGACGATGGGCTTCCGCTACGTCGACGACCTCGATGCGCCCCTCGACGGCTTCAGCGACTTCCTGCGCACACGCCCCCCGGGCGCCGGTGAGGCACCCGGCAACGGGCCGATGTGGCTGCTCGGACTGTTCCGCCAGACCATGCGCTGAATCCCCGGGGGGTGAGCGTGGTCCTGGCACACTGGCGACCGTCCCCGGAGCCGGGGCAGCGACAGAGCGAGGAGCCGGGGTGCGGTCGACGGACGAGGACGGGGCCCCGGCGTCGACCTCTGCCGAGCGCGCGCCCGAGGCGCCGCACACCGGCGTCCTGCCCAGCGCCGACCTCTTCCGCGCCACCCTCGACGCGGTGCCCGACGCCGTCATCGTCGTCGGCGACGACGGGCTGATCACCGCCGCCAACACCCAGGTCGAGCCGGTCTTCGGCTGGCGTCCCGCCGAGCTCGAGGGCGAGCGGATCGAGGTGCTGGTGCCGCCCCGGCTGCGCCCCACCCACCCCCGGCGCCGCAACGGCTACAGCCACCGGCCGATGGGGCTGCTGCAGCTGCCGGCCTACCGTCGCGACGGGGTGGAGTTCCCCGCCGAGATCTCGCTGGCCTCCGTGCCCTACGGCGACGGTCGGCTCGCGGTCGCCACGGTGCGCGACATCACCGAGCGGCTGCGTCTGGAGGCCGAGGCCGACCGGCTGCGCGACGAGCTGCTGGCCACCGTCACCCACGAGCTGCGCACCCCGCTGACCTCCATCATCGGCTACGCCGAGCTGCTCGACGAGCTCGAGCACGACGCGCTCAGCCCGCTGGGGCGCGACATGCTGGAGCGGATCCGCGCCAACGCCGACCGCGAGCTGCGCCTGGTCACCGACCTGCTCACCCTCGCCGTCGGCAACCTCGACCAGATCCGGCTGCGGCTGCAGGACGTCGACGTGCTCGACCTGGCCGGCGAGGTCGTCACCGAGCGGCACCGCGACGCGCGCCGCAAGGGCGTGGCCGTGCACGTGCACGGCGACCCCGAGACGCTGGCCCCGGTGACCGGCGACAAGCACCGGCTCACCCAGGTCGTCGACAACCTCGTCGCCAACGCCGTGAAGTTCACCCCCGCGGGCGGCCACGTCGACGTCACCGTCAGCGCGCTCGCCGACTCCACCGTGATCACCGTCGCCGACACCGGCGCCGGCATCGAGCCCGCGGAGCAGAAGAAGGTCTTCGAGCGGCTCTACCGCAGCCGCAGCGCCACCGCCGACCAGGTGCCCGGCACCGGCCTGGGCCTCGCGCTCGTGCACGGCATCGTCGAGGCGCACCGCGGCAGCGTCGCGCTGACCAGCACCCCCGGCAAGGGCACCACCGTCACCGTGCAGCTGCCGCAGCGCCAGCCCGACGACTGACGCACCCAGGACCGGCGTCACCGTCGGGGCAGCGGGTCGTTGAGGGGGCATGCGTCGCCTCCCCGCCGTCCTCGTCGTGCTCCTCACCGCCCTGGGCCTCACCGGCGCCCTCGTGCCCGTCGGCGCCGTGGCGGCCGAGCGCTACCCGGTGCCCTACAACTTCCTGCCCTACGCCCTGCTCGGCGGCGCCCAGAGCGACGCCCCCGGCACCAACGACTGGGACTGCCGACCCAGCCGCCGGCACCCGCGCCCGGTGGTGCTGGTGCACGGCACCTTCGGCAACCGGGCCACGAACTGGCAGACCTACGGGCCGTTGCTGGCCAACGAGGGCTACTGCGTCTTCGCGCTGACCTACGGCGTCGACGACCTCGGCGGGCCGGCGACCGAGGTCTTCGGGGGGATGCGGCGGATGCAGTCGAGCGCCCGTGAGCTCAAGCGCTTCGTCGGCGACGTACGCCGCGCCACCGGGGCCCGCAAGGTCGACCTCGTCGGGCACTCCCAGGGCACCCTGATGCCGAGCTGGTACGTGAAGTTCCTCGGCGGGGCGAAGCACGTCAAGCGCTACGTCTCGATCGCGCCGCTGTGGCACGGCACCGAGGTCGGCGGCGCCGCCGCGCTCGCCGGCAGCGCCTCCGGGATGCCGGTCGACTCCTCCGTGCCGTTCTGCGTGGCCTGCGGGCAGTTCTCGCCCGACTCGCGGTTCCTGCGCAGGATCCGTCGCGGCGGGGTCGCGGTCGAGGGCATCGACTACACCAACATCGTGACCCGCTACGACGAGCTGGTGGTGCCGCACACCTCGGGCATCGAGCGGGGGATGACCAACATCGTCGTGCAGGACGAGTGCGCCACCGACTACGCCGAGCACTTCCAGATCGTCGCCGACCCGGTCGCGGCCGGGCACGTGCTGCACGCCCTCGACCCGCAGCGGCGTACGCCGGTCGGGTGCTCGGTGGTGCTGCCGTTCGTCGGCGGGCCGCCGCCGGCCGGCTGACCCCCGGGCCGGGAACGTGAGGACGCCAGGCCCGGCATCACTGGGGGGTGTGTACACGCCGGGCCTGGCGTCACTAGACCTGTTCCCCGAGGTGGACGTCTCATACATCCCTCCGAGGAAATTCCAGGATTTATCTTTGTGGGGTCCCGACGCGGTGCGAGGGTGGCGGGAATGCGGGGCCGCGCCGCGGAGTTGGGAGAGATCGTGCCCATCGACGACTCACGCCGCGTGTCCATGCTCATCGGCGTGCTCTTCGGGCTCGCCGGGATGGGCTCGGCCGCGGCCGCCGTGGCGCTGCCCGCGCTGGGCCAGGACTTCGGCATCGGCGTCGGCGCCACCGCCTGGACGATCAGCCTCTACGCGCTGATGTTCGCGGTCACCACCGCGCTCTACGGCCGCTTCTCCGACCTCGTCGGCATCCGCACCCCGCTGCTGGTCGGCATCGGCCTGATGACCGGTGGCGCGCTGCTGGCGGCGCTGGCGCCGACGTACGGCGTGCTCCTCTTCGCCCGCCTCGTGCAGGGCGCGGGCGCCGCGGCTGTGCCGACGCTCGGGGTGGCGATCCTCAGCGGCCGGTACGACGGCGCCGTGCGCGGGCTGGCCCTGGGCCGCCTGGCCGGCACCGCGGCCGCCGTGACCAGCCTCGGCCCGCTGCTCGGCGGGTTGACCGAGGCCGCCTTCGGGTGGCGCGCGGTGATGGCGATCCCGATGCTCGGGGCGCTGGTGATCCCGTTCGTGTGGCGGGCGCTGACCACCGAGGGCAGCGGGGCGCGCCTCGACGTGCTCGGCGCGATCCTGGTCGCGCTGACCGCCGCCGGGCTGGTGCTGCTGATCCAGTCGCCCTCGACCGGTCTGGTGATCGCGCTCGTCGGGCTGCTGCTGCTCGGGCTCGGCACCCCGCTGGTGGCGCTGCAGGTGCGACGCCGGCCCGACGGGTTCCTGCCCCGCGACGTGATCCGCAACCCCGTGGTGGTGCGCTCGGCGCTGGCCGCCGCGGCCGTGCCGGCCGCCTGGTTCGGGCTGCTGATCGCGGTGCCGGCGGTGCTCGTCGGCGAGGCCGGCTGGGAGCCCTGGCAGGTCGGCCTGCTGCTGCTGCCCGCCTCCCTCGTGGCGGTGCTGATGCCCCGGCTCACCGGCCCGCTGCTCACCCGGATCGGGGCGGTGCGCACGCTGGCCATCGGTGCCATCGCCTCGTCGCTGGCGCTGTTCCTCGCCGCGTGGGGCTCCGCCGTGCTCTCCCCGGTGCTGCTCGCCCTGGTGCTGATCCTGGTCACCTTCGCCTTCGGCGCCGGCCAGCCCGCCCTCTCGGCGTCGGTCGGCGAGGCGGTGCAGGTGCACGTGCGCGGCGTCGCCCTCGGCATCGCCACCCTGGTCTTCATGACCGGCGGCTCCGTCGGCTCCGCCATGGTCGGCGGGCTCGGTGGCGTCACCGGGCTGCCGTGGGCGCTGGCGATCCTCGGGCTGCTGCCGCTGCTGGGCATGACCGCGCTGATCCCGATCCTGCGCAGCTCGCCCGAGGCCGTGCTGGCTGACGCCGCGGACTGAGCCGGCCCGTAGTCTCTCGCTCGTGAACCAGGGGGAGGGGGTCGGGCGCGAGGGCGCCCTGACCTACGAGCCCGTCGGCGCGACGCGCGGTGAGCCGCCTGCCGGGTTCGACCACCTGCGCCACTCGCGGGTGGTGGGCCGGGGCAGGCCACAGCTCGAGACCGCCGCTCGGGCGGTGCTGGGCTGGCAGGCGCAGGACCTCCTCGGGTCGAGGGTGCAGCCGGGCGACCGGCCGGCCGCGGAGGGTGACGTCGTCGGGGTGCGGCTCGGCCTGGGGCCCTGGGCGCTCCGCGCCCCCGCGCGCGTGCTCTACGTCGTCGACCAGCCGGACCGGCGGGGGTTCGCCTACGGCACCCTGCCCGGACACCCGCTCACCGGCGAGGAGGCGTTCGTGGTGCATCTCGAGCCCGACGGCTCGGTGGTCTTCACGGTCACCGCGTACTCCCGCCCCGCGTGGCCGCTGGTCCGGGCCGCCGGGCCCCTGCTGCCGCTCTTCCAGCAGGTGATGGCCCGCCGCTACGCGCGCGCCATCGCCCGGGCGGTGCGCCAGGCCCACCGGGCGGGGTGACGCTCACCGCGACAGCAGCACGTCGCCCAGCAGCCGCACCGACTCGAGCGCCAGCTCGACGTCGAGCCGGTCCTCGAGGCCGCGCGAGCGCAGCTCGAGCGCACGGTCGACCCGGTACTTCACGGTGTTGCGGTGCAGCATCAGCCGTTCCCCCGTGGCCTGGTAGCTGCCGCTGACGAGGAACGTCAGCAGGGTCTCGCGCAGCCGTGCCGCGTTGTCGGTGTCGGCCGCCAGCGGTCCCAGCACGTCGCCCACCCACCCGGCCAGGTCGTGCATGTCGTGCAGCAGCATCGCCACCACGGCCACGGCCCGGTCGCCGTGGGCGGTGACCTGCTGGCCGGTGCTGGCCGCCCGGGCCAGGTCGCGAGCGGCGCCGGCCTGACGGTGGCTGGTGCGGAACCCGGCCGCGCCCCGACCGGTCTGGCCGAGCGCGACGCGTGCCTGCTCGTGGCGCGTCAGCACGAGCTCGACCACGTCGGCGGCCAGCGGGCTCGCGTCGCCGTTGCGGCCCCACCAGACCCAGGCCGTGCTGCGGTCGACGGCGGTGAAGAGCGCCGCGCTCGACCCGGTGGCCGAGCCCAGCTCGCCGGCGAGCGACTTGAGCGCGTCGGTGTGGTCGACCGCAGGGTTCGCCCCCGCCATCCACACCACCGCCGCGACGTGGTGCTGGTCGAGGCGGTAGCCGGTGCGCTCGGCGAAGTCGTGGTGGGCCCCCGTCGAGTCCTCGAGCACCCGCCGGACCAGGGTCGCAGCGATCGAGGCGCTGCGCTCCTCGACCTGGCGGCGCTCGCCCTCGTGCGCGTCGAGCACGATCCGGGTGATCCAGTCGACGTAGGAGTGCATCCAGCCGGCCAGGTGGTGCAGCAGCCGCAACCGGGTGTCGGGGTCGACGTCGATCTGGCGCACCTCCTCGAAGGCCTGCCCCAGCAGGTCGTCGGACCCGAAGTGGTAGGCCCGGCGCAGGGAGGTGCCGGGCACCCCGCGCTGCGCCAGCCGGATGGCGTACTCGGTGGCGGCCGTGATCGGCTGGACCCGCTCGAGCGGGATGTCGTGGCGCAGCATGTGCAGGATCGTGGCGATGTTGCCCTCCACGCTCGCGTGGAGCATGTCGGTCAGGTCGGGGTCGCCCAGGTCGACGATCGCCTCCTCGATGGCCTCGTTCATGCTCGCGTTGAGGTCGTCGAAGCGGCGCTGCAGACGCTCGCCGACCAGCGCCGTGAGCCGCGCGATCTCCGCTGCCTCGGGAGAGTCCGGCGGCACGGTCCGGCGGTGCGGCACCTGCTCGGTCATGGGGGCTCCGTCCATCGCTGCGCGCTCACGCCCCGAGCCGTGCCAGCGCCGAACGGGCGGCGTTGTAGCCGGCCATCCCGTGCGCGCCCGCGCCCGGCGGTGTGGCCGCCGAGCAGAGGTACACGCCCGGCACCCCGAGGGTGTAGGGGTCCAGGGCCGGACGTGGTCGGAAGACCAGCTGCAGCGCGTCGTTGGCGCCGGTCACCACGTCACCCCCGACGTAGTTGGGGTTGTGCTGCTCCATCTCGAGCGTCGACCGCACGTGCCTGGCCACCACGCGGTCGCGGAAGCCGGGTGCGAACCGTTCGATCTGGGCCTCGAGCGCCGCCGTCGCGTCGCCGGTGTAGCCCGCCGGCACGTGGGCGTAGGCGTAGACGGGGACGGTGTCACCACGCGCACGGGAGGGGTCGGCCACGAACTGCTGGCCCACGAGCACGAACGGCCGCTCGGGCATCCGGCCCCGGTGCACCTCGGACTCCGCGGCGGCCATCTCCTCGAAGCTGCCCCCGACGTGCACGGTGCCCGCCAGCCGGGACTGCTCGTGCTGCCAGGGCACCGCGCCCTCGACGGCGAACTCGACCTTGAACGCGCCCGGCCCGTGCCGGTAGCGGGTCAGGGCCTTGGCGATGCGCCTCGGCATGGCGCCACCGATGATGCGCACCGCGGCGCCCGGAGCGACGTCGAGCATCACGATGTCGGGGGAGTCGAGCTCGGCCAGCGACTCGACCCGCACCCCCGTCTCCACCGTGCCGCCGTGCTCGGCGAGCAGCGAGGTGAGGGCGGTGGCGATCGAGGCCGAGCCGCCGCGGGCCACCGGCCAGCCGTAGCGGTGCGCGGCGGTGCCGAGCGCCACCCCGATGGCCGAGGACACCGGGGAGCCGAAGGGGCGCATCGCGTGTGCGGCGACGCCGCCGAAGAGGCCACGGGCCTCGGCGGAGGACCAGCGGCGAGCGGTCAGCGCCGCCGGTGGCAGGGAGAGCAGCCCGAAGCGGGCGAGCTTGAAGGGGTGCCGCGGCACGTGCAGCATCGGGCGCAGGAAGTCCTCGGCGATGTCGCCGAACTGCTCGCTCAGGTAGCCGAAGACCGAGCGCCACGCCCTGCCGTCGGCGCCGAGCCCGGCCGCGGTGTCCTCCACCGAGCGCCAGGCCACCGCTCCACGACCTCCGTCGAGCGGGTGGGCGTACTGCGCCTGGGGCCACAGCCATTCCAGCCCGTGGCCGGACAGGTCGAAGCGGCGCGAGAAGGGCGTGTCGACCGCGAGCGGGTGGAAGCCCGAGCACTCGTCGTGCAGCAGGCCCGGCACCGTCAGCTCGTTGGTGCGGGTGCCTCCGCCGACGGTGTCGGCGGCCTCGAGCACCCGCACCTGCACGCCCTCGGCGGCGAGGGTGAGGGCGGCAGCGAGCCCGTTGGGCCCGCTGCCGACCACGACTGCGGTGGTCACGCCTCGACTCTGCCATCCGCCGGCGCGACAGGGACGACGGGTGCCGGGATCACCGTGCGCCCGGAGGCGGCACCCTGCGCGACCGGGTGCACGTGGTCCCCGGCCGGCTTGTAGCCGGCCATCCGCCACGTCACCGTGTGGGGGATGGGGCCGTTGGGCAGCCAGGGCTGCTCGTCGACCGCCTCGCGCACGTTCCAGGTGCCCCGCTCGACGACACCCAGGGCGGCGTCGATGACCTTGTACTCCTGGGTCGAGCGGTGGATCGGCTGGGACTCCACCCACACCACGATGCACTCGCCGGGCTCGAACCGGCAGCGCTTCTGCACGGCACTGATCGTCGCCTCGTTGTGCAGGTGGGCGTCGCCGAACTGCCAGCCCACCAGGGTCGTGCAGACGAACTCTCCCTCGCGGATGCGGTAGTTCTCCAGCCGGTCGAGGTGGCGCATCATCAGCGACATCAGGCCGCGGCCCTGGCTGTGCATGGTGCGCCAGGCCATCGCCTTCTGCATGAAGATCTCGGCGATGTCCTTGCCGAAGGCGCCGGCCAGCTGGTCGACCTGGTTGGCGTTGTACTTCACCAGGTGGGTGTTGAGCTTGTTCTCCGCCTCGTCGCCGCGGAAGGCCCACGTGGCCGAGGCCCAGTTGCCGGCGTACTGGCGCATGGAGGGCAGGAAGGAGACCAGGTCGGGTCGCAGGTTGCCCAGGATCGGGAAGGTCACGAAGGCGGCCACGACCGGCAGCAGCAGCCAGGCCGAGCTGATGTCGGTGACGGCGTAGCCGTCCCAGGCGGGGAACCCGCCGAAGATCCAGGCCGCCGCGAAGATGAAGAAGATGTTCCACTCCAGCGGCACGGCCAGCGGGAACGTGGAGGTGATGAAGACGTGGAAGGCGATCATGCCGGCGATCGCCAGCCAGGTCAGGGTCGGGCTCGTCGAGAACAGCAGGACCATCGGCAGCACCAGCTCGACGACGGTGCCGCCGACGTGGGCGAAGCCCCACGAGACCTTCGACGGGCGCAGGTCCTCCGGGTAGTCGCGGTAGAGCGAGCGCTTGAAGCGCAGCGAGGTGATCCAGGGGGTGTTGCTGACCATGGGCGGGACCACGTTGGTGAAGTGGTGGCCGAACTTGGAGATGCCGGCACCGAGCCAGATGGAGACCATGGCGATCTTGGCGGCCAGGATCATGTCGACGTGGTGGGACAGGACGCCGAAGAAGAACATCACCGCGACGTACTGCTCGGAGCGGGCGGCGAGGAAGACGACCTTGTCGCGCAGCCCCATCACGATGATCAGGGCGACGTAGGCGAGCAGGCCCCACTGCGGGAGCAGCCCGGCGTCGCTGCCCGGCATCGCGGAGGTCTCGGCGCCCGGGGTCACCATCAGGAAGCCGAGCACCGCCAGGATGACCAGGTAGATGGTGACGTCGACGGGGGTGCGGTGGTCGCCCCGCGTGAAGGGGACCTTGCCGGGCCACGGGGGCAGGCGCAGCGTGTGGCGGCGCGACCAGTAGAGGAAGCCGCCGATGAAGGGCTTGAACTTGAAGGCCAGCGGGCCCGAGGACGACGCGAGGCCGACGATCTCGAAGAGCACGGTCCAGACCATCAGCTTCTGGTAGACGATCGGCTCGCCCCACCACCCGGCGAGGTTGCCGAGGCCGCCCAGGCCCGGGGTGGTCAGCGCGATGACGAGCACGCCGCCGACGGCGTAGAAGACGAGCTTGTAGACGTAGAGCATGTGGTTCGACTTCGGGCCACCGAAGCCGTACTCGGCCCAGTGGGTGGCGAGCATCCGCATGCGGTCCATGAACGGCATGTCCTCGTAGTGGGCCGGGTCCACCGGCGGCATGTCTGCTGTCTTGAATCCCACAGTGATCTCCTTCGTCGGGGCAGGAGGAACCAGCGCGAGGACCTCGCGCTGCATCCGTCGTGCTGGTCGTGCTGGTCGTGCTGGTGGCGGTGGTGCGCTCAGGCGGGCAGGGCCCCCAGGGCGCGGCGCAACGTGGGCTTGTCGATCTTCCCGACGGGGTTCCTGGGCAGGGCGTCGATGATCTCGATGCGCTCTGGCACCTTCACCCTCGTCAGGTGCCGGCGGCAGTGGTCGAGCAGCTCGTCCTGGGTGAGGTCCGAGCCGGGGTAGGTGCTGACGTAGGCGACGGGCACCTCGCCGTACATCTCGTCGTCGCGGCCGACGACGGCGGCCTCGAGGACACCGTCGAGACCGGCCAGGACCGCCTCGATCTCCTTGGGGTAGATGTTCTCCCCGCCGCGGATGATCATGTCCTTCACGCGGTCGACGATCGTGAGGTAGCCGTCCGCGTCGAGATGACCCACGTCGCCGGTGTGCAGCCACCCGTCGACGACGGTCTCGGCGGTGGCCTCGGGCCGGTTGAGGTAGCCGCGCATCACGGTGGGCCCGGAGATGAGCACCTCGCCGACCTCGCCGGGAGGCAGGTGCTCGCCGTCGGCGCCACCGATGGCGAGCCGCTGACCGGGCAGGGCCGGCCCGACGGTGCCGAGCTTGCGGACGCCGTCGACCGGGTTGCACGCGGAGGCGCAGGTGCCCTCGGTGAGGCCGTACCCCTCGACGATCGTGAAGCCGTAGCGCTCCTGGGACCTCTCCAGCAGCTCGCGGGACACCGGTGCGGCGCCGCAGATGACGAAGCGCAGCGAGGAGGTGTCGGGGCGGACGTCGTCGGGCAGCGCGGCCAGGACCGCGTAGATGGTCGGCACCGCGGAGAAGTACGTCGGGCGCAGCTGCTCGACCCGGTCGAAGAAGGTCCGCGCCGAGAACTGACCGATCACGCTGAGCTGGCCGCCGGAGCGCATCGTGGCCAGCGCGCTGACCATGATCGCGTTCACGTGGAACAGGGGCAGGATGAGCATGCAGTGGTCGTCGTGGGTCAGCCGGAGGTGCTCGGCCATCGAGCGGGACATCGCCTCGGCGTGCGTGTGGTCGAGCATCACGCCCTTGGGGTGGCCGGTCGATCCGCTCGTGTAGATCAGCAGCGCGAGGTCGTCGCCGGCCAGCGCGACAGGACGCACGGCCTCGCCCCGGCGCTCGGTGCGCATGTCGTCGACGTGGATCGTGCACCGCCCGTCGGAGGGCGCGTCGGGCCCCAGGTTGACCACCACGGCGGCACCGGAGTCCCCCAGCTGGTGCTCGGCCTCGTGCGCGGTGAACACCGGGTTGACCGGGGTGGCGGCGCCGCCGAGGCGCCACGCGGCGAACATGGCCACGAGCAGCTCGACGCGGTTGGGCAGCATGATCGCCAGGACCGCGCCCCGCCCGAACCCCTGCTCGGCGAGCTGCTCGGCGAAGGCCTCGACCCGGGTCTCGAACTGCTCGTAGCTCAGCTCGACCCGGTCGTCGCGCAGACCGATCTCGTGACGGCGCTCGCGGAGCGCCGTCGTGCCGTCCCACGGCAGGTAGCCCAGCTGCATCGGACCTCCAAGGCGGATCGGGGGTGGGCGGCCCGGACGGCCGCCTCACCCCGAGGGGTGTGACCCACGACACTAGGGACGCGGCGCTCGACCGCCTACGGCGCTGGGGACGAACCTCACGGGCCTTTTTGTGCACGGCGCACCGGTCGCTGCGTGGTCGGCGATCCTGGCATCGGCGTCGTCTATCGAGTTACGATAGATATCCGCTGTTGGTCGAGAGGAGTGTTCCGATGAACACACGCGTGGTCCTGGTCCTGCGGGGCGTGATCGGGCTGGCCCTGGTCGGGTCGGTGGGCGTGCAGGTGCTGCTGGGCTTCCAGCTCTGGCTCGAACGCGGCGAGGACCGCGCCGACCTGCGTATCCCGCTGGTGGCGCTGCTCGTCGTGGGCGTCCTCGCGCTCCAGGTGATCGGGGTGGAGATCTGGCGGCTGCTGACGATGGTGCGCCACGGCACGGTCTTCTCGTTCGCGGCCTTCCGCCACGTCGACCGCGTGATCGCGGCCATCGGCGCCGGGGCCGTGGTGGTGCTGGGGCTGGCCGTGCTGGCGGCGTACGCCAACCGCACGACGCCCGGCGACGAGATCGCGCCCGGGGCCGTCGGCATCGTCTGCGGGCTGGCGCTGGTGGCCGGCGGGGTGGCGCTGGTGGTCTACGTGATGCGCACCCTGCTGGCGCAGGCGGTCGCGCTCGACGACGAGACCAAGCGGCTGCAGGCCGAGCTCGACGGGGTCATCTGATGCCGATCGTCGTCGACATCGACGTGATGCTCGCGCGCCGCAAGATGGCCGTCGGCACGCTCGCCGAGCGGGTCGGCATCACCCCCGCCAACCTGGCGGTGCTCAAGAACGGGCGGGCCAAGGCCGTGCGGTTCAGCACTCTCGAGGCGCTCTGCGAGGTCCTCGACTGCCAGCCCGGCGACCTGCTGCGCTGGGAGCCCGACCCCTCGGGGCCGGCGGACCCGAGGGACCCGGCGGGATCGTGACGGCTCAGCCGCCCGGCACCAGCCCGGCCTCGCGGAAGGCCTCCTCGAGGCTGGTCGCGATCAGCTCGTGGCCCGCGTCGAGGGGGTTGCCGGCGGGGCCGGTGGGCAGGTCGGCGAAGCCCAGCCTGGTCGGACGCAGCACCAGCGTGCCGTCGAAGGCACGCCACGCCCGCGTCATCGCCGTCTCGTCCTTCGCGCTCACGCCGTCGGGGCGGAACGAGCTGATCGCCACCACCGGCGCGCCCGGCAGGTCGGCCGCGATCCGGTCGCCCAGCTCGGAGATCGCCCGGGTCACCGCGTCGACGTCGGGGTCGGGGCCCGCGTAGTCGGCCTGCACCAGCACCGCGTCGGGGTCGATGTCGGCGAGCGGGGCGTCGGCCCACAGCTCGGAGACCGTGGCACCCGCCTCGCCCGCGGCGAGGTAGCTCGCGCCGGGCTCGGCGACCACCCGCACGTCCCAGCCCAGGTCGCTGCCCAGCCGAGCGGCGTACGACGCGTCGTCGCCGGAGGCGCCGTCACCGGCCGCCCAGCCGTCGCCGACCAGCAGCAGCACCGGGCGGGGCCGGTTGGCGGTCGGGGTCAGGGTCGAGAAGGTCGGCGGCTCGTACGCCGGCTCCGGCTCGGGCTCCGCGGTCGGCAGGCCCGGCGCATCGGGCAGCTGCTCGTCGCGCGAGCCCGGGTCGACGACCGACTCGACGTCGGTGTCGGTGGCGACCTGGTCGTTCCAGCGCGACCAGGCGTAGCCGGTGCCGCCCACGACCCCGACCGCCAGCAGCGCGACCAGGATCGCCGCGACCGGTGCCTCTCGTCGTCGACCCACCCTCGGCAGGGTAGGGGATCGCTCGACCTGCTGTGGCGGCCCGGTTGCTCTGCGAGAGTGCGGGCGTGGAGATCGGCATGACGCTGCCCGTGATGGAGCCCGACCTGTGGGCCGAGCCCGGCACGCTCGAGGCCTGGGCGCGCGCCATCGACACCGGGCCCTGGTCGTCGCTGTGCTTCGGCGAGCGGCTGGCCTTCGACAACCCCGAGACGCTCACCCTGCTCGGGGCGGTGGCGGCCTGGACCACCGACGTGCCGATCGCGCTCACCGTGCTGGTGCCGCAGCTGCACGAGCCGGTGCCGCTGGCCAAGGCGCTCGCCACCGCCGACCGGCTCTGCGGCGGGCGGCTCACCGTGGGGGTCGGGGTCGGCGGCCGCGACGAGGACTACCGCGCCGCGGGCGCCGACCTGTCGACCCGCACGATGCGCGAGATGGCCGAGCGGGTCGGCGTGATGCGGCGGGTGTGGGCGGGGGAGCGGGTCGTCGAGGCGACCCTGCCCGTGGGGCCGCCGCCCGGGCAGGCGGGTGGGCCGCCGGTGCTCGTCGGCACCATGGGCCCACGCACCGTGCAGCACGCCGCCACCTGGGCCGACGGGCTCGCCGGCGTCACCCTCGACCTCGACGTGGACGCCGTCGCGTCGCTCTTCGACCTGGCCCGGTCGTCGTGGGCCGAGGCGGGGCGGCCGGCGCCGAGGCTGACCACGTCGTTCTGGTTCGCCCTCGACGACGGCGACGGCGCCGCCCGCACCCAGGTGCACCGCCACCTGCGGCACTACATGAACTGGCTGCCCGCCTCCCTCGTCGACGCCATGGCGCCCACCACCGGGTTCGCCGGCACCGCTGCTGAGCTCGAGGAGACGCTGCGCGGGTTCGCCGCCCTCGGCTGCGACGAGGTGCAGCTGATCCCGACCTCCTGCGACCGCGACCAGCTCGCGGCCGCCGCCGACGTCGTACGACGGATGGGGTAGCGGGCCCCGTCGATGCCCTGGTCGATGCCCTGGTCGATGCTCTGGTCGATGCCCTTGGGGGCGGGCGGGATGATGGGCGGGCCGTCCCCACCCATCGTCCGGAGAGGTCCCATGTCGACTCCT